>NZ_BIMB01000020.1 GCF_004000865.1 Paenibacillus elgii NBRC 100335 | reverse complement strand
GCAACATGCGAGCTTTTACCTCTTTTGGTGATTTTATGATAATTATAGCACATATGTTCGCATTCGTACACAAGAGATGCTGATTCATCTCCCCCTTGTTGAAGAGGGAGTCTTCTCAGCCTTAACGATAAATAAAACCGGTAGGGCTGACGTGATATCCGAAAAAGGCCCGTTTACAGAAAATGAAGTGAATCGTTTCCGGTTCGCCGGGAACTTCGACACCTGAGGTGTATCCGCCGCCGTTGATTAACCCGGTAAAGGCCGGGCCTTGAAATCCTGGGTCGATGATCTGACGGGTACGTGAATGAACGCACTTGAAAAGGCATAGCGTACTAAATTATTATTTTCATTATCATACTAACGCAGAAAGAAGTGGACGGATTGCATCAGTACATTGCACACCTAGGTTCTTTTCCCATTCGTTCGTACAGCATCTTGTTTGTTTTGGCGATTATTCTTGGCGCTGGATTTACGATCACGTTAGCCAAGCTGCAAAAAAAAGATCATTTGGCAGAGCATTTGATGAACTTGATTGTGCCGATGATGATCGGAGCCATTATCGGCTCAAGATTTTGGACGGTATTTTTCTTTGATTGGGAGTTTTACTCCAAGCATCCGGAAGAGATTATCGCGATATGGCATGGCGGTTTGTCGATTCAGGGTGGAGTGATCGGGGCGATTCTCGTAGGGATTTGGTATGTGCGAAAGCACAAACTATCGTTTTGGGAAATGGCGGACTTATGCGCTCCGGGTCTCATTCTTGCCCAAAGCATCGGCCGCGATGCCAACTTGATGAACGGCGATGCTTTCGGAGATCCGACAGGCGGCAATTTTGGCATTTTGTATCCCGAAGGTACCAACGCAAGGGCCACCTATGGCGATCAACCGCTATGGCCTGCCGAAGTATGGGAAGGGCAAATGGATATTATCATTTTTGCCCTGCTCATGATTCTTTTGCGAAAAAAATTAAAACGCGGTTACCTGTTTCTTGCTTACAATATCCTCTACAATATCGGACGGTTCCTGCTGGAAATGCTGCGCGGAGATTCCACGAGGTACTTATTTCATTGGACGGCGGCACAATGGACATCGGCAACGATCATTATTCTTTCATTAGCCATTGGTGTTTACCTTTATTTTCGAGCCCCACAAACGAACGAAGAAGGGATGGCATAACCAAACAAAATATTTTCTTTCAAAGTCGCGAATCTCGCGGCTTTTTTTTATTGTTTTTTTATAATCAAAGCTGCCGCTGCCTCCTTGTATACTTTTTGGAAAAGACAGGAATATTAATCGGTGGAACTCAACGATATCGCCAAGGGTTTGATGATCGTAAGCAAGGAGGGCTTAAGATGAATGCGCTGAATTGGAGCCGCGGCTTGACGGAAATGACACTTGCCTTTCATATCCTGTTCGCCACCGTTGGCGTCGGCATCCCGATCTTCATCTCCATTGCCGAATGGATCGGGATCAGGAAAAAGGACCCCCACTATTCCCTCATGGCAAGAAGATGGACGCGGGGCTTTGTCATTACCGTAGCCGTAGGTGTCGTTACCGGAACGTGTATCGGTCTTCAGCTCAGCCTGCTATGGCCGGAATTTATGCGGTTTGCAGGCAATGTGATCAGCTTGCCGCTTTTTTTGGAAACCTTTGCATTTTTCTTCGAAGCCATTTTTCTCGGTATTTACCTGTACACATGGAATCGGTTCAGCAATCCGTACCTTCACTGGCTGCTGACCCTTCCCATCGTCATCGGTTCCTCCGCTTCAGCGTTGTTTATTACGATGGTCAATGGTTTTATGAATACGCCGCAAGGGTTTACGATTGAAAATGGCAAGCTGACCAGTCTTGATCCGCTCGCGGCCATGTTGAATCCGGCGACACCTTCAAAAGTGGCCCACGTGCTGTCTTCCGCTTATTTGACCGCTGCATTTCTATTAGGGATGATTGCTGCATTTTCTATGCTGCGGGGACGAAACAACGATTATTACAAAAAGTCGATCCGGCTGAATATGATGACCGGACTTCTTCTTGCGGCAGCCACAATCTGGATAGGAGACGCTTCCGCCAAATTTTTGGCTGAAAATCAGCCTGAGAAGCTTGCCGCGGCGGAATGGCATTTCGAAACAAGCAGCCATGCTTCGCTTGTGATCGGCGGTCAACTGAATCCGGTCACGAACGAGATCAAGGGAGCGATAAAAATTCCTTGGGCGCTCAGCGTTCTCGCGACTAACCATCCAAACGGAACGGTAGTCGGCTTAAACGATTTTCCGGAAGACCAGTGGCCCCCACTCTATGTGCATTATTTGTTTGATGCCATGGTAGGCATCGGCTTTTACTTGCTGGCCGTTCCCGTCATCTTCCTCATCATGACCCGAATGAAACGCCGGAATGCTTATAACCGCTGGATGCTTTGGGCCATTTTTGCCGGAGGGCCCTTTTCCTTGCTCGCCATCGAGCTTGGCTGGTTTTACGCGGAAGTAGGCAGACAACCGTGGATTTTGAGGGGATACATGCGTGTGTCCGATGCGGTGACGACGAATCCTCATGTCGGAATCACCTTTTGGCTGTTCGCCGCTTTGTACCTCCTGCTAGGCATAGTTTGCCTGCTCGTGCTCAGCCGATTGTTCCGCAATAAACCGGCGGAGTACGAGCTGGAGGAACGGCGAATTATTTTGTAGGAGGACATCAATATGCAATTGGAGCAAATTGGAATCACAGTTCTATGGATATTTCTTTACGGTTACTTGATTGTTGCGTCCATCGATTTCGGTGCCGGGTTTTACGCTTATTACGGCAAGGTCATCGGAATCGAAAACGTGATTGGGCCCGTCATTTCCAGATACTTATCGCCGGTATGGGAAGTAACGAATGTTTTCCTTGTCTTCTTTTTCGTCGGCATTGTGGGCTTTTTTCCGGAGACGGCCTACTATTACGGAACCGCCTTGCTGCTTCCCGGAAGCATAGCGCTCATCCTGCTCGCCGTACGGGGATCTTTCTATGCCTTTGCCAATTATGGCGCAAAGAAAAGTAATCTTTATTTGCTTGCCTACGGATCGACGGGACTGCTTATACCGGCCGCTTTATCGACCGTATTTACCATTTCGGAAGGAGGCTTTTTGTCCGTCAGCGGAAACACCGTTACGCTGCTGATGGAGGAGCTGTTCTTCAGCACTTATTCTTGGGCTGTCGTCCTTCTTGCCGTTTCGAGTGTTCTATTTATCAGTTCAGCTTTCTTGACCTATTACGCCGATCATGCGGAAGATAAGAGAGCGCTTGAGTGGCTTCGCTATTTTGCCTTATGGGGAGGCATACCGACGATTATTTCCAGCCTCTTTGTCTTTATCGCCCTTCGCAACCATAATCCGGAGCATTTCCAAAATACGCTTAAGGTATGGTGGATGTTCGGTTTGTCCTTTGGAAGCTATGTGACTTCCATCTGGCTGATTTGGCGCCGGAAAAACTACGGTACGGCTTTTGTGATGGTGATGCTGCAGTTTGCCTTTGCATTTTTCGGTTATGGGATTTCGCATCTTCCTTATTTGCTTTATCCGTATTTAACGCTTTCGAGCAGTGTCACGAATGCAACCATGGGACGGGCGTTAATCGTCTCGTTCGTAGCAGGTCTCGTGCTCTTGGTTCCGGCGCTTGTGCTGCTGCTCCGACTGTTTTTGTTCAGTGCCAAGTACGTCAAGGGGGAAACGTCATGAATGTCTTTGACCGGCAGGAAAAATGGCTCATGCGGCTTTGTTTCGGAGTTGCGGCTTTGTTACTGTTATCCGCCATACGGTATATGCTGAGATAAGTTTTTCTTGACCCTCCCCTTAGAGGAGTCTGTACACTAAAGACAGAAGGGAGGGAAACGACATCCTCTATACGGTCAAAGAAATCTCTTCCTTGTCCGGCGTAACCGTCAAGACGCTGCATCATTACCATAAAATCGGGCTGCTGCCGCCGTGCGCAGTCAGTGAAGCAGGATACCGGATATACGGGATGAAAGAGCTGGAACGTCTGCAGCACATTTTGTTTTACCGGGAATTGGATTTTCCTTTGAAGGAAATCGCGCGGCTGCTTGAAGAGGAGCCTAAGCGGCACACGATTCTCGCGCGGCAGGAGGAACTGCTTCTGCTCCGCAAGCAAAGGCTGGAAACGATCATTCAAACGTTACAGCAATCCATGGCCAGCATGGAGAAGGGAGAAATCATGAATAGCCAAGATATGTTCAAAGGGTTTGAAAGCGCGCAGGAATGGGAACAAGCATTGGAGGAGCAAAATCGGCATTTGAAGGAAACCTACGGCTACGACATGCTCGATGCCGCAGAAATCGATGCGCAAAGCATGAATGAGCAGGCTCAGGAGGCGGCGGCCTTTATGAATCATATCGCAGAAGCTTTGCGTACGGGGACCAAGCACAGCGACGCGGAAATTCAGCGGCTGATCCGGGACCATCTAGTCTTTATGAACAAGCACGGACATCCCGTCACCGCTGCGGATTTTGCAGCCCAAACGCGCTTTTTCCTCGGCGACGACTTTCATCTTCGCATGCTGGAAGGCCAGCAAACCGGCTTGGCGTACTACCTGACCGCGGCAGCCGAGTCCTACGCGGCGGCGGGACATGAATAGCTGAAATAGCCGCCCAAAAACTTACAGCTCCCTTCCGCACAGGAAAGGAGCTGTTTTGTGTGCGTCGATCCGGCCCGCTACTCTTGAATCGCCGTATTGTACATGCTCAGAAAGATGGGCGACAGCGGATAAAATACCGTTTCCGAGCATTTATAGCACTCCGTATGATAGCAATCCGCCAGCTCCTCTACCGTTTCGCCGCAGCGGTTGCAGCATTTGGCCGGAAGCTGCTCGTAAAACTTCGTCGATGATTGAAGCATAGTCCTTCTCCTCCATTCGTTATAAATGCGCATAGCTTGGGATGGTCAAAAAGTCCTCGAATGTCGCGGACGTCGTCATATCGCTAAACAGCGTCTTCGCCAGCATATATTGTCCTTGCTCGAACCGGTCGGCGCCAACGCGCTCCCGAATTGCCTTCAGCTCTTCTTCGAGCAGTTCTCCGAACAGCTCGGCCGTTACTTTGCGCCCGTCCTCCAGAATGCCCTTCGGATGGTGAATCCACTGCCACAGCTGCGCCCGTGAAATTTCCGCGGTAGCTACGTCCTCCATCAGGTTGCGGATCGGCACCGCGCCGTAGCCGCGCAGCCACGCTTCCAAATAGTGAAGCCCGACATGAATGTTCGTGCGCACGCCGGCTTCCGTAATCGGTCCCTGCGGAACTTCGAGCAGCTCGGCGGCGGTCACTTCGATGCCCGTCAACTGCCGGTCGATCTGATTGGGCGCCGGCATCAGGCGGTCGAATATTTCCCGGGCGACCGGCACAAGGCCCGGATGGGCGACCCAGGTTCCGTCATGCCCTTGCGTCGCTTCGCGCGTCTTATCCGCACGAACCTTCCGCATGGCCTCTTCGTTGGCTTCGGGATCGTCCTTGATCGGAATCTGCGCGGCCATACCGCCGATGCAGGGCGCTCCCCGCTTGTGACACGTTTGGATCGCCAGCAGCGAATACGCCCGCATGAACGGCGATTCCATCGTCACCAAGCCGCGGTCCGGCAAAATGACATGCTCCTGGTTTCTGAGCTTTTTGATGTAGCTGAAAATATAATCCCATCGTCCGCAGTTGAGGCCTGCGCTGTGCTCCCGCAGCTCATACAAAATTTCGTCCATTTCAAAAGCCGCCAGAATCGTCTCGATCAGCACCGTCGCTTTGATCGTGCCTGCGGGGATGCCCAGCTTCTCCTCAGCAAAGGTGAAAACATCGTTCCACAATCTCGCTTCCAGATGGCTTTCCAGCTTCGGTAAGTAGAAGTACGGGGCGCTCCCCCGATCCAGCAGCGCTTGCGCGTTGTGGAAGAAGAACAGGCCGAAATCGAATAGTCCCGCCGACATCGGACGCTGATCGATCCACACGTGCTTTTCTTCCAAATGCCAGCCCCGGGGGCGGACCTTCAGCACGGCCGTCTGCTCGTTCAGCGCATACGTCTTGCCTTCTGGAGACTCGAACCGGATCGTTCGCCGCACGGCGTCCCGCATGTTGATTTGTCCTTCGATGCAATTGCTCCACTGCGGCGAATTCGCGTCTTCAAAATCCGCCATATACAGCTTCGCGCCGGAGTTCAGCGCGTTAATGACCATCTTCCGGTCGCCGGCAGGCCCGGTGATCTCGACCCTGCGGTCGGCCAGATCGGGCGGGATCGGCGCAATGCGCCAATCCCCGCTGCGAACGTCCGCGGTCTCCTTCAAAAAATCAGGCAGTTCCCCCGCATCGATCCGCTCCTGCCGCTCTTCCCGCTGTTTCAGCAAGGAGAGACGCCGATGACCGAATTTTTTCTCCAATTCCGCTATAAATTCCAGCGCGTCGGGAGTCAGGATTTCAAAATAAGCCGGGTTATGCATTCGGCCCTTCAGCAGCACGCCTTGTGAAACCGCATGATACGTCATCGCCTCGGCCTCCTTATCCCGCAAACTGTTCTGCTTCGGTAGAATCCTTGAGCGCCGTCGTCACGGAATCGCCTCCGGACAGGACAAGCGACACTTCATCGAAGTAGCCGGTTCCGACTTCGCGCTGGTGGCGGGTTGCTTCGTAACCGTGGCGCTCGCTGGCGAACTCCGACTGCTGCAGCTCCGAGTAGGCGGCCATTCCGCGGTCGCGGTACCCTCTAGCCAATTCGAACATACCGTGGTTCAACGAATGGAAGCCGGCCAGCGTCACGAATTGGAATTTGTAGCCCATCTTTCCTAATTCCCGTTGGAACGCCGCGATTGTAGCATCGTCCAGCTTGCGCTTCCAGTTGAACGAAGGCGAGCAGTTGTACGCCAGCAGCTTGCCGGGGTACTTCGCATGGATCGCTTCCGCAAACCGCCGCGCTTCCTCCAAGTTCGGCTCGGCCGTTTCGCACCAGACCATATCGGCATAAGGAGCGTATGCAAGACCGCGGGAAATCGCTTGGTCCAGGCCGTCATTGACATAATAGAAGCCTTCCGGCGAACGCTCGCCTGTCAGGAACGGCTTGTCGTTATCGTCGATATCGCTGGTCAGCAGCTTGGCCGCATTCGCATCCGTTCTGGCGATGATCATCGTATCCACGCCCATGACGTCGGCAGCGAGTCTGGCGGCGATCAGATGGCGGACCGCCTGCCGGGTAGGCAGGAGCACCTTGCCGCCCATATGTCCGCATTTTTTCTCCGAGGAGAGCTGATCCTCGAAGTGAACGGCCGCCGCTCCCGCTTCGATCATCGCTTTCATTAATTCGAAGACGTTGAGCGGTCCGCCGAAGCCCGCTTCAGCATCGGCCACGATCGGCAGGAAAAAGTCGATGTTCTCTTTCCCCTCCGCGTGCTGGATTTGATCCGCTCTTTGCAGCGTCTGATTGATCCGTTTGACTACGGCAGGCACGCTGTTTGCGGGGTACAGGCTTTGGTCGGGATACATCTGGCCGCTCAGGTTGGCGTCCGCCGCCACCTGCCAGCCGCTGAGATAGATGGCCTTCAGTCCCGCCTTCGCCTGCTGGAGAGCTTGATTGCCTGTCAAGGCGCCCAGGGCATGAACGTAATCTTCCGTATGAACCAGCTTCCACAGCTTCTCGGCTCCCCGCTGTGCCAGTGTGTGCTCGATCAGCACCGAGCCCCGCAAGCGAAGGACGTCTTCCGGACTGTAAGGGCGCCGTACCCCTTCGAACCGTTTGGAATTCCATTTTTGCTGAAGCTGTTCCGATTGCGCTTTACGATTATTGGTTGTCATCCCTTTTGCCCTCCTGAAATTGGTTATAAGTTATATGAGTGATTACGATGTTAGCGATTGGAAATCGATGCAGACTACTCGTGGCTTTCTACGTAGCCGTTGCCGCAGCACCAGAAGCAGATGGTAACCTTCTTTCCTAAGGCGTCCCGGTATTCCGGCGTCTGCTTTTCGTCGTTCGCAGATACGCCGCCGGAATGAAAGTTAGGAGATTCAATTTCGCCGTGACCGTGACATATCGGACAATTCATGTGAACTACCTCCATTTGTTATTATTATAGTACAGTGTTTTTGTTTGATGAGGTTATTATATAACAACATTCCAAACTGTTCAATACTGTTTTTAAAAATTTTTTACTGTTTTATAACAGTATATGCAAAACAAGCTTTGCCTGCATGCTCCAAACCCGCGATACAACGCGAAAAAAGCGGCTCCTCCCTTTCGGGAAAAGCCGCTTCTCGGATGTGTACCGAATCCATGTTATTCCGACGAAGAGCGCGCCCGCCCCGAACCGGAATCGTCCGCTTCCCCGGCGAGGCTGTCCATCGCCCGCTCTACGAATTTGCTGATTCCATCGGTCGCTGCCCGATCCTCCTGATTCGGAGGCGTCGTAATGCTGTTATTCGTAAAATGTTCGAAATACCCTTCCTTTTCTTCTTCCAAGTCCATCGCCAAACCTCCACCCGATAAGATGAAGATAGGGTTAACGGCCGGCGCGATAATTATTCACTTAACAAAACAAGCTCCCTTATCGCCGGTCGGCAATGAAGGGAGCTTATTTATGATTGCAGCGCTATGACAGCGCGGTTATTGCACCGCTTTTTCCGCTTCTTTCACCATCTCGGCCACGGAAAGCAAGCCGCCGCCGGACAGGTACCAATAGTTCGAATCCAAATAAATGATTTTGCCGTTTTTGTAGGCTTTCGTCTTCTTCGTCAGTTCATTTTCCACGATTTGCTTCGCCGGCGTACCGTTGCCGACAACGGCGTCGCGGTCGACGACAAACAGGTAATCCGGGTCTTTCTGAGCCACGTACTCGAACGTTACGCTTTGACCGTGCGTCTCCACCTTGATATCTTTGTCTGCAGGCGTGAAGCCGAATTCGTCGTGAATAATGCCGAAGCGCGAGCCTTGGCCGTAAGCGCTGGTCTTGCCGCCGGTCGTCAGGATGACCAATGCGGTTTTGCCGCCTGCGGACGCTTTTTCCTTCAGCTTCTTAACAGAGTCGCTGATGGCGGCGAACTCTTTCTCTGCTGCCGCTTCCTTGCCGAAAATTTGGCCGAGCAGCTTCACGTTGTCTTCGAACGATTTCATGTAGCTTTTGTCCTCAACGCCCATAAAGATCGTCGGAGCGATCGCTTTAAACTCCTCGTATTTGGCCGATTGCCGTGCGGAGATGATGATCAGATCGGGCTTGAGCTGGTTGATCTTCTCAAAGTCCGGCTCCATCAGGCCGCCTACGTTCGCATACTTGCTGTCCTTGTATTTGGACAAATAGGAAGGCAGGTTTTTCGACGGAACGCCGGCCACTTCTACGCCCAGTTTATCCAGCGAATCCAGCGTGCCGAAGTCGAATACAACGACCTTTTTCGGATTCTTTTTAACTTTCGTTTCCCCAAGCTTATGTTTAATCGTCAGCTCTTCGCCGTCTTTCGGCGCGGCCGTGTTCGCGTTCTTCGCATCGCCGCTGCCTGCGCCCCCTGCCGCATTATTGGAGCTGCCCGAACCGTTCGTTCCGCACGCCGCAACCATAACGGCCAGCAGTATGATCATGAGCATCCATGACATTTTTTTCATCTTTGACCACCTCGATAATCGTCATATTTATTGCAAAGGACAGCATGGCGTCCCTTGGACAATCGGCTAAGTAAAATACACGCAAATCTTGTTCTCGTTGATGTCTTCGATATGAATATCCATGTCGTAAATGTCCTTGAGCACGGACTCCTCGATGATCTCCGCCGTTGGGCCTTCGCGGACCAGCTTCCCGTCCTTGAGCGCCACGATGTAATCGGCATGGCAGGAAGCAAAATTGATGTCGTGGATGACGATGACAATCGTCTTGCCCAACTCGTCGACCAGCCGCCGCAGCACCTTCATAATCTGGACCGAATGCTTCATATCCAGATTGTTGAGCGGCTCATCCAGCAAAATGTACTCGGTATTCTGCGCGATGACCATGGCGATGTAGGCCCGCTGCCGCTGGCCGCCGCTCAATTGATCGATATACTTGTGCTGCATATCTTCGAGCTCCATATAGCGGATGGCTTCGTCGACGAACGTCCAATCCTCCTTCGTCAGCTTGCCCTGCGAATAAGGAAAGCGGCCGAAGCTGACCAGCTCGCGCACCGTCAAGCGGATGCCGATGTGGTTGGACTGCTTCAGAATCGAGATCTTTTTGGCCAGCTCGCCGCTCTTGTACTGCCCGATTTCCTTGCCTTCGATCCATACTTCTCCCTCATCCCTCGTCAGAAGGCGGCTCATCATGGACAGCAGCGTGCTTTTGCCGGCGCCGTTCGGCCCGATAAAAGCGGTGATGCTTCCTCTGTTGACCTTGACGGAGACTTGATCGACGACGCGCTTGTTCCCGTAGGTTTTCGTTACGTTGCGTACTTCTACCACGATTTGTTCTCCTTCAACAAAAGATATAGAAAGTAAGATCCGCCGATGAAATTCACGATGACGCTGAGCGTAGTCGTAAAGGTGAACACCCGTTCCACCATCAATTGCCCGCCGACCAAGGCGATCATCCCGATCAGGACCGCTCCGAGAATAAGCTGGCTGTGCCGGTACGTGCGCAAAAATTGGTGCGTGACGTTGGCGACAAGCAGCCCGAAGAACGTAATCGGTCCAACCAGAGCGGTAGCGATTGATGCCAGAATCGCGACGACGATCAGCAGTCTTTTCACGATGCTGTCGTAAGGCACGCCCAGATTGATCGCATGCTCCTTGCCCAGCGAAATGACGTCCAGATAGGTAAGCAGCTTCTTAAAATACAGCGTAATGACCAGCACCGCGACGACCGAAATCGTCAAAAGATCCGCGTTGACGCTGCTAAAGCTGGCAAACAGCTTGCCCTGCAGCACCAGGAACGCGTTCGGGTTGATCAGCATCTGCATGAACGAGGACGAGCTTTGAAACAGCGTTCCGAGAACGAGTCCGACGAGCAGCAAATAATAAATGTTCGTTCCCTCTCTGCGGAACATCAGCTTATGGAGCAGGAGTGCGAACAGCACCATCATTCCGACGGACAGCGCGAAATTCCATTGATTGCTGATCGTCGTCAGGCTGGTTGCGCCGAAAATAAAGACGATCGCGGTTTGGATCAGCATATAGAGCCAATCGAGCCCGATCATGCTGGGCGTCAGTATCCGGTTGTTCGTAATCGTCTGAAATATCATGGTCGAGAAGGCGATACAGAAGCCGGTAAGCAGCAGCGCGAGCACCTTTTTGCCCCGCCGGGGAAGAATGTAATCCCAATTGCCGCCCGACTGGATGACCATAAACAGCACAATCAAAGCCACCGCGATCACGGCAAGCAAGATTAACTTGACTTTATTGCTCATATTTCTTTCTCCTCATAAGCAGGTACAGAAAAATCCCGCTTCCGATAACCCCCACGGTCAATCCGATCGAAATTTCATACGGATAAATAATCACCCGCCCGAAAATGTCGCAGGCCAGCACGAAGACGGCTCCGAGCAAAGCGGTATGGGGAAGATTTTTTTTCAGGTTGTCCCCTTGATAAATGGTGACGATATTCGGAATGATCAAGCCCAGAAACGGAATCATGCCCACCGTCAGCACGACGACCGAGGTGACCAGGGCTGCGATCACAAGTCCGATGTTGACCACCTGCCTGTAATTCAATCCGAGGTTGACGGAAAAATCCTCGCCCATCCCCGCGACTGTAAACTTATTGGCGAACAAGTACGCCAGCACTGTGGCGGGAATGCTGATGTACAGCAGCTCGTAGCGGCCTTTCAGCACACCCGAGAAGTCCCCGTGCAGCCACGACGACATGCTTTGAATCAGATCGTATTTATAGGCGAAAAAGGTCGTCATCGATTCGATGAGATTGCCGAGCATAAGACCGATGAGCGGGATGAAGATCGCATCCTTGAATTTCACCCGGTCGAGAATTTTCATAAACACGTATGTACCGGCCAGCGAAAAGATAAAGGCAACGGACATCTTCAGCAGCGGAGTCGCCTCCGTGAAGACTAGCAGGGCGACCAGGATACCCAGGCTGGCCGAATCCATCGTGCCCGCGGTCGACGGGGAGACGAATTTGTTGCGGCTGAGCTGCTGCATAATGAGGCCCACGATGCTCATGCTCATGCCGGCGATCAGAATGCTGATCAAGCGCGGGAACCGGCTGATCATCAGCACCTCGACCTTTTCCTCGTTCCACTGCACGATATCGGTTAGCGTCAAATCTTTCGCGCCAATGAATAAAGAAGCAACGGATAAAACAATCAGGGCAAGGACCAAATAAGTTTTTCTCATAACGTTTCCTAACAATAGTTTAGTGGTAAATAATTCGATAATGATATTCATTATCAATATAACGATATTGAGAATCATTCTTAATTAACAATCTTAAACTATATTAGACAACAAGCCCGCGTCAGTCAAGGCTTTTTTCGAAATTTACCGGAAAACGTCTATGCAAAAAGGCAACCGCGTGAACGATTGCCTGAGCTTTGTTGAGAAGCGGTCAATTGAAGGAATAGAGGTGTACGAGTGGATTAGCAGGGTTCAATATGCGGTATCGGTAAAATGTGCTATATCTTCTCGATAGGGAAAAATAAAGACAATTCACCGTTATTATCCTTAGGGTCATAAAATTCATGAACTGCTCCAACCAATGTGTAGCCATTATTTGGTAAGTGGTCTTCAATGATATGAATAAATGTTTCTTTATAGGAATTTAGATTACACTTAACCACAATATATTTAAATGATGGAATGACCCATTTAACCCAACCATGCGGGGCTTCAACATCGTCTAGAACCTCACACCCCGCTAAGTATTTCCCTTCATTTTTCCACCTTTCGAACTTTCCATCCACATCACCCATAGCTCCCCAAACCCCAACAATACTACCGTCAGTATCCAACCCCGTCTCTCCCCTTAGCTATAAAAATCAAGCATGACGAGGTTCCGAAAGCTGCGGAATGTCATCATGCTTTTGGTCATCACTTTCTTTTCACGAGCCTTCCGGCCAGCTTCATTCCGCCGGTGATTGGGAATCTCCGCCATGCGCTAAATCGTAGTCGGCTCTCGCCGTCTCGACATGCGGGTAATTTACTCTTGCCCATTGCCTTAGCTCTTTCAACGGTTGAAGCAGCGTTTCGCCCAGCGGGGTTAGCGAATAGTCGACGGTTGGGGGCACGGTTGGCGTAACATGGCGTCGGACCAGCCCGTCCCGCTCCAGCTTCCGGACCGTTTGCGTCAGCATTTTTTTGGAAATCCCGTCGATTCTTCTTCCCATTTCCCCGTAGCGGACGCTCCCGTCTTCCAGGGTATACATGACGAGCGCCGTCCATTTGTCGGATATCAATTCAAGAACTCTGCTGTAGCCGCAAGTCGCCGGCGAGTTTCCGCGTGGTCTCGTTTCGGTTGAAGATGTCAAATGATTTCCCTCCTATGCACCTGGAAGTATCCAGGACACAAAAAAGTGCCTACTTATGTAATTTTAGTTTATCTACTATTGTATGTCTATACCGCCCGCCAAAGTTGAAATCCAGAGCATGAGCGAGCGTACAAGCGAATATATTTGTTTATTAATGGGAGGAATGAACATGTCAAATCTAATGAAAGCCCGGCCCAAGCTATATGTGATGGACAACGGCCGGATGAGCATGGACAAAAACTGGCTGATCGCCATGCACAATCCGGCAACGGTCAGCAACCCCAATGCGCAGACGCAGTTCGTTGAATTTCCGATTTACACCGTATTGATCGATCATCCGGAAGGGAAAATTTTGTTCGATACGTCCTGCAATCCGAACTCGATGGGCGCCCAAGGACGCTGGACCCAAGCGACCCAGCAGGCGTTTCCCTGGGTGGCAAGCGAGGAATGCTACCTGCATAACCGGCTGGAGCAGCTGAAAGTAAGACCCGAGGACATCAAGTTCGTAATTGCCTCCCACCTGCATCTGGACCATGCCGGATGCCTGGAGATGTTCACGAACGCTACGATTATCGTCCACGAAGACGAGCTGAACGGCGCGCTGCAATCCTATGCCCGAAATCAAAAAGAAGGCGGCTATATTTGGGCGGACATCGATGCGTGGATCAAAAACCATTTGCAGTGGAAAACGGTCAAGCGCACTGAAGATAACCTGGATCTGGCCGAAGGGATCAAGATTCTTAATTTTGGAAGCGGCCATGCCTGGGGCATGATAGGCTTGCACGTCGACATGCCGGAAACGGGCGGAATCATCCTCGCTTCCGATGCCATCTATACGGCGGAAAGCTTCGGCCCGCCGGTCAGGCCACCGGGCATTTTGTACGATTCGCTCGGTTACCGGAGTGCGGTAGAGAAAATCCGCACGCTGGCTAAGCGAACGAACTCTCAAGTGTGGTTCGGGCACGATGCGGATCAATTCAAAACGTTCCGCAAATCGACTGAAGGATATTACCAGTAAAAATTTTCGGACATTCGAAAGGAAATGCACTGTTTGTATCGAATAGTTTTTGTAGACAATCGCATAACGAAATCGATAAGGTGCCTTTGCGCAGAGCAAAGGGTAACAGGGAATCGGGTGCAAATCCCGAGCGGTCCCGCCACTGTATTCGGGGAGTTTCTTTCCATGACGTCACTCGATTCACCCATCGGGGAAGGCGAAAGAAATCGACGATCCGAGAGCCAGGAGACCTACCTTATAGATGCACCCCAAAGCCTTCGCGGAAAGGAGCGGTGTACGAGCATAGCCGGACAATGACCTGTGCATTGTCGTTTATTGGCACGCGTACCCGAGACCCATCCTACAGGATGGGTCTTTTTTAGGTTTACGAGTATCGTTCAGGAGGAAAAATTTATGAAAAAGAAAAAGACGATCGGCACCCTGCTTTTGGTAAGCGGTTTAACGCTGTATTTGTCGTTGAACGCGCCTGAATCCGCTTACGCCATGCACATTATGGAAGGATTTCTTCCGTTCGGCTGGGCCGTTTTCTGGTGGGCCGCCTTTCTCCCCTTCTTCATTCTCGGGCTGCGGGCGCTCCGGAAAATAACGAAGGAAACGCCGGAGCTGAAAATTATGCTCGGTCTGGCCGGGGCCTTCACCTTCGTGCTGTCGGCACTGAAAATTCCGTCCGTGACGGGAAGCAGCTCGCATCCGACGGGCACAGGGCTCGGAGCGGTCATGTTCGGTCCGCTGCCGATGAGCGTGCTGGGCTCCATCGTGCTGCTGTTTCAAGCTCTGCTGCTTGCCCACGGCGGGCTGACGACCCTCGGAGCCAACGCTTTCTCCATGGCTGTCGCAGGTCCGTTCGTAGGTTACATGGTGTACAAAGGAATGATGAAGTCGACCGGCAAGCAGAAGCTGTCCATCTTCACGGCGGCGGCGCTCGCCGACCTGTCCACTTATATCGTAACGTCGCTTCAATTGGCGCTCGCTTTTCCGGCCGAGCAAGGCGGCGTAGCGGCTTCGTTCCTCAAATTCGGCGGCATTTTCGCCATCACGCAAATTCCACTGGCCATCAGCGAAGGTCTGTTGACCGTATTGATCTGGAATTGGCTGCAAGCCTACAGCTCAGAAGAGCTGTCGCTGCTGCAGCGTAAAATGAAAGGAGCGCGCGAGCTATGAAAACCGGAACCAAAAACATCCTGCTGCTTGTCGCCGTCGTCCTACTGGCCGTGCTGCCGCTGCTCTTCGTGAACGCGGAGTTCGGCGGTGCCGACGGCGCCGCCGAAGAAATGATCAAGACGATCCAGCCGTCCTACGAGCCCTGGTTCTCGTCACTGCTGGAGCCGCCGGCCGAAACCGAAAGCATGCTGTTCGCGCTGCAGGCTGCCATCGGAGCCGGATTTATCGGGTACGTGATCGGCCTGTTCCGGGGTAAGGCGTCCAAGTCGAAACCGCAATGATTCGGCTGATCGATTCACTTTCTTACAGCAACCGGCTGCGCGGCATGTCCCCGATGTGGAAATGCGGCTTCGCAGCCGCGCTGTTCATACTGTCCTACGGGTCGCATCCTCCCGTCCAAGCGGCGATTTTCGCCTGGATGATCGTGTGGGTCGTCCGGTATGCCCGAATTCCGCTGAAAGCTCATATGGTGATGCTGGGAACGGCTTGCCTGTTTTTTATCGCCAGTCTGCCGGCCCTGCTCATCGAGATCCAGCCGGGAAGCGTCGCCGCTCCCGGCTCCTCTGCGTTCGTTCTGTGGTCCCGGCCGTACGGGTCCGTCTATGTCACCGAGACAGGGCTGCATACGGCTGCGGCGTTGTTCATGCGGGCAGCGGCCTGCTTGTCGGCCGTTTCGTTCGTCATGTTCACGACCCCGGTGGCCGAGCTGTTTCAAGTCATGAAACGGCTGCGGGTTCCGACTCTGGCGCTTGAGCTGATGCTGATCACGTACCGCTTCCTGTTTATTTTGACGGAGACGGCGCACGATCTGTATACCGCGCAGCGGGCCCGCGGAGGACACAACGGCTTTCGCGGCAAGCTGAACGACACGGCAATGCTGATCGTCCGGCTGTTCGTCAAGACGATGCATCGCTACAAAGGATTGTCGCACGGTCTTGTCTCAAGAGGATTTACCGAGGAAATCCGTCTTGCCCCTTACCGGGCCGGTACGGTTCCTGCCCGTTACCGCCTCGAAAGCGGCATCGGCGTTGCGATATTATTGCTGCTGGAGTGTTGGCTCCGCTGGAGGGGAATCGTATGAAACCGATGTTGGAAGCGCTGGACCTCCGGTACAGCTATCCCGGTACCCGGAAGGAAGCGCTGCGCAGCTTGACCTTAACGATCCCGCAAGGAAAAAAGACGGCGATCTGCGGCCATAACGGGTCCGGCAAATCGACCTTTTTCCTGCATGCGATCGGCATCCACCGCCCCGCTTCGGGACAGCTGAAGCTGAAGGGCGCGCCTCTATCGTACCGCCGCGACGACCTGCTGCGGCTTCGCCGGCAGGTCGGTCTTGTTTTCCAGGACCCGGAGCAGCAGCTGATCTTGAATACGCCATACGAAGACGTCTCCTATGGTCTGCGCAATGCCGGACTCCCGGAGGACGAGATTGCCGTCCGTACTGAGCGGATGCTGCTCTCCATGGGGCTGAAGCCTCTCGCCGACACCCCGATTCACCAACTGAGTCTGGGGCAAAAGAAGCGCGTCGCGCTGGCGGGCGTGCTCGTGCTGGAGCCCGAGCTTCTGCTGCTGGACGAGCCGACGGCTTACCTCGACCGCTTGTCCGAGCGGCAGTTGCTGGAGGAGTTGGACCTTGCCCAAGAGCAAGGGATTACGGTCGCGATGGCGACCCACGATATGAATCTGGCCTACGCTTGGGCCGATTGGGTGCTGGTCATGGACCAAGGCGTATGCTGCATGGCAGGTCCACCGCACGAAGTGTTCGCCGACGAAGAGAAGCTGCGCCAGCTTGGTTTGGAGCCGCCGATGCTGCTGGAGCTTTGGCAAGCGCTCCCGGCAGCCGTTCGCAAAAGCCATGCCCCGCCCCGCAGCATCGAAGCGATGAAAGCTTTTTTGCAAAACGGCTATGGGGGCGTAGGTGCTCTTTCGCAGTAAACCGAGCGGCCCCGCCTCCGCTGGAAATACCGCCTTATAAAAATAATACTTGTATCATTATCGGTTTAGTTGTATATTGATACAGAATCACAACTGAATATTGTGGGAACAGGTGCTCCCCTACGTTCGCGTATCGGAGCTTAAAAGGGAAGCCGGTGAAAAACCGGCGCGGTCCCGCCACTGTAACGGAGGAGTTTTGCGCCATACTTAGCCACTGATCTGCGGATTGGGAAGGCCGGCGCAAAACCATGATTCCGGAGCCAGGAGACCTGCCTGTTCTGACAGCACTGCTTTTACCTACGGGAGATAGGGAGGTGTTAAAGATGGCAACCGCCGTGCGTATTCAACGAGGGGCATCTTTATCCTTTTTCGCTTTAGGGTAAAGATGCCTTTTTTTGTGTTTTCAGGATTCAAATGGAGGAGAAAAAACAAAACCTGAGGAGGCATATAAACATGAGTCGGATCGTAAGCAGCAATATCGGGTACCCGCGCATCGGGGCACAACGGGAATGGAAAAAGCTACTGGAATCGTTTTGGGCTGGCAAATTGCCGGAGGAGCAATTTTTGAGCGGGCTGGAGGCGCTCCGCCTGGCGCATCTCAAGGTTCAGCAGGAAAAAGGAATCGAGCTCATTCCGGTAGGAGATTTTTCGTTATACGACCATATGCTTGATACGGCGGCGATGTTCGGGCTCGTTCCGAAACGTTTTGCTTACGACGGCGGTCCGGTTCCTCTCGCCACCTATTATGCCATGGCCCGCGGAAACCAAGGCGCTCCGGCGTGCGAGATGACCAAATGGTTCAACACGAACTACCACTACATCGTGCCCGAATTGAACGGCCTGACTCCAACATTGACCGTGAACAAGCCGCTGGAAGCTTACCGCGAAGCGAAGCGCAAGCTCGGGATCGACGGGAAGCCGGTTTTGATCGGACCGTATACGTTCCTCAAGCTGTCCAAAGGCTATGCGCCGGAACAACTGGACGTCTTGAGCGAATTGTTCCTGCCGCTGTACAAGCAAATTTTGACCGAACTGGAGCAGGAAGGCGCAGTATGGGTGCAGATCGACGAGCCGATTCTGGTTACGTCTTTATCCGAGTCCGATATGGAGCGAATCGCAGACATTTATTCACAGCTTCATGCAGCCGCTCCCGGTCTGAAGCTGATGCTGCAGACGTATTTCGATTCGGTCGAGCACTACGAGCGGACGATCGCTCTGCCGGTTCAAGGCATCGGACTCGATTTCGTCCACGGAGCGGAGCGGAATATCGCCGCCCTGCGGACGCATGGGTTCCCGGCCGACAAGGCGCTGGGCGTCGGATTGATCGACGGGCGCAACGTATGGCTGGCCGACCTCGAAGCCAAGCTGCAGCTGCTGGATGAGGTGTCCGCTCTCGTCCCGTCGGGGACGTTGATCGTTCAGTCTTCCTGCAGCCTGCTGCACGTTCCGGTGACGACCCGGACGGAAGAGCGGGCCAACGCCGAACTGCTGCCCTTCCTGGCCTTCGCCGACGAGAAGCTGGACGAGGTCGTTCTGCTGAGCAAGGCGGCGGCCGGAGAACGAACGGACGCCGTACGGTCCGGGCTGGAAGCAAGCTCACAGCTCGTCCGGGAATTGAACGCCTCCCCGTTCCGCAACCGGACAACCGTCCGTGCGGCTACCCGGCATATTGCCGGGGGACCATCGGCCAGACAGAGCTCTTATTCCGTGCGCCATATTCTCCAGCAAAATAAATTCCAGCTCCCGCTCCTGCCGACAACGACGATCGGCAGCTTTCCGCAGACGCCGGAAGTGAGACAAGCGCGCAAACGCTGGAGAACCGGGGAATGGAACGAAGCGCAGTACCGGACCTTCATTCAGGAACAAATTCAAGCCTGGATCAAGATTCAGGAAGAGCTCGGCCTAGACGTGCTGGTGCACGGCGAGTTCGAACGGACGGACATGGTGGAGTTTTTCGGCGAGAAGCTGGACGGCTTCCTGTTCACCCGGAACGGCTGGGTTCAATCGTACGGCTCCCGCTGCGTCAAGCCTCCGGTCATCTACGGCGATGTCGAATTTATCCAGCCGATGACGGTGGAGGAAACGGTCTATGCGCAGTCGCTGACGAGCAAGCCGGTCAAGGGCATGCTTACCGGTCCGGTCACCATCCTGAACTGGTCGTTCGTCCGCGACGATATATCTAGGGAGCAAGTCTCCTACCAGATCGCCTTGGCGCTGCGCCAGGAGGTGGAAGCGCTGGAGAACGCGGGCATCAGTATGATCCAGATCGACGAGCCCGCGCTGCGGGAAGGCTTGCCTTTGAAGCGGCAGGATTGGCAGCATTACCTGGACTGGTCGGTACACGCCTTCCGCTTGACTTCCGCCGCCGTAAAGGATACGACGCAAATTCACACGCATATGTGCTACTGCGAGTTTCATGACATTATCGATGCGATCCGCGCTCTCGATGCGGACGTCATTTCCATCGAAACGTCGCGCAGCCACGGCGAGCTGATGCAGAGCTTCGACGAGCACACGTACGATCAGGGCATCGGTCTGGGCGTGTACGACATTCACAGCCCGAGGGTGCCGGCCGTTGACGAGATGGTCCGCACGATCGAACGCGCGCTGTCCGTTTTGGAGCCGGAGCTGTTCTGGATCAATCCGGATTGCGGACTCAAAACGAGAGGCGTCGAAGAAACGGTCGCTTCTCTGCGCAACATGGTCGCTGCCGCGGAACAGTTCAGAGCGCGCTGCGCCAAAGCGTAGCCCGCGGCATAGAACGGCTTACGGCTCCCCGCTTCGTAAATCGTAAAAAAAGAAACCGTTTCTTTGCGCAATGGGGTATGATCCCCGGTGCAAAGGAGACGGTTTCTTTGTCGTCACAGCCTTTGACGAAAGAAGGCTGCTTTAGTGCTGCTGGTTTAGCGCCGACAGGTCAGTTGACTTTGACAAACGACCACTTTTGCGCATCCGTTCCATTGTCGCTCCACTGCTGGACCGCCGCGCCGTCAGCGGTCGAGGAGCCGGATACGTCCGCGACCAGTCCGCTCGCTTTGGAAACAAGCTTGAAATAGCCGCCGCCTACATCGACGATACTCCACCTTTGCGCAGCGCTGCCGTTATCGTCCCATTGCTGCAGCTGCACGCCGCTGGAAGTCGACGAATTGGGCACATCCAGCACTTTTCCGCTGTGCATGGCCGTGAGCTTGTAATAACCGTCCCCGGTGCTCTCCACCTTGAACTTCTGGTTATTGGCGACATAGTTGGTCCATTGCTGTATTTTGGCCCCGCTCTGCGTCGACACGTCCACGACATCCATCACCTTGCCGCTGGCTTTGGAGGCTATCGTATAAATGCCTCCGTTAACAATGCCCGGCGAAGCTTGGTATACGCGTACGTAATCCACCAGCATTTGCGCCGGAAACGGTGTGGAAGGATCGGGGCTGCCGGGCCAATTCCCGCCTACGGCAAGATTCAGCAGGAGGAAGAACGGCCGTTGAAACTCCTCCGTGTTCCCGGTTCCATTTTCAATATAAAAAGCATTGTATTCCTGGCCGTCCACAAACCATCTGATATATTTGGAGTCCCACTCTACGCTGTACACGTGATACTGGGAAAAATCGAGATTACCGGAAACCCGCCCGTAATCGGCATGTCCCCCCGCATCCCAGTGTACGGTGCCGTTGACATGCGGATTGTTGTTGACCCGTTCCATAATGTCGATCTCGCCGCATCCGGGCCAGCCGACCGAATTGATGTTCGAGCCCAGCATCCAAAATGCCGGCCACAGCCCTTGACCGGAAGGCAGCTTGATGCGCGCTTCGATTTTCCCGTAAGTAAAGCTTTTCAAATTTTGGGTTTTGATCCGCGCAGAGGTGTAGTTCATGCCGCCATAAGACTCCTTGCGCGCCGTAATGACGAGATTTCCGTCCGCAACCCGCACATTTTCAGGCCGGTTCGTATAATATTGCAGCTCGTTGTTTCCCCACCCGTTCTGGCCCGTGCCGATCTCCGCAGACCAGTTGGCGGAATTTAAAGCATTGCCGTTAAATTCGTCGCTCCAGACCAGATTCCAGTTCGGGGCCGCATTCGCATGGCCGATGGGCATCAGGGCGATCAGGAGAGTGAATAGCAGAAAAAAACTTAGCAGCTTTCCTCTTTTCAACATCAAATTCCCTCCTCATTTTCGGATCAAAGCTTCGTCCCAAAGCAGATTAAATGACAGCGTTTACAGAAGTTGTAACTTCATTATAAACGGCCTCCAATGGATTGATCAACCTAAAATATGGTTTAGATTACATTTTGAAGAACTCTATTCGTTGTCATGCCATGCGCTCGTGTGCGTAAATAAAAGCGACAGCCTTGGACGTAACATGAAGTCCCGGACTGCCGCTTTATTTTCTGACCGTAATCCGTCAGATTTTTAATTGCATATTATATAAATTCGCATAGGTGCCGCCCGATGCGATCAACTCTTCATGTGTTCCCTGCTCCTCCATCCCACGGTCCGTTAACACGACAATTCTTTGCGCATTTCTGACAGTGGACAACCGGTGGGCGATGACGATGGTCGTGCGATTGTCCGTCAGCTTCTCCAAGGAATCTTGAACGGCCTTCTCGCTTTCATTATCCAAGGCGCTGGTCGCTTCATCAAAAATGAGAATGGGCGGGTTTTTCAGGAAAACGCGCGCAATGCTCAGCCTCTGCTTTTGTCCCCCGGATAATTTCACGCCGCGTTGGCCGATATCCGTATCATAACCATCCGGCAGCGATATGATAAAATCATGCGCATTCGCCTTTTTGGCGGCCTCAATGATCTCTTCCCTGCTTGCGTCGATTTTTCCGTAGCGGATATTGTCTGCGACGGTTCCGGTGAACAAGTAGACATCCTGCTGGACAATGCCGATGTTCCTCCTGAGCGAATGCAAGCTAACCTCATTGATATTCGTCCCGTCAAGCAAAATTTGCCCTGCACTGACTTCGTAGAAACGGGGAATCAACGAGCAGAGGGTCGTTTTGCCGGCGCCCGAAGGCCCGACCAACGCAACGTATTCTCCGGCCTTGACATGCAGAGAAACGTCCTTGAGCACGTGGTCTTGATCTTCTTTATACTTGAAGCTCACATGTTTAAATTCCACGTTTCCCCGAACGTGCGTCAGTTCGACGGCGTTATCCGCATCCCGGATATCCGGCTCCACTTCCATAATATCCATAAACCGGTCGAACCCGGTAATGCCTTCTTGATAAAGCCCGGCGAAATTCACGAATCGCTGAATCGGCTCGATGAGGATGCCGATAAATAGAAAAAAGGTAAGCAAATCGGCCAGCGCCAAAGAAGCGTTGACGATCGCAGCTCCGCCAAAAACGACCACGGCGACGGTAATAAGCTGCGATAGCGCGATTAACCCTTCATGAAACCAGGTCTCGCTTTTATAGCCGTCGCTTCGGCTTTGCACAAACCGTTTGTTTTCGTAAGCGAACTTCTGCTTTTCCACCGATTCGTTGGTAAAGGATTGAACGACTCGTATTCCCGATAACGTATCTTCAAGCTGCACGTTAATATCGCCGATCCGATCCCTGCTTCTTCTTAGCGCCCTGTTCATTTTCTTATTGAAAAACCACGCGTAAACACCCATCACAGGCAGGAAGAGAAAGACGACGAGGGTAAGCTTAACGTCGATATGAAGCAGGATGATGAAGGCGCCGACAAACTTCAGGGCCGAGATGAGGATATCTTCCGGACCGTGATGGAATAATTCCGTCATGGAGAAAATATCGTTTGTCGCCCGGGTCATGAGTTGGCCTGTTTTTTGTTCGTCATAGAAACGAAACGACAGCTTTTGCAAATGATCGAACAATTCGGTTCGCATGTCGCTCTCCATCTTCGCCCCCATCACATGCCCTTGATACGAAACGAACATGTTGCAAAACGTATGCAGGGCGACCAGAACCAGCATGACCGCACCCATCGCGTAGATTTGCTCCAGCGCACGGGGTCCGCCTTCTTCCAAAACGTTTACGGTGATGTATCTGACGCATAAGGGAAGTGCCAGAGTAACGGCGGATACCACAAACGCGCAAGCCAGATCCGCAAATAACAAACCTAAATAAGGCTTGTAATAAGATAAAAATTTCTTGAACCGAGTATTCAAGTCGCTTTCCTCCAATGATTTGGAGGGTTAACGAAGCGTTGCCCTCCAAGTTTTTTTCGTTTGGGTTTGGGCTACTCCTGTTTTTCTCATAGTCCTCACTCATTTCTGAAATTTTTTATGAACGACATCCTCAATTTACCATGACCTGTAAAAAAGGATCAATCGTATAAATCATTTAAATCATTTTTTCCGCTGGGTAGAGCTTCCTATCCCCTAATCCAGCCCTTCTCATAGGCATAGCGCATCAATTGCACCCGGTTGTCCAAATGCAGCTTATGCAAAATATTTTTCAGATGGTTTTTCACCGTATGTTCGGAGATGGATAAAATTTCCGAAATTTCCCGGTTGGAGTTCCCTTTGGCCACGCACTCCAAAATTTCCTTTTCCCGCCCGGTGAGCGGCGAATGGTCCGGAATGCTCTGCCTGACGGAGGAAAACTCCTGAAGCAAGCGCACGGCGATTTCCCGAGACATGGGGGCTTCGTCGATGGCGACGGCCCGCAAATATTCGTGCCAGGACGCGGGGTGAAGATTTTTCAGCAAATAGCCCTGCGCGCCTTTCTTCAGCGCCTCGAACAAATGCGTAATATCGTCCGATACCGTAACCATGACAATTTTGACATACGGGAACCGTTCTTTGATCAGCTTGGTCGCTTCCAGGCCGTCCAATTCGGGCATGCGGATGTCCATCAGAATGACATCGGGCATCCACTGCTCCGCCAGCATCACCGCTTCTTTTCCGTTCGTCGCCTCGCATATGATCTCGAACTCCGGGTCCGCTTGAATAATTTCACGCATCGCCTGGCGCGCATGCGCATGGTCGTCGGCCAGCATAATTCGAATCGGTTGACTCATGGAATGGAATCCCCTCTCTTTCCTTACCGGAAGCGCTCTTTACGCATCTTCTCGCCGTCCGGATCAACGATCGTACTTCTGTGATTCCATCTAACCATACCCTCCAGCAAACCCCCATGACTCAGTCGGGCTATTTCCCGCCGGACGATCGACAATTTCGTGACAAATCCCCGGCGGAAGCGCTTCAGTCTGACTCCAAAGTGCTATATACAAGCCGGAAACGAAAGTGCTAGGATTATCCTGAAAATGAAAGGAGGCGCATGTATGCATCGATGGATTATGGTGTCCCTGTGCGGAATTGCCTGCGTTCTGGGCATGGGATTTTTGTTCGCCGAGGTGCAGCGGCATTCGAGCGAGACCAAGCAGGAGGCGGCCGCTCCGGCCCTTCCCGATGCTCCGCTGAACGCCCAGGCCGCCGAAGCCGTCTACAAGCAGTCCTGCATCGCCTGTCACGGCAACGACCTGGAAGGCAAAATGGGACCGAATCTTCAGAAGGTCGGCGGCAAGCTGTCGACCGAGCAGCTGTACAAAGTGATCCAGAACGGACGCGGAGGCATGCCGGCGTTCAAGAGCAGCCTGAAGGACGAGGAGATTGCCAACGTCGCCCGCTGGCTGGCCGAAAAGAAATAATACGCGCAGAATAGCCGAAACGAACGACAAAAAGATAATGAAACCGGAGGTTAAACAATTCACGGATGAAGCCATGGATTCAAAAACACGGGTTTAAATTGACGGTCTCCCTCCTGCTGGTTGCCCTTGCGATCTCCCTGTTTACCTGGTTCAACCAAGGGCCGCCCCTGCCGGTTTTGAAGCAGGCGCCGAACTTTGAGCTGAGCGGGCTGGACGGCGGGAAGGTATCATTAAACGATACGAACGGCAAAGTACGTCTGGTCGAGTTTCTGTTCACCAATTGCCCGGACGTGTGCCCGGCCACGACGTACAACATGGTCAAGCTGCAAAATGAATTAAAGAAAGACGGCATGTGGGGAAATAAGGTCCATTTTTTATCGGTTACCTTCGATCCCGAGCGCGATACGCCTCAAGCGTTCAAAACGTACGGAGACAAAATGGGGATGGATTACAACGGCTGGACGCTGCTGACCGGGACGGAGAAACAAACGGCGGACGTCGCGAAAGATTTTGGCGTGATGGTGCAAAAGATGAAGGACGGCGGGTTCGTGCATACGGTCACTTCGCTGTTTCTGGTCGACCAGCAAGGCCAAATCCGCAAAATTTATACGATGGGCGAAGAGATGGACAACGACGAGATTCTAAAAATGATCCGGCAAATCGCCGGATCAAAATAACGCTTACGGCGTCGGCTCAAGCAGGGGATCGGGAAGGTCCTCTGCTTTGTCTTTTTCTCTCCGGTACCACTGGAAGAACACGAGGCCAAGCAGGCAGCCGTACGAAATTTCCTGCATAATCTTCATGATCACGCCCCCCAACTGCTGGTCGGACAGCGGCGTAAGCCACGGGCTTGAGAACGTCACCGGCTCCACCGGAATCGCATAGAACGGCAGGCACAGCAGATGCGCGCCAGCGGTGTAGGTCTCGTACATCGGCGCTTTGGCAAAAATGATGAGCGCACAGGCCGGCGTCAGCAAAATGCCGTTTATGAAAATATACCCCATTTTTTTCAGCTCGCTCATCGCATAGATCGCCCCGGCCGGACTGAACACGGACCACCATAAAGCGAACGCCGAGAAGAACAGCAGCAAATGCAGCGCATTATGAAGCGCATAATTGGACATCGCCGCATCGAAGATCATCGGGATGTGATAGAAAGAAAACGCGCCGTTGAACAAAAACATCGCCAAGATCGGATTGCCGAAAACAAGGATCATCCTCCGGCTCCACGGATTGTCGCTGAGCGCCCGGAAAAAGCCTTCCGGCATCCCCCGGAGCAGCAGCGGCGGAACGATCAGGTACATCACGGACTGCTGGAGCATATGGATGCTGAACCAGAAGTGCCCGCCCAGATTCAGCGGTCCTCCGAGCGCAAAGTACAGCAAGAACAGCCCGACAAAAAAGCTCGCCATCTGCTGCCCGGACACCGTGCCGCCCTTGTATCGCATGTAAAATACGGCCGCCAGCGCAACCGTCAGAAACATTTCCGGCCCCCACACTACCCGGAATCCGTACGTTTCCATCATCAACTGAAAGTCCAAGCTCAAAGCCTCCTTACCTTCTTCGTCTTCTGGCATCCCCTCCATCTTACCTAATTTCGCTCCCGGTTCCTATGACACGAAAGGGCCATCTCGCTGTCACAAAGGAGACAAGCTTTGTTCACCGGACCGACGACGAAATGACTCATTCGAGGCATGCCGCCAGGGCATTCTAAGACTACAATGAGAAGCGTGAAGGAGGAACTGTCATGACCTTAGCTTACAAGATGCTTATCGCCGACGACGAGGACCGGATCCGCCGCATATTGAACCTGTATTTGAATAAAGACGGCGCCGCCGTGGACGAAACCGGAGACGGAACGCAGGCGCTGCAAATGGCTTTAGACCGCGATTACGATATTTTGCTGCTCGATTGGATGATGCCCGGGCTGAACGGCCCCGAGATTTGCCGGCTGCTCAAACAGGTCAAGGCGACGCCGGTGATCCTGCTGACGGCCAAAGCGGACGAAAGCGACCGCCTCCTCGGCTTCGAAGCCGGAGCGGACGATTACGTCCTGAAGCCGTTCAGTCCGCGCGAGCTGATCTGCCGCATCCATGCGATTCTGAAGCGGACCGCTCCGGGACGGCTTCGGCTGGAGAACAAATCGCGCCACGATATCGTGCTGCCACATTTGGTCATCGAGCATCTGGCCCGGCGCGTGCTGATCGACGGTCACGAGATCGCTTTAACTTTGAAAGAGTACGATCTGCTGCGTTATTTTGCGTTGAACGAGAATAAAACGTTGACTCGCGAAGAGCTGCTGAAGGAGGTATGGAAATACGAGGTAATCGTGGATTTTCGGACGGTGGATTCCCATATCCGGCGCATCCGGGAAAAAATGCAAGCCGTCTCGCCGCCTGCCGCTTCGATGCTTCGCACGGTCTGGGGTATAGGCTACCGCCTGGATGTGCCGGCTTCATTTGCCCGTGGAGGGGGCGCCTAGCCCCGGTTTGAGACCGCCTTCGGAGAGGACGCCCGTGCCGGGCGATGAAAAGAGCCGCTTCCGAACGAGGCGGCTTAGGTTAAAGGAAGCGTTGGCTCCCTTTTGGAAGACACAGAATGGTATGTATCCGGCTGCACAAGATTCACTTGTCGTTGACAAAAACGTTTTGGGCTACGGTAAGAAAGGCTCGAACGGCCGGCGAAGCATCGGAGACGGAAGGACATGCTAACGCCACATTACGCCAATCGGATACGTTCAAGCTGCGGATTTGAAGATTTTGCTGGGTCTTAAGAAACAATTCCGGGCCGATCGTGATTCCGAGCCCTTCCTGAACCATGTTAGCAATGGTGCTGCAATCCTGCACTTCAAACCGGATAGACGGCTTGACCTTCGCTTGTTGAAAAATTTCTTCGATGTGCGATTGATACATTCCTTTTGGCATAATAAAGGGCTCGTCTTGCAAGTCTTCCACCGTAATCATTTCGCGCTGCTGAAATTTATGACCCGCAGGAAAAGCGACAACCATCTTATCTTGGATGAGCGGTACCGTGTCCCATTTCGTATGCTTGTCTTGCTGCACAACAAATCCGATGTCGATGACTCCCGTATCCAACCATTCCGCCATTTCCTCATATGTGCCTTCGTAAAATCTGAATTCGATTCGGGGATGCTTCTTCTGGAATTTTGCAAGAATTTTAGGCAAAAGACAGGAGGAAGCGCTGTAAAAAGTGCCGATACGCACGGTCCCTGCCTCCAAGCTTGCCGCTAAAGCCAGCTCCTGTTGAATGCGTTCCGTCCGATTTAAAATTTCCCGGATATGAATCAGCGTTTTTTGTCCGACCTCGGTGAGAACAAGCTCCTTCTTCCGATCGCGAATCAATAGCGTCGCGCCCCATTCCGCCTCCAGACTGGCGATCGCATGGCTCACGGCCGATTGAGTCATGTTCAGCTCTTCGGATGCTTTGGTGAAGCTGCCAAGCTCGATCACTTTGGCCAAAACCTTAAAGCGGGCAATAGTCATGAGCTTTTACTCATCCCCTTTATGAAAAATAACAATTTTACTCATGTTACCACGCGATATAGAATAAGGGCAACGTGGTTGACAAGGAGTGCAAAGGAATGAACCGATTTTCTATTTATTTGCTAGCTTTAGGCGCGTTCGTATCGGGGACGGCAGAATTCGTCGTATCCGGCATTTTGGAAATCATCTCTAAAGATTTCCAGGTTTCGATTTCATTGGCCGGACAGTTGGTCACGATCTATTCTTTATCGTATGCGTTAGGGGCTCTTGGATTGGTGATGCTGACGGCAAAGTTCGAGAGAAAAAAAGTGTTGCTCTATTCTATGGTTACTTTTATCGCTGGAAGCATGATTGCCTTTTTCAGTTCTCATTTCGGCCTGCTGATGTTTTCCCGAATTGTATTGGCCATGAGCGGGGGACTGTACATCGTTATTGCCACCAATTACGCAGCCCGGCTCGCCCCACCTGCCAAACAGGGGAATGCGATGGCCACGGTCATTACGGGATTTAGCGTTTCTTTAATATTGGGCGTCCCTGTCGGAACGCTGGTTGCCGCCTATATGGATTGGCGCTATATCTATCTCATGCTTGCCGCCGTTACGCTGATCGTTCTCCTGCTGCTGGCGAGATTCATCCCAAGGCTGGAGGGAGAAAAACCGATCCCTTTAAAGCATCAATTGCTTTTCATTCGCGACAGGCGGTTGATAAGCGGATTTCTCACTACCGTATGTTGGATTCTCGGGTATACGATGGTTTTTGCTTACATCGCTCCGCTGTTGAGCGCCTTTGCCGGTTTTTCGATCGAAATGGTCAGTATATCCCTTTTGACTTTAGGCGTGTTTGCTTTGATCGGGTCGCGTTTTGGCGGGTATGCCGTCGATAAATGGGGACCTGTCCGTACCATTTCCATTAGCTTGAGCATTCACGCGATGGCCTTGTTCCTATTGACCTTTACAGTAACTTCTACGATCGGGGTGCTGTTGACTCTTATGATATGGGGAGCTGCCGCATGGACAACGACTCCCGCAAAACAATTTTATTTTATTTCTTTAAAGCCTCAAGCGCCGGAAATTGTTTTAAGCTTCAATACCGCCTTAATGAATATAGGGATGACCTTAGGGGCCGGTCTGGGAGGACTGGTGACGGAGTATTCCTCCGTTCTGCATTTGTCATGGATTGGCGGCGTTATGGAATTGGCCGCCTTGGCCGCTATCTCTTATTCGTTTAGGTCGAATAAAAAAAGCGCATAAACCGGGCGGGGCCTGCCCGAAATTCCCGCGCCATTCCGAAAAACCGACCATCCGGTCGGTCGTTTCGGCAACAGCCATCACGGCAGGCTGCGTCGTTCCGACGGTCTCCCGCCCGCCGAAGTTACAACGGCAAACCCGCTTCCAGCTTGCTCAGCGCTTCGTCCAGCAATTCAGCGAAGTCCGCATCCGGATGTTTCGCATCGAGATATTGACGCCGATGACCGCTCCGGCGAAGGTTCGCACAGCTGCATCGTCCGGCTCCCGGCCGGTGCGCTTGGCCGCCAGCTCCGCGATTAGCTGCATCGTCTGGGTCAGGTTGTTCAGCGCTGCGGCCCGCAGCTCCGGCACCGTCATGATGAGCTGATTTCGTTCGCGCATCGTGGCGAGCTCATCGGCAGACATGTTGGCAATCGCCGAAACCATGGCCCCGCGCATGGCTTGTAGAGGATTCAGATCTGACGGTTGAGCTTCAAAGGCGTCAACGAGAACGGGATCGTAATTGTCTTTTAGCAGCACGTCCTCCTTGGTGGGAAAATACCGAAAAAAAGTGCTGGGCGAAATCTCCGCTGCCTCCGCAATCTGCTCTACCGTCGTAGCGTTATAGCCCAGCTCTCGGAACAGCCGCAGCGCGTGCATTTGAACCGCTGCCATGGTCTTTGCTTTTTTGCGCTCGCGCAGCCCCATGGTTCGTTTATCATCCGGTGGCATCTTGCACACTCTCCGATCTTGTTTTATTTATAGCTTCCCGCCGGGATGGTCCGCTCCAGAAATTGCTCCAGCTGATGATCCCGATCCTTCATCGCGAATTCGGCTAACAGCCGCTCTCCCTCGCCCGATCCATCGGCGTCCAGCACAGCGCGGACCGCCTCCGCGTTCAATAATTCCCGCGGCGATAAGAGCAAGCCGTTCATCATCATATATTTACCGAATAATTCCATATCGCGCTTACCGATAGCTTGCTTGCGGTACAGTTCAAAATATTTTTGGGCGAAGGCGATTCCTTCCCGCGAATGGGATCCCGTGTATTCCACACCGGGCCAGCACAGGTCGGCAACGGCCGTGAGCCACCAGGCGGGATCGATTGCCTCCTGCATTCGCCTGAGCGCTTCACGCTCGAAGAACGGCTTCGGCCGGGTGCGCTGTTCGCGCAGTTGAGCGGCCAGCAATTCCGCTTCGATGGCAGCGACGGTGATCCCTTGGCCGTAAATCGGGTCGAAGTTGCAAAGCGCGTCCCCCATCACAAGCAGCCCGGACGGCCACCGCTCCATCCGCTCGAAGCGCTGTCGGAAGCATTCCGGCACCCGATACCCGCGCGGCGGCCCCAGAGGCTCGCAATTTTGCAGCAGTTCGGCAATCGAAGGGTCCAGCAGTGCGGCCAGCTCCTGTTCGTATAGCCCGGCATCGGTCGTCGGGTAACGCTGCCCGCCCGCGTAATACAGTACGACTTCGGCCATATCCTGTTCAACCGGTCCGAATACGGCGGTGCCGATCCCTTTGGCTGGAACGCCTTCGGTGACGACCACGCTCCATTGCTCCGCAATGTGCGGAGGGATTCTATAATAGCGCGTGCTGTAGCCGAGCGAGGCTTTCAGACGTTCCGGTTCCGGCACGTGATAGCCGAGATCCTGAAGCCATTTTACCAGCTTGGAGGACCGTCCGCTAGCGTCCAGCACCAGATCGGCTTCGAGCGTCGTGGACTGCGCCGTCTTGCCCCGTTCCCGAACCGTCACACCTGTAACTGTTGCGCCGTCCGAAGCCCTCTGCAGGCCCGTCGTTTCGCATCCGTTTGCAAAACGCACATTGGGGAGCACTTGGAGCCGCTCGCGAACGACCCATTCCAGCAAAGCCCGGCTGGCACCCGCATCTTTTCGGTCAACCACTTCAAGGGTTCCATAAACGCTGACGGACCGGATGCGCTTGCCCTCCTTCGGGAAAGCCCCTTGCGCCAGCAAATCGTCCAGCCAACCGGGGAACAAGCTCTCCAGAATGAGCTTGCCGCGCGGCAGCAGCCGATGCGGATGATACGCCTGAGGCGTGCCGGGACGGTTTTCGGGCGTGCCCGGAAAGTCGTCCTTGTCCACGACGAGAACCTCGTCATAATGCTCCGCCAGCACCCGTGCAGCCAGCATTCCCGCCATACTGCCCCCGATGACCAGCGCTCTTCCCCAATTCGGATCGTTATTCATGCCCGCAGCTCCTTTTTCAGATAACCGGATTAATTTGACACTAACATCATAATGATAATACATGTCTTTTGATAGTTACTGTCAAATTATAAAGCAATACCGTTCGGCAAAAAAAGAAAACCGCTCCCCGGAAGGAACGGCTCTGCATCATCTCCGCATCGGCTCTAAGCCTTAAAGTTCGTATCCTCTGTCTGCGCTCCAATTGGCCTCGCGGCATGACATAATAATCCGGCCACCACAACGCCGATCAGCACGATAATTAAAGCACGAAGCAAGCCGATGGAATCGCCAATGACCCCCAGGATCGGCGGACCGACAAGGAAGGCGAGGTACCCGGCCGTCGACACGGCGCCCACCCTCGCAGCGACCCCGCGGGGATCGTCTCCTGCGGCGGACAAGCCTACGGGAAATCCGAACGCCGAGCCGAAGCCCCACAGCACAACGCCGATGGCAGCAGCCGTGAAGCTTTGTCCCCAAATGACGATGAGCAATCCCGCAATCGCGGATAGCGCGGAAGCCCGCAGGACGGCGACTCTGCCGAACCGGTCGAGCAGCATCCCGCCTGCCGCGCGGCAAATGGTCATGGCGGCTACGAACAAGCCGAAGGCAAACGAGCCCGTTGCCGGGGAGACATGATAACCGTCCACGATGACCAGCGGAAGCCAGTCATTCGCCGAGCCTTCCGCAAACGCCATTCCCAAGACGACGATCCCGATCAAAATCGTGCGCGGCTCCTTCCACACGGCCATACGCTCCCGCGCGGTCATGGGCGGTTCGCCCGACTCCGCGGCACGCTCTTGCCCGGTTCCGGCAGGGACGAACCGGAAAAAATAGACGGCGCACAAAATCACGACAACCGCGGCAAGCGACAAATGAGCAAGGACGGACAGCCTGACTCCAACCGCTGCCGAGCCCGCAACGGCTCCCACCAGATTGCCCACGCTGAATGCGGCATGAAAGCCGGTCAGCAGCGATTTTTGAGCGGCGCGTTCAACAGCCGTCCCCTCGACATTCATCGCCACGTCGCATATTCCGTTCCCGAAGCCGAAGACGGCCAGTCCCAGAAACACCGCAATGCCGCCGTTAAGCCAAACTCCGCTCAGTGACACGATTCCGAGTCCTGCCGAGCTGACCGCCAATCCGGTCATCATGACAAAGCGCCCTCCGCGGCTTGCAATAAGATGACTTGCGCTTAACAATCCGACGATGGAACCGACGGCCAAGCCAAAAATAATCCATCCCATCTCGGCGGTGGTAGCGCCTAACGAATCCCGGATCGTGGGAGTACGCGAAACCCAGCTGGCAAGCGCAAAACCGGGCAGCGCAAAAATAAAATAAATGGCGACGCGCCATCGTTGAATTTGGCGGCTGCTTAGCGAATGTTCCATGCCAATTCTCCTTTTGAAGCCAGCTGCGCAATCAATCGATTCCGAGACTCAGCATCGTTCTGATCGTAAGTTGATTTAGCCCGTGGAAGTAATCTTCCTCCCAATCCCGGACAAGAAGGGACGGCAAGTTATCTGCCGGAACGTAGCACGCGCTTCCTTTCCGGACATCGGCAAGATCGCGTTCGGTCATATCCGTACTGCAAAAAAGGACGGTATGCGGATTTAGGGTGGCCGTAAACACGGCGACCAAACGGCTCATCGCGTCGATGAGCTTCTCACGCCTCTCCGTACCGTCCTGCGCGGAAGGCGGCTCTTGAACCGCTTGGGAAAAATTGTGCGAATCATAAAGCGGCAAAAAGGAAACTTCGCCCGAAAAAAAGCTGCTCCCTCTTACCACGTCGCCGTTCACCATAATCCCGGCGCCGGGACCGTTCTGCCCCAGATACAGGTACACAAGGGAGCGGTTTGGGTCGTCTCCCGAGCGGTCGTGATAGCCGAGAACGGTGGCGTTCATATCATTTTCCACCTGAACCTGGAGCGAAAAGCGTTCCTCGTACAAGCCTTTGAAATCGAGGTTCTTGAACTTTTCGTAATCGGGAATATGGAAGACCCGCCCGTTATTGACCGCACCTGGGACTCCCAAGGTCAGAGCACGCAAATGAGGATAACGCTGCACGAAGGTTCCGATCTGTTCGGTCAACCGCTCAGGTCCGTCGTGCAAAACGCCGGGAAGCTTCTCCCGCCCGATCACCTCGCCCACATAATTCAGGAGCGCATAGGAGGAATAATCCTTTTCGAGCGCTACGGCGAGTCCCGCCATATGATCGGCATTGAGCCGGTATTGCTTTGGACGCCGGCCTCCGCTGGATGCTCCCAGCCCCGTTAACACAACCTCTCCTTGATCGTTCATTTCATCCAGTGTTTTGCTAATCGTCGGAAAGCTGATGCCCGTTTTCTGCGCAAGCTCGGCCGTGGTCGATACCGAATCGTGATACAGCACCGCACGAATTTGCCGACGAATCATTTCCCCCATCATTTTGGGCTGAACGAAAGGAAGCTTCATAGCATTCACCGCCAACTTATTAAAGTTCTTTAATTACTTTCCGAGTGTATCACAGATTCGTCCGGGGCACAACGAATGAATTCCGCGAAATCCTAAGCAACTCTCGGTACAAAAAAGAAAGGGAAACGGCATGGCGCCGTTTCCCGGTATTTTGCAAAGAGATTTGTCTTACTTGGCGTAATGGCGGAAGTTGACATTGATGCGGGCGGAGCCTACGTCCAGAATGTGCAGAACGGCGCCGTCCGAAGTCGGAAGAACGGCGATGCCCTGCGCTTCCGAGCCGCTCGGCAGGTTCCGGTCGAAGGCCACCGCCACGCTGCCGGTATCAGGATCGATGCGGTAGACGGATTGGGTGCCGTTGTCGCTGGACGCATACAGCGAGCCGTTATACATTTCGGCGCCCTGAATACGGTCGATGCTTTGGCTGAGCGGTACGGTCTTGATCAGGTGCATGTCGTTCAGGTCGAAAACGTTCAGCACGGAAGCGTTGCTCCACTCGGCCGTGTAAACCTGGCCGCGCCCGGCATCCACCGCCACCCACGGCACGCCGCCCTTGTGCAGGTTCAACGGCAGCGCGTAGGCCGTGCCCGTGTAATCCAGCGTATTTGCGTCGAACAAGGCGATGTACGGATGCTGATAGCTGCTGCCGTCCTCGATCGGAGCGTAGATTTTGCCGTTGTAATAACTGATGTCGCCGATGTGGTTCCCGCCTTGCTTGGAGATTTCGTCCGGGATCGCCAGCCCGTTTCTTGCTTGAACGGTATTGCCGTCGAGACTCGTGCGGAGAAGTCCGTAATTCGAGTTGAAAATCCACGAATTGCCGTCGGTAGCCACGCCCTGCCCGCGCTCGAAAGCGTCAAGCAGCCAATACGTCTGGCTGGACGTCTGACGCCACGACTCGGTGCCCGCAGTCACGGCCGAAGCCGCCGCTTCTTCTCCCCTCGCTGCCGCAGACGCCATTCCAGCAAAGGATAAAGAGTACACCAGCATCGTTCCGGCCGCGATCAGGCCAACCTTCTTCAAAGCTTTCATTTTTATTCTCCTCCTGTTTATGAAATAAAGAGCCTTTAAAGCTCAAGCTCCCGCAAGACGGCGCATCAATCGGCCGGACGGACCAGCCGAAGGACGCGCTCCCACCTCGGTCGATGAAGTTCATGAAGATACACGGGGGTAAAACCCAGTCTTAAATATATTTTGATGGCGGGAAGCCGGAAATCGTCCGTTTCCAGGAACGCTTGGGTCTGCCCCTCAGCTCTCATCCTGTGCAGCGCCGCCAAGCTGGCCGCATAACCGAGGCCCCGCCCGGAGTGATCGGGAAGAGCACCCACCATATGCAAATAGCCGCAGCGCTCGCCCGAAAGCTCCGTTTCCCATGCGGTCGCCGTAGCTGCGGGAATATCGCCGGAACATATAAACAGTACCCGCTCCGGCTGAAAATAAGGTAGGTCGCCGATTTTGTGTCCAAACGCGATCTCTCGTTCAAACGATTGGCGAATGATCGATTCCCAACGGCTTTCGTCGCCCGGCTGAAAGCTGCGGATCGTGTAGCCTGCCGGACAAGAGAACGCGGGCAAATCCGCAAGGCTTTCTTTGCGCATGACCAATTTAGGATACGGCTTGTCCATGCTCATCCTCTATTCCTCCGCCTAAAATCCGGAAACGGGATCGTCTTCCCGCCGGCAACGACGGATTCCATCGACAACGCAAACACGGAACTCCAAGCCGCCGCATCGTACACGTCCACGCCCGGAGCGCAGCCTTCGGCAATCGCCGAGAAAAACTCCGCGAAAACGAGAAAGTCGCCGCCGCCGTGCCGGAACCGGGACGCTTCATGCCCCCATCGCTTCCATAACGGATGATCGAGCTCGGGCTGATACCGTTTAAGCGGTTCCCACGTGACAGGCTGGCCGTCCTCCGCTTTGGGGGACCGGCGATGCAGCCAGATAAGATCGTCTTCGCCCTCGTAACGTCCCGATACATAAGCTCCCTCGGTTCCCTGAACCGCATAATGGGTCGAATTCGGAGGCCTAGCAGACGTCCAGTCCACGCGCAGCGCAATCAGCACGTCCTTCCTCGTCTGCACAACCGCAACCGCCGAATCACCTTGGCGCCAATAGCCGTCCCGGGCCCCCGGATGCCTGCTGCCGTAGCGCTCGTCAAAATAGTGCTGCAGCGATCTCGCCTTGGACACGAACACGGCGATGCTCTTCAATTCGTCTCCGCCCGGTTGGCTTGAGCCGATCCATTGCGAGACCGGGCCTAACGAATGCGTAGGATAATTCATTCCGTTGAAGGCGCGATGCAGCTCGCCCCGCCAGGTCAAGGACCCGTCCGGCGCATGAACGAGATGGCGGCAGTCGTGGATGTAGCCGCCTTCCATATACGTGATCTCCCCGAACAGCCCCTGTTCGGCCATCGACTTGACGGCTAGCGCCGAACGCGAAAAGCAATAATTTTCCGCCATCATATAATGAAGCCCGGTTCGTTCGACCGTCTCCACCAGCTCCCACGCGTCCTCCAAGGTTCGCGCAGCCGGTACCTCGCTTAATACGTGCTTCCCCGCAAGCAGCGCTTCGATAGACTGCCTTGCGTGAAGGTGCATCGGGCTGGCGATATATACGGCATCGACGGCCGGGTCCTCAAGCAGCCGCTGGAAGTCCCCGTATGTACGAATGTCCGGGTATCGTTCTTGCCATGGCTTCAGCAGTTCTTCGTTCTTATCGCAAACCGCTGTGAGTCGAACGCGATCTTCAAATGACTGAAGCACCCGGGAAATGCCGCTCCCCCGATTCGCTCCGACAATCGCAAGACGCACAGGTTGACGCCTCATTCCTTCTACCTCCGCTCCCTGTTTCGTTTGCCCTGCCTGCCATCTGACGCCTACCGTGCCGCCAAGACGGAAAGCTTCTCCGAAGCCCCGTTCCCTTCGGCCGACGGGTAAGGCTCGTAGTAGGGCATATTTTCCCCAACCGTCCGCGCCCATTTCGTGAGCGCTTCGCTTTCCAGACGATGGAGCTCGACGCGCACCTCGCCGCCCTCGACCGTCACGATGCGGAACGCGGGAATGTCTAATGGAGCAGCCGTCTGGATAAAATGCCACTGACCCTCGCGGACAACAGAGTTTTCATGATTGTGACCGTTAAAGTACAACCCGGTTCCGGCCCACCGGCCGAGAACCCCACGGATATCGAGGGACGGGTCAAGAGACATCATCGCTTCCGTCGAGCGCGCGGTGGACCCGTAAAGCGGATGATGGGCAAACACGAGAAGCGGCTTGTCCGAAGGCTTACGCATCACTGATTCCAACCACTCCAACTGCTCGGCATCGATAAATCCGCTCCAGTCCTGCCGCGTTTCCCGGGCCGTATCCAGCACGGCGACGAGCGCTTCCTCCTCTTCCCACAGGCCGTATCGCCGCTGCCCAGTCAAGGACAACAGCTTGGCCTTGGGATGCGTATACGTATCGTGATTGCCGAGTACATGCAGGAAGCGAAGCCGGTCGCCATAGCCGCGAACCTTTTGGAAAATATATTCGAATTCCGCAATTTCCCCGGTGTTGGTCAAATCCCCGAGCGAAATGTGATAGTCGGCCCCCGTTTCCAGAAATGCCGTCAAAAAATGCTCAAAGAAAGCATCCCGCGCTTCCAGCACATCCGGACGGTTAATGACCGTCATCGGATAGTGCAGATCGCCGAACATGGCTAATTTCATGAAGCGTCCACTCCAATCCCCTGCTTGATCTCCCAGCCCTGAGCCGGTTCGCTTATCCGACCCGCTATCCCTTGATGCCCGAGTGCATGAAGCTGCTGACGAACTGCCGCTGGAACAATAAAAATCCGAGCATCATCGGTGCCGCCACGAGCAGCGTAGCCGCGCTCACCTCGGCCCACTGCCCGCCCGACTCCGTCGATTTCGCAAAAAGCGCCAACCCTACGGTTAAAGGGCGGTTGTCCGCCGAATTGGTAACGATCAACGGCCACAAAAAGTTGTTCCAGTGATAGCTGACCGAAACGATGGCAAACGAAACATAGACGGGCCTGGAGAGCGGCACGTAAATCTGCCATAAGGCGCGCAGCCGCGAGCACCCTTCGACGCGGGCGGCTTCGTCCAGCTCCCGGGGCAGCTGCTTGAACGACTGCCGCAGCAAAAAGATCCCGAACGCGGACGCAAAGTAAGGAAGCATGATGCCAAGCTTCGTATCCAGCAGCCCCAGCTCCTGCAGCACGCGGTAGTTAGAAAAGATCAGCACGTCCGGGGGCACCATGATTTGGACCAAAAACAGCATGAACAGCGTGTCCCGCCCGAAAAACCGGACCTTCGCGAACGCATAGGCGGCGAGCGTCAAACTGACCAACTGGACGGTCAGCACGCCGCCCGTAATCAGCAGCGTATTGAGGTAATACTGCGCAAACGGCGCTGTACGCCAGACGGCGGCAAAATTGTCCAACGTCCACTCCCAGGTCCAGCCGCTCCCAAGAGCCGCTCCCTTCGGGCGAAAGGCCGTCCATACGACCCAAACAAACGGGACGAGCCACGCCGTCCCGAGCGCGAGCATGACGGCGTGCCACAGCGCTTGCGCGGATTGGCGGCGTAAGCGCGCGGACAGCATTTCCCGCCCTGCCAGCGGCCTGCGCCGCTTCGTTCGTTCTTGCCGAAGCGGCAGCCCTGCTTGATGACTCATGGGCTCCCTCCTATTCGTAATGGATGCTGCGATCCCAACCGAAAAACTGCACCGACGACACAAGCAGCAGCACCGCAACCATCACGACGGTCATCGCCGCCGCCATCCCCTGATCGTAATAGCCGAACGCCGTATCATAGATGTAGTACAAAAGCAGGCTGCTTGCATTGTCCGGCCCTCCCCGCGTCATAATCCACAGATGATCGACCAGCTTGAACGCATTCGTCACGGAGACGACAGCCACAAACAGCGTGGTCGGCATCGTCAGTGGGATCGTAATGCGCCGCAGCGACTGCCAGACGCCGATGCCGTTGACGGCGGCCGATTCGTACAAGTCCTTCGGGATTTGCTGTAAGCCGGCCAGGTAAAAAATCATAAAGTACCCGGCCTCCTTCCAGATCATCATGACGATCATCGCTACCATCACCGTATCCGGCCGGCCCAGCAGCGGGGCCTCGCTCTGGCTGACCCAGGCCGCCAAACGGGCCAGCAGGCCGAACTTCGGCGTGTACAGAAACAGCCAGATGTTCGCGACGGCGATCATCGGAATCATATTCGGATAAAAATACGCGGTCCGGACGAAGCTCCGCCCTTGGAGCGCTTTATCCGCAAACAACGCCATCGCGAAGGCAAGCGCCATCGAGGTCGGCACGGTTCCGAGGGCAAACCACAGGTTGTTGCCGAACACTTTTTGAAACACCGGGTCCGTCAGCATCGACGCGTAATTGCCCAGCCCGACAAAACGCGGCTCCGGCGTCGCCAAATCCTGCTGATACAAGCTGAGCACGGCGGTCTTCCAGATCGGATAATACGTAAACAAGCCGAGGAATAACAGCGAGGGGAGCAGCAGTCCCCAAGCCAATCCGTTCCTTTTAAGCCTTTCGCTCCAAATGGCGCTCATGCAGGCATTCTCCTATTTGTTAAACGGCGCCAACGCGCGCTCGGCTTCTTCCTGCGCCTTCTTCAACGCCCCGGCCGGATCGGTCGTCCCCGCCAGCGCCGCCTGAATCTGGTTCGTCAGCGCGGTCGACACTTTGCCATGATTGTGCGTCGACAGTTCCGCATGCGCGTACTGCAATTGATCGCGGGCAACGAGCGCCTGCGGGAACGATGCCGCGTAACTTTTCATCGTCTCTGTATCGAACGCTGACTTGCGTACGCCCACATAGCCCGTAGCCACGCTGAACTGCGCCGCCTGCTCCGCCTCGGTCATGAACTTGACGAATTCCCAGGCCGCCGCCTGCTTCTTTGGACTCGTATCCTTGAAGATGTACAGATTGCCGCCGCCCGTCGGCGAGCCGTACTGCTTCTTCATCGGCGGGAAAGCGACGCCGAAGTCGAATTTAGCGTTGTTTTTCACGTTGGTCAGGTTGCCGCTCGTATGGATCATCATCGCTGTTTTGCCTTGAATGAAGTCGGTCGGCACCGTAGCCCAATCGATGACGCCTTCCGGCATGACCTTATGCTTGCGGGACAAATCCAGCCAGTACTGCAGAGCTTCCAGGTTTTCCGGCGTATCAAACATCACTTTTTTGCCGTCTGCCATCATCAAGTTTTGCTTCGGGTCCGTATGGTTTTGCAGCGCAAACAGCTGAAGCATCCAATAGGAATCGTCGTTGCCGGGAATTTCGAGGCCCGCCCGTCCTTCTTTCTTCAGCTTCTTGCCGTACTCGATCAGCTCGTCCCATGTTTTCGGCGGCTTCTCCGGGTCAAGCCCCGCTTCCTTGAACATGTCTTTGTTGTAATACAGCACGATCGTACTGCGCTGGAACGGGATGCTGTACGTTTTGCCGCCCGTTTGCGTGTCTTCGACGAAAGCAGGATAAAAATCGCTCATATTGACGCCCGAATCTTTGGCGATGAAATCGTCGAGCGGAATGATCGCATTCGTATCCAGCATGCTGTACAGCTCCGTCGACATCATGACCGCGACATCGGGCGGCTGCTTCGCTTGAATGCCCGATTGAATTTTAATGGTGTTGTCCCCGTAATTTCCCGTGTACACCGGCTTGACTTTAATGTTCGGATGCTTCTCCATAAACTTGTTCGTCATCCCGTCAATGACTTTCATGACCGGACCGCCGACATTGACCGGATAATAAAAGGTCAGCTCGACGGCTTCGTTCGCCGCCGCAGGCTTGTCCGTCTGGCTTGCCTGTGACGCGGATACGGCAGGCGCTGCCGGTTTTTCGCTCGCCGCCGGAGCCGCCGGCTTGCCGCAGCCCGCAAGCAGTGTCATCCCGGCCAACGGCGGCAGCAGCCATTTCAAGTGCTTTTGCATGATCGTCTCTCCTCTTCTGTCCGATGGTCGAATCGGCTAACATCCCGTTCACGCTTAGTATAAAAGGCGCGCCACCGCTTGGACATCACACAGCTTGACCGTTCGCTTATCCTTTTAGCAAGGTGCAGACGAAAGGAACGTAACCCTCGCGCCAATATAAAAATCAAGTAAAAAAACGAATAAGCTGGCGAGCGGTTTATCCGGTTTTGTCCGATTGGTTATCAAGTTCGGTCCATGTAGCGCGAAGGAGAGACGCCGCGCACCTTTTTGAACATGCGGGTAAAGGAGCTGAGGTTCTGATAGCCGAGCTTTTCGGAAATTTGCGTCAAATGCATCCCGTTCTTCATCAGGGCTACGGCCAGCTCCGTTTTTTCGCGCAGCACATATTCCGTAAAGCTCTGATCCGTCACCTCCCGGAACAATCGGCTCAAATACGAGCTGTTCATATAGAACGCGTCGGCGGTTTCCTGCAGGGAAAGCTCCCGGTGCAAATGCGTTTTGATATACTGCTTGATTTGCAGAATCGTCTTCGTTTTGTCGTCCTGCGAATGGGAGCGCACTTCTTCTCCGGCCCGGGCCAGCTCGGTGAGCAGCAGTTCCGCGAGCTCGTCAAGCCGCACGGCGGCGTAAAACCGGTCGACCAATCGGTGGTTTGCCGACACGGAGCCGGAAGCGATCTCTTCGCAGGCAGACCAGAGGCGGAAAAGAAGCTCCGTGAACATATTTTTGACAATGGGCGGATGAAGGTACGGGGGCTGCTTCAGCGCGCCGCACAGATCGCCGACGAGCCGCTTCATTTCTTCGAATTGCAGGGAGCCCGCTCGTTCGTACATGTCTCTTTTCAGCTTCAGAACAGCTTCGCTCATCGTTTCGCTGATCAGGTCGTCCTTCGCGTAAACTTCGCCGACCCGGCCGTAAAACTCCGCTTGCAGCAGATCGGCGGCTTGGCGGTCGAACGTCCGCCACCCGTAAGGATCGGCGAACGGCGCGCTCATCGCGACCGCTAGCTCAAGTCCGCTGGTTTGCTCGACCGCCTCCTTCCACCGCACGGCGTCGGATACCGGCGCAGAGCCGGAAAAGATCAAGTGCCATCTCCGCTTCGGCAGTTCCGGGGTCCCGCCCAAATACCGGCTTCCGAATTGCCGGACGGCCAGACGCTCGATTTCCTCGCTGACGCTCTCCGTCTCCTCCTCGGTCAGCGATGCGCCATGCAGCTGGACGACCCACGCCTGATACCGTTCCGCCTTCAGAGCGGGGGAAAACTCCTTGAGCTGGACGTCGAACCGGTCGGGATCGGGAACAGGCAGAACGCCGTCGAGCCAGCTTTGGAAAAAATGTCTCCTCCGCCCGCTCCGGTTCATGTCCTCCTCGCCGGTTGCCTCCGCTTCGCGCCGTTTTTGCCGCAATTCCAGCGACAGGTTTTGCAAAATATCGCAAAGCTCTTTCATGTCCAGCGTCGATTTCAGCAAAAAATCGGCCACCTGCAATTGGATGGCGCTGCGCGCGTAGCTCATATCCTGCTGGCAGGTCAAAATGATGAATTTGGCGTCCGGGCGGCGCGTCTTCGCGTAATGGATGAAGGACAGCCCGTCCATCTTCGGCAGCTCGATATCGACAAGCACGATATCGGGAAGATGCCGCACGAACATTTCATAGGCTTCGGCGCCGTCTGCGGCCTCGCATACCAGCTCCATGCCGAGCGTCGACCACGGAACGGCTTTTTTCAGCCCTAGCCGGACCAGCACTTCGTCTTCGACAATCATGACTTTCATGGCAATTCGCCCTCCTTTTTAGCATCTGTCATCCAGGGAAGTATCACGACGACTTCCGTGCCTTCCCCAAGTCGGCTAACGACCCGGATGCCGTAAAGCTCTCCGTATTCCAGTCGGATACGCTCCTGCAAATTGAGCAGGCTAATGCCGGACGTTTGCCTTCCTTCTCCTTCTTGGGCACGAGGAAGAAGCAGCAGCCGGAGCGTATCGTCATCCATCCCGTTGCCGTTGTCGGCGATACGAATCGTAAGCGTGCCGTCCGCAAGCCGCGTGGTGATGGTAAGGCTCGGCACTTTGGCAAAAGGAGCACGGAAGCCGTGCGTGACGGCATTTTCCAGCAAAGGCTGCAGCGTGAACTTCGGAATCCGGGCCTGAAGCGAGCATTCGTCCAAGTCCAGCTTGACGTCGATCTTCTGCATGGAGCGGATTTCATGGAAACGGATATATTGGATCGCGTAGTCCTTCTCCTCCTCTACCGTCCCGAACAGCACGCCCGTATTTTTCAGCGTATAGTCGAGCATCCGGGTCAACGCAAGAATGGCGTCAGCCATCGTGGAATCGCCGTGCAGCAGCGCCATGAAGCGCAACGCGTTCAGCGAATTGTGCCAAAAATGCGGCCGCATTTGCGCCTGCAGCACATGCATCTCAAGCTGCCGCTTCTCGCTCTCGCTCTGACGGATCGTGCGGATATGCAGCTGAATTTGCTCGAAAAACCGGTACATCCCGCGGTTTAACGTCTCAAGCTCCTTGAAGCCTCTGTAATCATACGGCTCCGGCGTCGCGCCTTCCGAGGCCGCCCGTACGATCCGGGACATCCGCTGCAACGGGAGCGTAAGCTTGATATACAGAATGCAGAACGAGGTGACGATAAGCAGGACGGAAAAGGCGGTTGTCATGGCCGTCGTCTGCCACACGCCGACACTCTCCGCGTTCAACGAACGAAGGGGAACGATCGACAATATTTCCCAGTTTGTGGAAGGGATCAGCTTATAAATAAAGTAGCAATCTTGATCGGCGATACGGATCTGCCCCGAGCCGGAACCTTCCCCGTTTCTCCGGATGAGCCCGTCAATTCCGTTTGTTCCGAGCGATGCCAGATCACCGGAAAAGGCGGAGGACGGCTCGTTCCGAAACAAAATGCGGCCTTCCGGGGACAGGATGAACACGGCGTTGGCCTCGTTGATCCGCACCGTATCCAGCATCGTTTCGATCAACGTGCCGTTCATCTTGATCGTCAGCGTACCGAGCGAGCGGTCGTCCTGCACGATGTTTTTGCTGACGTACAAGGCGTTCGGGAAAGCGCTGAAGTGAAAGTCTGCGGCGACATCCGCACGGGGGTAGCTGTTGTCCAGAACCAGCCGCTGACCGTACCAAGGGAAGGAAGCGAGCGTCGTTTTAAACTGCTCCTCTTCCTTGGGGTCGACGGGAGGGTAAGCAAACACGCGGTCCTGAGCTGTAAGAATCTGGATGTATATGGGGAACCGCAGGCGGAAGTAATTCAAGGCCCCTTCCACGGCTTCTCTCGTTCCGTCGCGATTTTCGCGGATCATGCTCTTTAGATCCGGTTTGACGGATAGGGTGCGGGCAAAGTCGTCGAGATAATTCAAATAGTTGATCATGTTGACCGACAACGCATCCATTTTGTCGAAAATAATCTGGTTATACTGCTTCTCGATGGCAGACGTGGACTGCTTGCTGATGATGTAGCCTTGGAAGGCGATCAAAAAGAGGACGGTGTAAGTGACGGTCACGAACAGGAACAATTTCCAGCCGGACAGCATGGAGGCGAACTTTTCTTTCCGTTTCATGGTTGGTTCTCCTTGAAGAGACAGCGTTTTTGGAGGACGATGGAAGACTTCGCCCAAGACGTTGAAACCATCGTAACGCTTTACCATGATCTTCAAATTAAGGTTTTGCTAATTTTATGTAAAGATTCGCGTTGTACAGGTCAACTAAAAAAACTTCCCGCAAGCCGCTTTCGGCGGTTTACGGGAAGTTCTGTTATCCGATCCGTTGACCTTCCAGCCAACGAACCGCCTCTGCGAAATGGTCATCCGACCGCGCTAAAGCAGCGGACGCTTCCTGCCTTTCGATGCCGAACCGATGCATCAGAATCGCCACGCGCGCATCGCCTTCGGCCCGCCGGGCCAGCTCCTCCGCTACGTCCCGGTCCGCTCCGGTCGCTTCGCCAATAATGCGCACGACCCGGTCACGCAGCTTGGCGTTCGTCGCCTGCACGTTCACCATCAGGTTGCCGTACACTTTGCCGAGCTGAACCATAACGGTTGTGCTGATCATGTTCAGCACCATCTTTTGCGCGGTGCCGGCCTTCATGCGCGTCGAACCGGTAACCACCTCGGGTCCGACCGGCACCTCGATGCCGTGTGCCGCCGCTCGGCTAAGCTCGGTGCCCGTGTTGCACGAGATGCCGACGGTCAAGGCGCCGATGCGGTTGGCTTCGCGGATCGCCCCCAGCACATACGGCGTCCGGCCGCTCGCCGTAAGGCCGACGACCGCGTCCGCCGACGTTGCATGGCGCGCGATATCCGCCGCTCCGGCTTCCAAATCGTCCTCCGCGTTTTCGACGGGATTCACTATCGCTGTCTCGCCCCCGGCAATAATGCCGCGCACAAGCGACGAATCAACCCCGAACGTCGGAGGACATTCGGACGCGTCCAGAATGCCGAGCCGGCCGCTCGTGCCGGCCCCGATGTAATAAAGCTTGCCGCCCTGCTTCAACCGCTCCGCAATCGCGGTAATAGCTTCCTCGATTTGCGGCAGCGCAGCTTGCACGGAAGCGGCAATCGTACCGTCCTCGCTGTTGATCGTCTCGATGATTTCCCGCACGCTCATCCGGTCCAAATGGACGGACTTGGCGTTGCGCTGCTCCGTAACCGGCTGCCGTTGTTCGTTATGCGTCATAAAATCTCCTTCCCTTCTCGGCTCCCTGATCGCCATAGCTGCCTTTCCCGCCCCGTCTTACTTGACCGCGCCCGCCGTCATGCCGTCCATAAACTGCCTGGAGGAGAGGGCGAACAGCACGATCATCGGCAGCGACGACAAGGTCAGGCCCGCGAACAGCACACTCCAATCGGTGGAGTATTCGCTGAACAGCGTCAGCATGCCGACGGGAATCGTCTTTTTCACTTCGTCTTGGATGAAGATCAGCGGGAAGAAGAAATCGTTCCACACCGTGATGAAATTCATGATCATGACCGTTCCGAGCGCCGGTCGCATCAAGGGCGCCACGATGCTCAGCAGCAGGCGGAGATCGGAGCAGCCGTCGATCCGGCCCGCCTCCTCCAGCTCCTTCGGCAGCGTCCGAAAAAATCCGGTCAAAATCAGGACCGACATCGGGATGCCGATGGCCGTATACATCAGGATCAGCGAAGTAACCGTGTTCATCAGCCCCAAGTTTTTCATCAGCATGAACAGCGGGACGATGCCCAGCTTGACAGGAATCATCATGCCGAGCAGAAAGAAGAAGAACAGCGCCGGATTCCAGCGGAACGGATATCTGGCAATATAGAACGAAGCCAGCGACCCAAACAGCAGGATCAAGGCGACGGATACGACGCTGACCGTCAGGCTGTTCCAGAAATAATCGAAGTAAGGCAGCTGGTCCAGCAGCTTCTTGTAGGCGGTCATGCTCCAAGCCTTCGGCAGTCCGATCGGATTTTTGAAAATGTCGATGTTCGTCTTGAACGAAGACAAGAGCATCAGAACGATCGGATAGAGGCTGAGGAGCGCGAACAGACTGGCGATAACGTAATGCGACGCGCGTAATGCCGGGTTTGTTTTCACGAAGCGTCTACCCCCTTTCTAATACTCCATGTCCCGCTTGCGAACATAGGCCATAAACAATGCCGACAAGGTCGCGATGATCAAAAACAGTACGACCGCCAGCGCCGAGCCTAGACCGACCGCAACGCCGTCGCCCGACGATCCGCCGAAAGCCGTACGGTAAAAGAAAACGGCCAGTGTATCCGTTGAATGATACGGTTCCCCCTGCGAGCCCTGCATCGCATACACAAGCTCGAACGCTTCGAACGCGTGGATGAACGTAAATACGGTGAGAATGACGATGGACTGCGTCATCATGGGCAGAATGATCGAGCGAATCAAACGGAAGCCCTGCACCCCGTCCAGCCTCGACGCCTCGATCACCTCTTGGGAGATCGACTGCAAGCCTGCAAGTAGTATCAGCACCGCGAAGCCGACGCCGAACCAACTGTTCGCGAGAATGATCGCCGTCAATGCCGTCCCCGGCTCGCCAAGCCACGGCCTCGCCCATTCGGCGAGACCGCTGTTCTTGAGCGCGAAGTTTACGACGCCGGAATTCGGGTTCAGCATCAGCTTCCACAGGAAGCCGACGACGATGACCGATAGCAGCCGCGGTACAAAATAGGCCATTTTAAACAGCTCGGCGCCCTTCACTTTCGTGTAAATAATGTATGCCAAAACGAAAGCGATACCATTTTGCACGATCATTTCCAGTATAAAATAATAAACGTTATGCCCGAACGCGTTCCAGAACAGCCCGTTGAACGGCTCCGTCGTGAACAGCTTGACGAAATTGTCGATCCCGACAAAAGCGCCCTTCTGAAGCCCCTTCCAGTCGAACAAGCTGTAGCTGAAAGCCGCTACGATCGGATACACGACAAACAGCGCGTAGACGGCGAGGGCAGGAACCGGGAACAGGTGGATGATCCCTCGTTTCCAGTTCAAACCCGGCTGTCGTTTGCTTGTGCGGTCCCATACCGCCACTTCTCGATTCATTGCGCCCCGCCCTTTCTATAAAGTTTGTGTCGACCGGAGGTTTATTTGGCCGCGGGCTTGAACCAGGAATCGGCGCTCTTCTGCACGATATCCGTCACCGTGTCCGGCTTTTCCTTGCCCAGGAACATTCCTTGGAGAGCCGTTTCCAGCGTGGCCTTGGTCGTCGGATTGCCTGCGCTGAAATACACGACCATCGCATACGGCGTCGAATTGGCGGCCGCGAGCTGGATCATTTTCGCAACAATCGGGTCGGAGGATTCCACGCCCGGAATCGTGCTCGGCTTCTTCAGATCGTCGGCCACCATCTTGCCGAATTCCTTCGTCGTCATGAACTCGATAAACTTCATAGCCGCCTCTTTATTCTTCGAAGCAGCGTTGACGGCGAACGAACCGTCCACCCAGTTGGTCACGCTGGCCTTGCCGTCCGCCTTCACCGGAGGAACCGGGAACAGATCCAGATCGAGGTCCGGGTTCATCTTTTTCATGACTGCAATTTCCCAGTCGCCCATTACAATCATTCCCGCCTGCTCGGTGACGAACAGATTGCGCATGTCATCCATGCCGAGACCCGTATAATTTTCCGGGAAATATTTTGTCAGATCTTGAAGCATCGTGATCGAATCAGTGAACTCTTTGCTTTTGAAATTCGTTTTGCCCGCAAGCAGGTTATTGACAAACTCGGTGCCCCCGTAAAATTGCGGGCCAAGCGCGCCGTGCGTCAGGGACAAAATCCAGCCTTCCTTGGAGCCGAAGGCAAACGGCGCAATCTTGTTCTGCTTCAGCGTATCGGCCGCCTTCATCAGCTCGTCCCAAGTTTTCGGCTCGGATAAGTTGAACTTTTTGAACAGCTTTTTGTTATAGAAAATTTGCGTCGAGCTGTAGACTGTCGGCACGCCGTATACTTTGCCGTCCTTGCCGGTAGCGGCCATTTTCGCTTCCTTCGGAATCGCTTCGAGCCCCTTGACGCTGTCGAGCGGCTCCAAGTATTTGGCGTCGGCGAGCGCGATGCCGGCGGCATACGGCCTGAGGTGAATGATGTCGGGGCCACTGCCGGTTTGCAGCGCCGTATTCAGCACCGTGTTGTATTCGGTGTTTTTGGTCGGCTTGAATTCGACCTCGATGTCGGGATTCGTCTTGTTGAACGCTTTGATGATCTTCTCGTACACTTCCTTGTCTTCCGTCCGCCAGCTGCCCATCGTCAGCTTGACCTTCTGCGCTTCCGTTTTCTTTCCTCCGCCCCCGTTTGCCGCCGGAGCTTCCTGGGCCCCGTCCTTCGACGGGCTGCTGCAGCCCGTTGCGATAAGCGATATGGCGGCAGCGAGTGCGATTGCCGATTTCATGGTCTTGGTCCCCTTCATACTTAAGCCCTCCCTTGGATGATGATTCTCTATTTATCCTCGATGAGCGAGGTATAAACCGCCGTATGCAAAATCGGCCGCAGCTCCCGCATAATCGGACTTCGTCCGAAGTGCACCGCGTTCGTCAAAAACACGACAATCAGCTCATGGTACGGATCGATCCACAGGCTTGTTCCGGTAAAGCCGGTATGTCCGAAGCTGCCGTGCGGCCAAGACGCCCCGCAGGACGGTGCCCGATCCTGACCGTGCCATAGCTCCCAACCAAGCGCCCGGCCTTGGTACGGATTGCGGAAGCAAGCGTTGATCGTTTCCCTGCCCAGCAGTTCTCCGCCGTCCGGGTCAAGCCATGCCCGGGCGTACTTGCGCAGATCGCCCGCCGTTGTGAACAGTCCCGCGCTGCCGCTGACGCCTCCGAGATGAAAACTCTTCTCGTCATGGACAACTCCGTGCACATACCCGGTACCGTCGTCCAGCGGTTCTGTGGCGGCAATTCGTCCGAGCAGCTCAGGCCGCGGATTGAACATCGAATCGGCCATCCCCAGCGGGTCGAACACGTACCGGTGCGCGCTCGATTCCAGCGATTGCCCGGATACGACGGCAGCGACCTCGCCGAGCAAAATCATCCCGAGGTCGCTATACACCGCCTGCTCCCCGGGCTCCGTCACCAGCTCCTGCTTCAGCACGAGAGGAATGACATCCCGGCGCTCTGTCCGCTTGGCGTAAGGAAGCTCGGGAGAAAGCCCGGACGTATGCATCAGCAGGTGACGCAGCGTCACGTTCGGATGGCGGAAGCCGGTAATATACGTCTGGACGGGATCGTCCAGCCGGAGCCTACCCCGTTCCGCCAGCGCCAGGATGACCGGCAAGGTCACCGTGACTTTCGTTAACGAAGCGACGTCGAACATCGTACGCTCGTTCACCTGACACTCGGCGGTGCCGTCCGAATAGGACCCGTAAGCTTGGCTCCATCGAACGTCAGCCCCCAGCGAGATATCCACCACGGCTCCGGGAATCGCCTTTTCGTTCACCCAGCGCCGGATCAAGCGGTCTACCGCGCTCCATTTGTTTGGATCGGTCATCTCTCCATCGCCGCCCCTCTTTCTAATGTTCCAACACTTTTGTAAACGCTGTCATTGTTTATACTCATATTATAAAATATTATTTCATTTTGTAAATAGTGACATGAAATTTTATTTCTGAAATAAAAAAAGCCTTGCGCCTAAAACGCAAGGGGCAAGGGCAGGGTGTTGAGAAACGCTGCAAGTAGAATATCTCAGACAATAGAGATGAGGGATATCCTCCCACCTTAAGCGCAGGGACTCGATCATTGGGCATCGTGAAAAATAAGCCCCAGACTGTAGCGCGTGCCGGATGTAATCGTGCTTACACCGTGACGGAGCGTCGTCCGGTACGTCCCGCGAGTGCCCTGCACCGGACGATGCTGCGTCGGAAAAATAAGCCCGGCTCCTTGCTCCAGCGCAATCGCATGGCCTCTGGACTGGGCTCTCGGCCTCTGCTCAACCAGCAAAAATTCGCCTCCTGCATATTCCTTTTCCCGCTGATTCAAGATAAAGACGACCTGGAACGGGAAAAATATATCCCCGTACATATCTTGATGCAAGCAGTTATAGCCCCCTGCCTCATACTTCAAAAGCAGCGGCGTCGGGCGGGTCTGTCCGTGCTCATGGCAGCGTTCCAGAAATTGTGCCAGCTCGGGAGGGTACACGGCTTCCTGACCGAGATGCGTCTGCCAACGGTTGGCCGTTTCGGCCAGCCGGGGGTAAAACGAGACGCGCAGTTCCTGCAGCAGCGACGGCAGCGGAGCCTGAAAGTACTTATATTCTCCAACGCCAAACCGGTACCGGGCCATATCGATCCGGGTCCGGAAGTGCGACTCCTCCTCATACATGCTTATGAGCACACGGCACTCGTCGTTCTGCAACAAAGGCGGAAACGCGGCAAAGCCTTGCTCGTCCAATGCTTGTTGGATCGAAGTCCAGTCTAGCCCCGCGACACGCTTCTTTATAGGTTCCGTCATCCCAAAGGCTCCTTCCGTGATAATTTAGCGGCTGCCTTCATCATAACCAAAAAGCCCTGGCAGCGTCTTTCCATATCATGCTAACCTATTCTGGGTTGCGACAGACTCTGTATGAATCATCCGTTTTTACCAAATCAGTCATGTTATGGGAAGCCCTTTCGATACCTTGTAAGACACCTGATAAAATTAGCGGAACAAAACTGTAGCTATTACCGCCCAATTGGCCCGACCGCACAAAATAGAGAACCTGTGGTGCGTAAACGTCCCGGAATTAGGGACTATGCACATTTTTCGACACACTTTAGTCACCTCAGTTCCTCTATTCACGGGACCGAGCGTCAAAAGCTTCAGTAGCGCACTGTAGTTCCTTTATCTTCAAGCCGGGTCGTTCAACGGATTCAACCCGCATCCTCTCCTCCAAAAAAAGAGATCGTCCCTCGGCAAAAGATTTGCCTCTGGAACGATCTCTTATCAGTACCCCATTCAACTCGCCTCAAGCACGGCTCATCAAGCCTCGCCGCCCCCGGCGCTCCGGTTCGCCTCGGCCCGGCTCTCCGCAAAGTCGGCCAGCAACCGCGCACCGTAACCGGTCGCGCCGGCCGGGTAATAACCGCGTGCAACTTTGGCCTGCACGGTGTTCGCCATGTCGATGTGCACCCAGCGCATCGCATCAGCGTCCACAAAGCGGCGCAGGAACAGCGCCGCAACAATCGCTCCGCCGTACGAAATCGGCGGAATATTGTTCATGTCCGCGTAATCGCTGCGCAGCAGCTCCTCGTAGTCGTCGACCAGCGGCATCGGCCACAGCCGGTCTCCGCAATGCTCGCCGATGGCGGCCAGCGTGTCGACCAGCTTGCGGTCGCCCCACGCCCCGGCGAGGCCCAGCCCGAGCGCTTCACCGACATTGCCCGTCAGCGTCGCGATGTCGACCACTTCCCGGGCGCCGAGACGCCCGGCGTGCAGCAGCGCATCGGCCAGCACGAGGCGGCCTTCCGCGTCAGTGTTGCCGACTTGCACGGAGAATCCGTTCGGGTACGTGACCACCGTGGACGGCACGAACGCCGCCGCGTCGGGCATATTGTCCGCGACCGCGATCAGCGCGACGATGTTCGCCTGCAGCTCGGAGCGGCTGATCATGTCCATCGCGCCAAGCACGGCGCAGGCACCGCCCATATCAAACCGCGCGTCGCTGATATCCCGTCCGGACTTGACGTTCATGCCGCCCATATCGAACGTAATGCCTTTACCCACGAGCGCCAGCAGCGGCTGCGACGGATCGGTGCAGAACGTCAGCTCGATGAGCGCGGGCTTGTACTGGCTTCCCTGCGCGACGGTCAATAGCCCGTTCATGCCCAGACCGGCCAACTCCCGCTCCCCATAGATACGAACGTTCACCGGCCGCTCCGCAAACCGCTCCCGAACCATCTCGACGAGCGATTCCGGATGCAGCACGTTCGGCGGCTCGTTGCACAGGTCGCGCGCAAACATGGTCCCTTCCGCACGAACCGCCGTCTGTTCTAGCACTTCCTCATAAGAAGCCTCACTAGCGCATACCAGGTGCAGACACTCCACCGTACGGGCTTCCTTGCGGGATTTGTATTTGTCGAACGCATACGAACCGAGCAGCCAGCCCTCCGCCCAAGCGCGCACCGCCTCTTCCTCGGAAAGCGCGCCGCCCAGCGCCCGGACGAGCGGCTCCAACATGACGGTCACGGTCGCAAAGCCTTCCTTATGAACCGCTCTGGCCGCATTTCCTGCCGCTTCGCGTACCCGTTCCCCATTCGCCTCCGGCCCAAGTCCGACGATCAGCACGTGCGCCTCTTCGCCGCGCCCGTAAAACCAAGTGACCGCGCCGCGGGCTTTCATCGCCGGCCGCAGCTCCAGCTGCGGAACCGGCTGTCCGGCGTGCTCCGGGCACAGATAAACCGTGACATCCGCCGTTTGAACGAATCCTGTCGTGATCTTCATCCTTTGCTCTCCCCATACAAGTGGCAAGCCACGTAATGGCCCGGCTCCTGCTCCTGGAACACGGGTGCCTTCGCCCGGCAGACATCCATTGCCGCCGGGCAGCGGGTATGAAACCGGCAGCCGGACGGCGGGTTGACCGGGCTGGGCAGGTCGCCCTTCAGCACGATTTTCTCGCGCTTCAGCCGTGGGTCCGGTACGGGCACGGAAGAAAAGAGCGCCTGCGTGTACGGATGCAGTGGCTTTTCGTAGATCGAGTCCTTATCTGCGAGCTCGACCATTGAGCCGAGATACATGACGCCGATCCGGTCGCTAATATGCTCGACGACACTCAAGTCGTGGGAAATAAACAAGTACGTCAGCCCGAACTCCTCCTGCAAATCCTGCAGCAGGTTCAGCACCTGCGACTGGATGGACACGTCGAGCGCGGATACCGGCTCGTCGGCCACGATCAGGCTCGGCTTTACCGCCAAAGCGCGGGCGATGCCGACGCGCTGGCGCTGGCCGCCGCTGAACTCGTGCGGGTAGCGCTCGCCGTGGAACGAGCTTAAGCCGACGACTTCGAGCAGCCGCTGCACGTCCTTTTCCCGCTCCGCCGCCGACATTTTCTCGTGAATAAGCAGCGGCTCGGCGATGATGTCCTTGATCTTCATGCGCGGATTGAGCGACGCGTAGGGATCCTGGAACACCATCTGCATCTGCCGGCGCAGCGGACGGATGCGGGCTTCGTCCAGCTTCCCGATCTCCTGCCCGTCGAACCAGATCTCGCCTTCACTCGGCGCCAGCAGCCGCGTAATCAGGCGGCCCGTCGTCGACTTGCCGCAGCCGCTCTCGCCGACGATGCTGAACGTCTCGCCCTTGCGGATGGAGAAAGATACGTTATCCACCGCCTGCAGCAAAGCCGGCTTTCCGAACCACCCTTTCTTGATCGGAAACACTTTGCGCAGGTTTTTCACTTCCACCAGCGGTTTCGTCACGCTTTCCCTTCTCCCTTCGCGCTATCGTTCTCATATAGCCAGCAGCGGCACTTTCGGCCGCCGGTCGTCTGTACCAGCTGCGGCTCCCGCTCGCGGCAGATGTCCATCACCTCAGAGCATCGGGGAGCAAACTTGCAGCCGGTCGGCATGTTCGTCAAGTCCGGCACGTTGCCGGGAATCGATTCGAGCCGCCGGTGATTCTGGCGCAGCTTCGGCACCGAATGAATAAGCCCCTTCGTATACGGATGCTGCGGATCGTCGAAAATATCCAGCACGTTCCCTTCCTCGACGACGCGCCCGGCGTACATAACGATGACGCGGTCGCACATTTCGGCCACCACGCCCAAATCGTGGGTGATCAGCATGATGGACATGTCGTTCTCGTCCTTCAGCTTCTTCATCAGGTCCAAAATTTGCGCCTGGATCGTTACGTCCAGCGCGGTCGTAGGCTCGTCGGCAATGAGAAGCTGCGGGTTACAGGACATCGCCATGGCGATCATGACCCGCTGCCTCATGCCCCCGGAGAGCTGGTGCGGATATTCGTCGATGACATCCTCGGCGCGCGGAATGCCGACCAGCTTCAGCATATGAACGGCATGCTCCCGGGCCTTGCTTTTATCATATTTCAAATGCAGGCGGATCGCTTCGACGAGCTGCTTGCCGATCTTGAGCACCGGATTGAGCGACGTCATCGGCTCCTGAAAAATCATCGCGATGTCCTTGCCCCGGATCGAGCGCATCTCGCTTTCGGACAGCGCGACCAGATCCTTCTCCTGAAAACGGACCGTTCCCCCAACGATGCTCCCCGGCGTGCCGTGCAGCAGCCGCATGACGGACAAGGACGTGACGCTTTTGCCGCAGCCGGATTCTCCGACCAGACCGAGCACTTCGCCTTTGTTCACATGAAAATCGACGCCATCGATCGCGTTGACTTTGCCTTGATCCCGGGTGAACTGTGTCTTGAGGCCTTTCACGTCAAGTAGTTTTTGAGTCATTCGCGTTACTCCTGTTCTAATTCTTGATCTTCGGATCGAGCGCGTCTCTCAAACCGTCTCCCAGTATGTTGAAGGCGAGAACCGTCAGGAAAATCGCGGCTCCCGGAAAATAAACGACATGCGGCGCGATGCTGAGGTAATCGCGGCCCATGCTCAGCATGGCCCCCCAGTCCGGGTCCGAAGGCTTCGCCCCGAGGCCGAGAAAGCTCAGGCCCGATGCAGCCAAAACGGTCGTCCCGATCCGCATCGTGAAGTAAACGATCAGACTCGGAACGGTTTCGGGAAAAATATGGCGGGCAATAATCCGCACGTTGTTCGCCCCGATGGAACGGGCCGCTTCCACATACAGCGACTCCTTCGTTTCCAAGGTGGCGCTGCGGATCAGCCTTGCGAACGACGGTATGCCGAAAATCGCAACGGCGACGACGACGTTCATCAGCCCCGGCCCGAGGATCGCGACGATCCCGATTGCCAGCAGCAGATCGGGGAACGAGAACATGACGTCGCTGCTCCGCATAATCAGCCGGTCGAGCCAGCCGCCGTAATAGCCGCTGATCAGCCCAAGCACTGTGCCGATGGCCGCGCCGATCAGCACGGCGCTGAGGCCGACGGACAACGACAGCCGGGTGCCGACGAGAATGCGGCTGAAAATATCGCGGCCGTACTCGTCCGTACCGGCCAAATGCTTCGCCGACGGGCCGGACAAAATGTTATCGTAATCCGGCACGGACGGATCGTAAGGCGCAAGCGCGGGACCGATCACAGCGACGATGACGAGCAACAAGATAAACAAGCCTGCGGCGAACGCGAGCTTTTGCTTTTTCATTTTGATCCAAAAATCGCGGAGCGGACTGCTTTTCATTAACGGAACGGCCGTGTCCGCAGCGTGGTCGATGACGATGTTTTGACTCATGGTGGTCCTCCTCAGTTCTGGCCCGACAGGCGAATTTTAGGATTGAGCACGCCATACAGGACGTCAACGAGCAAGTTGACCAGAATGAATTCGACGGCGAACAGCAGCAGCTCCGCTTGAATGACCGTATAATCGCGGAAGGCGATCGAATCGATCAGCAGCCGCCCGAGCCCGGGGATACTGAATACCGTCTCGACAATGACCGAGCCGCCGAGCAGAAAGCCGAACTGAAGCCCGGCCACCGTAATGACGGAGATCATCGAGTTTTTCATCGCATGCCCCCAGACGACCGCGCGCTCGTTCAAGCCTTTGGCCCGGCCGGTCCGGATGTAGTCCTGCTTCAACGACTCCAGCAGGGATGCCCGGGAGAAGCGCGCCAGCATCGACATGATGCCCGCTCCGAGCGTAATCGACGGAAGTACGTAGCCCTGCCACGTATCGACGCCTCCGGTCGGCAGCCAGCCGAGCTGTACGGAGAACAGCTGGATGAGCAGCAGTCCGAGCCAGAACGGCGGCACCGAGATGCCCGACACCGCGGTCAGCATGCTCAAATAGTCCGGCCAGCGGTTGCGCTTCGTCGCCGAGATGACGCCGATCACGATCCCGAACAGGAGCGCCCAGCCCATGCTGAAAATCGTCAGCCAAATCGTCGGCATCATGCGCGAGGCAAGCATTTCCGTCACCGGCTGGCTCGTTTTGAGCGAACGGCCCAGATCCCCCTGCAGCAGATACGACATGTAGATGAAATATTGCTCCCAGAGCGGCTTGTCGAGGCCGAGCTCGGCCTGAATGCGGCTAATGTCTTCGAGCGTAGCTTCCTTGCCGGCAACTAACCGCGCCGGATCGCCGGGAATCAAGTGGATGAACAGAAAGATCAAGACGGAAACAATAAAAAGAATCGGAATGACGGCAACCAATCGTTTAAGCACATACTGAGCCAAGCTTCTACACTCCTCCTCTGAAAACCTGCCATTAGGCGAGATGCTGTGGTGAGCACCGCACCGGAGGGCGGGTCAACACAGCATCAGGTCAGGACTTACTTCTTGATTTCGGCTTCGCGGACGTTGATCGAGCCGTCCGGATATACTTTTACGCCTTCGAGGTAGTTTTTCTTGCCGGATACGATCTGGTCGACGGCAAGGAACACCCACGGAGCGTCTTTGTAAATTTGCGCTTGAACATCGGCGTAAACGGCTTTTTGCTCATCGGCGTTCGACAGCTTGTTCGCTTTTGCGATCAGCTCGTCTACTTTGTCGTTCTTGTAGTAAGCGGTGTTCGCTCCGTTCGGAGGGAACATTTCGCTCGCGAAGAGCGGGCGAGTCGCCGCGTCGGCGTCGGCCGAGGACGGGGACCAGCTGACATACCACATTTGCACCTTGGATTCCTGCGGCGTTTTGGCCGAGTTGATCTCGTTGGACAGCGTGCCTTCTTCCATCGGCTTCACGTCAAGCGTGATGCCTACGGCTGCCAGCTGCTGCTGCACGAACTGCATACCTTTGACCGTTTCGGAGTCGGAGCTGCCCCAGATTTCGGCTTTGAAGCCGTTTTCGAGGCCGGCTTCCTTCAGGAGCGCTTTCGCTTTCTCCACATTGCCGTCATACGGCGTTTGCTTCGCATAGAACTGCGTTTTGGACGACATCGTCGAGTCCAGCTTCTCGGCAAAGCCCGATTTGACGACTTTGATATAGGCGTCTTTGTTGATCGCATAGTTGATCGCCTGACGGACGCGGACGTCGTCGAACGGCTTCTTCGTCATGTTCATCGTGATATAGCGTGCAATCGTCGAAGGCGTTTTGTCCACGACGACGCCGTTCTTCCCGTTCACCTGCTCCACCTGCTCAGTCGGCAGCGGATAGACGAAATCGGCTTCGCCCGTTTTCAGCATCGCGACGCGGGAACCGTTCTCCGGCACCGGCTTGAAGGTGATGGTATCCACCTTCGGCAGACCTTTTTCCCAATAATCGGCGTTCTTCTCGATCGTCATCCGGTCGCCCTGCACCCATTCCTTATACTTGAACGGGCCGGTGCCTACCGGGTGCTGGCCGATATCTTTGCCGTACTTCTCCAGTGCCTGCGGACTGATGATCATCAGCATGGCCAGCTTGTTCAGCATCGCGGAATACGGCTGGGACAGCGTGATTTTTACCGTTTTGGCGTCGACGACTTCGGTTTTCTCTACGGCGGCGAAGCTGCGCGCCATTTTCAGGTTATTATCTTTGTTTTTTACCCGGTCGAGGTTGACTTTGACCGCTTCCGCGTTGAACGGCGTGCCGTCATGGAACTTGATGTTCTCCTTCAGCTTGAAGGTGTATACCTTGGCGTCCGGGCTCACTTCGTAAGATTCAGCCAACACGGGCACGACCTTCATATCCTGATCGAAGCCGAGCAGGCCTTGATACATCGTGCGGTAGCCGGAAATGGACAGCGTATCGGCCGCGTTGTGCGGGTCCAGCGTCACGAAATTGGCGTTGACTGCAATCGTGATGCCGTTACCTTCCTTCTTGGCCGTCGGCTGGTCGGCCGCGCCTTGCTGCTGCGGTTTGCCCGCGCCACCGCTACAGCCTGCGAACATCGCGCCGGCGAGCACCAATGCCGTAAAAGCTGCGAAACGTTTTTTCATAGAAAATCCCCCCGTTTTTCATTGATTTATGCTCAATCTTCCTGCGGGACGAACAAGCCGTTCGTCCACTAAGAAGGAAGACCGTTACCCATGTGTAGTGAAGCGCCCAACTATAAACGGAATACGGTTTTTCTCTCGCCTACGACGATGTGGTTATCGTTCTTGATCTCCTTCGGAGCCAGCGCGTACAACCGGTCGATCGTATCGCGGTTGTCGTAGCCGATCTGCTCCAGAATCGAAGCGGCGATAATCGGCCATACGAGCTCCGAGCCGTCCAGAACTTTTAAGGCGAAGCTCATGCGCTCCTTTTTGAGTCCGAAGCCGTATACACCTTTGGCGCCGCCCTTGGCGACAATGTTCGGATCGGTCAGCAGCGCGGTGCAGATAAAGTCGTGGCTCGCGATGATCTCCGGGTGCGCGTTCATGTAGCCGGCGATTTTCGTCACGGCCGCTCTCGTATCGGCATTCGCGATCAGATCCGGGCAGGCCAGCTTCAGGTAGGCGCGAGCGATGTTTTGGAGCGGCATCGCATACACCGGAAAGCCGCAGCCGTCCACTCCGATACGGATGTTTTCCTTCGGGTAGTCGGCCATTTCAGCCATTGCTTCCAAGCTGAGCTGCTGCGCCGGGTGCTCGATACTCCAGTACGTTTCGAGGTCGTAGCCGAGCTCCTTGGACAGCGCGAGAAAACCGGAATGCTTGCCGGAGCAGTTATGGTACAGCTTGCGCTTCTCCAAATGATCCCAGTAGCAGGCTGCCCGCGGTGCTTCATTAAGCGGGTAAGTCGGACAGCACAGGATATCTTCTTCCTTCAGCCCGGTTTTCTGCAAAACCGACTCAAGCGCCTCGATATGATACTTCTCCCCTCGGTGCGAGGCGGCGAACAGAGCCGCTTCCTTCGGGCTCAGCTTGAATTTTTCGTCGATGCCGTTCTTGATGACCGGGATCGCCTGAAACGGCTTCGCCGCCGAACGCAAAAACGTCATATGCCGTTCGTCGCCGACAGCATGCACAATTCGGCCGTTCTCGTCCATTCCGCAGACAAGGCCCATATGTACATTTTCCAGCACGCCTCCGCGGTATTCTTCCACCAATCGTTCGAAGCCCATAAGTAACTCATTTCCTTTCGGCATGTGAAGTTCAAGATGTTCCTGCGGTTAACGGCCCGGGCATCCCGCTTTGCTAACGCTTTCAAGTCGGGCTCGTCGGGTCCGGAACCGCTTTAAATGATTCCTTGAACAAATGTAATTCGTTTATTTTCACCACTGATGTTAATAATAACAGCCGTTTTTTTCGCTTGTCAATAATAATTTGAACAAATTGTGAAGATGAATCGCGATTTACGGGAGGATATGGAGCAATTTGAAATTTATTTATTCCAGTGACGGTATTAATTTCATCTCCTGTCGTTTTTGTCCTTCGTACGATAAAAAAAACCGCCCCTCCTCCCCATCCATTTGGCTGGGAGGCGTGCGGTTTTTCGGGTTTCAGCCTTGTGGCTGTCATCCAGACGTTGTACGTTTTTTCGGAATTACGGAATGGTCGTCGTTTTTGTGTTGCGCATCCTCTCAGGCCCGACCGGAAGGACACATCTAAGCGGTACGCTCGCTTGCGTCAAGCCCGATGCCCGAAAATTCTTGCAAAATTATCCATGTTTCGCATCAAGGCGTCTGTCTTTGCAAGCGGCGTCTGCTCTAGCTTACGGTTAATATCCAACAGGAAGGAAGCCATATCGGACGTATTAGCGCCTGCGAACCGGTTATCGAGCTTCGTCGTCTTCAGTTCATGCATCAGTTGTTTCGTTTCCTCACGATACTTGGTCACCCACTGCTCGTTTTGCGGGATTTTTTTGACAAACGAAAACAAAATGCTGCCCCAGTCGCCGCTACCGGTTATCGCTTCGTTCAGCTTTTTGTAGGTATCCGGTTCGAACCTCTTCATCAGCTCGTTGATGTCCACATAGTCCTCGGGTGCCCCGACCGGCCGGGATGGCGGCATCTTGTAGGAGACGCTCCCTGTTGCCGAATCAACCGTTACCTTCGCGCCGATGACGGCAATTTGATTCATGACCGCCATCAACTCGGACGATTCGCCGCCCGACATATAACGGTCGGCCACATATTGGGCCTGTGCTAATCCTGCTTCCCGCAATGCGGCGCGCTCCCCTTCGTCCGAGACGGAGCCGCCCGGCAGCAGATTGGAGCCGATGATCGTATGCACCGCATCGCTTACCTCCTGCGACTTCCCTTCAAGCAGCCGGTTCAGCGATTCGTCGATTTGGGCTGATACGAAAATTTTGCCCACGTGGTGCTTGATTGCGCCTTCGGCCAACTGCCGGCCGGTCGGACTGATTTCGACCGTATCATGCTTCAAACCGGCAATCGTCCCCGGTCTCAGGCCGGGCTTGCTCTCCTGTTCGCGGATCGCGTACAGGTTCAAGACGCTGCTTTCTCCGCCGGAAACTTTCACGTTACCCCTCCTCTTCAAAATAAAAGAAAAATGACACCCTACTGGATATATCGTCCATATTCTTTCATTTATTTAGAGAAGATTCCATTTTCCATGCCCGCGCCAGCAGCCTTACCCCTTCCCGGATGTCCGCTTCGGACAAACCGCCGAAGCCGAGCAGCACGGTTGGGGCCTCGTCAGCCTCCGACCGCAGCCGGTAAGCAGAAGCCGGGTAGACGCCGACGCCTTCCCGGGCGGCCGCGCGAACAAGCTCCGCTTCGTCCTTCTCGCCGCGAACCCGAAGCAGCAGGTGTAGCCCCGAGTCCGCGCCGATCATCTCGACGCCCGCCGGAAAAGTGTCGCGTACCGCGTACAGCAGCGCATCGCGCTTTTTGTGGTAGACGCTGCGCATTTTGCGCACATGCCGCCCAAAGTCGCCGGATTGCATGAACAGCTGCTGCGTCATCTGAAAGATCGGCGAGGCAAGCTGGTCGTAGCTGTGCCGGCGGCTGCGAAACCTCGCCAGCAGTGCAGGCGGCAGCACGAGATAGCTGAGCCGGAACGCCGGCGTCAGCGCCCGCGAGAACGTGCCAACGTAGATGACGCGGCCGTCATCGTCCAGGCTTTGCAGCGAAGGGATCGGCCGGCCGCTGTAGCGGAATTCGCCGTCGTAGTCGTTCTCGACGATGTAGGCCCGCCGCTCCTTCGCCCATTGGAGCAGCTTGAGCCGCTTGCCCGCCGACAGCGTCATGCCATACGGAAATTGATGCGACGGAGTGACATAGACGGCCTGGGCGCCGCTGGCCTGCAGCTCTTCGAGGCAGATGCCGTCGCTTTCCAGCCGAAGGGGCCGGCAATCGAACCGAAACTGCCCGAAGAGCGCTTTTACCCCGTCGTTGACCGCTTCTTCGGAAGCCATACAGTTGACATCCTCGTGCAGCAATTGAAACAGTAAATCGAGTGAATGGTACGTGCCCGCACCGACCACGATCTGCTCCGGCTGGCAGCGTACCCCACGCATATGGTGCAGATAGGCGGCAATTTCGGCGCGCAGCTCCGGCTCGCCCTGCAAATCGCCGTACAGCAGCAGACGGCTGTTTTCCGGCAGCAGACAGCGGTTCATCAGCCGGCGCCATTTCGCCAGCGGGAAGCTCGCGATATCGACGCTGCCGTAGCCGAAGTCGTAACGGAGCGGTTCATCCTGAGACGCATGGTATGCGCGCTTCGGCGATGGCGACACCGCGGAACGTTCTGCCGGCGCGTCGGTCTGCACCTGCAGAGAGGCGGACGTGTCCAGCTCGGCGGCATACAGCCCGCTGCGCGGTCGGCTGTTCACATAGCCCTCGGCGAGCAGCTGCTCGTAGGCTAGAGCGACAGGCGACCGGCTTACGCCCAGGTAAGCGGACAGCGTGCGGATGGACGGCAGCCGCTCGTTCGCCGGAATGCGACCGGCGGCGATTTCGTCGCGGATATAGCGGTACAGCTGCATATACAGCGCTTCGCCCGACGATTCGTCGAGCCTCGGCATCAAGTCGATCATCCCGGCTTCTCCTTTGCATGAATCTGTCACTTGAAAAATTATTAAACTGACCATTTTTTAAATGTCAAAATGCGGTTATGCTCATCTTATCATCCCATTGCGCAAAGCGGAAGACATGCACCATATCACCAACTACGAGCTGACCCCGTTAGCCGGATTTTAGGAGGAACCAAACCGATGACCCTTATTTTGCCGCATATCGAACGGCTCACCCCTTACGCCTTGGGCGACCTTCCGCCGGAAGGAAGCGCCGCAATCAAGCTAAATCAGAACGAAAGCCCGTACCCGCCCTCTCCGCTTGTACTGGAAGCGCTGCGTACGCTTGGCGAAGAAGAGCTTCGCCGTTACCCCGACGCCCGCTGCGCACAGCTGCGTGCCGCACTTTCGCGGCTGCACGGCGTCAAGGACGAACAAATCTTTTGCGGGAATGGTTCGAGCGAGATTATCTCCTTGATCGTCAAAGGCTTCATCGGCCCGAACCGGCGCATGGCCCTGCCGGACCCGTCGTTCTCGCTGTATCATACGGTGGCCGCATCTTATCAGGCTTCCTCCATCGCCATCCCGACGCGCAGCGACTATACCGTCGATACGGAGCTGCTGATGAACAGCGGGGCGGATGCGATCGTGCTGGTCAATCCGAATGCGCCAACCGGACACCTGCTGCCGCTTGAAGAAGTCGAACGACTGGTCAGCCGCTTCCCGGGGCTGGTCGTCATCGACGAAGCCTATATTGACTTTGCCGATCCCGGCGCAACAGCTATCCCACTAGTGGACCGCTATCCCAACGTGATCGTCGTCCGCACGTTTTCCAAGGCCCACGCCTTGTGCGGAGCGCGGGTCGGCTACTGCATCGCTGCCGAGCCGCTCATTGCCGCTCTGGAAAAGAGCAAAGACATCTACAACATCAACGCGATCAGCCGGAAGCTTGCCGTGGCCGCTCTGGAGGACCGGGAATACACGGCGCACACGGTAGCGGCGGTCAAGGCGACGCGCGATAGCTTCATCGTCGAGCTTCGAAGCCTTGGCTTTGACGTCATCCCTTCGCAAACGAACTTTGTGCTGTGCACGCCTCCTGCGGGAGCCGGAAAGCCCGATGCCCGCGAATGGTACCGGAAGCTGCTGGAACGAAACATCTACGTCCGCCATTTCGAGCACCCCCGCCTGGCCGACAAGCTGCGCATTTCGATCGGTACGGACGATGAAATGGCTGCCGTTACCGCTGTGCTGCGTGGATTGCTCGCTTAAAGGCAAGAAGCTCCCGCCCCTTTGCGAAGGGGACCGGGAGCTTTTTTCGCAATCGAGGCGGATTCAATGCTATAATTTTGCTATTCATATCATGATTTGCCGATAGTTACGGACGACGGAGGAACCTACCTATGAACGCCAGCAGTATGGAACACGTGATGCAGCAGCTTAGCGCAACAACGGATTTGGCCGAACGCAGGCGCATAGCCAAGGAAATCATCGAAGAAATAACGACTCCCGCAATGGCTTCAAAAGCCGTTTCCTTAGCCAAGGAGAGCTTGGAAGACGCACTAAAGGATTGCCAAACCGGCGAATTGGGCACCTATCTGGACGTCAACGATCCGGAACAGGTTGTCGCGCTGATCGAAATTGTTCACCGGTGCCTTGGAACGGGCGGGGATTTATCCGGAATCATAATCCCCATCGCACGGCTTCATCATCTGGACCGGAAAGAATCGGAGAAAACCGATACGGAGCTTTATCTTCAATACCGAGCTGCCGCCCTGCTCGATGCCTTACTGGCCGCAGAAATCCCTTTTCCGGATGAAGCGGTACAGCTTATCCTTGTTGCGGGCAAGCGTTATGTAAAGGATCAGGCAACCGAGCAATACATTTGCAGCATCCACTGGAGACTGGCCGACAGCGGCATCAATATATCCGGCGCGATTCCATCGCTCGTGACGATTTTTAAAAACGGGGAGACGAGCGAGCTCGTACAATATTCGCTTTTAGCGCTATGGGCCGCCGTCAGGCAAGGGTACTTCGATACGCCGATTCCCGACAGCGATCTATCATACCAAGTGTGGCTCAAACATCTTATTTCCAGCGGTACATATAAGCTGAAGAAGAAAGATGAACCCAACCAACTGGGCATCATCAGCTGCCTGATCGAAATGGTAAGAACTTACCCCGAACTCAAAGGGCTCGCCGCCGAATATTTGGAGCAATGCAAGATCCGGGAGCCCAAACGTCCGACCACGGATTACCAGCACGATCTGAATCATTATTTCTCTCTTTGTCGGGAATAGTACGGAAGCTAAAAGCAGCCGCGGCGTTCATCCATGCCGGGCTGCTTCGTTATGGGCATTATTATATTCGGAGAACCCGGAACCGCCGCCTTCATCGTTGCACAGCAAGCATCCGTGGCAGGACAAATAGACGGCATGCTTAGAGCACATGGGATACCCTCTGGGAATGGTCGGTGAATCGTCATCCTCGTCCACCTCGGCCCATTCGATATAATAGCTTGGATCAAGGTACCCCGCTTGCAAAGCATCGATCATGAGCTGAAAGTCCGCCAATCGCCCGACGACCATCTCTTTGTTCGGCGTATAGCTGAGCTTCTCCCAGCCGGATTCGTTCATAGCCCCCTGAATCGTACGGGTCATAAACGCCTTCTCATTGGCAAAATTGTCCGCCGTCCAAGGCATCTCCTCCAGGCCAAACCCTACCGTTCCAATCCCTACGACCGACTGGTCGCGTTGAGCAAGCCAAATGACCAGTTCTTTCTCCCGGTCCGTATTCGCGATTCGAGAACCGCTAAGCACCAGGACATCAAGAAAGACGGAGGTCAACCCGTTCGACATGGTAAGATAGGGCGCCTCGTCTTCTTGGGCTTCAGGCATGGAAATCACATTTCCCACGAGTGTCCCTCCCTCCTTTTCACGACTATTCCCCGCAGAACAAAGCCTATAACTGCATGCCAAATCTTTTTAATTCGATAAAAATGCCTTCCAACCGTCTTCCTTTTTCCGTCAACGTATATTCGACGCGCGGAGGAACTTCCGGGTATACCGTTCTTTCCAGCATACCGTGGTCTTCCAGTTCTTTCAGACGAAGCGAGAGCGTTTTCGGACTTATGCCATCCATCGATTTCAGCAGGTCGCTGAATCGCATCGTTCCTTCGATCAGCAGGTCGCGAATAATTAAAAAGGTCCATTTCGTCCCGATCACATCCAGCGTTTTGGCAATGGGACAAGGCACGCCAGGCGTTCCTTTGGTTAGAACGACCGGTTCAAGCTCACTCATCCAAGCACCCTCCCAAAATTTTTTTCACTTAATTATCCCCATTGTATCACATAAATATACTTTCGGAAACTATATGAATTTAATATCACTACTTCCATAAATGAATCTACTACACATATAATATCGTTGTGAGCCGATCATTCCACCCTACCTGAGGAGGTGAACAACATGTCTACGGAAATTCAGCGAAGCAGGCCGCCTTTGGCGCTCGTCGCTCTCTTGATCAGCGCGTTCGCCATCGGCACGACGGAGTTCGTCATTATGGGCATCCTTCCGGAGGTTGCGGCCGATCTGCAGGTCACGTTAAGCGCCGCAGGCTTACTCGTTACCGGCTATGCGCTGGGCGTCGCCATCGGCGGTCCGTTGATTACCGCCTTCACCGGGCGGCTGCCGCGCAAGTCGCTGCTGTTCGGCCTGATGCTCATCTTCGTCGCCGGCAATCTGATGGCCGCAGTCGCCCCCAACTATGCGGTACTGATGATCGCCCGCATCCTGGCTTCCTTTGCGCACGGTACCTTTTTCGGTGTCGGCTCGATCGTGGCCACACGTCTTGTTCCCCGCGAAAAACAAGCGAGCGCAATCGCCATGATGTTTGCCGGACTCACGCTCGCCAACATTCTTGGCGTCCCCTTCGGCACCTTCGTCGGGCAAATGTGGGGATGGCGCTCCACCTTTTGGATCGTGACGGCGCTCGGGATCATTTCCCTCGTCGGGATTGGCGGACTCGTCCCGCGCATCGCACAAGAAGCCGTTGCGGGTTTCCGTCAAGAAATGCGCGTTCTTCGCAGCAAACAGGTAGGGCTTGCCTTACTGATGACGGTTCTGGGGTTTGGCGGAGTATTCACGGCCTTTACGTACATCGCCCCGATCCTGACCGACATCACGGGATTCGGAGCCGGTGCGGTTACGCCGATCCTGCTTGTGTTCGGAATCGGAATGACTATCGGCAATACCGTCGGGGGTAAACTGGCGGATTGGAGGCTGATGCCCTCGCTTGCCGGGATGCTGGTGCTTTTGACGGCCGTGCTGGCCCTGTTTACGCTAACCAGCTCCTACAAAATCGCCACCGTGATCACCGTGTTCGTCTGGGGCTTCGCGTCCTTCACCATCGTGCCCGCGTTCCAAATGCGGGTGCTTCAGAAAGCAAAAGGCTCGCAGAATATCGCTTCCGCTTTGAACATCAGCTCATTTAATTTGGCTAATGCCGGCGGAGCATACTTGGGAGGCTGGATCATCGACAACGGCCCCGGGCTTCACGCTTTACCGTGGGTAGCCGCCATCGTGACCGCTGCCGGACTCTTGGTTGCACTGGTCAGCTGGTCGCTGGACCGTCAGGATGCCGAATTATCTTCACAAGCCAGGCATGACCGCACGTTAAACACATAATAAGGAGATGGAGACAAAATGAAAATTTTGATCATTAACGGTCATCAAACATACCGCTCGGCGGAAGGAAAACTGAATCAAACCTTGGTCGATCGAATGGTAAGCACGTTGAGCGAAAATAACGAGGTCCAAGCGACGATTATTCAAAACGGCTACAACATCGAAGAAGAGCAGCAAAAATTCATTTGGGCCGACGTGATCATTTACCAGACGCCTGTATACTGGTTCAGCGTTCCCGGACTCCTGAAAACGTATATGGACGAAGTGTATGCTTACGGGTTATTTTTCAAAGGCGCCGAGCAGTACGGCAGGGGCGGCATGTTAACCGGCAAAAAATATATGCTCTCGACGACTTGGAACGCTCCGAAAGAAGCGTTCAACGATCCGACGCAGTTTTTTAAAGGAGCCGGTCTGGAAGAAGCGTTAAGCCACTTGCACCGGGCGCAGGAGTTCCTCGGCTTGCAGCCTCTAAAAAGCTTCGCCTGCTACGATGTCATCAAAAATCCGAAGATCGATACGTTCACGGCCGAGCTCGACGCCCATCTGCAATCGGTATTGAATCAATAATTCGCTTATATCCAAAAAGGAGGATATCTCATGTTGCAAAATCAAAAAGTGATCATGATCGGCGGCAGCTCCGGAATCGGTCTGGAAACCGCGAAACAGGCGATCGCACTCGGCGCGGAAGTAATCATAGCCAGCCGCTCGGAGCAAAAACTGCAAAGCGCCAAAGAGCAGCTCGGACCGAAGGCAGCGACTTACACCCTCGATACGACGGACGAAGGACAGGTGCAGGCATTTTTTGCAAAAGTCGGATCGTTCGATCATCTTGTCGTCAGCGCCGCGGAAACCTCGGGCGGGCCGTTCCTTCAAACCGATACGGCGCAAGCCCGCAAATTGTTCGAAAACAAATTCTGGGGCCAATACTATGCGGCCAAATACGGCGCGCCGCACATTTCAAAGAACGGTTCGATTACCCTGTTCTCCGGCGTTGTCGCCTACAAAGCGATGGTCGGCTCGTCCGCCCTTGGCGCGGTCAACGCGGCGGTTTCGAATCTGGGCCAGACGCTGGCGCTGGAGCTTGCTCCGATCCGGGTCAATATCGTTTCCCCGGGGATCATCGATACGCCTTCGCGCAGCAAAATGCCGGAGGACGCGCGCAAGCAGTTTTACGAAACCGTGGCCGGCAAGCTCCCGGTCAAACGGGTCGGCCAAGCGGAGGATGTCGCGCGGAGCGTGCTCTATCTGATCCAAAACGGTTTCGTGACCGGCACCGTTATGCATGTGGAAGGCGGGCATATTTTAACTTAAGCTGATGTGGGGAAAGAACGTTCATGTCGGGCTTCTCGTAGCCCTGTGAGCTTGGTGAGAAGTGATCAATCGGATTATTAAAAATTTAGGTTAATTAGCATAACGAAACGGCGGCAGTTGAGGAAGAAAATATATCCTCGTCTGTCGCCGTATTTTGTGGTCGATAAACATGTGTGAAAGATGCGGCTTATCGCTTCCTGAATAATAACGGATAACGAAATTTATACTTGACTATGACATAAGGTTATAGCGCATTATATATTAGATCATATATTATTCTTAAAGAAGTAGAGGATTTTCGGAATGAAAGCACAATTTTTCACAGTTAAAGATATTGTACGAATAACAGGTATCACTGCCAGAACATTACATTTTTACGATAAAATCAATTTATTAAGACCAACTCGTTTATCGGATAATGATTATCGGGCCTATAGCAGAGAAGATCTAGAAAAGCTTCAAACGATTTTATTTTTTAAGGAAATGAATTTATCTTTAAAAGAAATATCAGATATAATGCAACTATCAAAGCAAAAACAACTGCAAAAGTTAAAAATACATCATCAAACTTTGCTATCAAAACAACGACGATTAGGTACAATTATTACTGCGTTAGAGGATTATGTATCCGGAAAAGATATATTTAATTTGAATATCTTTAATAACTCGCCAATTATGCCATTAGAAGAACAATATAGTCGTGAAGCCAAAATGATATATGGCGAAACAAAAATATACAAAGATTATGAGAAAAACCTGGAAAAACGATCTGATCATGAAAAAGCAAATTTATCTAATGAATTTTCAAATAATATGGAAAATGTATTTAAAAAAATCGCAAAACAAATTCATAACCCACCTTCTTCTGACGATGTTCAGGAATTAATTGCAGAATGGAAAAGTTATCTCGAACAGTATATGACTTGTGATACAACAATTTTGAGATGCATCGCCAATACCTATAAATCTGATAGCAGGTTTAGAAATTACATCAACCAATTTAGTGATGAAGATTTGAGCGACTTCGTTTATCAGGCCATTATGTGCTATTGTCAAAAATATGGATAATAATAAAGCATGCTGCATAACCAGCATGCTCTACTTTAATAACATTAATTTAAGCTTCAAAATAGCCGGATGACTTCATGATTTTATCGCCATCTATCATTGTAGCCTTCTCTATTGAAATACCCGTTTTTCTCAGGTATGCCTGTACGGCATGATATCCTACAGCATACCCTCCACAGAAAGGCATGCCAAAGCCCTCAGTCTCAGGCATCATTGGATGTTTTCCATATATATATTTGCGAACTTCCATAAACCCTTTGACGTCAAGTGATTTTGAAATTATTTTTTTTGCGGTTTCCAAATCTGCTCCTTGTACATTTGTTACCCAGGGGCCAATGCACGCTTCGCCAAACATGCTGGCTGCAAAGCTTTCAGCCAAACCTTCAACAGCAAGATACTTCCCAACGGATACATCCGTCATAAAGTTCCATTTTGCATTATGGAAAAGTACGTTGTGATGAAACTCATGAGCTATACATGCATTGAGCTTTGGCAGGTTCTTTTCGTTCGGATCAATCATTATTAGTATATAGCCGGGTATAGATCCCATACCTGTATATCCTTCCATCATCGCTAAAAATTCAGGATTTCCTAAGAAAATTCCTACTACAACTTTTTCCGGTACGGGAATGCAGGCTTTTTCAAAGCGCTCTACTGCAGCTTCCATGGCCCTTTGTGCATTATTCCAGGCATCAGCCTTTTCAAGTCTTTCTAACCTTTCTACCATTTCAGAGTCACGGCCAGACAGTTGGATACACCCCATGGCCTCAGGTGTCTTAGGCATATGCATGATTTCAAACATCGGATGAAAAGGTTCGATTAATTTACCGCTAAAGAACTCACTTCTCTCCCCTTCAGGCAAATGAAGCATTTCTTTATATAAGCTTAGGGTGTCTTGTATCATGATTTCCACTAAACGCATCTCCTTGTTATTCGATTGAACTTGTGATATCACTTAGTACAATCTCAACTATAGGGTATGACGTTACGTGAATGTCAACAGGGAGATCAAATTATTGCAATTAACCGCTGAAGATCCGCTTCCAGCATTTCTTCCGTCACGGCGCCTTGGCTGAAAGCAGCGAGCACGCGCAGCGGCATATTCCTGACAAACTCCAGCATCATATCCGAACCGTCCTTTTCCAGCGCATGCATCACCTTGTTCTCGCTGTACTTTCGAAGCATCTCGCGAAAGAGCGGCGACAGCTGCGGATCGTCCAGCAAATCGCCTACGAGCGAGTTTCGGCTAACGGTCTTTTTTAATCTGACGGTCGATTGCACGCGAACCGTCTCTTGAAGCACGAGCTCGGCCGACGATTTTCCGATCAGGATTTCAAAATCGCCGGTCTCCACATGCCAGTCCTGCAGCTCGGGATTGTAGTAGGCGAATGCGCGCTTCTCCAACACGAACTCGACGGTCTTTTCCTCCCCGGGCGCCAGCTCGACCTTTTCAAAGCCTTTAAGCTCTTTTTCCGGCCGTATCACGTTCGCTTGAACATCTCTCACATACAGTTGGACAATTTCTTTGCCAGGGAGTTCGCCCGTATTTCGGACACGAACGCAGATACGTACCGTCTCAGTATCCCGGATTTCCCGTTTGTCGACGGTTAGGCCGGTGTATTCGAATGTCGTATAGCTCAATCCGTGCCCGAACGGAAACAAGGGCTCGATCTGCTTCGCATCGTAATAGCGGTAACCGACAAACAGCCCTTCCTTGTACTCCACCTTGTCCCCTTCGCCCGGAAAATTCAAATAGGAAGGATTATGGCTTAGTTGTTTCGGGAACGTTTCGGCCAGCTTGCCACACGGATTCGCATCGCCGAACAGCAAATCGGCAATCGCGCCGCCCAGCGCCTGACCGCCCAGATAGCCTTCGAGCACGCCCTTCACACGATCAATCCAGGGCATCTCGACCGGTGCGCCGTTACTTAAAACAACGACTACATTGCTTTGCACTTCCGCAACGGCCTCGATCAGCTTCCGGTGATTGTCGGGAATCCGCAAATGCTGCCGGTCATACGCTTCGGATTCGTACCGTTCCGGCAAGCCTGCGAAAATAACCGCAGCCTTCGCTTGCGCCGCCGCCAGCTTCGCTTCCTGAAGCAAGCAATCGTCGATGTCGTCGCTTTCCAACGGATAGCCTTCGGCGTAGACGATGCTGGCTTCGGCTCCTGCCGCTCGGCGCATTTCTTCGTAAATATCGTCCAATCGGGTCGGGTTGATGTGGGAGCTTCCGCCTCCCTGATACCTCGGATGTTTCGCCAACGCCCCGATCACGGCGACCGTGCCTTCCTTTTTCAGGGGCAGTATGCCGCCTTCATTTTTTAACAGTACCATGCTTTCACGCGCGACGATTCTGGCCAGCGCATGATGAGCCTCCGCATCAAACGAAGCATGCTCCTTTTTCCGGTCGACCGCTTGGAAAACAACGCGCAATATGCGTTCCACAGCCTTGTCCAGCGCTTCCTCGGACAGCATGCCGCTCTTCACCGCGTCTACGATTTTCCGGTCGCCGAGCCCGTTGCTTGACGGCATTTCCAGTTCCAACCCGGCAGCCACTCCTTTTGCCCGGTCGTTGGCGGCCCCCCAGTCGGACACGACAAAGCCTTTATGTCCCCACTCTTCCTTCAAAATACGGGTCAGCAAGCCCTCATGCTCCGAGCAATACTCACCGTTGACCTTATTGTAAGCGCACATTACGGTCCATGGCTGAGCCTGCTTGACCGCCCCTTCGAAGCTTGCCAAATAAATTTCCCGCAAGGTCCGTTCGTCCACGACCGCATCAACGGTCATTCTTCGATGCTCCTGGTTATTCACGGCAAAATGCTTCAGCGACGTTCCTACACCTTGACTTTGGACGCCCTGGATATGGTAGGCCGCCATTTCCGACGATAAATAGGGATCTTCCGAGAAATATTCAAAATTTCTGCCGCAAAGCGGCGAACGCTTGATGTTGGCCGCCGGCCCCAGCAGGATCGCAACGTCCTCAGCCTGACATTCCTCCCCCAACGCGATGCCGACTTGCTCCATCAGCTTGCGGTCCCACGAGCAGGCCAAGCCTGCCGCCGAAGGAAAGCAGGTCGCCGGCACGCTGTCGGCGAAACCGAGGTGGTCCAAGCCTCCCCGCTGCTTCCGGAGTCCGTGAGGGCCGTCTGTAAGCATAATCGACGGAATCCCCAGCCGTTCCACCGGCTTCGTTTGCCAGAAGTTCAAGCCGGAGCATAACCCGGCTTTCTCCTCTACGGTCATTTGCGCGATAAGCTGGCGTATATCTCTCTCCATTAGCATCCTCCCCATACGATGAATCCGATGTCAAAAAATAATCGTATTGAACGATTCCGGTTCAAGCTCCAAAGCTTGCGTGCGCGTTCCGTCACTTAGTCGGAGAATCCGCGGCTCGGCGAACGGGTTCGCCACGATCACCACTTTCTGTCCATTCGGGACTGCAAAAGCAAGCGCGTTTCCGGCCCACGGACCTTTCAATCCGATGCGCGACGAACCCGGAGCAACGAAATGCGAGAAATGCTGCATCACAAAAAACTCGGGATTGTACACGGCCCGTTTGGCGGCAGGATCTGACGTGATCATCGAATTTTGCTCCCAGCCCCACGTGCTTCGCCCTTTCGGCTCCAGTACCATGTTCCAATAAATATAGCTGTTTACGCCGTTCGTGAAATAATGCTGATATAAATTAAAGACATACTTCGCATAATCCCACGTGTTCAGACCGTCTCCGCATTCGTTTTCCGTCTGCATGTAGCGAAGCTCCGGATAGCTCTGCACGGTTCGTTGAATCGCATATTTGCCCGCCCATTGATAACCGACGCCTTGAATATATTTGTAAGCTTCCGGATCGCTTAACACGGTATTCGCATAAATATCGTAATCCGAAGTCGATTTGTGCAGCATTTCCTGCCACGGCTCCGGCGCATTGATCGTTCCCAGCCAAATTTCCGTATCCAGCCCGTGCTTCTCGAAGGCCGGCCCTAGATAGTCGCGGATGAACTCACGAAGCTGCTCTCCTGTCCAGACGCACGACGGGAATTTCTGGTCGGCGACCAGTTCATTTTGCACATGAATCTGATGAATCGTAATGCCTTCCTGACGATACGCTTCCACAAACTTGACGAAATAAAGCGCATACGCCTGCAAAATGTCCTTTTCCCAACGCAGCGTTCCATAATTGTAGGCTTTCGGAAACTTCATCCAAGTCGGCGGACTCCATGGAGAGGCAAAAAATTTCAAATCCGGATTATACGTTAACGCTTCTTTGATATACGGAATCAAATACTGACGATCCCGCTCGATAGAGAAATGCTCCATCGCCAAATCTCCGTCCGTCTCGTTCAGACTGTACCATTCGAGCGCATAATCGCTGGCGCCGATCGGCAGCCGGCAGATACCGAGCTTCAGCTCTCCTTCGGGGTGAAATAAGGAGTGAAGCACACGCCCCCGTTCTTCGGGCGTCAAGTGGCTTAACGCCGTAAAACCCAATTCGTTAAAGCAGCCTCCAAAGCCTTCTACCGTTTGAAAGGCTTCGCCTGTAATCGTAAGGTTGGCGTCGCCTCCGGCTTGACCGGAGACCGGTTTTTCCGTCCAGCAAGCGTCTTTCGTGCTTGAAATCCAGCGAATGTCGCGATTGTCCATAAAGTAAACCCTCCTATGTTCCTCCAAATTCTTAACCCGTTACCCTTTTACGGCGCCATCCGTAATCCCTTGAATGATCCAGCGCTGGAAAATAGCAAAAAAGACGACGATCGGGATCGAAGACAAAATCAAGGAAGCCAGAATCAAGCCCCATTCCCTGCTGTACTTGCCGAAAAACATGTTGATCGTCAACACAAGCGTATAATTGCGGAAATCGGTAAGCAGCAGCACCGGAAGCAGGAAGTCGTTCCACAGCCAAAGCATGTTTAAGATCACAATCGTAAACGTAATCGGCAGCAGCAGCGGAAAAATAATCGTAAAATACGTCCTGAACTCGCCGCAGCCGTCGATTTGAGCCGACTCGTCCAGCTCGCGCGGAATGCCTTTCACAAAGCCGTGGTACAAAAAGATAGCCATATTGATGCCTAGTCCCGCACATACGATCCCAAGCCCCAGCGGCGAACCTTGCAGCCCCAGCCCTTTGGCCATTTTGGTCAAGGTGACCATGATTGTCTGGAAAGGAATCAGCATCGAAGCGACAAACAGCATAAACACAAAATTGCTTAGTCTGCCCCGCGTCCGGGAAAGCTTATATCCGGCCAAAGAGCTGAAAAAGACGATTCCCGCAATCCCCGTCACCGTGACCACGACGGTATTCCAGGCGCTTCTGAGCATGTTCGCTTTCTTGAACGCCTGAACGTAGTTGTCAAATTGCGGACTAGTGGGGAAGCTTAAGACGGAACGGTACATATCGCCCGGCGATTTCAAGGAATTGATGATCGCCATATAAATCGGGAACAGGAAGTAGACCGCCAGCAAGGACAGCACGACGAGCGACAAAACGGAATACATTCGCCTGTTCACGCTTCCACCTCCCGTTTCTTCATCACCGACACTTGAACGAGCGTAATGACTAGAATAATCAAAAAGAGGATGATCGCCTTGGCGCTGGCATAGCCGTAACGGTAGTTGCGCTGATAAGCCTCCTCCAAAATATTCATCGTAATTACCTGTGTAGCCCGGGCAGGACCTCCTCCGGTCAATGCAAAGATGAGGTCATACACTTTGAACGAGCTGTTCAAGGTCAGGAAAATGCAGATCGTCAGCGCGTGCGTGATTAAAGGCAGCGTAATGTACCGAAGCATATGATACGGCTTGGCTCCGTCGATAATGGCCGCTTCCTTCAAATGCTGCGGTATGCCTTGGATGGCGGACATATATATAATCATCAGGGTGCCGACGCCGCCCCATACGGAAACGAGCATGATGCTCCAGAACGAGACGTTCGGGTCACCGAGCCAGGATTGACCGAGAAATTTTAAAGCGGCATATTCGGACAGGGCGGGCATCACTTTTGTAAACACGAACACCCACATAAACGTACTGATAATGACGCTGAGCATATTGGGCATGAAAAAGATCGTTCGGAAAAATCCCTTCGCTCTTTTTTGCGACTCAATCAGTAGAGCGAGCAGCAGTGCCAGGGCGTTTTGCAGCACGACCGCAAACAAGACATACTTGGCGGTAAATAAAAGCGCCGTTCTGAAGTTGGCATCGTCGCGAATGGCTTCGACGAAATTTTGGAGCCCGACGAAGCTGTAGGACTTATTCAAGCCGTCCCAGTTCGTGAAGCTGTAGTAAGAGCCCTGCAGCACGGGAATGACCAAGAAAATGACATATAATATAAAAGCAGGCAGTACGAACAAAATCAGAGAAGTCGTTGCTTTGGACGGGCGTTTCAGCATGATGTTCAATTCCTCCTTCGGGGAAGCCGCGCCCTGTTCTCAGCAGAACGGTTGGCTGCGGGAACAGGGCGCGACGCTCTCTTGCGGACACTTATTTTTTATTGGCGGCCGCGTTGGCATCCTTCCAGGTTTTATCCAGATCCTTGATGACGTCTTCTTTGGACATCTTCTTGCTGAAGTAGGCCTGCAGCGCTTTGCCCCCCTCGTCTTTAACTGCAGAAGGAATCGACGGGTCCTTGTAGGATTTCCCTTTGTTCACGTAGCTCGAAGCTTCCTCCACCCAAGGATAAGGCTTGAAGGTATGGGTTTTGGAGACGGGATTGAACTTCAGGCTTTGATAAAGCTCGTTCGACGCTTGATCGTCCAAGATATAGTTCAGCAAGTCTTGCGATACCTCTTTATTTTTGCCGTTCGGGGCCATCGCCAAGGAGGTGGATACGGATACATTAATCATCGTCGCATTCGGATCGTCATTGATCGGCAGCGGCGCGACGCCGAAATCGAGCTTGTCGTTGACCTTCAGGATGCTATCGGAATCCCAAGGCCCTTGCACCCACATGGCGGCCTTGCCGCTCGCGAACTCGGCGGCTCCGTCATCGTTGCCGATTTCAAAAGCGCGGTCCGTCCCGTTCGCGTTCACAAGGTCGATAATGTCGAACATCTCCTTGATATCCGCGAAGCTGCCCTGTCCCTTGTTCATGCTGTCGATAAAGTCTTTGTGGCTCGAATTGACCAATCCGCCGATGGTAAGCGAAAGGAACAGCTGCGGAATCCAGCCTTCTTTGTAGCTGAGAAGAAAAGGCTTGACGTTATTGTCTTTCAGCTTCTGTGCAACCGCCTTCATTTCTGACAGCGTGGCAGGCGGCTTCAGTCCCAAATCGTTGAATATTTTTTTGTTGTAGAGATAGCCCCACTCCAGACTTTCCATCGGAACCGCCACCACTTTATTATCGATCGAGACGATGGGCTTGATCCCGTCGCTCAGCTTGCTTGCCAGCGGCTGGCTGGATAAATCCGACAAATAGCCGGCTTTGTAATAATCCGGAATCTCGTTCACCGCATGGATGGAAAAGATGTTCGGCACATCTCCGGTAGCGAGCCGGGTTTTCAAAATTTGCGCGGCATTCTCCGCTCCCGGATACTCGGAGTTAATCGAGACTTCGATATTTTTCTCTTTCTTTTCCTTCTCGGCAAACTGGGCGAAGTACTTGTCGAATTGATCGCGGAAACGGTCCAAGCCCCCGAGGAAAATTTTCAGCTCGACCTTTTTCGGTGCCCCCGCGGCTTGGTTCCCCTGCGCTCCTGAACCGTCGGCGTTATCGCCGCTTCCGGCCGATGAACAAGCGACCGTAGACCCCAGCATGAGAATAGCAGCTGCTGTTGTAAGTGCTTTCTTCATTGCTTGTATCCTCCCTTTTTCGTGATGGCGCTTACGTGTTTAGTATAATCGGGAGTGCGCCTGGGCGCATTGGACCGGATTTGCGTCATGGACTGGACGATATTGATATTAGACTTGAGGCTCCTGCCGGACTTGATTGGGAGTAATCCCGGTTACTTTTTTGAACAAGCGGTGAAAATAAGTAATATCCGAGTAGCCTACGGCTTCCGCTGCGCTTTTAATGGAATTGGCCGGATCTAGCAGCAGCTGTTTTGCTTTGTCCATCCGTTTGGAAATGATGTAATCCACGACCGTCGAGCCGGTTTCCTGCTTAAACGTCCGGGACAGGTGCTCCTTGCTGACGAAAAATCGGCCGGCGACCGATTCCAAGGTGATCGATTCCGCGAAGGAAACGTCGATATACTGTCTGACTTCGTCAATGTCGATCCTGTTCTTGCTTCTTCTCCGGTGAATCGATACCTCCAACACGGCAGCGTACGCGGCGGACAGCACCTCGATCCACTGCGGCAGAGGCGTGTCGTCCGAAACGTAAAAGTTATTGGCGCATGCCGGAATCGCGAACGCCGCATCCGTTCCCGCCATGGACGCCTGTTCCTCCAGCAATAAGAGGAATTGCTTGTACAACGTATTGTTAAAGCCGGGCTGGAACGGTTCCCGGGCTCTCAATACTTGCTCCAATTCCTTGAACCGGCCCTGAACGGCCTCCACCTGCATGCCCTGAAAATGGCCGGAAATGATCCGCTTATACTCCGTGATGATCTTCAGCATCGGTTTGTCCAGCGGCTGCACGGTATGAAGCCCCCGGGCGATCCGCCATTCCCGGACGGCCTTTTCCAGCGCCATGTTCAGCTCCTCCGGGTGGATCGGCTTCAAAATGTATTCATCGACTTTGGATCGTATTGCTTGTTTGGTATAAGAAAAGTCGTCATAGCCGCTGATCACTATTTTGCGGATAAACGGGTAGTCCCCCGTCAGCTTCTGCAAAAGCTGAACCCCGTTCATCCCGCGCATCTTCATGTCCGTAATGACAATTTCCGGGTTGATTTCATCGATGATTTTCAACGCGCTCAAGCCGTCCTCCGCTTCCTCGACCCGATCGATGCCGAAACGCGCCCAGTCGGCCAGCTGCCGAATGCTGCTCCGCGTCCAAAATTCGTCGTCAATAACGACAGCCTTCATACGGCTTCCTCCTCTCCATGCTGCGGAACGGCAGGAATGACGACTTTGACCGTCGTACCCGCTCCTGCCCTGCTGTCGATAAACAATCCGTACTCTTCCCCGAAAATAAGCTTAATCCGGGAATGCACATTGCCGAGGCCCAGGCTCTCGCCCAGCTCCCGGTCTTCCGATTCGTCGTTCAACCGGCTGCGCAGCTCTTCCAGCCGCGATTCCTCCATGCCGACACCGTTATCCTCGATGCTGATCTCGATTTCATCCAACACCTTCTGCGCTGTAATCGCGATGGACCATTCCGCCATTTTCTCCTCAAGCCCGTGAACAAAACAGTTCTCGACGATGGGCTGTAGCGAGAACTTCGGAATCTGACAGGACCGGCATTCGTCATCGACATCCAGATGAATGCGGATCATGTCCTGAAAGCGTAATTTTTGAATCTGCAAATAATTGCTCACGTGCTCCAGCTCATCCGCGACCGTGACCAAGTCCGACTTCATTCGGATCGTGTAGCGGAATATATCGCTAATCGCGCGGACATGCTCGTAAATTTCGGGAACGTTCCGCGAGATGGCGATACCGCCTATGGCCTGCAGCGCATTTTGCAGAAAATGCGGATTGATCTGCGCCTGCATCGCTTTCAGCTGCGCCGTCCGCTTCTCGATCTTGCTTTTGTATTCAATCTGGATCAGCTCTTTGATCCGCTGAAGCATGGAATTAAACCGCCGCTCCAGCGTGCCGATTTCATCGCTGCGTATGTCGCTCACGCTAACATCGAAGTTTTGGAATTCCACCGCTTTCATCGATTTCGTCAGCCGGATGATCGGTTTCGTCGTGTAATAGACGGTCAAGATCGCGGCCATGATCGCCAGCACAATAAATATAACAGCGGTGAAAAAACTGAAGCTCAGCGTCGACGAAGCGCCTTTTGTCAAATAATTCATCGGAATAAACTTAACAATCCGGAGCTGACCCGATACGGCGGGCTGGTAAAAGATTAACCCCTGCTTCAGCTCCATGTGTCCGGGCCCGTCCGAATTTGCGGCAGCCTTCTTCAATACTTCGCTGGGCAAAGCCTCTTGCTGCAAATTCGCATAAGGGTTATACATCATATTTCCTTGATTGTCCAAAATCATCACTTGGCTGTTCGGTTCGGAATGGATCATGTCCAGCACGCTGTTCATCATATTCCAGCGAACATCCAGCGATATCCCGCCAAGAACCTCCCGATTCTCAAACCGGTTCATCGTGCGTACCAGGGTAAAATTATTATGTGCTGCATTCACCACCCTGTTAACGCTTTCAAACGATTGATCCAAATCTCCCCAGTTGCCGAAGGGAGCATGAAGCTGCCCGGTTGAACTCACCGCATCTTTATCGACGACGAATAAACGGTGCTTGGACTTCAAATAAAGCGAAATCCGCACGATATTTTTATTATTGGCGATATATAAGGATCTTAGCTTCTCTTGAATATAGGAGTCCGCCGCATCGGGGCTATTCACGCTATTGTCCGATCCCCCGCTTCCGTTTGGAAACAGGTTATTATCTAGCAGAAGGGAATAGCTCACCGCCTGCAGCTGATCGAATTTTTCATCCAAATATTTCGCCGCCCAGTCCATTCTCGATTCGTTGGAACGGATCACTTCCAGGCTCAAAGATTGCTTGGTCGTCTTCGCCGCAAACAGGGTAACCAGGATTAACGGCATAATCGCAATCGTCACCATCAAAAGCATCAGCTTGTACCTCAGGCTCTTCTGAAAACGATGGAAGAGTCGCTTCATCATGGTGCCGGCCTCCCATAAAATCAAATGTCCGCCTTTATTGTAGCAGATTCAGTAGGCACCGGCAGCAAAGCGATAAAAATTGTTTATCGGTCCATTTATTTCCTAACTGAAAAAGGGCAGGCCGAATGCCAATTCGTCCGCCCTTTTTTTACAGTTGAATGATGCTTTGGTTACCGGTACGCCTGCAATCTCCGATTCAAGTCCCGGGTGCTGGCGTAAACCGATTGATATATTCCGAATAAGTCCTGGTACACCGCCGCACGTTGCGGGTCCGGTTCAAATTGCCGTTCATAGCCGACGAACCGCTCAGCGCACTCCGCTATGCTTCCGAACCAGCCGCAGCCGACCGCGGCAAGCATGGCCGCTCCTAAGGCAGGGCCCTGCTCGCTAGTCAGCTTCACGACCGGAGCTTGGAAAATATCCGCCTGCATTTGCAGCCAAACCTCGTTTTTGGCCCCGCCGCCGATGGAGACGATCGTGCCTACTTCGACTCCCGCTTCCCTCAACAGCCCGACCGACTCATTTAAGGAAAAAGTAATCCCCTCCATCACGGCCCGAACCAAATGCTCGCGCCGATGCGAGCCGTCCAGCCCGATAAAGCTGCCTCTGATCACCGAATCCGCATGAGGCGTGCGCTCCCCGACGAGATACGGCGTAAATAACAGTCCTCCCGCCCCGGCCGGCACCTCGGAAACCTTCGCCAGAAAAGCGTCATAGCTTTCCCCGGCTGCGATCGTTTTCTTGAGCCAATCCAGACTGTATCCCGCCGCAAGCGTGACGCCCATCGCATAATAGCCGCCCGGCCGCGAGTGGTTAAAGAAGTGAATATTCCCCGCGAAATCCTTCTCCTGATCCTCATAGGACAAGATGACCCCCGAGGTTCCAATGCTGCACAAAGCGTCGCCCTTCTTTAAAATACCGGCTCCGACCGCGCCGCACGCATTATCGGCTCCTCCCGCATACACTTTCGTATCCGGCGAGAGCCCCGTCCGGTCAGCGATTTCCGGTAACAAGCAGCCGACGAACTCCAGCGATTCCGCAAGCTGCGGACACAGGCTCATGTCGATGCCGAAGGCATCGCAAATTTCCTGGCTCCATTGCTTCTGCATCACATCAAGCAGCAGCGTGCCCGCGGCATCGGAAATATCCATATGCAGCTTGCCTGTCAGACGGTAGCGCAAATAATCTTTGGGAAGCAGGAACACCGCCGCTTTGCGGAATACCTCCGGTTCATGCTCCTGCACCCACATGATTTTCGGGAGCGTAAAGCCTTCCAAGGCGGCATTTTTCGTAATGTGATACAGCCTCGGCCCAAGCTTGCTTTCGATCGTTCTGCACTGCGCCGTCGTTCTCGTGTCGTTCCATAGAATCGCCGGACGAAGCACCTGCCCTTGTTCATTCAGCAACACCAGTCCATGCATCTGACCCGAGAAGCTGATCCCTTCGATATCCTTCGGCTCCACTCCCGACTCCTGCACCAAAGCGCGCAAACCGTCTACGGTTTGATTTACCCATGCCTCCGGCTCCTGTTCGCTATATCCGGGCTGCTCGTGCTGCAGCGAATAGCTCCGCGACGTCTCGCAGCGCACCTTCCCTTCTTGATCGACAAGAAGAGCTTTTACGGAACCGGTGCCTAAATCAATCCCTATCACATATTTCATGCCCTATCCTCCCCAAGGAGTGATCGTTCGCCCGCTTATACGGAAAAAATATACTCGTTCAGCTCAGCTTTGATCCGCTCCAGTCTGCCGGATTTGCTGCCAATCGTCTGGTTGCCGAGCGCATACTGCTCCAATTGGCGGAAATCCGTTTTGCCCGATACGATATCGAGGCCGATGCCGCTCTTGAAGCTGCTGTAGCGCTCATCCGTAATCTTCTCAAAAAAGCGGTCCTCCATCAATTTTGCCGCAACCTTCAAGCCTTTGGCAAACGCATCCATTCCCGCGATATGCGCATGGAACAAATCTTCCGGCTCGAACGACGATCTTCTGACCTTCGCGTCGAAATTCACGCCGCCCGAGCCGAGGCCCCCGTTGCTCAAAATTTCATACATCGCGAGAGTAACCGCATACAGATCGGTCGGGAATTCATCCGTATCCCAGCCAACCAGCAGATCGCCCTGGTTCGCGTCGATGGAACCGAGCATGCCGTGCAGGCGGGCCACACGCAGCTCGTGCTCGAAGGTGTGTCCGGCGAGCGTCGCGTGATTCGCTTCGAGATTCAGTTTAAAATGATCCTGCAGCCCGTATTTTTGCAGGAAAGCAATGGTAGTCGCCGCGTCAAAATCATACTGGTGCTTCGTCGGCTCCTTCGGCTTCGGCTCGATCAAAAACTGCCCCGTAAAGCCAATTTCTTTCGCATAAGCGACTGCCATATGATAAAATCTCGCCAAATTGTCCAGCTCAAGCTCCATATCCGTATTGAGCAGCGACTCGTATCCCTCGCGGCCGCCCCAGAACACATAATTTTCCGCGCCCAGCTCTACCGCCGTTTCCAGCCCCTTCTTCACCTGCGCCGCCGCATACGCGTACACGTCCGCATTGGAGGTTGTTGCCGCGCCATGAACGAATCGCGGGTTGGTAAACATATTGGCCGTGTTCCACAGCAGCTTTACGCCGGTCGCTTTCATGTGTTCTTGGATGGAAGCCACGATCACATCCAGGTTGTGATTCGTTTCTTTCAGCGAATCGCCCTCGGGCGCAATATCCCGGTCATGGAAGCAAAAATAAGGAGCGCCGATCTTCTCAAAAAATTCAAAAGCTGCTTCGACGCGTACCTTCGCCAAGTCCAACCCGGTGTAGTTCGCCCAAGGACGAATGGCCGTATCGGCACCAAACGGATCGCTGCCCCCGCCTGTCAAGGTATGCCAGTAGGCTACGGCAAAGCGAAGATGCTCCTCTTGCGTTTTGCCAAGCACGATTTCCGATTGGTTGTAATGCTTGAACGCCAACGGATTTTTGGAATCTTTCCCCTCGTACTGAATCTTGCTGACCGTATTGAAATAACTCATATCGATTCCTCCCTATGTTGGAAAAATGGCTTAATCTCATGTTAGCACCGGACACTTTGTTTGTCCAGTAGACAAAGTAAGTCCACCTTTTATTTTTTGCAATCCGTGTTATGATAAAGAAAAAGAACCGAAATAGCAGGCTTTGGAGGAAGGCATGAAAATTACCGGCGATTTGCAATTGATGAAAAAAATAAACAAATACCTTGTTCTGGATACGATCCGTCATCATTACCCAATTTCCAGAGCGGACATTTCCGTGAAAACCGGTTTAAATAAAACGACGGTATCTTCCCTTGTCACCGAATTGATCGAAAGCCACTTTGTGACCGAAATCGGGCTTGGGGAGTCCAGCGGCGGAAGAAAGCCGATGATGCTGCTGTTTAACCAGCGGGCCGGTTACGCGATCGGCGTCGATCTCGGCGTGAATTATATTTTGGCGATGGTCACCGACTTGGGCGGAACCGTCGTCAAGGAGAAAAGAATCGAAATGACCGACTGGAGCGTGGAGACGGTGACGGAGAAGCTCAAGAAATGCATTCATTCGCTCATCAAAAAAACACCTTCGTCTCCGTACGGCATCATTGGAATCGGCGTCGGCGTGCCGGGCCTGGTCGACGATCAAGGAAACGTGCTGTCCGCCCCCAATCTGGGATGGACGGATGTCCCCCTCCAAGAGATGCTAGAGCGGGAGTTCAACCTCCCGATCGCCATCGATAACGAAGCGAACGTCGGCGCTTTGGGCGAGAAGGAATTCGGCGCCGGACGTTCCGTCTCGAATATGATTTACCTCAGTGTCGGGATCGGGATCGGCGCGGGAATAATTCTGAACGATGCCTTGTATCGGGGAGTGTCCGGCTTTTCCGGCGAAGTGGGGCATATGACCCTGGCGCAGGACGGGCCCCTTTGCGGGTGCGGCAGCCGCGGGTGCTGGGAAACGTTCGCCTCGGAGAAGGCGCTCATCCACCAAGCGAAATCCCTCCAGCTCGTTGACGAGAAAATCCAGGACGCCGAGGCGATCGACAAAATCAACCTGAACACTTTGCTGAGCCTGGCCAAGCGGGGACATCGTTCGGTCATCGATCTATTTGCAAGCACCGGACACTGGTTGGGGGTTGGCATCACAAATCTGGTAAACGTGTTTAATCCCGAGCTCATCGTGATCGGGAACCGCATGTCGCTGGCATCCGAATGGATAGCAGATTCCATCCGTGAAACGCTGAATTCGCACAGCCTCTCGTTCCATCGCCAAAAAATGAACGTCGTCTACGCCAAGCTTGGCATGAATTCCTCGGCTGCCGGCGCCGCGTCGATTGCGATCAACCGCTTCTTTTCGGCTATGAAGGCTTTGTCGGATTAAGGGTTAGCCCCCTCCGCATGAAAAGGCCACTCCCCCGCCGATTGTCGACGGTAGGAATGGCCTTCTTTTGCGTGAGCATCATTTCGTTATTTTGTGCTTGTCCGTTTTTCTGTCTTATTTTCAATCGTGTAACCGTGATGGGTCGAAGCTTCTTCCACATCGCCGTAAGCCCAGTGGCTCGAAGGCACATCCGACCAGGAAGGCGTATCAACGCCTGTCAGCGGTCCGCGGTTCTGCAGACGGTTGAAGATCGTTACGACCTCTGCGCGGGTCGTGTTTGCCTTAGGCCGGAACGTTCCATCCGGATACCCCGACAAAATGCCTGCTTGACCTGCCGCATTGATTTCCCCGCGTGCCCAGCTGTCGGCAATATCCGCAAAGACATCCTTCTCGCTGCCTTGCAATTGCTTGAGACGAGCGACGATTCCCGCCATTTCTTCCCGGGTGATCGGTTGATTCGGCTTAAACGTACCGTCCGGGTATCCGTTCATATAGCCGGCTTTTGTAACAGCGGCAACTTCAGCTGCGCCCCAATCCGCGCTTGTCAGATCCGAATAAATCGCGGTCGGCGAATCCGATTTGGAGAGGTGATACAGCCGGTAGAGCATAGCCGCTACTTCTTGGCGGGTCACGTTCCTTTCCGGCTTAAATGTACCGTCCGGATACCCTTCAACGTACTTCTCATGCTCGCCTGCTTGCTTGGAGGAATCGCCCGATGCGCCTGCCGCACCGTCGGTTCCCGCGCCTGACGGGATGGTTACGGTAAGAGATTGTACAACTCCGGTTTCGACTCCGTTCACCACCGCTTTGATCGTAAACGGATGATCGCCCTTGGTTAATCCGGTTACCTTGTAGCTGGTGGAGGTAACGCCGGATGCAATAAGTTTACCGTTATCGTAGATGTTATACGAGCTCGCGCCGCCGAATCCGTTCCAGTTCAACGTGACGCCCGTGCTTGTCACATCGCTTGCCGTGACCGAAGGCGATACGGAAACGCCGCCATAGCTTGGGCCGGAGCTCGAGCTTGGGCTTGAAATTGCGCTCATCGAGAAGCTAAGCGATACCAGGTCTTGACCTACATGGATAATTCCGTCCCGGACATAGCTGTCCGCGCCGTTAACGGCCGGAACGTTCGGCTTGGCTTCCAATGAACTGTAGGAGCTATAGTCGGGCTTGGTTGCCGTAATATAGTAGTCCCCGTCCGGGAATACCATCCATGCATATTCTCCCGCCTGATTCGTTACTTGCGGGTTGTGGTTTTGATTTGGCGCAAAATCCGGCAGTTCAGGCAATTGAACCAACGTATTCGGAGTACGGCCTTTTTGCTTGTTCAGCTCCGTATCCGCCCAATACAAATTCATCGTAACGCCGCTAATCGGTTGGCCCGTTGCTGTATCCTTCACGACCCCGTACGGGTCGATCAACGAGTAGACTACCCCCGTTTCCCCGTTCTGGCTTACCTTCACGAGTGCGGATGGTCCGGCAAGCATCGTTCCGTCCTTAGCTTTAATTTGATACGAAACGACATATTGTCCCTGAGGAACATCGCTGATATCAAAGCTTCCATTGGAATCCAGTGCCATCTGAGTCACAAACGCACTCCCGTTGGTCGCTTTCACCAATACCGATACATTTCCTTTGCCGAAGACGCTCTCGACGGTCGGCTGGGTATTGCTTGAAGAACGGTTGGACACAAACAGCTGGCCGCTAATTTTATTGGAAGAGACGATCGTTTCGCCCGTGCCGTTCAGTTGATCCACATGTACCGTTTGCTTTTTGGTTAACTGGACTGTCTGATTGCCCATTTTAACGGATGTGGTAATATCCACCATATAATCGTAATTGCCGCGTGGTACCGAAATTTGATAGGAGCCGTCCGGCCCTGTCGTCACCGTAGAGCTGAAGTCCGTAATGCCGTCTTGGTTGAAGTCGGCCGAGACCGAAACGGTAGCCCCCGCTATAGGCTGGGCTGTGACTTGATCGATTAAGATTCCCTTAATCGAAGCCGGCATGTAACGAATGTCAATCCCTTTTTGAACCGTTAAACCGGTCATCGGATCGGTTGCAGACGCCGTAATGACTTCGCGCACAGGAGTCGTGCTCCGAATGTCCGGCGCCGTAAAGGTAACCGACGCAACTCCGCTAGCATCCGTGACAGCCGTAACATCGCCTTCAGCGCCATTGCCGAAATGGAAGACGACCGGTTTTCCGGCTACCGGCAAGCCGTTAAGCATCACGACATTGGCAGAAAGCGTCACTTGCGATTTTCCGTCGCCGACTACGCTGCTTGGCGATGTATTCAAGGTTAGCTTGATCTGCGGCGAAGCGCTTTGAACAACGATGGTTTCCGTCAAGGTTTTACCGTCATACGAAATCGTGATGGTCGCCGTACCGGGAGCTTTGGCGGTAATGACCCCGTGCGAATCTACCGTCGCAATGGAAGGGTCCGAACTTTGGTAAAGCGCCTTGCCAGTCACATCCTGGATGCTCTCATCCAGGTAGACCGCCTGAATTTTCGTCTGATGCGTATCTCCCGCCGCCAATGTGAAGCTTGATTGATCGGCCTGAAGTTCTCTTAATGTCGACGTTGTAACATTCGAACCTCCGGAAGCTGACGATTCGATGCCATTGCTAACCGCTGTCACGGTAAACCGATGCTCCGTTCCGGCAGTCAGTCCGGTTGCCGTATAGGTGGTTCCGGTTACGCCGGAGGCGATCAGCCGGCCGTTTTCATAAATATTATAGGTTTGTGCGCCAGGCACAGCATTCCAGGTCAAGGTCGCGCCCGTGGAGGTGACATCGCTTATCGAGACTCCTGTCGGCGCGCCCAGCGTTACAGTTACCTCCGTTTGGGCGCTGCCACTGCCATAAACCGCTTGAATCACCGTAGTACCTGCTCCGGTTGCGGTTACAAGCCCGCCCGCATTCACCGTTGCAACCCTGGAATTTATGGATTGATACGAAGCATAAGGAGTGACGTCCATACGGTAGCCGTCCGAGTAGACGTAGCTCACCACGGTTTGGTGCGTTTCTCCGACGGATAACGTATAGCTTACGCTATCCAGACTCAGTCCGGCGAAAACAGGAAGCGTCACGCGATTCGAAAAGTCCGATTCAAGTCCGTTTTTGACTGCCGTGACCGCAAACGTATTGAACGTGCCCTGCGCAAGTCCGCTTACATTGAAGGCGGGTCCCGTTACATTGGATGCGTACAGAACGCCGTTCTTATACACTTTGTAGTAGGAAGCACCGGGAACCGGGTTCCAGCTCAGGGTCGAGGCCGTTTGGGCCGTTGCGCCCGTTTTCAACCCGGTAGGCGGGGCCGGAATCGAAACCGTTACATAGGCGCCGCCAACGGCGACAGCCGTTATATTGCCCGCGACGGGTCCGCCGCCGAAATCCAGGATCGCTTGGCCTTGGCCCTGGTTATCCGATGTCAGCGTAGACACGGGATTGCCGTTTGCATCCGTAAGCGTGCCTTGTGTGGATGAAACGGTGATTGGCGCATCCGAAACGGGATTGCCGTCAACATCGTATACTGTTGCGGTAACGCTCATTTTTCCCGGTTCGCCTGTCGGCGTTGTGTTCAACAGAACCGTTGTCGGCGCTTGCTTGTACACGACATCCGGTTGGTTGACATCAATAGGATCGAGTTGGTTTGTGAAATACCAGGATAAAATATCATGATTTTCCCACGACGAGCCCGTCGCAGAAGTAAAACCGGCATACACGCTGCTCTTGCCGGCGAATATGGCTCCCAAATCAATACCGGAGGCATCGATTTGCTGAACGGCCGTAGAGCGGTTGTTCGTGTTGTTGGTATAGACTCTCATGGTTTTGTTTAACCCGTCATAATCGATCCAGGCATAATGAATGTTGCCGTCTTTCATATCCATCTGGCTTTTGGGAATGGCCTTGTACCAAGTCGGATTCGTATTAGCGACGTTCCCGTTTTGGGCCAGCCCGACATAGTTATCGCTTGGATCGTTATGCTGGCCGGTGTAGGTCTTGTTATCGAACGTATCGAACTTTACCGCAAAACTGGGTTGAATGCCCCCATATCCAATGCCGTCCCCCACGGACCCCGCAGTGCTTGACTTCGTCTGGATAGCAAAAGTAAAGCCGTCGGCTCCATCCGGGAAGGTATCGTTAGGATACCCGGAAGGGTCACTGATACGGAAAGCAAAGGAGGTGCTGAAAGAGAAGTTATTCGTACTGTAAATCAAGGACTTGTTAAAGGCGGAGCCGAATACTCCGGCCGTGGTTTTCGTCAAACGGAGCACCTTATTGTTGACTTGCGGCGTATTGTCAAAGAAGGCAGACGCTTGACCGTTCATGGAAAGAAGATTCGTTTGATTCGGATTGTTAAAATTATCATACTTAAAGGTGAGCCATTTCGTAACCGGCGTTTGACCGCTGGCGCTGGCCGCATAGACCTTTACGGAAAAGGGCTGGATCATGGCCAGGATCATGCAGATGATGACCACCCCTGCGGTCACTTTGTTATTGCGTCTTATGTAGTCGAACACGAAGCTTATCCCCCTTATTTCATGTTTAGCCATCAAACTTCAACATCTTAAGTCGGCGGCAATCGATTTCAGAACCATTGCATGAAATTGCTCCCTTCCTTACAACCATGGACTCAGGACTTTTATCCTAATCATGTTTTTATTATATCGACGTTCGCTTACAAAACGCTTACAAATCGGATTCCAGTCATGGCTTCAGACGATTTTTTATTACAAAATCATCGTTTTTTCGACAAACTCCTTTATAATAATGGTATCCATCGATACTTGCACTCGGAGAGACACGCCTATGAAGGTTTTGCAAAAAAATTCGCTTTATATCATTTTGTTCGCAATTGTCTGTTTCTTGCTTCTCTATTACGGTACGATATTTTTCGGTCAAAACAAGGAATCGGCCCCGCAAATTCAAAATGGCGTGCTAGACCTTTCCAATTGGGATTTTGACAAAAGCGGGCCCGTGAAGCTGGACGGTTCCTGGGAGCTTTATTGGGGAACACTCCTGGAGCCCGGGCAAGCCGCCGTGCCGACCGGTATTTTTCCGATTTTGTCCTACTGGTCCGGCAGCTTGAACCATACCCCGCTGCAGGCCAAAGGCATGGCGACCTATAAGCTGCATGTCAAGGTCAAGCCTTCGCCTTCCATGGTCTACGGCATCAGGGTCGTGAACATCCAAATGTCCAGCGCCTTGTATGTGAACGGTCTAAAACTGGGGAGCAGCGGCACGCCCGGACCTTCGAGAAGCGAATACAGCCCGGAGAACAAACCCTACATAGCCTACTTCCCTCTTGAAGGGGATACGGCGGACATTATGATTCATGCCGCGAATTATGATTTTATCCAAGGCGGCGTCGCCTCCAGTCTTTACTTCGGAAGCGCGGAGCAGATTAATCGCATCGACAAGCTTTCCACCGGCATCGGCATTGCGCTCGAGGTCTCGATTCTGCTGCTCGGCATTTATCACTTGGGCACTTATGTCACCCGAAAAAAAGAGAAAGGCTTCCTCTATTTCGGGATCTACTGTATTTCCTCGGCGATCAGCTTTGCAGGCTTGGGTGATAAACCGTTAATGCAAATTTTTGACGGATTCCCTTTTGCACTTATTCATAAAATTCAAGGGATTTCCATGCACACTTCGATACTGGCCTTGACCTTATTCATAAAGCATGTTTGCTCCGAGCAGGTCCCACGGTGGTTGGTGAAAAGCGTATTGACCGTCTACGGCGTTTATTCGGTTTATTTCATTCTGGTCCCTTTCCGGGTTTATTCTTATACCACCTTTGTCATGAGCGCCCTGCAGATCGTTATTTATTTCATCATCATCTGGTTGTTGTCCGCCGCGTATATGCGGGGCAACTACGGCAGCTTCAGCAAGCGGAGCCTGCTGATCCTGATTTTGGCTTTCTGCGCTTTGCTTATTTGTATTCTGGACGCTTCCCTTTATTTGCTGCGGATCGTTCCTAAAAATTTTTTGTTCGATTTTTGCGCCATGTCGTTCGTGCTATTCATTTCCTTTATGCTTGCATCCCGGTTCTCCGAAGCTTATCAAACGATTGAAAAAATGACCCGCAAGCTTAGCGAAAACGACCGGCTCAAGGACGAGTTTCTGATCAATACCACCCATGAATTTCAAACTCCGCTCAACGGCATCATCAACATCTCCCAGTCTCTGCTCGAAGGAGCCGCAGGGGATGTGAACGACAAGCAGAAGGAAAACCTTTCCACGATCGTGGCCGTGTCACAGCGGCTGTCTACACTCGTTCGCGATATTCTGGATCTGGAGCGGATCAAAAGAAATGAAATCCATTTGCAAACGTCCGCGGTTGATGTGAAAGTGCTGATTTCGATTATCATGGATATGTTCAACTATTTAATTTCCGGAAAAAAAGTCAGCCTCATTCAAGACATCCCCGACAACCTACCTCCGGTGCGCGCGGATGAAAACCGGCTTTGGCAGGTCGTGTACAATGTCGTCGGAAATGCCGTCAAGTTTACCGAACAAGGCGCCGTTACCGTATCCGCCCGTTATCGAAACGGACATGTGGAAATCGCCGTAGAGGATACCGGCATGGGGATACCGCCGCACAGACAGCAGCGCATTATGGAGTCGTTCGGTCAAGCGGACCGCCATATCCCGGAAGCCTATGGCGGCATGGGGCTTGGCCTCTCCATTTCCGGCAAGCTGGTTCAGTTGATGGGGGGAGAGCTTCGTTTGGACTGGTCCGAAGAAGGAAGGGGCTCCCGCTTCCTGTTTCATTTACCGGCTGCCGGACCCTTCCGGCGGCAACGGGAGAGGAACACCGCCAGTTTTCGTCTGACCCCGAGCGCCGCCGGCGAAGCAGAACCGGAAACGACGGGCAGGAAATTTACTATCCTGGCCGTGGACGACGAGCCGTCCAACCTGCAGGTGCTTTCGGTCCTATTTGCCGGGGAAGCTTACCGGATGCTGAAAACAACCAGCCCTCAGGAGGCGCTTCAGCTCCTGCAAACGTCCGGCGCAATCGATCTTGTCCTGCTGGATGTCATGATGCCGAATTTGTCAGGGTATGAGGTATGCCGGGAAATTCGCAGGCAATATACGCTATTCGACCTCCCGATTGTGATGCTGACGGCCCGCAATACCCCCAGCGAGGTGGCCGCGGGCTTTGAGGCGGGGGCCAACGATTTCATTATTAAGCCTTTTAACTCCTGGGAGGTTCGGGCAAGGGTCAACACCCTGCTGCAGCTGAAGCAATCCGTACAGGATGCCCTTGCTTCGGAAATGGCGTTTCTGCAATCCCAGATCAAGCCGCATTTTTTGTTCAATTCCTTGAATGCGATTTTGTCGTTTTGCCGTACGGATAGCGCCCGGGCCGAGCAATTAATTTCCCATCTGAGCGTTTATTTACGAAGATGCTTCGATATCCCGGGCACGGAAGCCTTCGTCACCCTGGAATCGGAGCTTCAGCTCGTCCAAGCTTACGTCGAGATAGAAAAGGCGAGGTTCGAGGAGCGGTTGACGGTGGTCTACGATATTGACCCCGGGCTGCTGCAAACGCGGCTTCTGCCCCTCACCATCCAGCCTTTGGTGGAAAACGCGATCCGGCATGGCATTATGAAAAAAGAAAACGGGGGCATCGTGAAACTTACCGTGAAAGCCGCCGCCGGTTTGGCGCACGTGGAGGTATGGGACAACGGGGTCGGAATCCCCGGCGGCAAGCTGGCTACGCTGACTGAAAAAAATCATGCGCGCGAAACCGGCGGAGTCGGATTGCCGAATATTCACAGAAGATTGATCAACTGGCTGGGAAATGGTCTGCAGATTGAAAGTGCAGAACAAGAGTGGACCAAAGTTTCCTTTTATACCAAATAAAACGATTCAAACACCGAAGGGGTCGGCTATGTTAAGAACTATCCTGATTGATGACGAAAAACCTTCATTGAATTGGCTAAGCCGAATCATCGAGGAACGGAAGGAGCTGGAGATCGTAGGCTCCTTCACCAAGGTCTCCGAGCTGTTGGAATCTTTTGCGGACCTCCGGCCGGAGCTGGTTTTTCTGGACATTGAAATGCCGGGCGTCCATGGCATCGAGCTGGCCTCCCGTTTGACGGAGCTGGATGAGGATATCGAAATTGTGTTTGTTACCGCCTACCAGCAATATGCTCTGGAAGCTTTTCGGGTCAACGCGACGGACTATTTGCTCAAGCCGGTGCAGCCCGAGGACTTGCAGCGGACGGTGGAAAGGCTAATGAAGAGAAAAAGACCTGCTGTGCGGAAGCCGGAGTCCGGCAGCCCCGGAATTCGCTGTTTTGGTCAGTTTGGGGTGTATACCGCCTTGAATCCGGCCGAGCCGATCCGGTTCCCGACAGCCAAAACGGAGGAGCTTCTTGCCTTCTTCCTGGTTCATGCGGGGGTGAATATTTCCAAGTGGACGCTGTGCGAAAGCTTGTGGCCCGGCTTCACGCCTGAAAAGGCCGAGCAAAATCTGCATACCACGGTCTTTCGTTTGAAAAAGACGCTAAAGCATTACGACATGCCCGTCACGATTCATTCGCAGCGAGGGGTTTACCGTTTCGAGACGGACATGCGCTGCGATTATTTGGAATTCGATCGTCAGCTTAAGCCGTATTCCATGGGCGACATGCCGCCGGAACAAATGAAAACCATCATTCCGTTATTTCAAGGCCCTTTGTTCGGCGGCAAAGACTATCCATGGTGTGAAGCGGAGAAAGAACGGGTCTACAGCGCGGCGGTCGACCTGTCGAAAAGGCTGACCTCGCATTATTTATCCCTGGGCGAAGCCGACAAGTCCACCGAGCTTTTGAAACATATGATCGCCGTTGGGCCCTTTCATGAAGACGTTCATGTGCTTCTGCTCAGCGCCTTCCTTCACCTGAAGGATCGCACCGCATTCATTACGCATTATGATAAATTCGCCAATCTACTAAGAGCCGAGCTGGATATCGAGCCCGGCCCCGCCGCCAAAGAGCTGTACCGACAAATGTTTCTAGGCTCATCGATTTAAACGTGAGCTCTTCCCCATCAGGAGGCGGCATTCACATTCTGCGAGTTGTTCTTTTTACCTTTTACCGATAAAACAAAACAAAGAAACAATATGATGCACGCCAGTGTATACGGATAGTTAACGTCCAGATCGAACAAAAAACCGGCTACGATAGGACCCACAACATTACCGAGACTGGTAAAGGCAGAATTCAAGCCGGCAACGTAGCCTTGCTGATCTTTTGCCACCATTGACATTTGCGTACTGATAGCCGGCCGTAAAATATCGATGGCCAGAAATATAATGAAGGTAACGGCAAAAATCAACCAGAATGTGTGAACAAAAAGCGTCAGCAGAATAAACAAACTGGCAAAGATCAGGCAGAGCGATATGATACGTTGCTCCCCGAAGCGCTTCATGATCCAGCTGAAGGCCGTAGCCTGAACCACAGCGCCGGCTATTGACCCGAACGTTATGATAAAGGCGATATCTTTAGGCCCGAACCCAAATTTGTGATCCACAAACAGTCCAAAGATCGTTTCAAAATTAGCAAGCCCAAACGACATGACAAAAACGATGATCAAGCTTAAAAAATAGGGCTCTTTATACGCGTATCTCAATTGCGAGAGAAGACCGCCCCATTCTCTTACGTCAGATGAAGTATCAGCTATATTTTCTTTTGAAGGGAGCGATTCCCGAAGAATAAGCAATGTAATACATGCAGCCAAGATCCCCGCAACCGCCGCGGCGTAAAAGGGCACGCGGATGCCGAATTCGGCAATATAACCGCCAATACCAGGTCCGATAATAAAGCCTGTTGTAATGGCTGCGTTAATGTAGCCCATCCCCGCCGCTCTTTCTTCCTTTGTCGTGATATCCGCCGCGTAAGCCATAACGGCCGGCATAATCATCGCAGCACTAATGCCGCCGAGCAGCCTGGAAACAAACAGTAGAGCAGGTGAACTTGCTATCCCGAACAGCACTTCAGAGAAGGCGAACACGGTCAAGCCGATGACAATCATTCTTTTTCTACCGAAGGAATCGGCCAACCGGCCGGCCAACGGCGAACAAAGAAGCTGCGTCAGTGAAAAAGCCGCAACCAACAGGCCCATAATCCCCCCGGTTATGCCCAAACTTTCCATGAACTTGGGCATAATGGGGACGATAAGCCCGATCCCCGAGAAGACCAGAAATAGATTGAACACGAGAATCAGTAAGGCTCCCCGATTTTTTGATAATAATCCCATTCTTAATTCCTCCATGCTTCTGTAAAAAATACTGAATATTTATTCAGGATAACGGCAAAAAAAGGCTAGCGAGTGCGGGTTGGCTTGGCAATGCCATGCAGAAACACATCCATAGCCAATCGATAGGTCTCTAGCGCTTCCGCTCTTTCCATTCTCCGGCTATGTTGATTCAATCCAAGCATCAAACTATCCAAAATAATGGCGAGTCCGGTAACATTGGTGGTTTCGAATTCATGGTTATCGATCCCCCCCTGCAGCAGCTGCTGATTAAAGTCAAGATAACCTTTAACCATTTCATGAATTCGCTCCTCTACATCCGGAGCTTTCTCGGAGTTGTTGAAAAATTCATCAGCGGCCTTGGTTAGCGGATGATTTAGTTGATCAAGCGCCAATTGTTCGGCCATGCCATATAATTTATCGATCGTGGTGGGGTACAGCGTTTGTTTGTCCAGCCATCTCTTATCCCATTCCGTGTTCCACTCTTCAAGTAAATATAAAAAAAGCCCTTCCTTGTTCTTGAAATGATAATAAATGTTCCCTGCGCTGCACCCGGTCGCTTTCACGATATCTTCTATGGATGTTGCTTTATAGCCTTTTTGGGCAAATAAAGCTCTTGCAGCATCGGCGATCTTCTTCTTCGTTTGCTCGGTTTGCTGTTTCTTTTTATTCACATCTATTTCACCACTTTTCTGGATGACGGATTTTTCAAGGTGGACACCGTATAACACTGAACTTTTATTCAGTATTATAGGCGATGAACGAAGTCTTTTGCAAACCTTATCTCATCAATCGCCGAAATATGGATTTCCATAAACGTAAGGATTTGTAGGCACTTTTTGGGTGTCTATCGATTTGGCATCGATAGCCAATACGCTTTTGCCGTCAAAATTACGTTTTTCAACGGTGCCGAGAACGACCACATACATATCGTTTGGCCATTGTTCGGGGGTATCGGTTTCTACAAGGATAGCAAGCGGTACGGAGTCTGCGACACAGCACCGCATCGCGAATCTTCCTACGGCAAATTGGTTTTTATTCATACTGTCGAGACGGTAAACATAACCGCTAATCTGCACCTTTTTACCGATAAATTGCTCTTGATACAAGTCCATCGACGTCAGCGATTCAATATAAATATCATCGTTAATCGCAATGAGAGGCTGATTGTACATATCTGCAGCCTGTTTGGCATAGGGCCTTGTGTATTCATTGAACGGAAAAGACGGTCCCGAATCCAATTGTAACTTATGATTGGGAATTAAGTTTGGAGCTGCATCACCGGAATTGCTATGAAGCAATATGCCCGAAGGGGTTAAATTCAACCCCTTTTTAGCCGCCATCTGACTTCCTAATACCGCATCGGGAATGAAAAAGGCAAGAACAAGCGGAACGATCAAAGCCGCGTACATGATAATAACGCTTGGTTTCCATTGATCGTGACTATGTGATGAACAAGTACAAGTGATCGCAGCAGTTTTCTTTTTGGATAAGACATCTCGAACCGCCAAATAAAGCTGGTGCATGGCCAATACATACAAACCAAAGGCAAGCCCCTTTACCCAAAGCTCCATTCTTGGCGCCACATAATAGCTCAACGCATCCGACCGGCTAATCCGGACAATAAAAAAAACAAATGCGATCAAGACCGCAGCTCGAATCGTTCGATGCGCAAACGCGGAACTTATTTTCATGATTCCCCCGCCTCCATGTTATAAGTGCATATACAGTTGATCGAAGGCGACAGACCCCAACAGAACAACGACCGCTGAAATGATCAGAACCGTAGCGACGGTTTTGAAGCGAAAGACTTTTAGCAGCATCAAAGTACTTTTGATATCCAGCATGGCGCCAAATACGAGAAAAGCAAGCACTGAACCTAAACTAAAATCGGGAATGAACGTAGCTCCGACAAAAGAATCTGCTGTGGAGCAAATGGATAGCACATAGGAAAGTCCCATCATAAACAAATGCGGAGTCCAGTCCCCATCGCTTAACGTAAAAAGCCACTTCTTGCTTACAACGGTTTGCAGCAAAGCTGTGACGGTAGCGCCCAAAACTAAATATTTGCCTACATCAAACATTTCAATGGCAGCATGCTCCAACGTTTCATGCAATTTCGTTTTCCATGCCGCGTTTGGCGCTTTGTTGGAATGCGGGGGCTTGATGTTTTTTTTGCCTGCAGCGGCCTGTTCATTAGCGTTGCTCACTGTATTACGGAGCGCAGAAGCTTGTACTCCCCGAGAAGCCCATAGCCCAATGAAGACCGCTGCGGCAAACGCCAGCACCATACGGGAGACAGCCATCTCTGGCTGGGCCTGAAAGGCCACGTACGTGGAAGTAAATACAACCGGATTGATGACCGGCCCTGCCATCATAAACACAATGCCGATATAAGGCGGCATGCCTTTGCGAATCAACCGGTGCACAACAGGGATGATCCCGCATTCACAAAGCGGAAAAATGATACCCAGCAAACATCCGAAAAGGATGCCGGGAATCGTTTTTTTCGGTATCCATCGCTGTAGCAGTTGATCACTAACCAGTGTTTGGAGCAAAGCAGAAATCACGACACCAAGTAAAATAAAGGGAAACGATTCGAGTAAAATGCCAATCACCATGGTGCGAAAATCACTTAGAAAACTCATCGGGCCACCTCGTCAAGAATAAATCATCACAAAAACAACAAATCTTAAAATTGAATCATTTGTTTATCGTGCTTTTCCCTTTATTTAGTTTAACTTCGGATTGTTATATCAACATCAACGTATGATTAAGAAAATACGAAGACCCTCAAGCTCTGCCCTCTTTTCCTTTACAAAAACATCACCTCTATTTAATCTCACAAAAACAAACTACAAATAAAATGCAATAAAACAACTATAAAAACAACTAATTATTATGTTTTTGTATTGTTTTATACTTAAAGGAGGGAAAGCCTATCTAAGCCATCGGTACGAGCCCCACATGAAGCTATTTACATCAATCCATCATTCAGGCTTATGAAAAGGAGGACTTCACTTGTTGACAACCAAGAAATTTGTATCCGCATTCCTGGCTTGCACCATTGCAACTTCTGTTGTTAGTTCAACAGGAGCAGGCTCTATACCGGCGGCGATCGCAGCAGCTACAGTCGACACGCCGGTCGTTTCCGTACCCGCAGGACGCTATGAGCAATCTGTTACCGTTGCGCTTAGCTCCACCACATCAGGTGCCGACATCTATTACACGTTGGACGGGACCATGCCTGACGAAACAAGCCTTAAGTTTAACGGAACGCCGATTGTCCTTACGGAGTCGACGAATATCTCAGTGATCGCCTTGAAAGACGGCGTCTGGAGTAAACCCGCTACATACGGCTACATCATCAAAACAACCGAAAAACCGCTGCTGAAATTCGCTGCGATGTCGGATATCCATGTCGGTCCCGGCACGGAGGCTGAGAATGCCAAGACACGCGCAAGGTATGCCAGCAATTTCGATGTTCTTTCTTCCATCTTTCCCAATCCGGATGCCATAGTTATCGCAGGCGACATCATCAATGACAACGGTGATGGCAAAGGACCGGATCATCAGTTTGCACGCGATGTTCTGCAAGAACAATTGGCCCGCAAAAATTGGTCGGGCATGCCCGTTCAGATTGCGATCGGCAACCATGACGCAAGCGTAGCCGAAGTGAAAAACTATTACCCAGCGGAATGGTTTACGGATCAGCCGAATGGCTATTACGAGAAAACAATCGGCGGCTATTCGTTTTTCTTTTTGAACGGAAACAATTATAACGGCGACACAGGACAAAGAAACTGGCTGAAGGGTCGGCTCGCAGCCATAACAGCCGATCCGGCGAATCTGAATAAGCCGATCTTCATTACTTTGCATCATCCTGTGTCCGGCACCGCCATGGACGGCCAGCAAGGAAGCAATCAGAACCTGTATACGGATTTGAAGGATTATCCGCAAGTCTTTGTTTTATCCGGCCATTCGCATTTGAATATTAACGATGATCGTTCGATCTATCAGAAAGATTTTACCGCTGTCAATCTTGGGTCCATGTCATACATCGAGGTAGATCATGGCTATTCCGCTGTAACGGAAGAAGGATTGATGGATGGGCGATTCGAATTCCCTGTCAACCAATCCCAACTCATTGAGGTATACAAGGACCGTATAGAGATTGAACGCGTGGAGTATAACGGAGATCCAGGCTCTATCTATCTGGGTGGCAAATGGCAAGGCAATAATTCCCCAACACCTTATAACAGTGCCGGCGCATTAGCGGGAAAAAAATGGGTAGTGAAATTAATAGGCAATACGAAGGATGAAATAAAAAGCAATTTCACGTATACCTCAAGCAACCGCAACAAAACGGCACCGCAATTCCCGGCGAACCCCGACCTTAAAGTGCTGCCGGGGGCGAATAACGTGCCGGTGCTCTCGTTCAAGCAAGCCAAGGACGATCAATCCGTGCATCATTATGAAATCAAAGTGTATAACCAGCGTACGGCGGAAGTCGCAAAGTCGTACAATGTTTTATCGGACTTTTACTTCTCTCCGATTCCGAACAAAATGAATATCCCGATACCGGGTCTGAGCCCGGCTACGTCCTACGTCCTTACCATAACGGCAGTGGATGCTTACGGCAACAAAAGCGCACCTTTGCAGACTTACTTACGAACGGAAGGCACGGCACCGGAATTGACGCCAATCGATCCTGGTACGATGTGGAAGCAGCTTGTGTCCGACATGAAATTTGACGGCAATTTGAATGATGATGCTGCCGGTGCAACAGGTCTGGCCACCTCTGCCGGTAATGTCACTTATGTGGCGGGCAGATCCGGACAAGCGGCCAGCATTGCGGCCGGCAATGCCAATTATATCGATCTTGGAGACAGATCCGACTTGAAGTTCGGTCATGGCGATTTCACCGTATCGTTCTGGCATGCCGGCAATTTGGCAGGAGATCAGACGGTAATCTCTAACAAAGACTGGAATTCCGGTAAAAATGCCGGATGGTATATTGGGCCTGCGACTACGAACAACATGACGCTTAACATGGCAGACGGCACCAATCGTATCGATTATTCGGCTCAAAGTGTAGGGACAGAATGGCACCATTTCACCATATCCGTAGACAGGACGAACAAGACGGCCACCACTTACGTCGACGGTGTCATGAAGGCGACCAAGGATATCACCGCACTGGGTACGTCCAGTATGGATACTCCTTATCACGTCATCATCGGTGCAGACGGTAATAAAGGAAACGGCGGAGCAACCGTTACGCTGGACGATTTAAAGATATGGAAGCGCGCCCTATCCGCCACGGAAGCCAAAGCGTTATCCGATTCGTACCAGTCGACAACTTTGTACAACTTTAATCAATTGACAGCTAAAATTCAGGAAGCTGAACAATTCACTTCGTATGTCACAGGAACTACAGGATTATCACTTCCCGTACAGGCACAAAATGAACTGAAGACTCGACTTGCTAACGCTAAGGTTATTACTTCTGGCGACAGCGCTGCTGCGATCGATCAAGCCTATCTCGATTTGATGTGGGCTTTGCAAACTGCCAAGAATGGCATCATCTATACATTCATTCCAAAAACGGCTTTCTCTATCCATTCTTTTAGCTCTTATGCAGACAATGAGAACGCTGTAGCCGGCAACATCTTGGACGGTCAAGAAACAACCATCTGGCATTCCAAATGGGAAGCGCCCGCTGCACCATTCCCGCACTGGGTCATTATCGATATGGAGAGCACGTATAAACTGAATGGTATTCAGAGAAAGAGCCGACCTAACCAAAGTGCGATGGAATTTCCGAAAACATTCGAATTGTACGCATCCGATAACCCGGCCGACTTAAACGATCCTGCTTTCTTGAGCAATGCGGCCAACAAAGCCTCCGGGACGTTTGGGAAAACTTGGACAGGCAACGTATATACGGACTTTGTCTCTTTGGATAAGGCTGTGCAGGGCCGCTACGTAAAATTCGCAGTTACCGGAACCTACAATACGGATCCATCCAAAACATTTACTAGCATGAGCGAGATCGATTTTACCGGTGATAAGGTTGCAAGCGGGAACGCGAACCTGACGGAGCTGAAAATTAACGGTGTCTCGGTAGACGGCTTCACACCGGATACATTGGAGTATTCGCTGAACGTTCCGAATACCGTGACGAATGCGAAAGTTACTTATACGACTTCAGAACCTCAGGCAACGGTAGTAGTCAATGGCGGCTCCAACCTTCAGGTTGGCAATAACGTTGTGACAGTGACCATAACCGCACCGAACGGAAACGTCAGATCGTATGTCGTCAATCTGAACCGTGCCGACATATCGCCTGCTTCTTTGAGTGATTTGCGCGTTAACGGGGTGACGTTGAGCGGTTTCGCATGGGATAAGTTTGACTATTCGTTATCGGTACCGTATGAGACTACGGCGACAAGCATAACTTATTCAACAGCAAGTCCTACTTCAACCGTGGTGGTTACTGGCGGAAATCAATTCATTGTCGGTAAAAATACGGTTACGGTTACGGTAACAGCTCAAAACGGAACTAAGAGCACGTATAGCATCATGATTACCAGACAGCCTCAGGGGCTATCGTCCGACAGTTCCTTGCTCGATCTGCGTGTAAACGGAAAGACGTTGGATGGATTCGCTTCAGACAAGCTCAATTATTCATTGCCGGTACCGTATGAGACTACGGTGACAAGCATAACTTACTCAACAGCAAATCCAGCTGCAACCGTTGTGATCGCCGGTGGCGATAAATTAATTGTCGGAGTAAATCCGGTTACGGTTACGGTAACAGCTCAAGACGGAACCAAAAGTATTTATAGCATCGCGATAACCAGACAACCTCAAGCGCTATCGTCCAACGCTAACCTGCTTGATTTGCGTGTCAACCATATCGCATTGAACGGATTCGCACCGGACAAGCTGAGTTATACGGTTGATGTCTCCTATGGCACAACGGTAGCGGCGGTGACTTATTCCGCCGAGCATGCCACATCCCAAGTCGTTGTTACTGGTGGCAGCAGCCTACTCGTCGGCTCGAATCGTATCTCTGTCCTTGTCACTGCACAGAACGGAGCGACTAAAGAATATGTGATACTAGTTCATCGATTGCCAGATTCGTCGGGGTCATCAGAATCGTCACCTTCCTCTCCAACGGCTGTAGCACCGCCAATGAAGCCGGAGCTGCCGGGTAACTCGGCTGTGATCAAGGACGAAGACCTGCAAAAGAACTCTGCATCTGTATCCGTCGCACTGAAGGAAGGACAGAATCGCATTATCATTCCAATCGCGCAGGTAGATCAGCTTAAAGGGCGTCCGTTGCACGTCCAGGCACACGATGTAAAACTGATCGTTCCTGCTGATCTGTTGAAAGCCGCAACCAGCTTGCTGCCATCTGTTGACAACTCCGCTGTGATTACGGTGAAAATCGAACCGGTCTCAGCAGAACAAGCGAACCGGACATTAAAAGAAGCGAGCAGCAAGGATAACGGTCTTTATACGCTGGGCGGAAAGGTATTCGACCTCGCGATCTTCGTGACCGATGCAGCCGGGAAGCGGTATGAAATGACTGACTTGAAAAAGCCTGTAACCATTACATTCCCGATCCCAGTTGGAATGAAGCCGAAGCTGGCCGGTATCTATAAGATTCTGGATGATGGAAGTCTTACGTACTTGGGCGGAACGCTTACAAACGGCAATACCGCAATTGAAGTCGGAACTGACCGCCTCGGACGTTACGCAGTCCTTTCATTGGAAAAAAATTATAGTGATGTAACATGCATGCATTGGGCATACTCGACAATTCAAGAGCTATCCGCCCGGCATATCGTGAACGGAGTGACGAACACGAGCTTTGCACCAGCCCAAGATGTTTCCCGCGCTGAGTTTGCATCGCTTCTCGTACGGACACTTCATCTCAAGTCTTCCGAGATGGCTTCGTTCGGTGACGTGGCTGGAAACGCTTGGTATGCCAAGGAAGTATCCGCAGCTTATAAAGCAGGCATTATCACAGGTGTTTCCCAGCAAATGTTCGATCCGAATCGAAGCATTACCAGAGAAGAGATGGCCATTATGCTTGTCCGCGCTTATGAATATCGAACGGGTGTAAAATTAGAAAAAGCTTCAACGGAAATCTCTGATGCTTCAATGATCAGCGATTGGGCTTTGCCTTATGTTAATAGTGCAATCAAAGCAAAGCTGTTGACGGGACGCCAAGAAGGGCTGTTCGTACCGGCTGAACACACGACACGAGCAGAAGCGGCTCAAGCGGTTTACAACTTATTGAAATAAAAAGAATCACCCCCTCAAAGTGGTGCCTTGACTTCAAAGCGGATTCAGGTACTTTGCGGGGGATCCCCGAAATTAAAGCTTTTATAAAGTTGATCGCCAACCAGCTGTATGACAGGCTGGTTGGCGATCTTCTGCATATCGAGTAACCCTGCTTCCACCTCCAGCGCAGAAGTTCCCCTTCTATTGGTATTAACGTGTTAATGACCTCGTCAAGCCAAGCTATTACCGTGTTTATCTCTTCGCCTTATAAAACTCATGATACAGCTTCATGAGAGCTCTTTTCTCAATCCTTGATACGTAACTTCGCGATATGCCTAACTCCTTCGCAATTTCCCGCTGAGTCCGCTCTTCTCCACCATGCTCGAGTCCGAAACGGCCCACCACGACTTCCTTTTCCCGCTCATCGAGAATATCCAGATTTTTATAAATCTTGCTCTTCTCGATCTTGAGCTGCACTTTATCCACCACCTCGTCGGAGTCCGTGCCGAGGATATCGATCAACGTGATTTCATTTCCCTCCTTATCCGTCCCAATCGGATCGTGCAGCGATACGTCCTTGCGCGTCTTTTTCAGCGAGCGAAGATGCATCAGAATCTCATTCTCGATACACCGCGCCGCGAAGGTCGCCAGCTTGGTTCCTTTGTCGGGGGAAAACGATTCAATCGCTTTGATCAAACCGATCGTACCGATGGAGATCAAATCCTCCAGATCCTCCCCCGTATTGTCGAATTTCTTGACGATGTGCGCGACAAGCCGAAGGTTATGCTCGATGAGCACGTTGCGCGAGTGTTGGTTGCCTTGAGCCATCAGTTTCAAATGTTTGTCTTCTTCATCCTCCGCCAAGGGCTGGGGAAACGCGTTGTTTTTCACGTAGGAAACGAGCAAAGTAAGCTGTTTAATAAATAAAGCTACGGCACTGAACAATCCGGGCATTCCAGCCACCCCCTAAGGTGTTTGCCGATCAACGGTCTCAGAAGTTTTCGCGCAAAGATTAGTATTAGTGTATGTGGGCGAATGCCCGGAAGTGCCTGTACACAAAAGTTTACATCAGCTCGAAGAAAAGAGACATTCCCCCGTGAAGGGAGAATGTCTCTATGTGATGTGCTGCACTATCATCTCATCTTTTGAGTAACTCCATTTCTTTGATTATTACCTGCCCCATACAATATGAATTATATAAATAGCTCTCCAAGAAATCGGGCTTCTACGCGGTAATTAAAATTTTTTACACTTAAAAATATTCCACCGCGAGCAGCCATATTGTGGCGAATTTCTGAAGTTCAATCATTTTCAGTTGTCGACAAACTGACGATAACTCAAGCGTCACAAATTTGCTGAAGTTAATAGTTTAGAAATTGTACTGATACGGTTTTACATCTACTGAGTCCAATTTTGGATTGAGTGATTTCTAAGTTATAAGGTTGAACCTCGTTATTCAGATTATATACTTTGTCGTATATATGGGGAGTATCAAAATATTAGGCTTGTTACACAGAGAAAGCACTTATTCAGGTTGAAAAAGAAACAGCGTCTTCTCAAAATTTAAAGAAGACGCTGTTTCTTAATAATGATTAATTGAAGTTCCGAATAAAGGCAGTAGCAGAGTTAGAACTTTGAGTTTCTACAAATGCATAATATTTGCAGCTTGATTTCATATAAACCTCTTTATAATCATAGTTTCGAGTGGCGTTTGTCTCCACTGAAGCAACTGCTTTTGTTATGTTGGGACACATTTCATATAATGCAGCCCAAGCGTTACCTTTTGATTCTAGTGAGAATTTTCCATACGTATCGGCTCCTTGGATGCTGTCCGAATTCTTACGGTTGTCCCATTGATATGCAGTTATATTAGTAGAATAACCCGGAACAGCTAATACAGAACTCGCACCAACAACTGTTAAAATTGCAGTTAAACCTAAAGTCATCAATTTCCGTTTCATCGTATCACCTCCTTTATTTGGTAATTATATAATATCATTGTAAATAATAGTTGTCAATGTATATTATGGAATATTTTGTTTTTTTTGAAAAATTCACACGTAGGTCATAGGGGAGGCAATATTTATATGAAAAGATCAATTGTATTTGCTGTAATTGCACTTTTACTGTTTTCTTATCCAACCGTATATGCATCAGAATTTATAAAAGCATACCTTTTTCCGGTACAACTTGAAGTAAACGGTCAAATAAAACCACTTCCTCAAGAGTATCAAATATTGAATGTAAATGGTCATGCTTATGTGCCCGTTCGTTATGTATCTGAATCCATGGGGCTAGGCGTTAGGTATGATGAGAAAAATCAAGTTATCTCCATTGCCAGTGATCCAAAAGAAACAGATGAATTGATAAGATTTATTTGGAAAGTTCAATATAAATTGGATTACCGTCTGTCTCAATCAGATTTAAAAAAGTTACTCGAAAGAAACCCACAAGTTGTTAAGAAAAACAACGAAGGCGGGGAACATTGGCGTTTTGACGTAAAGGCAGCGAGCGATTACCGTTATTCAAGTATCGAACAAGGTGACGAAGCTGGATTATTAGTAGGAAAAGTTGGTGCTCAGTTATTCTTAACTTGGGACTCAAACGGAAAGTTAGCTAAAATAAACTTGTGATATACTAAACTTAACGGCGAAAAACAACCGCAAATACATGTGTTTAATGCCTTTCCAGATGGAACCACGACAGATAGTATTTACGAATAATTACAATTAATTTCGAAATACAGACGCCTCACGGATTAAGTCCATGAGGTTTTTTGTTTTCTTAGGATAAAAAATACAGGTTGCCCTTGTTTACCCAAGCCCGCTTCTGCAAATAAAAAAGAGGCCCTTTGGCCCCTAATTCATGTCAAGGATACTTCCGGTTCATCCACAAAGGTTTTGGTGTGGTATTTGCTAATCCGTTTTACTTTGGCTCTAAACTGAAGGAAGTAATTATGACGTTCGACTTTGTTCATATCATCTTGACGATGTGCGCGACAAGCCGAAGGTTATGCTCGATGAGCACGTTGCGCGAGTGTTGATTGCCTTGAGCCATCAGCTTCAAATGTTTGTCTTCTTCATCCTCCGCCAAGGGCTGGGGAAACGCGTTGTTTTTCACGTAGGAAACGAGCAAAGTAAGCTGTTTAATAAATAAAGCTACGGCACTGAACAATCCGGGCATTCCAGCCACCCCCTAAGGTGTTTGCCGATCAACGGTCTCAGAAGTTTTCGCGCAAAGATTAGTATTAGTGTATGTGGGCGAAAGCCCGGAAGTGCCTGTACACAAAAGTTTACATCCGCTCGAAGAAAAAGAGACATTCCCCCGCGAAGGGAGAATGTCTCTTTACGATTTGTTAAACATTTGTGGAGAAAGGTTATTCTATCGCCCCCATATAAATTTTAATTCTTACGGTCTTTTCGACTAAAATATGGACCACACCATCCTGTTTCATGTGTTTTTACATAAGTCCAATTAAACTCTGTATCAACTACATAAATATCAGTTTCGTTAGTAAAGTCCTCGGCGTTTACCATTGATGCATTTTCGAGAATCAACGCGTAATCTGAGTGTTGATAAAATACATAACAAGAGTTCTTTGGTACATTATTAAATGCGGTTTCTGCTTCATCCTTTGTAAGACAATCCTTCTTCTGATAACTAAATAAGTGCCATAAATAGCCACAGGCACCACCTGCATCATGAAGATAAATGGTTTCCTTATCTTCATGACTAAGATGATTAGCGAAGTTACATTCCCACTGATTACGTAGATATTCTCCCCCTTTAGGGATTTTCCTTACTCCGACTTTTTTACTTTGTAACAAATCAATCAAATCCATTTTAGTTCCTCCATAATAATGAGAAAAATCAGTAATGGAACAAAGTCCAAAAGATTATTGGATACCATCATAAGATATAAAGGAGTTAAACAAAATCTACCCAGCATTCAATAAGCGGCGAATACTTTGTTATTAAAATTTAGGTAACTTTAATCTCAGTAGCAATGAAAAGACTTTGTCAGGGAATGCCAGCGAGGATAGCAAGAAAGAAGCATTCAAAAAAGAAGTCTTATCCAAATACGGTTTATAAAGTGAATAAGAACAACTAAGAATTACAACTCAGTGACTATTCAAAGTATGTTTGTAAGAAAAGCGAGCGTCTCCAAGAGAAAATTCGGAGACGCTTTTCTTCTGTTAGATTGTAAAAATGGATGTGAGTGTCTCCTGACTCAAAAGAACTGTCCTAATTTAAGCTTGCTATAAATGATAATATAATAACCAGATAAACGCTTATAATTTTTGCTAAATATAAATTAAACAAGCTGAGATCACTATATTGTCATCAATTTATTTCTACTAACGCTTTTATGATCCCACCATCTGGTTTTAACCAAGTCTCATACTCTGTAATAACACTATCAAAGTCTGTCCTATGAGTAATAAATGATTCTGTATCAACGTACCCTTCTCGAATACTATGAATCACATATTGAAAATCATCCAACTGAGCATTTCGACTACTAAGAAGAGTCATTTCTTTCTTGTGAAATTCCGGGTCATAAAAACTGATTTTTTCTTTTACTAAACCAACAAAAACAAGCTTGCCTCCGTGAGCTACGAACTTCATTGCATTTTCCATTGATTTAGCATTACCTGTTACGTCAAACACAATTGACGCCATGTCCCCGGATGTAATTCGTGAAATCTCTTCGGGGAGATCTTGATTAACGTTTAACGTATAGTCAATTGGCCCCCAGCGCTTACAAAACTCCAAACGATTTTCATTAATGTCAACGGCTATTACATTTGCCCCTTTAAGTTTTGCATATTTCATAACACCAAGCCCTATCGGCCCTGCTCCAAAAACTAGAACGTTATCATTTTTTTGGACCTCTGCACGCTTTACGGCGTGAGCGCCAATTGCTAAACACTCTATGATAGCAGCTTGGTCTAGAGAAATTTCATTAGTGCAAAGTAAATGATCATGGGGTACACAAAGGTACTCCCTCATTCCCCCATCTCTATGAACTCCGAAAAGTGTAAGGTCAACACAGCAATTAGTTTTTCCCAATTTACATGCCATACATTTTCCACATTCAATATAGGGAATTATTGAAACTCTATCACCAACCTTTAAGTTTTTCTTATTATTTCCTATTTCCATGATTTCACCAGATAGTTCATGTCCAAGAATTCTAGGATATTCAAAAAATGGCTGATTTCCTCTGTATGCATGTAAATCAGTACCGCAAATACCGATTCGTCGAATCTTTACCAAAGCTTCATTTTCATTTCTTACAGGTATCTCTTCTTCTATCATTCTTAGCTTGTATGGTTCCATACAAATTATACTTTTCACTCTTGGTACCTCTTTTCTTATTTAAAATTGTGAAATATAAAAAATTTGAATATTAAGTTACCTCAACAAGTCATACGCATGCGAACATTTGTTTGATATAGAATCACGGAGCTCTATCAATTTACTTTGTTTTTAGTTGATCTCCAACTATGTGATTAGATCGTGGTAGGTAATCATAGTATATTCATGTATATAATCTGCCTTAAAAATTTTATTGTAGTAATGCAGACTTTACTTGATATTCAAAATCAAAAATTGATTCGACACATACAATGAGCCGAATCAATTCATATTTAATTTAGTAATTGATTTTTACAGGTTTGCTCTCTTTTACAGATTTGTAAGCAGTAAGTGCAACAGCCGTTGAATTTAATCCGTCTTGACCGCTGATGGCAACATTGGTGCTATTCAATATTGCTCTTACAAAATCATCAATCAGTAATTGATCCATGTCATCGCCCCAATAACTCCATTGAGCTCTTGTGTTCTTATTACTATATATATCATTTTTTTGAGCAAAAGAATCAATTGAAATAACACCTTTTGTCCCAATTATCTCAATAGTAACATCCCCCCAAGTAGGGAATGACTTAGGTCTTGACCAACTTGTATCAATGACTGCCACTACACCATTTTCATACTTTACATGAACCATTCCAGAGTCATCGATCTTAATATCGTTAAAAAGAGTCCCCATTTCAGCGTAGACTTCAAAAGGTCTACTGTTAAGAAACCAATTATAAATATCCATTAAATGTACGGTGTGGTCAAGAATTGCACCTCCGCCAGAATAAGCAGCATCAATAAACCATTTTCCCGGCATGGTACCACGGTTTGTTCCTTTTATAGCAATTACATTCCCAATCTCACCTCGATCTAATGCTTTTTTAGCCTCTACTACAGGCCTCAAATATCTACAAGGAAAAGCTGTCATTAATTGAACGTTATGTTCACGACACGTATCAATCATTAATTTCATTTCTTCTGTACTTATACCAAGAGGCTTTTCACACAATATATTTTTCCCTGCTCGTGCAGCGTCAATAGTGATTTGAGCATGATACACATTTTCCGAACAAATAACAACTGCGTCTACATCGGTAATAAGCAATTCGTTATAATTATTAAAGTATTTTATACCTGTATTCTCTACGTAATCTTTTACCCGTTCATAATTTGTGTCTGATATTGCAGTTATAATGACATTTGAATTCGATCTCAAGGATTTAAAATAACCTATTGCATGTTGATGTGCAAAACTTATCATGCCTACTTTTAATTTTCTCATATCCTTAAACACCTCAATTATTTTTCATTAAAGTTGGATTATCGGATCGATTTTAATTGGAAGTCCTGTTTCAGCTGATTTTTTGGCAGCTAAAGAAACATTAACTGCCATTAATGCATCTTGAACGGAAATAATTGGATCTTCATTATTTTCAATACATTCAATAAAATGTTTAAGTTCGTAATAGTAAGGATTATGGAGAGCAGGACTTTGCGGGACAGCAACGGTATTCGCTTGGTCATTCAGTGTATCCAATGCTTTCATTATTTTTATTGAAATTGATTCATTGCTGTTATATCGAATAACTCCTTCTGTACCAGCAATTTCAACTGCTGTAGTAAATGGACCAGGATAACCCCAATATGCCTCTAAGTTAGCTATAGCTCCGTTACCAAACCGTAAAGTAACCAAAGCATAGTCGTGACCTTGTTCTACCTTATTAAGAGCATAAACCGAAGTAACCTCATTCATCAATCCACACAAAAAGTCAATGTCATGGATCATCAGATCTAAGATAACTCCTCCACTAGAATCCTTATACCAAGACCTTGCTTGTGCAGGATTTGATCCGACACGTTTGGTATGGATTACACCAACATCCCCAATTAGACCTGCTTTAACTTTTTTAGCGATATCAACATAATTTGGGAAGAAACGAACAACGTGTCCGATAAAAAGTCGCACACCTTTATCTTCACAATATTTAACCATTTCAATAGCATCTTCCATTGATGGTGCAATCGGCTTTTCACAAATAACATGACTACCTTTGTCGGCGATTTTTAATACATACTCCTTGTGAAAATTGGTAGGAAGGCAGATACTCACAACATCTGGTTTTTTTTCTTTCATCATATCCTCAAATGACGTATATGCTGTTGTTAGATATTGCTCGGCGACTTGATTAGCTAATAATTCGTTTGTATCGAAAATCGCAACTAATTCTACGCTTGACATTTTATCAAAGTTTTCAATGTGAGTCATTCCCATTGTTCCACAGCCTAATACAGCTACTTTCATACTTTATCCTCCCCAAAATTTATGTCCCTGACCTATGAAGAGAAAGTAGATCTCATAGATCAGGGAACAATTTTTTGTTATTTTTTGTTTGCTTTATACCATTGGGTCGCTTCTTCTATAGCCTTATCCCCTCCTCGTGCTTTCCAGTCAAGAACAAATTTATCGAAATAGTCCACGTCTTCTTTCCCAGTAATAATTTTAGCAGCAGCTTCCATAAATAATCCATTTTTACCAAGCTCAGGCTTTGTCGAAATGACACTTGGAACTGGCATATCAACAGCGTCATTCATACGACCTTCACTATTAGCAACTTTTAAAGCATTTGTTATTAAATCGCCATTCGGTCTTCCTTTCATGAATTCCTCATTCAACACATAAGGTCTACCGGTAATTTGGAGGAACATTAAGTGCATATTTTCCTTATTAATCGCATCTACAGAAGTAGGGTAGTTGTATTGGATTTTGCCATTATTAATTGTATAATCTTCGCCTTCAATTCCGTATGTTAAAAAGTTGTCAGCCTCTTTTGAGTAATACCAATCTAAAAATTTAATTACATTTACTGCATTTTTACTAGATGCCGGAATGGCAAAAGCCGATCGAATTGAAGATAAACTTTCTCCTCCGCCCTTTCCATCAGGACCAATGGGAGCTGGTATATTAATAATTTCAGCTTTTGGATCTCCTTGTTTTACTTCCGACAACCACTTATCAGGGTAATTAGGTTCGTGTACCCACATTCCAACTCGTGCTGCACCTTTAATCTTTGCATCCCAGTCTTTACCTTCAAGAACAAACATCTCGTTATCTATGAGTTTTTCTTGATAAAGTGTACGGTATAGTTTAAGAGCATTCTTCATTTCCGGAAGGATAAACTTAGGTATAAGTTTACCATCGACGTATTTCCAAGCGCCGGCTGGAATAATGTCACCAGGATTTACATCATATGCCCCGAAGAATAATTCACCAAACCTAAAATTTTTACGTGCTGAGAATGGAATTTCATCTTTTTTGCCATTGCCATTCGGATCTTGATCGCGGAAAGCTTTCAATACATTAATGTATTCTTCGATTGTCTTCGGTACCTGAAGGCCTAACTTGTCAAGCCAATCTTTACGTACATAAACGACTTGATTGTGTGTTACTCCATTAATTGATGGTATTGCGAAAATTTTACCCCCACTAGAAATTGCAGGTGAATTCCATACATCTTTAGGAATATTAGCTTTTAAATTGGGGCCATATTTGTCAATTAAATCATTGAGTTCCAAAAAGGCTCCGTTTTTCATAGCATTTGAAGTAATTGTGGTATTAATAGCAGTTACTTCTAGTAGATCAGGTAATTTCTCATTTGCTGCTAACAGCAAATTAAGTTTTTGATCAAAATCCGTTTGTGGTATCAACTCAATTTTTACATTTGTCTTTGAGAGTTCCTCCAACTTCTTAACATACTTGTCCTCATTAATGTTAGGAGAACTCTCGACGTAAGGTAGAGACCTTGAACTCATCGTAATATTAATAGATTGAACATTATTAGCCTCTGCGTCTTTTAACGCTTTCCCCTTGTTGTCTGGGGACTGGTTGCTACATGCAGATAGAATTGTAATACCCGTTAAAATCACAGCAGATCTTTTTAAGCTTTTCATTTGGACACCCTCTCATTTTCTTGATTTTATAGACTAACCCTTAACTGAGCCAAGCATCGCACCTTGTATAAAGTGCTTTTGAATTAAGGGATAAATCAATAATATTGGGACAGTTGCAATGATGATAGTTGCCATTTTTATGCCCTCAACAGACATCAACATACCTGAGGCACTGCTACCAGCATCACTTTCTATAATAAGTTGTCTCAACTTAACTTGCAGAGTATATAAGTTAGGATTTCTTAGATATATAATAGCGCTCATATAACTGTTCCAATACCCGACTGCGTAAAACAGACCAACAGTTGTTAAAGAAGGAAGTGAAACTGGAAGAATAATTTTCCAGTAAGTTCTAAACTCATCACATCCATCTATTGTTGCTGCTTCAGTAAGTCCTTGCGGAATACCTTTGAAAAAAGAGATCATGATTACCAAATTAAATGCACTTATTAAACTAGGAAGTATTAATGCGCTGAGTGAATCTAGCATCCCATAGGCTTTAACAACTAAGTAGGTTGGGATCAAAGGTGCCGGAAAAATCATAGTAATAATAACCATAATGATAATTATATTTCGCCCCTTTAGATGGGACTTCGATAGGCTATAACCCATAGTAGAGGTAAAAAGTAGACTCATAAAGGTACCAAAGACTGTTGTCCATACCGTAATTGCAAACGCTTTCCATATTGCAACATTTTTCAATACAGCAATATAATTATCAAGTGTGAACTTTACAGGGAAAATAGTGACCTTACCTTGAAGAATAGCTTGGCCGTTACTAAAAGAACCTGCTAAGATATTCAAGAAAGGAATCAGCATTAGCAGACTGATACCCACTAGTAAGATCGCGTTGAATGTTGGGGACAACCTTATTTTTTTGTTCATGTTCTCACTCCTTTTAATACAAAGTCTGTCCAGTAACTCTTTTACTTATTTGATTAAATCCTAAGATAAGAATCAAACCAACTACAGATTTAAATATACCTATTGCCGTTGTATAACTAAACTGCCCACCTAATAAACCTATTGAATAAATATAAGTATCTAGAATTTGTCCTTTTTCAGCTACAAGTGGATTAAGTAGCATATAGATCTGCTCAAACCCTAATTCTAGAAGATTGCCAATTCTTAATAAAAATAAAATCATAATAGTAGGTAATAACGAAGGGATTGTTATGCTAACAATTTTCCTAAGTCGCCCAGCTCCATCTACATCGGCCGCCTCGTACAATTCAGGATTTATACTAGCAAGTGCAGCAAGATAAATAATTGTATTCCAGCCCACTTCTTTCCATATGCCCGATGCAACAACTATTGAACGGAAATATTCAGGTTGTTGCATAAAGAATATTCGAGTGAAACCAAGATACTCTAGCAAATCATTTATGATTCCATAATTAGGTGATAAAACGTTTATTACTAACCCTCCAACAATAACCCATGACAAGAAGTGTGGCAGGTATACAATTGTCTGGACAGTTCTTTTAAACCACATTTTTCTAACTTCATTTAATAGTAATGCCAGTATAATCGGCGCAGGGAAGCCAAATATTAATTGGTATATACTAATGAGAATGGTATTTGAGAGTATTCTTGTAAACTCAGGATAAGTGAACAAAGTCAAAAAATGTTTAAACCCAACAAATTCACTACCAGTAATTCCTTTATAAATATTATAATCCTGAAATGCAATTACACTCCCCATTATTGGGACGTATTTGAAAAGCAAGAAAAACAAGACTCCGGGCGCAACCATACAATATAACTGCCAATACTTATAAAAGTACGACGTTCGACTTTTTCCTTTTGCTTCAAGTGAGTTGATCGTTAAAGGCCGAGTGTCAGTTTTCATAGGAGCCTCCAAATGTGATGTTTTATAACTTAATAATATGAGAATGCATTAATAACGTACATGGATATTCTTTAAAAAAATGTGTTTTTTTAAGACTTGTTAATATTTCAAAAATTGCAATCGCTTTATAGAAAATGTAAGCGATATTTTCATGTAATGATAAATAACATAATACGTGACGTCCCTAACGTCAAATACATAGGCAGATGCCAGCGCTGCCGGAATACGACTTAACTTGTTAACGCCGTTTGCTGCTGTCTGTTTCAGCTAGTTGGGCAACTGCTTGCCATCGTCTTGCAAAGTTCCTCTAAATCTGTGATAAAATAGAAGAAGCCCGCCCTCTGTTGAGGACGGACCGCTCTTTCGTGGTACGAGAACCTGCTTAACTGTTTGCAAATCCAAGTGATTTTCGGTATTCTCTTGGTGTCACTCCATAAACCTTTTTAAAAGACTTAGTAAAGTGGGCATAATCCGTATATCCAATGAGTTCGGGGATGTCATACGCTTTACGGTCAGGATCAGTCAATAGTTGTTTAGCAATTTCCATTCGGTATTGAATCAAATACTGCGAAAATGAGATTCCAACATTTTGTTTAAATATTAGGCTTAAGTATGGAACAGAGAGATTGACATATTCTGCAACAGCCTGTTGTGACAATTCATTGTCTTTATAATTATTTTCTATATATTTAATAGTTCGTTTAATATTTTGATGAGCACTAAAATTCCGATTTTCCCGTATAACCGTAATTAGTGTTGATATATAGTTTGTATTATACGTTTTTAAGTCCGAAACTGACGTAATTAAGTTATGAATTTTTTGTTTATCAACTTCAGGGATTTGGATTTTGCTATAACTCTGAAGTTGAACATTAACTCTGCTTAGAAATTCTATACTCCGGTTCCTTTGTTGAGCAATCGTTTCTTTGTCCAAGATCCATTGCTGATTAAAATTTTTAATTAATTGTAGGGCTTCGTTTTCGTTCATCGACCATATAAAACTGGACAACCTTGTTGCTTCGTCCGAAGAATAGTTTAACCATTGATCATACTTTCCCCAGTCTACTTGTCTTTCATATAATTTATTCTTAACTTTTTGTAGTGTCATATAAAGTTGCTCAGTTTTTATGGGTTTAAGAAGATAATCTATAACCCCATACCTTATAGCTTCTTGTGCAAAAACAAAATCACCGTATCCTGATAAGATAATAAATTCGCATTGTATTCCAAGGTGTCTGGCATTTTTAATAAGATCCAATCCATTTAATTGGGGCATTTTTATATCAGTAATTACCACTTGTGGCATTAGGCTTTTGCATAGCTCTAGTCCTTCACTACCATTTGAAGCTTCCCCAATTACACTGAATTCAAGACTAGAGTCAGATACTAGTTTAACAAGGCTTCTTCTTATTAAACTCTCATCTTCTACAATTAATGTAGTAATCATTGTTAAATCCTCTCCCCTACTGCTGTAGAGTTTACTGGAACTTTTAGTTGAACATCAGTACCATTTTCATCTGATTTAACAATACTAAGTCCATATGGATAACCAAAAAGTAATCTAATTCGAGCGTGAACATTTATTAATCCAATGTGGCCATCCACCCCATTATTATAATTATCATTATTAATTCCCTTTGCGTCAGTATTAGTAAAGATATTGTTAAATTTATCCTTTATATCTTGAGGCATTCCTTTGCCATGATCTGAGACCGTTATAATAAAATCACTCTTTTGATACTCCCCTGTTATACCAATAAAAGTCGGCATTAGCATGTGATCTTCATAACCATGTAAAAAACAATTTTCAATTAGTGGTTGAAGAGAGAGGCGGGCAATTAGAATCTGGTTTGATAATTCTTTTCCACACCTAATTTCACATTCCATTTGAGGAAAACGCTCCTTCTGGATTTCAAGATAAGTGAGAATGTAATTTAACTCTTCTTCCAATTTAATGACATTCATAGTGTCTTTCATACAATAACGAAACATATCAGCTAAAGATGTAGCCATTCTACTAATGGGTCTTATTTCCTGAAGAAGAGCATGTGAATTGATTATCTCGAGAGTATTATATAAAAAGTGGGGATTTATTTGGGATTGGAGAGCCCGTAAACTTGATTCTTTTTGTTGCAATACTAGATCCTTTTCTCGTAATTGTGATGCATGAACCTCAACAATAAGGCGTTTTAACTCATTTATCATATTATTGAATCCTATAAATAGATTATTAAGTTCTCTTTCGCGTTTCATGGGCGCCCTTACGTGAAAATTTCCATTTTGTGTTTGACGCATTAAACGTTCCAATACATTTAATGAATTTGTGATGTAAATGGTATACCCGCCGATTATTAAAACGGCAACAAGAGTAATTAGTACAAAAGTCCATATTGAATAATCACGCAATTTGATTAAGTCTTTATTTAGTTCAGCAAATGGGAATTCGGAGATTATAGTCCATCCCGTAGCGTCTGATATATTGTAATTAACTATTTCTGAGACATCATTTTCTTGATGTATGAAATAATTATTCATACTTCCTGCACGTTGGCCCATTTTAAACCAGCTTGGTACAATTGTGCCTAATTTCGCAAGATTATTTTGTGAATTGTATAAAACTCGGTCGTTTTGGTCTATTATCCATAGGCTCCCTTTTGAGCTGATCTGGATTTGACTGACAATGTTCCAAATCTCGTTAAGTCGAATATTTATTACTAATAATCCAGAAGTACGATAGGTTGTTGTGTCTTTGAATTTTCTGGTAACTGTTAATATTGGGTTACCATTAACCCAACGTATTCCCATTACATTAAAATTATCGTAATCAGTATTTTTCATGTAAGATTGAACGTCATCATTACTTAATGAGGCACCCTGATTGGACACTTGTATTCCGTTAGATGAATAGATTGTCATGGAGAATATATCAGGTCTACCAAATACAGCTGGCCTCAATAGGTCACTCTCTATATTTCTAGTAATTAAAAACCTCTCATATGAATCGTCCTCATGAAGAAGCATAAATTGTTTTATTAATGGGTGTGCAATTAAAGGTAAAGTAGAACGTTCCAAGTCTTTAAAGTAATCGTTAAGTTGATAATTTAACTGGCGCACAAGTTGTTCGTTAAATTGCCTTGTCGTTTCTTTTATTGTCTCCGTAGTTCTATCAAACCAAACTTTCGAGAATATTAAGGCAGGCAACAATAGAAATACTATAAATAATATAATGAGTTTTAGTCGCAACTTATAAGTTCTCCTCCAAATTCTATTGTAATACTTATACCTAAAATAATAAAAGACTTCGTACCCACATGGCAAATAAATTCACGTAAGAGGAAAAACTTGTATCAGAAAAAATCATTTGAAAATAATTACACATTGAACAATCCCTCTGAGGCAGACTTGCCTACACCGGCAAGCTGCCTCAGTAACTTGAAATGATTTACCGCTTCGCCTTATGAAACTCATGATACAGCTTCATGAGCGCCCCTTCTCGATCCCGTATACGTAGGACCGTGAGATACCTAGCTCCTTCGCAATTTCCCGTTGTGTCCGCTCTTCCCCGCCATTTGCGCGAGTGTTGATTGCCTTGGGCCACCAGCTTCAAATGTTTGTCTTCTTCATCCTCCGCTAAGGACTGGGGAAACGCGTTGTTTTTTACGTAGGCGAGCAAAGTAAGCTGTTTAATAAATAAAGCTACGGCACTGAACAATCCGGGCATTCCAGCCACCCCCTAAGGTGTTTGCCGATCAACGGTCTCGGAAGTCTTCGCGCAAAGATTAGTATTAGTGTATGTGGGCGAAAGCCCGGAAGCCGTACACAAAAGTTTACATCCATTTCGCATAGCCGCAGCGTCGAAGCTACCGAAAACGTCCTTAGAAAAAAAACATCCCCCCCTGAAGGGGGAATGTAGAAAAAAAACAATTCCTAGACTGCCACTTGTTGCTTTGATTAACCATATAGGTCTATCTCTTCGCTCGAGCTCGTCAAGCGGACAATGAACACCAATGAAGAATGCATGTGTGTTACACTAAGTATGATCGACACGGCCAGAAGTAAAGACTCAGACAAAGGGAGACACCCTACCAAATGAAGAAATGGTACACCATCGGCATGTATCTCGTGCTCATACTCATTGTCTATGTATTCAAGGATGAAATTTTGCATTGGATGCAGTATGGGGATGCGCCCGTTCTGCTTATTTTTGCGGCTGCGCTCGGTTTTATTATCGTACCGGTCATCCCCTACAAAATAGTTATCGGCTTGCTAGGGTTTATGTACGGTCCTTTGCTGGGCGCTTTGATCAGTTGGACAGCTGCTTCCGTCGCGTCTGTCATTGTTTTTTGCCTGGCACGCTACTTGTTTCAAAAGCAGGGCCGTGCTTACTTGTCCAAGTACGAGAAGCTGGAAAAGCTCCAAGCCGCGATTGAAAAAAATCCGTTCCTGACTATTTTATTGGCTCGACTGATCCCGGTTATCCCTCAGGCTGTCGTTAATGTCATTCCTGCGATTACTTCCATTCCGGTCGTTACATTCGCCGTTGCGTCCGCATTGGGCAAAATTCCTGCTATGCTCCTGTTTGCGTTCATCGGCAGCAACCTGTTTGCTGGCACAAGCAAGCTCGTTTTGTCCGTCGGCGTATATATCCTTTTTTTGGCGTCCGTCTACGTCGTCTACTGCGTCTGGCTCAAGAAGCGATGGCTTTAAGCAGTTATGCTTCGGGCATTTACTGATAAGAAATTCACGGCCGCCGGAAATTGATCCAAGAATAACTCAGTAGCATTCCCGATAAGAGGTTTTTTGAAGTGTCTGCCTTTATCCACCAGGAAGCTAATCATTTCTTCATCGTTGCCGCGCCGGTCTACTTCCTGGTCTTTTGCACTATCGTACCCGTTACTTGAATAATTCGTTTCTGAATCTGACCATCGTCTTTGTTTGGAAAAATCCCCACAAAAAAAGCGCCGGCTCACGATGTTATCATGAAACCGGCGCTTATTCGATCGTTTCCACATATACGTTCAAATGGAGCTGCTTTAACAACCGTTCCAAGAGCACCGCCGCTTCCACCCGGGTCGTATGCGCCAAGGGTGCAGATTGATCAGCGCTGCGCCCTGGGCCTACTCGTCCCATTGGGCCCGGGGGACTCCGGCTGGTTGCTATTCAGGAAGCGCGTGTCAATTGCGACGAGCCGTTCGCTCTATGCCATCAGCGGTTACTTTGTACAGTTGGTGCGGCAGGTCGTGTCCCATGCCGTCAACCAACATTAGCTCGGCGCCCGGGATGGCAGAAGCCGTGTCCTCGCCACACGCCGGGACGAACAGGGGATCGTCCACCCCATGAATGACAAGTGCTGGTACTTTTATGGTCGCCAGCCGCGGACGACGGTCACCGGAGACAGCGATCGCGGCAATTTGTCGTCCGACACTGCCTGGATCGTAGGCTCGCCGGACTTCCTCCAGAATGAGTGCCCGATAAGCGTCTTCTTCAAACGGATAGCCAGTGCCGGCGATGCGTTTGGCAAAAGAGAGGCTGTGCGCCAAAAATCCTGCTTCATCCTCAAAGGGGTTCGGCGCCGGTTTAGTCATCATCGCCATGACATCCGGGGAAGCTTGCGGAAGGGTGGGATTACCGGAACTAGACATAATGGAGGTGAGTGATAAAACCCGTTCAGGGTACTCACTGGCTGCAATCTGGGCGATCATTCCGCCCATCGACCTGCCAACGAAATGTGCCCGGTCAATTGAAAGGGCGTCGAGCAGTCCGATAGCGTCGTTGGACATGTCATCGAGAGTGTAAGGGATGTCCGGTCGCTCTCCTGACATGAGAGCAGTCGCCAGTGCGTCAAAATCCAGCGCCCGATAATGGCTAAAGTGTGTCGAGCAACCTACGTCGCGATTGTCAAAGCGGATTACGCGAAAGCCCCGCGCTGCTAATATCCGACAAAACGGAACCGTCCATCGGATCATCTGGGTTCCAAGCCCGGCTATTAGGATAATGGCCTCGTCATTTTCGTTACCGAAACTGTCATAGGCCAAATCAACGCCGTTGACTTTCAGAATGTTCATGATCTTGTTCTCCCCCAATTAATTCGGTATCGGAAGTTCTGCCATAGGCAGAAGGCGTGAATCTTCGATCGCTGCAGTCCGATGCCCGATACCGGCCAGGTAGTCTTGATGACTTGAAAAAGCAAGAAACGACTGTGCGCTGCTCTGGCGGATCAGCATAACAAGATCCCATCTTTCGTCTTCGGGTCCGATAAGAAACTCTCCGCCATCGCCAAGAAACATGATTTCACCTCCGCTTTCACGGAGAAATGGGAGGGTGTGCTCAATATAGCGGTTGAAAGCTTCGGCACCGCTGATTGGGTCCTCCGGTGTTAGTTCAGGATTGGCTGTGTAATCGGCAATATCACGAAAACGCAGCAGGTTCAACATGACGATGCTGCCCTCAATGCCTCGTTGCATGAACCTCATGCCAGCGCGTTGCGTTGGTTCGATGTAACGAATAGATTCAAACTCTGTCATAGCGGCTCCTTTCGTAGTTCCTTTTTTTATTCTTTACCCTCCAAATGCCTTCATTCATAAGTTCTCTTCAGGGAATGCATTAGCGGCTAATCTTTTGACATGGTTTCTGATATCAGGTGCCCAGTCATCGATGAAGTGGTAAAAACGATCCAAATCACCAGCATACAGTGCCCGCAGAGCTTCTTCGTATTGATGGAAGTTCCCGGCCATAGCTGTCATAAAGTTATAGGTTGCTTCTTGTGACTCTCGGATATTGCTCTGTTTTTCTCCAGCACGGCGAGCCTCATCAATGAGTTTTCGTAATGTTACCGACGCCCCTCCAGGTTGACTCTTGAGCCATTCCCAATGCCGTGGCAATAACGTAACCTCACCGGAAACAACCCCCAGCTTGGGTCGACCGACCCGCCGTGTAGGCTGGTGATTCACTTCCGTACCGGGTAAGTCACCAAACTGTTCTCCTAATCGTTTGAGCACATCATCTGTCTTCCCACGAAAATCAACATCTACTGGCTTCCCCGTGGAATCGTCAAATAAAAGCAACTGTGTAAGGTCTCTGTCATCCAGAGCTTCCTTCACTGTAGTAACAACGTGCTGTAACGAACCACTGGCGACGACTCCCACACCCAAAAATGCCGTGCAGTAAAAGCGCGTAAGGGCATTACTCATGCTGACCTCCTCTCTGATTACCTCTCCAATTATACCCGGATAAAAATAAACAATCAATATTACCCGGGTAAAATATATTTTCCCGTTCGTCATGGAGGGAATAAATGCAAAAGACACGGCCTAAGAGGAACCGCACTGTTGAGGGCTAGTGTTTGCTTTATGTTGTGCATGTTGTGTTTTGTCGCAAAAACTGCCCGTTAGTTTGAGAAAACGGCAGCTTTAAATGCAAGCTGCCGCTACTTTAAAAGATCTTTGTAATTTGGTGGGAAGTCATCCTTATTCGGTCCTCTAACATGTTCAAAATTTTTTAGCTCAACTCCAGCAGCCGAAACCCTATATGTAAAGACATCCTCACCTACAGGGATATGGGGGCCAACTGTTGGTCGCACATCAAGTGTGATGAAAAAATCAAAACCACGGAAACCATTGATTCTTTCAATGTACTTCACATCAACAAAATAAGGATAAATATCTGGTGATCCTGATAATACATCTGATTGAACACTCCCACCACCTGCGCTAATGGCG
>NZ_BIMB01000019.1 GCF_004000865.1 Paenibacillus elgii NBRC 100335 | reverse complement strand
GGCGCTGGGCGCGTGCCCGCGCGCGGGCTGCCGCGGCAGCATCATCCGCGGCAAGCGCGGCTACGGCTGCAGCGCGTACAAAACCGGCTGTACCTTCGTGATCTGGAAGGACAGCTTCGGAGCTTCGCTGACGGACGCCGCCATCGCGTACCTGTTGAAACACGGGCGCACCGCGCTGATGAGGCTGGTCGACGAGCAGGGACGGCCGGTCGAAGGGCGGCTCGTGCTGCAGGACCCGAACACGGGACAGCTTAGGCTGGAGCCGGTGTCCTCTTAGGAGTCTTGCAGCGGCCAGCATACGCCGGACAGGCAGGCTCCCGACCGAATAAAGCTATTTTTATCGTGGGGTGAATCGAGCACTTATGAGAGAAATTCCCATTCCGTACGTCCGCGCGAACCAGGCCGGCATTGTCCTGCTGGTTGCGCTTGCGGTAGTGCTGCGCCAGCCGGCACTGATTGCCGCCTTATGGGCGATTCAAGTGCTTGGCTTATGGCAGGGCATTCGCGCCAACTTGATCGTGCAGCTCGCCGCCCCGCTGCTTCGCAGCCGTGTAGCAGGAGCCCGCACCGAATCACGGGAGCTGCTGAGGTTCAACAACGCGATAACCGTCGTGCTTCTTACCTTGTCGCTGCTTGCGTTCTGGGTGAATCCGGGCGGCTGGCTCGGATACGTCCTCGCTGGCATCGTGGCGCTTGCCGCGCTCGCGGCTCTATGCGGTTTTTGCCTTGGCTGCTTCCTGTATTACCGGTTCAAGCGTCTCCGCAAATAACCTGTCATTACAAAAAAAAGCTTTCAACGCAGCGTCTGCGTGAAAGCTTTTTTGCCGTTGTAGCGCGCTCGGCCGATATTACCAAGGCAGCACATAGAAGTAGACGGAGCAAAAGTGGCAGATGCTTCCTCCCAGCACGAATACGTGCCACACGGTGTGAGCGTAAGGGAGCTTGCGCCATAAATAAAAGATCGTGCCGACTGTGTACAACAGGCCTCCGGCGACGAGCCAGCCGATTCCGGCTGCGGGAAGCTGCTCTTGCAGCGGACGGAACGCGAACATGACCATCCAGCCCATCGCGATATAGAACAGCGTCGAGAGGACATTAAACCGCTTGACGAAAAATAGTTTGAACACAATGCCCAGCAGCGCTAGACCCCACACGACGCCGAACAAGCTCCACCCCAAAGGGCCGCGAATCGTGACGAGCAAAAATGGAGTATAAGTGCCGGCGATGAGTACGTAGATGGCCGAATGGTCCATAATTTCGAACAGATCGATCCAGCGCTCCTTGCGGGCGCTATGCAGCAAGGTGGAGCAGACGTACAGCAGAATGAGCGAGACGCCGAATACGGTGAAGCTGACGATATGCCAGACCGTGCCGTTCTTCATCGAATGAAGCAGCAGCAGCACAAGAGCCGCGATGCTGAGCGCGGCGCCGATGCCGTGGCTGATGGCGTTGGCCCGCTCTTCTTTCCAGGACGATAAAGTCAACTTGCATTCATCTCCCGTCGGTTGATGGATTTCTTCCATTATAACCCACGACCGGAGAAATGACCAACTCTTAGTACCAGCCCGTAATCCGTACCGGAAAGCCGCTGGGCGATTCGTTCCCCCGCTCGTTGGGAATAAGCAGCAATCCGGGAGTATCGCGGATTCCTTCTGCGAACAGCTCGAACGACACGCGGGGAAAATCCGCTTGCAAAACAACGACGTTGCCATCTACTTGAATGACACGAATCGCAAGCTCCAGCGGCTGTCCGCCGGCGACGCAGCGATAATGCGAAGGGGCTGCGGCGGATTCGGCATCGATACGCTTGCAGAATTCCAGCACGACGAGCTGGCGGTCCGGACGGTGGGCCCGCAGCACCCGGGGCGGTTCCCGGTACATCGGCAGGCCGATGGAATACTCGTAGGCCGTCCAGAACCGGTAGCCGAGCTCGCCCGCCGATTTGGCGAATTCACGAATCCACTTCCGGCTGCGCCGCATCCGGGTCTGCGAGCCGATATCCGTCTGGATGCCGAGCGGAATGTCTGGATGAACGGTTCGGATGCTTTCCACGAAGGGGCGATAATGTCTTATGTAGTCGGGCGGCAGATGCACGCGCATCCAATCGGGCCAATGGGTCTGAAGCATGTGGGCGTCCGGGCGGACCGTCCGGATCATTTCGACGGCATCCATGCCCTGGTATTCGCGAAGCGCTCCGACAGGATCCTGACCGGCGTCGACCGCAAGGGACCACGTTGCGATTTTGATATCGGGTCTCGCTTCGCGGACCCCCCCGGCGCCGTTGATCAGCTCGTTCAGAAACCCGTTCACCGCCTGTACCCGAAACTCGATCCACAGCAAGTAACGGCCGCGATCCTTTTTGTAATACAGTGGTGAGGAGGAGTAACGAAATTCCGGCATGTCGCTGCCGCTGAACTGCTTGAACGCCGCCCGGGCATACGGGCCGACATCGCCATACACGCCGCTTGCCAGTCCGTTCCATTCGGGAAAATACGGCTCGGCCACTTCAAAGCCCGTAAACGGGTGCGTGCGGACGAGATGGGCGGCCGCCGCTTTTTTCCATGTCACATAGCGGTGGCTGAAAGGGGAGAGCCGGGTAAACCCGTCGTTAACCGGCTTCAGCAGCGTCATTTGCCACTCCGGCCAATCCGGAGGCAAATTTTCGGTCGTGAACGTCCCGTTGCCGATCACCATTGCCCAGACGTCCATGCCGCGCTCGCGAAGCGCCGCTACGAGCCTGCCGTTCACCCGGGTTTCATCCGTCACAAAATAGCGCACGGTACGGAATCCGGCGAGTTCCAGCTCGGAGGCGACGCTTTCGGGGGAACGGTCGAGATAATAAGCAAAGGTCGGATCGATTTGAATCGTAGGCCGACCCGGGGTTCGGACGGACATGCGCATCCCTCGCTTTCCTTACTGCAAGCGGTAACCGCTTAATGGATTTCTTCTTATCGATTCGTTTCCTTCCATAGTACGCTCCATGCTCCGCGGATTCAAATTTGAAGTCCGGGAGCTTACGCAACGCAATCCTTTTGCCGCTATTCAACGGCCGTATGCTTCCAAAGCTTTCAAATTATTTATATGAGCCCGTTAGCCGAAAAATTTGCCAAAAGGATGATTTGTTACTGCCATGCAAGTATTTCATCGCACAGCCCAAAAAAGTAACGCCTCTCGCAAGCGAGGGCGTTAAGTCCGCAGAGATCGGATGAGGTTACACAGTGCCGTCTTTCGGCTTGCCATGGTCAATAATAATTCCGGCGAGAACGAGAATGGCGCTGACTCCATTGGCGATTTCGTTAATGAGATTATCGGGGATGTCGTATCCGAAGCTGCCCAAGGCAAGCTTCGCGCCACCAAGAATACCTAGAATGAACGCTGGCTTTTTCCATTTATTACGCATAGGCCCAACCTCCTTTTCGATGGACTCCATATATTCATATGAGTCTTCAAAAAAAAGGAGTGGACTACCGAAGAAACGGGGTATTGTCCAAGTTCATGCCGGCGTCAAGCGCCGGGTCAGCCCCCAGAACAGCAGCGCGAGACCGCTTATGGCGGCGCCCAGCAGACAGACGCCGGTCCAACCGGCCCGCGCGTACATGAGCGTCGAGGAAATCGAGCCGACGGCGCTGCCGATCGAATAGAAGATCATGTACGCCCCGGCGAGACGGCTTCGGGCTTCCGGGCGCACGTTGTAAATCATGCTCTGATTGGTGACGTGCACGGCTTGCACCGCGAGGTCGAGGAGAACGACTCCGGCGATCAGGGCCCATAGGGAGCTTTCGGCCATACGGATCGGCAGCCACGAAACCAGCAGCAGAGTTAACGCGACACCGGTGGTCCGCTGACCCAAGCCGCGGTCTGCGAGCCGTCCCGCACGCGCCGCCGCCAACGCTCCCGCTACGCCCACGAGACCGAATGACCCGATCGCGGTATGGGAAAGCGACAGCGGCGGCGAGCTGAGCGGCAGCACAAGCGAGGTCCACAGCACGCTGAACGAGGCGAAAATAAGCAGCGCGAGGATACCACGGATGCGCAGCACCGGCTCCTGCACGAATAAAGCGAATACGGAGCGCAGCAGCTGCGGATACGTCATCGGCACCTTCCCGTGATCTTCGCGCGGCAGTACTCGGAACAGCAGCCCGGCCATGAGCACCGTCAATCCGGCGGAGACAAAATATACCGAACGCCAGCCTGCAAGATCGGTCAGCGTCCCGGCGACGGTTCGGGCAAGCAGAATGCCGATTACGACACCGCTCGTTACGAAGCCGACAATCCGGCCCCGCTCGGCGGGCGCAGCCAACGTCGAAGCGTAGGCCACAAGCGCCTGCGTGACGACGGCCAGCAGGCCGACCGCACCCATGGCCGCGAGCAGCACGGCGGCGGTGGAGGCAGTACCGACTGCGATAAGCGCCAAGACGGACAACAGCATTTGGCCGACGATCAGCTTGCGTCGGTTCATCAGATCGCCGAGCGGGACAAGCATGAGCAGTCCCAGCGCATAGAAGATCTGAGTGGCCGTGATGACAATGCCGACGGCCGCGCGGTCAATGCCGAGCTCGCTTGCCATCGCGTCGAGCAGCGGCTGCGCATAGTAGATGTTAGCGACAGCAAGCCCGCAGGCGACGGCAAATAACAGCGCGACGGAACGGGACATCGCTGGCGTGGAAGCCGATTCCTCTGCCGCTAAAGGTCCTTGCGGCACCTCCGCTTTTGCCTCGCCGCGCTCACCGGCAAGAACGCCCGCCTTTTTTTCAAGCCTATCCATCGTCTTTACCTCCTGACAAGTAAAAATATTGTGTACCAAAAAGTATATTATACCGATTGGTATGTAATTAGCTTCGTAAATATAACTCTCACGCAAGCCTACTGTCAAGAGGGCGATTGGCGGGGAAATGGGCTGAAGCTCCAACAAGACACGTCTGCGGAACGCCGGGAGGGATTTGACAATGGCAGCTTCAAGGCCTAAAATCATAGTATACTAATCGATATGAAATGAGGCTATTCTATGGTACGACCAAGGGCGTTTGACGAAGACAAGGCTTTGGATGCGGCGATGCGGCTATTTTGGGAGAAGGGGTATGAAGCGACTTCTTTAAGCGATCTCACGTCCGGAATGGGTATACAGCGCCCAAGCCTTTATGCGGCCTTCGGAGACAAGAAGGAGCTGTTTGAAGCTGCGCTGCGCAAATATACGCACGCTCATTCCTCCTACGTCCGGTCCAAGCTGCAAAACGCTTCTTCCGTCAAGGAAGCGTTCCGGTCCTATTTTGAAGGGATTGCGGCGGAAGTGGACGAGGAAGGGCCCAACAAGGGATGCTTCTGCATCAACGTTATGGTGGAGCTTGCGCCGCATGATGCGAAGTTCGAGGTTCTCACCAGAGAGCATCAGATGTATCTGGCTGCGCTGTTTCAAGAAACGATCGAACGCGGCCTACGGTCGGGAGAGCTGAAGCAAGTCGGCAGCGCCAAGGCGTTGGCCCACACCATGCTCGTGTCGGTCATCGGACTTACCGTGCTGATGAAATCCCGTCCCGAACGTTCGGTTGCGGACCATTTTATCGCGACGATCCTCGAATTGTTGAAGTAACATGACCAGCTGGTCTTTAATGATAAAAATTACGATTAATTGACAAGGGTCATCGGACGGAGTAAAATTTGAAAAAAAGACAGGCAACGCCTGACTAGCGAACATAAATGGAAAGCGGTGTAGTGACTTGAAGGAAGAACGATTGGTTCCGGTTCATATTTTGACCGGATTTTTGGGCAGTGGGAAGACGACGCTGCTGACCCGGGCGCTGGATTATTACAAGCTGAGCGGCAGAAAGCCCGCCGTTCTGATGAACGAGCTGGGCGACGTGAATCTGGACGGGATGCTTGTGGACGAGGACGTGCCGATGACCGAAATGCTCGGCGGCTGCATCTGCTGTACGATTCGCGGCGATCTGGGGATGGAGCTGAAGCAGCTGATCGAGGAGCACCAGCCGGACGTCGTGTTCGTGGAATGCACGGGAGCGGCCAACCCGATCGAGATGCTGGACGGCGTAACGGATGCTTCCCTCCTTACGAAGGTGGAGCTGAAGTCGGTCATTACGGTCGTCGATGCGGCGCAGCTCAGCGAGCGCTCGCATAGCCCGAAGGGCAAGACGTACCGGCTCATGCAGGATCAGATCCGCTGTGCGACGCATATTTTGCTCAACAAGACGGATCTTGTGCCTCCAGCGGAGCTTGTACGTCTGGATATGCTGATCCGGGAGCTGAATCCCACAGCCTCGATCCTGCCGACCGTGCGCTGCGAGATCGAGCTGTCCTTGTTCGAACGCCTCGAAGGCGGCGTAGCGGAGCGGCACCAAGCGGCTTCCGCTTGCGGCTGCGGACATGAGCATGCGGAGGGCGGAGCCTGCGCAACCGGAGGTCATGATCATGACTACGAGCATGGAAGCGATGCGCATCATCACAGCCACGAGCATGTGATGGTCTACACGCATTATTTCGCGCGGCCGGTGGACAGCGAGCAGTTTGAAGCGCTGATCGGACGGCTCCCGCAGGAAATTTACCGGGCCAAAGGCATTTTGCGGTTCACCGATACGGTTAGTCCGTTTTTGTTCCAATACGCGTACCGCGAGATGGATTTCGTGAAAATAGCGCCGAAGGAAGAGCTGCCCAGCGTAGCGGTGTTTATCGGCGAGCACTTTGACCGGTCCTTTCTGAAGGCCGAGCTGGCGGCTCTGGAAGGCCGGTAACCTTGACTCCCGCTACGGATTCAGGCATTATTAGTAGTATCCGATAGCGTATTCATAGGGAAGAGGTAGGTATGGGAAATCACGAGCATGAGGTTCAGTCGACCGTTCAAGATATTTTGAAGGCCATGTCGGCCAAAGGCTGGCGCATCACCGACCAACGGAAGAGCCTTGCCGCCTTGTTCGCCGAATCGACCGGCTATTTGTCCCCGAAGGACGTTTATGATTATATGAAGCAGCCTTATCCCGGTGTCAGCTTCGATACGGTGTACCGCAACCTGCGCCTGCTGAGCGAGATGGGCGTTCTGGAACAAATTTACTTAAACGACGGACTGAAGTTCCGCGCCCGCTGCCAGTCGCATCATCATCATCATCTTATTTGCTTGAACTGCGAGAAAACGGTGCCTTTCGAATTTTGCCCGATGAAGCAGATCGACAATCTGCCGTCCGATTTTCAAATCGTCAATCACCGGTTTGAAATTTTGGGCTACTGCGGAGACTGTGCGCCCGTGGAATCCCGCGAGACAGGAACGGAAAAGCATTAATACAGCCAGGCTGCCAACATGGAAGACAGTGTACCCGCGAAGGGGCGCTGTCTTTTGTTTGAAGAGTAAAGAAATGGAGAGTGAGTTGTCTATGCATTTCCGGCATGTGCTCGAATCCGATTACATACCTGTGATCTCCGTGATCGACGATTGGTGGGGCGGCCGGCCGATGGCCGACATGCTGCCGAAGCTGTTTTTTCAGCATTTTCAAGATACAAGCTATATAGCAGAACAAGACGGCCAAATCGTCGGCTTTTTGATCGGCTTTGTCTCCCAGACGTACCCGGAGCAGGCCTATATCCACTTTATCGGCGTGCATCCGGAGCATCGGAAAGACGGCGTAGCCAAGCGCCTGTACGAGATGTTCTTCGATAAGGTTCGCGAGAAGGGGTGCGAAATCGTGCGCTGCATCACCTCGCCGGTTAACAAAACATCCATTGCCTTTCACACCCGCATGGGCTTCCGGATTGATCAGGGAACCGGCGAAGTAGACGGGGTGCAGGTGACGGCCAATTATGACGGAAAAGGGCATGACCGCGTGTTGTTTGTCAAGGCATTGCGGCCGTAAAGTCGTGGCATAAGGACGATTCTAAAATTTGAAAATTCAACGCGAAAAGGGGAGCGACTGGCTCCTCTTTTTTTATGACTAAATAGTGAAAAAATCCCAAAAAAATCGATTGACAGGACACAGGTCCGATGCTAATATACTGACATAACTAAGTAAGTTTATCGGAATTATTAGTTAGTCACCGGACAACCGGAACGCCATATAATGAGCTGTGGGCGATTGACCCGCCCATCCGATCCGATAAACGGAAATTATAAGCAGAATTGATAAATGGGGAGAGAAAAGGTTATGCGCGCACACACAAATAACGTGCTACGGTTGTTCGGTAAATGGTCAATATACAGCGTACTTACGATATCGCTCGTCGGGCTGACGGCTTGCGGCGGCGCCAAATCGGATTCGGGCGGAACTGCCCCGGCTCCTGGCGACGGTACGAAGCCTGCGGCATCGGCGGTAAAGCCGATCGAACTGCTTAACGTCTCGTACGACCCGACGCGCGAGCTATATCAAAGCTACAATAAAGCGTTTGCCGCCTATTGGAAGAAGACGAAAGGACAGGACGTCACCTTCAAGCAGTCGCACGGCGGCTCCGGCAAGCAGGGACGCTCGGTCGTCGACGGGCTGGAAGCGGATGTGGTGACGCTTGCGCTGGCCTACGACATCGACGCAATTCAGCAAGCGGGACTGATTCAAGCGGATTGGCAGAAGAAGCTGAAGAACAACAGCTCCCCGTATACTTCGACCATCGTCTTCCTCGTGAAGAAAGGCAACCCGAAGGGCATCAAGGATTGGGACGATCTGATCAAGCCGGGTGTGCAAGTTATTACGCCGAATCCGAAAACGTCCGGTGGCGCCCGTTGGAACTATGTGGCCGCTTGGGGCTATGCCTACCAGAAGAACAATAAAGACGAAGCCAAGGCGAAGGAATTCGTGCAGCAGCTGTTCAAAAACGTGCCGGTGCTCGATTCCGGCGCGCGTGATGCGACCACGACCTTCGTCCAGCGTGGCATCGGCGACGTGCTGATCGCCTGGGAGAACGAAGCGTATCTGTCCATCAACGAGTTCGGCAAAGACAAATTCGAGATCGTCACGCCATCGATCAGCGTGCTTGCCGAGCCTCCGGTCGCCGTCGTCGACAAAGTAGTTGACAAGAAAGGCAGCCGGGAAGTGGCGCAGGCGTATCTGGACTATTTGTACTCGGAGGAAGGGCAGGAGATTGCGGCCAAAAACTATTATCGTCCGCGTCTGGAGTCGGTCGCGAAGAAGTACGAGAACCAGTTCTCCAAAGTAAACCTGTTTACCATCGATGACGAGCCGTTCGGCGGCTGGGCGAAAACGCAAAAGACGCATTTTAGCGACGGCGGCGTATTCGACCAAATCTACAAACCGTAACAGACAGGGAGAGAATAGACGATGGCGAAAGCTTGGAAAAAGCGCAGTATTTTACCCGGATTCGGTTTATCGATGGGTTTTACTGTTTTGTACTTGAGTTTAATCGTCCTGTTCCCTTTGTCGGCCATCTTCATTAAAAGCTCCGGGATGGGCTGGGAGGCGTTCTGGCATACGATTACCGACCCCCGGGTCATCGCTTCCTACAAGGTCAGCTTCGGCACGGCGTTCGGTGCTGCGCTCGTCAATTCGGTCTTTGGCTTCATCGTCGCTTGGGTGCTGGTCCGGTACTCGTTTCCGGGCAAAAAAATCGTCGACGCGCTCGTCGATTTGCCCTTTGCGCTGCCGACGGCCGTTGCCGGGATCGCCCTCACGACGATCTATTCACAGAACGGCTGGGTCGGCAAGCTGCTGGAACCGCTGGGGATCAAAATCGCCTTTACCCCGCTCGGCATCATGCTTGCGCTGACGTTCATCGGCATCCCCTTCGTCGTCCGGACGCTTCAGCCGGTGATGGAGGAGTTGGAAAAGGAAGTCGAGGAGGCAGCGGTGAGCCTCGGCGCGAGCCGCTGGAAGACGTTCGTCCGCATCCTGTTCCCCGAGCTGCTGCCTGCGCTGCTGACCGGCTTTACGCTGGCGTTCGCCCGGGCGGTGGGGGAGTACGGCTCGGTCGTGTTCATCTCCGGCAATATGCCGATGAAGACCGAAATCGCACCGCTTCTGATCATGACGAAGCTGGAGCAGTACGATTACGCCGGTGCGACGGCAATAGCTCTGGTCATGCTGGTCATTTCCTTCGTGACGCTGCTCGTCATCAATCTGCTGCAATGGCGGGCGAACCGCCACGTCACATCGGCATAAGCCGGGGAGGAGAGGAAGACTATGGCCGGTTACGTAGCCACCGCAGTGAAATCGGGTTCGGCCGCCGCCGAACGTCCGCGTCACATTACCGAGCCCCGGATCGTGAAATGGGCGCTCATTACCGTCGCACTGTTGTTTTTGGGATTTCTGCTCATTCTGCCTTTGGTCAGCGTCTTCGTCGAAGCGTTCCGCAAAGGGTGGGAGGTGTATGCGGCTTCGCTGATCGAGTCCGATGCGGCCGCTGCCATTCGCCTGACGCTGCTCGTCGCCGTCATCGCGGTGCCGCTTAACCTGCTGTTCGGGCTGGCGGCGGCATGGGCGATCACGAAGTTCCAATTTAAAGGAAAAAATCTGCTGATCACGCTTATCGACCTGCCGTTTGCGGTGTCCCCGGTGATCTCGGGCCTGATCTTCGTCCTGCTGTTCGGCGCGAAAGGCTGGTTCGGCCCATGGCTGCAGGAGAACGATCTCAAGATCATTTTCGCATTGCCGGGCATCGTGCTCGCCACGGTGTTCGTCACCTTCCCGTTCGTCGCCAGGGAGCTGCTGCCGCTGATGCAGGCTCAAGGGACGCTGGAGGAAGAGGCGGCCGTGACGCTGGGCGCCAAAGGGTGGCGCATCTTCTGGAGGATCACGCTGCCCAACATCAAGTGGGGCCTGCTGTACGGGGTTATCCTGTGCAACGCCCGCGCCATGGGCGAATTCGGCGCCGTGTCGGTTGTCTCCGGTCATATTCGCGGATCGACGAATACGATGCCGCTGCATATACAGATTTTGTACAACGAATATAATTTTGCCGGCGCGTTCGCCATGGCATCTTTGCTCGTCCTGCTTGCGGTGGTCACTCTGGTCGTCAAAAGCATCATCGAGTGGAAGCATCATCAGCAGCAGCTCAATCGGGAAGGGGAGACCTGATCATGCATATTGTGGCCAAACATTTAACGAAAAGCTTCGGCAGCTTTCAGGCGACCAAAGATGTCAGCTTTGAGATTGAAAAAGGGAAGCTGATCGGTCTGCTCGGACCGAGCGGGGGCGGAAAAACGACGATCCTTCGCATGCTCGCCGGGCTGGAGGAGCCGGATTCGGGCGATATCCTCTTTCACGGGCAAAAGGTCAATTCGCTTCCGCCGCAAGCGCGCGGCATCGGCTTCGTGTTCCAGAGCTACGCGCTGTTCCGCCACATGAGCGTGTTCGACAACATCGCCTTCGGGCTGACGGTTCAGAAGCGCAGCAAGGCTCAGATTAAGCAGCGCGTGCAGGAGCTGATCGAGCTGACCGGCTTGGCGGGGCTGGAGAAGCGGCTGCCGAACCAGCTTTCCGGCGGACAGCGGCAGCGCGTCGCCTTCGCCCGCGCCATCGCGCCCGAGCCGCAATTGCTGCTGCTGGATGAGCCGTTTGCCGCCATCGATGCCAAGGTACGCAAAGAGCTGCGCACTTGGCTGAAGGAGATGATCGACCGCGTCGGCATTACGACCATCTTCGTCACGCACGACCAGGAGGAAGCCGTCGAGGTGGCCGATCAGATCATGATCATCAATCAAGGCCGGCTGGAGCAGCAGGGCACGCCGATTGAAATTTACAAGCAGCCGGAAACGCCGTTTGTCGCGAATTTCATCGGCGAATCGAATCAGTTCGGAGACGCTACGGCGCTCAAAGGCTTCCCTGCTGCCGGAGCAATCGAGGGTGCGAAAGCGATTATCCGCCCCGAGTTTATCGAGGTCGGCTTGCCCGGCGAGCTGCCTTTCCCGTCCGCTGCCGAGCAGGGCGTCGTCAAGAACGTCTACTTCCGCGGAACGAATTGGCAGATCGAAGTGGCACTCGGCAGCGAGAAGCTGTTCGCTTACCGCTCGCTGGAGCTGCCGCAGCTTCATGCCGGAGACCGGGTGAACGTGTTGATTCACCGCTTGTACCTGTTCAACGAAGACGAACATCTGACATTGGAAAACACTTTGAAATCCGATCCGATGCCGGTGCATATTTAATTAAGAAGAGGTCCGCAGAAAGGGGTAGTCGATATGGAACACCACATTACGATACGAAGCGAACGATACGAACTGGCGGCCACCCTCCATTATCCGCCGGCGGAAGAGGAGGGTGGAAAAGGCTGCGGGTCGGGCCGTTATCCGATCATCATCATATGTCACGGGTTCGTCGGCACGCGAATCGGCGTCGACCGCTTGTTCGTTCTGGCGGCGCGGGAATTTGCCCGTCACGGCTACATGGTGCTCCGTTTCGACTACGGCGGCTGCGGCGAGAGCACGGGCGACTACGGCGCCGGGGGCTTGAACGCATTGATCGACCAGACGCGCACCGTCCTCGATTACGCGCTCGATATCGACTGCGTCGACCCGCAGCGGGTCGTGCTGCTCGGACACAGCCTCGGCGGAGCCGTCGCCATCCTGACCGCCGCCCGGGACAAACGGGTGAAATCGCTCGTGCTCTGGTCGGCCGTCGCGTATCCGTTTAACGATATCGTGAACATCACCGGGAAGAAAACGTACGAGACGGCCGTTCAATGCGGCTCGGCGGATCATCTCGGCTATGCGCTGCAGCCGGTTTTCTTCGAATCCTTGTCGCAGCACCAGCCGTTCGAGCAGCTTCGCAAATTTAACGGCGACGTCCTGCTCGTCCACGGTACGGCAGACGACGTGATTCCCGTCGATTATTGCTTTCTGTACCAGAAGCTGTTCTGGCTGCGCAGCCAGGGACAGTGCGAGAAAGAAATTATTTTCCAGGCCGATCATACGTTTACGGGCAGTCTGGCTAAAGAGCAGCTGTTGAGCAAAACACGGGATTGGCTGCTGTACATCGACAAACGTAAAAACGAGTGGAACGATTGGACGATTTAAAGGGTATGCGCATTTTTTTTAACATACAATACCAACTTAACACATAGGAATAAAAAACATTAAATCTGGAGGGATTAGGATGGCTAAACCGCTCGATGTGGATGAACTTTGGACGAAACGCATCCTTCAAAGTGTCAACGGACTCGAATACGGTACGGTGCAGATCGTGGTGCATGACGGACGGATCGTGCAAATCGAACGTACGGAACGCAAACGTTTTGAAGCGGATTCGGCATCCCAGCGCCATCTGCCCGAACAAAAACAACATAAGCGCACCCCTTGATGCGAACGGGTCCACCGAACCGTTGGAGACCTCCCGAACTGCACGGCATATTGCCGCGCGGTTCGCCGGAGGTCTCTTTCCTTTTTTAGCTTTAAAAAAGTAAAAGGAGTGTATGACTATGGCTAAACTTGTTATTATTTCCGGCAGTCCGTCCCCGGCTTCCCGGCTGAACGGCGTGATGCAATCGATTGAATCGGTGCTGCGGCAGGAAGGACTGCATCCGGAGTGGATTCGCGTCCACGAGCTGCCGCCCGAGGATTTGGTGTACACCAGGTTCGACAGCCCCGCCATTAGTGCGGCCAACCGGCTCATCGAGCAGGCAGACGGCCTCGTCGTAGCCACTCCGATCTACAAAGCGGCCTATACCGGTGTATTGAAAGCTTTTCTGGATCTGATTCCGCAGCGGGGACTTGAGGGCAAAGTGATCCTGCCGGTCGCTATCGGCGGTTCGGCCGCGCACCTGCTGGCGATCGATTATGCCTTGAAGCCGGTGTTGTCGGCGCTCGGGGCGCGCAATCAGCTGCAAGGCGTGTACGCGTTGGATACGCAGGTGAAGCGCAAGGAGGAAGGCGGGTTCGAGGTGGCCGAGGAGTTGGAGGCACGGCTTCGCCAGTCCGCGCTGGATTTTACGCGCGAAGCGCGGTTGTATGCGGAACGGACCGCCCGGGGCCAGGGAGCCGTCGTATGAGACGCAAGCTGGGGGCGAGGCCATTCGCGTTGGCTTTGTTGGCGGTTCTGCTGGTGGCCGTTGCAGCCGGCTGCGCGACAGCGGCCAAGTCCGGAGCGGGCGGAACCGCGGGAGCTGCCGGCGAGAAAGATGAAAAAGTGAAGCAGGTGCGGATCGGGTACCAGAAATACGGCACCGTGAACTTTCTCAAGGCGCAAGGGAAGCTTGATCAGAGGCTGCAAGAGGCGGGCTACACGGTGACGTGGACGGAATTTCCCGGCGGTCCGCAGCTGCTTGAGGCGCTCAATGTAGGCAGCATCGATTTCGGGCATACGGGTGAAGCGCCTCCGATCTTCGCGCAGGCGGCCGGAGCGCCCTTGGTTTATTTGGCGTATGAGCAGGCAAGACCGGCCAGCGAAGCGATTGTCGTACCCGAAGCGTCCCCGATTCAAAGCGTCAAGGACTTGAAGGACAAAAAGATCGCCTTAAACAAAGGGTCCAACGTTCATTATTTGCTCGTAAAGCTGTTGGAGCAAGCCGGGTTGAGCTATTCCGACGTACGAACGGTGTTTCTGCCTCCAGCCGACGCCAGAGTCGCTTTCGAGCGGGGGAGCGTGGACGCTTGGGTCATCTGGGACCCGTATTTCGCCGCCGTGCAGACGTCCGCGAATGCCAGAGTATTGGCGGACGGGAAGGACGTGGTGTCCAACTATGAGTTTTATTTGGCGTCCCACCCGTTTGCCGAGCGGAACAAAGAGATCACCGCCATCCTGTCGGAGGAATTGAACAAGGCCGGTGCTTGGGCGAAGGCGAATCCGCAGGAGGTGGCGCAGCTCTTGTCGCCGCAGCTTGGCATCGATATTCCGTCGCTGGAGCTCGCCATGGGAAGGCGCGAATACGGCTTGCTGCCGATCAGCGGGCAAGTGATCGCCGAGCAGCAGCGCGTGGCGGATACGTTTCTGCAAATCGGTCTCATCCCCAAAGCGATCAAGGTGAGCGAAGCGTTATTAGACTCGTAACAACAACCTGGAAAGGATGACGGACGATGGAAGTGTTCTGGTTTATCCCGACACACGGAGACGGCCGCTACTTGGGCACGCGGAAGGGAGCCCGCGCCGTTGATTTTTCCTATATGAGTCAAATCGCCCAGGCGGCCGACCGGCTCGGATACGGGGGTGTGCTGCTGCCGACGGGGAAATCGTGCGAAGACGCTTGGATCGTCGCCTCGGCACTCGTTCCGCAGACCAAGCGTCTTAAGTTTCTGGTTGCTATCCGCCCGGGACTGATGTCGCCGATGCTGTCGGCTCGCATGGCCGCCACGCTGGACCGCCTGTCCGGCGGGCGGCTGCTGATCAATGTGGTCACCGGCGGTGATCCGGTGGAAAATGCCGGCGACGGCTTATTCCTTGATCATACATCGCGCTATGAGCTGACGGAAGAATTTCTGAATATATGGCGGAAAGGGCTGGAGGACGGGGAAGTTACCTTCGAGGGCGACTATTTGACCGTCAAAGGCGGTACGCTGCTGTACCCATCGCTGCAAAAGCCGCATCCTCCGCTCTATTTCGGTGGCTCCTCCGATATCGCCCAGTCAATTGCAGCGGAGCATACCGACGTGTACTTGACTTGGGGCGAGCCGCCGGCTCAGGTCGAGGCCAAAATCAAGCGCGTGCGTAAGCTGGCCGAAGCGAAGGGACGGCAGGTGAGGTTCGGCATCCGGCTCCACGTCATCGTCCGGGAGACGGAGAAGGAGGCTTGGAGCGCAGCCGACGAGCTGATCCGCTATGTGGACGACGAGACGATCGCGCAAGCGCAGCAGGTGTTCGCCCGTTTCGACTCCGTCGGGCAGCGCCGGATGGCGGAGCTGCACGGCGGGAAGCGCGAGGAGCTGGAGATTAGCCCGAATCTGTGGGCCGGCATCGGTCTGGTGCGCGGCGGCGCGGGAACGGCGCTCGTCGGAGATCCCGAGACGGTGGCGGCCCGAATGAAACAATATGCGGAGCTCGGTATCGACACGTTCATTTTATCCGGTTACCCGCATCTGGAGGAGGCTTACCGGATGGCGGAACTGGTGTTCCCGCTACTGCCGTTGAAGCGCGATCTAATAGGAACCTCCGGCGATCCGGAAGCTGCATCTGCCGGCGTTTCCTCGGCAAGTCCGTTTGGCGAAATTATCGCCAACAACGACCTGCCGACGAAGCAAGACCCCTTATTCGTCAAAGAAAACGAGGTGCAAGCCGATGAAGGCCGTATTCCGCGACTCACGCGCTAAAGGCTGGCTGCCCTGGCTCGTCCCGGTCGCCATTGTGCTGATATGGCAGCTGCTCGGACAGACCGGCTTCATCTCGACACGCATTTTGCCGACGCCTTTGCAGGTCATCCAGGCCTTCATTCCGCTCGCCGAGAAGGGGACGCTGCTTCAACATATCGGGATCAGCGCGAAACGGGCATTGCTCGGCTTTGCCGTCGGCGGAGGGATCGGCCTGACGCTCGGACTCGCGAACGGGGTATCGCCGCTGCTGGAGAAGCTGACGGACTCGTCCATGCAGATGATCCGCACCATCCCGCATTTGGCCCTCATTCCGCTCGTCATTCTATGGTTCGGCATCGGGGAAGAGGCGAAGCTGTTTTTGGTCGCGCTGGGCTGCGCTTTTCCGGTTTACCTGAATACGTTTCACGGTATCCGCTCCGTCGATCCGGGCTTGATTGAAATGGGCAAAGTATACGGCTTGCAGGGCCTCCCGTTGTTCTGGCAGGTCATCCTGCCCGGCGCGCTTCCCAGTATTCTGGTCGGGGTGCGTTACGCGCTAGGGATCATGTGGATCACGCTGATCGTGGCCGAGACGATCTCCGCCGATTCCGGCATCGGCTACATGGCGATGCATGCGCGGGAATTCATGCAGATGGACGTCGTGGTGCTCAGCATCATCATCTATGCGTTACTTGGGAAGCTGTCGGATGCGCTTGCCAAAGGGCTTGAGCGGCGTTGGCTGCAGTGGCACCCGAATTTTAAGAAGGCCTGACCTTGAACCGAAGGAGGGTTCCGTATGAGTGCAAGACAAGGCGGCATCCGGCTGAATATCCGCCGTGTGACCAAGCGGTTCGGAGATCGTACCGTGCTGAAAGAGATTACGCTCGATTTGAACGCGGGCGAGTTTGTGGCCATAGTCGGCCGAAGCGGCTGCGGGAAAAGCACGCTGCTCCGGCTCGTGGGCGGGTTGGAGAAGGCCAACGAAGGTACTATGCTGTTGGACGGGAGGGAGCTTGAAGGAATCGACCCCGACACGAGGCTGCTGTTCCAGGAAGCCCGGCTGCTTCCGTGGAAAAAAGTGCTGGCGAACGTACAGATCGGCGCGAAGACAGGGGACCGGGCGAAGGCGCGCGAAGCGCTTCGCTTGGTCAGCTTGGAGGAGCGGGCGGACGAATGGCCAGGGGTATTGTCCGGCGGACAGAAGCAGCGAATCGCGCTCGCTCGGGCGCTGGCCGGCGCTCCGCGCCTGCTGCTGCTTGACGAGCCGCTGGGTGCGCTTGATGCGCTTACCCGCATCGAAATGCAGCGGCTGCTCGAACGGCTATGGCTGGAGCAGGGGTTCTCCGCCGTTCTCGTCACGCACGATGTTAGCGAAGCCGTCGCGCTGGCTGACCGGGTCGTACTCATCGAAGACGGCGCGGTTGCCCTGAACATCCCGATTTCGTTAGCCCGTCCGCGTGAGCGAGACAGCGGCTTTGCCTACTACGAAAAGATGATTCTGGATCGCGTGATGGGATCGGACCCGGAGAGGGCTCCCTCCGGCGTTCCGGCACTGAGACCGGACTATAAGCGTCATCCCAGCCGCGGTTCTGCCGTTGAGCACAAGACTCAACGGCCTTTTGCCGTTGTGGCCTCCACTTGCGCAGGCTTAATCGCGAACAGCGCGACAAGGACCCCTGCGACTGCGATGCCCGCGAGCAGCCCGAACAGCACGGCCGACGGCCATTTGATTCCGACGGAGATGAACGGTGGACCGGCAGCTACCCCGATAAAGCGCATGCTGCTGTATACCGCGCTTACCGTACCCCGCTGCTCCTTCTTGATTCCTTCCGTAATCAAGGCGTCCAAGCAGGGGAGAGCGATGCCGATTCCGATGCCTCCAAGGCCGACCCACACGAACAGCAGCCACAGCCGGGTTACCCCGGGCAACGCTATACAGACGAGCGCCGCTCCAAGAAGAACGAGCCCGGTTACCGTCAGCCATTTCATGCGCGGCTTGTTTTCCCCGATCGCTTTGCCGGCCAGAAAGGACGACAGACATAAAGCGGATAAAGGAACGGCGAGCAGGCAGCCTTTGACCAGTCCCTGAATTCCGAATCGTTCCTCCAACGTTTCGGATAAGTAGAACAGGATGCCGAACAAGACGAACATCGCAATGACCCCGATGACAAAGATCGCGGCAAGCCACCGTCCCTCGTTGCGGGCGATTGTCCTCAGCATGGCGACAAAGCTTCGGAAGCTCGTGTCTTGCTTGCTCTCGGATTTCGGTGTCCGCACCAGACATGCGACCAACAGGACAGAGACGAGGCACAGCACCGGAATCGCGTAAAAGACAGCGGTCCAAGTCCACAGCGCAAGCAGCGAGCCTATCATCGGACTAAGCACTTTGCCGAACGTATTCGAGGTTTCGATCATGCCGAGCCCGCTGCTGACGTCGCTTTCTTTTTGGAACATGTCGCCTACGAGCGGCATGACGATCGGAGCGGCTCCTGCAGCGCCGATTCCTTGGATGAACCGGCCCGCCAGAATGAGGGGATAGGCAGCATTCTGACTGAGCCACGGCGCCAAGGCGCAAAGCAATCCACCCGCTCCGGCGATCAAGAGGCTGGGGATGATGATTTTTTTGCGTCCGAACCGGTCCGACAGATAGCCCGCAATCGGAATCAGGACGATGGCGACGACGGAATATACCGTGATCAGCAGACTGATTTGAAGGGAGGTCACATGCAGCGTCCGTTCTAAAGCAGGTAATATGGGAATAAGCATGGAATTGCCCAAAGTCATGATGAGCGGAATGGAGGAAACTGCTGCCAGATCCCACGTTTTTTTCGCTTCCAAGCCTGTCGAACCACCTTTCCGAGAGAGGGTTAGGTTTTTGGGATGAAAGAAAGCCTCCGGTAGTCCGGTCGACATGTGAATGTTATTTTGTTCCATAATTCCTAGTTCTATTCCATGCTTTATTCATGAATATGCATATACAGATTGTAAATGGCGAACGTCTATTATATAATGTACAAGTTAAAGAGAAAGGAGATTTGACCAGTGACTAAAAACAAAGCCATCATCTTTATGCTCCTCTGCTTTACGCTGATCGTATCCGCATGCGGCACGAAGCCTGCAGCTACGACCGCCGACAAGCCGGCAACCGGGGGAGATGCGGCCGCAACGACACCGGCGTCCAAGGACTCCAAGCTTGAACAAATTAAAAAAGCGGGCAAAATCGTATTAGGCACGAGCGCCGACTATCCTCCGTATGAGTTCCACAAGGAAATTAACAAAAAGGATGAAATCATCGGCTTTGATATCGAGATCGCCAAAGAGATTGCCAAAGACCTCGGTGTTACGCTCGAAATCAAAGATATGAAATACGAAGGTCTGCTTGCCGCTCTGGATTCCGGCAACATCGACTTCATTCTCGCCGGTATGACGCCGACGGAAGAACGCAAGAAGAACGTGGATTTCTCCAAAATCTACTACACGGCTATCCAACGCGTGGCTGTCCGCGCGGAGGACAAAGATAAATACAAGTCCATCGATGACCTGAAAGGCAAGAAAGTTGCCGGTCAAAAAGGTGCGACCCAAGAAAAAATCATTAAAGAGCAAATGCCAGGTTCCGAGCTGAAGGCGCTCGGCAAAATTTCTGACTTGATGCTGGAGCTGAAAAACAAAAAAGTCGAAGCTCTGGTCGTTGAGCAGCCGGTAGCCGAAGCTTACTTGAGCAAAAACAAAGATTTGGTGCTTGCGGACATTAAGCTGAGTACGGAAGACAGCGGATCGGCTATTGCCGTGAAAAAAGGCAGCTCTGATCTCGTGGAAGCGATGAACAAAACGTTGGACCGCCTGATGGGCGCCAAGTCCATCGATAAAATGGTAGCTGAAGCGAACGAGCAAGTCGATACGCAATAAGCAAGAGGGCGGGACCGTCCGTTCCTTGCAGCACTCCGACAAAAACCTGAGCGGAATTCTCCGGCGGGTTTTTGTTCGGTTATAACGCTTATTTGATAGAAAGGGGGGGAACGCATGGATTTTTCATTTTTATCCAAATACTACATGTTTTTTATCGACGGAGCGAAGATGACGCTCATTTTGTCCATCTTCACCGTCATTTTCGGGGTGCTGCTCGGCATGGTCATTGCCTTGATGCGCATGTCCCGCTTTTGGCCGCTTAAAGCGTTCGCGGTTTCCTATATCGAGTTCATCCGCGGGACGCCGATGCTTGTGCAGCTGTATATTTTTTATTACGGGCTGCCGAAACTGGGCATTCAATTTCCCGAGGTGCCGGGAATCGGTTCATCGTTTCCCGATATGATGGCGGCGATTATCGCGTTGTCCATCAACAGCGCCGCATACGTGGCGGAGACGTTCCGCGCGGGCATTCAGTCGATCGACAAGGGACAAATGGAAGCGGCTCGTTCCCTCGGGATGCCGCACGCGATGGCGATGCGCTTTATCATTTTGCCGCAGGCGCTGCGTAACATTCTCCCGGCGCTCGGCAATGAATTTATCGTAGTGATCAAGGAAACATCCATCGTCTCCGTTATCGGGATCGGCGAGCTGATGTACAAAGCCGACACGGTTCGGGGCAATACGTTCCAGCCGTTCGAGCCGCTCATCCTGGCGGCGATCATTTACTTCATCATGACGTTCACGCTGACCAAGCTGCTCGGCGTTGCGGAAAGGAGGATGAAGTCCTCTGATTAAAGTAACCGATTTACAGAAGTCGTTCGGATCTAACCATGTATTGACCGGAATCGATATCGAGATCGCGAAAGGCGAGGTCGTCGTCGTCATCGGACCGAGCGGTTCGGGCAAAAGTACGTTTCTGCGCTGCCTGAATCTTTTGGAGGAACCGACGGGGGGAGATATCGAATTCGACGGCGTATCACTGCTGCGAGGCAAGCACGATATCAATCAGTTGCGTCAGCGGATGGGCATGGTGTTCCAGCAGTTCAACCTGTTCCCGCATATGACTGTGCAGGAGAACATTACGCTGGCGCCCCAGAAGCTGAAAAACGTCAGCAAGCCGGAGGCGGATAAGATTGCGCAGCAGCTTCTGCAGCGCATCGGATTGGCGGACAAGGCGTCCAGCTACCCGTCGCAGCTGTCCGGCGGACAGAAGCAGCGGATCGCGATTGCTCGGGCGCTGGCGATGTCGCCGGCCGTCATGCTGTTCGACGAGCCGACCTCGGCGCTTGACCCGGAGATGGTCGGCGAGGTGCTCGACGTCATGAAGGAGCTGGCTGCCGAAGGCATGACAATGGTCGTCGTCACGCATGAGATGGGCTTTGCCAGAGAAGTCGGCAAGCGCCTCATCTTTATGGACGGCGGCAAAATCGTGGAGCAGGGCAATCCGGCTGACATCTTCTCGAATCCGCAGCATCCGCGGACGAAAGAATTTTTGGCCAAGGTGCTCTAACCGTATCCTTATAAAAAAAGTAAAGCCGCGAACATCCGGTTCGAAACCGGGTCGCGGCTTTTTAGCGCTTCGTTTATTCGGCAGCGTTTACGCTGCGTTCGAATTCGTCGCGGATCGACTGCAGCAGGGCAGGGTCGGCCAGTACATCGTAAGCGGTGTACGCCAGCGCTTTGGCGCCGAGCAGCATGCCTTCGAAGGCCCGGGGCTGCATGGCCAGATCGCGGAATTCCTTCGTGTGCAGCAAATGCTTTTCGTCGACGACCTTGACGTACGGGTGGATCGACGGACAATGCCGCGACACGTTCCCAAGATCGAGCGAGCCGTGGTCCTTGCCGTATTGAATCTCGTCTTCCCGGATGCCCAGACCGACGAGATTGCGGGTAAACGTGTCCGACAAAGGAGTATTTGTAATCAGTTCGTCATAGGAGTACTCGTAATTCGACCATTTCACCGTACAACCGGTTTGCAGTGCGGCGCCTTCAGCACAACGGATCACCTTTTGCACGGTTTCGTCCGTATACGGACGGTTTGCGGATCGTACATAAAACTGCGCAGCCGCGTAATCCGGAATAATGTTCGGGGCTTTGCCGCCCTCGGTAATGATGCCGTGAATCCGCGCATGGCTGCGGAGCTGCTGTCTCAGTGCGCCGATCGATTGGAACAGGAGCAGTACCGCATCCAGCGCGTTGACGCCTTCATACGGGCTTGCTGCAGCATGAGCCGCCTTGCCGAAAAACTCGAACTGCAGCGCATCCATCGCCAGCGAGCTCCCCGATTTCTCGTACGCGTAGTACGGGTGGGCCATCAAGGCGATGTCGACGTCGTCGAACAGGCCGGCGGCTGCCATATCGACCTTTCCGCCTTTCGTTTCCTCTGCCGGCGTGCCGTATACCCGAATCGTGCCGCCGAGCTGGTCGATGACGGCTTTTAGTCCGACAGCCGCCGCAAGGCCCATTACGCAAATTAGATGATGTCCGCAAGCATGTCCCAGCTCCGGCAGCGCGTCGTACTCGCACAAGAAGGCGACGGTCGGTCCCGGCTTGCTTGCGGCGTACGTCCCGAGAAACGCCGTCGGCAGACCGGCATAAGGGGCTTGTACGGTGAAGCCGTGTTCCTTCAACGCTTCGACCAGGCGCGCCGACGCCTTCCATTCCTCGTGGCCCAGCTCGGGGTTCTCGCCGATAAAGCTGGAAATCTCTGTGAACGACGGGGCGTGCAGGTCGATGGTGGAGGCAATTTGTTGTTTCATGTTCCATTCTCCTTTACTTCTCTGTAGCATGACCTTATTATAACGAAAAAAGCGGAGCAAACAAAGAAAGACCCCGCTGCAAGGGCTTGCAGAAACGGGGTCCGGGTGTCGTTTCACAATTCTGTTCGGTTATTGCAGGCTGTGGCGCTTGTCGATGATTTGCTCTTCAAGCTGCTTTTTAATTTTTTGCACCGCATCGACTTCCAGTTTATGATTTTGCCGGAATCGAACGCCGGTCAATGCCAAAGCCTCGTTCAAGGTTAGCTCGACGGAAATTTTTTGCTCCTGCGGCTCGCGTGCTTCATAACTCATGGTGCATCGCTCCTTCTCATTAGGGTTTGAGAGTGCATCAATAAGCTGTATTTGGCAGGGGACTTGAGTGTATTTTTCGGAAAAATCCTTGATTTTCCTTGGTTTCAATATAACATATCATGTAACATATTGCAAGTGGAGCGCACAAAAAAGAGGCCCGTCCGGCCTCGGTTATTTTATCCGTTCCTGCATCCGAAGACGTTGGATGGACAAGATCAGACGATCTATTTTTTGGCTGAGCTCTACTACCCGGGGATCAACGAAACTACCTTTTTCTTCCACAAGTAAGTAAAGCTGCATCTGCATTCGCTCCAAATGCCGTCTCATTTCCGCTTCTTCCATCGGTTTCAGACCCCATCCTAACGCTCTAAAAATAGTAAGTCCACTATCAGTCTATTATAATTCAAACCGGTTGTAAAATATGTAAATGATTGTCGAGCCGATTATTAATTTTTTTTAAAGAAGCCGGCCGACCGTATAATCCCATCGGGGAAGCGGTATATTACGGTCGACGGGAGGTGAGCCGAACATGGACAGTGCCAAGGCGAATACGAAAAACAATCCGAATTTCAAGGAGAACAAATTCACGGAAGAAGAGGCGGTCATGCATGCGGGTAAGGTGGCGGACCGCCCTCCGAACTTGAATGAAATTCCGAAGGAAACGAATCCTCAATAGCGGAAGAACGGCACCGACGGGGATTTGGCAGAGAAGCGAAAGCGAAAACGGTAAAACCCCGGAGAACGGGCAGTTTTACCGTTTTTCCGCATTTGTTAAGCTTCGTTATTGTGCCCGATGGCCAGATTGGCGATCTCATCGTTTGTCTCGTCCGGGAGGCGGGTTTTGAAATAGCCCACGACCGCTTCGACCGCTTTGTCCGCCTGCCCTTCGGTAATACCCGCTTGTTCGGAGACGAGCTTGACCAATTGGTGCTTCACGCGTTTGTTCCTCCTCTTCGGGATCTACGGGATAAGCATCTAATAGGATGTGCTCCTTTATGGTTTTTATGTGGCGGAACATGTTATATTTATACAAAGACACAACAAGCCTGCAATTGCTTTGGCTCGAACAAAGGAGACATCGGACGGATGATCATCGTACGCAATCTAACCAAATCGTTCCCATCCGGGCAGCGCGTTCTGGACCGCGTCAGCTTTCATGCGGACGAAGGGGAGCTGGTGGCGCTGCTTGGCGCAAGCGGGAGCGGCAAAACGACCTTTTTCCGGTGCTTGATGCTCAAGGAAAAATGGAACGAGGGCCAGTATATTTACGACGGAAAGGATATTTCGGGCGTCGGAGTCTGGGAGAAGTTCCAATTGAACAAGCAGTGGGCCTATCTGGAGGAGAAGCCGAGCTTGAATCTGAAAAAGACGGCTTTGAAAAATGTACTCAGCGCGCTGCTGTTCAAAAAATCGTGGTGGCGCTTTTTGACGAATTCCGTTTCGGAAGACGACCATATGGAAGCGATGGATTACCTCGATAAAGTAGGACTGCTCGACAAAGCGCACGAGCCGGTGGAGAAGCTGAGCGGCGGGGAGAAGCAGCGCGTCGCGATCTGCAAGGCGCTGATCAAGGGAGCCAAGGTGATTTTCGCGGACGAGCCGGTGTCCGGCTTGGACCCGGAGGCAGCGAGCCTCGTCATGCAGGATTTCAAGTCCATCTGCCAGAAGCATAAGCTTCTTGTGTTTTGCAGTCTGCATCAGGTGGAGCTCGCGGAAAAATTCGGCTCTCGCATCTGGGGACTGTCGGACGGGAAGCTCGTGGTCGATATTGCGGGCCGGCGGTTGACGCAGCGGGAGAAGGAACTTATTTTTTAATTGGAGTATTACATACGTACAATGAAGAAGGTCGGCCCGGACATCGATGTCCAGGTCGACCTTTCTTTAGTTAACCGCGGGATCGCAAGCCGCGATTCGCTTTGCAATCAATCCGCCGTGCAAACGGCCGGTTTCGATAAACACCTCGTTGGCGTTCGCGCCCGAAGCGATGACACCGGCGACGAACAGCCCGGGAACGGTCGTTTCCATCGTGGCCGGATCGTACTGGGGAATCCCGTCCGGCTCTGACACAATGGCCCCGGCTCCCGCCAGCAGACCGCGGTCCGGACGGAAGCCGGTCAGCGCCAGGACGAAGTCGTTATCGAATTCCTCTTCGCGTCCTTCGCGAGATACGGTGACGGACGTTTCCGTAATGCGGACAACCCGGGATTGAAACAGCATCCGAATGCGGCCTTTATTGACCATGCTTTCGAAGATTGGCTTAACCCACGGCTTAATGACCGGCGAATAGGTTTCGCCCCGGTAAACGACGGTCACCTCGGCGCCCGCCCGCAGCAGCTCCATTGCAGCATCGATCGCGGAGTTGCTTCCGCCGATGATCGCGACCTTCGTGCCGGTATACGGATGAGCTTCGCGGAAGTAGTGCGTCACCTTGCTTAATTCCTCTCCCGGAATGCCGAGCATATTCGGCTGCGAGAAATAGCCGGTGGCGACAATGACATGCCGCGCGGCTATCGTTGTAGCCGAACCGAAACGATTCTGCACCGTCAGCTCGAAGGTTCCCCCCGGCTGTACCGCCAACTGGGTTGCCGTATGGTAGGGACGAATGCGCATACCGCTGCGGGCCGCCACATTCCGGTAATAATTCAACGCTTCCAGCCGGTAAGGCTTATCGTTAGGCGTCGAGAACGGGTAACCGCCGATCTCAAGCAGCTCCGGCGTGCTGAAAAATTGCATGTACGTCGGATATAAGTATATCGAATGCACAACGCACTCTTTTTCGATAATAAGAGGGTCGATGCCGATCTTCTGCAGCTCCAGGGCTGCCGATAGGCCGCAAGGACCCGCGCCGATAATGACAACTTCTTCCATTGGAATGCTTCACCCGCTTTTTCGAATGTATAGATAGAGAATTCTGTTAATCCTCTACCCATAGTACCTTATCGGGCCAACAGATGCCAACGCTATGTTTACACGGGACCCTTTAGGCTGTACGCCGGACTTTTAATTAGCCTCGCGGTTATGGAACCGTTGACAAAAACTGGCCTGCTGCCCTAGGATTAGCTTGAACGCTGCGATACGGCGGCACGAAACTAGCCCCTTGGAGGTATGGATATGTTAAAAGGCATTCCTTCGATTCTTTCCCCCGAATTGTTCAAAATTATGATGGAAATGGGGCACGGCGATGAATTGGTGCTTGCCGACGCCAATTTTCCGGCGGCGAGCCATGCGCAGCGTCTGGTGCGCTGTGACGGGCACGGCGTACCTGAGCTGCTCGAAGCGATCCTGACCTTTTTTCCATTGGACGCTTATGCGGAGCATTCGGTCGCCTTAATGGCCGTCGTTCCCGGCGATCCGGTGAAGCCGGTCATCTGGGACGAATACCGCACGATTGTGAAGAAGCATGCGCCGGAAGCCGACGAGCCCGCATTTGTGGAGCGATTTGCGTTCTATGAGCGCGCCAAGCAAGCGTATGCCGTCGTTGCGACGGGCGAAGGGGCGTTGTATGCGAACATCGTGCTCAAAAAAGGCGTCGTCAAGCCGTAACGCCAATCATAATCCGTCCCTGAATCTCATAGATTAAGACTACGAATCTATGACTATGATTTCCGATGAAATGGGGATGCGCCGATGATAGCCGTGCTGAGAAACCGTCTGGCCCGCGGAAACGAACGTCAGCTCCAGCTTTTGCTTGCGGGATTTTTGCTTGGCAATTTAATTGCCGTCATTTTGTCCGCTTATTGGACAACCCCCCGGGAAAAGCCGGTTCCCGTTCATTATACATACGCCACGTATGCGGCGGCGAACGGAGTGAAGCTGCATGCGATGCGGACGGCTCCTGACAATATCGAGCTGAAGCACATCGTGACCAATGTGACTGCGACGGCTGATTACGGGATTAACGGAGGCTTTTTCTGGAACGGCGACCTGCTCAGCATTGCCGTTGTCAACGGCAAGCCATTGAAGGGCGAACCCAACGATTACGGCTCCGGCTGGTACAACATCGATTATCCGAAAGGAACGCTCGTCTGGGACGAAGTGACGCGGTCGTTCTCCGTGCAGGTGGCGCTGGAGGCGGGGGAGCTGCGAATGACCGATCCGAACCGCTACTGGGCGCAAGGCGGGGTCAGCATGTCGCTTGGGGCGGAGGAGCGCTGGATCGAGCAGGCGAAGAAGGAGGACATGCCGGCGTTTGACGAGCCGAGGCTGCGCTCGGGAGCGGTGTTCGACCGGCAGCAAAACCTGTGGCTGCTCGTATCGGACAAGCCGTGCACCGTCGAGCAATTCCGTCGGGCGGTGCTTGAGACGATTGCGCCGGGACGGCTGGTTGACGGTATTTTTCTGGACGGCGACGGCTCCTCGCAGATGCAGAACGGACAAGTCCGGCTTAAGGGGGACTCCCGGGAAGTGTATCAGATGTTAGCGCTCAAGTCGAAGTAAAGATGGCCGTGGGAAAGTCGATTTCCCGCGGCATTGATTTTTATTTGCATAATAAGGAAAATAGAGGTAAAAAACGAAACTTTTACGCGTATGATGCGTATTACGAATGGAGTACATAACCCTAGACGGTCAGGAGGGAAGGACATGCTTGGAGTGTATTGGGGGCTGTTGATTACCGGCGTCCTATTCGCCTTGGTGACGGTGCTGCTCGGCGATTTGCTCAGCAACGCGCTGGACGGAATGTTCGATTTCATGTCCGGCGACGTGCTTCACTGGCTGCAGCCGATGGTGCTCTTCAGCGCGATTACGGTGCTCGGCGGGGCAGGGGTGCTGCTGACGGGCTATACGTCTTTGGTCGCGGGGGCCGTCTTTGTCCTATCCCTGCTGGCCGCAGCCGCATCTGCCGTTCTGATTTACTTTGTTTACGTGAAGCCAATGGAGAGAACCGAAAATTCCGTCGCCTTCTCGATGCGGGATTTGGTCGGGCGCATCGGCGAGGTGACCGTGCCCATCCCCGCGCGGGGCAGCGGCGAGGTCTTGATGCGGATCGGCGGCGGCGTGACGAATCAAATTGCGGAAAGCTTCGACGGAACGGAGATTGCGGCAGGTCTGAAGGTTGTGACGGTGGAAGTGAAGGACGGCGCACTGCTGGTGTCTTGTCTGGACTCCAATCATTAATTACTTATCGAAGGAGCGGTGCAGATGGATGGAATAAGCGATGCCTTGTTGGTTCCCGTAATTGTCGTTGCCGTTATCGTAGTATTGGGCCTGGCGTTCTGGGCGCGGTACAAAACGGTTAGCCCGGACGAAGCGATGATCGTGACCGGTTCGTTTCTAGGCAGCAAAAACGTACTGACGGACGACAGCGGACGCAAAATCAAAATCGTACGCGGCGGCGGGTCGTTCATTCTTCCCGTGTTCCAACGGGCCGAGTTTTTGTCGCTGCTGTCGCATAAGCTCGATGTTTCGACTCCCGAAGTATATACGGAGCAAGGGGTGCCGGTACTTGCCGACGGCGTGGCGATCATCAAGATCGGCGGGTCCGTCGAGGATGTCGCTACCGCGGCGGAGCAGTTTATGGGCAAGCCTACGGAAGCGCTTAAAGGAGAGGCGCAGGAAGTGCTGGAAGGCCACCTTCGGGCCATTCTCGGTTCGATGACGGTTGAGGAAGTGTACCGGAACCGGGATCGCTTTGCACAAGAGGTTCAAGGTGTGGCGGCCAAGGATTTGAAGAAAATGGGCCTGCAAATCGTTTCCTTCACGATTAAGGACGTCCGCGACAAGCAGGGTTATCTGGAGGCGCTCGGGAAGCCGAGAATTGCCGCCGTGAAGCGGGATGCGGAAATCGCCGAAGCGGAAGCGCTTCGCGATTCGCGGATTCAGAAGGCGCGCGCCGAGGAGGAAGGGCAGAAGGCCGAGCTGCTGCGGGACACGAACATCGCCGAGGCTTCGAAGGAGAAGGAGCTGAAGGTAGCTGCCTTCAAGAAAGATCAGGATATGGCCCGCGCGGAAGCGGACCAGGCGTACCACATCCAGGAAGCACGTTCGAAGCAAAGCGTTGTCGAGGAGCAGATGCGGGTCGAGCTCGTGCGGAAGGAGCGCGAAATCGACCTCGAAGCGAAGGAGATTCTTCGCCGCGAGAAGCAGTACGACGCCGAGGTGAAGAAGAAGGCGGATGCCGACCGGTATGCGGTCGTTCAGGCGGCGGAAGCGGAGAAGGCGAAGCAGATCACGCAAGCGGACGCCATGCAGTACCGCATCGAAGCGGAGGCGAAAGCGCAGGCGGAGCAGAAGCGGCTTGAAGGTCTGGCGATTGCGGATGCCGAGCGGGCCAAAGGGACGGCGGAGGCGGAGGTGATCCGGCTGCGCGGCTTGGCCGAAGCGGAAGCGAAGCAGAAGCTCGCGGAGGCGTTCGAGAAGTTCGGCGAGGCGGCCGTTCTCGACATCATCGTCAAGATGCTGCCGGAGCTGGCGGGCAAGGTGGCCGAGCCGATCAAATCGATCGACAAGCTTACGGTCGTCGATACCGGTCATGGCGAAGGTGCGACGCGGCTCAGCAACTACGTGACGCAGCTGATGGCGACAGCGCCGGAAATGCTGAAGAGCGTCAGCGGATTGGACGTGGAGAAGCTGGTGAAAGGCTTAACGAATCGCACGAGTCAGCAGACTTCCGCGGCGAATCAACCGGCTCTCGTTCCGGCCGCTCCTGCCGATTCGACTGCAAAGCCGGAAGTGTAAGCGGGGTTAGGCGGGCAGTCCGATTTTACGCGCGGCCCGTTCTGGATTATAATGGAGAAAGCGGCACGTTTCCACGTGTGCGTATCAAGGGCGGCCTCCCGGGCCGCTTTTCTTTTCTCCGGAGGGATCACAATGCCTAAAACAAACGCTGCAAGCGTCAATTTGACGGAAGGCCCGATAGCCAAGAAGCTGCTGCTGTTTGCTCTGCCGGTGCTGTTGGGCAACGTGCTCCAGTCGTTGAACGGAACGATCAACTCGATCTGGGTTGGCAATTACCTTGGTGAGAGCGCTTTCGCTGCGACTTCCAACGCGAACAATATTATGTTTTTCCTGCTTAGCCTTGTATTCGGCATCGGGATGGCTTCCACGATTCTGATCGGACAAAGCATCGGCGCGCAAAACGAGGAGCAAGCCAAGCGCGTGGTCGGTACGAGCGCGCTGTTTTTTGTTACTTTGGCGGTGATCATCACCGCGATCGGTTTTATTTTCTCGTCACCGATTCTCGAATGGATGCAGACCCCAAAAGATGCGATGCCTTATGCCACCGCGTATTTGCGCATTATTTTTGTCGGCGTACCGTTCATGTTCTTCTACAATTTCGTGATGATGATCATGCGGGGCGCGGGCGACTCCAAAACGCCGTTCTACTTTTTGCTGCTGTCGACCGTGATCGATATTGCGCTGAATCCCGTGTTCATTTTCGGAATAGGGCCGATTCCACGCCTTGAAACGGCCGGCGCCGCCGTAGCCACGGTTATCGCCCAGTTGATAAGTCTGGTCGGCTTGATCGTCCACTTGTACCGGAGCCGTTATTTTTTGCGACTGACCCGTGCGGACCGGCGATATATTCGGCTGGACCGGCAAATTATCGTCTCGCTTGTCAAAAAAGGGCTGCCGATGGGCCTGCAAATGATGGTCGTCTCGACCAGCGCCATTGCCATCGTCAGTCTGGTGAACAGCTTCGGCTCGATGGCGACCGCAGCGTTCGGCGCGGCCATGCAGCTCTCGAGCTATGTCCAAATGCCGGCGATGGCGATCGGTGGAGCCGTGTCGACGCTGGCTGCGCAGAACGTCGGAGCGGGCAAATGGGACCGGGTGCACAAGACGACGCTGCTTGGAATTGCATTCAACTTCGTGATGACGGGCGCACTCGTCGGGTTGATTTATGTGTTCAACCGGCAAGCCCTGCAATTGTTTCTGCAGGACGAGGCGGCCATTGCCATCGGAATGAACATCAACCATATTACGCTGTGGGCGTTCGTCCTCTTCGGGATTACGTTCGTCGTCTCCGGCGTCGTTCGTTCGACCGGCGCGGTCATGGTGCCGCTGCTTACCGCCTTCCTGGCGCTCTGGTGCATCCGTGTGCCGCTGGCCTACTATTTGGGTAATACGTTCGGGCTGGAAGCGCTCTGGTGGAGCTTTCCCATCGGCTTTTGCATCAGTATTGTGATTTCCGTTGCTTACTACATGTGGGGGAATTGGCGGAGCGCCAAGATGCTGACTCCGGAGCCGGGTCAGGCGGAGTAGTTGTGATGAAAGTTTTCGTATAACGAATTCCTCCCTTGGATTCCAGAGGAACGTTATGGTAAAGTGAATTCAACTTATCCTTATGAAATCGGAGGACTTGTGCGGCGATGATATCATAACACGTTATCCTAGGAACAAATTGCAGGAATGCAAACGTTTTTCCCCGGGGAAAAGCGGACGGGATACGTGTGCCCACGAGAGTCCATTCGATACAATGACGAACGGTTAACAAGCTGCCAGGCCGGAAGGTTTTTTCGTGTGCGCCCTCGCGCTGCTTGTCCTCTCTATGCATGCATATGACCGTAAGCCCCGGGCTGCGGTTTTTTTGTTGTCATGAAACGGAGGAATGCCACAATGCTAATCGTAAAAGCAACGGATTTGCGCAAGGAATGGGATGGCACGGTTTTGTTCGAGAACGTGTCCTTTGAGATAGCCGAAGGGCAGCGCATCGCGATTTTCGGAAGAAACGGAACGGGCAAAACGACGCTTCTGAATGGATTGCTGGGTCAAACGGCGTTCGATCACGGGAGCGTGCATCGGCATGTGCCCTTGGAGGAGTGGGGATGGCTGGAGCAGCATCCTGCCGGAGTCCGGGAGAAGACGGTGCTGGACTTCGTGCTGTCCGGCTCGGAGAGTCGTTATGCGCTGAAGCTTCGGCTGGAGGGGTTGCAGCGGCGGATGAGTCAGGAGGAATCGTCGGCACTGCTGGATCAGTACGGAGAGCTGCACGAACGCTATATGCAGCAGGGCGGCTACGAATGGGAGCTTCAAGCGGAAAAATGCTTGCAGCGGGTGAAGCTTGATCCGGGCTTATGGCGGCAGCCCTTTCACTGTTTGAGCGGGGGGCAGAAAACGAGGGCGCAGCTTGCGAGACTGATGGTCCGGGAGCCGAAATTCATTGTGCTCGACGAACCGACTAACCATCTCGACGAAGAGACGTTAAGCTGGCTGGAGCAGTGGCTGCGGCAGTACGCAGGCACCGTGCTGTTCGTCTCGCACGACCGGTATTTTCTGGACCGGACGGCGTCGGCCATTTACGAGCTGACCGGACAGGGTGGCCGGCTGTACCCGGGAGGTTATTCGGATTACCGGAAGCAGAAGGACATCGAATGGCAGACGCAAGAAGCGTTGCATAAAAAGCAGGAGCAGGCCCGCGAGAAGCTTCTGGAGAGCATCCGGCGATACCAGCAGTGGTTCCATCAGGCGCATCAAGCTGCGGGACAAAACGATTTTTTACGCTCGAAGGCGAAAAAGAACGTTTCCCGGCTCAAGGCGAAGGAAGCGGCGCTCGAACGGCTTGACCGGGACCGGGTGCGGAAGCCCCGCGAGGAAGGGGGCCTGCATATGCAGCTTCAGGACCGGCCGTTTGCGGCCGGGACACTGCTGCGCATCGAGGAGGTAGGCTTTGCCTACGATGGCGGCAGACAGATCTTTCAGGCGCTGAGCGTGAGCGTCAATCGGGGGGACCGGGTTGCGGTCATCGGATTGAACGGAGCGGGGAAAACGACGCTGCTGCGGCTCATGACCGGGAGTCTAACCCCGGCCTCGGGCGAAGTTAAGCTTCATCCGCAGACGAGAATCGGTTACTTCGCGCAGGAACTCGACCAGTTGAACCCGGACGAGACGATTCTGGATAGCCTGCTGCGGCTGCCGGGTATGACCCAGTCGTCTCATGCACGGACCATTCTGGGCTGCTTTCTATTCAGCGGGGACGAGGCGTTTAAACGGATCGGCGACCTGAGTATGGGCGAGAAATGTCGGGTCGCGTTTCTCCATCTGTATTTTGGCGGGTTCAATCTGTTAATACTGGATGAGCCGACGAACTATTTGGATATCGATACGCGGGAGAAAGTTGAGGAGGCGCTGCTCGAATACCAAGGGGCGCTTGTCCTTGTTTCGCATGACCGGTACCTGCTGCAGAACATCGCAAACCGGCTGCTGATTTTGGACGGTACGGGGGCAAAAGCTTTTCCGGGAACGTATGTCGAATATATGGCCAAGCGAAGAGATGCCGATATCTCGGCGGAAAACCAGCGGCAGGAGAACGAAATCGGCCGGTTGGAGCTTAAGCTGACACAGTTGATGGCTGAGCCGGAGCCGGAGCTTGAAGCGGACCGGCAGCAGTTGATAGCCGACATCAAGCGGCTGAGCGCGCTGCTTATGAGCTTGAAACAATTGTAATCACGACGAAAAGAAGATGCCTTTCGGGACGGAATAAACCCATCCTGAGAGGCATCTTTCAGTGATAGCTGACGGATCGCCTGAAATTACATCGTTGGCACCGACTCTTTCTTGGCCATGTCCGCTTTCGTCTCCGGCTCGTTCGTCATCTGGCCGGAAGGGAACGACAATTGCAGGCTGATGCAGGCGGCGGCAGCGACAAGCGCGGCGGAGATGAAGAATGTTGTCATCAACGAGGTCGAGCTCATCAACACTCCGGCGGCTCCCGAGCCGATCAAGACGCCTCCGGTCATGAGCGGAGCCAGAATACCGTTCGTTCGTCCGATGTAATCGGCATGCACCAGCTTAATCATGAACGTGCTGAGCACGATTTGCAGGAAAGCTTCCGTAATCCCGACGAAAAAGCGCATGGAAGCCGTGACGAACACCCACCGGGACAGTACTTCAAAAGCGATCGATGCGGCCAGAATCAGCAGGCCGAGAAACATGACCGTCTTGGCGAACCGTTGAATGCGGGAGGATAGCGCTGCGGCAAGCAGCCCCCCGAGAAGCATCCCGATTCCGGAAACGGCATAGAACCATTGCAAATTTTCTTTGTGAAGGCCGAGCCGTTCGATCAGAATATAGACATCGAGCGGTTGAATGATTCCGACAGCGAGACCGATCAAAGTGAAGATAGCGGCGATAACGACCAAGTTTCGGTTCCGCTTGACGTAGCGAAAGCCCTCGGCCATGTCCTGCATGATCGTACTGTTAGCCGATTCCGTGGAACGCTCCGACGAAGGAAGCCCGATTTGGATGATTGCCGCAAGCAAAAATAATCCGATCAGCACGAACAACGAATATTGGATGCCCAGCATCGTGTAAATCGACGTGCCGATAATCGGCCCGACAATAACGAAGATCGACATCAAACCTTGCGTAATGCTGACGGCCAAGCCGACCTGCTCCTCGGGAACGTGCTTTTTGAACAGGATGGAGGAGGACGGCTGCGAGAACTGGCTGACCACCGCGGACACGATCGTCGCTACGAAGACGGCCTGCCACAGCCCTGACATCATGCACAGCGCAATGATTCCGATCGAGATCGCGCTCAAGGTATCTCCGGCGATAACCGTTTTCTTCGGGTTCCAACGATCCGCGAAGGTGCCGCCGATGAACGAGAAGATAAAGATCGGCAAATACTCGAACATCGTGAGCAAAGAGACGGCAACCGGATCGTTATTGGTCATCTCCATGACATAAAAGAGCAGGGCGATATTGCGCGTCCATATCGCAAGCTGCTGCAGCAGATCGGCGAAAGCTACGATTTGGAATACGCGGTTTCGCCATAAGGGTGGATGAGTAGGGGGGATAGGCGAATGACTCATAAATAAATCCTCCTTCATAATAAACTGACCGTCCGGTTTAATAAAGCTCGAAAAAGACGGAAACCGCTCAGTCAGGCCGAATTCCGTTCAAAATCGTGTCGATCGCCTTGCGATGAATGGCAATCAATTGGTCCATCGAATAATTCTCGTAATAAGTGGCGCTCAAGCCCCCAAGCGTTCCCATGACGATGAAAGTTAATTGCTCGGGGTCGTCTTTTTTGAATTCACCCTTATCCATACCGGCCTGCAGCACGTTCTTTACATGCTGGTGGGGGGTCTTGGCAAGCGTCAGCAAGTAGTTCAAGATGTCGGGATCGGCGGTTTGACTGCCGGAAAATTCCTCTGCCGCTTTCATGAGCGGATTTTGAAGATCGAGCGCAAAATGATCGGCCAGCGCGTATAGCCGTTCGGTTTCGCTCGTCAAGGAAGCGGACAGCTTAGTCCATTGATCTATCCATTCCTGCATGTTCTCATCCAGCAATTTCAGGAACAGGGATTCCTTGCTTTTGAAATGATAATAGATGCTGCCTTTGCTCATGCCGGAGTTCACGCGAATATCGTCAATCGACGTGGCACTGTATCCTTTTTGGACAAACAGCTCCTTGGCGGTGGCGAGTATATGTTTGCGGGTCTGTTCCGCTTCTTCGGGACGTTTGCGTGCCATCGTGCACCTCATTTATTAATCTGACCGTCCGGTCTAATTGTTAGAATAAAGGAAACGGAGCGAAATAGCAAGTCGCTCGAGAGCAAAATCATCTTTGAACATTCCGTGAACAGAATGAGCAAAATGCGCACAATGCGAATTATTCAACTTATGAGCAGAAGCTAGGCTCGTGAAAGCGCTTAATGCTACAATGACGAAGCAATCGATAAGAAAGCGCTATCAAAAAAGGTAAAACAAAAAAATAAAGTTGGAGGTCCTCACCTATGATATTGAAAACGCTATCGAACACATCTTGGAAAATCGCGCTCACCGGCATTCTGACGCTCAGTTTGACGGCATGCGGTGCGGGCGGGGGCGCTTCACAACCGAATGCCAACCCGGCAGCCTCCGGCAAAACGTCATCGTACCCCGAGAAGCCGATCGTCATCGTCGCTCCGTCCGGCGCAGGCGGCGGCTGGGACAAGACGGCGCGGTCCGTCGCCAAGACGCTGGCCGAAAGCAAGGCGGTCGGTCAGCCCATTACCGTAGAAAACAAACCGGGCGGCGGCGGCGCGGTCTTCATGGCCGAATATGCCACGAAGGACAAGAAAGACAATTACAAGCTGTTCGTCAGCTCGCCGCCGATTCTGATCAACAACTTGAAGAAGGAAGGCAACAGCCCGTACGGGTACAAGGATACGACGCCGCTGGCACAACTTACCAAGGACTACGGCGCGCTCGTGGTTAGCGCGAATTCGAAGTTTAAAGATATGAAATCGGTGATCGAAGCGCTGAAGACCGATCCGACGAAGGTAACGGTTGCGGGAGGCTCCGCGCCGGGTTCGATGGATCATCTGATTGCCGTGCTCCCGGCCTACAAGTCGGGGATCGATCCGAAGAAAGTAAAGTACGTTTCGTACGATGGCGGCGGCGAAGCGATGACCTCGCTGCTTGGCGGCAACGCGGACGTGATTGCGACCGACGCTTCCAGCGTAGGCGAATATGTCAAAGCGGGCAAAGTGCGCGTGCTGGCCGTGACGGCGCCGAACCGGCTTTCCGGCGAGCTGAAGGATGTCCCGACGCTCAAGGAGCAGGGTATCGATGCCGAATTTAACATTTGGCGCGGCATTTTCGGTCCGAAGGAAATGGGCAAGGATGAGCTTGCCTTCTGGGATGCCAAGCTGAAGGAAATGTCCGATTCCGAAATCTGGAAAAAAGAGCTTCAGGTGAACGTGTGGGAGAAAGATTACAAGAATGCGGCCGATTTCAAAGCGTTCCTCGCCCAGCAGGAATCGCAGGTGAAGGACATGCTGACGGCGCTCAGCATGGCGAAGTAAGGATAGGGAGGTTGGTCCGATGAACAAAGCATTTGACCGCACGATATCAATCGTTTTTCTCGCGGTCGGAACGGCATTCGCTTATGGCAGTTTATCGATTTCCAGCAGCGCCTACGGAAGCCACGTGGGACCGAATATCTTTCCGCTCGGCCTTGGCATTCTGCTGATACTGATCAGCTTGAGGCTATTCTACGAAACGTTGAAATACCCGGCTGCTTCTAAAGGGGAAGATCGCGGAGCGAAGCTGGATTATAAGCGGTTTCTCGTCATTTTGGCTTCTACGATCGGCTATATTATGCTGCTTGAGGAAATCGGCTATGTGATCAGTACGTTTATTTTTCTGATGATCGGCTTTCAAACGATGGAACGGGGAAAATGGTTATACTCGGCCATCATTTCCGCAGGCTTTTCCATCGGCGTCTATTACGTCTATGTCGAATTGCTGAAGGGCACTTTGCCAGGCTTGCCTTCTTGGCTGGGCCTCTGAGCGAATGCTTTCGATACGGCAATCGTTCGGATTGCTAGGGGAGGGTAAGGCTTCATGGATACGTTACAATATTTGCTCAGCGGGTTTGCTACGGCACTGATCTGGTACAACTTGCTGTTTGCCTTTGCCGGCGTGTTGATCGGGACGATGGTCGGCGTTCTTCCGGGGATCGGGCCTATCAGCGGGGTCGCTCTGCTAATCCCGGTCACCACCTCGCTTACCAGCGGGCTGCCGCCGGAAGCCGCCGCGACCAGCTCGATCATCCTGCTGGCCGGCGTGTATTACGGAGCGATGTACGGCGGCTCGACCACCTCGATCCTGCTCAATACGCCGGGGGAATCGTCCTCCGTCGTTACCGCCCTGGACGGTTATCCGATGGCGAAGCAGGGCCGGGCAGGGTCGGCGCTCTCGATTGCGGCGATCGGCTCCTTCGTCGCCGGCGTGATTTCCTTGATCGGACTGGTGCTCCTGGCCGAGCCGCTGTCGAATGTGGCGCTCAAAATGGGCCCCGCCGAAGAATTTTCGCTCATGGTGCTCGGACTGTGCGCGTTAAGCGGACTGGCCGGGAAATCGATCACGAAAGCGCTGCTGATGACCGTATTCGGCCTGGCGCTGGCGACGATCGGAATAGACGCGGTGTCCGGTGTCTCGCGCTTTACGTTTGACATTCCCGAGCTATACCAGGGCATCGAGTTCTTGACCGTCGCCGTCGGGATGTTCGCCCTCGGGGAAGTGTTCAAAACCATCCTGGAGAAAGATGCGGACACCGGCGAAATTGCTAAAATCAACCGCATCCTGCCGACGAAGCAGGACATGAAGGATAGCGCGATGCCGATTGTGCGCGGCTCGCTCGTCGGCTTCTTCAAAGGCATCGTCCCCGGCTCCGGGGCGACCTTGGCCTCGTTCCTCTCGTACCTGCTGGAGAAAAAAATCAGCAAGCATCCCGAGAAATTCGGCAAGGGCGCCATCGAAGGTGTCGCCGGACCGGAATCGGCCAATAATGCCGCTTCAGGCGGCGCGATGATTCCGCTGCTGACGCTCGGCATTCCCGGAACGGGCACGACCGCCGTGCTCATGGGGGCGCTCATCATGTACAACGTGCAGCCGGGCCCGCTGCTGTTCGAGGATCATCCAAGCATCGCTTGGGGCTTGATTGCCAGTATGTTTATCGGAAATGTCATGCTGCTGCTGCTCAACATGCCATTGGTGAAGGTGTTTGCCAAAATTATCGAAACGCCGGCGAAATACTTGATTCCGATTATCGTAACCATTTCCATCTTCGGTGTATACGCCGTACAGATGTCCGTCTTTCATTTGATGCTGCTGCTTGCGTGCGGGGTTGCCGGCTATTTTCTTTCGAAGAACGACTACCCGATCGCGCCGCTCGTGCTCGGGCTGGTCCTCGGACCGATGATCGAAAACAACATGCGGCGGGCGCTGACGATTTCAAGCGGCGATTTCTCCATCTTCGTCATGAAGCCGGTTTCCTTGGTTTTCCTGATCATCGCCGTGCTGTGGCTGGCCATTCCGTTTGTGATGAAGCTGCGCGGCAAAAAAGTGATCGTCAACGAAGAAGCGTAAAGCGGGACGAATCCGTTCCGAAATCATCCCCGGGCAGGTCCAAGCTTATTGGACTCCCGGGGCTTTGTGTCGGTGGATGCCGGATGTGGTATCATAGGAAAAAGGGGGAGTTTATGCGCTTACAAACGAAGCTGATTTTGCTCATATGCACGCTCCTTTTCTCCGTACTTACGGTAGCGGCGGGGGTTGTCGAATATATGGTGACCTCCATGATGGAAGACCAGATCGGAACCCGGGCGCTCAAGGTGGCGGAGACCGTGGCGGAAATTCCCGAAATTCGCCATGCGTTCAAGCTTGCGGAGCCGTCGTCCGTCATTCAGCCGCTTGCCGAGCAAATTCGCGAAAAGACGGGCGCCTTGTATTTGGTCATCGGCAACCGTGAAGGAATACGGTACTCCCATCCGGTACCCGAGCGGATCGGCAAAGAAATGGTCGGCGGCGACAACGGTCCGGTGCTCGAAGGCAAGTCGATCATCTCCAAGGCGGAAGGGTCCATGGGGCCTTCGCTGCGCGGGAAAGTGCCGATCCGGGCCGAGAACGGGGATGTGATCGGCATTGTATCGGTGGGCTTCCTCCTGGACGATATTAACCGATGGGACGATGTGTATCAGCAGCGGATTTTGCTGATTTCCCTCGCAGCGTTAGCCGTAGCGATGGCCGGGGCCGTCGTGATTGCGAGAGGCGTCCGGCGTTCGATTCACGGTCTGGAGCCGGAAGAAATCGGAACGCTTTACATGGAGAAAAAAGCGATTCTCGAATCGATTCGTGAAGCGATACTCGCGGTGGACCGCAACGGCTTGATCACCTTGGCGAATCAGCAGACGCTGCGCATTCTGGGGCTTCCCGACGATACCAGGCTGATCGGCAAGCCAATCCGGGAGATCGTTCCGAAATCCCGGCTGCTCACGGTGATTCGCACCGGGCAGTCCGAATTCGACGTCGAGATGATTATGCACGGTCAAGAGGTCGTTGCGAACCGGGTGCCGGTGTTCAATAGGCAAAACGAAGTCATCGGCGCCGTAGTCAGCTTCCGCAGCAAGTCGGAGGTGTATCGGCTCGCGGAGGAGCTGTCCCAGGTCAAGAGGTTCGCCGAGGGGCTGCGGGCGCAAACCCACGAATATTCCAATAAGCTGTATGTCATCTCCGGACTCATCCAGCTCGAATCGTATCAAGAGGCCGTCGAGATGATTTCCAAGGAAACGGATGTGCATCAAAATTTCATTCAGTTTATTATGCGGGAAATTCCCGACCCGGTGATCGGGGGATTGTTAATCGGCAAATATAACCGCGCCCACGAGCTGAAAATCAAGTTCGAGATCGATCCCGAAACCTCGTTCAAGGATGTGCCTGCCCGGGTTGACCGGGATCTGCTCGTGACGATCATCGGCAATTTAACGGACAATGCCATGGAAGCGCTGCTTGAATATTCTGCCGACGAAGAAAAGAAGGTGACCTTGTTTCTGAGCGATTACGGCGAAGACCTGATGATCGAATGCGAGGACAACGGTCCGGGTATCCCGGACGATTGGGCAGGGGACATTTTCCAGAAAGGCGTGTCGAGCAAGGAGGGCGAGCATCGGGGCATCGGACTTGCGCTGGTCAAGCATGCGGTGGATAAGCTCGGCGGCCGGATTTTACACGAACCGTCGGGTGAGGGCGGCACCGTGTTCTCGGTTGTCATTCCGAAACGGGTCGAACCGAAGAAAGGAGAAGGAACTTGAAGGCTGACGCTGCGAATGCGACCCCGCCGATCCGCGTGCTGATCGTCGAAGACGATGAGCGGATCGCGGAGATTAACCGGCGGTTCGTCGAGAAAGTGCCGGGCTTTGGCGTTGTTGGCATCGCGACCGACGAGCCGCAGGCGCTGGAGCTGATGAGCGTGCTGGAGCCGGATCTGGTGCTGCTCGACATTTATTTTCCGGAGACCAGCGGGCTTGAGCTGCTTCGTACCATCGGCCAGCAGCACCGGCAGGCGGACGTCATTATGATTACCGCGGCCAAAGAAGTCGAAGCCGTTCGGGAAGCGATCCGCGGCGGCGTGTTCGATTATATCATCAAGCCGGTGCTCTTCAGCAGAATGCAGGAGACGCTGCAGCGGTACGAGTCGTTCCACCGGACGATCAAGCAGTTGGGCCAAGATAACGCCTCGATCGGTCAAGATGAGATCGACCGCCTGCTTCAAGGCAGCACAAAAAAAGAAGCCCCCGGTCCGGGAGCTTCGCTGCCCAAAGGCATCGACAAGCTGACACTGGATAAAATCGTTCAAGCGATCTCCGAGGCGAACGCGCCGCTCACCGCGGAAGAAACGGCGAAGCGGATCGGCGTCAGCCGCTCTACGGCCAGACGCTACTTGGAGCATTTGGCGGAAGAAGGCAAGCTTCGCGCCGATTTGTCTTACGGAGATGTCGGCCGCCCGGAGCGGGTGTACTTCCGAAAAAATAAATGAGGTAAATGGTTTATTCCGTTAAATACTTTTCCGTCAAAATCGACAGCAGCTGGATGCCGACTTCATTGTGCCCGCCCTCGGGGATGATGAGGTCGGCATATTTTTTGGACGGCTCGATGAAGGCTTCGTGCATCGGTTTGACCGTCGTCAAATACTGATCGTACACGGATTGGATCGACCTGCCGCGCTCCTCGATATCGCGAAGCACTCGACGCAGAATCCGTACGTCCGGGTCAGTGTCCACGAACACCTTAATGTCCAGAATGCCACGAAGCTGCTCGTCCGACAACACATGGAGCCCCTCAATCATGATGATTTTGTTCGGCTTCAGTTCGACGGTATGGGTGGTTGACCGCGCATGCTTGGAAAAGTCGTAGACGGGCGCCGTCACAACCGTTTGATTTTTCAGCTGTTTCAAATGCGCGAACAGCAATTCGTTATCGAAGGCGAACGGATGATCGTAGTTGATCGATTCCCGTTCCGTGAGGGATATATGCGAGTGATCCTTGTAATAATTGTCCTGCGAAATAAACGTTACTTTGTCGGATCCGAGCCGGTCGATAACGGAGCGTGCGACCGTCGTTTTGCCCGAACCTGTGCCTCCTGCGATACCGATGATTAACATAAAGGGGAAAATGCCTCCTGCCGCGTAAGATCAAACTTCAATTTTAGTATTGTAGCACAAATGCCCTCGGAACACGAGTCCGGTCGGACGTTGTCACATATTCTTCGGAGCTTTTGGCAAAATAACGCTGTTGCCGAACATTTACAAGACGAAGGAGCGAGAACGGATGACTTTACAGACGCTGCAACAACCCGGGATGACGCTCCCGGGGTTGAAAGACAAGGTCGCAGTCGTTACCGGCGCCGGTTCCGGGATCGGCCGCGCCGCCGCGATTGCCTTGGCCAAGCAGGGAGTGAAGGTATGTCTGCTCGATCTGCTAAACGATCGCACCGAACAGGTCAAGCAGGAGCTGACGGCCATGCAGGCCCAGACGATCACGGTGGACGTGGACGTGTCCGACCCGCTGCGGGTGAAGCAGGCGATCGATACGGCAGCAGGAACGTGGGGACGGCTTGACGTCGTCTTTGCCAATGCGGGGATCAACGGCGTACTAGCGCCGATCGAGGATATGAAGCCGGAAGATTGGGACCATACGCTGTTCGTCAATCTGAAAGGGACGTTTCTGTGCGTGAAATATGCGATTCCTCATATGAAGCAAAAGGGCGGCAGTATCATCGTTACCAGCTCGATCAACGGCAGCCGCGTCTTCTCGAACTTCGGGATGTCGGCGTACAGCACATCCAAGGCGGGTCAGATCGCTTTTGCGAAGATGGCGGCGCTTGAGCTTGCCCGTTACAAAATCCGGGTGAACGCCTTGTGTCCGGGTTCGATCAAAACCCACATCAATCAAAGTACGCATCCGTCGCCGGAGTTGGAGAAAGTCAAGATCAAGGTGGAATATCCGGAGGGTAATCAACCTTTGGAGCACGGTCCCGGACAGCCGGAGCAGGTGGCGGATCTGGTCGCTTTTCTTGCGTCCGACGCATCGAGCCACATTACCGGAACGGAAATTTTCATCGACGGGGCGGAGTCGTTGATTTGACCGAACGGGACATGTAGCGCGGGGAGGCCATTTATGGTATGCTCGCTTCAAGGTCTTAGCCGTTCGGATCGGAACGTTCGAGGCAATCCGCCGAACAGCTGCCTACGGCTCTGGGAGGGGGAGAGAGCATGAACGAATTTATCAAGATCAAGGGGCTGGAGGGGGATCTGAAAATTTCTCATAAAAAGAGAGATTTCGGACTAACGGTCTCAACCAAGGAACTCGTGTTCCAAAAGCCGCATGCCAATTATCATATCAAGCTTGAAGATATTATCAGCATTTTGCCATACGAGCCGCCGTACGGCGCCCGTCCGATTACGTTCCAAAAAAGCGGCGCCTCCGGAAGCGAGACCGTCAGCATGCAATCCGGGATGCCGCATTACCGCCTGTACGTGAAAGAAGCGACGGTACATAACCGGAGCGGCATATTTCGGCTTGACGGCGTGCAATTCGTATTGCCGATACTGCGCGATTTGCTGCTTGCGATTTCCCAGTATGGCGGCCTCAAGAGCTTCACTTGACGCTGATAGCTTTTTCATATCCAGCCCTGTTACAGTGCTATCTGCGCAGGGCTTTTTTTGTGGCGAAAAAACCCGCCGGAACGGGAATTCCGCGGGTTTTGCCAAGCCGATTGCTTTTTAAATGCCTAGTCTGTCACATAAATAACGTATTCCTTGACCGGCTTTCCGTTTTTTAGCTGGATCAACAGCGAATCGCCGTGTACGGTTCCTTCCAGATACCATACGCCTTTCTTTTTGTACACTATGGCGTTATCTCCCTGTACCTTGTAGGTATACCCCGAAGCAGAGTATAACTCTCTGACTTCGCCTTTATTCATGTACCAAGGATCTTCGTAGTATGCTTGGCTTCCTGCCGATGGGGAAGCAGAAGCAGGCTCGGTTGCTGCAAAGCTCGCCGTAGGCGAGAGAGCGCTGGCGAAAACGGCTGCGGTCAAGGTTAAAACTGTGAGTGATTTTTTCATATGGCGTTCCTCCTTGATTAAGTGATGTTCGATTGACAATTGCATCATACACCAATTCATGGAAAGTTATGGATTTTTGGAACATCTTGCAGAAAAGCGGGCGCATCTTGTGAAAAGAATGTCGAATTTGCGTGTGCTAGTACTACGGATCGCAACCTAGTATAATATATAGAATGCATAAGTATTGAAGGAGGAATGATGATGAATTCGTTTGATTTTCATAATCCGACCAAAATCTTGTTCGGTGTGGGCAAGCTGGAGCAGCTGGGCGAGCAAGTAGCGGCCTGCGGCAGCAAAACGGTGCTGCTCGTTTATGGCGGCGGAAGCATCAAAAAGACCGGCCTGTACGACCGCGTCCTCACGCAGCTTGCCGATGCGGGTGTTCGAACCGTTGAGCTGCCAGGCGTCGAGCCGAATCCCCGGGTTACGACGGTGCGCAAGGGAATCGAGCTGTGCCGCGCGGAAGGCGTCGATTTGATTCTGGCCGTGGGCGGAGGCAGCGTAATTGACGCAGCCAAAGCCGTCGCCGTCGGCGTTCCGTATGAGGGAGACGTCTGGGATTTTCTGATGCGGAAAGCGAAAATCACGGCGGCGCTGCCGCTCGGCACGGTGTTGACCTTATCCGCAACGGGCTCCGAAATGAACGGCAACGCCGTTATCACGAACTGGGAAGAAAAGCTGAAGAAATCGTTCGGCAGCATTTACGCTTATCCCCAATTTTCCATTCTGGACCCGACGCTGACGTATACGGTGCCTGCGGATCAAACGGTAAACGGGATCGTGGACATGATGTCGCACGTCTTCGAGCAATATTTCAGCCTCACGCCGGACACGCCTCTGCAAGAGCGGCTTTGCGAATCGATCCTGCAAACGATCATCGAAAACGGCGAACAGGCTCTGGCCGACCCGGAGCAATACGAGGCTCGAGCGAACCTGATGCTGTGCGGCACGTATGCGCTGAACGGCGGCATGATCAGCGTCGGCGTACAGACCGACTGGGCAACGCACGCCATCGAGCACGAGGTGAGCGCGATCTATGATATTGCGCATGCGGCGGGACTTTCCGTTTTGTTCCCGAACTGGATGAAGTATGTGTACCGCAGTCGTCCGGATCGGTTCGTGCAGTTTGCCGTCCGGGTGTGGAACATCGATCCTGCAGGCAAAAGCGAAGAAGAAATCGCATTGACCGGCATCCAGGCGACGAGGGATTACTTTACGCGCATCGGCGCGCCTGCCCGTCTCGCCGATCTCGGTATCGGGGACAGCGAAATCGGTCGAATGGCAAAGGAAGCCGTCAAGTTCGGCCCGATCGGATCGTTCAAAGTGCTGCATGAGGAAGATGTGAAGGCTATTCTGCAGCTAAGCTTATAAGAGGGAAGAAGACTCACCATGAAATCGACAACCGCAGAGCGAATGAACCATACGATCTTTGTGCTGGTCACCTTGTTATATTGGTGCTCGCTCTATGTCTACGTGCCGATCCTGTCGCCATACCTTGATCATCTGGGCGCCTCCTACACCATGGCCGGGATCGTGCTCGGAAGCTACGGTTTGACGCAGATCGTGCTGCGTCTGCCGCTCGGGATCACGTCCGACCGTTTCAAGAGCCGGAAGCCGTTCATTCTGCTCGGCATGCTGTGCACCGCGGCCAGCTGCTTATGCTTCGCCTTGGGCGAGCAGCTTGGTTGGGCGTTCGCCGGCCGTGTGCTGTCGGGCGTAGGCGCTTCGACCTGGGTCGCTTTTACCGTCATGTATGCCGGATTATACCGCGGCGAACAAGCGACTCGTGCGATGGGCACGATCAGCCTGCTTACTGTCGCCGGGCAGCTTTTCGGCATGAGCATGAGCGGCTATCTGGTCAAATGGGGCGGATGGAACGCCGCGTTCTGGACCGGGGCAGTCATCGGACTGGCCGGACTGGCGCTTGCCTTCCTGCTGAAGGAACCGAAGGAAAGCGGCGACCGGTCGCCGATGCGTTTCGCCGACCTCGCGCCGGTGATGAAGGATAAGCTGCTGCTCAAGGTTTCTTCGTTGTCCATTTTGGCGCACAGCGTCTTGTTTATCACGATGTTCGGTTTTACGCCATCCTACGCCTTATCGCTGGGGGCGGACGAGGCGGGGCTGACGCTGCTTGTATTTGCCTTCATGATTCCGCACGCCGTCAGCTCGTTTATGACCGGCAAAGTATTTGCTCCGCGCTTCGGAGCGTGGAACGTCGTACTGCTCGGCTTTGCGGTCAGTGCCGTGTGCTCGGCGGCTACGTCGCTGGTGCCCGGCTTCGGGCTGCTGCTGCTGACGCAGGCGGTAAACGGATTTTTCCAAGGGCTGCATTTCCCGCTGCTTCTGGGGCTCTCGATCCAGCACATTCCGGAACAAAAGAGAGCTACAGCGATGGGGCTGTACCAAGCGGTGTACGCGATCGGCATGTTTGCGGGGCCGTTCTTGGCCGGCGGCTTAAACGAGTGGGCGGGACTGAAAAGCGGTTTTTATTTGGCCGGGGTATTCGGAGCGATCGCCGTGGGCTTGACCTTGTTCTGGTTTAGGCCCCGCCGCCAGCGGTCGGACGCCTCGCAGCCGTCGCTTAGCAGATAGCGTGTATACAAACCAGACTGTCGAGAAATTTTCGACAGTCATTTTTTTTGATGAAAATGGAGGTCCAAGCGTCTTTTATAAATATGCTATCGCATCTGGACGAGTAACCACACTTCTTATGTAAGCTGCGCATCTACTAATAATGCGAAACTTCCAGAAGAGGTGATTCTATGGCTTGTGCTTGTACTCGTTCAGTGCGAAAAGGGAAGGCGAAGGCAGCAAAGCGGGTAACCGCTCAATCGAGTTCTTGTCCTTGTAAAGTCCATAATGCGGGGCTCAGATTCCGAAGCAAAAAAGGGAATCTGCTTACGTTCGAAGTCATCTTTAACTCCAAATGCACTCCATGTACGAGCAGCCCCCTCATTACGTTCTCGATTCCCAAGGTGTTCCGCGGCAAAGCGCGTATCGTTAAGGTTATTCAAGAGTTGGTTACCGTAGATGCAACCTCTCTGGCCGACTTCGTGCTGGCGGCCAAAGTTCAGAACCGCTGCATCAAACCGTTGTCCGAACGGAAATGCGTGTTCAAAGTCGTGTCATCTTGCTCGCAAACCAGAAAGCTTCGGGTCATTAACGGACAACGGGTCGACGGTTTTTGCCTGACCTAGAACGAGCTTGAGAATACAACGAAACGGGCAGGGGAGACCCTGCCCGTTTGTCGTGCCGTCTTGTCATATAAAACGCGTGGACATTGTCCGGCCTTCCTTCACATAAACCCGGGGAACCCGGGCGCTGATGCCGCATACGATCTCGTAATGGATCGTATGTGCATGGCTTGCGACATCGGCGGCGGTCACTTTGTCTTCCGGCGCGCCGAAAAGCAAGACTTCGTCACCGAGCTTCGCGTCCGGAATTGCGGTTACGTCAAGCATCAACTGGTCCATGCAGATCGTTCCGGCGATTGGCACGGACTGTCCGCGTACCGTTGCGGTTCCTTTATTGGAGAGCGCCCGCGGCATACCGTCGGCGTATCCGAGCGGCACCGTGGCAATTCTGCTATCTTTGTCGGAGGCAAACGTGCACCCGTAGCTGACCGGCTCCAACGCCGGGACGTCTTTGAGCGATACGATTCGCGATAGGAGCCGCATGGCCGGCTTAAGGGGAGCGCCTGCGATAACGCCTCTTATCGACGGCTTCAAGCCGTACAAGCCGATTCCGACGCGCACCATATCCAAATGCATATGCGGGTAAGCAATGGTTGCGGCGGTGTTGCAGCAATGCCAGAGAGGAACGGAGATACCGGCTTCCTCAAAAGCGCCGCGAAATTCGAGAAACCTCGCAAATTGCAGCTCCGTGTATGCCGGGCTCGGATGGTCCGCATTGGCAAAATGCGTAAATATACCCTCCAGCGTCACATAAGGGCTCTTGTTCGCATGTCGGGCGAGCTGCAGTGCAGCATCTGGCGCCGTAATCCCGAGCCGGTTCATCCCGGTCTCGATCTTGAGGTGAATCCGGGCTGCCCGGCTCAAGCTCTCCGCTTCGCGCATCACCGTTTCGAGCGCCTCGCCGCTAAACACCGTCAGCGTCACATCGGCCGCCACGGCCTCCCGGATCGCTTCCGGGGGCGTGTGACCGAGCACAAGGATCGGGGCGGCAATGCCGGCCGACCGCAGGCGGAGCGCCTCATCCAGAAAAGCGACTCCGAGGCGGTCCGCACCTGCGCTCAGTGCCGTCCTGGCGGTTTCCACCGCGCCGTGGCCGTACCCGTTCGCTTTGACTACCGCCATCCACTGGCAGCCGGGCCGGAGAAGCGACTTAAAGTACGCCGCGTTCGAGGCGATGGCATCGAGCGAGATTTCAGCCAGCGTCGGACGATGGCTGAAGCTGCCGTCCCAATCGGCGTAATCCGGCTCGGGCATAATCGAACGGGGGAGCTCTTCGTGCGGTTTCACAATCCTATCGTTCCTTGTGTGCATGGTGTGCTGCTCCTTCGTGGTGATTTGCTGAATAAATAATAATCTCCCCCGAGGGCGGGGGAGTTTTGTTTATTTATCGGCTGGATACGGTTTCCAGTGCCTTGTGTGCAGGCACATAGTCGTAGTTCAGATCTTTCGCTACCGCTTCGTATGTGATGGCGCCGCCTGCCGTTGTAAGACCTTTGGCCAAAGCCGGGCTGTCGGCGATCGCTTGCTTCACGCCTTTGTTCGCGATTTGCAGCGCGTACGGAATCGTCACGTTTGTCAGTGCGATAGTAGAGGTGTTCGGAACCGCACCCGGCATATTGGCTACCGCATAGTGGACTACGCCGTGCTTGACATACGTAGGTGCATCGTGGGTCGTGATCCGGTCAACCGTTGCGAAAATTCCGCCCTGATCAATGGCAACGTCGACAACAACGGAGCCTGGCGACATGCTGCGCACCATATCTTCGCTAACCAGCTTAGGCGCTTTGGCTCCCGGAATGAGCACCGCTCCGATAACGAGATCGGATTGACGTACCGCTTGAGCGATATTATAAGGATTGGACATGAGCGTCTGAATTTGCGGACCGAACTGATCGTCAAGCTGACGAAGGCGGTCTGCGCTCAAATCGATGACCGTTACATCCGCGCCTAAGCCGACTGCGATTTTCGCCGCGTTCGTGCCGACTACGCCGCCGCCGATGACCGTGACTTTCGCCCGCTGTACTCCGGGCACGCCAGCGAGCAGCACGCCTTTACCGCCATACGGCTTCTCCAGGAACTGCGCTCCGATTTGCGTCGCCATCCGTCCGGCAACCTCGCTCATCGGAGTCAAAAGCGGGAGCGTACGGTTGACTTCAACCGTTTCGTATGCAATGGAAACGACACCCGATTTCGTCAAGGCCGCGGCCAATTCCGCATCGGCTGCCAAGTGCAGGTAGGTGAACAAGATCAAGCCTTCCCGGAAATATCCGTATTCGGAAGGAAGCGGTTCTTTGACCTTCATAATCATTTGGGATTTTTCCCAAACCTCTTGCGCGGCATCGGCCATCAAGGCTCCGGCCGCCGCATATTGCTCGTCCGTAAATCCGCTGCCGAGACCTGCTCCTTTTTCAATATACACGCTATGTCCCGACTGTACAACCGTGGATACGCCGGCAGGCGTAATGGCCACGCGGTTTTCATTGTTTTTAATTTCTTTCGGCACGCCGATAATCATTATTGCCATCTCCCTTGATAATGTGGTTGGATCGTTTGGTAAGCTGAGTATATCGAACAAATCCGGCGGTTTTCTTCGTGAAACGAGCTGAAAAGAATTGGATGCTTTTGTGTTTTTTCACAAAACGTAAGCGTTTTCGCAGGTGGGACGGGCCATTTTGTGCAATATCACAAATCGATCCGATTATTTTTGAGTAACAAGACAAATGCAGACGGGAACGAGTGTGCTACGATTTAGGCATCAATTCGTCACAAAAGCGAATGTAAGCGCATACTGTTGTTCTCGAGTAATTTTTTGGTAAAATAATAATCACAGTCTTTTCGCCGGGGTGTATCGGCTCCCGGCAGATTCATAAGGAGGGAAACAACAGTCAGAAGCAAGTCTCTATCCTTTGAGGCACGAATAATGCAAGTCCAAGCCTGGAAATTAACTATTGGAGGAGATTTTTTGTGAAAAACAACAATGAATTGAAACGGGGACTGGAGCAAAAGCACATTACTCTAATGTCGCTTGGCGCGGCAATCGGCGTCGGCTTGTTTCTGGGGTCCGCATCGGCAATTAAGGTAGCCGGGCCTGCGATACTGATCGGCTACATGATCGGCGGGCTGGCGATGTTCTTCATTATGCGGGCGCTGGGGGAGATGGCCGTTCAGAAGCCGGTGGCCGGTTCGTTCAGCCGCTATGCCCGGGAGTATATGAGCCCTGTGTTCGGCTTTTTGACCGGATGGAACTATTGGTTTATTTGGGTCGTGACGTGTATGGCCGAAATTACCGCCGTCGGGATCTATATGGAGTATTGGTTCCCGGGAGTGCCTCGGTGGATTTGGGCGCTGGCGGCGCTGGTCATCATGAGCCTGGTTAACCTGATTGCCGTCAAAGCCTACGGTGAGCTGGAGTTTTGGTTCGCTTTGATCAAAATCATCACCATCATCTTCATGATCATCATCGGTGTGGGCATGATCGTATTCGGTCTGGGGAATGGCGGCATCGCTGTCGGAATCAGTAACTTGTGGAGTCATGGAGGCTTTTTTGCGAATGGCTGGTCGGGTGTGCTGCTGGCTATGCAGATGATTATGTTCGCCTATCTGGGAATCGAAATGATCGGCGTAACGGCCGGTGAAGTCAAGGACCCTGCGAAAGCGCTCACAAGAGCGATTGACAACGTGTTCTGGCGCATTCTCATCTTCTACGTCGGCGCGCTGTTCGTCATCATGTCGATTTATCCATGGACGGAAATCGGCCTCAAGGGCAGCCCGTTCGTCATGACCTTCGAGAAGCTGGGCATTCCATACGCCGCAGGTATCATCAACTTTGTTGTACTGACTGCCGCGCTTTCGTCCTGCAACAGCGGCATTTTCAGCAACGGCCGCATGCTGTACAATTTGGCGCAGCAGGGAGAAGCGCCTGCAAGCTTTGAGAAGGTGTCCCGTTCCGGCGTTCCGGCTCGTGCCATTGTTGTATCCGCTTTCTTCCTGTTGATCGGCGTCGTGCTCAATTACATCGTTCCGGAAAAAGCATTTACCATGGTTACCAGCATCGCTACGTTTGCGGTCATTTGGGTATGGGCGGTCATTCTGATCTCGCAAATCCGCTTCCGCAAGAAGCTTTCGGCGGATCAAGCCGCCAAGCTGATTTACAAGATGCCGTTGGCACCGTTCAGCTCTTACGTCGTGCTCGCATTCCTAGTGTTCGTAGTCGGGATTATGGCTTACTCCCCGGATACCCGGATTGCACTGGTGGTCGGTCCGATATGGTATGCGATCCTGCTCGTGGTTTATTACGTGAAAAAGAAAAAAAGCGCCTCCCCGGCCGGTACGAACGGCATGGAAGGACGCGTAGATGACGGTGCGACGCAGGTATAATAAATCGAATGAAATGGATCAGGAGGACATGAGCTTATTGGTCTTCAGATCAATGTAAAGCGCCACCTTCTGATCCATGCTTTTTAAGTCGATCTCGCCGATTTCGGCAATCCGGGACAGACGATAGTTCATCGTATTCGTGTGGATATGGAGCGCGGCAGCTGCCTCCTTGGCATTGCTGTCGTGCATCAGAAACGTCTCCAGCGTGTCCAGGAGATTCGTATGATGGTCCCGATCGTATTCTTTAAGCCGCTGCAAATGGCGGTTCACCATCCGGTGGGACTGCTTGTATTCGAAAATGGGGGGCAGGAACCGGTAAAAGCCCAGGTCTTCGTAGTGGTGAATTTTCGTTTGATTCGGGAACAGCTTCTTCAGGCGCAGCAGCGTGAGCGCTTCGCGGTAGCTCGTCTCGACCTTGCCGTAATCCTCGTACAGAGAACCGCAGGCAGAGGCCATGGCAGACACGCGAAACCGGTCGTGCATCTGCTTGCCAAAATGAGTGATAAAGCTGCCGGCATGTTCTTTCCAAGACGTTGATTCGGAAGGGGAAGCGAGCAGAATGAAGTGATGGTGGTCCACCGCATGGCATACGACGGAGATGCGCTGCGTCACCGACATCAGATAGCGGATTTGCTGGAGCCGATGATCATCGATCGATTCGGAAAATTCGAACACCGCGACGTAAAAAGCGGGGGGCAGCGTCAAATGGATTTGAGCCGCTTTGTCCCGGACCGCCGCTTCGGTGGTCAAATGCCCCGTAAGCAGCTGCCAGAAAAACTCCTGATAGCCTTCCTCCTGCTTGCGTTTGCGCGTTTGAATATGCAGCAGCTTTTGTTTGGCCGTTTGCGCGGCCTTTTTTAATTGCTGTATGCCGTTATCGTCGATGGGCTTCTCCACTTCAAGCGCCCAAATATATCCAAGGACTTCCTCGTCTTTACGAATGGCGACGGCGACGCGGTCTCCAAGACCGATATCCGTGATGGAAGCGATTCGGACCGGCTCGTCGGTCTTCATGAGCTGCGGAATAACCCCTTGCCTCCACAAGCTTTGCACGACCTTCTCGGGCACCCGCCGGCCGATGATGGTCGCAGTGCGGGCTTCGTCCGTCTGGCGGTCGTGTGCGCTGTAGGCGACAAGCCGATGATTGGCGTCTTCAATCGTAACCGGGCAGCGAAGCACCTCGCTAATGGTTTCGGCTAACGTTTCCAGACTGTCGAAATGCTGATCGAAGGGCCCTTTTTCGGCGGTCATGCTTCATTTCTCCTTTTTAAAGTTTCGGGTGGCAGCGGTACCATTTTAACTATAAACAAATTTTTTTGTGATGGGAATCCCCCAAGGGGGATCAAATTTTAACTGTATCGTGATATAATGGACGAACACACATTCTCATAGAAGTAGAAAGGGATTTTCCATGTCGTTTCGTCAGCTTGTAATCATTGTAGGAATTACCTTGCTTGGCATCGCTGCCGCCTATATGGTCAAAGTTCCGGTCGTTTTCGGCTTTTCGGCAGGGCTGCTGGCCCTTATTCTGATTTCGCTCCGCAGCGGAATCGGAGGCAAAGAGCTTGGTGCCGGGATACTGGAAGGCATTCGCCGGACCAAGGAAGTCGTCTGGCTTCTGCTGCTCGTCGGCATGATTCTTCCTTGCTGGGCGGTCAGCGGGACGGTGGACGAGCTGGTTCAATGGGCGCTTGCCGTCGTGCAGCCGCAGTATGCGCTAACCTTTTCGTTTCTGATCTGCGCGTTCGTATCGATGATTCTCGGGACCTCGACCGGGACGCTCAGCGCAGTCGGCGTTCCGCTCATCGGGATGGCAATCCATGTGGGCGTTCCGCTGCCGTACGTGGCCGGGGCCGTCGTCTCCGGCATTTTTGTCGGCGACCGTACGTCGCCTTTTTCCAGTGCTCACCAGTTGATCGCGGCTTCGACGGAAACGTCCATCCCGCGGCAATGGCGGGCGATGGCTCCGACCTCGGCGCTTGCCGTGCTCGCTTCGCTGGCATTTTACGGCTGGCTCGATCTGCGGACGGCGAAGGGTCCGGTGGAGCAGTCGGCCAACCTCATTCCTTCCGATCTCGGTGAATCGCTCGTGCTGTTGATACCCATCTTCGTTCTTCTCGGCTCGATCGTACTGCGGCTGAAGACGAAATACGGATTTCTGTTATCCATTGCCGCCGCTATTATTGTAGGAAGCCTGCAAAAAGGGGTGGGGCCAGCCGTTTGGTTGAAAGCGATGTGGAGCGGGGCGGAGCATTCGATTGTCGAAGGCAAGGGATTGCTGAGCATGATCAGCCTCGTCTCGCTTATTGTGCTGGCCGGGGCGTTCAACGGCATTCTGGAACGGTCGAACCTGATCGGCGCATACATCGAGCGGATGATGGGGGAGATGCCTTCGCTCGCTTCCGCCACATGGCGCACCGGAGCGTTCGGCTTGGTCCTTTGTCTGATCTCCTGCACGCAGACGCTGCCGATTATCATGTCCGGCCGCAACATTTTGCCGTTGTGGAACCGCCGGTTCAGCTCCGCGCACCTCTCGCGTGTCATCGCCGATACGAGCGCCGTTCTGGCCGCCGCTGTACCGTGGAATTTGCTGGCTGTGCTGTGCAGCACGTTTGTCGGCGTGCCGGTGGAGCAGTATTTGCCTTTTGCGATTTTTTTGTGGAGCCTGCCGCTTTGCACTTATTTATATTCCGCTTATCTGGATCGTGCGAAAGTAAGTGTAAAAGCCTGAGTGATCAGGCTTTTTTTGTTTTCTTATAAATCTTGCGAGAGACGCACCATATCGATGACTTGCATCCCGTTCTCATAAATCGGCTCGTCGTAATGCCGGATGAAAAAATCTCTATCGATCCAGGTCATGCGGAAGCCGCACTTCTGATACAGAGCGAGCTGGCCGATGCTTGAATTGCCGGTGCCGATTTCAATCGTTTTATACCCAAGCTGTCTCGCGGTCTCGATCGCGTGGTTGACCAGCTTTTTGCCTATGCCTTGGCCTTGATGGCGCTCATCAACGGCGACATTGACGATTTCGACGGTTTCGGGTCGGGTAGGCAGAAGAACGTACACACCGAGAATAAGCTCTTCCGCTTTGGCGACATAGCACTGGCCTCTTTGAATATATTCTTCAACCAGACTCGGGGAAGGGTCGGCTAATAACAGCAAGTCCATTGGCGGCTGTTCATGGGATGTTAATTTTGTAATTTCCATACGATCACTCCTTGAAAGTTAAAAAATAGCAGTTTCTTTACATAACATTCGGTAAGCCTCGGTCCAGTTCCTTCTTTTTTGCTCATAATTGGTTGAAAGCCTCCGCATACTAACTGTATAAAAACGGCTCATAAAGCAAAAGGAGAACCTATGAAGGAACCGAATACGGATCGAGACATTGAAAATACAGTGGACGACCGGTATATCCCGATCACTTCCGTCAAAAGCGGGGCGCTGCAGACGGTGGCGGAGCGGGTATGCTGTCTGACTGTCCAGGTGGTTAACGTATGCTTTATCGGCAATCGCGAACCGGCCGACGGATGGGTACTCGTAGACGCCGGAATGCCGCATTCCGCCGATACGATCCAACACGTGGTTCGGGAGCAGTTCGGAGAACACAGCAAACCGAAGGCGATCGTGCTGACCCATGGTCATTTTGACCATGTGGGCGCCGTTGTCGAGCTGGCGGAGGCTTGGCAGGTTCCGGTATACGCCCACGAGCTGGAGCTGCCATATGTAACCGGGCGGCAAAGCTACCCGGACCCCGACGCGTCCGTCGAAGGCGGACTGCTCGCGAAGCTATCACCCTTGTTTCCGAATGAGCCGGTCAACTTGGGCAAGCATGTCCGGGCGCTTCCCTCTGACGGTACCATTCCTGGACTGCCGGAATGGCGCTGGATACCGACGCCCGGTCATTCGCCGGGCCATGTATCGCTGTTCCGGGAAGCTGACCGCACGCTGATCGCCGGTGACGCCTTCGTCACGGTACGGCAGGATTCCCTGTTTAAGGTTATTTTGCAATTTGAAGAGATTTGTGGCCCGCCCCGTTATTTTACAACGGATTGGAAGGCGGCAAAAGAATCCGTGCAGAGACTGGAAGCGTTGAAGCCCGCGGCCGCTGTGACGGGGCACGGGGTGCCGGTATTCGGCGCCGAGCTTGCTCAGGGGCTCGCGAGGCTGTCAGGACAATTTGATCGCGTGGCTGTTCCGGATTACGGCCGCTATGTCGACCGTATACATTGAACATATCGTTGAGGCTGCAAACGGATCAATGAAAACCCATCCTTACGGCGATGGGTTTATTTACTTTTCATCATTGGACTGATACATCGTTAAGCTGGCGGGCAGGTTGGTTAAAACGAATTTTTCCATACTCGGTAAGCGTTGAATTTGATTATTATTTAAATAAGCTATATTCGGAAAGGTGTGAGCGGTGTGGATGTGCAATATATTATTTCCAACATTATTGATCGTCTTAAGCACATTAACGGTGTGCAAGCTCTGGTTCTAGGGGGTTCTAGAGCCAAAGGGACTGAAAATCCCGAATCCGATATTGATCTTGGCATTTATTATAACGCCGACAGCGGGTTAGACATTGCCCAACTTCGTCGGGTAGCTTCCATCTTGGATGATGATAATAGGGACAACTTAACAACAGAAATCGGCGGCTGGGGACCATGGATTAATGGTGGCGGCTGGCTGAAAGTGAATCAAATACCCGTCGATTTTTTATACCGTGATCTTAATCAAGTATCAAAAGTAATTGACCAATGCGTCGTGGGAGATATCACAATCGACTATCAACCAGGGCATCCTCACGGATTTATTAATTCGATCTATTTAGCCGAAATCGCGTTGTGTAAGGTGTTATGGGATCCATCAGGTGTTGTGGGGGAAATGAAGTTCAGAACAAATCCGTACCCACACGATTTACAAAAATCGATCATTCGAAAATTTCTATGGGAAGCAAATTTCTCCCTTGAGATTGGGACAAAAGGTTTCTATAAAAAAGATTTATCTTACATTACCGGATGTTGGTTTAGGTCAGTCTCGTGCTTGAATCAGGTTTTGTTTGCGCTTAACGAAACTTACTGGATGAACGAAAAAGGAGCTGCTGCCATCGCCGATTCATTCAGCATGGCGCCAAGCCAATACTCCAATAGAATTAATAACATTTGGACCTTGGTCACAGAAGATCAAGCCGGTTTGGAGAAGGCTCAAGGCTTGTTACGCGATCTGATTCATGAAACAGACAATCTAGTGAATAGTAAAGGTCTGTTGAACTAGGGGCGGGATAGTTTAAATATAAGAGTATTCTACATTTTGAGAAAGAGCGATAGCATGTAAACTGGTGTTGATACAAAATTCATGTCAAAGTAGGATGATACGTGGATTATCTTGAAGATGGAAGTGCCATTTGGCAAGCGATCGTTAGAAAGCTTCGTGCTGCCGGTTGTGTTTTTGCGGAGGAGGAGGCCCGGTTGCTTATGTCTTCTTCGAAGAATTCTGGTGAGCTCGCCAAACTGGTGGATCGCAGAATTGCCGGTTTTCCTCTTGAACACATTATCGGGTGGGCGGATTTCTGTGGCTTGCGGATGAAGCTGGAACCCGGTGTTTTCGTGCCCCGGCAACGGACCGAATTTTTAGTCCGGCAGGCCGCGGCACTCACTCGATCAGGAGACGTAGTAGTAGACCTGTGCTGCGGTTCCGGAGCTTTGGGCGCAGCCTTAGCCGCTTTAACGGAACATATTGAAATGCATGCGGTTGATATCGACCCCGCTGCAGTACGGTGTGCCCGTCGTAATATTCATTTAGACAAGGGCTTTGTGTATGAAGGCGATCTTTACGATCCGCTTCCTGTTCAACTTTATAACCGCGTCAATGTTATTATAGCCAATGCCCCGTACGTACCTACCGAGGCAATAAAATTCATGCCGACGGAAGCCCGTGTCCACGAGGCAAAGATTGCGCTTGATGGAGGAGCCGATGGACTTGACGTCCAGCGAAGAATAGTAGCTGAAGCTCCTCGCTGGCTTGCAAAGGGTGGCTTTTTACTAGTCGAAACTAGCGAGAAGCAGGCGCCATTGACTGCCGAACTCTTTGCTCAATACGGATTGATTCCAAAATGGGTTCGTTCCGAAGAACAGGACGCTAACGTAATCATCGGAAGCCAGAAAGGTTAGATCAAGCCGCTTAGTTGGAATGAAGTTCGTTGTCATGACTAAACAGCTCCCGCGCCACGGTAAGGAAGGCTTGAACTGCCGGAGACACGTATGGAATCGCTGGAAAAGCCAGCGCCACATGACGGCAATTTACTTGGTTAAGGTTTCCTAATTTAATTTTAGGCTGGTCTTTGAGGAACAGTTCGGGCCCAATCGTAATCCCAAGTCCTTCCTGGACCATACTTGAAATGGTAGCGCAATCTTGAACCTCAAAGCGGACCAAAGGCTTTATTTTAGCCTGAGCAAAAATCTCATCAACATGCGCCCGATAAACGCCTTTTGGCATGATAAAAGGCTCTTCCTTTAATTCCTGCACATTAATGGTTGTTTCCTTTTCGAATCGATGTCCTTCGGGATAGGCGACAACCATTTTATCTTTGATTAAAGGCAAAAGATTCAGATTCGCATTCATGTTCTGTTGTATAACAATTCCAATGTCAACGACACCCGTCTCAAACCACTCGATGATTTCCTCGTAGGTCCCTTCAAAGAAAATAAACTCAATGTTCGGATATTTTTTTTGATATTTCGAAATGATTTTTGGCAGGATGCAAGCCGTTGCGCTTGCAAAGCTTCCTATGCGTATCGTGCCTGCTTCAAGATTGGAAGCAAAAGCTGCTTCTTGCTTGATTTTTTCCATATGGTTTAAGATTTCCCGCATATGCCCCAGCGTTTTCTGGCCCACTTCAGTTAGCATGAAGCCTTTTTTGCGGTCCCGTATGAGCAATGGAATACCTAATTCCGATTCTAATCCGGCAACAGCGTGACTTACTGCGGATTGAGTCATGTTTAATTTCTCGGCTGCCTTTGTGAAGCTGCCCGTCTCAATAACTTTGGAAAAAACCTCAAAACGCGCAATAGTCATGAGTTACACCTCATATAGATTATGAAAAATATGAATTTGATTAATGTTAACACGGGGTTTTATACTGATGCAAGCGGGATCGTCTTTCAAATTCAGGGGAGGTTGCTTCCATGACTTTAAAACTATTTTCTTCGTACGATCTGAAGGGGCTGCACCTAAAAAATCGCATCGTGATGGCGCCGATGTGCCAGTATGCCGTTCAAGCCAAAGATGGAAAGCCGAACGATTGGCATTATGTGCATTATGTCAGCCGCGCGATTGGCGGAACGGGCCTCATTATTATGGAAATGACCGATGTCGAGCCCGACGGCCGGATTACCGATTTTGACCTTGGTTTGTGGTCGGATGAGCATATTCCCGCATTCGCCAAAATTATCGATGGCGTACATGCTCATAACGGCAAAATTGGCATTCAGCTTGCTCATGCAGGACGGAAGACGGAAGATGTGGCCGTGCCTATCGCCCCATCTGCGATAAAATTTCCGGGATCGCCTTACCGAATGCCGCGTGCACTTGCGACCGATGAGATTCAAAGCGTCGTCCAAAAATTTGCCGATGCTGCCCGCCGTGCTGTAAAAGCCGGAGTAGATACGATCGAGCTTCATGGAGCTCACGGTTATTTGATCCATCAATTCCAATCTCCCTTGACCAATAAACGGGATGATCGGTATGGCCAAGAGCTTGCCCGTTTTGGTGTAGAAGTCATCCAAGCCGTAAAAGCGGAAATGCCTGCGGATATGCCGCTCCTCTTCCGTATATCGGCTGTAGAATATGCCGATGGCGGCTATGATATCGATCACGCGATCGAACTGGCCCAAGCCTACAAGGCTGCGGGGGTAGACGCGTTTCATGTAAGTACGGGCGGAGAAGGACCCCCCGGAGAGAAAAAGCCGGGCAACCACCCCGGGTATCAAGTGCCTTTTGCCCGTAAAATCCGCGAGGCGGTGGGCTTGCCTGTCATTGCCGTGGGTAGGCTTGAAGATCCGTTGCGGTCCGAATCGATTATCGACAGTGAAGCAGACTTTGTAGCGATTGGACGAGCCCTGCTGCGTGATCCTTATTGGGCCGCTCATGCCGCGGTTGCGCTCGGTCACGGGCAAACTCCTATTGCGGAACCTTATAGAGCGGCTTACGAAATTTAAAAGTGTAGAAAGGGGGAAGAAAAGCTTGCTTAAACGACCGGAACAAAACGAATACGATCCGTATTTCTCAAGGTACATCGAGCTTGTGCCTGAAGACGATATCCTAGCTTTTCATGATCGTCAACGAAACCGAATTAACGTCTTTTTCGGTCATCTTAGCGAGGAGCAAGGATCGCATCGCCATGAGCGGGGGAAGTGGAGCTTTAAGGAAGTGCTCGGTCATATCAGCGATTCGGAGCGTGTGATGAGCTATTGGATGCTTAGCGTTGCACGCGGAGACACCATGAAGCTTCTTGGCTACGATCAGGATACTTACGTAAACAACGGTTGCTTCGGGGAGCATACGATTCCGGAGCTGCTTGTAGATTTCGAAGCAGTCAGACAAGCGACACGTACACTAATGACAACAATTGCAGAGACGGATTGGTTACGGGCAGGCCATGTGGCCGATAAAGCTGTGACCGCCCGAAGTCTTCTCTATGTGATGGCCGGACATACGGAGCATCATTTACATGTCATTCGGCAGCAGTTTGGTCGATAATCGGAAGAATGTTATGATCATCGGCCGTTTCACAAGGAATTTTGTCTCTCCACGAAGAAGTTAAGTAATCGGTTCGCTGACAGAAGGGAAAGTGGGGGGGAAGCCATGACGGAAGAAGAGGCAAAGCGGCTGCTGATGCTGCACAGTTTCACAATTGATGAGGCGATTGACCATCCGAAGGGTCAAACCGGATTTCTGATGTCGCTTCGCCCGTACCGCGGCTTGATCGAAGAGAACTTGCACGAGGTCATGTACGCTCTGTTTATCCTGCAAAAGAAGCTTGGGCCGGACGCTCCGCATCTGGATCGGGATCTTGTCGCCGCCGTATGGGGGATATGCCACTTAAGCCGGGCGTGGGGCGTTCATCCGGACGGCATGCTCCGTTCTAACCGGTTGATCGCGGAAGAGGATGTACGCCGATTGGAGGAGTGGATCGACATGATTTCGTATGCGTTCCTGAATTTGTTGGAAGGCAATGGGGATGAGGCATTCTTCGAATACTTGGAAAGCTACGACGCATTCCGGGAGCCGAAGCTTGAAGCGGAAGGGTAGCCCGTTGCTGTCCGGCAATAATATTTGCCGTAGAGCTTGCCCGAGGCGAGTCGCAATTCCTGCAACTGAAAGGGTGCGACTCGGGCTCGGGCTTTGGGGTGCGCAACTGAATTAAGATTTAAAACGGCATTTCAGCAGAAAAACTTCATCGTACGATTTGATTAATTCGTCAGGGTCCGGCTTGAAAGTCATCGAACCCAGCTCTTTCTTCCGTACGATCGCACTCAAAGTAATAGGCTCCTCCGGTACGATCTTTTGGCTGCCAATCATCGAGCCCCACGTAGATGAAGAAAAAGCTTCCTTAGCTATGGAGCCCTTGCTGGAGGAGAAGCTGCCTCCGTCCCGCACGGAAACAATCCACATTTGCTCCTTATCGTTTACGCTGGTCAGGCTCCAGTACAGCTTATTTTCCCGCTTGGACCTCATACTCGTCCCCATCGATGCCAGAGTCTCCTTATACGATCCGTTCACGTAATGCTCCATCCAGCAATCGATCCTGGCGATATTCTCGTCATCCGTTTGAAACTTATAGATGAATAAACTGTCCGCGCCTGAGGCGCTTCGGATGGATGTGTATTCGTCATCCGTTATCGGAACATAGCTTATCGCATTTGCTTTTTCACCCGGAAAAACGGTTGAACTCGCGCTTATATTGACTAGCTTCGCAAGGTGCTTCTTCGGTGCGTCATTCCAGATCCCGGCCGCGAAGGCAAACGCAAACAAACAAGCAAGAAATATTTTTAGTTTCATCTGATAAGACCTCCAAACGTATTCGTGCAAAACGGAACGTTCCAGCATTAACATACCATATTATGGGTTTCGTGCCAATTGGGACTCCGTAGTCGGCTATCCTACGAGCAAAAGTCTGGGCCTTGCCAACTTGATTTAAAGACAATTTAAAGATTTGTCTCTAAATACTTGCTGGCGCTATGATGATATTGAAATCGCTATCAATTGTGAAGAGGGGAGCTGTCGTGATCGATGAGAACCGTGGAGGAACTGGAGCATAAGCTTGCCGAGCCGTCGCCTGCTTTGGTGCAGGAGATGAAGTCGCTGGAGGGGGACATCATGTTGCTTGGGGTGGGCGGCAAAATGGGACCGAGTCTCGCTAAGCTGGCGATCAACGCAATCCGGGAATCGGGGGTCGGCCGTAAAGTATACGGGGTGTCGAGATTTTCAGAACAAGGGCTGAAGGAAGAGCTGGAGAGCTTCGGCGTCGAAACGATCGCGTGCGATCTACTGAACGATGAGCAGCTTCAAAAGCTGCCTGATGTGAAAAACGTCGTCTACATGGCCGGTACGAAATTCGGCACCACAGGCAGAGAATATTTTACATGGGCGATGAACACTTATTTGCCGGGTCGCGTGGCGGAGAAGTTCCGCCATTCACGGATTGTGGTATTCTCTACCGGCAACGTCTATCCGTTGACTCCTGTCCTACAAGGTGGAGCAAGCGAATCGACAGCTCCGTCGCCTGTCGGCGAATACGGGCAGTCGTGTCTTGGGCGGGAGCGGGTGTTCGAGCATTTTTCCCATCAATACGGAACGCCGGTGTTGATTTACCGTCTCAATTATGCGATCGATCTGCGGTACGGGGTGCTGCTGGAAATTGCAAAATCGGTGAAGGAAGGCCGTCCGATTGACGTGTCCATGGGGCATTTCAACTGCATCTGGCAGGGCGACGCCAACGAGATTGCGCTTCGATCGCTGCTCCGCTGCAAGCAAGGGGCGGAAGTGCTGAACGTGACCGGCCCGGAGACGGTATCGATCCGGTATGCGGCCGCGGAGCTCGCCAAGCGGCTCGGAACGGAAGCGGTATTCACCGGACAGGAGGCGGACACAGCGCTGCTCAGTAACGCGTCGAAATGCATGCAGCAGTTCGGGTATCCGCGGGTATCGCTTTTGCAAATGATCGATTGGGTGGCCGAATGGGTGCTGCATGAAGGCAAGACGATGAATAAGCCGACGCACTTTCAGGAAAGAGAGGGGAAATTTTAACGTATGGGCGGCAGAAAATCGTTGTCACCGGAACAATCCCGGGCGCTGCACGAAGGGCTGGTCATTCCCGCTCACCCGCTGGCACTGGACGAACATCGGCGGCTCGACGAGCGCAGCCAGCGCGCTTTAACCCGCTATTATGCCGCCTCCGGCGCCGGAGGTGTCGCGGTGGGCGTGCATTCGACGCAGTTTGAAATCCGCGAGCCGCAGTTCAATCTGTTCGAAAAAGTGCTGCGAATGGCCTCCGAGGAGGTCGACCGGGCCAACATCGGGCGTCCGTTCCTGAAAATCGCCGGAATTTGCGGCCCGACCGAGCAGGCGCTGAACGAAGCGGACACGGCGATCGGACTCGGGTATGACGCCGGGCTGCTGAGCATGGGCGGGCTGCAAAGCTTGAGCGAGGCGCAAATCCTCGAACGTACGGCGCGGGTCGCCGAAAAGATGCCGGTTGTCGGCTTTTATTTGCAGCCGTCCGTCGGCGGGAAGGTATTCAGCTTCGACTTTTGGAAGGAGTTCGCCACCATTCCCGGCATCGTAGCGATCAAAATGGCGCCGTTCAACCGGTACCAAACGATCGACGTGGCGCGGGCTGTCTGCTATTCACCCAGGCGCGATGAAATTGCGCTGTACACCGGCAACGACGATAACATCGTGAACGATCTGCTGACCGTATACCGCTTCATGGTTGATGGCAAGCCCGTGGAAAAACGGATCGTCGGCGGGTTGCTCGGGCATTGGGCGGTCTGGACGCGCAAAGCGGTCGAGCTGCTGGAAGAAATCAAGCGAGTGCGGCAATTGGGAACGATCGGCAGCGAGTGGCTGACCCGCAACGTGGTGGTGACGGATGCGAATGCGGCGTTTTTCGATCCGGCGCACGGGTTTGCCGGCTGCATCCCGGGCATCCATGAGGTGCTTCGCCGCCAAGGGCTGATGAAAGGCGTCTGGTGCCTGAATCCTCACGAAACGCTGTCCCCGGGACAGGCGGAGGAGATCGACCGGGTATACCGGGACTACCCGGAATGGAATGACGATGCGTTCGTCCGCGAGCATTTGGCGTATTGGATGGCTTGAATTCCCAGGGGAAGGGGTGAACGAATGAATCCGATTCATGAGGACGGTCAGAAGCTGCTGGCGTCGGCGGAACGGCTTGCGGATTCGTTGGTGGCATTTCGCCGCGACCTGCACGCCGAGCCCGAGCTGAGTCTTGATGAGCGGGAGACGTCCCGCAAGGTGGACGAGCAGTTGACCGGGCTCGGGCTTGAGGTGCGGACCGGCGTCGGCGGCTACGGCGTGACGGCCGAGCTTCACGGCAGCGGACCCGGGCCCGTCATTGCGCTGCGCGCTGACATGGATGCGCTGCCGGTGACGGAGGAGACCGGCCTGCCGTTCGCCTCGCGCCGCCCGGGCGTCATGCACGCCTGCGGCCACGACGCGCATACGGCGATTTTGCTCGGCGCAGCCCGGCTGCTTACGGAGCGGCGGGAGCGGTTGAACGGCAGCGTGCGGTTCCTGTTCCAAGCGGCGGAGGAGATCAACGCAGGCGCCAAAGCGATGATCGCGGACGGCGCGCTGGACGGCGTCGCGGAAATTTACGGGCTGCACAATTTGCCGACGCTTTCGGCGGGCAAAATAGCGACTCGCGCCGGGGCACTCATGGGCTCCGTCGACCGTATCGAGATCGACATCGAGGGGAAAGGTGGGCATGGAGCCATCCCCGATCAGTGCATCGATCCGATCGTGGCGGCTTCGGCCATCGTTCTATCGCTGCAAACCGCCGTAAGCCGCGAGCTTTCGCCGTTCGCCCCCGCCGTCGTAACCGTCGGCAGCCTGCAGGCCGGGGAAGCGAACAACGTCATCCCGCACCGGGCTCGTCTAACCGGGACGGTACGGACGTTTGCGCCGGAGGTGCAGAGCGGCATGCCGGAACGGCTGGAACGGCTTGTGATGCGGATCGCCGAAGGCCACCGGTGCCGGGCCGAGCTGCGTTACATTCCGCAGACTCCGGTGCTTGTCAATCACGACGACTGCCTGGTCCATGTCGAGAGCGCCATGGACAGGCTTCTGGGGCGCGAACAGCGCGTACAGGCGGAGCCGACGATGGCGGGCGAGGACTTCTCCGTCTATTTGCAGCGGGTGCCGGGCTGCCTTTTTTGGCTCGGCTCAGGTCCCGAGACGGGAGCGGAGCAGGCTTTCGGGCTGCATCATCCCCGGTTTACGCTTAACGAAGCGTGTCTCCCGGTTGGAGCGGCGGCGCTCGCCGCCATTGCTTTGGAACGTCTGGCGGCGGAGCAGGCACAGTGAAGAAGCGCCGCTTTGAAAACGTCACCTTTTTGCAATTGGCAGATTCCTCCTGTCGGGTATAATGGAGATAGATTGAACACAAGCATGGGTAAGGCGGTGTTGTCATGTTCGGGACTGATCGTCCGTCCACCGAAGAAAAAGGGATTCCGATAGCGCTGATCGGACCGGAGCCGATGATTCCCGTCATGCTGCAAGCGATGAAATCGTTTCCGTCCTTCGTCCCTGTCACCGGGGCGTATGTGAAGCTGGAGGAAGCGGTTCAATGGACCCGGGACCTGATGGAGCGCGTCGAAGTGATCTTATATTCGGGACCGCTTCCATACCAGGTATGCCACGACCACGTCCAACTACGCGTACCCGCTCACTTTGTTCCGCTGAACGGCTCGGGACTGTACCGGTCGTTGTTTCGGGCGGAGCGGATGGGGCGGCTTGGCGCCATGTCCGTCGATACGCTGACCCGTCAGCCGTTCGTGAAGACGTTCCGCGAGCTAGGCCAATCGCTACCCGAACTGACGTTCTATGCAGGCCGAGATCCTGTAGATGCGGAAGCGATGGTTCGTTTTCATGCGGAGCAATATGCTCAAGGAAACACGGCGATTGCCTTAACCGCGCTTCGTTCCGTATCGTTGAAGCTGAACGAGCTTGACGTACCGAACGAATGGGTGCTGCCGACCGAGCAGGATATCATCGTCGCGCTTGAGCGGGCACTGTTGTCGACGGAATCCCGCCGCAGCAAGGAATCGCAAATTGTGGTGGGCTTGATCGACGTGGACGGGTTCCGCAAAGCGGCCGATCTCCGGAAGTCGGAGCATGACGTGCAGCGGCTGAAGCTGGACATTCACCGGATGATACTCGAATACGCCGAAACGCTCGAAGGGCACTTGACTCCGCTCGGCGGCGACGAATATTTGTTCGTCACGACGCGGGGGACGTTCGAGCGCCATACGGGCGGGTACAAATATATCCCGCTGGCCAAAATGGCGCAGGACGCCTTCTCCCTTTCGCTGAGCATCGGCATCGGCTTCGGCCGGTCCGCCCACGAGGCGGGCTCGCACGCCCGGATGGCGCTGCGGCAGGCCAAAGACGCGGGCGGCAGCATTTGCTTCATCGTTCGCGAGGACGAGAGTGTCATCGGTCCGCTGGAAATGGCTGAACCGCTCAGCGCCGGCCTGTCGCTGCTGGACGCCGCCTTGATCCGGAAAGCGGAGGAGGCCGGCTTGACCCAAACGTATATGAGCCGGGTAGTCGCCCAGCTCACCCGTACGGGCAAGACGGACTACAACGTTCACGAGCTGGCGTCGGTTCTCGGCGTGACCGTCCGCAGCACCCACCGGCTGCTGACGCAGTGGATGGATGCGGGGCTGGTCAAGGTGGCCGGAGAGGAACGGGGCAGAGCGAAGGGCAGGCCGAAGCAGATTTACCGGTTTTGCTTCCTGGACGACCTGCTGCGCCGTTAAAAAGCATGCTTGTCGTTTATATCGGACTTAGCTGAGGAGGATGTACGCATGAAATTGGGATTGAGCACCTACAGTTTATACCGGGCTATCGATAAGAAAGAATTAACCGTAACGGAAGCCATCCGCTGGATTGCCGACAATGGAGGCGAGCATGTGGAGATCGTGCCGATCGGGTACGACTTGACGGACAATCCAGGGCTGATTGAAGATATCCGCAAGACCGCAGACCAAGCGGGACTTGATATTTCCGGCTACGCGGTCGGCGCGAATTTCGTGCAGGCGACCCCGGAAGCATACGAGCAGGAGATTGAGAAGACGATGCGCCAGGTCGACATCGCCCGCGACCTTGGAGTGAAGCGGATGCGTCACGATGTGGCGTCGCGCCCGATCCCCGAAACGTCGATCCGCCAGTTCGAAGTGGACTTGCCTCAGCTCGTCGAAGCGTGCCGCCGGATCGCCGACTATGCAGCACAGTTCGATATCGTCACAAGCGTGGAGAACCACGGCTTCTACCTGCAGGCGAGCGACCGGGTGCTTCGGCTCGTGCACGAGGTAGATCGCGCCAACTTCAAGACGACGCTGGATATCGGCAATTTCCTATGTGTGGACGAGGACCCGGTCAGCGCCGTTTCGAACAACATTCCGTTTGCGTCCATGGTGCATTTAAAAGACTTTTACCGCCGTCCGTCGTACCGCAATCCGGGCGAAGGCTGGTTCAAGTCGACCCACGGCAACTTCCTGCGGGGCGCCATTGTCGGACAAGGCGACATCGATATGCCGGAAGTCGTTCGGGTGCTGAAGGCTTCGGGGTACGACGGGTATTTGTCTGTCGAATTCGAAGGCATGGAGGACCCGAGGACCGGTTCAAGAATCGCTATGGACAACGTCCGCCGGTTATGGCAGGAAGCCATAGTGTAATCCAAAAACAACAGGAAAAGCAGGAGGAACAGGGGAACAATGAGCAAAATCAAAATCGGAATTATCGGAGCGGGCTCCATTTCGGAGCAGCATTTCAGAGCCTACAGCCATCATCCGGAAGTGGAAATTTATGCCGTTTGCGATTTGAACGAGGAACGGGCAAAAGCGAAGGCCGAAGCGTACGGCGCATCCAAAGTATTCACCGATTACCATGACCTGCTGGCGCTGCCGGACATTCACGGCGTCAGCATATGCACTTGGAACAACTCCCATGCCAAGATCAGCATCGCGGCGCTCGAAGCGGGCAAGCACGTGCTCGTGGAGAAGCCGCTGTGCCAGACGGTGGCCGAAGCTTTGAAGGTCGAAGAAACGGTCCGGCGGACAGGCAAGCTCTTGCAGGTCGGCTTCGTACGCCGGTACGGCAGCAATACGGAAATCCTGAAAAAATTTATCGATGCGGGCGATCTGGGCGAGATTTATTATGCCAAAGCCTCTTGTCTGCGCCGTCTCGGCAACCCGGGCGGCTGGTTCTCGGATATCAAGCGCTCCGGCGGCGGTCCGGTCATCGACCTTGGCGTGCATATTATCGATATTTGCTGGTACCTGATGGGCAAGCCGAAGGTCAAGTCGGTCTCGGCCAATACGTACAACCGCCTCGGCAACCGCTCGAACGTAGAGCACTTGGATTTCTACAAAGCTGCGGATTACAATGCGGCGCTCAATACGGTTGAGGACATGGCTAATGCGCTCATCCGCTTCGAGAACGGGGCGAGCCTTATGGTCGATGTCAGCTTCACGCTGCATGCGAAGAAGGACGAGTTGGCCGTCAAGCTGTACGGGGACAAGGGCGGCGCGGAGCTGGAGCCCGAGCTTGCGATCATTGCGGAGAAGTACGATACGATTCTGAACGTCGCACCGCAGGTAGACCATCCTTCGTTCGATTTTATCGCCGGGTTCCAGCAGGAGATCAACTATTTTATCGACAGCTCGCTCGGACGAACGGAAACGCGGAGTCCGGTGGAAGACGGCGTCGAAGTGATGAAAATATTGTGTGCCATTTACGAATCGGCCGCCCAAGGGCGGGAAATCGAGCTGTAGGAAGGGGCGATGCTCATGGCATTGACGAACAAGATCGGAGTCATTTCGGATAGCTTCAAGCTGCCGCTGCGCGAGAGCCTGCTGAAATCCAAGGAGCTCGGCGCCGATGGCGTGCAGATTTGGGCGACCAAAGGGGAAATGGACCCGGCGAACTTGAACGCGGCCGCTCGGAAAAACCTTAAGGCTTACCTTGATTCGATCGGGCTGGAAATTTCCGCTTTGTGTGGCGATTTGGGCGGGCACGGCTTCCAAGACAAAGAGGCGAATCCAGCCAAAATGGAAATGTCGAAGCGCATTCTCGATCTGGCGCTTGATCTCGGCACGAATATCGTGACGACGCATATCGGTCTCGTGCCGGACGACCCGAACGATCCGATCTATGCCGAGATGCAGGACGCTTGCGGCCAACTGGCCCGTTATGCCTCGTCTGTCGGCGGTTATTTTGCCATCGAGACCGGTCCCGAGACCGCCGCACATCTGAAAAACTTTCTGGACAGCCTCGGTTCCAAAGGAATGGCGGTCAACTTCGACCCGGCCAATATGGTCATGGTGACCGGCGACGACCCGGCCAAAGGCGTTCACACGCTGAAAGACTATATCGTCCATACGCACGTGAAGGACGGGCTCCGGCTGCGCGAAGCGGACCCTCGCGCTATCTACGGCTCCCTCGGATATAAGCCGATGGATCACGAGGAGATTGCGCGGATGGTGAGCGCGGGCGAATTTTTCCGGGAGCTGCCTCCCGGCGAGGGTGCCGTCGATTTCGACGCGTATTTCCAAGCGCTGCAAGACATCGGGTATACGGGCTATTTGACGATCGAGCGCGAGGTCGGCGATCAACCGGAAGAAGATATCCGCAAAGCGATTCAGTTTATCGAAGCTTACCGGAAGCGGGGCTAAGCACATGGATGCGGCGCTGCGCATAGGCATCATCGGACTCGATACGTCGCACGTAACGGCGTTCACGAAGCTGCTGAACGACCCGTCGGATGCCAACCATGTGCCGGGAGGAAGAGTGATAGCCGCTTATCCTGGCGGCTCCGCCGACTTCCCGCTCAGCATGGACCGGGTCGGCGGCTTTACGCAAGAGCTGCGTGGGCAATATGGCGTTTCCATGATGGAAACGCCGGAAGCCGTCGCGGAATCGGTCGATGCGCTGCTGCTCGAATCGGCCGACGGAAGTGTACACTTGGAGCAGTTTCGCGCCATCGCGCCTTACGGCAAGCCGGTATTTATCGACAAGCCGCTGGCGCTGAGTTCGCGGGAGGCGTATGAAATGGCCGAGCTTGCGCAGCAATACGATATTCCGGTCATGAGCGCTTCGGCGCTACGGTACTCCGAAGGACTGGTCAGCGCGCTGGCGGAAACTGACGGAGCCATTACGGGAGCCGATGCCTTCGGACCGATGCATCTCGAACCGATGCAGATGGGGTACTACTGGTACGGAATTCATACGGCCGAGCTGCTGTACCGCGTCATGGGCACCGGATGCCGTGAAGTGGTCGTGACGGCGAACGACGATTTCGACGTCATTACCGGCGTCTGGCAGGACGGCCGGATCGGTACGATCCGGGGCAGCCGGCGGCCCGGTCAAAGCTTCGGCGCCATGCTGCACACCGGAGGAGGACCGCGTCTGGTCGACGTGTCCAAGGACGGCAGGCCGTTTTATGCCAGCCTGCTGATCGAGGTCATGAACCTGTTCAGGACCGGAGAACCGGGTATCCCGTTGACGGAGACGCTGGAGATCATCCGTTTCCTCGAAGCCGCCAACGAAAGCCGGTCGACAGGGCAGCGGGTTAAGCTGTAACCGACGGGAGGTCGTATTATCGCCCCAAACCAGATTTTTCTTGCAGCATTTTTGAAACCGAAATCGTACTCTTGCGTATTAGTATCGTAACGTTAGCCTATCCTTGGAAAATCAAATAGGAAATACCCGGAGGAGCCTGTCACCTTAGCATTGCTATGTTTATTTAGCAGCTATGGTCGATAGGCTTCTTTTTGTATGTTTTTGCCTGAATATCCACAGGATAAGCACGATAACAACAGAAGGGCGGTCGGTCATTATGCTTATTTTTCAACTGGCTATCATTTTGCTTGCTTCCAAAATTGCGGGAGACCTCAGCGTTAAATTAGGACAGCCTTCCGTGCTCGGGAAGCTGCTGATCGGGATCGTCTTGGGACCGACGGTGCTCGGACTCGTCACGAATACCGACATTTTAGCGGAAATCAGCCAAATCGGCGTCATTCTGCTGATGTTCATTGCCGGACTGGAAACCGATGTCGAGGAATTCAAGCATACGGGGAAGCCTTCCGCTTTTGTAGGGGTTGCGGGGATTATCGTGCCGCTGGTCGCAGGGTTTTTGGCCGGGCAAGTGATGGGGCTGCCTGCGATACAGGCCGTGTTCCTCGGATTGCTGCTGTCGGCCACCAGCGTCAGCATTTCGGTGCAGGCGCTGAAGGAAATGGGCAAGCTGAAGTCGCGGGCGGGGGCGACAATTCTGGGCGCCGCGGTCATCGATGACGTGCTGGTCATCATTGCGCTGGCGTTCGTGATGAGTTTTGCAGGGGGAGACGTGAATCTGGGTGTCGTTGTCCTGAAAAAGGTAGTCTTTTTCGTCGGAGCGATTCTCGTCGCTTGGAAGGTCGTTCCCTGGGTGTTGAAAAAGTTCGCGCCTCTCCGTGTGACCGAAGCGGTCATATCCGCCGCTCTGATCATCTGCTTTGCTTACGCCTATTTGGCCGAATATGCAGGGGTGGCCGCCATCATCGGAGCTTATATTGCCGGTGTGGCGATCAGCGTAACGAATTACAAGCATGAGGTGTTCGAAAAGGTCGAAACGATCGGCTATTCGATCTTCGTTCCGGTGTTCTTTACTTCTATCGGCGTGACAGCGGAGTTCACGGGGATTGCCGGCAACCTTGGCTTGATCGTCGTATTGAGCGTTCTGGCGATTCTCACCAAGCTGGTCGGCTCGGCGCTGGGAGCGAAATTGGCCGGCTTTGCCTGGAAACCTTCCTTAGGTATCGGGGCAGCCATGGTATCGAGAGGTGAAGTTGCGCTGATCATCGCCGCCATGGGGCTGGACGCCGGTTTGCTGAGCAAAGAGATGTTCGCCGTCCTCATTGTCGTCGTCTTGGTGACGACACTCGTGACGCCGCCGATGATGAAATGGTTTTTCAAGGAGCCCAAGGTGGCAGGCGAAAGCATAGATCAATCCGCTTGAGGCGATAAATCGGTGGACATGTGAAATTGGAAAAAGAGTCCCAGCCATTGGTATTAGTCTGGGACTTTTTGCATCCGAACTTGAATTACTTCCACTGCGGACCGGAGTAGCCGTTCGCCTTGAGGCCCTCGTTCACTTCCTTAATGATCTGGGCACCGCCTTTATCGGACCACTCCTTAACCATTTTATCCCAATCGGACAGCGGCTTTTCGCCGAAAATCATTTTCGTTTGCTCGGTGTACAGGAACTTGGATAGCTCAGTATCCTTCGAGGCCTTCGTCTCGGAGAACACGGAGTAGACCGGATTGACCAGATGCTTTGTCTCGCCGTGCATTTTCTCCAGACTGGCCGCCAGATCGCGTAGCAGTGGAACGTTGTATTCCTTCGAATAGCCGTTGGCCGCATCGTTAGGGGCCCACATCGTTTTATCCGGCAAATAGTTGATCGGCGCAAGACCTTTTTCCTCGGCTTCGCGGCGGACGCTGCCGTTCTCGATTTTGTAGCCTTGACCTTCTCTGCCGTTCAACCAGTCAAAATCGGCATTGCTAGCATTGCGCTGCTCCAGCGATACAAACTTCCGGCCATAGTCGAGCATCTCCATAATTTTGCTCACCTTGTCCGGGTCCTTCGCCAGCTTCGCATTCAGCATCACGATGCCGTAGAAGCCGGGGGAGGAGACGAACCCTTGCGAGCCGTCCGGCGCTTGGAACGGAGGAATGGGCACGATCTTGGCGTTCGGGTTCACGTCGATCAGCCCTTGCATAGAGGTCGGATTCATGCCGCGCGGCGTACCGATGAAGATGCCCGCCTTGCCGGAGTAGAACTCCTTGTTCGTTTGCGCCCAGTTGAGCAGGGCGAAGTCCTTCGTAACCGCGCCCTCCTTGTACAGGTCGGCCAGCCAGCCGATATGCTGTTTCCGCGCATCGGAGATCATGCCGGGGATCACTTGTCCTTCGGCGTTTTTATGGTACCAGGCATCAGAATCCCAATAAGCGCCCATCCCGAAGCTCGGATTAATGTTTGCGGACATGGCGAGCCCGTACGTATCGTTCTTGCCGTTGCCGTCCGGATCATTTTTGGTGAAGGCGATCGCCACTTTTTTCAGCTCGTCGTAGTTTTTCGGAACCTCCAGCCCCAGCTTGTCCAGCCAGTCTTTGCGAATGATCGGGGTGAGCTGGTAGTTCTCGGTTAAGTATTTTTGGACCGCGTATATTTTACCATTGACCGTAACGGCTTTGCGGGTGTTGTCCGGAATTTGCTTCATCGTTGGGTACTTGTCGAGCAGGTCGTTGAGCGGCAAAAAGGCTCCTTGCTTCGCCCATTTATAGAAATTCGAATCCGGTCCCTCCATAACGATGATGTCGGGAATTTCGCCCGAGGCCACGACGGCGCTCAGCTTCTGGTCATAATCGGAGCGGACCACGTACTGCGGCTTGAAGTCGACGTTGAATTTCTCGTTGATCATCTCCAGGCCCTTGCCTCCGGTCGGAGGAAACGCCCCGTAACGGAAGTCGATCATCGTGATCGTCTGTTTTTTCTGGCCATCCGTTGTGGCTCCGGTACCTCCGGCGTTCGATTGATCGGTCTTCGCGCCACTGCCGCCGCTGCAGGCGGACGTTAAGGTTATGGCTCCGACGAGTGCTGCAGCCGTCCATGTTTTTCCTCTGTAAATCATTTACAAGCCCCTCCCCATGTTTGGATCATACTCTGAAATTTTTGTTTATACAAGTTCGCTCATCTGACAGGATGTCTCAAGTCAGCCTTTGACGGACCCAAGCATCACCCCCTTGGCAAAATGCTTTTGCAAGAACGGATACACGACGAGAATCGGAACGGTCGCGACGATGATCGCCGCCATTTGGATCGTATCCGCCGGCGGAGCGTGTTCGAGCAAAATTTGACCGCTGCCGAGCGCCGTCTGCGCTTCACCGACGACGACCATTTGCCGCAGAATGACTTGGATCGGCCATTTTTCCGGTTCGTTCAAGTACAAGATGCCCGTGAAATAATTGTTCCAGTGCAGCACCGCATAGAACAGGGCGAAGGCGGCCAGAGACGGTTTGGATAGAGGCAGCATGATGTTCCAGAACACCTTCAGATCGTTGGCGCCGTCGATGACCGCCGCTTCGTGCAGTTCATTCGGGATGCCGATGAAAAACTGACGCATGACGATCAGGTTAAACGGATTGATGGCGATCGGCAGGATGAGCGCCCAGATTGAGTTCAGGAGGTGCGTTTCCTTCACGATCAGATACGTTGGAATCATGCCCGCGCTGAACAGCAGCGTGAAAAGGACAAGCACCAGCATGATCCGTTGGCCGATGACCGGACGGGCCAGCGTATAAGCGAAGGTGGACGTAAACGCCAGGTTGACCGCTGTGCCAATAACGGTTACAAGCACGGTCACGCCGACCGAACGCACGAACGATTCCGAAGCGAAAATATATTCGTAGGCGCTGAGCACCCACTCGTTCGGGAACCAGATGATGTCATGCTGCAAAAATTCCTTATACGAGGCGAAGGAGACGGCCAGAACGTACCAGAACGGCGCCAGCATCATCAAGGCGATGAGGCCGAGCAGCAGAATGTTGGCGATATCGATCAACCGGTCTCCCGTGGTTCGATGATGCAAGCGGATCATCCTTTCCTAGGCGCACGCAGCTTAGAATACGCCGTCGTCGCCGAGTTTTTTGGCTATGTAGTTGGCCGATAGCACGAGTACAAGTCCAACGGCTCCTTTGAACAGCCCGACTGCTGTGGCGAAGCTGTAGTCCGACTGTCCGATCCCCTTGAAGAACACATACGTGTCAAGAATGTTTCCGATTTCCATGTTGAACGGATTGAGCAGAAGGAAGATTTGTTCGTATCCGGCATCCATGACATGTCCCAGCCGCAGGATGAGCAGGATGACGATCGTATTGCGAATGGCCGGCAGGGTAATGTGCCACATTTGGCGGAACCGTCCTGCGCCGTCCATGGTCGCCGCTTCGTAGAGCTGCGGGCTGACGCCGGCGAGCGCCGCAAGGAACAAAATCGTTCCCCAGCCTGCTTCTTTCCAGATCACCTGAAAGATGACGATCGGCTTAAAGTAGCCCGGATCGGTCAAAAACGGAATCGGCTGCACAATGCCGAACCCTTGCTTGAGGAGATCGTTGACAACGCCGTTTCCTTTCAAAAAGATCGTGCAGATCCCGATGACGACGACCCAAGACAGGAAATGGGGGAGATAAATGACCGACTGGACGATGCGCTTATAAATTGGATTGCGCAGCTCGTTCAGCATCAAGGCCAGCAGGATCGGAACCGGGAAGGCGAATGCGATTTGCAGAAACGAGATCGACAAGGTGTTCCATAACACCTGTACGATTTCCGAATCTTCGAAGATCCGGGCAAAATGCTTTAAGCCCGCCCACTCGCTGCCCGCGATCCCTTGAAAAGGGCTGTAGTCGATGAAGGCCATGTACAGCCCCGCCATAGGAACATAGCGGTAAATCAGAAAATAGGCGATGCCGGGCAAGCCGAGCAGCAGCAGGTACCGGTCCTTCCATAGCCGGGCCCGCAAACGTCCGAGACGACTCGTGGGAGCGGTCTTGCGGATAGCGGGAGAGGAGTGGGGGTGGGGACTCAAGGTGCTCAAGCGCAATCCTCCTTAGTGCCGCAACGAACCGGAGGCGCTTACATTCCGACGGTTGCGAATCGTTGTTGTTGATCCGATTATCCGGGAATGGGGCGACTCACGGCAATTCTCTATTTTTCATGGGTATGACAAAAAAAGATAAAGATCCGCAAAAAAGGAAAAAGCCGCGGAAGCGCGTCATGACGGGGCTTATCGCTATGGGGGAACGGCGAGGATAATGAAAAAACGCCGGTTCGGAAGGGCCCGAAGCACGGCGTTAGAAGGAAAGCAGCGGAAGCGGAAGAGCTTCAATCGCCCCGAAACCGCTTGCGGTATTCGCCCGGCGGAAGCTGCTCATGCTGTTTGAACACGCGGGTAAAATTTTGAACGGAGGTGTAGCTGAGTCTCTCCGCAATATCTTTGATCTGCATCTCGGTGTGCGCCAGCCATTCTTTGGCTTTGTCCATCCGGAACCGGATGAGGTAATCGATAAAGTTCATCCCCGTCTCTTCCTTGAACGTGCGGCTGAGCTGGGAAGGGGATACGCGGAGCCGGTCGGCCAATTGCTGAAGCGACAAATCCGTATCAAAATGGCTATGGATATACCGGATAACATCGGCGGTCATGCGCTGCTGTTTGCCGGTATGAGCCAGCTCCAGCCGTTCGGCGATCGAGGGAAATACCGTGCCCGCCAGCCATTCCGCCACTTCGTTCATCGTCGTCATTTCGTACAGCCGCTTGTAAGGATCTTCTCCGAACACCTCGTGCGGGGCCAGCTCCAGTTCCTGCATATAGAGAACCAGCTCGCTGGTCAGGTGGGCGAATAAGCCGAGCACCGCATGGAAATGCCGAACGAATTGCGGCATATCGCGTACCCATTCGCGCAGCAGCTCTGCGCCTTCGTCCGCTTTTCCCTGCATGACGGCGGTAACGATCTGTTTCTCCCGTTTGATGATATCGCTTGCAAGCTGGCTTTCGGCCGGAACGACCTGCTGCGGCGTCAGCAGCTTCCCCGGTCCGTACAGCAGCCGGTAGCCCAGCAAGTCCCGCGCCTCCTGGTAGGCGTCGTTGATATCGCGATACGTTGGGACGGGATGCGAGCAGGTAATCGTGATGGTAAATTGGAAATATTTTGTGGAAGTATCGAGGAACTTCTGTAAGGTAAGCAGCAGGTTTTCCGATGCGGTGTCGCCTTTTTCGAGCCCGATGATCAGGGCTATTTGGCCTGGCATGGTAATGGCGGATGCGCAGGAAAAGCGCTCCTCGAACACTTCCTCCGTCATTTTTCGCAGCGCAAACATGATGAGGGACCGGTCTTTGTCCTGATACAGCTGCTGAAAGCGGGCATAGTCGTCAATATCGATCAAGCACACCGCATACCGACTGCCCATGAGCTGGAATCCGAACGTCTGCCGGACCCGTTCCGCCTCGTTGCTGTTCATTTCACCGCGCAGCAGTTGATGCACGATCGTTTCTTTTAAATATGGCGATTGCTCGTCCAACTGCCTGCGCAGCTGCTCATTCGTTTGGAGCATCCCGGTCACGTAGGCATCAAGTGCGTGCCACTCGTTGCCGGTCCCGTCATGGGAATTCTCGCGAGACGGGGGCAGAAGCCGCTGCAGCAGATGCTGTACGGGACCATACATCCGGGTGGAGCCGAAGCGGGCAATCAGCGCCCAAAAAGCGGCGAGTAGCAGCACAATCCCAAAGGTCGTCACTTGAATCCGGTCCGCTTGACGGGTCAATTCCTTCTTGGGCGTCATGGCCACGTGCGTCCATCGCGTATAATCCGACTGCTGGACGGTGAGCTGGTACGTTTCTCCGCCGATGTCCGTCTCTGCGGGCTCGCCGGAGTTGTACCGGGGCAACCCGCCGGCGAATAGGGCAGGCCGGGTGCCGATTTCCCCTGGCGTTCTGCTGATCAGGACGACGCTCTTCTCGTCGAAGACGTACAGCTTGCGGTTCCCTCGTAAGGGAACATGAGCGGCAAAGTCGGCCAGCTTTTCCTTCTGGATGTGAAGCACCAGGATTCCGCTTCCCTGTGTGTCGGAGAAAATCGGCACCGGCCTTAAATAGAGCAGCTCGTTCTGACCTGGATAGGTGTCGGGCGCTACGATCTCGGAGCGGAAATGAGGCGGAATCCGGTCAATAATATTGCGGTAAGCGAATTCATTAAGCTCGATGAAGCCGTGTTTGCTGGAATATACTTTGCCGAATTTCAAGAAGATGACGGAAACGTCATATTGAAACTCGGAGATGCTCCGCTGTTTTTGAATCGTATCGGCCAGCTCCTGCATTTCATCCAAATATTTGCCGGAAGGCCCAAGCTTCACCGCTTGCTCCAAAGCCCGGTGATTGGCGAGCTGAATGGAAGCTTTATCGAGCCCGGCCCAGAACGAATCGACCTGGCGCTGCATTTCTTGTAAAACGATCAGATGGTTTTGGTTAACCTCGTCTTGAATGGCCGCGGCCGACATACGCGCAAGGACGCTTCCGGTCAATATGACGGGCAGCAGGCTGATGACGAGGGAGTAAACGAACAGTTTCCTTTTAAAAGATGTGTTGCGAAACCATGGGAACGGTCTCCACATGGACTTGCACCCCCGGCTGGCCTAAAGTTATTCTCTCTATGATTTCTATGGTTACATTAAGAGTAGTCTGTCTGAATGCGCACTGTCAAGGAAGGTGCGGGAAAATTTCTCCAGAAAACAAAAATATAAGAGGAGAAATCCTCCATTTCATGATATAGTAATGGAGAATGCAGTCAGAGGAGAGTGAGTCATGGATTCCATCGTTTCATCCTTGGTTCGAACTTTAACGACCTATTTTACGGATTTGCTGGAACAACAGGCGGACGGCAGCCTCGGCATCCGGGATGACGAGCTCGGCGCTTTGGCGAGCTGCTGCACGACGGGTCAGGTCGCAGCCTTCTTCGTCCTGGATTACCGTTTGCATGGAGGAGAGGGACTTGCCATTGCCTCGGGGTTAGCGGCGAACGTGCACTTGCGGCAGCGGCCGGACGGGGCATTCGGCCAGCCCTATTACGTCAAGCGCGGCGACCCGGAAACGGTCGACATCGCCGAAATCGGTGCGGTGGCGAACAGCCTGTATCTGCTGCACCGTCATGCCGGTTCGGCGGAAGCGAAGGAAAGCCTGATCCGTTCCGCCCATTATTTGCTTACGGAAGTCGCGGCGGAGAAGCCCGGGGCTGTCTATAAAAATCCGAATGCACGGCATCATGACGTGCTTAACGGGGATATGTACGCGGCGCATACGTTCGCCCGGGCGTACGAGCTGAACGGGGACGCCCGCCTGCTGGAGCAGACCGTCCGCGTATTCCGCCACTTAATTGAGCGGTTTGGCAAGCATGAGCCCGATTGGTGGCCTTACATCGAGCACTGGGACGGAAGCGTTGCGATGGGCAACAGCGTCAGCTATCAGGGGATTATCGTCGCCTTTGCCGCCACGGCGCTGCCTCTGCTTCCGCAGGAGCTGCAGCGGCAGTGGCAGCAGACGGCGGAAGCGGCGGTGCGCCGGATGCTGGCTGCCATGAAGGAAGGGCCGCATGACGGCAACGAAGCGCCGTGGTGGTGCAGGGATTGGAGCAATGTGTGGGAGATCGATTTGGCATTCACCCGTTACGCTCATCTTCCCGAAGCCCGCGATTATGCCGAAGGCCGTTTGAAGGAGTTGGACGCCCGACTATCGCGCGAGGGATGGTCTGTGTTCGCGCCGAAAGGCTTGCGGCACGATCCGGAGCTGGCTCCGGTCAGCACGACGTTCCGGAAAGCGGCGACGTTCGCCGGTATTTTGGCCTCGATGAAGCTGGACGATTCTTGGGGCATCGGGAGGGAAAACCAATGACATCTATCGGACCAAAGCGGCTGCCGATGCCGCCCGGGTTGATCGTATCGTGCCAGGCGCTTCCGGAAGAGCCGCTGTACGGCGAAGGGATTATGGCCCTCATGGCGAAGGCGGCGGTTATCGGAGGAGCGGTGGCGATCCGAACGAACGGCGTAGACGATATCCGCAGCATTAAGGCCGCGGTAAGGCTGCCCGTGATCGGGCTGCTTAAGCGGGATATACCGGGCTCGGAGATTTACATTACCCCCGAGCTGGAAGATGTGGACGCGGTGCTTGCGGCCGGAGCTGATATCGTCGCGCTCGATGTGACGAACCGGGAAAGCCGGCTAGAGCGGGTCGTTCCGCTGCTTGAGCGGATTCGCGAAGCGGGAGCGCTTGCGATGGCCGACGTATCCACAGAAGAGGAGGGGCTCGCCGCCGAGCGGCTTGGCTTCGACATCGTGTCCACGACATTGTCCGGCTATACGCCGTACAGCCCGCAGACGAAGAAGCCGGACCTGGAGCTGGTCCGGCGGTTGTCCGCCCGGCTGACCATTCCGCTTGCCGCGGAGGGGCGTATCTTCAGCGCGGAGGAAGCGGAAGCGGCGATCGAAGCGGGAGCGACGTTCGTGGTCGTCGGTGGGGCCATTACCCGTCCCCAGTTAATCACGCAGCACTTCGCAGAGGCTGTGAACAGCCGTTTGGATGCAAAGTCCGCCGTGGCCGGAAGCGGGGAAGCGCAAAGGAGGTTCGGGCTATGAATCGGCAATACGGATGTGACATTGCCGTGATCGGCGGCGGCATCGGAGGCTGCGCCGCAGCGCTTGCCGCGGCGGAAGCCGGGATGCGGATCGTGCTGACGGAGGAGACGGATTGGATCGGCGGACAATTCACGAGTCAAGCCGTTCCGGCGGACGAGCACCGCTGGATCGAACAATTCGGCAGCACCCGCAAGTACCGGGAATTCCGCAACCGCGTTCGCGGGTATTACAAAGCGAACTATCCGCTGACTGCGGAAGCGCTGCGCTGCGACCGGTTCAATCCGGGCACGGCCAGCGTCAGCCGGCTGTCCTGCGATCCGCGCGTCGCGCTGTCCGTGCTGCAAGATATGCTTGCCTCGCATATCCATGCGGGACGAATCACGCTGCTGCTCAACGTTCGTCCGACAGCGGCGGATACGGACGGCGATACGGTCCGCTCCGTTACGCTGGAGCACACACCGTCCGGCGAGCAGATTGTCGTCGAAGCGCGCTATGTGCTCGATGCGACGGAATGCGGTGACCTGCTGCCGCTGACCGGCACGGAATATGTGACGGGAGCCGAATCACGTCGGGATACGGGGGAGCCGCATGCGCTCGATGGGGACCCAGAGCCGCTTGATATTCAATCGGTGACGTGGTGCTTCGCTCTCGATTACCGCGAGGGGGAGGACCATACGATCGAGAAGCCGGCGGTGTACGAGTTCTGGCGCAGCTATCAGGCTCCGTTTCAGCGGGACCGGATGTTTAGCTGGACGCCGCTGAAAACGAACGAGGCGGTGAAGCGCTTTTCGCTGTTTCCCGAAACGGGTGCTTTTTCGTTATGGGATTACCGGCGGATAGCCGACCGGTCGCAGTTCGCGCCGGGGACGTTCGACAGTGACTTGACCCTCGTCAACTGGCCGCAGAACGACTACTGGCTAGGCAATGTTTACGAGGTGCCGGAGGAAGAACGGCGGCGCCATCTGGAAGAGGCTAAGCAGTTGAGCCTCAGCCTGTTGTACTGGCTGCAAACCGAAGCGCCCCGGTCCGACGGTGGGAGCGGGTATCCCGGACTGCGGCTTCGCGGCGATGTGACGGGGACGGCAGACGGACTGGCTAAGGCGCCGTACATCCGCGAATCCCGCCGCATCCGGGCGGTGTTTACGGTCAAGGAGCAGCATATCAGCCCCGAGGTTCGCGGAGCGGACGGCGCGGAGCCGTTCCACGACAGCGTCGGCATCGGCAGCTACCGGATCGATCTGCATCCGACGACAGGCGGCCGCGAAGGCTTCTATATCCCGAGCCTGCCGTTTCAAATTCCGCTCGGCAGCCTGATCCCCGTACGGATGGACAATCTGCTGCCCGCCTGCAAGAACATCGGCGTCACGCATTTGACGAACGGCTGCTACCGTCTGCACCCGGTGGAATGGAATATCGGCGAAGCCGCAGGCGCGCTGGCCGCATACTGCTTGCTGCGGGGAGTTTCCCCGCGTCAAGTGCGCCGCGATCCGGCCCGGCTCGCCGATTTTCAAAACACGCTGGTCCAGCGCGGCGTGGAGTTGGCGTGGCCTGTTATGGGGCCGGTGTAGCCTTTGAGGCATGGGGGGGCGGAGGGAGGGGCGAGGGAGCTCATAAGGTGTGGGCCATTGTTGCAAGTCGGTTATCGAAACGGTTTCAGCGATAGGAGTTCCAATCAGGGCTTGGATTGAGTCGATCTAACGAGTGAATGGCAATTACCGGCTTGTGATGAAGCTGACGGTTCGATCTTTTATCGGAGATCGGTCTGCTGCATAGTTTGCATGAAAGCATGCGAGCTTCTTGGCTTTTGTTTGCTAAGAAAACGAACAATAGCGCCTGATTTAGAAAGATCATGGTCGTTTTCTTATAATTAATGAGACGAATTATTAATAATATTAATTATAAAAAAGATAATTTAACTCATTCGGTGATTAAGAAGCTACTAAGAAAAATGAGAAAGATCGTCCGTTTGATCGGCGCTATATGTTTTAGGGAAGAGAAGGGCGGAAGCTTGCGAGCTGAAACGGCAAGAAGTTGTTACAAGTCAAAATTAACGGAAACAAGTTAACTGTGCCAGACAACTCACAATGGCTCATTTCGAATTTGAGCGAACCTCTTCGCTGCGTAAGTTGGAGGAGCTCGCTTTTTTTTATTTTCTTGGACATGTCCTAAAGAACATGAACGGACCAACAAAAAGTTGACCCGTCCAAGGCTGAAAATAAAGGAACAGGGGTGCGTTATTGGAAGAGTTAGAGCGATTGTGAGAGCATAGAGGAAATCAGGTGCTTTAAGCGTGTCGAAAAAAGTTATATTCCTTCAGTATGGCGGCGATAAGTGATCGCAGGTGCCTTATTACGATTAGGCAAGCCAATTTAGGTGGAATAACGCATGCCAGTTCCTTTAAACACCCAGAAGGGACTAGAATGGTTGAGAAATACAGCTTCTGCAAACGCTACGTCGGCCAGTCGATCCATCTCATTCAAAACTAAAGCTACGGTTCCGGCTTCTCCAAAGGATGAGAGGGGAATGCTCCCTTACTCATCCATGCGGAGTAGATCAATCGTGCACCCTTCTTCAACGAAGCGGAGTAGATCAATCGTACGCCCTTCTTCAACGAAGCGAAGTAGGGTCAATCGTGCTGCCCTTCTTTATCCAATCGTGAATCGTCGGAGCGGTCCAACGGCTCCGGCCCGGTCTTCTTCGCTCAAGCATACTTAGCTTAGACATCCGCGTCCGGTCCCCCGTTGCCGCTCAGCCGGTCCCATGCAAGCTTGGCGGCCCCAGCGACGCCCGCCGCATTCCCGAGCTCGGCGGCGACGATAGGCGTGTCGCGGTATACCGGCATAGCGCGTTCTCGGACGATCCGGCGGACTCGTCCCAGAAGCGCGTCGCCTTGGGCGGTGACGGCTCCGCCGAGCACGATCGCCTGCGGATTCAGCACATGCGCGAGGCTGATGAGTCCGACCGCCGTGTATTCGGCGTATCGCCCGATGACAGCCGAAGCTGCATGATGTCCCGCCGCTGCCAAATCAAAAATCGATTTGGCGCCATCCGGCAGCTCTTCGCCGCGCAGTCCTGCTTCGACCGCGAGCCTATACAGGGCCGTTACCGAGGCATACTGCTCGAAGCAGCCGGACAGGCCGCAGTTGCAGGGCTGCCCTCCCCAAGCGATAACCATATGGCCGAAGCCCCCGGCAAAGCCGCTGCCTCCATAATCCGGCCGTCCGTCGGTAACGCGCGAGCCGCCGACGCCGGTACCGAGCGTGACGCAGATGAAGTCGCGGTACGGACGCCCAGCTCCAAGCCAGGCTTCGCCGACGGCCATCGCGTGCGCGTCGTTCGCCACGGCGACCGGCAAGGAGGAAGCCTGCTCCAAGGCTTCGCGCAGTTGCAGTCCGGTCCAGCCCGGCAAGTTTGGCGTGGCATAAGCCACACGGCCGCTCAGCGGCTCGACGTAGCCGGCTGTGCCGACGCCGATGCCCGCAGGCAGCAGGCCCGCCGACGCGGCGTGCGCCCGGAAATCTTCGATAATGGCGCACAGCCTGCCCAGCAGCGCATCGCGTCCTTGCTCGGCGTGAGTCGGGGTAACCGTATGCTTCAGCACCTCACCGCTATCGTTTACAATTCCCGCTTTGATGTTCGTGCCGCCCAAATCAATACCCAAAACAACCTTACGCATGAGACGAACGCTCCTTACCAGGCGTACGCAGACCATTCCGGTCCAGAAACGCCATATAGTCTTCGTATAGTTTGACGGACGATTCATGCCCGGCATGAACCGGACTGCCGGGCTTGTTCATCATGCCCAGATATTGATAGCCGAGCACTTTGTCCACCCAAGGCGATACGGTCTGCAGTTGCTGCTCGATCCGTTCGAAGGCGGGAGGATAGAGCACCTTCCCTTGAAAACGAAATAGCTCCACATCCGCCCAAAGCGGCTTGCCTGCCCGGTCATGCGATTCCCGCAAGGAGGTGAACGTTCGCTTCGCTTCCTCATGGGTGGTCCGGTTGACGCCGAGCTCGTCCTGATAGGCGATATAATCGACCTCCAGCGAACGAAGCTGCGCGACGAAGCGGTCGTCGGCCTTGACCGTGCGGGTGCCGTAAGGCGCGATCAGCACCTTGCTTGGGCCATACTTGCGGCACAGATTGGCCAAATCGTTCGCATACGCGATATAGTTGTCCGGAAAATATTCGCGAATGGCCGCTTCTACCGGGAAGTACCATCCGGCAAAGGAAGGATGGTGGCCGTATTTCTCCGCCAGTTCCTTCGCGACATCGATGCGCAGACGGGAATAATCGCCGTCGAGCGACAAATGGCCCATAATCGGCGTTGTGAAAAAGCCAAGCCCGAGGTACAGCGAGACGTTCAGCTTGTCTCCCGCAGCCAGCACCGCTTCGAGCGGATCTTGGCAGACGGTATCCCAGCGCCAAGGCATCACTTTCGACGGATAGAACGCTTTGCCGTGCAGCGCGACGCTGAGCAGGACGAAGGTATCCATCCCGGCTTCCGCCATTTCCGTCATTTTCAGCTCCCAGTCGTGAGCGGTGAACTGCTGGGTCGCCGCATTCCAGGTGTCGCCTTCATACGGATTGCAATGGTAAAAATCGAACCACGTGCCCGTGATCGGTTTCATCGGCCGTTCCTCGCTTTGCTTGAGATAGGGGGGACTCTATAGCCTCGTAAAAACGCTCACCGCTCCGCTTGCAGATCATGCTTCCTCCCGCGCGAGCCGGAGCGCTTCCCGTACGCTGCCGCCCGCCTGTAGAAGCAGACGGCTTGCCCGTCCGGCATCCAGAGATGGAACAAGCAGCACAACGATGGCGGTCTTCACATCGCCACCTGTCTGCCGCAGCGTGTGCGCCGCCACCTCCGGCTTGGCGCCGGTCGCCATCTCGACGATTCGCTGCGCCCGGTGCAGCAGCTTGCCGTTCGTCGGCTGCAAGTCAACCATCAGATTGCCGTACACCTTGCCGAGGCGGATCATCGTTACGGTGCTGAGCGTGTTCAGCACCAGCTTCTGCGCCGTGCCCGCTTTCAAGCGGGTGGAGCCGGTGACGACCTCCGGTCCGACGGGCACTTCGATTGCGGTGTCGGCCAGCGCGCCGATTAGCGAGCCGCGAACACAACTCACGGCAATGGTAGCGGCGCAGACCTCGCGCGCGTAGCGCAGCGCGCCGGCGACATAAGGCGTCCGGCCGCTGGCGGCGATGCCGACGACGACGTCCCGCGGTGAAAGCCCGCGGGCTTCAAGATCCTCCGCGCCGCCTTCGGCCCGGTCCTCGGCGGATTCGTCGGCCTGCAGCATGCCGCTTCCTCCGGCCATGACGGCCTGCACGAGGCCGGTCGGAGTGCCGAAGGTCGGCGGACATTCGTAAGCATCAAGGAGCCCGAGCCTGCCGCTCGTTCCCGCTCCAACATAGAACAGCCTGCCGCCGTCGCGGATCGCTTCCACAATGACGTCCACCGCGGCGACAATGTCGGCCAGACTTTCTCCGACATGACCGGGCACTGAGCGGTCGGCTTCATTCATATAGCGGACCAAGTCCGCTGTTGTCATCAAATCCAGCTCGGGAGCTTGCGGGTCCCGGGTTTCGGTTTCGAGCCGGTCCGTCTCGTGCACGTTCATAGGTCACCTGCCATCGGGTTCAATTTGAAAAAAAGCTCCTTAAATGAAGCTCAGTATGGAGATCAATTCCATTATATAAGGAGCAAACGCTTTCCGTAAACCTTTTTCGGAGAAAAACTCCTCATTAATTCAAAAAAATGAAGATAATCTCTATTGCGTATAGTATAATGGAACTAGTACTCGCCAACTTAGGAGGTTCCTGTCATGATCCGCATTTCCGCCATCGACATATTTCCGCTCCGCCTCCCGATGAAGCAATCGTTTCGGATCTCCCAAGGAACGGTCGGCGCCGTATCCGCCGGAGCGCCGCATGTATATGTCCGCATCACGGGAGACAACGGCGTCGAAGGATGGGGGGAAGCGCGCCCGAGTCCCCGCTGGAGCTACGAAACGCCCGAATCCGTATGTAGCGCCGTCACCAACTATCTGAGGCCGGTGCTGCTCGGGCAGCGTGCCGACGATTTGGCGGGCGTTCACCGTAGGATGAACCGCGAGCTCGCAGGCAGCCTTCACTCGGGCCAGCCGATCGCCAAGGCGGCTGTAGATACCGCGCTTCACGATCTGATCGCCCGCAGCTACGGCCTGCCGGTAGCAGCGCTATGGCAGTCGGGCTCCTCGCACCCGGTCCGCCTGTCTTATCTGATTAGCACCGACAGTCCGGAGGAAGCCGCACGCAAAGCGCGGGAAGCCGTGGTCGAAGGCTACACCGGCGTCGATGTCAAAATCGGGCTGAATCCGGCGAGCGATCTGGATATCGTTGCGGCGGTGAAGCAGGAAGCGCCGAAGTTATTTTTCCGCGTGGATGCGAATCAGGCTTATCGTCTTACCCAAGCGATTCAACTGGCCAAAGGCATCGAACGAATCGGCGTTGACGTGCTTGAGCAGCCGCTGCCGGCTAATCAGCTTCATGGTCACGCCGAGCTGCGCCGCAAAGTATCCGTCCCGATCGCGCTGGACGAGAGCGTTTGGTCGCCAAGCGGCGTTCTGGAGGCTCTGCGCAGCGAAGCTTGCGATATCATCGTCATCAAGCTGACGAAGATGGGCGGCCTCCGCGGCGCCAAGCTGTGCGGCGAGATCGCCCGCGAGAGTGGACTTGGTTTGCTCGGCGGAGGGCTGACGGAGTCGAAGCTCGGACTAGTCGCCTCGGCGCACCTGTTCCGTTATTTGGAGCTGACGGACCCGGTCGATCTCAACGGACCGATGTTCCTGAAAGACGACGCCGTCGAGGGAGACTGGCCGATTCGCAAAGGCGAAGTTGTCCTGCCGGAAGGTCCGGGGCTCGGCTGCCGCATCTCGGAAAGCAAGCTGCAGGACTACGCCGCCGACGCTACATAAGCCGAGCAAGCCCGTCGAACACGATAATGGATCAGCCATTTCCATGACAAGCAAAGGGGAGCAACGCATGAAATTTTACGTCAGCTGCGATATGGAAGGGATTGCCGGCGTGACGCTGAGGGAACAACTGGTAAGAGGGGAGCCGTTGTACGAAGAGGCGCGGCGGCTGCTGACGCTGGAAACGAATGCCGTAACGGATGCGCTGCTGGACGCGGGAGCGACCCGGATTATTGTAAAGGATGCCCACGGAAACGGCTTTAACTTCATACCCGAGCTGCTGCATCCGGGGGCGGACTACGTGATGGGCGCAACCAGGGTTGAGAACCGGTTTCCCGGTCTCGACAAAACGTTTGACGGCGCGCTGCTGATCGGGTACCATGCGATGGGAGGGACCCCCCTGGCCGTGCGGGACCATACGATGACCTCGCAGGGCTGGCAGTCGCTCCGGCTGAACGGCCGGCCGATCGGCGAGATCGGGCTGGATGGGCTATTGTTCGGCTTGCAGGGTGTTCCGGTGTTGTTCGTCTCCGGCGATGACAAAACGTGCGCGGAAGCCGCAAACGAGCTTCCCGGCGTCGTCGCGTACGAGACGAAGACGGCGCTCGGCCGGCATGCCGCCTTGATGAAAGCGCCGCAGCGGGTACGCAGCGAGCTGCAGGTAGCGGTGCGCCGCGCCATAGAGAACGGGAACCGTCCGCAGCCGCTCCGTCTTGACGGGCCGTACGAGCTGACGATTCGTTTTCTTCATACCGAACAAGCCGATGCCCGCAGATATGACGGAATAACAGCCGAGAGGACGGACGGGCTGACCGCCGTGTACAAATCAGACCATTTAACCGGACTGCTGGCAGCAGCCTTCTGAACGATGAAACGAATATGATAAAAAAGGTGGTTAGTTATGAACAAACAGTCAATCGGCGCAAAAGCGCTGCTGTGGATCGAAAGCAACTACAACTCGCTGACGAAGGCCGAGAAGAAGGTCGCCGACGTTGTCCTGCAGGACAAAGAAAAAGTGGTGTACAGCTCCGTGACCGACTTGGCGGAGATGGCAGCGACGGGGGAGACGACCGTGCTGCGGTTTTGCCGGAAGCTCGGCTTTCGCGGTTACCAGGAGTTTAAGCTGGCGGTCGCCCAGGACCTCGTCAGCCCGAGCGAGAACGTGCATGGGGCTATTGACGAGAACGACAAGATCGGAGAAATCGCCCAAAAAATCACGTCCAGCAACAGCCAGGCGTTGAAAGACACGATGAGCCTGCTGCAGGAAAAGGAACTGCAAAAAACGGTCGATGCACTGCTGTCTAAAAAGCGGATATTCTTTTTCGGCGTCGGGTCGTCCGGCGTTACGGCGATGGATGCACAGCATCGGTTCATGCGGCTGGGCTTCCAAGCATTTTGTGCGAACGATGCCCACATTATCACGATGAACTGCGCTTTGACGGGACCGGACGACGTGGTGGTCGGTATTTCCACCTCGGGCAGCACGAAGGATCTGGTCGACGCGGTACGGATCGCGAACGAAAATGGCGCCACCATCGTCTGCTTGACAAACCATGCCCGCTCGCCCATTACCCAATACGCCGACGCCGTGCTGCTCGCTTCGTCGAAGGAAACGCCGCTGCAGGGAGGAGCCTTTGCTTCCAAGCTTGCCCAGATTCATGTGCTCGATATCTTATCGACCATTGTGGCACTGCGGCGCAAAGCGGAAGCATTCCAAGCGATCGAGAAAACCGCTAAATCCGTCGTTGACAAATTATACTAGAAAATAAATTCATAAAATTAAATAAAAAAGGAGGAAATCTCCGCCTGAATGTTGTATAGTCTAGTTAGAGGACAGCATGAAGGGGGGATTTTCTTTTTTCGGCTTTCCGAGACGAAACATATAGAATAAAAATCCGAATCGGAGTAGAGAGAGCCACCTGAGACACGATGGAGGTGGCACAAAATGAAAGCGTTTCACAAAACGAGCATCACTGCATTTTCCCTCATCTTGGCCTCGGTGGCCGGGCTGTCCGGTTGCTCCGGCGGAACGGCGAAGCCTCAAGGCGACGGTGCGGGCAAGACCGATGCCGCAGGCGGCAAGCCGAAAGATAAGGTGGAAATCACCTTCTGGCACGTGTGGACTGATAAAGACGCCGGTCCGATTACGGCGCGAGTCGATGCGTTCAACAAGAGCCAGGACCGCATCACGGTCAAGGTGCTGGGTAACCAAGACGCGACAAAGCAGCTTACGGCGATTTCCGGCGGGAATCCGCCCGACGTCGCGCTGACGTACTGGAACAATATCGGCCCATGGGCGCATGCCGGCGCGGTGCTGCCGCTTGCCGACTACCTCAAGAAGAGCAAGCTCGATCCTGCGAACTTTATTCCGGCGGCTTTGGAACGGATGAAGGTGAACGATCAATATTACGCGCTGCCGTTCACGGTCAGTATGGCCAGCACGCTGATGTACAACAAGAAAGCGTTCCAAGATGCGGGAATCGCGAAGCCGCCGGAAACGCTCGAAGAGTTGTTCGATACGGCCAAAAAGCTAACCAAACGCGAAAACGGCACGATCTCGCAAATCGGCTTCATTCCAGATTATCCGTGGATCGATAACGTGTTCTGGCCGATTATTTTCGGCGGCGGCTGGGTGGATGCGAACGGGAAAATAACCGCCAATCAGGAGGCGAATGTCAAGGCGATCGCCTATCAGCGCAAATTTTACGAGGAGTTCGGAATGGACCAGATCGGCAAATTCCGCTCTGGGATGGGACAGCGGGGGACGGCGAACGATCCGCTGTTGACTGGCAAGCTGGCGATGATGATCGGCTGGGAGTACAACTTCCCTGACGAACGCAAGCCGGACGGCCCGATCGGCATCGCTCCGTTCCCGTATCCTGCGGACCGGCCCGATCTGAAAGGCTCCGGGATGGTCGGACCGCGCGCGGTGTTTATTCCGAAAAAGGCGAAGCATCCGGAAGAAGCGTGGGAATTCATGCAATATTTGATCGGCCAGGAATCGCAAGTGGAATTTTCCATCGAATCGAAGACGATCCCGAGCTGGCTGCCGGCGCTCGACGATCCGAAGCTGCGGAAGAACGAGAAGCTGGACATGATGCATGATTTCTATGACCGGGCGAAAAGCAAAACGCTGCAAGGGTTCCCGAACAGCGTCTACATTAACGAGTATTTGCAGGCGCTGACCGAAGAAACGGAAAAAGCGCTAAAAGGACAGGCGACGCCGCAGGAAGCGATGGACCGCGTCGTGACGAAAATCCAGCCGCTTGCGGACAAGGCGAAGAGCAAATAACAGGGCGCGGAGGAGGGAGCAACCTTCCTTCTTCGATAAAACTGATACGAAGGGAGTGAGGCCGCAATGGCTCGCGCCGCTGCCGCAACGGCCGGATTCCGTCACCGGAGGAATAAAGCGTTAAGGACGGGATTACTATTTATCAGCCCGTGGATCGCCGGCTTTCTTTTGTTTCAACTCTACCCGATTGCGATGTCGTTTTATTATAGCTTGTCGGAATATAACTTATTTTCCAAGCCCGAATGGGTAGGTCTGCAAAATTACAAGAATTTGTTCGCGGACAGCAAATTTTATTTGTCCATGTACAATACGGTCTACATCACCGTGTTCGGTCTGCTGCCGCATCTGGCGTTCGCCCTCGGGATGGCGATGCTGCTCAATATGAGCGTGCGCGGGCAATCGCTGTACCGCACGATCTACTTCCTGCCGACGCTGGTGCCTGCCGTAGCTGGCTCCTTGCTGTGGATGTGGCTGCTCAACGCGCAGTACGGGCTCGTGAACAAGCTGCTGGCCGCCCTCGGCTTGGTCGAGCCGAATTGGCTCGTCGACCCGATGTGGACGAAGCCCGCTTTGGTGCTGATGGGCTTCTGGGGCACCGGCACGCAGACGGTCATGTACTTGGCGGCGCTGCAGGACGTGCCGAAGGTATTCTATGAAGCCGCCGAAATCGACGGTGCCGGTCGGTGGAGCCGCTTCCGCCACATCACGCTGCCCGCCATTTCTCCAATGACGCTGTTTTTGTTGATCAACGGTCTTATTAACTCGTTTCAATTTTTCACGCAGGGGCTTATTTTCGCGGAAGCGTCCCAATCGGTGGGGGGGCCGGAAAATTCCATGCTGTTCTACGCGATTTATTTGTACCAAACCGCCTTTTCGTTCCTGAACATGGGGTACGCCTCCAGCATGGCGTGGATTTTATGCGCGATCGTGCTCGGCTTGACGCTGCTTATTTTCCGCTCGTCGGCCCGTTGGGTGTATTATGGAGGTGAAAAATAAATGGCGCAGACCATGATCGCCCGTTCCGGCTCAGGGACAGGGGTCCGGAGGAAGCCGGGAATGCGCTACGTCCGCAAAACCGTGCTGCCGCATATCGGCTTGGCGCTCGCTGGCCTGCTGTTTTTGGCTCCGTTCGCCTGGCTGTTCATTACGTCCATTAAGTCCGAACAGGAAATTTTCGCAATCCCGACGGTCTGGTGGCCGGACAAAATCCAATGGCTGAACTACGTGCAGGCGGTTCAAACGATTCCTTTCATTCAGTATACGCTCAACACCGTGTTCGTCTGCGTGCTGTCAGCGGTCGGGCAGGTGTTCGCTTCGCCCTTGGTGGCGTACGGCTTCTCGCGGATTGCGTTCCGCGGGCGCGACGTTTTGTTTTTCGTCATGATGGGGACGATGATTTTGCCGTTTCAGGTGACGATGGTGCCGATCTACGTCATGTTTAACCAGATGAACATGCTCGATTCATATTGGCCGCTAATTTTGCCGAACTTTTTCGGCGCCGCCTATTATATTTTCCTGCTTCGCCAGTTTTTTATGAACATTCCTTACGAGCTCACGGAATCGGCCAAAATCGACGGAGCGTCCGAGTTCCGCATTTATTGGCAGATCATACTGCCTTTGTCCCGGCCGGCGCTGTACACCGTGGCGCTGCTTACGTTTCTGCACGCTTGGGGCGATTTTCTCGGACCGCTCATTTACTTGAACGATCCGGAGAAATGGACGCTGTCTGTCGGCCTCAGGTCGTTTATTGGAGAATACAAAGTGTCATGGGGCCTACTGATGGCCGCTTCCACACTGTTCACGGTCCCGATCATTGCGCTGTATTTCTTCGTGCAGAAGCAGTTCATTCAAGGCATTACGCTGACAGGCTTTAAGTGAGACAGAACATCCGGGAAATGAACATAAATGGCTCGATTCAAATTACCCATCTGGAGGGAAGCAAATGAAAAAACAATCTAACGTTACGGCAGCCATCTTGTCTTTGGTACTGGCCGGGGGGATGCTTATCCCCGCTGCGGGCGCATCCGCGGAACAAACTGCGCAGGCGACCGTGCCTCTGGAAAATTTGGCTTTGCACAAGCCGTATACGTTCGAAACCCCGTATCCGCGCGACGCGCATTTCGGGCCGATGGAAGACGCTTATCCGGACGATACGGGCAAGCAGCTGACGGACGGCGTGTTCGGCGGGACGTCCTTTTCGGACAAAGCGTATGTCGGCAAGCTGTGGCAGGGCTACCGCACCTTCAAGCTTGATCTGGGCGAGCCGGTAACGATCCAGGACATTAAGGTCAGTACGCTCCAGGATTTGCCGAACGGGATCTTTTTCCCAGACGAAATCTCGTACTCGATCTCGGAGAACGGTAACACGTGGCAGCATCTCGGTAAAGTAAAAAGCGCGCTGTCGACGACGGAAAAAGGCCCCGTGAAGCAAACGATCGCCAAAACCGGCGTGAACACGGTTGCCCGTTACGTTTATATGGACATTCCGGTGGAGTCCTGGCTGTTCGTCGATGAGATCGAAGTCATGGGCACGCGCGACAAGTCCGGCAACAAGCTGAAGCCGAACAAAGCGCCGAAGCCGGATCGAGGGTATCCTCGCCCGGGCTCAAAGCAGACGGGAGGCATTCGCGATGAAGTGCTTATTTATACCGGAGAATGGCAGTACCAGCCAAGCGACTGGGTTTCGTTCAAGAAAGAGGACTTCAAACCGTACGTCTCTTATGTGGATCAAGACATGAAGCGCAAGGACTATATGTTCGACGGCTTCTTATTCTTGCCGCTCCCTGCTTTGTTAGACGGCACCAATTACAATTCGGCGGGGAAGCCGACAAACAAAGGTCACTTTGAAAAGTTTCTTGACCGCGTGTTCCGCGATGATTACGAGCTGGGGGCATTGAACGAAGCGGTGAAGGAAGCGAAAGCGGATATGCCGGGAAGGAAATACGAGGCAAAGGTTGTTATTGCCATTCCATATCCGCGTACGGATCAGAGTGATTTCGGCGATGTAGACGGCGACGGCATCAGCGAGAACTTGAACGTCAAGGAGGTCGGGGAGGCGGAAGCTACGAAAAACCGGCTTAAGGTGACCAAGTGGTACGTCGACGAGGTGTACAAGCGCTGGAACGCGAAAAATTACTCCGACCTGAAGCTCGTCTCGTTCTATTGGTATAACGAATACATTGGGCACCAGTTAAGCGCGATGGAGCATGAGGTGGTGAAGCAGACCGGCGATTATGTCCGCTCCAAAGGCGCGACGTTCCAATGGATTCCGTATTATTTCGCCCGGGGCTGGAACGACTGGAAAGAAAACGGATTCGATGCGGCAGCCATGCAGCCGAACTATTACTTCCATTCAGATGCCACCGTCGACCGGATGAGCACGATCGCTCAAGCCGCTTATGATAACGGCATGGGTGTCGAGATCGAGCTGAGCGACGCGGCGCTGACGGATGAGAAGCTGCGTAACCGCTACTACGCATACTTGGACGCAGGAAAAGAATACAAGTTTATGAACAAATCGTACAATGTGTTCTATCAACAGGTGAAAACGCTTTGGAAGGCTGCACAATCCAAGACGCCGATCGAGCGGGAAGTGTACGACCGTACGTATCAGTATATGAAAGGCAAATATAAAGTAACGAGTCCGCAAGAGTTTCAGTCGCCGGAGCTAGAGGAGCAGGAAACGGAATAATAAATTTCCAAGAAAAAGGGGAATGAAGCATGAAAACGATCGTTACCTGCCAAGGCGGGGTGAGCCTCGAAGACCGGCCTGAGCCTTCCGTGAAGGAACATCCGAAGCGCGTGCTGGTAAAGGTGAATTATTCTTCTATCAGTCCGGGCACAGAGCTCGGCCTGCTGGCGAATCCGGCCATCCCGGACGGATTTGCGCTCGGCTACAGCGCCGCCGGTACCGTGGTGGAGGTCGGAAGCGCCGTGGAGGGGCTGAAGCCGGGAGATTTTGTCGCCTGCTACGGTGGACCTTACGTTTATCATGCGGAGGTGTTGTCCGTGCCGGAGATGCTGTGCGCGAAGCTGAGCGGGCCCGAATCGCTGCCGACGGCTTCGTTCGTCGGGCTTGGCTCCGTCGCCGTGCACAGCACACGCAGGCTGGCCCGCCAGTTCGGCGAGACCGTCTGGGTCGCCGGACTCGGCGTGCTCGGCCTGCTGATCGCGCAGCTCGGCGACCGGGCCAACTACCGGGTGTTCGCCACGGATATGAAGGACGAACGACTGCAGCTTGCGGCCGCGTGCGGCATTGGCGACGTTCACCGCGCGGACGATCCGCTGCTTGCGGAGCGGGTTGCCGCTTATACCGAAGGCCACGGCTTCGACAGCATCGCCCTTTGCGCGCACTCAACGTCGCCGCAGCTGATCGAGTCGTGCATGCAGCATTTGGCGTTTCGCGGCACCTTCGCGTTGATCGGCAACGTGCCGATTCAGTTCTCGCGCGATTTGTTTTTCGCGAAGGAAGCGGATTTCGTCATTGCCCGGGGAGGCGGTCCGGGGCGGTACGACCGTCAATACGAGGAAGAGGGGCTGGACTATCCGAAATCGTACGTCCGTTGGACGGAAGGGCGCAATATGCAAGAATTTGTCCGCAACGTGGAAAGCGGGCGACTGGCGATCCGGCCGATGATCACGCACGAATTCGCGCTGGCCGACGCGGTCGAGGCGTACGAAATGTTAAAGCGCGAAGCGTCCTCGGCGCTTGGCGTGCTGATCCGGTACGATTCATAGAGAGGTGAAAGAGGGTTCCCGCGTTAAAAGAAATAAAGGTAATAGAGGTTACGAGGGGCGGGTTATCTACTTCCGGCCGCTCTTGTCTGCAGGAAATTTGGTTGAAGCCGCTTAAACAGCGGATATTTCCCGCAGACAAAGGCGAACGCTATCGCTCCTCCAGTAGATACCCCGTCTCCGTCTGTTTCTCTAAACTTTTTTATAATGACCACTTTCCTCAACAAACTCAGGATTCCCGGGGTATTCCATGGGAATCCTATTTTATTTAGAAGTGAAGGGGGATCAGGTCGGCAGATTTAACGCCGTTTGAATGTTGTTCCGATCCAGCTCGATTTGTTCTGGAATATGATACGGGCGGTAATACCCTCGGCGCATCATGTAATTCGTGATTTGCTCGTGGGTGGAGATTGCTTCGTCCAGCTGCTTGCGCAGAACGGTTTTGATATCGGGACTGGCGGTTTCCGTCAGCGCAACGGCGTAGTTTTGAATGCCCGTTTTGGCGGCGATTAGAAAATCCATAGCAATCACTTGATCGGTCATTGTGCCCATACCGGTTAAATTTTTGATTAGCGTGTTCATGCGTCGCTCCTTTTCTACACGTTGACATTGGCCAGCAAAGCATCCAGCTCTTGCAGCTGCCGGGTCGACAGCTGAACGTCCTGCTCCAAAAGCTGCCTCAGGTCCTCATCCGATACAAGGCCACGCATCGTTGCCGATTTGGTCATGCAAATCGTTTTGAAGGCCGCGATTTCGTGCAGGTCCAATGTTTCGTGCAGGCCATACGTTTTTTTCATGATGGGTTACCCTCCACGTTCAGCTCGGTATAGTTCAGGGCTTCAGAACGACTTTGATGCAGCCGTCCGTTTTGGTATCGAATACCTCGTAGCCGTGCTTCGCCTGATCCAGCGGCAGCACATGCGTGATGATATCCCCGGGATCGACCCTGCCCTCTGCGATTAAATTGTACATATGCGGCATGTAATGGATTACCGGCGCTTGTCCCGTACGGATGTTCACGTTCCGCTGGAAAATATCCCCCAATGGGAAGGCGTTATAGCGGGCTCCGTAAACGCCTGTAATTTGAATCATTCCGCCTTTGCGAACGGCTTGGGAAGCAATGACGACGGCTCCCAGCGCACCGCCCTGAAGCTTGAGGCCCGACGCAAGAAACTCCAGCGGGGTCATCTTTCCGTCCATCCCTACGCAATCGATGACGACGTCGGCTCCGCCGTGGGTGATTTCCTTTAAATGGCTGCCGATATTTTCTTCCTGCTCGAAATTCACGGTTTCCACTTTATTGTGCCGCTTCGCATGCTCCAGCCGGTAATCCACGTAATCGACGGCGATGACGCGTTTCGCCCCTTTGAGCCAGGCGAACTTTTGCGCCAGCAGCCCGACCGGACCGCAGCCGAGCACAATGACTGTATCGCCGTTCTTTACCCCGGCATTGTCTACGCTCCAAAAGGCCGTCGGCATAGCATCGGCGATCAGACACAGCTTCTCGTCTTCGACCTCGCAGTTTTCCGGAAGACGGAAGGGGACGAAGTTGGCGTAAGGGACCCGCATATATTCGGCTTGCCCTCCGGGATAGCCGCCGGTCGTTTCGGAGTAGCCGAAAAAACCGCCCATGTCCCCGTTCGGATTCGAATTATCGCATTGGCTTTCCAATTGATTTTTACAATAGTAGCATTCGCCACAACTTACATTAAATGGGACGACGACCCGGTCACCTTTTTTTACTTTGGTGACTTCGGGACCGACCTCTTCCACAATGCCCATCGGTTCGTGACCGATAATATAATCCGTAGGGAGGTTAGGGATCATGCCGTGAATGAGGTGCAGATCCGATCCGCAGATGGCCGTGGTGGTCAGCTTGACGATGATGTCGTCCGCTTTGTGGAGCTTCGGGTCTTGCACCTGCCTTACCTGCACGTTCTTGATGCCTTGATACGTAACAGCTTTCATGGCGTAGCTCCTTCAAAGATTATTTGTCTGGGGTCGCAAACAAGCCTAAGCGGGAAGTATCCTTCGGGAAGAGCTGCATTTCCGCGATTTGCATCGTTGTTTTCGCCGATGTCAGATCCAGCTTGAATTGTTCGTTCAGCCGATTGGGGTGCAGCCATTTTTTGCGGATCATCAGCTGCGAAATTTCTTCATGCAAATCCAGAGCTTCGAACAAGAGACGGCGCAGCAGCACTCTTACTTCGGCCGTTGCCGTTTCGGACAAGGCGATCGCGCAGTTGCGAACGCCGGTCTTGGCCGCCAGTAAGAAATCGAGCGCGAACGCCGAGTCAGCCAAATTCGGCATGCCTTCGGAATTGATCGGGTCCATGTAGTCTTGGTTCATCGTATCGTTCACCGCCGTTTATTGAATTGGGGTTACCGGATAAAGGCGCTGCAAATCCTGGAGCGCTTTGATGGATTGCTCGACGTCCTTTTGCATCAAGGCTTTCAGCTCTTGGTCAAACACAAGCCCTTGCACCATTTTCGATTTGGCCAAACAGATCGTTTTAAAATTAAGCATTTCGTGAATCTCCATCATTTCATGAGGAGCCAGTGTCAGTTGGGTCATTGGAAAATCACCTCCGGTTGCTTGAACACGGATAGGGTTTCCTTAATAGTTTTCGCCTATACCCCGGACATCCCGAGGTCAAAGGTTGAAGGTTGCGGCAGCATTCCAAGCAGCATAAAACTCGGCAACCAAAGCGTAGCGCTCATGCCGTTCCGGTTGAACCGCTTGCAGAGCCGTTTTGTACAGCTTCTCACCCGTTTCCCACTTCGAGTAGGAGCGGTCTCGTTCGCCTCCCAGCAGGGCGAAAGCGATGGCCCCCATGTTAAAAACATTGGTTCGTGCGTCAATGTCCGCGCCGAGCTCGAATTCTTCGGGTGACATGAAGCGGGAGGAGCCCCACAGCCGGCCCATCGTATTGATAAAAGGCTTTTTCTGGTAAAAATCGATATCGCAAATTTTCGTCAGATTATTTTTGAAATCGTACAGGATGCTGCCGTCGTAAAAATCGACAGCGACATAACCGCTCGCTTCCACATGTACATGGAACGAAAAGATACAATCCAGCGAACGGAGCCGTTCTTCGACAGACAGCTGACGGAAGCGGAAAAACGGAGAATCCGGATGCGTGTATTTTTGCGGCGGGGGAAAGGACCAATGCGAATGCAGACATTCGCCGTCAAACCAGTCGAATACGGCCGCATACCCATTCTGTACTCCAAAATGCTCTTCCAACATGATGAGATGGGGATGATTCAAGGCTTCATAAAGCGGGAGAGCCTGCTTTAATCGGGTAATCGCTTCTTGAGGGGTTCCGGTGTAGGCCACGGTCGGCGCTCCTGCGTACTTCACGAACTTCTTGCGGCCCTGCCGTTCGATGCCGAAGGACAGGTTTCCCGAATCCTGCTGATCGAAGACGCAAAATACCCGGCCGAGCTTTTGCAGCCAATCGAAGGGATGAGGTTCTTTTAATTGAAATGATACGCCGTCTATGCTTAAGGTAACGGAATGGTTCGTCATGCACGCCTCCATGGATTCGGAATAAAAAACACTTCCCACATTTTAGCACAGGCTTCCGGCGCTTCCTTGGCAGGTTTTCGGTAAATCCAAATTTTCCGAGATTTGTATCGCATTCGGGACATTAGAAGGGGAATGTATGGTGACGGCATGGCGCAAAAGAAAGAGAGAGGCTGCGGAGCCCCTCTCTTTCTCGTGAAAGTTTATTCTGTCGTGCGGGTGCTGTTTTCTTCCGGAGCAACGAGGGTTATCGTGCCGTCCGTTTCGTCGCCTTCGACAAAACGCTGCAGCGCCAGCAGCTTGTTGTCCCAGTATCGCTCGTAGTAGGCAAGCCACCGCTTCAATTCAAGCAGCGGCTCGGGCTCCAGCCGGTACCGCGTTTCGCGGCCGATTTTTCGTTCTTTGACCAATCCGGCATCGGCCAAAATGCGCAGATGCTTGGAAACGGCCGTCCGGCTCATCGGAAAATGGCCGCTGATCACGGTAACGGGCATTTCCCGTTCTCCCAGCATACTTAACAATTGACGGCGCGTCGGATCGGCAATCGCTTGAAATACGTCGGTCTTGCGTGAAGGGGCGGACATATCAGCCCTCGACGAAGGTAACGAGCTTTTGCACAATGCCGACCCAGCCTTTGTCCATTGTGTCGCGAACGACTTGATGCGGCTGCCCGAATTCGGTAACCTTGTCGGCGTCCCAGCCGGAGTGAATGAGCGTAAATTCCGTCTGTCCGTCCTTCTCCGTCAGCTCGAACATAATTGTCCAATCTTTGCCCCAACGGAACGAAAGGCGGTTCGGCGGATCAAGCTCCGTTACTTTGCAGGGAGACATGCCGAACGGGCCGGCGTTCAATTGGAATTCATAACCGAGAACAGGCTGAAAATCGTTGGGCATAAACCACGCGGCAATGCCTTCAGACGTGGCAACGGCGTCCCATACTTTTTGAATCGGCGCTTTGAGTAGGGCGGTTCTGCGAATTTCCGGCAGCGTATTTTGCGAATTGTTTTCCATATGATTTTATTCCTCCAATGTGAATGGGTATTAGGTTACTTCGAGGTCTTTACTTTATCCTGGTGACGAAAACGCAACGCAGACCATTTGTCGTCGACGGCTACGTTGCTGACCGGACGATAGGCTGTTTTTGCCTGCACCATTGCGGCCAAGCTGTCGCGGTTAATATCCGTTTTCACCTTCGAGCTTTGCTTCGGGTAGGTGATCCAGAATACCGCATCTTCGTTCAAGAGCGGGATGACTTTCGGTACCCAGTCGTCCGTTTCTTGCGCATTATGAACGAACAGCTGAATGAAATCGTAGGTCTTGTCCGGCTCTGTGCCGCTTTCGATACCGAGCTGGTACCCTTCCGGAGCATTTAAGACTAAAGCCGCTCCTTCTTTGTACCGCAGTTTTTTCAACAACGCTTCCACGAGCTCATCCCTTTCCTTGGTATAGCATGTCCTTGAAGCGATCATCCGTATTATATGAAACCAAAAGGTTTCGTGTCAACACACGGAAAAAACTGGTCAAAAAAAGCCCGAATACCTATCGACTTATCGAAAGGATCATCCGGGCTTTGCAGGCGATTTGTTATTGCTACTTCAACTTTTTACGGGCGGCTTCGCGTACCATGTCAGGGGTGACATGGACTCTTGTTGGGGAAATGCCGTTCCGGGCGTGCCGGTTGATGCGGTCCGTCGCCGCGTTAATGGCATCGACGCTGAACGGCTCGCCGGCGATGCATAAGGCAATCGCTTCTTCAATCGCAGCCTCCCGTTCGTTTTCCAGTTCAAGAAAACGTTCCAGGTGCGCGTTTTGTTTACGGGTATGGTTCGTGATAGCTTCATGGACATTCATACAGATTAGCAGCTCCTTTAGCAGACCGGAATTCAATAAAATTTATGATACTATAAGGGGCTTGGCGTGACAATGCCGCAAAATCAAAACGGACGAGCGCACTCCTGTGTATCCGGCAAGCAGATTGCGGTTGTTTAATGACATTAACGAAAAAATTAACCACATTAAATTTAATTTTGTGAAGAATATTGCGCTTATCTGCCGTATTTTAGAGACGAAGGATGGAATCAATAAAATCATAGTACGGAGAAGCTGCCGCCGACAGCTTCTTTTTCACTTTCGCCGAATATGCATGCCTTTACACATTGTCGCCTTCCGGTTCGAGCGGAAGCAGCAGCTTCTGAATAGCGGGGGCACGCTTAACGTTGCCGTTCATAATCGCGGTGAAAACAGGAACCGCATCCTTCAGCAGCAAATAACTGAAATAATAATAGTGGTATGCTTCTAATTAAAAGGAATGACCGTCTTGGAGAGATTCATTTAGCAATAGCTTTTTAAACTAAAGAAAATCTCATTTAATTTATAACAATCGGATATAGAACAAAAATGGTATATCCGTAGACAATTCCGCCGGCATGAACTAAGATTTGAACACAAACTATTCACAAAGCCGGGGTGCGGGACCATCATGAGGATCAAATCGAGCTTGCTTCATTTCACTTTAAGGACGCGTCTGACTGCTTCTTTTATCGCCTTGATCATTCTGGTCTTGACCCTTCTCGGCATCGGCTATTACTACAAAAGCTCCGAGGTGATCCTGAACAATGCCAGCGAAACGCTGCTCGGTCTGGTCAAGATGAGCAATCAGTCGCTGAACGCCAAATTCGCGAGTGTGGAGCAGAATGCGATCAATATGCACTTGGACGAGGATTTGTACGACTTTTTCAATACCTCCGACCTGCAGAAGCGGTACTTCAATTACGAGAATGACCGGAGGATCGCCCGGATTATTCAGAAATATTTTCCTTCCTCCGAGGACCTGTACTCCGTGAATTTGGTTACGAAGAAATATACGTTCGGGGGCAACCCGAATTTTTGGATTCCCAAGACGGAGTATTCAAACTCGGACATTTACAGCATCGGGCTGAGCTCGACTGAGAATACGAAGTGGGTACCGACTTACAATTTGCTGGAAAAGTTTTATGCCTCTTCGCCAGCTCCGGTGGCCGGCGACCAATATGTGTTTACGGCCACACGGCTGCTCAATTTGTCTGAGATTCAAAGCAACCTGCTGCATCAAATGGAGGAAGACGCCGAACGTCCCGTGCTAATCGTCAATTTCCAGGAATCGATGATCCGCAAGGCTTTTGCCAAAAGCTTATGGGTGAAAGGCTCCTACTACGAGGTGTTTACGCCGGAAGGGCAAATCGTATCTGCTTCGAGGCCCCGGAACGTGCCTCCCTCCGTCGGCAGCGACTGGATTGATTACGCCTTGAAGAAGCACAGCGGCACGGAATATATCACGATCGGCGGCAAGAAAATGGTGGTCTGCTACGATACGATCGACGTGACGGGCTGGCTGTCCGCCGTGTTCATCCCCTATGACGAGCTGCTGGTGACCGTGCCGAACATGCTGAATTATACGATTTACTCCACCATAGCGATCCTGTTAGCGGCGGTTGTGTTGGCGTCGATCATTTCGGGCCGCATCACCCTGCCGTTCAAAAGGCTGCTCTGGGGCATCAAGCAGTCCGGCGAAGGGAATTTCAGCGCCAAGATCGAAGCTGTGGGAACGGGCGAATTCAGCGTCATTATCCATAAATTCAACCAGATGAACGATAAAATCCAGTCGTTGATCGTCGACAACTACGAGACGCATGTGAAAGAGATGGAAGCGGAACTCAAGGCACTGAATTTCCAGTTCAACCCACATTTTCTGTACAATACGCTGAACATCATTAACTACCTGGCTATCGAAAACAACCAAACGCTGATCAGCAACATGCTAGTGGAGTTGTCCGAAATGCTGGAATATACGGCTAAGAATCCGGGGGAAGTCGATTTCACGGAGGATGTGAAATATTTAAAAAATTACGCCTACATCATGGACCGGAGATTCGAGGGGAAATTCCAGGTGGAATACGATCTGGACCCGGCCTTATACCAGTATACCGTGCCCAAATTTTTTCTGCAGCCCTTCATTGAGAATGCGCTCATTCACGGGCTGGACGAGATGGAAGCGGGGGGAGCCATCAAGGTATCCGGGCGGATGGAGGAGGGCCGAAGGATCTTCACGATCGAAGATAACGGGAAGGGCATGGAGCCGGAGACGATCCGGCGCGTGCTGGAGACGGACGGGGGCATACGATCCATTGGCATCGAGAATGTGAACAAACGAATCAAGCTGCTGTACGGAGAGCCTTACGGCGTACGGATTGAGTCGCAGAAGAACGCAGGCACGAAGATCACCATCATACTGCCGGTTCCATCCGGCTGCCCCCTCTCATGAAAGTGTTTTCAATATAAAAGTCCACTTTTTCACGATAATTAGAGTAGGATTCCTTTTTCAATCCGAGTATCCTGAAAGCGTAAACAAAATATATTATCCAACTATCAATTTCAGGAGGGTGTCTATGAAAAAGAGATGGGTTTCGGCCGTATTAGCTGTATCGCTCCTTGCCGGATGTTCGCCGGGAGGACAGACCGATCAAGCCGGTTCCGGGGATACCAGCGGAGCATCCGGCGGGGAAGCGGAAATTACGTTCTGGCGTCCCCAGGCGAGCGGCCCGGAGGATAACTTTTATGTCAAGCGGATCGAAGAATTCAACAAGGCTCACGAAGGGAAAATCAAGCTGAAGATGGAGGCTATCACGCGGGGCAATTCTTTTGCCTACGAGGATAAAATCAATGCGGCCGTAGCCTCGCACACCCTGCCGGACCTCGTCGCGATGGACGGGCCGAACGTGGCCAACTATGCCGCTTCCAGCATCGTTAGGCCGCTGGATGAATACTACACCAAGGAGGAGCTGTCCGACTTCGTTCCTTCCATCCTTCAGCAGGGGACTTACAACGGGAAATTTTACGCAGCGGGGTTGGCAGAGTCCTCCGTCGTGTTATTTTACAACAAGAAGATCATGAAGCAGTACGGTATCGAGCCTCCGACCAAGATGGAAGACGCCTGGACATGGGATCAGTGGTACGAGGTCATGAAGAAGACGGCCCAGAACGGCGTGTTTGGAACGAACATGATCAATGACAAAGGGGAATGGATGACCTACGCGTTCGAGCAGTTCTGGATTTCGAACGGGACGGACATCGTGAATAAGGAAGGCACCTCAGCGAAGGGCATGGTCAATAGCGACAAGGGCATCGAGGCGGCAAGCTTCCTGCAGAAGCTGGCGAAGGAAAAGCTGTTCAACATCGATCCGAAGCCGACGGAATTCGAGGAAGGGAAGGCCGCGACCAAGCTGGGCGGACCTTGGAACATTCCGGGCTTCAAGGACTATCCCGACCTGGAGTGGGGTATCACGTATTTTCCGAAGAAGGCCGGAGGCGTTCAGACCGCACCTTCCGGCAGCTGGGCGATCGGCATCTCAGCGGACAGCAAGCATCCGAAGGAAGCGGCGGAGGCACTCAAGTGGCTGACGAATAAAGACAGCTCGACGCAGCTCGCCAAAGCCATCAGCATGCCGGCCAGCCGCAAGAGCGCCTACGACAGCCTGCCGGAGTACAACGACCTGCCGATGCGGGTGATCAAGGATCAGGTGACCACGGTATCGCACGCTAGACCCGTAACGCCGGCTTATCCGGTACTCACGCAAAAATTCGCCGAAGCCTTAACGGACATCATGATGGGCGCTGACGTGAAGAAGTCCCTCGATAACGTTGCGGCCAGTTACGACGAGGAATATAAACGGAATTTTGTCAAGTAATCCATGGGTAACCCATACTGCGGCATTCGGATGAGCTTCCTTTACCGGTTTCGGGGAGGGTATTGCAGGGCGTGGGTCAGAACCCAAGCCGCCGGTGCCGCACATCCTTCTTCACGGAGAGGAAGGCGTGAGGGACGGAACGATTCTTGAGAGGGCGGATCCATCATGCAAACGATAAGCAATTCGTTAACGAATAACCCTGGGGCGGCGGATTCGGCCTCTATGCGAGGGCAGAGACGAAGAGAAACGGTGGTCGGCTACTCTTTTGTGCTGCCGGCGGTGATCCTGCTGATCGTTTTTCTGCTGCTGCCGTTTGTTTTTGCCGTCATTTTCGGCTTTACCAAGTTCAATCTGCTGCGCCCGGATAAAATCCAGTTCATCGGTCTGGATAACTACATTACGCTGTTTAAGGATAAGCTGTTTTACAAATCGCTGTTCAACACGCTGTATTTCTCCGTCATCGTAGTGCCGGTTCAATCGGCGGTAGCTTTAGCGCTGGCGCTTCTCGTAAATAATCAGTTGAAAATGAGAAACGTGTTTCGGATCGCTTACTTCAGCCCGGTCATCACGTCCATGACGGTCATCGCGATCCTGTGGATTTATCTATATAATCCGAACGAGGGGCTTGTCAATTCGGCTCTCCATTTGTTCGGCATTCCGAATCAGCCTTTTCTGCGAAGCGCGGGTCAGGCGATGAACTCCATCATCTTCATGTCCGTGTGGCAGGCGGCCGGTTACCAAATGATGATCTTCCTGGCCGGACTGCAGAGCATCCCGAAGGATCTCTACGAAGCTTCTGCGATCGACGGCGCGAACAAATTTCAGCAGTTGAAATTCATCACCATTCCAAGCCTGTATAACGTGATCGTCTTCGTGCTCACCATTACCACGATCCAGGCGGTCAAGCTGTTTACCCAGCCTTACATTATGACGAACGGCGGGCCGGAGAATTCGACAAGGACGCTCGCGCTGCTCATCTACCAGCAGGGCTTCCAATTCCGAAACGCCGGGTATGCGTCCGCCGTATCGGTGATTTTCTTTGCGATCGTCGTGGTCATCTCCTTTTCCATGAAAAAATTCCTTAAAGACAAGTAAGAAGGGGGGCCAAAGATCATGGCCGACCGGAAATCAACGGTGTTCCTCTATGCGGCGAATCTCGTCGTATCGCTCTTGTTCATTACGCCTTTGCTCTGGATGATCGTATCGTCGTTCAAGCCGGAGAACCGGATTTTTGCCGATTTGAGCTCGTTCAACGCGATTCTGCCGACGAGTTTTACGCTGGAAAATTACGTGAAGGCTTTTCACCGGATTCCGATGATGAAATACGTGTTCAACAGCTTGTTTTATGTTACCGTCATCTGCATCAGCGGGCTCGGCGTCAATTCGATCTGCGGTTATGCGTTGGCGAAGCTGCAGTTTAAGGGGCGGGAATTCATTCTTACAGCCATCATTGCGCTGATGATCGTTCCGTTCGAGAGCATCATTATGCCGCTGTACTTCGTAGTCAACAGCCTGCACTGGGTCAATACGTGGTACGCCTTGATCGTGCCTTTCGTCGCCAACTGCTTCAGTATCTTCATGTTCCGCCAGTTCTTTATGGACATTCCGAATGAGCTGCTGGAATCCGCCGCCATCGACGGCTCTTCGCCGATCCGGACGTTCGTGTCCGTCGTCGTTCCCTTGTCGGGTCCGGTTTTTACGACCGTGTTTATTCTGGATTTCATCAACCATTGGGGCGATTTCATGTGGCCGATCCTGGTGACGACGGGGGAGTCGCTGCGAAATGTACAGCTCGGCATCCAGACGTTCTTCACCTTGCCGCCGGTGTATTACGGGCAAATCATGGCGACGCTGACGTTCACCACCGTGCCGATTGTACTCTTGTTCCTGTTCCTGCAAAAATATTACGTCCAAGGGATTACGAGCACCGGGATCAAAGGGTAAGTAGGCGGGACCCAAATCATACGTTTCGGAGGATGCTGCAATGCGAGATAAGTACAGACCGCAGTTTCATTTTACGCCGGAAAAAAACTGGATGAATGACCCTAACGGGCTCGTGTATTATAATGGGGAGTACCATCTGTTTTACCAGTATCACCCGCATGGGACCACCTGGGGCCCGATGCATTGGGGTCATGCGGTCAGCGGGGATCTGGTTCATTGGGAGCACCGGCCGGTGGCTCTGGCAGCCGATGAGCACGGGGAAATCTTCTCCGGCAGCGCCGTTGTGGATTGGCAGGATACCTCCGGCTTCTTCGGCGGGGAGCCCGGTCTGGTTGCGATCTTCACGCACCACCGGAACCCGGATTCGGATGAAGGCCGTCCCGTAGAGCGCCAGAGCCTGGCGTACAGCGGCGATTTCGGCCGGACCTGGACCAAATATGAAGGCAATCCGGTGCTTGCCGACGGCAGCCGGACCGATTACCGCGATCCGAAAGTGTTCTGGCATGAGCCTACGAAGCGCTGGATCCTGATTCTGGCCTCCGGCCAAACCATCTGCATCTACCATTCTCCCAATCTGAAGGATTGGACGTTTGCCAGCGAATTCGGCGAAGGGGAGGGCGCCCATCTCGGCGTCTGGGAATGCCCGGATTTATTCGAGCTGCCGGTTGACGGAGACGAAACCCGGACGAAGTGGGTGATGTTCGTCAGCATGGGCAGCTCGCCGAGGCATCCGGAGGGCTCAAGAACGCAGTATTTTATAGGGAGCTTCGACGGGACTGTGTTCCGGAATGAGAACGCCCCTGAGACTGTCCTCTGGCTGGATTACGGCAGAGACAATTACGCAGGGGTCAGTTGGTCGGATGTTCCGGCCGAGGACGGACGCCGCATCTATATCGGATGGATGAGCAACTGGAAATATGCGCAGGTGACGCCGACAGAAAGCTGGCGAAGCGCCATGACCGTGCCGCGGGCTTTGTCGCTGAGAAGCGGCGGGGAGCGCGTGACTCTGACGCAGCAGCCGGTTCGGGAGCTGGAGAGGCTTAGAACGGAAGCGTACCAATGGAGGGATCATATTTTGGGTGAAGGCGGTAATCCGCTATCCGGTATGCGGCTGGGGTGCTTCGAGATGATAGCGGAGTTCGAGTCAGGTGAAGCGGACGAATTCGGCTTCAAGGTTCGTTCTTCGGATGCGCGCGAGACGGTCCTCGGGTATGATACCCGGAAGCAGGAGTTGTTCGTGGATCGGACCCGTTCAGGGGAAGCCGGGTTCCACGAGGATTTCCCCGGCCGGCATGCGGCCAAGCTGGAGCTGCGGGAGAATCGGTTGAGACTGCACATATTGGTCGACACCTCATCGGTGGAAGTGTTCGGCGGCGACGGGGAAGCCGTGATCACCGATTTGATTTTCCCGGAATCGGAAGATCAAGAGCTCGCGGTGTATACAAAGGGCGGGAGCGCAAAGCTGCTTTCTCTGGACATTTTTCCGCTGCAATCGATTAGGGACGAATAGGCATCGTTGCCGCAGGAGGGGACGATGATGAACAACATCTTGGTAGTAGATGATGAAGCGATTCAAAGAAGAGTGCTGGCCTCCATAATCCGCAGAGCGCTGCCTGCAAGCCAGGTATGGGAGGCGAACAACGGCAAGGCCGCGCTGGAGCTCATGCATTCGCAGCCGATGGATGTCGTCTTCACAGATATTAGAATGCCGATCATGGACGGCCTCGACTTTATCGAGAAGCTGAAGCAATCCTTTACCGGCGTCAAAATCATCATCCTCAGCGGATTCCGCTACTTCGAGTATGCCCAAAGAGCGATTCAGCTCGGGGCTTACGATTATCTGCTGAAGCCGATTAAGGAAGAGAGTATTACCGAAATTCTTGCACGGGTAAGAGAAAGCATCGACCGCGAACGGGCCCGGCAGCTCGAGAACGAAAGGATCAAAAGGCAGCTGACCAGCACAATGTCCGTCTACTATGACCAGCTGCTTCGCGACTGGATCACGCATGGAATCGGCGAGGCGAAATTTCAGGAGATGAAGGAGCATTTTTCGCTAAGGGCCCGTGGTACGGTACTCGTATCCCGGCTGATCCGGGAAGAGCAGCTCATAGGGCAAGAGGGCAGCGCAAGCCGTGTATCAAGCATGATGATCAGCCGGATGGAGAGCTGTCTGCAGCAGGTAGGCTTGTCGGTCTCCTTTTTCAAGGAAGATAAGAGCCATATGATTACCGTGCTGACGTACGATGGGCCGGGTCCTGCCTTGGAGTCTCTGACAGAGCTGGCGCATCGGTTCAGAGAGCAAATGCTGGCACAGCAGGGAATCGTGCTGACCATCGGGATCGGCGGTCCTTGCGGCGAATTGTCCGGCAGGGGAAGGGATTCGTATAGAGAAGCGGTCGAGGCTGCTTCTTTTCGCTATTTTCTGACGGCGGCGGATAGCGTCATCCCGTATTCGGCCATTGCCGGGCGAATCCGGTCCATGCATTACGATCTTCTGAAGGAGGAAGAGGCGCTGAAGGAAGCGATCCGGATGATGAAGAGCGATCTCATCACGGCCACGCTGGACAAATTGTTCTCGCGCTTATTGGAAGGCGGCTTCCCTTACCCGGACCAGTGGCTCAAGTCGTTCCTTCGGATGGTCTATGGCATTGCGACGGTGATCAAGGATCTCATGGAGGAGCGGAAGTACAAGCAACTGCTTTCGGAAACCGAAAGCAGCCTTACCCGATGCGCTGATGTTTTGGAGTTCAAAGACCGGCTGACCGCGATTTTGCTCGAGTTCATGAACATCCTGAGAAGCAACCGATCGAACCTGCACGAATCGATGATCGAGAAGTGCATCGCCTATATCGATTCGCATTATATGGAGGACCTCTCCCTGGAGCTCGTCGCGGGGCGGTTCTTCTTCAGTCCAAATTATTTAAGTTCCTTTTTCAAGAACCACCTGGGCATGACGTTCAGCAAGTACCTCTCCCACATCCGGCTCAAGAAGGCCGTCGAGTTCTTGAAGAGCACGGACATGAAGGTCTACGAGATTGCCTCCCGCGTCGGCTTCAAGGACGACAAGTACTTCTACCGTGTCTTCCGAGGCCGCTTCGGCCTGACGCCGGATGAGTACCGGAGGAATTTGCTGGTGGAGGGGAAGGCTTGGGAGTGAGATGTTAATTACTGAATAGAAGGAAGAGAGGTTCAGCAAAAAGGCGGCAATATCCGCTTGCCAAAAGATGCTCTGTCATGGCATATAGGTTGTTTGAAAAAGGAGGGGAACGAATGCTGCCGGATCAAGCAACGTTAGAGAGCGGCTTGACAATGATTGCACGGTGCAAGCAGGAAACGGGGGATATATGGCACGCCCACTTCGGCGCCGCCGCGATTGCCTCTTATTTTTTTGCGAAGGAAAACCGGTTGTCCGACCTGACGATACGCTGCCTGACCGATCAATCCGAAGCGATGATCAAGAAGCATTTGCGGACGCCGGCCATCCTCAAGGCGAACGGGTGTGCGGTTCAGCAGGCCGAATCGGCCATTCTGGAGGCTCTCGAGCCTACAATCGATCGGCTCCATTGGGTCGGACACAATGTCATTTACGCTGCGGTCAGCTTGCTTGCCGTTGGGGCAACGAGAAGAACATAGACGGCATATGCGAGCTTGTTCGTTCTTTTGAAAAAATCATCCCCGGTCGGTCATGGCTTGGCTATACCGCTTCGGAGGTCAGGCGGCTCGGTCTGGACGAAGACGATCGTTTTCCGAAGGTGGAGGACGCCCGGCAGCTCTCGGAGTTTATCTTAAACGAAACAGCGCAGTTTAAGACGATCTATCGAGCGGAGGCGCACCATGACCTGATCGGGCACATGCTTACGTTTTCGCATGCCTTGAACATTTTGGCGGATCTGGGTCATGAATCGTTATTCCAACGTGGGCTTCTTCCGCTCTTTACTTTGGTTAAGGTGCTTCGGCGAAGCCATCATCTTCAGCCGGGGGAGCCGATCCGGTTAGTCTCGCCGGTCGACCGTCTGCCGTTACAGGAAGCTGAGCGGGCAGCGTCATTGCCTACAGAACCGGCTTATTGGACGGCAGCTCTCGGCATGCATGATTGGGATTTCGGCCATTCGTTTAAATTCGCCTTCAGCTTTTATAACCATTCGAACCGGTCGCCCAGGGACGAGGAAGCATCCGTCGAGAACTTTCGGTATCTTATCCACGGTTAAGGCGAGAGAGGAGCTGGGCTGGGCAAAAAATCGGACCTGCACGCCGAAGTTTGCAGCACTTTCGCCGAGCGGTTATGATAGATACGGTAAATTTGCAGAAAAGAATGGATGGAGTGACGGGTTGCATGCAGATCGATAACATTATCATTACGGGCCGGATGTACCGGGAGTTGGAAGCCGCATGGCCGGGTGTCGAGGGCAAGCAAGTCCGGTTTCTTGCCGAATCCGAGGTGAGCGAAGCCGACGTGCTGCTCACTCGTACGACCGGTTCGTTCGGGCAGAAAATCGGCGAATATTGCCTCAGTCATATGCTTGCCGATCTCCAGCATCACGAAGCGTTCGCTCGCAGCCGGTCGGACAGAAGCTGGAACCCGATCCCACCGCTGCCGCTGTCCGGAAGCCGGGTGACGGTGATGGGCACCGGCTCCGTCGGGCAAGAGCTTGCCCGGATGCTGCAGGCGCTGGGAGTTGAAGTATCGGGCGTTTCCATGCGCGGGGAAAGGAAGCCGCATATGGATCATGTTTATCCGATGTCGCACATCGGGGACGCCGTTTCCGCCGCCGACTGGGTAATCAATACTTTGCCGCTGACCTCACAAACGGATAAGCTGTTCGGGCCTGCGCTTTTTGCGCGGATGAACGGTGCCGGCTTTATTAACGTCGGCCGTGGCCCGTCGGTTGATCAGGCTGCGCTGCTGGAGGCGCTTGATCAGGGCCATCTTCGTCTGGCGGTGCTCGACGTGTTCGAGGAGGAGCCGCTCCCCGATGCGTCTCTGCTATGGAAGCACAAGGATGTCCGGGTGACGCCTCACGTAGCCGCCGTCACTTCCGTGGAAGAGGCGCTGGGCGGTTTCTTGGACACGCTGCGCAAGCTGGAAGCGGGGGAACGGGAGATTGCGAATCGGGTGGACCTGGTACGCGGGTATTAAACGGCTACCGGGTTACGGAACACGCAACGATTGTTAGCAGCTTAGGAGGAACAACATCATGACGCCAAGCGAAGAAATCTTTGACATTTTTGACGAACGGATGAATCCGGCGGGACAGGCTTCCCGCTCCGAGGTTCATGCCCGGGGTCTGTGGCACCAAACGTTTCATTGCTGGATTGTGGAGCCGACGGATGGGGACGCATTTCTGCTGTTTCAAGAACGGCACCCGGACAAAGATACGTTTCCGTCATTGCTCGATACGTCCTGCGCCGGTCATCTGCTGGCAGGCGAAGCAGTCGAAGACGGTGTTCGCGAGCTGGAAGAGGAGCTTGGACTAAACGTTCCGTTCGAAGCGTTGGTTCCCTGTGGCTTGTTTGCCGAGGAGGATGTCATCTCCGAATCGTGCACCGACCGCGAGTTCTGCCATGTGTTTCTTCATGTGAAACGGCAGCCGCTCACTCGATACCGCTTGCAACCGGAAGAGGTCACGGGCTTATACCGGATTCCGCTTGAGCAAGTACGGAAGCTGGCTCAAGGAACATTATCGGAGCCGATCCGGATCGACGGCGTTGCCCTGGACGAGAACGGTATGTCGGTGCCGGTCGAGCGGACGGTCGGACCTGCGGATTTCGTTCCGCATCCGGGGGATTATTATGAGCTGGTGCTGAAGGCGATAGACCGGATAGGAAAATCCGCGCTTTGATGTGAGGGCTGAGCCGCATCCGGGTTTGCCAAAAGTGAGGAAGCGGGGAGGCAAGGCAATAATAGAGAATTGGGAAATGAAGCAAAGCTGGGAAATGAACGGCGTATTTCCCGGGTAAGCGCACAACTCGATTCGTTATTCGATTTTTCAGACTTTTTCGACAATAGCGATGTCGGGTTTATCCTATATAATGGGATACTTTCCATTCCTATAAAGAATTTCAAAAAAATAAGCGGGTGCTCCGTTATCATCGACATTCCTTAAGAAAGGTCGGATGGATGGGGATACCCGCTTTTTATCTATTATACGGACACGCGGCTGATGGTCAAGAACGTACGATGTACGCCGCCCGCCGGTACTTCCACCAGCTCTTGTTTCCGGTTCAATTCGTCGGTTTTGGCCATCCACGGCTCGACGCAGACGAAGCTTTTGCCGCTTACGGACCACAGTACGACATATTTGAAGGGCTCGCCGTACGTCATCCGCACGACCAAACGCTCCGCCGGGCTGAAGGTAATGTCCCGCCGCTGCGCGTTCAGGAAAACAACCGATTCCGGCAGCTTATCGAGATCGATGACCCGGCCATCGTAGCTTTTTTCCGTGCCGTCGTTGTAGTCGAAGTATTTCGTCGCGTCGGTTTCGTAGGCGAGCGCTTTGCGGTCGGCGACAAAATACGGGTGGAATCCCGGATACATCGGCATCGGCTCCGCCGAGCCGTTCCGGTATTCTTGCTCGATGATCAATTGACCGTTCTTCAACCGGTAAGTAAAGCTAAGCTCAAAGTCGAACGGGTACGATTCCCGCGTTTCCGCGTCGCTGGCGAGTGTCAACGTAATGGCGGCACCGTCACCGGTATCCGTCGATTCGACACGCCAAGGGCGTACGCGGGCGACGCCGTGATTTTTCATGCTATAGCGCTGTCCGTTCCATTCGTAGGCACCTTCCGCAAGCTGCCCGGAGATCGGGAACAGCACCGGAATGCCGCCGCGGATATTGGCGTTCGGATCGTCGAACGTCGCTTTGTCCAAATAAAGCAGCTCCTGACCGTTCGCCCCGAAGCTGATGACGATTCCGCCGCGCTCCGGGGCGATTTTGAACCACGAACGGGTACTGTGCTCGATCAACTCGTAAATCTCGTAGGAATCTTGGTAAGTCCGGATTTCGTATGGTTTCATGGTCCGTCTCCTTTCTCATCTCCGCTATATTTTACCATAACGTTCCACGTTTGTTCTACGAGAACGCTTTGCCCACATGACGAAAATCTGAAATAACCGGCCAGCGCCATTCTGGGATGCATAATATTTCCGCACATGAAGATACTGGAAGTAAAAACAAGAGGTGTTCTTCATGTGCGAACGTTTTTCGTTGACGGCCGAGCTGCCGGAGCTGTCGGAGCGTTATCGGATCGGTCAGGTGACCTATGCTTACAAGCCGCGATATAACATCGCCCCGACACAGCAGGTGGCCGTAATCATCCGGGGGGCGGAAAGCCGGAAGCTGGAGGAGCACCGGTGGGGGCTCGTTCCATTCTGGGGGAAGGACGCCGTGAATGCCGACAGCGGAGCCATACACGAAAAACCGGCGTATCGCAAGCTGTTCGGCAAGCAGCGCTGCATCATTCCGAGCAACGGCTTTTACGTCTGGAAAACGGAGGGCAAAACAAGACGGCCGATTCGCATTGTCATGAAGGACCGGGGCGTCTTCGCCATGGCCGGGCTGTATGAAGTGTGGAAAGATTCGCGGGGCGGAGAAACCCGCACCTGCACGGTCATGACGACGAGGTCGAACCGGCTGGTGTTCGATTACGATGAGCGGATGCCGGTCATTTTGGACGAACGGGACGTCGAGACGTGGCTCGATCCGACCATGAACGGTGAACCGGACAGGCTGCAATCATTGCTTCAGCCTTATTCGCCCGAGCGCATGCATGCGTACCCGGTCTCCCAGCGGGTAGCGGACCCTCTAGTCGAGTCGGAGGAATGCGTCGAAGAAGCGGCGCCTACCAGGTATGCGCTCCTCAGACGGTAAGACCGAGGAAATGTCCGGCCTGTGACGGCGTGCCGACCTGAATAAACCGTAAAGCCTTATTCCTTGATGGAGTAAGGCTTCTTGACGTTCGAATGAAGGATGGAAAAACAAGTTAAAAAAGGAATTCGGCACAGCTTTCTCGAACTTGGAAAGGAATACCTTTACCATAAGAGGTTGAAGAGGGGGCATGTGCGATGGCGAAGCACGTTTATCCTGTCGAGGAATGGATCGAGGAAGCGACAGTCGACAAGCTGCAGCAGGCGATGGAATCCGGGGAGCGAACCGCGGCGGAGCTGGTCCGGGCGTATATGGCGCGGGTTGCGGCATACGACAAGCGGGGGCCTGCGCTGAATGCGGTGCTGGAGCTTAACCCGGATGCGCTTGCGATTGCCGAAGCGCTGGACGCCGAACGGCAGGCGCAAGGTCCGAGAGGGCCCTTGCACGGAATCCCGGTGCTGTTGAAGGACAATATCGACACGGCCGATAAAATGCATACGAGCGCGGGCTCCCTTGCGCTGGAGGGACATTACGCGGCAAGCGACGCTTACTTGGTCAAGCGGCTGCGGGAGGCGGGCGCCGTCATTCTGGGAAAAGCTAATATGACGGAATGGGCGAACTTCATGACGCAAGGGATGCCGGGAGGCTACAGCTCCCGCGGCGGCCAAGTGCTGAACGCGTACGGTTCCAAGCTTGCCGCAGGCGGTTCGAGCACCGGGTCCGGCGTGTCCGTGGCGGCGAACCTGTGTGCGCTGGCCGTAGGGACGGAAACGTCCGGCTCGATTCTGAGCCCGGCGGCGGCCAGCTCGGTCGTTGGCATCAAGCCGACGGTCGGGCTAATCAGCCGCAGCGGAATCATTCCGCTGGCCCATAGTCAAGATACGGCAGGACCGCTCGCCCGAACGGTGGCCGACGCAGCGCTGCTGCTCGGGGCGATGGCCGGAACGGATTCCGCCGATCCGATCACGCGCGTGTCGCAGGGCCGGGTGCCCGCCGATTACCGGAAGTTCCTGGACAAGGACGGATTGCGAGGAGCCCGGATCGGGGTCCCACGGGCGGTCTACCATGACAAGCTGGGCGAGGAGGAGCGCCGGGCGTTCGACGCTCACGTCGCCGCTCTGCGGCTTGCCGGAGCAGAGGTTGTCGATCCGGCGGATATTCCTTCGGCGCAGGAGTTCGCTTCGTTCCACTCCAGCGTGTTCCGCTATGAATTCAAAGCGGACATGAACGCCTACTTAAGCAAGCTTGCGCCGCATCTGCCGGTTCATTCGCTGCGCGAGGTTATCGCTTTTAATGCGAAGCATTTTGAGCGGGCGCTAAAATACGGCCAAATCACTCTGATGCGCGCCGAAGAGACGTCGGGAACGCTCACCGAGGCGGAATATGTAGAGGACAGGCTGAAAGATTTACGGCTGTCCCGGGCCGAAGGCATCGATGCGGCGATGGCCCGGCACAGGCTGGATGCTTTGCTGTTCCCCGGGGCGTCCGGGGCCGGAATTGCCGCCGCGGCAGGCTATCCCTCGATCGCCGTTCCCGGCGGCTTTACCGCAGATGGCCGGCCGCTTGCGGTCACGTTTACGGGGCAGGCGTACAGTGAGCCCGTGCTGATCCGGCTTGCCTATGCGTTCGAGCAGCTCGGACCGCAGCGGCGAAAGCCGACGTGGACGAAGTAAGGCAATAACCGCATACGATGGGTACGGATTGGAAAGAGGAAAGAAGAGCCGGGAATTAAGCGTCCGTAACGGACATTTAATCCCCGGCTTTTTGGCGTGCACGAAAACGGCGCACCTTCATAAGATTGCCGCATAGTTTGTCGTCGCAGTACCGCTTGGACCGGTTGCGGGTATCGTCGTAGTAAACCCACAAGCAGTCAGGGTTGCTGCAAATGCGCATTCGGGCAGGATCTTTGTCGGCCAAAGTTTGCGCGAACGAAGCGGCGATTTCGGCTCCAATCTGCGTCCAGCCGAGCAAAGTCGGAATGCAGTCCAAACGATAGCGCTGATCTGTCTGGACGATCTGACGAACGACCGGCCCGTCGGCCATAACCCGGTTTAATTCTCCGAGATCTTCCGGGTCGGGCTGCGAGCCTGCAGCGAAGGCTTGAACGATGCGAAGCAGCAGGTCCCGCAGCTTTTTCAATTCAACCATTTCTTGAGGCGAAGGCAGGTGAGGGGCGGTAAGCCGGTGCTCGGACAGCCATTGCCCGATCCATTCGGGGCTCTCCAGCCGATCCTCGCTTCTGCCGCTTCCGCGCCAATCCCGCCACATGCTATTGAGAAAATCATCCCATATCATTGTGATCCCAGCTTTTTTTGTCCCTTATTGTAGCATGGAAATATTGGCCTGCGCCAGCTTCTATACAATCAGCTTTGCTTGTGGTATATTATGGATGTAACCATCAAAATTAGATTAGATAGTTACAAATGATGAAACGGGAGGAGAAGACGGCATGAACAAGAAGGAGCTGCTCTTGCACGAATGGGATATTTGTTACGACAAGGAAGATTGGTTTCCGCCGCTGCACGAGGCGTTGAAGGGTCTAACGGCGGCCGAAGCCGACTGGCGGCCGGAGGGAGCCGCTGCCAATACGATCCGCGAAACCGTCCGGCATTTGACGTTCTATAAGGAGCGTATGCTAAAACGGCTGTCGGGCGAAGATCCGCAATATCCCAACGGGTTGACGAACGACGATACGTTTGCCGCATATGGGGAGAGGGAAACGACCTGGGAAGAAGAGGCCGACCGATTGGAACATGTACATAAGGCCGTTCGGGCTGCGCTTGCGGAGTTAAGGGAAGATGACTTGGAACGGCCGCTCCCGAAAACCACGGTAACGCTTTCCGTTACGAGCCTGGTCGTACACGACGCATATCATATTGGGCAGATCGTGCAGATCCGCAAGCTGCAAGGCTCATGGCCTGCGCGGCGCCATTTCGACTAGCAAAGAAACTTCCGCATCTCAGCCATTCTCGACATCACGTTCAAAAGACCCGGGCCCTTTCCGTCAGTGCGAAAGGTCCCGGGTCTTTGCGTTGTGCCGCGCGTACTTCGCTCGATACGAAGGCGACAAGCACTCCGTTGTTTGGCAAATTATGTAAGTTCGGTTTCCGCTAGTCAAGGGATGGAAAAAAAACAGGAAAATAAATTCCATATGGGAATATATAGAAATGTAGCGGCCTTGTTGGAGGACTGATCATTCATCATTAAAAGGGGGGGTTCATTTGTCCAAAGCCAAAAAAATACTGCTGTTCTCTTTATCCGGTGTATTAGCGTTAGGGGTCGTCGCAAGCGGAGGCAGCTATTGGTTTGTCCGCAACGCGCTTGCAAAGACCGACGGCGAACTGATTTTGGGCGTATCCAAGCCGGTGTCCGTCGTGCGGGACGATTATGGGATTCCGCACATTTACGCTTCGAACGAGCGTGATTTAATGTTTGCGCAAGGGTATGTCCATGCGCAAGACCGCCTCTGGCAGATGGAGCTGGCGCGTCGTTCCGTCAGCGGAACGCTGGCTGAAGTGTTCGGCGAAGCTTTGCTGCCGCAGGATCGATTTAACCGTACGATCGGGTTCAGACGAATGGCAGACGAACTGATTCCGAAGCTGGACGAACGGACCAAGGAAGCGCTGCAGGCCTATGCGGACGGCGTCAACGCCTTTAAGGAAACGGGCTCACTGCCGATCGAGTATACGCTGACCGGCGCTGCTTTCGAGCCATGGCAGATCAGCGATTCGATCGCCATCGGCAAGAACATGGCATGGTATCTGGGCGATAACGCCGTCACGGAGCTGTTCGTAAGTTCGTCCTTGAAGAAGCTCGGTTTCGATAAGACGCAGTCGCTCATCTCGGAGATCAGGCCGATTGAAGGAGGGGCGGTCTCACTGAAGGACGGGGACGCGCGGAAGCTTGTCGACCTGATTGACGCATCGCGCCGATACGGCATTCCCGGCGAGGGGATCGGCAGCAACAACTGGGTAGTCGCTGGAAGCAAGAGCGTAACCGGCAAGCCGCTGCTTGCCAACGATATGCATCTGCAGCTGGGTGCGCCTTCGATTTTCTACCAAAATCACCTGAGCGTCTCCGGACAGTACAACGTAACCGGTGTAGTGTTCCCGGGGCTTCCGGGTGTCGTAGCCGGGCATAACGAACATATCGCCTGGGGCTTTACCAACTTGAACCCCGACGTGCAGGACCTGTATATGGAGAAGCCGAATCCCAACAATCCACACCAGTTCGAATATGCGGGCCGCTACGAGGACGCCGTCGTGATTGAAGAAACGTTTCGCGTTAAGGGAAGGGCAGAACCCGTTCGGGGCGAAACGGTCATCACCCGGCACGGGCCCATCATTACGGACATCGTCAAGGAAATCGGTTTGTCGGAACAATTCGGCCATCCTCTGGCTCTCCGATGGACCGCCTATGACACCGGATACGGCAACGAAATTACCGCTTGGCTGACGATGAACAAAGCCAAAAACCGCGACGAGTTTGAACAAGCGATGCGTCTTTTTGCTGCGCCTGCCCAGAACATTGTGTATGCGGACGATCAGGGGAACATTGGCTGGCGGGCTAACGGCCGGATTCCGATCCGTGCCAAGGGGGACGGCATGCAGCCGGTGCCCGGCTGGACCAGCGAGTACGAGTGGAAGTCGTATATACCATGGGAAGAGCTGCCGCATGCCTGGAACCCTCCAGAAGGCTATATCGCCACCGCCAACAACCGTATCGTCGATGACAAGTACCAGTATTTTATTACGAACAACTGGTCGGAATCGTACCGCGCCGACCGGATTCACGAGATGCTGCGGGAGAAAGCGCGCTTGACGCTGCAAGATATGCAACGCATTCAGGGAGACTGGAAAAACCTGCAGGCGGCCCAGTATCGGGATATTTGGCTGCCCATTTTGAAGCGGGGCTCATGGAATGCGCCCCAGCAGCAGGCGCTGCGTACACTGGAGGAATGGATGCGGGACCCGGTCGACGCCCCCGATCTGGTTGGCCCGTCCATCTTCCACATTACGCTGGACAAGACGATGCAGAAGCTGTTCGAGCCCCAGCTTGGACTGGCGCTCTATTCAGATTTCCAGAAAACCGGATTGACCGTTAACGCGGTAAACGAACTATTTGCGGGCAAAAACAAGAAATGGCTGGAAGGCACCGGGAGCACAGTTGAGCAAGCGCTCCTTGAAGGCTTCGAGGAGGCTCTGCGCCTTTTGGAGCAGCAGCTTGGCGACAAACAGGAAAAATGGTTGTGGGGGGCGAATCATAAGCTGACGTTGGAGCATCCGCTCGGTGCTATAAAACCGCTTAATCTGATGTTTAACGACGGTCCGTACCCGTACGGCGGAAGCAGCGTTACCGTTGGCGCCGCCTCTTATTCGCGAAAGCAATGGCCCTACAAGATCGTTGTCGGGGCCCCGTGGCGCTTTACGGCCGACCTCTCCAACTTAAAAGCGTCGGAGGAGATCATGATCATGGGGGCCTCCGGTCAGCTAGGAAGTGCGCATTATTCGGATCAAACTCCGATGTGGCTCACAGGGCGTTACAAAACGATGTATTTCGATGAGGCAGATGTTGCGGCCCATACGAAAGCGAAGCTTGTCCTCCGTCCGCGCTAGAGAAGGGGATGCAAGTTGAGGAGTAGATAACGACCCCGACTGAACCGATAACCCGGTATGCGAAGTGCTCCTGTTGCCGCACCAACAAGGACTAGAGCCAATTTTTTCGCCTTATGCGATAATCGTCACGAGCTTCTGCCAATGGAAAACATATCATTTAAATATGGCAAAAAATATGCCAACCATTGTGCAGAAAGGAGCGGCTGCTTGATGAAAGGAGTTATTCTTGCCGGAGGATCAGGTACTCGACTAAAGCCGATGACCCGGTTTCTTAATAAGCATCTATTACCCGTCGGTCCTTACCCGATGATTCATTATGCGATTTCCAAAATGGCTGAGGCGGGAATATGCGATATTTTGCTCGTTACAGGAAAACATTCCGGCGGATTGTTTATTGACTATATCGGTAGCGGGCAGGAGTGGAACGTCCGTATGTCGTTTAAAGTGCAGGAAGAACCGGGAGGCATCGCTCAGGCTCTTTCCTTAGCGGAGGACTTCGTGAATCCCGGGGAAAAATTCGTCGTGCTTCTCGGCGACAACTTGTTCGAAGACTCGCTGACGGAGGAATTCGCCCGTTTCAGGGAACAGCCGGAGCAAGCCCGCGTGTTCTTAAAAGAAGTTGAAGATCCCCGAAGGTACGGAGTGCCGGTCATGGATGACTCGCGCATTGTGCGGATTGAGGAGAAGCCGGAATTGCCAAAATCGTCCTTCTGTGTGACCGGCATCTATATGTATGACGCCGGGGTGTTCGACATCATACGAACGATCCGGCCTTCCGCAAGAGGCGAGATGGAAATTACCGAAGTGAACAATAAGTATGCGGCCCGCGGCATGCTCTCCTACGGCATTCTGAACGGATGGTGGATTGATGCGGGAACCCACCTTTCGTTCAGGGAGGCCGCCCAAAGAATGGCAGGAGAGGCTACGCCATGAAGCGGGTCCTTGTAACTTGCGGGATGGGGTTCGTTGGCAGCAATTTCGTTCATTACTAGCGGTAGCGTCATCTTGCGGGTATCGTCGTCAATCTCGATCTGCTGACCTATGCGGGCAATTTGCGCAATCTGGCCGATTTGGAAGAGAGGCAGCATTATTGCTTCGTTTGCGGCGATATTGCCGATGCGAACTTTGTCGCCGAGGTGATGGCGGAAGCGCAGATCGATCCAGTCGTGCATTTTGCACCCGAATCCCACGGCGACCGCAGCATTTCAGACCCGCAAAGCTTAGTTAGAACAAATATTCCCGGAACGCAAGTACTGCTGGAAGCGGCACGGCGTTATGCGATCGACTCGGGTAAATCTGATCGCGGCTCGGGTGGAATCTGCCATACCGGTTCGAACACGGCATTGTGCAAACCGTTCAGTGGTACATGAGTCACGCGGCATGGTGGCAAAGCATACTGGATGGGACTCACCTTCAAACCGGTCAGGCTGGTGAAGGGCACTTTGGGTGAGAAATCGTCATTATCGGAGCGGAGGAAAGCATGGCAAAGATCTGGTGCGCGTACTTGGTTCGAAACATGACATCGCCGCATTGACCGTTCCCAGTTGAATGTGACGAGCATGCAGGCGGTGTCGGGCACGGTAGGATCAGCCAGCCCAATCTCAGCTCCGTACGAATCAGGATCGAAAAGGACCGAGCGTGTCTTTGCCCTTCCGATGTAGAAATGTTTGCAAACACCCAAAAAATGGGTTGCTGCCGATCGGGCGGGGGGATGTGCAGAATTTTACTTTCTACGACGGCGCATCGAGCGGTCTTAGCGACAAAAGTTAAGACCGCTAACCGTTGAAGACGATTTATTCGCTCAAGAATTGCGCTTGAGATTGTCTGCCGCCGGGCGAACGTTACTGCTCATGGGATGCGGGAGCATGCAACCGATCTTCTGCATGGGACGGTTCCCGGATAAAGCTGTTCGAAACGGTCGTTTTTAGCGAAGAAGCCGCCGGAGGAGCTTGGATAGGGGCCGACAAATACTTCGTGATGGATTGAAGCCGGACAGAGGCTTCACGGCCAAATAACCGCTTATGGTCATTGTGAAATGCACAAAGGACAAGCTCAGCGGCAACGGGGGGACGTTGTTCTACCAATTCTTTAATCGTTTGTCTGTGCAAACTTGAAGCATGGTTCGCCAACAGAAATACGTTGGTGCCAGAATGGTCGTGCTTTTTGTCTCCGAATTAGATGGATTTGCTGCATCCAGGCATCTTGCAAAAATTCGCGATTCATTTTTTTACAATCATGCAAAGGTAAATTCTCTTTTCCGAAACGAAAAAAGAAGCTGCCGAGAGAAGCCCTCGACAGCCATTTATATTGGTGGAACCGATCTGTTGTAAATAAAGATCATTACGGCCCGGGTACGCCAGTTTCGCCTTAAAGCAGCCCTTGAGGTCCTTAAGGTCTTTAAGGTCCTTGAGGTCCCTGAGGCCCTTGAACTCCGGTAGCGCCGGTAGCCCCTTGCGGTCCTTGGTCGCCCTGAGGCCCTTGAACTCCGGTAGCGCCGGTAGCCCCTTGCGGTCCTTGGTCGCCTTGAGGCCCTTGAACTCCGGTAGCGCCGGTAGCCCCTTGCGGTCCTTGGTCGCCCTGAGGTCCTTGAGCGCCGGTAGCGCCGGTAGCGCCGGTAACACCTTGAGGTCCTTGAGCACCAGTAGCACCGGTAGCACCAGTTACACCTTGCGGCCCTTGAGCACCAGTAGCGCCGGTAGCCCCTTGCGGCCCTTGGTCGCCTTGAGGTCCTTGAGCACCGGTAGCGCCAGTCGCTCCTTGAGGCCCTTGGTCACCCTGAGGTCCTTGAGTACCCGTAGCACCAGTCGCACCAGTCGCACCTTGAGGTCCTTGATCGCCTTGAGGCCCTTGAGCACCCGTAGCGCCAGTAGCCCCTTGAGGCCCTTGGTCACCCTGAGGTCCTTGAGTACCCGTAGCGCCAGTAGCTCCTTGCGGTCCTTGGTCGCCTTGA
>NZ_BIMB01000018.1 GCF_004000865.1 Paenibacillus elgii NBRC 100335 | reverse complement strand
GAGACGGCGGCGGCCTCGGAGGCGCTGCTGCGCGCGATGGCGCCGCAGGAGGAGCAGCCTCCGGCGCTGCCTGCCTTTCCTAAGCTGCACCCGATCGGGCAGCTTCACGGCACGTACATCGTCGCGCAGAACGAGGAAGGACTGTTCCTGATCGATCAGCACGCGGCGCATGAACGGATCAACTATGAGCATTATTACGACAAATTCGGCAATCCTGCGGAAGCGAGCCAGGAGCTGCTTGTGCCGCTGACGCTGGAATTCACCGCGATCGAAGCGGAGAAGCTGGCCGACCGCTTGCCGCAGCTTGAGCAGGCGGGTGTCTATCTGGAGCCGTTCGGCGGGGCTTCGTTCCTCGTCCGCGCGTATCCGCATTGGCTGCCGGCGGGCGAGGAGCAGGCGCTCATCGAAGAAATGATCGAATGGCTGCTCGGCGAGAAGAAGCAGGTAGATATTGGCAAGCTGCGCGAAAAAGCGGCGATCATGTGCTCCTGCAAAGCTTCGATCAAGGCGAACCAAAGCATCGGTCTGTTGGAAATCGAGACGCTGCTCGACCGGCTGGCGGCCTGCCGCAATCCGTATACATGTCCACACGGAAGACCTATTGTTGTGAGCTTTTCGACCTACGAGCTGGAAAAAATGTTTAAAAGGGTGATGTAGTTGTTCGTTACCACCTCCTATGACCCGAATCCCGCACAGCTGAGCGAGGCGGAGACGCTGGCACGCACGCTTGGCGGGCGCTGTATCCAGCGGCGGCGGATGACGCTGGCCCAGCTGCGGGAGCGGTACGGGGACGAGGATATTTTACTGATTTCGAAAGAGCGGATCGAATACCATCACGAACAGCGGCTTCCGCTGTTTTTTCATCCCAGTACGGCAGCGGTCCGGATCAAAAGGCTGCTGAACGGCGAGACGGACCCGCTGCTGTCGCTGGCCGGTGTCCGTTCCGGAGACCGGATTATCGATTGTACGGCGGGGCTCGGCTCGGACGCCATCGTTTTCTCGTTTGCGGCAGGACCCGAAGGAGCGGTAACGGCGCTGGAAACGGCGCGGATACCGTGCTTTTTGTTGGAACAAGGTCTTAAGACCTACCATTCGGAAGTGTCCGGACTGAATGAAGCGATGCGCCGCATTGAGGTGATCCGTCAGGATCATACCGATTATTTGCGTGCGATGCCTCCGGACAGCGCCGATCTGGTGTTCTTCGATCCGATGTTCCGCAAGCCGATCACGGAATCGACTTCGATCAAGGCGATCCGCGGCATAGCAGATGACCGGGCGCTGGCAGAAGAAGCGGTAGCGGAAGCACGACGGGTCGCTCGACGGGCGGTCGTGATGAAGGAGCACCGGGACAGTCAGGAATTCGATCGGCTGGGCTTCGCGGAAGTGCACCGGTCTTCCACCAAAATAGCTTACGGAGTGATAAGATGCTGACAGAGACGGACCGGCATCGGCCGAAGCTGCTTGTGCTGGTCGGCCCGACCGCCGTCGGCAAAACCAAGCTGAGCTTGACGCTGGCCGAAGAATTCAACGCAGAAATTATTTCCGGAGATTCGATGCAGGTGTACCGGGGGATGGATGTCGGTACGGCCAAAGCGTCGCCGGAAGAGCTTGCCCGGGTCAAGCATCATATGATCGACATCCACGACCCGGACCATCCGTTTTCGGTGGCGGAATTTCAAGAACGGTGCGTATCGCTGATCCAGGATATCGATTCCCGTGGAAAGCTGCCGTTTATTGTCGGAGGAACGGGCCTTTATGTCGAATCGGTCTGCTACGACTTCCGGTTCAGCGAAGCGGGCTCGGACGAGGCTTTTCGCGCGGAGCAGGAGGCTTATGCCGAAGCTCACGGTGCGGAAGCGCTGCACGAGCGGCTGCATCAGATTGATCCGGAGTCGGCGCAGCGCCTGCACCCGAACGACAGGCGGCGCATTATCCGGGCGCTTGAGATTTTTCATATGACCGGAGAACGGCTTTCCGACCAACTGAAAACGCAAAAAAAACAGACCCCGTACGAATTGTGTATCGTCGGGTTGACAATGGATAGAGCTTTACTATATAAACGTATTGAAGAGCGAATCGATCTCATGCTCGAGCAAGGGCTGGTCGAGGAGGTTCGGGGGCTTCTGGCGAAAGGTTACGAATCGTCGCTCGTTTCGATGCAGGGGCTCGGCTATAAGGAGATCGCGGCGTACTTGCAGGGAGAGTACTCTTTAGAAGGAGCCGTCGATTTGCTGAAAAAGAATACGCGTCATTTTGCGAAACGTCAGCTTTCCTGGTTCCGGCATATGAAGGACATCGTTTGGGTGGATATGAGTGAAATGGAAGAATTTTCTACCCAACTGGACCGGATTCGTGCTATAATAGCAGACAAGCTAACATTTGGCGTTAACCATTTTTGAGGGGGCCCATTGATGAACAAGTCAATCAACATTCAGGACACGTTTTTGAACCAATTGCGCAAGGAGAACATTCCGGTCACCGTTTATTTGACCAATGGATTTCAAATTCGCGGCGTGATTCGCGCATTCGATAACTTTACGATTATTATCGACAGCGAAGGACGCCAGCAGATGGTGTATAAGCATGCGATTTCGACCTTTACGCCGCAGCGTTCGGTGTCGCTCATGCAGCAGGAAAACAACGCCGAATAGCGGATTTTTTGGGTAGCGGCCAGAATTTGGAAGCCGGAGGAGCAACTTTTTCAAGCTTCCATACGTCTAAATGGATATGAAACATAAGAGCAACCCGGCTCGTTAGGGTTGTTCTTTGTTTAGTAAGCCTTGATGCAGGTTAAATAGGCTGTGCATTGCACACAGACACAGAAAGGGAGTCGGGGCATGACGGGAAGAAACAGCAAAACACCGGGCCAAGCACCGAAGGAGAAGAAACCGACATCATCCGCAAAATCATCTGCAAAATCATCCGCAAAACCGAAGAAAAAGAAGAAAATCACCATAGGCAAAGTTCTGGCATGGACGTTCGTCACCGGCGCGCTCGCCGCCATTTGCGGGATGGGGGTATACATCTTCGTCCTGGTGAACGGCGACAAGATCGTTGAGAATAACATGGATAAGCTGAACTTTAGTGAAGCGTCTATCATTTACGACGCAGCCGGGCAGGAAGCAGGCGTTTTGAAGGTGGAGAACCGGGAAAATGTCGATCCGACCGAGATTCCCGATTTGTTGAAGCAGGCGTTCATTGCTACGGAAGACCAACGCTTTGAGCAGCACCAGGGCGTCGATTTGTTTTCTGTCGGACGCGCGCTCGTGAAGGATGTCGTCGCGCGCAGCATGGTCGAAGGCGGGAGTACGATCACGCAGCAGCTCGCCAAAAACGTATTTTTAAGCTCGGACAAAACGTTTTTCCGCAAGGCGACGGAAATGTCCATTGCGCTTGCGCTTGAGAAGAAGAAAACGAAGGACGAAATCATAACCTATTATTTGAACCGGATTTATTTCGGCAACCGGGCGTATGGCGTGAAGGCCGCTTCCAAAGTGTACTTCGGCGTCTCCAATTTGAAGGACTTGAAGCTGTGGCAGATCGCTACGCTCGCGGCGATGCCGAAAGCGCCGAACACGTACAATCCGATCTCGAACCCGGATAAATCGAAGGACCGCCGGGCAGTTGTGCTCAAGCTGATGCAGGAGCAGGGCTACATTACGGAAGCCCAGCGCGCGGAAGCCGTCGCCGTAGACTTCGCGCCTCCGGCGAACGTGGGCAAATCGCAGTATCAGACGTACATCGATTACGTCCTTAAGGAAGCGCAGGATATGTATAAGTTCGACGAGGACGATTTACTGCGGGGCGGGTATAAAATCTATACGACGCTTGACCCGAACGCCCAGCAAATTATGGAGCAGACGTACGCAAACGACAAGCTGTTCCAAAAGGACGGACCGGAGCAGAAAATGCAGAGCAGCATGGTCATCCTGAACAATGAGGACGGCGGTATCGTTGCGATGATCGGGGGCCGGGACTACGTAACGCGCGGCTTGAATCGCGCAGTCGCCCAGCCACGGCAGCCGGGCTCGTCCTTCAAAACGCTTGTCGCTTACGCGCCGGCTATCGAATCCGGCAAGTACAATCCGTACAGCAGGCTGCCCGACGTGCAGAAATCGTATAACGGCTATTCGCCCCGCAACTACGACGGGGTGTACCGAGGCGAAGTGAGCATGTTCGATGCGGTCAAGAAGTCGATGAACCTTCCGGCCGTCGATCTCTTGAGCCAAATCGGCGTCAAGACGGGAATTGATTTTGTCAAAAAACTGGGCATCGACCTCGATGAAAAAAACGATCGCAACTTGGCGATTGCGCTTGGCGGATTGAACAAAGGCGTAACGACGCTGCAAATGGCGCGTGCTTATAGCGCGTTCCCGAACAACGGCAATTTGCCTACTGCGCACGCCATTACTAAAATTGTTGGCGATGACGGCAAGGTCACTCCGTTCAAAGGTGAAACCAAGTCTGTCATGAGCGCCAAGACGGCTTGGTATATGACCCAGCTCATGCAGGGTGTCGTGGAGCCGGGAGGTACCGGAGCGGCGGCGAAATTCGATCGTCCGCTGGCGGGAAAGACAGGATCAACGCAACTGGACATCAAAGGGCTCGAGAAATACAACCGTGACTTGTGGTTCGTCGGCTATACGCCGGAATGGACGGCAGCTGTATGGATGGGCTTCGACAAAACGGATTCGAAGCATTATGTTTCGATGAGCAGCGGCAGCGCCGGCGTTATTTTCAAGGAGGTCATGCAAAAAGCGCTGGCCAAACGCCCGATGACCTCCTTCAAGCGGCCGGACGGCGTCCCGGATCTGACTGCGCCACCGAAAGGGATTTCCGATTTGAATGCCGAGCACATCGTGATGGGCGGCAATTCGAAGGTACAACTTAAATGGAGCGGCGTTGGCGACAATATTACGTATCAGATCTTCCGCAAAGACAGCAAGATGGCAGACTTCCCGGCAGAGCCGACACAAAGCACGACGATGACGGAATTTTCGGAGTTCATTTCTCAGCCGGATACGTATGACTATGTCGTAGTGCCTTACAACGCCGAGAACAATACGACCGGCGCGCGCTCGAACGTGGCGACGGTCAAGGTTGATACGCTCGGCGGAAATCCGCTCGACCCGCTGCACCCGGGAACCGATCCGAACGGCAAGCTTGACCCGAATTCGCCGGGAGGACCGGGAACGAATCTGCCGGGTACCGGACAACCGGGGAATGGCGCGGGAACCGGTCTTCCGGACCAAGGGCAGCGTCCTGACCAGGAAGGCGGAAACGGAACGGACGGCCGTCCCGGCACGGAACAAGGTACGAAGCCCGGAACAGGACAGGGCGGCGGCACACGGTCCGGTGGCGAGACTTCGCAGCCGGGAGGCAATAATGGAGCCGGAACAGGGACGGGACGCCCGGGAACGGATAGCGGCACTGGAACCGATACAAGGACCGGAACGAACGGCACGAGCCCTACGGGCGGCACGAATTCGGGCACGCAGACGAACGGCGGTAAAGGCCATGGAACCTCCGGAACGAGCGGCGGCAAGAACGGCCCAGGAACTGGCAACAGCACGGATGCAGGAGCCGGGGGCTCTTCCAGAGGCGGCAGCGGAGCAGCGGGAGGCACGACCGGTTCCGGTACTTCGACAGGAACGACGGATGGAGCGGGAACCGATACCGCTCCGACAGGATCAACGACACAGACGGGACGATAATGCGATCACTTCGTCCCGCTGTGCGAGACAATTTTTGTTTTACGGAAAGCTCGTAGTATAATAGAACATGTGAAGGTTGGTTTATATAAACTTTGACATAATTGGAGTTGAATTTGATCCGATGAATGCAGAAATGGTAAGAAAAACGGCAAAGTGGGCATGCGCTGCAGCGCTGCTCGCTATGATTACGACCGGCTGCGGCACGAAGCCAGCTCCGGAAGCTCAGAAGGAACCCGCACAGAATGGCAGCCAGACTGCCGGGCAGACGAACGGTCAGGCCGGAGGGAAAACGGGCACTGAGCAGGCATCCAAAAAATCTTGGTCGTCTCCGCCTGCGATGTCCATCGATCCGAACAAAACTTACAAGGCGACGGTCAAGACGTCCAAAGGCGATTTTACGATTGAGCTGTACGCCAAGGAAGCGCCGAAAACCGTAAACAACTTTGTATTTTTGGCGAAGGAAGGCTTCTACGACAACATCACGTTCCACCGGATCATCAAGACATTTATGATCCAGACGGGCGACCCGCTCGGCAATGGGACGGGGGGCCCCGGTTATAAATTTGAAGACGAGCTGAAAACGTCGCACAAGTACGAGCCGGGAATCGTCGCGATGGCCAATTCCGGCAAAAATACGAACGGCAGCCAATTCTTCATCTGCACCGGCGATGACAGCAAGTCGTTGAACCAGCGTCCGAATTATACCATCTTCGGTAAGGTGGTTGAAGGCATGGATGTTATCCAGAAGATCGCCGAGACGCCTGTTAAGCAAGGCAGCGAAGCATCTCCGAGCGTTCCGACGGAGAAAGTAACGATCCAATCGGTTGCGATCACCGAGAAATAAGTTGACAGCAGCGTGGCATGCCACGCTGCTTTTGCATTCATCGGCATTCGTCTGGTGATCGGCGAAAAACCGAAATGCATGATTTGAAACGAAACTCCCCTGTCTTACGTCTACTAAGAAGAGAGTCCAAATGATGAAGCAGTGCTTGAATCGCTCGCCTAAGGAGAAATGTCGATCATGCCGAATCATGAACCGCGTGTTTGCTTACTGCTGCATGGATTTACCGGCGGACCGTTTGAGCTGGAGCCGCTTGCGGATTATTTGCGGCAGCAGGGCTATGTTTGCGTGCTGCCTACGCTCCCGGGTCATGATGCAGAAATGCGGATGATGCGTGGCGTTCAGTGGCAGGACTGGCTGAATGCCGTTGCAGTAGAAGCGGACCGGTTAAGCCGGCAGTACGGCGCGATCGATGTGGTCGGTTTTTCGATGGGTGGTCTGCTATCCGCTTATGTGGCTAACCGTTTTCCGGTCCGTCGTCTCGTGCTGCTTAACGCGGCGGTCATTTATGTGAGCCCGGGAAAGTTTATCCGCAATTTGGCGCAGCGTGTCCGCATCGGGCTGCGCGAGCCTTGGGAGCGTCCGAAAAGCGTGTCGCTTTCAGCGCCCGTTCAGTTTATGAAGCTGGTCCGATATGCGAAGCAGCAGGAGCTGCCGCGAATTTCCGTGCCGACGCTCGTCGTTCAAGGGAAACAAGATCAGGTCATCCACCCCTATAGCGCCCGGTATATTTATGACCGGCTCCGGGGCGAGAAAGAGCTGCTCTATATGCCGCATTCCCGCCATATGATTTGCTTGGAGCCCGAGGCTCCACAGCTATTCGCGGCCGTTGCGGGCTTTTTGGACTCATCGAATGAACAGCATAGGGGAGTTTGAGTTGAAAGCTACAGGATTCAATCATGTGACGATTCGCGTATCCGATTTGTCCCGATCGTTGTTATTTTACGAATCATTGCTGGGAATGAAGCTCGTACATCGCGGGCGTCTCGACGTTTATTTGGAATGGGGAAGCGCCTGGATATGTTTGATCGAACGAAGCTACGAGTCTTCGGAGAAGCCGAGTTACGGCGTTGACCATATTGCATTTACCATAACGGAAGAAGATTTCCATGACGCGGCGGTCAAGCTGCAGGGGGCGGGTGTTCCCATCGTCAGGGGGCCGCTGGAGCGGGGAGGCGGGTACAGCATCAACTTTCTCGATCCGGACGGTACCGAGCTGGAGCTGTTTACGGGCAGTTTAGCGGAACGTATGAAGGGGTGGTCCTGATGGCCGGGGTGAACCGCGTAAAGCCGATTGCGACAGGACTTCGCAGCACCACCAGGAAGCTTTTCCGATTCATGTTAGCCGTGGGCGCTGTGGCGCTGTTATGGGTCGGCTTCATTCAATGGCGGATTGCTGCACTGCCGGACGAGAAACTAGCTCCGCACGACGTTGGAGTCGTGCTCGGAGCGGCCTTATGGCAAACGACGCCGAGTCCGGCGTTAAAGGAACGGCTGGACCGTGCGGTTGAGCTGTACCAAGCCGGTGTCATCCCCCGCATCATCGTGTCCGGCGGCTACGATCGTGCCGATTCGCTGCTGACAGAGGCGGAGGGAATGCGCAACTACTTGGTGGACAAAGGAGTGCCGAGCGAATCCATTTATTTGGAAAACGAAGCGCGCAGCACGCTGCAAAATATACTGTTCAGCCAAACGATCATGCGGGAACACGGCTGGACTTCGGCGGTTATCGTCACTCACCGCTATCATGCGGTGCGTGCGCTCGATATGGCGCGATTCCTGGGCTACGATTCCCCTTCCGTATCGCCAATGGAATCCAGCGTACTTTCGATGGCTTGGCACAAAGGCAGGGAAACGCTCGCGTTGACGAAATGGCAGTGGGACAAGATGCGGGCCGCCTTCGGATATCGGCCGATCACCTGAGTCCGGAGGGTAATGTGAGGCGGAAGCGGTTTATTTTCAGGGGACAAGCTGGTATAATGAAGGTTGATCTCCAGGCGCGAAGGAGTTGATTGCATTGCCTTTCGGAAACATCGGTATCGGAGGACTTCTTCTGATTGTCATCGTGCTGCTGCTGCTTTTCGGTCCGTCCAAGCTGCCGGAGCTCGGAAGAGCCTTCGGTCGGACGCTTAGTGAATTCAAGGAATCGACCCGTGGACTTATGTCCGGGGATAAAGACGATAACAAGCCGCAGGACGATAAAAAAGCCTGAATGCCGGCGCAAACTCCCTCTACCATGTGCTCGTTCTGAGCCTGGAATAGAGGGAGTTTTTTCGTAGCCCATTTTTTAGAGCTAAAGGTTGTCCATTGGCTTCGTACGATAATGATAGGCGAAGAGCTTCTCATAGCCCGCTCCCGAATAAAGCCGGATGGCCGGGGCGTTGTCCGCGACCACCTGCAAATATAAGCGGTCCGCTCCTTGATCCCGGCTCCAACGCGCCAACTCGTGAACGATGCGCTTGCCGATGCCCTGACCGCGAAGCTGCGGATGAACGACGATATTGATGAAGCCGGACCATCCGTCTTCAGCGACGGCAGTGCCCATCCCGACGCAATGGTCACGTTCCATGATGCTTACATAGGCGGTCGGGGCCTCGATCCGGGCGAAGAGGTTATCGTAAAACTCCAAGAGCTTGGGAGCGAAGCCTTCCATTGCCAAAAAATGCTCCAGCCATGAGGCATCATGCGACGGTTCGACAACGGCGCGCAGCGAATTTCCGTCCACGGGCTCCGTCCGCCATATCGCTTGACTAACGTCCGTCGTCATGAAGAGGCACGGCACTTCTTTTATGTATCCCCGGCGTTCGAGGCAATCGTCCAACCCGGAGGGCGAGGCTTCGCTGATATGAAAGCGCGGAGTCAAGCGATGGCTCCTATAGAACGCTTCCGCTTCGGCGATAACCTTTTCATCTCCGGTCCATTGCTCACTGCCGTCAACGGTCCATACGCTGTTTGCTCGCTTCGTCACCCCATCGGATGCCCGCAGAATCCAGCCTTCGCAAGGCTGCTCAAGTTGGGCCGGCCATGTCCGCAAAGCCAGTCGTTCCAGGTGGCGGAACATCGATCGATCTTGCAATATCTTCATTTGTCCGCAGGCCTCCACTTGGATCGAATTTTATTATGAATATACATATGAATGAATAAAAATTCAACTCTTTTATTTTTTGGCAACAAGGAAAGAAAGGGGCAAGCGGCCAGAACCGGGCGGATATTTGTTTTGCTTCAGGGAGTTATAAATGTTCCTCCGGCCGACTATTAATTAGGGTAGGGGAAGGTGATGAAATGACTCCAGAGACAAACAGGCTCATTACTACGAGAGACCGACAAATCAATGTTGTTTTCAAATCAACTTCTCCTGAGCCGCTTTCCGTACAGGAAAAAGTTGATTCAAAAGACGTCATGCAGGCCATGGAAGCATTTTCGGATATCTACAAAGAGCTGGACAAGATGATCGGCTTAGACGAGATCAAAGAGCTTGTTTTTCAAATTTATGCGATTTTGCAAATCAAGCAATTTCGCTCCCAAGAAGGGCTGCAGGTTAGCTCTAACGTCTATCACATGATCTTCAAAGGCAACCCCGGTACGGGAAAGACAAGTGTCGCCAGAATTATCGGGAAGCTGTTCAGATCCATGGGACTGCTCTCCAAAGGACATCTGATTGAAGTGGAAAGAGCGGACTTGGTCGGTGAATACATCGGCCATACTGCCTTGAAGACGAGAGAAATGGTCAAAAAAGCGCTTGGCGGCATTTTGTTCATTGATGAGGCATACAGCCTGGCTCGAGGCGGAGATAAAGACTTTGGCAAAGAAAGCATCGATTGCTTAGTAAAATCCATGGAGGATCACAAGAACGATTTTATTCTTATTTTGGCCGGATACCCTAAAGAGATTGAGGATTTTTTGAAGACGAATCCCGGGCTGCCTTCCCGTTTTCCGATTCAGGTTAATTTTTCCGACTATACGATAGACCAACTGATCGAGATTGCGAAGCAAATGGCGGCGGAACGGGAATACGTTATTCTTCCTGAAGCAATCCATAAAATCAAGAACCATTTGATGCAAGAGAAGTTATTGAATCTGAATTTCAGCAATGCCCGTCACATTAGGAATCTGATCGAAAAAGCAATCCGATTTCAGGCTGTAAGGCTTGTTCGAAGAGCAAGAAAACTGACAAAGCAGGATCTGCTGAATCTGACGCATGAGGATTTCTATATTAACGGCAAAACAGAGGAAGAGTCTTATTTTAACCTGAAACCATCGTAGCGGAATGCTGCGCTTTCCAAGCAAAGGTGAGGCTTTCATGCCTCTTTTTTGTGGTATAAAGGGACAAGCACTCCGATGAGCCAAAGGCTGAAGCGGTTCGTCTGGTGAATTGTGCGTTATTTTTGTTTATATGGTAAAATCGGGGGGCTGATACATTGGATTTTGGATAAACCCCAGAAAATGGAGATAGATTTTTGTTAAGGAGGAAGATGCGTGGAAAAACAAGGAGCAGTTAAAATTTTCGAAGGCAAACATATTTACTTGCGGGCTGTCGAAACGGATGACTTGGATGATTATTATGTGTATTTGTCCGATCCGACAACGAGCAGGTTCACGGGGACGCAGAAAGTGTTTTCTAGACAAGCGGCAGCCAGTTGGATTGAAACGATCTCAAAACCTGATTCAAGCCGTGTGGACCTCATGATTATTTCCCAAGCGACCGGTCGTCTTGTGGGAGAAGTGGTATTGAATGATATTGATCCGGTAAACCGGAGCGCGAACATCCGGATTGCCATAGCAGGCCAAGCGAATCAAGGGAAAGGCTGCGGCACGGAAGCGATGCTTCTCATGCTTCATCATGCTTTCGGAACCTTAAACTTACATAGGGTAGAACTGAGTGTTTACGCTTTTAACGACAGAGCGATTCATGTCTACGAAAAGCTGGGCTTCAAAAGAGAAGGAGTTCAAAGGGATTGCTTATTTTGGGACCATCAATATTACGATGCGGTAACCATGAGCATATTGGAGCATGAGTTTCGGAAGCTGCATATGCCGGATTGATTCAACGACGGAGTTTAAATTACAGCTTTGGAGGTTTGGTTCATGAGATCCGAAGATCAAATTAAACGTATGATGATTCAATTGGAGCAAATGGTACAAAGATTAGACGAAGTGCACAACGAAAATGAAATAAACGAAATTAAAGCAAAGATTGAAATTTTGGAATGGGTGTTGGATGCGCCCGCCGGTAAATATCATGCATAGTATTATTGACTTTTTGGATTAACAAGAACTAGGTCGTCTGAACAACCTAGTTCCTTATCACCAACTATTTTTTCAAAACGTTTAGAGCCGATCTTAGCTTTCTTGCAAATATAATAGGATTTTCGATATTTTCCAAATGAAGATAGATCAAGCGAGGCTTCTCAAATAACCAATGGTTGTGTATTGCGGTTACTTTAAAATTGCGTCTTCGGGCTGCATCGATAAAACGCTGTACTTCCGATTGCAAAAGCGTGATTTCACCGGTATTTAATGTAGTCCCGTTTTTGAGAGATTGAATCGTAATTTCATGTTCCGTTTGGTAAGGTCTGCCCAAAATTGTGGCATTTAATTTTCTTTCGATCATAATAGAGCAGCTTTTACCATCGGACATGCCTTTCCCGCCCAGAATGGTTGCCAGACGGTTGCAAAGGGCTTTGGAAATTTTCATCTTCTGAACCTCCCTTCAGACGTGGATGGTTTACCATATGAAGCAAGAAGCATCTTGGTATGAGCGTTTGTAGCTGTCTAAAAAATGTAGCAGATTAAACTCGCCGGATTTTTGTTGACATGAGAGGCTTGTCGGTATAAAACCAGAAGAAGATCATTAGAATGATAATTAAAGAAAATAGCGCGTAATCTGTTCAAAAAAACAAAATACATAGTTCAAGTATTTATAGAAAAAGTTTTATTCCTTGAAGATGGAATCGAAATTGGTTTAAAATTTGGTGGTCGACAAAGGCTGGAACGCTAAACCCCAAAGGAGATAATTAAACTTATATGAAAAAAACGATTCACGAAGTAACGGGAGAAATTCAAGACCGCGCGGTGCTGGTCAGTCTGGTCACGCCGCAGCTTAAAAAACAAGAACTGTACGATCCCGACCATTCGCTCGCGGAGCTGATCAGCTTGGCTGAGACGGCCCAGGTCGAGGTGCTCGGCACGCTAACGCAAAATAAGGAGTATACCGACTCCAAATGGTTCATCGGCAAAGGTAAAGCCGAAGAGTTGAAAGCGATGCTGGAGCAAACCGGCGGCAATACCGCCATCTTCGATCAGGAGCTGTCCGGCGCGCAGGTGCGCAATCTCGAGCAGTATTTGGATGTCAAAATTATTGACCGAACGCAGCTCATTCTGGACATTTTTGCGCAGCGGGCGAAGACGCGGGAAGGGATTATTCAGGTCGAGCTTGCCCAGCTCAGCTACCTGCTGCCGAGGCTGTACGGACAAGGCAAAAACTTGTCCCGTCTCGGAGGCGGCATCGGGACGCGGGGTCCCGGGGAAACGAAGCTGGAGACGGACCGACGTCATATCCGCGAGCGAATCGCAGAGCTGAAGCGGCAGCTGCAAGAGGTGGTCAGGCATCGCAGCCTGCACCGGGAGCGCCGCAAAAAGACCGGCGTGTTTCAAGTGGCTTTGGTCGGTTATACAAACGCCGGAAAATCCACTTTGCTTCGGCAATTGACTCATGCCGACGTTTATGTCGAGAACCAGCTGTTTGCAACCCTCGATCTGACTTCGCGCTCGCTTGAGCTGCCGGGCGGTATGGAGATCGTCGTCACCGATACGGTCGGATTTATTCAAAATCTGCCTCACGATCTGGTCGCGGCCTTCCGGGCGACGCTGGAGGAGGCTTGCGAAGCGGATCTGATCCTCCATGTCGTCGACAGCTCGTCCGAGATGATGGCCGCGCAAATGAAGGTCGTCGATCAAGTATTGGAAGAATTGGGGGCTCATGGAAAAGAACGCGTGACGGTGTTTAACAAAACCGACCTTTGCTCCCCTGAGCAGAAAGAGCTGCTGACGACCGACGGACCGTTTGTCCGCATCTCGGCTTACCGGGAAGAAGACTTAAGCCTGCTTGTTGAGCTGATCGAATCCCGTTTCATGGGCACAAGCCGAACCTACCGCATACCGGCAGACAAAGGCGATCTGATCTCGCTCGTCTATCGGGTGGGCGAGGTGTTGGAAAATGAAGTGGATGGGGAAGAGATGCGGTTCAAGGTCCGGGTGAACAACAAAGAATACGACAAAATCGGTTATCTGCTCGCCGCTTACGATGAAGCGCGCCCAACGCAAGAGGAACCCAAGGGAGAGACATGGTAGGATGTTTAAGGAGAAGGTGCTTGGCCTGATGGAGCAGGCCGAGCTGCAAATCGAGGGGAAATTGAAAGAGATTGACCGCGTGATCGACCGGAACCAATGGAAGGTCATCCGCGCTTTTCAGAAGCATAAAGTGAGCGATTATCATTTTGCAGGCTCGACAGGCTACGGCTATAACGACCGGGGACGGGAGGTGCTCGATCTGGTGTACGCCGACGTGTTCGGCGCCGAGGCCGCGCTTGTCCGGCCGCATTTCGTTTCGGGAACGCACACGATCGGCACGGCGCTCTTCGGGGTGCTTCGTCCGGGAGACGAGCTGCTCATGATGACCGGACGGCCCTACGATACGCTGCATAAAGTGATCGGCAAGCCGGGTGACGGGCAAGGCTCGCTTCAGGATTGGGGCATTGCTTACCAGGAGGTCGCGTTGCTGGAGGACGGGTCCCCGGATTTTGCCGCGGTTGCGGAGCGCATTACACCTCGGACGAAGGTGATCGGCATTCAACGTTCCCGTGGCTACGCTTGGCGTCCGTCGTTCACCGTAGCGCAAATCGGAGAGATGGTGCGGTTCGTCAAAGAAATCAAGCCGGACGTCATTGTATTTGTCGACAACTGCTACGGGGAATTTACAGAGCTGACCGAACCGACAGAGGTCGGCGTCGATTTGATGGCCGGGTCGCTGATCAAAAATCCCGGTGGCGGCCTTGCGGCTACGGGAGGCTACGTCGCGGGCAAGAGCCGCTACGTGGAGCTGGCTTCTTACCGCTTAACGGCGCCTGGTATCGGCGGCGAGGTGGGCGCCATGCTGGGGACGACCCGGGCTATTTTCCAAGGGCTGTTTCTGGCGCCTCATCTGGTAGGGCAGGCCGTCAAGGGATCGGTTTTTGCCGCGTCGGTGTTCGAGCAGCTTGGGTTCACGACGCATCCGCGCTGGAACGATCCGCGAACCGATCTGATTCAGGCGGTTCAATTCACGGGGCCGGAGCATTTGATCGCTTTCGTACAGGGGATTCAACAGGCGGCTGCGGTCGATGCCCATGTCGTCCCGGAGCCTTGGGACATGCCGGGGTACGAGCATCCGGTCATTATGGCTGCGGGCACGTTCATCCAGGGCGGAAGTCTGGAGCTTTCGGCGGATGCGCCGATCCGGGAGCCGTACATCGCCTATATGCAAGGCGGGTTAACGTATTCGCATTGCAAAATGGGCGTGTTGACCGCGATCCAAAATATGATGGACCGCGGATTGCTGCCATAACATCGTTTGTCTGTAATTCGATGCGCGGGTGCAGGTCATCCGCGTATTTTTTGTGAGAAAATATACTGTAATATGGGTTGACATAAGGCGAAAACCTTACATAACTTGACACGTTTTTTGAACAAGGTTACAATAGCGGTAAGGTTCTAAGTGCTTAGGAGTGATGGTCATGAGTGATGATATCCGCAGGAATATGGCGCTTTTTCCCATCGGCATCGTAATGAAGCTGACCGATTTAACCGCGCGGCAAATCCGGTACTACGAACAACACGAGCTTGTAATTCCGGCCCGAACGGGAGGCAACCAGCGGTTGTATTCGTTCAACGATGTCGAGAGACTGCTCGAGATTAAAGATTTGATTGAAAAGGGAGTCAACATCGCAGGAATTAAGCAGGTGCTGCTGCCGGTCGACAAAAACTCGGAGGAAGCGACCGTCTTGAATGAGCAAACCGAGGTTAAGCGCCGGGAGTTGACCGATACGCAGCTACACAGAATGCTGAAGCAGCAGCTGTTGGGTGGCGGCAAGCGTCCGAATCAGGTATCGCTGATTCAGGGCGAATTATCCCGCTTTTTCCGCAAGTAATGCTGTGTCGGGGCCTGTTCCGGTAGCGCTTTCGCGACTTTGCCGGACATCGCTCCGTTAATTTGTCTCATAGTTTAAGGAGGAGATTGTACAGTGACGGATAAACAATACACCAAGGAAGACATTCTGCGCATCGCCAAGGAAGAAAATGTAAGATTCATCCGCCTGCAATTTACCGACCTGCTCGGTACGATTAAGAATGTAGAAATTCCCGTAAGTCAGCTGGAGAAAGCTCTCGACAACAAAATGATGTTCGACGGTTCTTCCATCGAAGGCTACGTTCGTATCGAAGAATCCGATATGTACTTATACCCGGATTTGAATACTTGGGTTGTTTTTCCATGGGTGACGGAAGACCGTGTTGCCCGTATGATTTGCGATGTGTACCTGCCGGACGGCCGGCCGTTCCCGGGCGATCCGCGCGGCATTCTGAAATCGATGCTGAAGGAAGCCGAGGAAATGGGCTTCAGTTCGATGAATGTCGGTCCGGAGCCGGAGTTTTTCTTGTTCAAAACCGATGAAAAAGGCAATCCGACGATGGAATTGAACGATCAGGGCGGTTATTTCGATCTCGCACCGACGGATTTGGGAGAAAACTGCCGCCGCGAAATCGTACTGACGCTGGAGGAGATGGGCTTCGAAATCGAGGCGTCTCACCACGAGGTGGCTCCGGGTCAGCACGAAATCGACTTTAAATATGCAGACGCCATCAAAGCGGCCGACCAGATTCAAACGTTCAAGCTCGTTGTCAAAACGATCGCAAGACAGCATGGCTTGCATGCCACCTTTATGCCGAAACCGCTGTTCGGCGTGAACGGTTCCGGAATGCACTGCCACCAATCCCTGTTCCGCGGCAAAGAGAATGCGTTCTACGAGGAAAGCGACAAGCTGGGTCTGAGCACGTTGGCCAGACAATACATGGCAGGTATTTTGCGTCATGCCCGCGCTTTTGCGGCCATTACGAACCCGACGGTCAACTCCTACAAACGTCTGGTGCCAGGCTACGAGGCGCCTTGCTACGTGGCGTGGTCGGCCAGCAACCGCAGCCCGATGATCCGCATTCCGGCTTCGCGCGGTCTCAGCACGCGCGTGGAAGTGCGTAACCCGGACCCGGCGGCCAACCCGTATCTTGCGCTTGCCGTTATGCTTAAAGCAGGGCTCGACGGCATCAAGAACAAAATGCAGCTGCCGCCTCCGACCGACCGGAACATCTATGTGATGTCCGAAGAGGAGCGGGAAGAGCAGGGTATCCCAAGCCTGCCGGTCGACTTGAAGCAAGCGATCGATGAGCTGCTTCGCGACGATGTGATCTGCGATGCACTCGGCGATCATGCTCTCGCGCATTTCGTCGAGCTCAAAGAAATCGAGTGGGACATCTACCGGACTCAAGTTCACGCTTGGGAACGCGATCAGTATTTGACCCTTTATTAATACTTAGCAGGTATTAGCAGCAGCCTCTCATGATGGTGAAGCCATGATGAGAGGCTTTTGTGCATGTAAAAGCTGACTTGGATTTGAAAGGAAATTTCAAGCTCGGACACTCAGAGGATGACAGCAAAAAAGACTCCTTCATCAGGAGTCTTGATTCTGGTTACATGGGAACGAAATTAATGAATATTGCGGAATACGCCGATGACTTTACCAAGGATCGATACGTTCTTCAGTCGGAGCGGCTCCATTGTCGGGTTTTCCGGTTGAAGACGGATGTGGTCCTTTTCTTTATAGAACGTTTTGACAGTCGCTTCGTCGTCCTCGGTCATGGCGACCACAATCTCGCCGTTGTTAGCCGTTTGTTGCTGGCGAACGATGACATAGTCTCCGTTGCGAATGCCCGCCTCGATCATACTCTCGCCGATGACGCTCAACATGAAGACGTTATGGTCCCCGACGTAGTTGCTCGGAAGCGGGAAGTAGTCTTCAATGTTCTCTGTAGCGGTAATCGGTACGCCGGCCGTAACTCGTCCGATCAGCGGAACGCGGGAAACCGATACTGCGAATGCGCCGTCGCCGGTCGTACCGTCCAAAATCTCAATGGCTCTGGGCTTCGTAGGATCGCGCCGGATCAGCCCTTTCTTTTCCAGCCGCTCTAAATGACCGTGTACCGTCGAGCTGGAAGCAAGACCGACCGCTTCGCCGATTTCCCGAACGGACGGAGGATACCCTTTATCTTTGACCTCGTTCTTGATGAACTCCAGAATAGCTTGCTGGCGAGTGGATATCTTGCCCATATGAATCACTCCATTTTTGGTAATCATTACTTAGGAGTATAACACAGAACCGGAGTTCGTACAAACATAAGTTCGAAAAACGGATTGACACAAACATTTGTTCGTGTTAAATTCAGAACAGAACAAATGTTTGGGAGATGATATTCATGTATCAGAACAATCAAATGTTAGCTCAATTCAACCGTAATTCGGCTGCAGTCTCCATAGATCCCTCTTACAAAGTGAAAAAAAACAGAACATATGTACGAGTTGTGATTTTTGTTGTATCAGTACTGACGCTGCTCTTTGTCGGAGGTACCGTATCCGCGTGGGTAGGAAATGATGACGCATACGCTTATGCCAAAAGTACCGTATCCGCTCAAGCTTACGTAGTTGTAACTCAAGGCGATACGTTGTGGAGTATTGCTTCTTCGCATGCGGCAAAAGGACAAGATCTGAGAGAGTATGTCTTTCAGATAAGGAAGTTGAACAACTTGAAGAACGTAACAATTCACGAAGGGCAAAAGCTGCTGCTTCCATAATACATGGCCTTTTTTAACTTTTCCTGAATTTCTTCCGCAAGGCTTTGGCTCAATCCCTTGACTTTCAAATCCGGTAATGTCAAAGTATAATTTGATATGAAGCCATCTCGTTCGTGGATTAGCGAACGGAGACCTAACATTACCAGGAGGACAAGCATGATTGAATCGGAGCACGACATAACCGTGAAGCGGATCAACGAGTTGGCCCGCAAGGCGAAAGCCGAAGGATTGACGGAAGAAGAAATGGATGAGCGCAACGTACTTAGGAAAAAGTATATTGATTCTTTTAAATCCTCCTTGCGTTCTCAACTGGACAACATTAAATTCGTGGACGAGGACGAGAAGAAGTAAGGAAGAGGGGACTTGCTTCACTGATACAGCGTTTCCGGGCGCCGGAACAACATCATCTGTTTCAGAGTTCAAGTCCGGGATTGGAGTTAAATCCAATTGAGATACGCACTATACGTTGGATGATCTAGTAGCCGCTGGAAAAGCGCGGTATATTGGATGCTCCAACTTTTTGGCGTATTTGGGCGTATTCGGTTGACGAAATTGATCGGGAACGATGAGTTAACAGTAAGTGTAGAAAGAATGGACAAAGGGGCTCAGCTATGTCGCGGAAATGGCAACGCATGGTTCGCAAAAATACGAAAGTAACGAATGTTCAGCGCAAAAAGAGCGGCAAGGAAACGATTGCGGAATCAAGCGCTTCCGACAACTCGGTTACCTTTAAAGGACGAAGCTGGTTTCTTCCATTGATATTGGTCGCCACCGGGATCTTCTGCTTCATTATATTCCGTGGTCAAGCGGGGCAGGATCAGATGTACTGGTTCACGGGCGCGAGCTATATTTTCCTTGCGCTGTTGATTTATTGGGTCCGTCGGCCACTGTTGAAAATAGGCCCGGATTCGCTTACCTCTCGTCGTTTCGGCGGAGACCGGACCATGAGTGCGGATATGATCGACGAAATTTCCGTGACGAAGGATTCGATCTTTATTACCTTAAAGCCGAAAGGCGCCCGCTGGGGATACACGAAATTTTATCATCAATTCCCCGTAGAGGCGGCAGGGGAGAAGCTTCAAGAATTTGCTCAAAAAAATCAAGTGGCATTTAAGCAAGAATCTTAAGACAGAATCGACATCACTGGAGAGAAGAGGAATCCGGCTTATGGCAATCAAAGCAGTGCTTTTTGATTTGGACGATACGCTGCTCTGGGACGAGCGCAGTGTAAAGGAAGCGTTTCAGGCGACCTGCAGCGAGGCTGCCAAGCATTACGACATCGATCCCGCCCAGCTCGAAGACGCAGTAAGACGCGAAGCTCGGGCATTGTACGAATCGTTCGAGACGTTCCCGTTTACTAAAAAAATCGGTATTAACCCGTTTGAAGGGCTGTGGGCCCGGTTTGTCGAAGGAGAGCAGGAAGAGTTCCGCAAGCTTCAATCGTTGGCCCCGTCTTATCAGCGGGATTCGTGGACCCGCGGCTTAAAGGCTTTGGGGATAGAGGATGCCGAACTGGGACTGAAGCTGGCGGAGATGTTTCCGGCTGAGCGAAGAAACCGTCCGATCGTTTACGAAGAGACGTTCGAGGTATTGGAGCAACTGAAAGGGAAGTACAAGCTGCTTTTGCTTACGAACGGTTCGCCCGATCTGCAAAAAGAGAAATTGGCGGGCGTTCCGCAGCTTGCTCCTTATTTCGATCATATTATTATTTCCGGCGAGTTTGGCGAAGGAAAGCCTGCGGTATCGATTTTCGAGCATGCGATGCAACTGCTTGGCATTTCGGCTGAGGAAGGCGTCATGATCGGGGACAAGCTGACAACGGATATTTTGGGCTCCAACTCGATTGGAATGCGGAATATGTGGATTAACCGCCATGGGCTCTCGTTATCGGACGAGATTACTCCGGCGCACGAAATTACGAGCCTTCGGGATATTCAAAAGATCATTGATTCCTTGGAAGCTTAGAATCAGCACTCATTTTACCTAGCCGAAAAACCCGTCATTTATATGGCGGGTTTTTCACTACGTTTTAAATAATAAAACAAGCCGCCTTTGACAAGGGGCTTGCTGCTTGATTTATAAGTTCCGCTTACGCTTTTTGGAAAGTCGGGTCTTCGAACGGATGTGCGATCCAGCCCTCGGTTTCGATGAACAGACGGACGGCCACGATTTGACGGTTTTCCATCAAGGTGAAGAAATGCGGCTTATGCTCCGGAACCGAGATCACGTCACCGGCTTCCAGTTCAACGTCAAAATAACCGACATCGTCTGTCCCTTTAATGATGAAAATTCCTTTGCCGGCCGTGATGGCGCGAACTTCGTCTTCCGTATGCGTATGCACCTGTTCGAATTTTTTGAGCAGTTCATCCAAATTCGGGGTGGCGTCGGACAATGCAACGATGTCCCACGTCTGGTAACCGCGGCGGCTCGCCAGATCGCGGATTTCTTCATCGAAGGTAGCCAAAATCTGCGATTTTTCCTCGTCCGTCAACGAAAACTTCCCTTGAAGCTCTGCGGGCAGTTTAGCGGCGTTCCAATGCTCATAAAGCACCTCTTGCTTCTCTAAAAATGCTTTTACGTTGGCTTCGCCCGAGATGCGCTCGTTAGTGTTGCGAATGCGAATTTCTGCCATAGTTCTCCCTCTTCCTTCTTGAATTCGTGACTTCTGCTTCTTATTATAGTGGAAGGGGACGCATCTGTCGATGTATAATACAGATAAATCCGATAGGATTCATTAGATAAGTGCTGAATTTTGTCACAATTGCTTTTCAACATGTATCGTTTCTGATACACTTAAGGTTACATAATTTGTGAGTATTATGCGCAGTACGGTGCGAGAACCATAGATCGGCTGCATGAGTATCCGACCCCAATATACAACGGAGCGGGGCGGCAGGGTGAAAGGGGATCACGGATGAGCAAGCCATTATTACAAGACCAATTACAGAAAAAAATTATGATTTTAGACGGCGCCATGGGAACAATGATCCAACAGGAGAATTTAACCGCAGACGATTTCGGCGGCGACGAGTTGGATGGCTGCAACGAAATTTTGGTGGTAACCCGTCCTGACGTCATCCGTAAAATCCATGAAGCGTATTTTGCGGCCGGTGCTGATATGGTAGAGACGAATACGTTCGGCGCAACAAGCGTCGTACTGGCAGAATATGATCTACAGGACCGCGCGCGGGAGCTTAACCTGGCAGCGGCGAAGCTGGCCGTCGAAGCGGCTGAAAAATATAGTACCCCGGAATGGCCGAGATACGTTATCGGTGCAATGGGGCCGACGACGAAGACGCTTTCCGTAACCGGCGGAGTCACCTTCGACGAACTCGTGGACAGCTACTACGAACAAGCGCTTGCGCTGATGGAGGCGGGCGTGGACGCGCTGCTGCTCGAAACGTCGCAGGATACGTTGAACGTCAAAGCCGGCAGCATTGGTATCCGTAAAGCGTTTGAGATGGAAGGCCGCAAGCTGCCGCTCATGATTTCCGGTACGATCGAGCCGATGGGCACGACGCTGGCCGGTCAAAATATTGAGTCGTTCTATATTTCGCTTGAGCATCTTGAACCAATTTCGGTCGGATTGAACTGTGCTACCGGACCGGAGTTCATGCGCGACCATATCCGGACGCTGGCCGATATTGCAGGGACGGCGGTAAGCTGCTATCCGAACGCCGGTCTGCCGGACGAGAACGGACAGTACCACGAATCGCCGGAATCGCTTGCCATGAAGCTGGCAGGCTTTGCCGAGCAGGGCTGGCTGAATATTGCCGGCGGCTGCTGCGGAACGACGCCGGATCATATCCGCGCGATGGCCGAAACGCTTGGCCAGTACCAGCCGCGCAGTCACCGGGGAGAGCACCCGCCCGCAGTATCCGGCATTGAGACGGTTTACATTGAAGATGCGAACCGCCCTTACATGGTCGGGGAGCGGACGAACGTTCTCGGATCGCGGAAGTTCAAGCGGCTTATTGTCGAAGGCAAGTATGAGGAAGCGTCCGAGATTGCCCGGGCGCAGGTAAAAGGCGGCGCGCATGTCATTGACGTCTGTCTGCAGGACCCGGATCGCGACGAAATGAGCGATATGCAGCAGTTTTTGGAGCTTGTCGTCAAAAAAGTGAAAGTGCCGCTTATGCTCGATTCCACGGATTATCGGGTCATTGAGCTGGGGCTCAAATATTCGCAAGGGAAAGCGATCATCAACTCGATCAACCTGGAGGACGGGGAAGAGAAGTTCGAGAAGGTCGTACCGATTATTCATAAATACGGCGCGGCTGCTGTCGTCGGCACGATTGACGAGCGGGGGCAGGCCATTACGGCCGCCGACAAGCTTGAAGTAGCCAAGCGATCCTATGATTTGCTGGTGAACAAGTATGGCATGCATCCGAACGATATCATTTTTGACCCGCTTGTTTTCCCGGTCGGAACGGGGGATCAGCAATATATCGGCTCTGCTAAGGAGACGATCGAAGGAATTCGGTTAATTAAAGAAGCGATGCCTGACACCGAGACGATTCTCGGCCTCAGCAACGTATCGTTCGGTTTGCCGGAAGCGGGCCGCGAGGTGCTGAACGCCGTCTTTTTGTACCATTGTACGAAAGCCGGTCTGGACTATGCGATCGTCAATACGGAAAAGCTGGAGCGTTATGCGTCCATACCGGAAGAAGAGCGCCGTCTTGCCGAAAGCCTGATCTACAATACGAACGACGAAACGCTGGCCGAATTCGTAGCGCACTTCCGTACGAAGAAGGTCGAGAAGAAGGAAAAGATTTCGAATCTAACGCTGGAAGAACGGCTGGCCTCTTACGTTGTCGAAGGCACGAAGGACGGACTGATTGCGGATTTGGACATAGCGCTGCAAAAATACAAGCCGCTCGATATTATTAACGGTCCGCTGATGAAAGGGATGGAGGAAGTCGGCCGGCTGTTCAACAATAACGAGCTGATCGTGGCGGAGGTGCTGCAAAGCGCCGAGGTCATGAAGGCGTCCGTTGCTCATTTGGAGCCGTTCATGGAAAAATCGGAAAGCGCCGTGAAAGGAAAAATCATTTTGGCCACGGTCAAGGGCGATGTGCACGATATCGGCAAAAACCTGGTTGAGATTATTTTGTCCAACAACGGCTATCAGATCATCAACTTGGGCATTAAAGTTCCGCCGGAGCAGTTGATCGACGCTTACCGCAAGGAGCGGCCGGATGCAATCGGTCTATCTGGTCTGCTCGTCAAATCGGCGCAGCAAATGATCGTTACGGCGCAGGATTTGAAGACGGCCGGCATCGACGTGCCGATTATGGTGGGTGGCGCGGCTTTGACCCGGAAGTTCACCAAGACGCGTATTGCGCCGGAGTATGACGGTTTGGTATTATACGCCAAAGACGCGATGGACGGGCTGGATATTGCGAACAAGCTGAGCGACCCCGAGCAGCGGAAGCAGCTGGTCCGGGAACTTCGGGACAGCATGGAATCCGATGTAAAGGAATCCGGCCGCAAAGAAGAGCAAATGCCGGCCTTGACCCGCGTTAGAACGTCGTCGGTAGACCGGAACGTTCCGGTGCAGGTGCCGCCGAGCTTGGAGCGCCGTGTGCTGCGCGACTACCCTATAAGCCATTTGATCCCGTATATCAACATGCAGATGCTGCTTGGGCATCATCTTGGCTTGAAGGGGAAAATCGACCAATTGCTGGCCGACAAAGATCCGAAGGCGCTGCAGCTTAAAGAGACCGTTGATGAGCTGTTAGCGGAGGCACAGAAGAATGGTATTCTTCAAGCACACGGCATGTACCGTTTCTTCCCTGCACAATCGGACGGCAACGATGTGCTCGTCTACGATCCTAAGGATCATACGAAAGTGCTTCAGAAGTTTACCTTCCCGCGACAGGAAAAGGAGCCGTACTTGTGTCTTGCGGACTACCTTAAGCCGGTAGACAGCGGAATTATGGATTACGTTGGCTTCCTCGTCGTGACGGCGGGACATGGCGTCAGCGATCTTGCAACCCAATGGCGGGATAAAGGCGACTACTTGCGTTCGCATGCACTGCAAGCTGCGGCTCTCGAAGCTGCCGAAGGGTTCGCCGAGCGTATTCACCAAATGATGCGCGACGTCTGGGGCTTCCCGGACCCGGCCGAAATGACGATGCAGGAGCGCTTCGGAGCCAAGTACCGCGGCCAGCGGTTCTCGTTCGGCTATCCGGCGTGTCCGAACCTCGACGATCAGCAGCAGCTGTTTGCTTTGCTGAAGCCGGAGGATATCGGTGTTCATTTGACAGAAGGCAGCATGATGGAGCCGGAGGCATCCGTGTCGGCTATCGTGTTTGCGCATCCGCAGGCTCGTTATTTCAACGCCTAACCGTTTTTTGGGTATGCTATAAAAGGAGTGGGGCCTTGGTCGCTCCACTCTTTTGTTTAAGAAGAATGAAAAAGCTTGCTTTCGCCGAAGTACGAAGGTATGTAAGCTTTCTTACCAATCGGAACGATAGAAATGGGGTTGATGGAGCTTGGAGCTGTATTTTCTGGGGACAGGTGCCGGTATGCCTTCCAAAGAGCGGAATGTCACCTCCGTCATGCTGAATTTGCTTGCGGAACGGAACGTCTATTGGATGTTCGACTGCGGGGAAGGGACGCAGCATCAAATATTACGGGCACCGGTCAAAATCAGCAAGCTGGAAAAGCTGTTTATTACTCATCTGCACGGTGATCACATTTACGGCCTTCCGGGGCTCATGTCGAGCCGTTCTTACCAAGGTGGGGATACGCCGTTTACGATTTACGGGCCGGTAGGCATCCGGGAGTTTGTAGAAACGGCGCTTCGAATCAGCGATTCCCACCTAGGCTACCAGACCAAAATCGTGGAGTTCGAAGAGAAGGCCGAGTTCGTGCTGTACGAGGATGAGCAGTTCATTGTGAAGGCCGCTCCGCTGGTTCACCGGGTCGACAGCTATGGCTACCGGATCGAAGAAAAGCCGCAGAAGGGGAAGCTTGACGCGGCAAAGCTGAAGGAGCTCGGCATCGCTTCGGGACCGCTGTACGGCAAAATCAAGAAAGGCGAAGCCGTTACGCTGGAGGACGGCACCGTGCTTGAAGCCAGCCGTTTTATCGGTCCTCCGGTTCCCGGCCGGATCGTGACGATCCTTGGCGATACTCAGCCTTGCGAACATGCCGTCACGCTTGCCTGCCAGGCGGATGTGCTGGTGCACGAAGCGACCTTTGCGGAGGACCGTAAGGAGCTTGCGATGCAATATGATCATTCCACAGCGATGGATGCGGCTCGGACTGCCCAAGAAGCAGGGGCCAAAATGCTGGTTCTGACCCATATCAGCTCCCGGTATCAGGACGCGGAAGCCGAACGGCTGCAGGAAGAAGCGCGAACGGTTCATGATGAAACTTATCTTGCGCACGATCATTTTCGTTTGGACATCCCGGTGCGAAAACCGTCGTTGGCTGCCGGTGAAGCGGCTCCGCTGTAAGTGTGGTCCGTATCATATCGCCGATATGACAAAAACCTCCGTTCCTTACAATAGGTCTGCAAGGAGCCGGAGGTTTTTGTATCATGCCTCGTTGACGGGCTGCAATTATTGTTGATGTTCGGCTTCGTCCTTAATTTCCGAACGGAAGGCGTCCAAGCTTTCACGACGGCGTTCGTTTTTGGACTCGATTTGCTCCCGTTCCTGCGGGCTAATTTCGTCGGCATGCTCGCTCAAATAGTCTTCGGCTTCATTCATGTTTTCAATCGTGTGGTCGATGCTGTTTTGCAAATGCTCCACGTTGTCGGCACGGTTGTCCGGTTTTGCCATAGTCCCATCAAGCTCCTTTATTGTAAAAGTATGGCGCTTGGATAGCGCACCATCTTTACGGTGCCACTGTCCGTGCCGGAATATGCATGAAAGCATCATATTTGGCATACTAGCGGAAACGGGCTGATATTTTAGGGGAGAGGGGAGGCGTCTCCTGATGCGCGGTTTTGCCATCTTGCTCGGTTTTTATTTGCTGGGAACGATTCTGCAGCTCGGCTTAAAGCTTCCGCTTCCGGCTAACGTCATCGGTTTGATTTTGTTTACGGCTAGTCTGTTTCTGAAATGGGTCAAGGTGGAATGGGTAGAGGAGGCCGGCGGCTTTTTGATTAAGCATATGCTGTTGCTCTTTGCGCCGATTGTCGTTGGGACGATGGTGTTTTTTTCTTGGATTGGTGAGCAGGCAGTGACTATCCTGGTCAGCTTGTTTGCCAGCACGTTCGGGGTGCTGCTCGTCACAGGCTGGACGGCGAAGCTCTTTGGCGGTGGACGCGCACGGAAGGAGGGGAATCGTCGTCATGACGTTCCGTGAATGGACGGAGCAGCCGCTGTTCGGAATCGCTCTGACGGTGCTGGCTTATGTATTTGCGCTTGTGCTGCAGCAGCGATGGAAAGCGCTTCATCCGCTGCTGACGTGCTCGGCGCTTGTGATCGCCTTCCTGCTCGTCACGAATGTGCCTTACGATGCATACCGAAAAGGCGGAGATTACATTGTGTTCCTGCTCGGTCCCGCGACGGTAGCGCTCGGCATCCCGCTGTACAAAAACGCGCAGCGCATTCGCAATGCCCTATTGCCGATTGCTGCGGGCATCACCGCGGGTTCAATCAGCGCGCTGTTGCTGGCTGCCGGACTCGTCTGGGTGCTGGGAGGCAGCCGCGAACTGCTTGTGACCATGATGCCCAAGTCGGTCACTTCGCCGATTGCGCTTGAGATTTCCCGGCAAGCGGGAGGGATTCCCGAGCTAACCGCCGTTCTGACCGTTCTGACCGGCTTGATCGGAAGCATGTTCGGACCGGGGCTGCTGCGGCTGGCAGGCGTGCGCGACGACATCTCGATCGGGACCGCCATCGGCACTTCGTCGCACGGCATCGGCACGGCGCGGATCATCCGCGATTCGGAGCTGGCGGGCGGCGTCAGCGGCTTCGCGATGGGCGCTGCGGCGATTTTGACATCGTTGCTGTTTATTCCGCTGTATGGGTGGTTGCGGTGACGTTTACACTTCATTATTGAAAGGAGCCGTTCTGCGAACGGCTTCTTTTTTGTGCCGGACAGCCGGACAAGCCGGGCGAAGCCTTACAAAAGCTTTACACCGCGAAAACGCTATCCTAATAATCGTCTGCTACCCTAAAGCTGTAACTTTCATCCCATCAACCTTTACTTGGAGAAAGGCGTGTTGACGATGATCCGACAAGCAGCAAGTCAAGTCGCAAGCGAGCCGTCCATCTTAACCGTAAAGCTGGCAGAAACTGACTTTGAAGTGGAGCAGGCACTGCGTCTGAGGTATCAGGTTTTTGTGGAAGAAGAGAAGAACATGAAGATGCGAACTGAGAACGGATTGGAGCGGGATATTTACGATGCTTATTGCGACCATCTGATCGTCAAAGATGTAATCACGGGAGAGGTTGTCGGCACGTACCGGCTTCTGCCGGGAGAGCGGGCGACCTCGGGCATCGGATTTTACTCGGAAACCGAATTTGATCTGCACGCGTTCGATTCGCTGAAGCGCCAGACACTGGAGCTCGGGAGAAGCTGTATTGCACCGGCCTACCGCGGAAGCAGAGCGATTCAAATGCTGTGGGAGGGCATTGCCGCGTATATGACCGAGCTGAATTACCGCTATTTGATCGGCTGCGCCAGTTTGCGTCTCCCGAATTTGGAGGAGCTGAATCTGATCTATACGATGCTCCGCAGCAAGCAGGTCATTACGGAACGATACGGTATCCGTCCGTTGGAAACGCACCGGATTCGGGGGCTGAGGACGATCGAATCGGAGTTGACTGAGAAAGAAATTTTCCGTAGGCTGCCCCCGCTGATGAAGGGCTATCAATAGCTTGGGGCAGAGATTGGCGGCGACCCGGCGTACGACAGCCTTTTCGATACGGTAGATTTCTTTATCGTGCTGGAAAAGGACCGGATCACCCGCAGATATAAGAAGCATTTCCTAAACGGATAAGGGGGCTGGGAGCTTGTACGAATGGATTGCCAAAGTGACCACAGACAGGCAAGCGTGCGAGCGTTGGGCGCGACGGTGCGGTCTGCTGCCGAGAAGCGTACTGGCTGCGCTCTGCCGAATGGCGGCTCTGCTGTTGTATAGCTGCGCCGGTTCAGAGTTAAGACGCAAGGTGCAGGGCAACATGAAGGAGCTGTTGCCTGAGCGTTCGGCTCAGCAGATCAGGAAGGCCGGATTTCACTATACCGAAAATGTCATCTTTGCGCTTTATGAAATATTGCTGGAATCGCACCGGCTGCCGGGCAGCGAGAAATGGCGGTTTCGGACGGAAGGGGAAGCGTACCTGGAAGAGGCGCTGCGTCTGGGCCGCGGTGCGATTGTATATACCCCACATGCTGGTAACTTTTTTTACTACTATTGGTATTTGTGCCGGAAGTATTCGTGTCTTACCGTTGCCACCGGCGGTAGTCCGGAGCTGCGGCCGCTGTATTTGAAGTTTCTCGACATGGGCTGTCCGGGGCTCGACTATGATAGCACACCGCCGCTGGAGCTGCTTCGTAAGCTGCGGAAGCATTTGCAGGCGGGGGGCGTCGTCTTTTTGCTGGGGGATTTCTGGCGTCCGACGTTTCCGCCCGCCCGTTTCTTCGGCCGGATGACGCGAACACCCGAGGGTGCTTCGACGCTGTCGATCGAACAGGGAGTGCCGATTATTCCATTCAGCGGATGGCGCGAGCGCGGATGGCTACACCGGATGAGGTTCGAAGCTCCGCTGTATCTTTCTTCTTCGTTCACGAAGGCGACGCGGACAGAGGCGACGAATGTGCTGAACCGTTTCATGGAGCGGATTATTCGGGAGCGGCCCGAACAATGGTTCTATTGGTTTAATGCCGAGGAGCGCTGGGAAATCGAGCAAGGTGGAGGGGCAGGGGTTCATACAGAGCAGGAGCGGCGGAAGACGCATACGGCGTGACAAGCGAAGGAGGCGTATAGCATCATGGATACCGGAAGTCATCTGTTGTTTGGTGCTACATTGGCCGGTTTGGCTATGCTTCAGCCGGAAGTGGCCCAAGAACCGGCGCTGCTGCATGCGGTGCTGACAGCCGCGTTGATCGGTTCGCATGCGCCGGATTTCGATACGGTTGCCCGGGTTCGGGGCTATGCCGCTTACATTCGGGTGCATCGGGGAATTACGCATTCGCTTCCGGCTTTGCTTTTATGGCCGCTAGTGCTGTCCGTTCCGATCGCTTGGGGCTTCGGGGTATGGGAGTATGAGCCGCTTGTTTTCGCTTGGGCGATGGCGGCGGTCGTTTTCCACGTTTTTCTGGATTGGCTCAATGCTTACGGCGTCCAGTGCTTTCGTCCGTTCTCGCAGCGCTGGCATCACCTTGATGCGCTCCCGTTGTTCGAACCGGTGCTGTTTGTGACGCATGCGGCAGGCTTGATAGTATGGCTGGTGACGGGGAGTAATCCGGGATGGATGTTTTTGTGGATTTATTCGTTTACGTTTGTATATATCGGAGGACGGCTGCTTCATCACCAAGGTGTAGTCCGTTTTGTAAGAATGCGGCTTGGGTTGGAGGGGGTATGTCACATCGTCCCGAGTCTGCACTGGTTTCGCTGGCAGTTTGTGCTTGAGAGCAGCGACGCTTTTTATACGGGAACCGTTCAAGGCAAGGAGCTGACGGTCAAAGATATTTATGCCAAACATACCGAAGGCGGCATGGCCGTAGAGGCGACGCGAGCGGTTGATGGCGTGCGGGCGTTTTTGCACTTTGCGCAGCGCGTGCATGTGACTTGTACCGAGAGGCAGGACGGTTATGAGGTCCGATGGCGGGATATGCGGTTTTGGCACAATCACGAGCTGCCCTTTGGGGTGGACGTAACGCTCGACCGGGATCTTAAGGTCGTCAGTCAATCGCTCGGCTGGAGGAAAAAAGCATGGGACCCGCCGTATGTGTAAACCGCTCGGGGGATTGCAGAAATTTGATGAAAAAGGTCGGACCGCAGGTCATCAAAGCTGCGAAGTGTTGTATGCCCGAGAAACAATTGGAAAAACGGTTTTGTTCCGAGGTATGAATAAAAAACGATCGGGATAGAATAGTTCAGTAAACAACCAAGCATGGGGAGGTTGACGGAATGGATTTTACAAGCCACGATATCGCCGTGATCGAGCAGGCGCTGCAGCTTGCCATTCGGTCGCAATCAAGCGGCGCCAAGGCGCAGCCGTTTCAGGAAGTGCTGGGCAAGCTCCAAATGAGCGCAAATGCGGCCATGAACTCAGCTTCGATTCATAAGGTGTCTATGCATGACGGCATAAGATTCGACTACGACGATTCTTCCGATGTGCTCTAAGTTGATCCATGCGTATAGAGTTATCGGGACCAGCCGGTACGAAGGGCGGCAGGCCAAGGCAATTCTGCTCGACTGCCGCTTGCCGGTTTCACCACGGATTATTCTCCAATAAGATTTGCATCGCATCAAGCCGACCTTCATTGAAAGTATCACTTTTCCCTCAAAATCAAGCTGCCCTCTTTTACAGACGACTCTGCAACGAAAAACTTTCCCGGGAAAGCGCAGGATGCGACATGCTTTCTTCAAGTTTCAACACCGATTAGACGTGTCATTCCGATCCCATTCGACCAGCTCCGCTAAGAAAAGAGATTGTCACGCGAACATGCATTCGATATAATGAAAGGAACGTTACCGTCAAAAGGAGCTGCATTTATGAACCGTTTGACTGGCAAGGTTTCTTCCATCGAAGAAATGATCGGTTTGATCCGTTCGTCGTCTGAGCTAATGTCCCAGGTGACTTACTGGCATACGATTCCGCCGCGGGAAGGGCGGTACGAGTCATTCCCGGAAGGCTTGCACGCCGGGCTGCGGGAAGCATTGCTCACCCGGGGCATCGGACAATTATATACGCATCAAGCCCAATCGTTTCATGAAGTAAGCGCGGGGCGGCACGTCGTGACCGTGACCCCGACCGCCTCGGGCAAGACGCTGTGCTACAACCTGCCGGTGCTGGAGGGCATATTGAAAGACGAGAGCGCGCGTGCGCTCTATTTGTTTCCGACCAAAGCGCTGGCGCAAGACCAGGTGGCCGAGCTTCAAGAGCTGGCGAATATTATGGGCGCCGATATCAAGACTCATACGTACGACGGGGATACACCACCGACCGTACGCCAAGCCATTCGCAATGCCGGGCACATCGTCGTGACGAACCCGGATATGCTGCACTCCGCGATTTTGCCGCATCACACGAAGTGGGTGAAGCTGTTTGAAAATATAAAATTTATTGTCATTGACGAGGTTCACTCTTATCGCGGCGTGTTCGGCAGCCATGTGGCGAACGTGATCCGGCGTCTTAAGCGGATTTGCCGCTTTTACGGCTCGAATCCGCAGTTTATTTGCGCTTCGGCGACGATCGACAATCCGAAGGAGCACGCGGAGCGGCTGATCGGGGAAAGCGTATCCCTTGTCAACGACAACGGCGCGCCCGCGGGCGAGAAGCACTTTGTCTTCTACAATCCACCCGTCGTCAACCAGCAGCTTGGTATCCGCAAGAGCAGTGTGCTGGAGACGAGGAAAATCGCCGCGATGCTGCTGCGCCAGGGCATTCAAACGATCGTATTCGCGCGGAGCCGCGTGCGGGTCGAAATTTTGCTTACGTATTTGCAGGAGCTGGTCACCCACGAGTTGGGCACGAAATCGATCCGCGGTTACCGCGGCGGGTATCTGCCCAAGCTGCGGCGCGAAATCGAGCGGGGGCTGCGCAGTGGAGAGATCCGCGGCGTCGTCAGCACAAACGCGCTGGAGCTCGGGATCGATATCGGACAGCTGCAGGCGTGCGTGCTGAACGGCTATCCCGGCACCATCGCAAGCACGTGGCAGCAGTCGGGCCGCGCCGGGAGACGGCAGGAAAGCTCCGTCACGTTCCTCGTGGCGAGCAGCAATCCGCTGGATCAATATATGATCCAGAACCCCAGATTTTTTTTCGAGCGTCCGCCGGAGCGGGCACTGATCGAGCCGGATAACCTCATCATCCTGGTTGATCATGTCAAATGCGCCGCCTACGAGCTGCCGTTTGAAGAGAACGAACAATTTGGCGGCGAGTCGCTGCATGATATTTTGGAGTTTTTGACAGACGAACGTATTTTGCACAGGGTAAAAAACAGGTGGCATTGGATGGAGCAGTCGTTTCCGGCGCATGACATCAGCTTGCGATCGGCCGCACAGGAAAATTTCATCATCATCGATATGACGAACGGCGCCCGGGTCATCGGCGAGGTGGACCGGTTCAGCGCCCCGACGATGATTCACGAGGAAGCGATCTATATCCACGAGGGTGTACAGTATCAGGTGGAGAAGCTCGATTACGAGGAGAAGAAGGCTTACATACGCGAGGTCGACGTCGATTATTTCACGGACGCCAGTCTGGCCGTCCAGTTAAAAGTGCTGCATGTGCATCGGGAGGCGATTGACCGGGGGCTCAAGCGGCAGTTCGGCGAAGTGACCGTGAACGCGAAGGCGACGATTTTCAAAAAAATCAAGTTGCGGACCCACGAGAATATCGGATCGGGGCCGATTCATCTGCCGGAGGAGGAGCTGCATACGAGCTCTTACTGGTTCACGTTCGACGACGAGATTGCCGCAGGCATGACGGTGAACGATATGCAGTTTGCGCTGCTGGGGCTGGCGAACGTGCTCGTGCACATTGCGCCGCTTTATTTGATGTGCGACCCGCATGACATCCGCGTCGTCCCGCAAGTGAAGGCGGTGCATAACAAGCAGCCAACGATCTTTTTCTATGATCGTTACCCGGGCGGCGTAGGGCTTAGCGAGCGGCTGTACGAAGTGCACGGGGAGCTGCTGGCCGAAGCGCAGCGCTTGATTTCGTCGTGCGGCTGCTTGAGCGGCTGTCCGGCCTGTATCGGGCCGATTGAAGAAGTCGGGCTAACCGGGAAGCAGCTGTCGCTTGGGTTGCTGAAGCAGCTGGAGGTTTCGCGATGAGCTCGCTTAAGGAAAGGCTGCTGCGGCACAAAAAATCGATAGCGGGTACGCAGGAACGCGAGGAAGAAGCCAAAATTCACGTGGGAGAGGAACCGCTTGGGTCGGCCGAAGAGGGCCAGGCGGCTCACGGCGAGAGTAAGCCAGAGTCCGCGGCGGAGGTTGACGAATGGTCGGTTGTAGGTGCGGCCATGGAGCATACGGAATGGGGCGATTTTGTCATCCGCCGCCGCACGTATGAAACGGGGTTTCGTCACGGGCAGTATGAGCTTAGCCGTTTATCGTCCTGCGCAGAGGAGTTGTTCGCGCTGCTGGAGCCAACGGTAGGCAGTGCTACGTCAAACCGTGCGGCCGCTCCATTCCACGAACGGCTGCTCTTTCTGGATACCGAGACGACAGGGCTGGGGCATGGGGCAGGCAACGTGCCGTTTATGGTTGGAGTCGGATTTTACCAAGGCAATCAATATCATATCGAGCAGATGCTGATCCGGCACCCCGGCGAAGAGTCGGCGATGCTGGCCTATTTGGAGCAAAAGCTTGCTGCGCATCCGGTGTTAATCTCTTATAACGGCAAATCGTTCGATTGGCCGATTGTCAAAAACCGCTATATCATGAACCGGATGGAGCTGGCCGTTGAGCCTGCGGGACACATCGATTTTTTGCATCCGTCCCGCAGCTTGTGGAAGCATACGCTGCCCTCCTGCCGACTAGGCAAGGTTGAGGAAGAGCGGCTTGGCGTCCGCCGCGAAGAAGACGTGCCGGGCTCGCTCGCACCGACGCTTTATTTTCAATATTTGGCCCAGCTCGATCCTTCCGTTTTGGAAGGCGTGTTCGTGCATAATGAGCTGGACGTGCTGTCGCTGGCGGGCCTCGCCGTTCATTTTGCCTGCTTGTTGAACGGTTCCCATGATTGGTCTTGTGCAAGGTTGTTCGGTTTAGAGGAATGCTTTCGGCTCGGCCTGTGGCTCGATAAAATCGGTCGAAGCGACATGGCTGACACCGTGATGAACGCGCTGAGCGAAGAGCTTCTCGCTGCGGACGAGCTTGCTTCCGAAGAACCGTGCCTGCTGCCGCTTGCGCAATTTTACAAGCGACGGGGACGCTATACGCAAGCCTGTTCGCTTTGGAGCCGGTATATCGCCCTGAAGGGCGATCGTGCAACGTCTTCGCTGGAACCATATATCGAGCTGTCCATGTACTATGAGCATAAGGAAAAACAGTGGGAGCGCGCTCTTGCCTATGCTCAGGAAGCGCTTGACCATCTTTGGCGGCGAGATGCCTTGAAGCGGAGCAGGGAACGCAAGCCGATCGCACAGAGTGGCAAGCGTACGAGGGAAAAAGAGGAGCGGGAGGAGGATGCCGATGCCGTTAGCCTGCGCAAGCGAATCGAACGGCTGCGGCGGAAAACGGCCTCCTCCACTCGTGCGATACGTGTTACTGAGGCTATAGAGCCCGAACCGTTCGATTCCCTCCTGCCGCCGAAGTCAAGCGCAAAGCTATCCGTTAGGTCATCCGGCCAAGCCTCGGCATCAGCTCCGGTTCAGGGGGCATCGTCTGCCGTATCCCGCGTTCCTCAATCAACAAGAAAAAGAAAATCCGGCCTGTCTGCGGCGGAACAGCTTTCTATGCCACTGTAAGTATAATTTTGCTTTGGGGTGGAAATACATGGTAAGATCATGATCCGAAAGGAACAATGACGATGCCTGAACTGCCCGAAATGGAAAATTACCGCAAGCTGTTAAGCGAGCGAATCATAGGCCGAACTGTGACGGATACCGAAGTAACAAGAGAAAAATCGATTAACGTGACGCCCGAGCGATGGGCGCAGGAGCTGATCGGTCAGGCCGTTTCCCGCATTGACAGGAGAGCGAAGCAGCTGCTGTTTCGTTTAACGACAGGCAACGTTCTGGTGCTTCATTTAATGCTCGGAGGCATGATGTTTTACGGCAAGGCAGAGGAAAAGCCCGACCGGTCCGTCCAAGTGCGGCTCGGCTTCGGAGATCGTCATTTGTTTTTTATCGGGCTGCGGCTCGGTTATTTGCATCTCCACGATCCGTCGGAAGTCGAGGAGCTGATGAATAAGCTCGGTCCCGAGCCTTTTGATCCTGGGCTGACGCCCGACCGGTTCGCCGAGCGTCTGCGCGTAAAAGCGGGCACGCTAAAAAGCAACCTCGTCGATCAAAGCGTCTTTGCGGGCATCGGCAACTGCTATAGCGATGAGATCTGCTATCATGCAGGTCTCTTGCCGTCCCGGCGTCCCAACGCGCTCTCTGATGAAGAGCTTCACCGGTTATACTGCTCTATGCGCGAAGTGCTGACGGAAGCGACGCAGGGCGGCGGGTACATGGAAATGCCGCTGTTCGTCGGTGACTCGCTTACGGGCGGCTTTGACAGCCGCTGCCGGGTTTACGACCGCGAAGGAGAGCCGTGTGTGCGCTGCGGCAGCCCGATTGCCAGACACGACGTCTCGTCCAAGAAATCGTTTTGCTGTCTTGTCTGTCAGAGGTGAGGGGGCGTTGACCATGCGTTTCGGCTGTCATATCAGTATTCGAGGCGGTTATGCGGAAGCGGCAAAGACGGCGGTAAAGCTAGGAGCTCAGTCGTTCCAATATTTCCCCAAAAATCCGCGAAGCTTGACCATAAAGTCGTTTAACCGCCAGGACGCCGAGCAGTGCGCCCGGTTTTGCCGCGAGCACGGCCTGCTCAGCATCGCTCACACTCCTTATCCGACGAATCTTGCCGTAGGCCCGGGCGAGCTTCGGCAGGCAACGATCGCCTCGCTTCGCAACGATCTTGAGATTGCTGACGCGTGCGGCTCGGTCGGCGTCGTGGTCCATTTTGGCAAATATAAAGGGGATGACCCGTTACAAGGCTATAAAAATATTATACAATGTATGAATGAAGCGCTTGCCGGCTATACGGGCCGTTCGCTGCTGCTGATCGAGAACCAGGCGGGCGAAGGGACCTCGATGGGGACGACGCTTGAGGAGCTCGTGCAAGTGCGGAATCTTTGCGCTTTTCCGGGGCTTGTCGGCTTTTGCCTCGATACGTGCCATGCTTTTGCCTCGGGCTTGTGGCCCTCTTCCAAGGACGGTTGGCCGGAGCTGGAACGGCATGCGGCAGCGACCGGTTATTTGCAGCACCTCCGGGCGATTCATCTGAACGATTCCGTGTACCCGCGAGGCGCGCATAAAGATCGGCATGCTATGATCGGCCGGGGCGAAATCGGGGAAGCCAGGTTCGCTTCGCTGCTGCAATCGACTGCGCTTAAGTCGATGTCCGACCTTCCGGCGGTGCTGGAAACGCCTGTCCTGCAGGGGAGCACGCACGCTTCGGAAATTCGATACGTCAAGGAGCTGAGCGAAGGGTGATTCACGTTTATTTGGACGATTATCGCGCTTGTCCTAAAGGATTCGTACCTGCCCGTACCGTGGACGAATGCTTACTGCTGCTGCAGGAGTGCGAAGTGGACGTGCTTTCGCTCGACTACGACTTGGGCTGGGGACAGCCCAACGGACTGGAATTGGTTCGGGCGATGGTAAGCGCCGGTTTATTTCCACAGCGCATTTATTTGCATACGTCGAGCGATGCAGGCCGTCAGCAGATGTTTCAACTGCTGTATGCAAGCAAGCCAGAGCACGTCCGGCTGACGAACGGTCCGATGCCTTCCGGGATGCTTATGGAAATTTCTGAAACTGTAAAAGAATAGGTTGTGGTTCAACATGACGATGGTCTTATCCTTGCAAGATATTCATTTTATCCGCGAAGACCGGCATATTTTGTCCGGGGTCAATATCGATATTCGCCAAGGGGAGCACTGGGTCGTGCTCGGCCGGAACGGTTCGGGTAAAACGACAGTTCTGGAGCTGATGAACGGCTACGAGTTCCCGACCCGAGGCAAAGTGCAAGTGCTCGGCAATACATACGGGCAATGCGACGTCCGCGAAGTCCGCAAGCAGATCGGTTATATCAGCCAATCGCTGTATGAGAAACTAAATGCCGGGGACCCGGTGTGGGAAGTGATTGCCACCGGCGAATTCGGTTACTTGCGTTTTTACGAAGAGATTCCGCAGTCCGCCCGCGAGAAGGCGATCGGCATGCTGGAAAAGGTGAAGCTTGCCCATTTGGCCAATCAGCCGCTTGGTACACTGTCGCAAGGCGAGCGGAAAAAAGTGATGCTGGCGCGCGCTTTGATGACAAATCCGTCCATTCTCATTATGGACGAGCCATGTTCGGGTCTCGACTTATACGAGCGCGAGCGGCTGCTGGAAAATGTCAACGTGCTCGGCGGCCAGCAAATGACGGTCATTTATGTCACGCATCACATCGAAGAGATCATTCCGCTTTTCACGCACGTTGTGCTGATCGAGCAGGGGCATATTATTGCTTCCGGCGCGAAGCGGGACGTGTTGACCGAGGAAAATCTGGCAAAGGCGTATCAAGTGCCGATTCGGATCGAATGGTCCGGAGACCGGCCTTGGATTAAGGTGCTGTGATGACTGTGATGAACGACTCGATATTTATCGGCACGTCCAACCGGGGATTTGCCCAGCAGGCGCAAGAAGAGCTTCGGCGTCTGCTAGGGCAGTCGGTTAAATTTGAATGGCTGGCTCCTGGCGAAGTGTTCGTATTTACATCCGAATTTGAGAGAAGCGATACGATTGGCCGCATCCTGGCGCAGGAACCCGTATTTCTGCGGCATATGCAGCCGGTCGATGCGACGCAACCGTGGAGTGGTACTTTCGATCATGCGATTCACTATATTCATGAGATGCTGGTCGCTGCGGGAGCGTCGGTAAAGCAGATGAACGTAGCGGTACAAGCCAGAAAAGCAGAAGGGGAAGCTTTAGCGAGCCTATCCCTGCCGTCGGTTCGCTCTTCTGTTGAAGAGATACTGGCAACGGTTTTCGAGGCGAACCCGGTCTCGCGCGATGCGGACTTGATCCTATCCTTGTATTTCACGGAAGCTAAGCTATATTTCGGTTTGTCCCGGCCTCAGGACAATTTGTCCGATTGGTCCGGCGGAGCCATCCGCTTCCGCAAGGAGGAAGGACAAGTGTCGCGGGCCAAGTTCAAGCTGCTGGAGGCGGAGCAGGCCTTCGGCCTGGATTTGTCCCAGTACCGGTCAGCGCTCGATATCGGCGCTGCGCCGGGCGGGTGGACGTCGTTGCTGCTGGAGCGTGGACTTCGGGTAACTGCGGTTGACCCGGCCAAGCTGGACGCGACGCTGCTGCGTCATCCGCAGCTTACGTTTTTTCAGAAAAAGGCGGATGAGGTTTCGTTTGCAGCAAATGCATTCGACCTGCTCGTTTGCGATATGAGTTGGAGCCACCGGCAAATGGCCAAGCTCGTCCGGGGGCTGTTAGGCGCGCTGCAGCCGGGTGGAACGGCTGTTATCACAGTGAAGCTGATGCACAAGAAGGCGTTTCAAACGATTCGCGAAGTGGTGAGCGATCTGGCTCCGGAGCTGGAGCTTCAGCAAGCGAAGCAGCTTTTTCACAACCGCGAGGAGCTTACGCTGTTTTTGATGAAGCAAGTGTGACCGGTTTTTCTGGCAATGCGAGCCGAAAGGAGTCTTGCGAATGTCCGATGCGATTTTTTGGAATGATTTGTTTTCCAAGCTGAGACCGGAGCAGGTCAAGTACGATATGTGGCTGGAGCCGTTCATCGGAGGCCTTGATCCGTCCGAAACCGGTCCCATTTTGGATCTCGGCTGCGGTGCGGGGAACGATACGCTGTATTTAACGGAAAAAGGCTTCTCCGTCATCGCTTGCGACCTTTCGGCTGAAGCGCTAATGAGGGTACAAGAGCTCGTGCCACAAGTTAAAACGGAGCAGCTTGATTTGCTGCAACCGTTGCCGTTTCCGGACGGTTCGGCGCAGGCTGTGGTGGCGGATTTAAGTCTCCATTACTTTTCTTGGGGCGATACGAAGCGAGTCGTCGCAGACATTTCCCGGGTGCTTCGGACGGGCGGGCAGCTTTGGTGCCGGGTCAATTCGACGAAGGACTTCGAATACGGCGCCGGACAAGGAAGGCTGATCGAGCCGAATTATTACGAACGGGACGGGAAGCGCAAGCGTTTTTTCGATGGTCCGCAGTTGGAACAGCTGTTTCAGGAATGGCACATATCGTTTCTACAGGAACAAACCATGAACCGCTATGACAAGCCGAAGGTCGTCTGGGTAATGGCGGCAACTAAGCCCGAGCTTCGTTAGACAGCCATTCAACGGGGCGATTTGGAAGCTTAGATAGGGTGGCAAGCAAAGCCGAAACGTAATTTTTGCCCCGGACCCTTGCGTATCCCATTTTTTATGCTATAATACGGTTAATTGCATATTTACAAAAGCGGAAGCACCGCTGACCAAGGAATGGATTTCCTGTCAGTGTGTGCTTTTTTTGTGTTTCTAAGGGGGAATTTGAGAACGTGTGATCTATGAAGTACAGGGAAGAAGTATCCAGTAAAAGGAGATACCGCAGGAATAAGCTTGACGCACAGATACGAAGGAGGGGGGCCGTCGGTGGCTAAAATTATGCTGGTGCTGTTGGACGAGGACGCTTATTTTGGCGAGATGCTGTCTGCCTACGTTCGCTCGTCCGAATATGCGGAGCGGTTTAGTATACGCGTGTTTACGTCGATGGACGAAGGAGTCCGGTTTGTAGAACAAAACAAAGAACCGCTGATTATTATGGTGCACGAATCGCTTATGCCGCTGCCTGACGCCGTGTTTGGGCTTAAACCGGGGTGTACGGTCATGATCAGCGATTCGGCAAGAGAGGGCGGACTGCTCGAATATCCGATCATGTTCAAATACCAGCCGCTCGACAGGCTGTTATCGGGCATTACCGCGCATTATAACGAATTTTGCGCAGGTGAGCCGTTGCGGGGGAACCGGGGAGCGAAGACGGTTGCCGTTTATTCGGCCGTCGGCGGAGCGGGCAAAACGGTAACGGCCGTTCATTTGGCGTATCAGCTTGCCCAGCAGGGGGAACGCGTCTTCTGTTTGGGGCTGGAACTGCTCCCGTCCCGCGCTTGGTATGTCCAGGATGGAGCGGATGAAGCGGAATCGTTTTCCCAGCTTTTATACTATGCCAAAACGGCTCCGACGCTCATTTCTTCCAAGCTGGAAGGGCTCAAAAGAAAGCATCCCGACTGCAAATTTGATTACGTTCCTCCGTCAATGCACCTGAAAGAACTGGCGGAGATGGAGGCGTCCGATCTAAAGCATATTTTGCAAGGGATCGAATCTACGAGGATGTACGACCGTATCGTAATCGATTTGGACTCGATGCCACATGCGGCGACAAGGGAGGCGCTTCAGGCGGCCGACCTCGTTCTATGGCTGCTGCTGGACGACTGCGTACATTTGAGCAAAAACGCCGAGCTGCTCCGAAGCTGGACTGCGCGGGAGCGGACAACAGACTGGCTGCATCGGGTGCGGTTCGTCCATAACAAAAATGCCGGACAGACGGTGAACCGGTTCGAGACGTACGGATTTGCACATAGCAGCGAACTGCCTTACGTCCCCGAGTGGAAAGGCGTCGGGCGCGTGGAGGACATGATGTCGCCTGTCTTTGCCTTGGCTGCTGCCGGCTTGGTTCGAGCCGGTGAGGAAGGGTCGCGGTATCGATGAAGGATATCACGGTAAAGCAGCAGATCAAACAGCGCGTACGGGACAGCTTGGATTATGGAAATGCCTTGTCAGACGAGCAGCTCATGGAGCAGATTGAGCAAATCGTGTTTGCTTACTCCAGGGAATCATTTTTGACTGCGGGGCAAAAGCGGACGTTGGTGCAAGAGGTGTTTCACTCTTTCCGTGGGTTGGACGTGCTCCAACCGCTCGTCGACGATCGGACGATTACTGAAATTATGATCAATTCCCATGACCAGATCTTCGTTGAAAAAGACGGGCGCGTGCTGGAGACGGAGATCCGTTTCGAAAGCAGGGAAAAGCTGGAAGATACGATTCAAGCGATCGTCGGCCGGGTCAACCGAATTGTGAACGAGTCGACTCCGATCGTCGACGCGCGGCTTGCAGACGGCTCCCGCGTCAATGTTGTCCTCCCGCCAATTGCGTTGAAAGGTCCGGCGATGACGATCCGGAAATTTCCGGAAAATCCACTAACGCTGGACGATCTGATTGCACGTCAGGCGCTCTCGCGCGAAGCGGCACAGCAGCTTATTCGCTTCGTCAAGGCAAAATACAATTTGTTTATCGGAGGGGGAACAGGTTCGGGGAAAACGACATTTCTCAATGCGCTGGGACAATATATTCCGCCGGACGAACGCGTCATCACGATCGAAGATTCGGCCGAGCTGCAAATTCGCGGCGTTCCGAATCTGGTCAGCCTCGAAACCCGCAACGCCAATACGGAAGGAAAAGGCGGAATCACGATTCGCGACTTGATCCGGTCATCGCTGCGGATGCGGCCGAATCGCGTCATTGTCGGAGAGGTTCGGGGCGCGGAAGCTTTGGATATGCTGCAGGCGATGAATACCGGTCATGATGGATCGTTATCGACGGGTCATGCGAATTCGGTTCAGGATATGCTGAGTCGTTTGGAGACGATGGTATTAAGCGGGGCCAGCCTGCCGGTCGAAGTCGTACGCAAACAGATCGCATCGGCGATCGACGTCATGATCCACTTGACCCGTCTTCGCGACCGTTCCAGACGGGTAACGGAAATTACCGAAGTTATCGGGGTTGAGGAAGGGGAGGTGAAGCTTAATCCGCTTTATCGGTTCGTGGAGACGGGCGAGACGCCGGAAGGCAAAGTGATCGGGCAGCTTGAGCCTACCGGGAATGCTATGGAAGGGACTTGGAAGCTCGAGATGGCGGGCTTGATCTAACAGGACAATACCAGGAAAGGGGGAGGATATCGAACATGATCAAATCGGCTTTCGGCCGTTTGCGCGCCTTTGCGGGGTTGTCTTTCGGCACGAAGCCGGCGCCTGCGGCTTCCAAGGCAAAGCTTCCGGATTATAACGAATACCAGCTAACGTGGGGACAAAAGGCAACTGCTATCTTTTTCGGCGCAGCCGTTATGGCGGGGATTGCTATGGTGTTTTATAAAAACCCATTGATTGCCGGGCTGTTTTCCTTAACCGGCTTTTATTATCCGGTGATGCGGTGCAAGGCCATCATAGCCAAGAGGAAAGCGCAGCTAAAACAGCAGTTTAAACAAATGCTAGCTTCGTTGGCCTCTTCCATGGGGGCGGGCCGCTCGATCGAATCGTCTTTTACGGAGGCGCTCGACGACTTACGGCTGCTGTATCCCGATGCCGGAGCGATGATTGTGCGTGAGCTTGAACTCATCATTTGGCGGCTGCAAAACGGAGAAACCGTGGAGGCATGCCTGCTCGACTTCAGCCGTCGGGCCCATATCGACGAGATCGGTCAGTTCGCGGAAGTATTCGTTATATGCAAGCGGACGGGCGGCAGTCTGGTTCAGGTGGTTCGGCGAACGGCCGTCATTATCCAAGAAAAATTGGATATCGAACAGGACATCCAGGTGACATTGGCCCAAAAGAAATTCGAATCCAAAGTGCTTACGGTTGCGCCCGTCATTCTCATAGCAGCGCTCGCTTGGATGACGCCGGATTATATGGAACCTCTGTATGAAGACGGCGGCGTGCTGATCATGACCGGTGCACTTGGGGTATTGTTCGGCTGCTTTGCCTTGGCGCAAAAAATTATGAATATAAAGGTGTGAAGCAATTTGTGGCTGCTCGCGCTATTGCTGTTGGAGCTGTTCACCGTTGCCGGTGCAGCTTGGGCAGGATTTCCAAAGTATGCTCCATGGGTCCGCGACGAGCGAGGTCTTCCGCGTTCCGATGCTTTCTTTTGGCTCGCTCCTGCAAGCTTATGGTTTATGGACCGGACCAAGCTTGCCGATCGATTATCCGAGCCGCTCGGCAAGGTGCATCGCGTCATGATAGGACTGCACGGTGCGAAGCTGGCGATCTCGGAAACGAGATGGTTTGTAGCCAAGGCGCTTATTATTGCTTACGGCCTGCTTATTTTGAGCACGATGGCCGGTTTGGCTGCAGGAGAAGCGGAGATGCTGGTTTATAGCCTGCCATTGACCATCTTTGTCCCGTTTCTGATGTACAAACAAGCTGCCGGGGAGCTTAAACGTAAGAAACAGTCCATCTTAATTGAGCTTCCGGAAGTTTTGAACCAACTGATGCTGTTGGTCGGCGCGGGCGAAACGGTACCGCAGGCCCTGATACGGATTGTGAAAGGAAAAGAGTCTGTCAGCAGTCCGTTAATGGCCGAATTGAAGGAAACCGTTCACGCCCTTAAGGTGAATGTGTCCTTTTCCAAAGCGATGGAGGACTTCAGCAAGCGGTGCGCAATGCAGGAGGTTTCACTATTTACGACAACGCTGCTATTGAATTACAAGCGGGGCGGCGACGAACTGGTAATGGCTTTGAGGGAACTGTCCGTCAACCTGTGGGAGAAGCGTAAGGCACTTGCCAAAACGCTAGGAGAGGAAGCCGCCTCCAAACTGGTGTTTCCGATGGTCATGATATTTTTTGTCGTCATGGTTATGGTAGCGGCTCCTGCTTTAATGATGATGAACTAATCGAGTAACAGACATAGTTTTGCGACAATAAAGGAGGAAAAAGGAATGGAAGCTTTGAAAACGGCGTGGCATCGGTTTTGGAAAGAAGAAGACGGACTTGGTACGCTTGAGATTTTGCTAATCATTGCGGTGTTACTCATTATTGCAATTGCTTTCCGAAAGTGGATCACGAAGTGGATGGAAAGTTTGTTTAACGATGCCAGTAAAGAAATAAAGGATTCCAAAAATGTAAATATCGACGATAGCAAGTTAGGCACGCCCTGACCTTGGCATGATGACATGATAGTGTTTATGAAATTTATCCATAAACGGTTGTTCGTTATAACGATCCGCCGATTCTTTGTCGGTCATTCCGGTCAATTTACGATGGAGGCGTCCTTGACACTTCCTATCATTTTAATCGCGACTTTGCTGCTTATTTTCTTATCGCTGTTTGCCTATCAGCAAGCTTCCGTTCATTATACGGCGGCATTGACGGCGGATCGGACGGCTTATATCTGGGACAATAGCAGAAAAGATCCGGTCACCGGATCGGTTGGACTGGGGCAAACGGATGGCTTGTACTGGCGGCTGACGAACGACCACGTGATGAATTTATTCAGCTTTTTGCTCCCTATCACTCCGGCTTCCGTTCAGCTTCCGGTATCCGGCCAAGCAGCCGGTCAAAACGGTCCTATAGGCAAGCTGTCTCGAGCCGCTGACAGCCTGCCGGGGCAGTTGCGTGGAGAGATTGATTATACGAATCATGGATTTCTGCGCTATGTTCGCGTCGTCTTGGAAAAAAAGTTTCACGTTCCTTCCTTTGCACGGAAATGGTGGGGCAAAGAGGCTGATGTGGAGACTTCGTCCCAATCTTACGTGATTGACCCGATCGAAACGATCCGGCTGACGGATCTGACCCGAACTTTTATTGGCGAAATTCAAGGGCGAATCAAGCCGAAGGATGCTTTGAAAACGATGGTCGACCCGAAGACCTCGGTCAAAGAACCGGTAAAAATCACCTCGGAAATTGAAGCTGCAGAGCATTTACGCGGCTTGGTTGGCGGGATAAGCAAGAAATTTAATTTGACCCCCGAAACCGTCCGGGTTGTCGATGCCTTGGACTCTTCCGGCGTGGCGCATCAGGCCTATTACACCTTTAATGAAAAAAATTTGCGAGAGCAGATGGCAAAAGACGCAGAGCTGCTGAAGCAGGGCACTCAAATTAAAGGCGTGGTGTGGCATTTTTTCAAGGTGTCGAAGAACGACAAAATGAAGCTGACTCAAGGGTTAAAACGTGAGCTGGAACAAAAAGGAATTGTTGTCGTGCTTCATGAGTAACGGATGGGGGAATCCGGAGGTGAATGTTTGAGGAGGTTGCTAAAGCTATGGAAGGAACAAAGCGGTGCCGTATCCATTTATTTGATCATTATTCTTGTTCCTTTGTTTCTGCTGTGCGGGCTGCTGATCGATGTCGCAAGGTGGAAGACCGCGGATAAGGAAGCCGAGAATGCCGTAAAATCCGGGGTTCGCTCGACACTTTCCGCTTTTTCTCCGAAGCTCGCAGCCTATGGATTGTTTGGTACGGACCTGACCGGTAGCAAGGGGGACGAGATTTTCAAGCAAACGGTAGCCGGCAATTTGTCCGGTGCTGCGGAGCCTGGTCAATTCCGTTTTATTGATCAACGTTTGGAAGAGGATTCCGCAAAGGTAACACCGATCTTCGCCTTATCCAGTCATACGATCTTTAAGCAGCAAATATTGGAGGAGATGAAGTACCGGGCTCCGATGATTTACGCGCTTGAACTGACCGACAAATTCAAAAAAACAGGCCTTGATACCAAATTGAATCAAGCTTCGAAATTCGCGGAAAATGCGGTTAAAGTCGAAGAGCTGCTAGAGGAACGCGATCGCAGACTGGATGAAGCATGGGACGCCTTTCAGGCGATACGCCAAAAGTCTGAAGTGCTGCACCCCCATTATGATACGCAGCTTCGCGATTTGAACGCATTAAGTGAGAAAATCGGCATCCATACGCTGGAAAATATACGGGCCTCGCTCCAGTCGGCGCAAGCTACGCTGAAGGTGCTAAACGACCAAATCAAGCAAATCGACGGTTCGATCATGTCTTTGATCCAAGGCGGCATAGGTGCCGCCGATTCGATCCGGCAGTTGAATCAGACGAAAAACGAATTGCAGCGTCAAGCGGCGGAAGCGGGACAAAAAGTAGAAGAGTTCCAACATCTGTTGGACGATTTTACCAAATACGCCGCTCTGCTCGGATTGTTGAAAGGCGAGGCAGCGCTCGATGATGCGGTGCTCTCCAAACTTAAGGATGCGTTCTTGGAAGCGATGAAGCTGGCTAAAAAAGCTAACGATGACTTGAATACCGAAATCAGTAAAGTTCGGCAGCCTAATGGTTCGGGTCAGCAGCTAAAGGCCGAGGATGTATTCAACTTTGTGCAATTAATCGACCGCCAGGAATTGGAAGAGTGGGAAGCGGGAGTAGGAACGGCGGTAGCTCAGTTTTCCAGCGTACGGGTTCAGCTTGAAGATAACCTCATGTTTACGAAGCAAAAATATTCTATGACTATAGCGGCATTGAACGGATTCAAAACGAAAGTAGATGAATGGTACGCCAAACAGAATAAGGTACAAACCGAGCGTCAGAACAAAAATAAAGCGACGGCGGCGGCTAAGCGAGAGCAAAGGGCCAAAGCGCAGCCGATTCTGGACGAGTTTCGGCGAACGATCGGCAGCTGCTCTCTTGTATCCAATGTCGATCCGTATGAGGAGAGCTACCGCAAGCTTCAGGGCGATCCGAAGACGGCTGGCAGCAAAGGCTTTTATCAGACGTATTTGGAAATGAACCAAGCTGCTGGGGCAATTTCTCCTGTATCTGCTATTAATTTGAAAACACCGGATCAGGCCGGGTCGAGCTCTTTGAAGCTGGTTTCTGCATTGGAAGGGGTGTTGACGGATGTGCGTGACGAGTTTTATATCGATGAATTTGCAGTCAGCAAATTCAGTTATCGTACACTTGGCTTGGAAAAAGATGCTTCCGGCCGGCCCAAAACCTCCAAAGAGCTATCCAATCCCGCAGGTCATGCATTGACCAATCAGGAGGTTGAATATTTAATTTATGGTTCAACTACTTGCAGCGGCAATTATTCGTCGGCGTATGCGGAGATGTTCGCCGTCCGGCTGGCGATTGGAACGACCGAAGCGCTGCTTGAGCCGCGCAATGAGGTGCTTGCCGCCGGTTCGCCGCTTCTCGTCTTGCTGGCTGCGGTGACGGAAGGCGCAATTCGGGCGCAAGCGGACATGATGAAGCTCGTTCAGGGCGAGCAGGTGCCGCTGTCCCAGAAATTGAGCGGAGTAATTACGTTAGGATATAAAGATTATTTGAGATTATTTCTGCTGCTTCATAGCCGTGAGTCGGTTCTGTTGTCCCGAATGCAGGCGCTGATCGAATTAAACACACAACAGAAGCTTTACCAAATGACTACATATGTTTCCGGTGGTGTTACCACCTCGTATCGGCTTTGGTTTTTGCCGGCAATCATGAAAATGGTGGGGAAAAGCGGGTTCTCCGGTTGCGAGGTAAGCGGTAATCGCTGCCGAATGACCAAAACGGCAGACTTTACATATTAGGAGGCCAGTATGTTGCGATGGACGAAAGAGCAGAGAGGAAGCATCACTCTTGAAGCGGCGCTTGTGATGCCTTTTTTTCTGGCATTTCTTCTGCTGCTGATTGCGTTTATTCGCGTATCGTTGGCCGAGATGGCACTGCAGTCTGCCGTCTCGGAATCGGCTAAAGTCATTGCTGCCAACATGTACCCGGTCGAGCTGTTGTACCAACAGGGGCAAGCACGATGGCAGAATAGCCGAGCCAGTGCCTGGTTGGGTAACGTGGTGACCCAACTGGAGACGGCCAGACAAACGGTCATCGATTCCGAACAATTCGTGGAGGACTACGGCAAATGGATTCCTGAGCCTATGGTTCGTTTGGTCGCTTGGGAAAAAGAGCATAGAGAACAGCTGGAAGAGCTTGGCAGCTCGGCAAAGGACGAAGCGAAGAAAAAGGTGGAACAGAAGGTGGCGGAAGCGGCAACGCCAATTATTGCCTCATTTGCCAATATGGGAAGCCTTGATCGACGTAAATTCAAAGTCACCTCTTTTCATTTTCCAAGCTTTGACGACCGGGAGAAGGCTTATGTTGTTATCGAAGCGCAGTATGAGTACACGTTCGCAGTTCCTTTTTTTAAGAAAACCGTCATACTTCGAAAAAAAGCGCAGGAGCGCGCATGGATAGGGGGATAAGCATGCTCGGTATTTGGTTTGCTGCGGTAATGCTGGCCGTTGCGTTCGTGACGGACATCACGAAACAAAAAATTCCGAATTGGCTTACCGTTACGGGGGCAATTTCCGGATTGATTTTTCATTTGGTCACGACCGGTTGGAACGGGCTGGCGTTTTCCGCTGCGGGACTGGCCTGTGGCTTTGCTCCGATGCTCGCGTTATATGTACTTCGCGCAGTCGGGGCCGGAGATGTCAAGCTGTTTGCTGCGTTGGGAGCCTTTACCGGGGCTATATTCTCCCTCTACGCTATGGCAGCCTCGCTCATATGCGCCGGTCTGATCGCGCTGCTTGTGCTGTTATGGCGCAGCGACGGCGTTCAACGGCTGACCCATGCGGGATTTTTACTTATTCAGCTCGCGGCGTTCCGCAAGCTGTCTGTATTAAAGTCCGATCCCGCATCCGACGGTCGGCTCCGTTTTCCATTCATGTGGGCAGTGCTGCCGGGCGTCATGATTACGATCATTCAATGGGAAGCATTAGGGGTTTAATGTGATGAATGGAAAATAAAAGGAAGGGAGAATGACATTGGACCAGCAGCTATACGGCCTGAAAGTCGATTTCGACAACCGGAACGGTCATTTTATGGTTCTTTCTTCACCGAGCGGGATGAAGCAGCAAGACCTCTCGAGCTTTCAAGTCAATATGCTGTCGGCTAACCGGATTCCGCGGCTGCTCGAAGTTCAGGTAGAGGCAAGGAACGGAGATGTTTGCTTATATTATGCCATTACCGGCAAACGAATGCTCAGCCACTGGCTGCGAATGGAGAAGCTTTCGCTCGCTCAATATTATGTGCTGCTGCTGCATATTGTCGAAGTGCTCGACGATAGCAAGGTATACATGCTCCAGCCCGGCAGATACGTCCTAAGGGAAGAATATATTTATTGCGGAGCCGGTTTTCAAGATTTGTATTTAACTTATATCCCTAAGGAACATTTGGAGGGAAAGGGATCGGTTTCTTCAGATCTCCAACATCTGGCGTCGAGTTTAATTCATCGAGTAACCGAGCTCCAGGGAAGCGGATTTCAAGAGCTGATGCGTTATTTGCAGGAGCAAGCTTTCAATTTGCCTGAGCTTAAACAACTGCTCTTGAAGCAAATCGGTCTTTTGCAGCATGTATCACCCGCAGGACCGGAACTGACGGGGATGACGACTTCGTCGCAGCATCCTTTCAGACCTTCCGTTCATCCGGAGTCTACTTTATTTCATAGTCCGGAACAGCTTTTTAGCGATACCTCGAGAGCGGTGCGTAACGAGTATTCGGTGTATGAGCCGATGGCCGGACAGCTACACGTATCGTCCCCGTCACATCATTCGACGGAGCCCGGAATGTCCAAGACCGAAGTAGCACCCAAAGCGAAGCCTGAATCCCGCAGGAAGCAATTGTTCGTAATTTTACTTACCGTGCTCGCATGGTGCTTCGTTTGGAAAGTTTATCTTGACGATCCGAGTGACACAATGCTCTGGATGTGTATCGGTTTGACACTAATCTTTACGGCGGGAGCATTGATGCTGTTTCTCAGAATGGCAAAGACTTCATCCGAGGCATCGAAAGAAGGTGCGCCGGGTTTGTCCTTCGAGTCCAGCAACGAAAAATTACCCGAGGTGGATCGCGGAGACCAGACAAGCTTTATGAGCCGTGTCGGTTTGGCGTCGCCATCGCCGATTAGCTTTGCTGCCCCGGGAGATTCGGTTATGCCGGACGCGGGACGTCCCAAGGAGCCGGACCCTATTTCTTCTCCAGTAACCGGGTACAGCCAATTGTCGCTTGGAGAGACGCAGCCTTACGAGACACAGCCACAATCCTCGGATCTCGCGATGCGAACAGCGATGCTTGCGCCGCAGGATGCAACAGTCTTTCTAGGCAAAGCTCCGCGCCCTTCGGATCGTTCAGGCGCATGCTTGGAGGTTTATCGCAATGGCGTCAGGGAGCAAATACAGCTCCTTAAAAACAGCTTCGTCATCGGACGCGCTGGTGCGGGTGCGGATTGGGTGCACGAGGAAGCAGGCGTGTCCCGCTTGCATGCGGAATTTGTGAAGGATGACGAAGGCTATGCCGTCAAAGATTTAGGATCGCGAAACGGAACAACTGTCAATGGCGAATCTTTGGTGCCTTACCGGGTGCATCGGTTGAAGGAAGGTGATATAGTTAAGATCATATCGACCGAATTTACGTTTAAAATGGGGTTCTGACGCGTGAAACCGACGATTGCCGTCCATTTTCAATATGGATCCGCCACGCATACGGGATGGTTCCGTACAATTAACGAAGACCGCTCGCTGCTGCGAGTGGGACAGACAGTGAAAGGCGTTCCGTATGCCGCCGCCGCACTCGCCGATGGGATAGGCGGCTCGGAGGACGGCGCACAAGCCAGCGAATTGGCCATCCGCCGTTTGAAGGAGTGGCTTGACGACGCCAAGGTTCCCGCTTTGCTTTCCACAGGAGATAGTCTGACAAGATTGGAACGCGAGGCGGAAGCATGGTTTCTTACCGTTCACCAGGAGCTGGTCGAAATAGGTCGGGGCAGCGGCGGCCGTCTTGGCACGACTTTGACGCTCTTGTTATTGACGGATGCCGTCTACTTCATAGCACATGTCGGGGATTGCCGCATTTACCGGCTATCGCCGACAGGCCGATGCAAGCGCTTGACCCGCGATCACACTTGGGTATCCGCCCAAGTCCGCCGCGGGCGAATGTCCGCACGACGCGCGCGAAGTCATCCTAAGCGCAATGTGCTGCTGCATTCGCTGGGCATGGGTGAACAGCCTGAAGTCTATATTCGCTCGGGCTACTACGCGCCGGGCACATTATTTTTGCTGAGCAGCGACGGTTTTCACGACCGGTTTCTGCCTAGATCCATTGCCGCGCTGCTGTGCACGGCGAATGGCAAGCGCAGTGATCTACAGGAAATGTGCGACCTGCTGTTAACAAAAGCGTTGCAGCGAAAATCTGACGACAATATAAGCGTTGTTTTGCTCAAGCCCGTGTCGGGGAGAAAAAATGCAAAAGAGCGGCTGCGATTGCAATGCGGACTATGGCTCCACCGACTTTATCGCAGCGGCCGCAAGCTTCTGTCAAGTCTATCATCTGGATAACTTGCGCCTACTGATGTTATAATGAATTGTCGAGCGCGAATTATTTTCATAGACAGGAGATTCCGAAATTACATGAGCTTGTTGACGGTGGAAGAATTAAGCCACAGCTTTGGTGGCAGGGTATTGTTTAAAAATGTTTCGTTTCGCCTGCTTCCGGGAGAGCATGTTGGATTAGTAGGTGCCAATGGCGTCGGCAAATCGACGCTGATGAATATTTTGACCGGCAATTTATTGAAAGATTCGGGGAAGGTCGAATGGACCCCCAAAGTAAATTATGGCTATTTGGACCAACATACAAAGCTGACACCGGGGAAAACGGTCCGCGAAGTACTGAAGGACGCTTTTCTGCCTTTATTTGAACTGGAACAGGAGCTCAATGGGATCACCGAACAGATGGCCGACGCTGACCCTGACAAATTGGAGCTGCTGCTCGAGCAAATGGGCGAGATTCAAGACCGGTTGGAAAATAGCGGTTTTTATCTGCTTGACGTAAAAGTCGAGGAGATGGCGAACGGCTTGGGACTTGATGCGATCGGATTGGAGCGCGACGTGGCTCAGCTTAGCGGGGGACAGCGGACGAAGGTACTGCTGGCCAAGCTGCTGCTGGAACAGCCGACGGTTCTTCTCCTCGACGAGCCGACCAACTATCTGGACGTTGAGCATATTGACTGGCTGACGGATTACTTGCAAAACTATCCATACGCCTTCATGCTGATATCCCATGATACCGAGTTTATGAACAAGGTTGTAAACGTCATTTATCATTTGGAATTTGCCAAGCTGACGCGTTACACCGCTAACTACGAAAAGTTTCTGCAAATGGCAGATATTAATAAACAACAGCATATTGATGCTTATGAGAAGCAGCAGGAGTTTATCAAGAAGCAGGAAGATTTCATTCAGCGCAACAAAGCCCGTTATTCGACGTCGGGCCGGGCAAAAAGCCGTCAAAAGCAGCTTGACCGCATCGATCGGATCGACCGTCCTGAGGAGGCGGTAAAACCGACCTTCGTGTTCAAGGAATCACGGGCAAGCGGACGCATTGTATTCGAGGGCAAAGACCTGGAAATCGGCTATTCCCATGCACTTCTGCCTAAAATGAATGTCACGATTGAACGCGGCGATAAAATCGCTGTCGTGGGATGTAACGGGGTCGGGAAGTCGACGCTGTTGAAGACAATTTTGGGAAAAATCCAGCCGTTCGGCGGATCGACGTTTTTGGGCGACTTTCTGTATCCTTCTTACTTCGAGCAGGAAGTGAAAGCGCCGAATTTGACGCCGATCGATGATGTATGGAATGAATTCTCGCATATGAATCAGCATGAGGTTCGGGCCGCGTTGGCCCGGTGCGGGCTTAAAAACGAGCACATCACCCGGCCGCTTAGCAGCTTGAGCGGGGGCGAGCAGGCAAAGGTCCGCCTATGCAAGCTGCTGATGCACGAGAGCAACTGGATTGCGTTTGACGAGCCGACGAACCACTTGGACGTGGCGGCCAAAGACGAACTGAAGCGAGCGCTGAAGGAATATAAAGGCACGATCGTGCTTGTATGCCACGAGCCCGATTTTTACGAGGATTGGGTAACGAAGGTGTGGGATGTCGAGGAATGGTCCGCCGCCAAAGTCGACAGGTAAGGACAGAAGCAACCGACAAATTCGATTTTGAAAAGGGGACTGAAACGATGATTACTCATATCGTATTGTTCAAATTAAAAGACCGCAGCCCGGAAGCGGTTAAGCGTACGTATGACGTTCTGGTGAACATGGAAGGGAAAATCCCGGTGCTGCGCCATCTGGAAGTCGGGATGGACGTGCTTCACTTGGAACGTTCCTACGATATCGCGCTGATTACGAAATTCGATTCCCTCGAAGATTTGAAAACGTACGATACGCATCCGGTGCATGAAGAAGTGAAGGCGCATATGAAGCAGGTGCTTGACGGAACCAGCATTTGCGTCGATTTCCAAAGCTGATTCCGGACTAGCTTCCACAAGGTGTTACCATATCATCGGCTTCATGATCATGAGCCACAGCATGACGAACAGTACGAGCAAATATAAATAAAGCGACCGGCTAAGCTTGCGGAGAAGTGCTTGACGGTCGTGTCCCGGTTCGCGCAGCTTGCGGATCGTCGGGGAGAACGCGCGGGCCATGAACAACAGCGACGCGAATAGGACGACGAACGTGCCGAAAATCCACGGGGTCGTCCACGGCCAGCTGCCAAGCCACATCAGAAGCAGTCCGGATGCGACGAGCACGTGTCCGGCATGCTTGGACAAACGAACGACGAAGCGGAAGGAATCGAGGTAGGAGTGCAGCAGATCGCCATCGGCGGTTTTTAACCTGCGAAGCATCGGTATCAGCACGAAGAACGGTCCGATCGATACCATGGCACTGACGGCATGAATGAATATGAGCCAGGAATACATGGTCAACAACCTCCACAACGGTAGCTGAAAATCGTAAAGAAAAAGAAACAGTGTAGCAAAGGCACCTGCAGCAAGCGGACCCGGCTTGGCCGGGGAGGCCGCGGCAAGTACCGAGGCTACACTGTTTTTGCCGTATTACACGGCGCGGAATTCGTGAACCCACACTTTCATGTGCGGAAGCCACGGCATGCCCGCATGCATGGATAAAATATAATTTTTGTAGGCCTCGACGGACTCATATCCTTCCGTCTTTGCGTGCTCGTCGGTCAGCTCTCCGAGCGATTGCTGATAGACATTCGTCACTTCAAAGCGGTGGCCGTTCAACTCCATGATTTCGCCCGGATCGGCGTAACGTCCGTTGCGGCGGGTGGCCGTTTTTTCTCCGCGGAGCACTTTATCGATATCTTCTTGAACGGTGACCAGACGGTCGATACTACAGGTTTTTGGCGGCAATGGTTGAGACATGTATGTACCTCCTTGGTTATTAGATCCATTCCGTAGCTTACCTTAAAATGTTTTGAGAAGCAAACGAACGGAGGCAGATTGTATGAAATGGGACATAAACGAAACGTATATGATGCAGGTGCTGGACATGCTGCTCTCGACGCCGAGCCCGAGCGGTTTTTGCAGCAATATCATGGGCAAGCTGGCCGCCGAAGCGGATAAGCTGGGGTACCCGATCAGCTTCACGCCGAAGGGCTGCGGGATTATAACAGTCGAAGGCCGGCAAAAGGACCGGGTAATCGGCTTGTTCGGTCATGTTGACACGCTAGGAGCGATGGTACGTTCGATTAAGAGCAATGGCACGCTTCGGTTTACGCTGATCGGCGGCTACATGATGGGTTCCGTCGAAAATGAATACTGTCGCGTGCATACCCGAGACGGACGAACCTACGACGGTACGATCCTGACGACCAAGCCTTCGGTGCATGTCTTTCCGGAAGCGCGAGATTTGAAGCGGGAAGAAGCGGTTATGGAAGTACGTCTGGACGAGCCAGTCAAGTCGGCTGATGATGTCAAAGCACTCGGTATCGGTACAGGGGATATCATTTCCTTTGACCCGCGTGCCGAGTTTAAAACGAACGGCTTTATCAAATCACGCCATTTGGATGATAAAGCGGGCGTTGCCGCTTTGTTCGGGCTGCTTGAACTGCTTAAGCGCGAGGCCATCGTTCCATCCTGCACGTTGAAAATTATGATCAGCGTATATGAAGAGGTCGGTCACGGCTCGGCTTGGATTCCGGGAGACATCAGCGAGGTGCTCGCGGTCGATATGGGCGCGATGGGCGAAGACTTGAATTGTACGGAATTTGACGTCTCGATCTGTGCCAAAGATTCGTCCGGGCCGTACGATTATGCGATGACGTCGAAGCTGATCGAGCTGGCGAAGCGCGACGGACTGAGCTACGCAGTCGATATTTACCCGCAGTACAGTTCGGATGCTTCCGCTGCGCTTCGCGGAGGAAGCAACATTCGCGCCGCTTTGATCGGTCCGGGCGTTCACGCTTCCCACGCGATGGAGCGGACGCACAAGGACGCCGTGCGGCATACAGCTTCGCTGCTTGCCGCTTACGTGACGGAGCCCGCCGAACCTTACGGCAATTAATAAACGCAAGCAACGGCGAGGAGGCTTGAATCCGCTTGAACATCATGACGGTAGAAGATTTATATAAAAGCTACGGCGAGAAAGTTTTATTTGACGGCATTCACTTTCAGATCAACGAGAAAGAACGGATCGGGCTCGTCGGCGTGAACGGCACGGGCAAATCGACCCTGCTGAAAATTTTGGCCGGGCTCGAATCGACGGAACGAGGAAAGCTCATCCATGCGAACCATTTCCATGTCGAGTATTTGCCGCAAAATCCGTCGTTCGATTCCGACTCGACTGTGCTTGAGCAGGTGTTTTACGGCGATACGCCGATGATGCAGGCATTGCGGGAATACGAATGGGCGCTTGCCGAGCTGCAGCTTGCCCCCGAGGACGAAAAACGGCAGACGAAGCTGTTCGCCGCGCAGCAGCGTATGGATGCGACAGGCGCATGGGACGCCTCTACGACGGCTAAGACCGTGCTGACCCGGCTCGGCATCCGCGATTTCGGTCAAAAGGTCGGTACACTTTCCGGGGGGCAGCGCAAGCGGGTCGCGATGGCTCGGGCGCTGATTCAACCGGCGGATCTGCTCATCTTAGACGAACCAACCAACCATATTGACCATGAAACGGTGCAGTGGCTGGAAGAATTCCTTGCGAAGTGGCGAGGCGCGCTGCTGCTCGTGACGCATGACCGGTATTTTCTCGATCGGGTGACGAACCGGATCTTCGAGCTGGACCGTGGCAAGCTGTACAGCTACGAGGGCAATTATGCGGCATTTCTTGAGAAAAAGGCCGAGCGGCTGGAGCGCGAGGCCGCCGAGGAAGACAAACGGCAAAACCTGCTGCGCAGAGAGCTGGCGTGGCTACGGCGTGGGGCCAAAGCGCGGACGACGAAACAGAAAGCGCGTGTGGAGCGTGTCGTTGAGCTGCGCGACCGCAAAGTGGACGGACCCGCCGCACAGATGGACATTTCGCTCGGTGCGAGCCGGCTCGGCAAAAAGATCATGGAGCTGGAAGAGGTCAGCAAATCGTTCGAGCAGCGTAAAATCGTCGACAATTTCAGCTATATCGTTTTACCTGAAGATCGCATCGGCATTATCGGACCGAACGGGACGGGAAAATCGACGTTTTTGAACATGTTGGCCGGCAGACTGGAGCCGGACGCGGGGGCCATCGTAACCGGACCGACCGTGAAGCTGGCTTACTACACGCAGGAAAGTGTCGAGATGGACGAGAAGCAGCGGGCGATCGATTATATAAAGGAAGCGGCCGAGGTGGTGCGAACCTCGAGCGGCGAATCGGTTACGGCGGCGCAAATGTTCGAACGCTTCTTGTTTACGCCTGCCCAGCAATGGACGCCGATCGGCAAGCTGTCCGGAGGCGAACGGCGCCGGCTGTATCTGCTGCGCACACTGATGGGCGAGCCGAACGTGCTTTTGCTGGACGAGCCGACGAACGATCTGGATATTCAAACGTTGACCATCTTGGAGGAATACTTGGAAGATTTTCCGGGTGTGGTCATTACCGTATCCCATGACCGTTACTTTCTGGACCGGACGGCGGATCATCTGTTCGTGTTCGAAGGGGAGGGCCGCATCCGAAGATTTTTCGGCAATTATACGGAATATCTGGAAGCGTCCCGAAGCGAAAAGCAAGCGGCAGCGGAGGAGCGGCGGGAAACCAAGTCGGCTGCCGAAACGGCGCCGGCGCAGCAGCGCGAATCGAATCGTCCCCGCAAGCTTTCCTACAAGGAGCAGAAGGAATGGGACGAAATCGAGGATAAAATTGCCGGGCTCGAGGATCGCTTGGCGCAGGTCAAGCAAGATATCGAGAACGCGGGCAGCGATTATACGAAAGCGCAAGAGCTGTTCCAGGAAGAGCAGGAGCTGACGCAGCGGCTGGAGGAAGCGATGGAGCGCTGGACCGAGCTTTCCGAGCTGGTAGAGCGTATCGCACAGAACAAGTAACGAAGCGTTTCAGCGGTGCGGCAGGCCATTTTGGGCGGAACAAAAAATAACATCCAGTGGGAAGACGCGCCAATTTATGCTATAATATACGTTTGGAAGCAGCTTTACACGGGCTGATCGCTTTATTCTATCGCGAAAGTAGGTTTTAAACAGATGATTACGGTAACAGGAGTCACCTTAAGATACGGTAAACGGGCATTGTTCGAGGATGTAAACATTAAGTTTACTCCCGGCAACTGCTACGGTTTGATCGGCGCGAACGGAGCGGGCAAATCGACATTCCTGAAAATTCTGTCCGGCGAAATGGAGCCGAACAAAGGTGAAGTCAGCATCACTCCGGGCGAGCGTATGGCGGTTCTGAAGCAGAACCATTTCGAATATGACGAAGTGGACGTGCTCAAAACGGTCATGATGGGGCATGCGCGTTTGTTCCAAATTATGGAGGAAAAAGACGCTTTGTATGCAAAGCCGGATTTCTCCGAAGAGGACGGCATGCGTGCGGCTGAGCTGGAAGGCGAATTCCAGGAGCTGGACGGCTGGCAGGCGGAATCGGACGCAGCGGAGCTGTTGATCGGTCTCGGTATTTCCAAGGAACTGCATGACATCAAAATGAAAGAACTCGACGGCAACCAAAAAGTCCGCGTCTTGCTGGCGCAGGCGTTGTTCGGCAACCCGAACATTTTGCTGCTTGACGAGCCTACGAACCATTTGAACATCGAATCGATCAACTGGCTTGAGAATTTCCTTGCCAGATATGAAGGCACCGTCATTGTCGTATCCCATGACCGTCACTTCCTGAACCAGGTGTGCACGCACATTGCGGATATCGACTTCAGCAAAATCCAGATGTACGTCGGCAACTACGACTTCTGGTACGAGTCCAGCCAGCTGGCTTTGAAGCTGCAGCGTGAGGCTAACAAGAAGGTTGAGGAGAAGCGCAAAGAGCTCGAAACGTTCATTCAACGCTTTAGCGCGAACGCCTCCAAGTCGAAGCAGGCGACTTCGCGTAAGAAGCTGCTGGAGAAGCTGACGCTCGATGACATCAAGCCGTCGACCCGGAAGTACCCGTTCATCAAATTTACTCCGGAGCGGGAAGCGGGCAAGCAATTGCTTCAAGTGGACCGGATCAGCAAATCGATCGACGGCCAGTTGATTTTGAACAATATCAGCTTTACTGTAAACAAAGGCGACAAAATCGCCCTCGTCGGCCCGAACGGGATCGCCAAATCGACGTTGTTCCAAGTGCTGATGGGCGAGCTGGAAGCCGATGCCGGCGAGTACAGCTGGGGCGTGACGACGACACAAGCGTATTTCCCGAAAGACAACTCGGCTTATTTTGATACGGACATTAATCTGGTTGACTGGCTGCGTCAATATTCCAAAGATCAAGACGAGTCCTATATCCGCGGCTTCCTGGGCCGGATGCTGTTCTCTGGTGAAGAAGCACTGAAGAAAGCAAGCGTGCTGTCCGGGGGCGAAAAAGTGCGCTGCATGCTGTCCAAAATGATGATGAGCGGCGCCAACGTGCTGATTCTGGATGAGCCGACCAACCACTTGGATTTGGAATCGATCACGGCGCTGAACAATGGGCTGATGGATTTCGACGGTACGATGTTATTCGTCTCCCATGACCATCAATTCGTGCAAACCGTGGCAAACCGGATTATCGAAATTACGCCGAACGGTATGATCGACAAGGTCATTACCTATGACGAATACTTGGAGAATGACGAGATTAAGAAGCAGCGCGATCTGCTGTATGCTTAATTTCCATTCATAGTTTGCCAGAAACAGCCGTTCCGTATAATTAAAAAAAGGATGAGCCGCAGGCCTGAAAAGGCTGTGCTCATCCTTCTTTTCCAATCGCGGCCGGTCAGCTTCCGCCGGTACGCCGGCGTTGGTTGTTCGGCTTTTTGTTGTTTTGGCTTTTCATCACGGACGCGTTTCCGGCACGCATTTGGCCGTTGGCTTTAGCGTCATGCTGGGCTTGCTTCTTTTGCGCGAGCTTGTTTTTAATCGCATCCGCCAAGCTGACTTTTTTAGGCTCGCCGGCGGATTGCGGCTGCTCATTCGAATTTTGGTTCGTTGTGTCCGACATTGTTTAACACCTGCCCTATACCCTGGATAGTACCATTCTACCGGATAGGTCCCTCTGGAAGCAATAAGCAAATATGTAGGGAGGGATTGGAACCATGACGCTCAAGGAATGGTCGGAACAAGACCTGCTTGCATGGACGCCTGCAACGACCGAAGCTGTAGAACCGGAATTCCCGGAAAACGCGGCCGAAGGACATTTGGCTTATTCGGAGCCCCGGTACATATTCTTCTATACTCCGCTGTGCGGCACGTGCAAGGTAGGCGAGAGGATGCTGGAGGTTGTACAGGCGTTGAATCCGCGGACTGCCATGGGCCGATGCAATATTAATTTCTCGCCGCTGCTGGCGCGGAATTGGCAAATCGAAAGCGTGCCGTGTCTGGTGCGATGGCAGCAAGGGGTGATCGATAAAAAATATCGGTTCGACGGTGTGCAGGAGCTTCACCGCTGGATGAATGTTACTACGAATGGCTGATAAGGCCATTCTGACTTATAACAAGGAAGGGAGTCGTATCTATACGATGCTGGAATCCATGTTAACTCCCGGGACGATGGTCCGGGCTTCCTACAAAACAGGCGATTACATAGGCGAGGTTGTCGAGCTATCGCCTACTGGTAAGATCGCCATCAAGATTGCCGCGGTCGTGAAACACCCAACGCAAGGAGATTTGCACAATCCGATGGACCCGGATGTGGCATTTTTCCATCAACGGCGCGCGCTGGCCTATCAGGAGATTGCGCTTATGCCGCCGAACACGGTCCGGCCGCACCATGGGGCGGTGCCGGCTTACCGCGAATCGCTGCGGCAAGCCTTGGCGCAGGAGCGCGAGCAACTGAAGCGAACGGTTCGCTGGGCCGAGCGATGTCTCGAAGAATTGGACCGGCTCGAGGGAGAGTACGCTTAAGACGGAAGGGATCGGGTTGTCATGCTGTTTGTTTTTATCGGCCTATGGACGATCGGGCTGCTCCTGATCGTCACCGATCCGAAGCGGGCGACGACACAATGGATCAGCAGCATCGCCTTTACAGGCGGCTGCGGGGGATTGTCCGCGGTGATTGCGGACGACGTCGTGCCTTATTTGTTTGACCGCGGCTTGTTGACGATGCCTGTTGCGGTGCTGCTTGCCAAAGCCGAGCTCGCCAGTTCGCTGATGTGCTACTTCGGCTTGCCTTATACGTTTTTGATGTTCGCCATCGTTTATTACCCGGATTATCCGGTATGGCCGTGGAAACGATGGATTCCGTGGGCGCTGGTGGTTCTTCCTGCTCTTTCCTTCGTGCTCGAACCGAAACCCGGCGATCCGATCCCGTATTACTTTGTCACCCCTTGGGCGGCGCCGTATATTGTGACAGGCGCCGTTTTATTGATCATGGCGCTGCTGAAGGAGAAAAATTCGTTTCTCCGCCGCAGCCGGATGCTGACGACGCTAGCGGCTGCGCCGACGCTGGTATTCGCTTTATTTACGCTTTATTTGCTGCCCTCCTTTTTCGGTTTGTACGAATGGTGGCGCTATAACACATGGGTGATCGCACTCACCCTGGCGATCATTGTCGGATCGAGCTTCCGCTATGGATTCATGGGTCTGCAAATCTCGATACGGAACCAGAAGCTCGATTATACACTGCGCGCAATTACGTCCGGGACCTCGATTTTGAACCATGCGATCAAGAACGATGTCGGCAAAATCCGGCTGTTCGGCGACAAAATCAAATCCGAGGTGGCAGCCGGACGAACGGACCCGGCCCAAGTCGTGCAGGATATGGAAGTCATTTTGTCCGCTTCGCAGCATATTTACGAGATGATCTACCGAATTCAGGGACAAACCCAGGAGATCAAGCTTCAACTCGAGGAGTTGGACCCGCGCGAGCTGATGAGGGACTGTATCCGCACTCTGTCTCCGGAGCTGCATAAGGTCGAGGTTCACGAGCAGTATTTGACGGAGGAACGGATTGCCGCAGACCGGGCGCAGTTGACCGAGGTGTGGACCAACGTGCTGACGAATGCTATTGAAGCGATGCCGGACGGTGGTGTCCTGACCGTACGCTTGACGGAAACGAAGCGGAAAGTCGTTCTGGAAGTGAAGGACACGGGTCCCGGAATGGACAAGGCGCAGCTCAAGCGCGTCTTCGATCCGTTCTACACGACCAAAAGCGGTAAGAAAATGAACTTCGGCTTGGGACTGTCTTATTGTTATACTATTGTTCAGAAGCACAAAGGCACCATGAATATTCACAGCAAGCCGGGCCAAGGAACGAGCGTCTTCATGCAGTTTCCGAAGCAAAAGCGGCTTCCGGCGGGAAGGGAGTTAATTTGAATGGAGCATCCTGTGATTCGCGTCGTCATTGTCGAGGACGATCCGGACTGGCTGCGCGGCCTGCACAGCTACTTGCAAAAGGAGCCGGATATCGAAGTGGTGGGTCAGGCTTCGTCCGGTGAAGCGGCTGTCGAGCTGCTGGAGAAGACGGAAGCAGATGTCGTTCTGATGGACGTCATGATGTCCGACAGTCCGGAGGGACTGTGGGCCGCAGCGGAAATCGTGAAATGCAGCGGGGCACGCGTCGTGATGCTTTCTTCGATGGAGGAGAAAGAAATCATTTTCGAAGCGTTCAAGGCCGGCGCCGTCGATTATATGGTGAAGTCCAACTTCACGGAAATTCCGCAGACGATCCGCAGCGCGTACGCCAACCGGAGCTCCATCCATCCGAGCGTCGCTGCGCAGATGCGGGAAGAATTCCGCCGCTTGAAGCAGCTTGAGCATGAGGTGCGGGTGAGGGAGCTCAAAAATTTGCTGACGCCGACCGAAATTCAAGTGCTCGATCTGATCGAAAAAGGGCACACCCAAACACAAATCGCCGACAAATTCGTCGTCTCCATCCGGACGATCAAAGTGCACGTTGGGAACATTTTGAAGAAACTGGGCGGAAAAAGCAGTAAGGAAGCGGCTCAAAAAGCAAAAGATATGGGCATTTTGTAAGCTGCCCGAAAAGCGGCTGCCACAGGCGTAAAAACCGGAAGGACGCCGCTTTTTTCCGTTACAACTTGCCTGAAGTTTATGGTATAGTGAAACTGTTTGAGAACATAGAAAAACGTCAGCGGAGGAGCCTAACGCATGAGCGCAAACGACAAAATACAAATCGGCGTCATCGGCGCCGGCAACATCGGCAATGTACACATTCAGGAATTTTCGCAAATCCCGGACGCCGCCGTAACGGCTGTGACGGACGTCTATCAGCCTATGGCTATCGCGCGGGCGAAGGAATATAATATTCCGAACGTTTACGCAACCTATCAGGAGCTGCTGCAGGATCCGAGCTTGGATGCAGTAATCGTAGCCGTCCCGAACGATGCACATGCACCCATTGCCATTGAAGCGCTTCAAGCCGGCAAGCACGTTCTGCTTGAAAAGCCGATGGCCGTCAATGCGGCTTCCGCCAAAGAAATTGTCAAGGCACACCTGAAGTCAGGCAAAGTGTTGATGATGTCGCACCAGATGCGTTGGGAATCGCTTAACATGCAGGTGAAGGAACAAATCGAGAAAGGTGCGCTCGGCAGTATCTATAATGTCAAAACCGGCTGGCTGCGCCGCAAAGGGATTCCGGGCTGGGGCACTTGGTTTACGCAAATGCATAAATCCGGCGGCGGGCCGCTGATCGATATCGGCGTGCATATGCTGGATTTATCGCTGCACTTGATGGGCAGTCCGAAGCCGGTCTCCGTCTTCGGGACGACGTATGCCGAGTTCGGACCGAAGAAGCGCGGTATCGGCACTTGGGGCAAACCGGACTGGAACGGCTTTTATGACGTTGAGGATCTGGCAACCGCTCTAATCAAGCTGGATAACGGCAGCACGCTGTCGCTGGATGTAAGCTGGGCGGCTAATACCGATTTTATCGATAACGGACCTTATATTTACCTGATGGGCTCCGAGGGGGGCGCTTCTCTACGTGCAGGAAGAGGGACGCTGCATACCGAGCTGTTCGAGCGGACCGCCGACGTAGAGTTGACGGTGGATTCGAACGATGAAGGGCCTCGTCAGCGCATGAGCCGCCATTTCCTCGATTGCATCCGGGAGCACCGCGAGCCGCTTACATCTGCGATGTCAGGTCTCACGAACAGTTTAGTGCTGGAAGCGATCTATGAGTCGTCCCGTACAGGTCAACTCGTTACGCTGGATTGGAGCTTGGATTAACCCTTATGGATGAACTGCTTCAAGTCAATTTGCAATTATTCAGCATTATCGGCACGATCGCGTTCGCTATTTCCGGCGCGGTCGTTGCCATGGAAGAAGAGTACGATATTCTGGGCGTTTTTGTACTTGCCTTTGTGACGGCGTTCGGCGGCGGGGTCGTCCGAAACTTGCTGATCGGCATACCTGTCAGCACGCTTTGGACGCAGGGACTTTATTTGAAAACGGCGCTCATTGCGGCGTTTCTTGTTTTTATCGTTCCCGTCAGCTGGATTCGCCGCTGGAAAACATGGGAATCCTTGTTCGACGCTATCGGCTTGGCGGCTTTCTCCATTCAAGGGGCACTGTATGCGGTTCAGATGAATGCTCCGCTAAGCGCCGTCATCGTAGCGGCGATGATGACCGGGATCGGCGGCGGGATTATCCGCGACGTGCTGGCCGGACGGAAGCCGCTTGTGCTGCATGACGAGATCTATGCGGTTTGGGGAATGCTGGCGGGATTTCTGATCGGGATCGGCTGGTTCCAAGGGTCGTGGCCGCTGCTCGGACTATTCGCGCTCATTGTTATTTTGCGGATGCTGTCGGTGGTGTACAAATGGCGGCTGCCACGGCGCACGCTGCGGCTTAATGAGGAATCCAAGCAAGCGAAGGGGGCTTAGCATGATGTCGGAAGCAAACGAACCGAACACGTCCTGGAGCAACCGGAAACGTATCCCGGGCGAAGAAATCGGGGAGCGGCTCGATTCCGTTCGCGTGTTGAAAGAAGATGGACTTGAACTGTATGAAATCGCCAAAGACAAGGCGACGGGAGAGCACTACTTGCATTACGCCTACTTACACAGGAATTTGGCCGCAATCCCGGCGGGGCCGGAGTCCGTACAGGAAGAATCGTTTCATCATTTGATGCCGCTGGAAAGCGACGAGGTGCTCGGTTTTTTATTCGGGGAAGCGCCTTACGATTATCCGGCCCATTGGAGCAAGCCATTCCTGCGCAACGGCCCCGAAGGCGATTATGTGTGGTTCGATCCTGGCTATGCAGCGGCAGAAGCCGAGCACGAAGCGATCGGCCGCGACATTGCGGAGCAGCTTGCGCTCTTTAAGCAAACGGGAGACGTATCGGAACAAAAAGTTCGCGAGCTGCTGGAGCGGTTGAATCCCGGCGATACCGAAAAGAAGTAGTGCTGCGCATATTTTCCGGCGTGTGATTCATCCTAAGCGTGAGCCTTATGAGGGCACGTCTACAGGAGGGACACGACAGGATGAACACCGTGATACACCGAAAGGGGCTGCTTCTGCTTGCAGTAGCCGGCTGCTTGCTGCTGCAAAGCGCGTGCGGCGGGAATAGGCCGCAGGCCAGCCGGCCCGGCGGCGGGCTGGAGGATTACCGACAGCAAGCCTTGTATGACCGCGATTCCCGCAATAACGAAGACGGATCGCTTGGGGTCAAGCAGCGTTGGGTGGACGAGCAGCAGGCCCGTCAGGGGAAAGAATACAGCGGGCGAAAACAGCTCGATATGACGAACCGGCACTCGGCGAGTACAATGGCATTCGCGCCACAGATTGCCGAGCGGGTGAAGACCGTCTCCGGTGTCCGTGAGGCCCAAGTGCTGCTGACGGAAGTGAACGGCTATGTGGCGGTCGTTTTGGACGGTCATAGTCCGGAAGCCGAGGCGTCGCCGGACATGCTGGGATATCAGGTAACGTCGAAAGGCGGAGTCGGGATATTCGGAGGCACCGATAAAGGGCCGAGCCGGTATTCGTGGACGGAAAACGGGGGATTATCGACAGGAAAGGCCGATGAAATCCGTAAGCTGGTGCTGTCGATGGCGCCTACCAACATTCAGCAAGTATACGTATCGGCGAACCCGAATTTCGTGCAGCGTGTCCGCTTTTATGCGAAGGAAGAGAAGGAGCGCGGCACCATGACCAATTATATGAACGAGTTCAATACGTTGATCCTGCATGTATTTCCGGACGATGCCAATACTCGCAAATAACAATGCCACCGTATGCAAAAATCCGGTCGGTCGCAACGCATGAGAAGGTTGCGTGCCCGGCCGGATTTTTATGTTGATAAAAGTGCATAGTCTTTGAGCCTGGTTAATTCGTCTTCATTGGCATTTCGAATTTATATCCGACACCCCAGACGGTCTTGATATATTTGGGCTCTTTGGGGTCCGCCTCGATTTTTTTGCGGAGATTCGTAATATGTACGTCGACCGAGCGTTCGGTCACGAAGGAATCGATGCCACGAATTTTGTTCAGCAGCTCTTCTCTTGAGAATACTTTGCCCGGATGAAGCCAGAAATTTTTCATGATTTCAAATTCGGAATAGGTCGTTTCCACCGCTTGACCGTGCAAATAGATGCCCCGCTTTTCCAAATCAAGGACGATGTCCTTCGTTTCCGCAGGCACAGGGTCCTCTGTTGCAGGTCTGACCGTTTGGGTTAAGGCGGAGCGGCGCAGGAGCGCACTCGTCCGTGCGGCCATCTCCCGCATGCTGAACGGCTTGCACAAATAATCGTCGGCGCCGATCATCAGCGCGTTGACGCGTTCGGATACCTCACTTTTGGCGGAAACGATCATGATCGGTACGTTGGAGACGGTGCGAAAGTGCTTGCACAGCTCGATGCCGTTCGTATCCGGAAGCATCAAATCAAGAATGACGACATCCGGCTCATGCAGGCTGAACAATTCTTTACCCTGTTTGCCGTCGGCTGCACAAAACACGGTATAATTTTCTTCGCTCAAGTAAATGGATATCATATCCGAAATACTTTGATCATCCTCAACCAGCAATACTTTAGACATGACGTGCCACCTCGACGAAATGAAGTATTAGATAAATGTTAAGAAACTTAATAAAAATCAAATATGCAACTGCTACTTTTTTAAAGAATGTCTTTCATAATTGAAGTCGTAGAAAGCCCTAAGTGCGGAGAAAACGACACTGAACCGGCCAGCCGTTCGTTTGCGCGAACAAAGCCAAGGAGGTATACCTATGCTGATTCAAGCACAGTTGGAACACCGAATTCGCTGCTGCATCGACGAGTTGAACGCTTTGGTAACCGGCCAAGGCTGTTTGCTGACCGATCCGAAAGTCCTACATAAGAGCATGGAGCTCGACGAGCTCATTTTACTTGCCATGCGCCCGCTGCAGCCAGCCGGACAAGCCGCCGTATAAAAGTGCCGATAGGAGGCCATACCAAAAAAAAAATACGACTTTTTTGGAAGGATGTGCCTCTACGATGAGCAGCGCTTACAAAATTTGTGCTTCCTGCAGCGCTTCGAGCTGCAACTATGCCCCCCAACAAGATGCCTTCCGGACGGCCAGCTATGAATCGTCCTTTTCGCTTGCGTTATGTGTGAACGGCTTAAACGAGCTGGACATGAAAATCAAATGCCCGCAGTGCGGGCACCGTATGTTCTATTACCCGGTCACCTGGATGGCCGAGCCTGTCCACCACGATTAACGCCTCTTCCATTGTAGCACGAGAGGGCGTGTCAAGAAACGGGGTCATTTGACCCACGTTTCTCCCCACTTTTGAACCGCATTCATGACCGGTTCCAGTGCTTTTCCCTTATCTGTTAATTCGTACTCGATCCGGACCGGCGTCTCGGGATAGACGTGCCGGCTGATTAGTCCGGCGGCTTCCAGCTCTTTGAAGCGTTCGGCAAGCATGCGGTCGCTCATTCCGGGAATCATCTCGGAGATATCTTTAAAGCGGCACGGACCTCCCAATAATGCCCGGATAATCAGACCGGTCCAGCGCTTGCCTAAAATTTCAAAGGCGGCTTCGAATTTGGGACATAAATGATGCGGATGATCTGCCATCGTTTTCACCTCTTCTTACCCTTCATTTTAGCATAAGTTACTTGACAAAAGTAAGTTTTTTGTTTCGTTTTTGCCGGTTTGGCCATCCCGAAGTCCCGGCAGCTCCGTTCGCCCCAGGCGTGACGGGGCTTTTCCTGCTTCTGGACGAAATTTGTCGTTTTTCGTCGCAGATTGGAGTTGAAAAATCGAATAAAGTAAAGTATAACAGCGATAGGACTTTATGAAAATCATACCATCATTCAGGAGGAACCTTCTATGTACGGTGCACCGTTATCGACGAATGCGAAAAAAATGATGCTGCTGGGAGCAGGCGAGCTGGGCAAGGAGGTCATTCTTGAAGCCCAGCGTCTTGGCGTGGAAACGATCGCGGTCGACCGTTACGCGAATGCGCCCGCTATGCAGGTGGCGCACCGATCCTATGTTATCAACATGCTGGACGGCGAGGAGCTGCGCCGAATCATTGAGAAAGAACGCCCCGATCTTATCGTGCCCGAGATCGAAGCCATTGCGACGCCCACCTTGGTGGAGCTGGAAAGCGAAGGCTACCGCGTCGTGCCTACGGCAACCGCCGCAAGGCTGACGATGGACCGGGAAGGCATCCGCAGGCTGGCCGCGGAGACGCTTGGTTTGCCGACAGCGAGGTATGCGTTCGCTGACAGCTTGGAGGAGCTGCAGGAAGCTGTCTCGACGATCGGAACACCGTGCGTCATCAAGCCGATTATGAGCTCCTCGGGCAAAGGACAGAGCGTCTGCCGCGCGCCGGAAGACGTAGAAGCTTGCTGGAACTACGCCATGGAAGGCGGTCGGGCCAAAAAGACCCGCGTCATCGTGGAAGAATTCATCCGTTTCGATTCGGAAATTACGCTGCTCACCGTCCGGTCCGTTTCCGGAACGACGTATTGCGCGCCCATCGGCCATATTCAAAAGGACGGCGATTATATCGAATCCTGGCAGCCGCATGCGATGAGCGATGCCCAAATCGCGGAGGCCCAGCGGGTGGCGGGAGCGATCACCGAAGCGCTTGGCGGCGCCGGTATTTATGGGGTGGAATTGTTCCTTGCGCCGGACAAGGTATATTTCAGCGAGGTCAGTCCCCGCCCGCACGATACGGGAATGGTAACGATGGCCTCGCAGGATTTGTCCGAATTTGCCTTGCACGTACGGGCGATCCTCGGGTTCCCGATCCCGAATGTGCGGCTGCTGACACCGGCGGCTTCCTACACGCTGAAGGCGGACCGGGAAACGTCGGACTTTCGCATCGGCGGTCTCGAACAGGTGCTGGCGGTCCCGAATTCCCAGGTTCGCGTGTTCGGCAAGCCAGAGACGAAGCCGGGCCGGCGCATGGCTGTTGCTTTGAGCTCGGCGGAGACAGTGGAAGCCGCCCGTCGGCAGGCGGAGGAAGCCGCTTCGCACCTGCGCATCGAGTACGGGACGGACAAGGCTTGAGGCCGCGAAACCGCAGCATTTGGATATGCGTATAACATCCCATGCGAATCATCGTGTCCTTCCATCATTTTGATTCGGGTACAGCCCCCTAAAAGGAGAGATTGTCCATGAATGCACATGAAGTGGATTATCGGATTATCGGTTCGGAAATGCAGTTTGTCGAGATCGAGCTGGACCCGGGAGAAACCGTTTTTGCCGAAGCCGGAGCGATGATGATGATGGATCAGAACATTCAGATGGAAACGATTTTCGGCGATGGCAGCGACCAGAACAAAGGCTTCGTCGGAAAGCTGTTCGGCGCGGGCAAGCGGCTGCTTTCGGGCGAGAGCTTGTTCATGACCGCGTTCACGAACCGGGGCTCGGGCAAGGAATGCGTCAGCTTTGCTTCTCCTTATCCCGGCCGTATTTTGCCGATGGATTTGGTGGAGCTGAACGGCAAGCTGATCTGCCAAAAGGATGCGTTTCTGTGCGCGGCGAAGGGCGTTTCGGTCGGCATCGAGTTTCAGCGCAAGCTGGGCACCGGATTTTTCGGCGGCGAAGGCTTCATTATGCAGAAGATTGAAGGCGACGGTCTAGCGTTCGTTCATGCAGGAGGGGCGATCCATGAGCGAGTGCTGGGCCCCGGCGAAATGATCCGCGTGGATACGGGATGTCTGGTCGCGATGACGCAGGATGTGAATTACGACATCGAGTTCGTCAAAGGTGTCAAGACGGCGATCTTCGGAGGCGAGGGGCTATTCTTCGCCACGCTGCGGGGACCGGGCAAGGTATGGATTCAGTCGCTGCCCTTCAGCCGATTGGCGGATCGGGTACTGAGTGCGTCACGAACCGGCGGACGCAAGGAGGAAGGCAGCATTTTGGGCGGTGTCGGGAAACTGCTTGACGGCGACCGTTAAAAAGCGATATGATTGATAGTACGATTATTTTTGCCGCTCACTATATCGTCGAAAGAGGTGCTGTAGATGGCGTACCAACCACAGGTCATCGATGCCAAAATCGTCAGTCACAATCCGAAAAACGGATTGTTCGAAATCGTAGCACAATTGAAGGATCGGACGGTTTGCCGTCTTATTTATGAACGGGACGCGGCAGGCAATGTCACGCCAACCCATATTAACCGGCTGCTGAAAGAGCCTTGCCCGATTTGCCGTAAAGACTTTTTGTGCAACTGCATGTCCAAATTCAAAGAAAACATCTCGTCTCAAGCGCTTGACATGGCGGGTACTCCGCAAGCCTAAACCAGCGGACCGTTCGAATGACCCGTGGACTTCTACTGTTCACGGGTTTTTGCGTTCGATACGGGCATGCACCCTCGCGGTGCTTTTTTCTTTTCCCGTGGTTGTATGGTAAAATGAAGAAATCAATGTAAATGGAGGGCGGGAGCTGCCATGCGCATCGGAATCGTATCCGATACTCATATGTTCAGTCGGGCCAGAGCGCTGCCGGAGCCGCTCGTTCAGGGCTTGCAGGGGGTTGATCTGATCCTGCACGCGGGAGATTGGGTGGATGAGGCCGTGTGCGATTTATTTGAGGCGCTGGCCCCGGTTGACGGGATTGCCGGCAACAACGACGGCATGGACATCGTTAGACGCTTTGGCCGCCGCAAGCTGCTCGAGCTCGGCGGGTACCGTATCGGGATGGTGCACGGCCACGGCGGACGTTCTACGCCCGATACGGCTTACGAATCCTTCCGCGACGCGGAAGGGAACGGGACCGCGGACATTGTGCTGTTCGGCCACTCGCATATCCCTTACAAGGAAGAACGCGGAGGCATGCTGCTGTTCAATCCCGGATCGCCGACCGATAAGCGCCGGCAGCCCCGGTATTCCTATGGCATCCTTCAGCTCGGAGACCGGGTGGAGGCCGACCATTATTTTTTTGACAAAACCAATTGATTCAGGAGACGGAGGAAGCGATATGGCACAGTGGAAAGAAATTACAACGAATGAAGAATGGGAACAGCTTTTAGCGGCGACGACGGAACAACCGATCGTTATGCTCAAGCATAGCACGGCATGTCCAGTCAGCTTCAATGCGCTGCAGGAATACGAGGCTTATCTCGGCAAAACGCCGAACCCGGATGTCGAGTATGTACTGGTCAAGGTGATCGAGTCCCGTCCGGTGTCCAACCAAATTGCCGAGGATACGGGCGTTAAGCACGCTTCGCCGCAAATTTTATATATCAAGAACAAAGAAACGATTTGGAATACGTCGCACTGGGCGATTACCGAAGAACATATGACCGCTGTACTGAACTAAGGCGGCATACTGAGGCTAAGGAAAGGGGAGCGACCGCTATGGGAGTGACGCCGTTTGCGTTTTTTTCCAGCGCTTTGTTTGCGCGCAAGCTATGCTACGTCTATCTTCCCCCGAGCTATAACGAGTCCGAGGACACCCGCTACCCGGTTGTTTATTTGCTTCACGGGCTATACGGGAACGAAACGAGCTGGAGCGTGAAAGGAAATGCCGAGCAAACGATTGAAAAGCTCATGGCTTCTGGTGACCTCCGCGAAAGCATCGTTGTCATGGTCAGCGACGGAGGCTACGGCCACGGCACGTTCTACGTCAACTGGTTTGACGGCTCGGGACGCTTCGAGGATTATTTCTTGTACGATCTTATACCTGCGATCGACCGCGAGTTCCGCACGATTGCAGCTCCTTCCCATAGAGCTCTCTGCGGCCTGTCCATGGGCGGCTACGGCTCGTTCGTGCTGGCACTGCGCAATCCGCACCTTTTCGGGTCGGCCGCCAGTATCGCGGGCGCGCTCATGTCCGCCGGCCTCATGACAGAAGCGTTCCTTCGTACGGACGTGTGCCGGATGATCGGACCCGTACATGGGCCTTATGCGCAAGAGCTGGATTTGCACGTGCTGGCTGCCCGGAGAGTGAAGGAGGAGGTCCGGCCCGCGCTTCATTTCAACTGCGGCATGGCGGACTCGTTATTCCCGCTTAACTCCGCTTATCAGGCGCTGCTGGAGCAGATTGGCTACCCGCACGAGTATATGGAATTCGAAGGGGATCACAATTGGGAGTATTTCGGAGGGCATCTGCCTGAGGCGCTCCGGTTCATCGAGCGCAGTTTCGCCGGATCGGCGCCAAAGCATACTCCGGCAGTTTGACAACCAGTACTGAAAAGCCCGCCGTCTACAGTGGATGAAGTGCATCAATTCATCGCTGTTGACAGGCGGGCTTTTATGTGCCCAGGGCGTTAATTCAATCCGGCAGCCACAGCGCCCTCATGGATCGTGCCCGGTCCTTTTTTACGCAAGTGCACGGTAAACGTCGTTCCCTTCCCCGGATCGGAATGGCACTCCACTTCTCCTCCGTAATGCTGAAGATAATTCTGCACGATATGCAGACCGAGACCGGAATTCGTGACGTCGGATTTGGTGGAGAAGCCTTTCTCGAATATGGTTAACCGATCCTCTTCCTTGACATAGGAGCCGGAATTAAATACGGAAACCGTATACCGGTCATCGGCTTCCTCGATCGTCAGGCGGACGGTGCGCAGCAAGTCGTCGGCCGGAATGGCCTCCACGGCATTTTTCAGCAGATTGTGCATAATGCTGGAGAAATGACAGATCGGCAGCGTCAACTCTTCGAATGTGCAGTCAAGCTTCCCGGCGACCTGCAGATCGATTTTCTCTGCAATGCAGATAAGCGACAGATTGCTCAGAACGACGCCAAGCACCGGGAATTCAACCGATCCGATGACCGATTGCTGAACGATCTCTTTGCACCAGACGGAGATATATTCCTTCGCCATATCGAACTTGTTCATCATCAGCAGCGCATGAACGGTTTGCACATTGTTGATCAGCTCGTGCTGCGCTTTGCGTATATTCAGCATGGCCGCTTCCGCCGACTGCACCCAGCGTTCCTTCTCGTCAAGCTTCAGACGGATGTTTTTCTCCTGCGCCTCCATAAGCTGCAGCTTGTAATCTTTGTATTCAAGATGGTCACACAGCTTGGAATTTTCGATCAGCATCGCGATCTCCGCGGCCAGCAGCTTAAGCGTGTCGAGACGTGCCTCTTGAAATACATGGCTGGCGAGGCTGTTCTCCAAGTAAAGCGCGCCGATCAGCCTGCTCTGCTTAAGAATAGGCACGCAAAGAATCGATTTGGGCCGCTGCGCCAAAATGTAAGCGTCCCGGGCGAAGACCTCCGAAACTGCTGTATCGTGCAAAAGCACCGTTTCACCGGTCCGGGCGGCATATTGTATCACCGTAACGGCTGCGCTGCGACAATCATCCAAAGAGGCCGAATGCAGTGACTCGAACGGGGTGCGGAGAGCCTTTTCCACTTCGACGAACAGCCGGCCGTTCCGTTCGAGCACGAGGAGCCCTTTTTCCGCACCCGCATTTTCCAACAGGATCGTCATGATGCTTTCGAGCATCCGTTGGAATACGGCTTCGTTCGAGATCGCTTGAGCCGCCTTCATCATACAGGAGAGGTCGAGCGTCGATTCACCGGCCTGAGCCCTGCTGAGCAAGGATGGATAGCGGTCGTCGAGATCGGATACCTTCCGGTTGGCGCCCCACTTCGCGTATAAGCATCGGGCTTCCATTAAATAGGAGCGGGCCACCTTAAGCTTGCCGGCTTGCATATAGTACTTTGCGGCATATTCCCCGGCCATCGCCTCGAGCGGCACGAAGCCGTTATTCGAGGCATGATGAATGGCCTGGTCGTATTTTTCCACAGCCAGCACCGGGTTACCGGAAATCCGATACCATTCGGCTTCGACAAGCAGCTTCATCGCGAGAAAATTATCCGGCGAGAAGGCTGACCATTTTTCCAGAAACCGGATGCTTTTGCGGATACGGGCTTTGTAAGCTTTCTGCTCCTTGGCTGACGCCTTGGCGTACAATCCGGCAAGCGACAAAGCATAATGAAAGTGATGCAGGTGCACGTGCGGCAGACCGAAAACCGACTTGATGCCGGCTTCCGCGGTCTCGCAAATGGCCTTGGCCTCGTCCGGACGCTCCAGCAGCAAATACGTTTGCGCTTGAAGCGCGTAATACGTATGGGCGATAGCCTGATTGGTCAAAGCTTTCATTTGCTTCGCTTCATTCTCGTTCATGAAGGGCTCGCAGCCGTTTGCGCCCGCCGGGGCAGGTAGAATATCTTCCTTCAAAAACATCATATAGCGCTGAAGCACGGTATAGATCCATATCGTGTCCCGGTCTTTTGACTTATGTATAAACGTATGGTGCTGGTCCGTTTCCTTCAGCACTTCCGCCAACGAATCGCCTTTAAGCAGCCGCATAAAAAAGCCGAACGCGATCGAATAGCCTGCGTATATGAAATCCCCCGATTCTACACCGTATTGATAAGCCTTGCGCAAATATCGGACACTTGCTTCGATATGCTCCTTCGCGTTGCTCGTAAAGGAACCGTAAGCGAAGTAGACTTTGCATTTCATGGACAAATCGTTAAACGTATCGCTGAGCTTCGCTCCAAGCCGGCCATATTCCATACCTGCCTTCAGTCGCCCGAGCAGCGAGCTTTGAATGATTCCATACGTCGAGCAGGCGAGGGCCGAACCTTCCGAATGGCCGTAAACGAGCGAGTAGTTGAACATTTGCAGCATAAGATAAACGTATAATTCCGAATTTAAAAAATAAGCCGGAGGCGTTAAATTGACCATGAGCCGCATGACCGCTTTATGGTTCGGGTCCGTCATGACCGGCAGATCGAGCAGTTCTTGGGGATGGCGGGTTCCTACAAGCAGATGTGCCTTCATCAGCGCCTGCCCGATGCTCAGTTTGCCGGGATTCGGCCGGATCGGAAGACCGAGCAGCTTCAATCCTTCCAAGCCGCTCCGTAACGCTTCTTCATGCTCGCCCATATTGGTGAAGAGCACGATCATCAGGTTGTAGGCTTCCGCTTTTTCCAGCTTCGTCCGCGCATGCTTCAGTACCGTCTGAAATGAACGCTTCGCTTCTTCGAACTGACCGCACAAGTACTCCAGCTCGGCTTGATCGAGTTGTAGGGAGAAGGTCAGCTCGTACTGGCTCACCCAGCAATCTGCCTCCAGCAATGCGATTCCTTGGGCCGCATAGCGCAGCGCAATGTCATAAGCGGAATTGGTCTTCGCTTTCCGGCATGCCGCCGCATTCAATCGGGCCAATTGATCTTTTTCTTCGGGGAGCGTAATAAGCTTCGAGCCGAGATTGAGCTGATTCGTCATTTCGAACAGCCGCTCTTCCTGCGCATCCCCTTGATAATGGCTTTGCAGCAGCCTTCCGATATGCAGATGAATCTCTTGTTTCCGCTCCCTTGGGACAAGCGAGTAGACCGCTTGATAGACCCGGTCATGCATGAATTTGAAGGAGAGCTTTTCCGGCGGAGCTTGGCGACCAAGTCCGACCTGCAGCAAAAGCCCATCAGTAACCGCTTCTTGCAGCAGGGGGACGATCGTGTCCGGAGGCCGGTCCAGCACATGGGCCAGCGTATCGGTATTAAAATGGTGTCCGACGCAGGCGGCATGCATCAATACTTGCTGCAAAGGCCCGGAGAGACGGCGGATTTTGTTGATCATAAAATCCACGACGTTGTCGGTAATATGCAGCTCGCTGATTTTATCGGGGTCCCATTCCCAGCAGCCGGTGTCATAATTGAAACGCAGCAGCTGATGATCGTACAGCGTCCGGAAAAACTGCTTAGTAAAGAACGGATTGCCTTTCGTCTTATCCATGATCAGGCCCGCCAATTCATTCACCGGCTGGCGGATCGGCCGAAGCGAGTCGTTCAGCATGCGTTCGATGTGCTCTTCCCGGAGCGGTTCGAGCCGGATTCGCGTCCTGTTCGGCATTTGGCTTCGCTCCATCTTGTCCAAGAACGCCTGCAGTGGGGGAGGCTCGCTAAATTCCCGGTCCCGGCAGGCTGCTACGAACAGTCCGTACTGAAGCCCCGAGTCCAAGACCATGTCTTCGATGATCTGGACGGATGACGGGTCGGCCCATTGCAGATCGTCCAAGAAAATAACCAGAGGCTGTTCTTTGGACATAAACCCAGACAGGAATTTTTGCAAGGTTAAAATAAACCGGTTATGCGTTTCGACAGGCGGAAGCTTGGATAGCGGGGGCTGCTTGCCCAGAATCAGCTCGATATCGGGATTCATCTCTACCAGAATCTGTCCGTTAGGTACGACGGCCTCCAGAATCCGCTGCTTCAGCCCCTGAAACCGTTCCTCGGGAAGCGCTAGCAAATGCTGCAGCAGCTGCCGTCCCGCTTGCTGAACGGCATAGTACGGCGTATCGCGCTTGAATTGGTCGAACTTGCCGGTAACAAACAAACCGCCGTCACTTTGCACCGATTGTTGAAATTCATGGATTAAATACGACTTGCCGATCCCCGATAAGCCGGAGACGAGCACGATTTCGAGGTTGCCGAGCAGAGCGCGCCGGTAAGCGCCCTGAAGCTGCTGCATCTCCGCTTCACGACCGTAGATCGCATCGGAGATACGGAATTGGTCCGACATTTCTGTGCCACTTACGGCGGACTCGTCGATGTACCCTTCCGTCTGAAGCTGTTTCAAGCAGCTTTCCAAATCCCGCCGTAGGGCAAATGCGCTCTGATACCGGTCTTCCGGATGCTTGGCCAGACACTTCATGACAATACCGGAAACGGGCTGCGGCACCCCATACGACCGCTCTCCAGGCGGGACGGGCTGCTTCGCCATATGCTGATGAACCAGCTCGCAGGAATCCTCGCTGTCGAACGGATACACTCCGGTAAGCATCCGGTAGAACAAAACACCCAGCGCATACACATCCGTCCGGGTATCCGTTCGGCGGTTCATACGGCCGGTCTGCTCCGGCGCTGCGTACAGCAGTCGTTCCGCTTCGTAACGAGGCGGTTCCTCGACGGCATCCGGTATTGCGGCCGTTGGCGTTACGCTATATAAATCGGTAAGTTTCATCTTTTTTCTATCTGATTCGACAAAAAATGCATATGCCGATAGAGCCAGATGGGTGAATTTCAATTGATGCAGCTTTTGGATCAGTTTCGACGCCGCAACGGCCCACTGCAAAAAAAGGCCGAGCTCCATAGGCTGCGGAGTCAGCAGGGAAGAAAGAGGGTACCCGTCCGTGTGCTCCATGACAAGCGCTGAAGCGCCGCCGACCGAGATTATCCCGCGCGGGACGAGGATGTCGTCCAATGGAATGGTTTTACCGATTTTATATTCTTGATGCAGCCAGTCGGGTTGCGAAGGCTGGGAATATTCGTCTTTTACTATTTTAACGAGCCTTGTCTCGCCGGAAGGAAGCTCTTCGCCGCGGTAAAGAATCGTGAAGCCGTTTTCGCCGATCGGCTCAAGCGACTTTTCATTTACGTTCCAAGCCAATGGAATGCCCTCCGATAAACTGCTTTGTTTCATTTCATTGTACTTTTTCACAGGTGTGGAAGCAACCATTAATCCCATTATCCGCCATTAGAAGAAACCTGCGCCAGCGCTTGCGGCGTCGGAAGCGGAATGGAAAGTAAAGATTTTCGGCGCAGCATGGCTTCACGAAGCGATTTCCGATATAATGAATGTCAAAAAGATATCAGTGTAAGCGGAGGAACATTCATGAAGGTCGCTATTGCAGGGGGGACCGGCTTTGTCGGCAAGCATTTGACCCAGTTATTTTTACAAAAAAAAGATACGGTAATCCTCATTTCCCGGAAAAAGCGACGTTCGGATCATCCCTTGATTCGCCATATGACTTGGGATGAACTGGAAAATAATATCAAGCCGCTGGAGGGCGTCGACGCGATCGTCAATCTGGCGGGGGAAACGATTAACCAGCGTTGGACGGAGGAAGCCAAGAAGCGGATTCTGGAATCGCGTCTGGATGCGGTTAATCGTGTCCAAGCGCTGATCGAACAGTTGGAGAAAAAGCCTGTATTGGTCAATGCGTCCGGCATGTCGATCTATGGCACGTCCGAGACCGAGTCGTTCACGGAGGAAAGCGAACTGCGCGTAGAGGATTTTTTGTCCGGCGTCGTCGACCAATGGGAGATGGCAGCGGAGCATATCCCCGATACGCGCGTCGTTCTGCTGCGGATCGGACTCGTGCTTGGCAACGACGGCGGCGCCTTCCCGAAGATGAGCTTGCCGTTTAAGCTCGGTGTTGGCGGACGGGTCGGCAGCGGACGTCAAATCATGTCGTGGATTCATATCGAAGATCTGTGCCGGATGATTGAGTTCTGCATCGAGCACGAAGAGATCGAGGGGCCGGTCAATGCGACGGCGCCGATTCCGGTGACGTACGACGAGTTCGGGCGCAGCTTGGCCAAGGCGCTTCGCCGGCCGTACTGGTTTCCGGTTCCTACATTCGTGCTGAAAGCGCTGTTCGGCGAAATGTCCGAGCTACTGCTAAAAGGTCAACAAGTATTTCCGAAAGTCGTTACCGACCTCGGATTTCGTTATAAATATTCGGTGATCGATCATGCGCTGGAAAATTTGGTGCGGTCCGGCAAGAAAGGGTGAACGCGAGATGATCGAATACGGTAATCCGGACATCCGGGAGCTGCGGTTCGCGAGGTTTCGTTCCCAGGCAGAGGTGCGCAGCGAGCAGTGGATCGACGTGGAAGTAAGTCTGGAGCTGGAGGAGGGCAGCGAGGCGCCGCAAGGGATCGTTGAACTGGGAGCGCTTATCGTCTGTACGCGCCGAGGAGACATCGTTGAGATCGTCCCGCAGGACGAAGGAAGAGACTGCGAGTACCAGTTCACGGAACAGGAAAAAGCGCAGCTGCGGACCTATTATGAGCAGGAAGTCCGGCCGGCGGTGGGAAACATGGGCTAAAAAAAGATTGAAGCCAGTTGCGGCTTCAATCTTTTTTGTGCTTCGCCATCGCGGCTTTCAGCGCTTCTTCCAGGCTGGAACCGAGCGAAACGTTATCGCTGAACTGCTTGGCGAGCTGGGCTTGCTGCCGTTTCGCCGCGCGTCCGCCCCCGCCGGATTCGCCAAGCATCTCGACCACGTTGCACGGACGGCACTGTGCGTATTTGCCCGCTTTGCCCGTATGGATCTCCATCCGCTTATGGCACTGCGGACAACGCTTGTTCGAAAGAGCAGGCTCTGCGGCTCGTTTATAAGCGCATTCCCGGTCGCTGCACACGAGCAATTTGCCGCGCTTGCTCTTGATCTCCTGCAGCGGCTTGCCGCACTCGGGGCAGCGGGAATGGGTCAGGTTGTGCGGCTTATATTCGGCTTCGCTCGCCTTAACCTCCCGGACGATGGTCTCGGTTTGCTTGCGGATGCTCTCCATAAACTTTCCGGCGTCGCCTTTGCCTTTGGAGATGCGCTCCAGCTCCTGCTCCCAAGCGGCTGTCAGCTCCGGGGTGCGAAGCTCGGGCACGACGAGCTCGATCAGCTGGGCGCCTTTGCCGGTCGGTTGGAGCGTGTTCATGCGGCGCTCGATCGTATCGGTCTGCAGCAGCTTCTCGATAATATCGGCGCGTGTCGCCGGCGTGCCAAGGTTGTGCTTTTCCATGACCCCGAGCAGCGCCGCCTCGGTGTAGCGGCCCGGCGGCTTGGTCGTCTGCTTGTGCTGGCTGAGCCGGAACTCCTTCAGCTCCATCCCGGGCTGAAGCGCAGGCAGCGTTTGCCGGGAGGCCGGTTCGTCCTCGGCTGTATCGTCGTCCTCGTCTGCGCCGGCCGATGCTTCATACAGCGCCTTCCAGCCCGCTTCTTTGACGATGCGCCCTTTGGCGTGGAAATGCTCTCCACCGAGCTCCAGCGTCACCGACGTTTCGTCATAGCGGAACGCCGGAGTGAACAACGCGATGAACCGGCGCACGATCAGGTCGTACAGCTTGCGCTCCTCGGCCGACAGATTGTGCAGCTGCGGGCGTTCATCCGTCGGAATGATCGCATGGTGGTCCGATACTTTGCTGTCGTCGACAACACGCTTGGAGACCGGAAGCGGCTTCGCAAGCAGCGGCTTGATCCAAGCCGCGTAAGGCTGGACGTTCAAAGCCTTGAGCCGGTCGGGAAGCGTAGAGATCATGTCCGAGGACAGGTAACGCGAATCGGTGCGCGGATACGTGACGAGCTTGTGCTGCTCGTACAGCCGCTGAAGCACGTTCGACGTCTGCTTCGCGGTGAAGCCGTGCCGCTTGTTGGCATCGCGCTGCAGCTCGGTCAAGTCGTAGGCGAGCGGATGGGGCTCGCTCTTCTCCGCGACTTTAAGCTGCGCAACTTTGGCCGAGCGCACCTTATTCAACCGTTCGAGCAGCGCGTCGGCTGCGGCTTTGTCGAACAGGCGTCCGTCCGGATGCGCCTGGCTCCGCCATACGGCCTGAAACGAGCCGAACTGCGCCCGCAGCATCCAGTAGTCTTTCGCCTGGAACGATTTGATCTCGCGCTCGCGGTCCATCATGGCCGCCAGCGTCGGCGTCTGTACGCGTCCGGCCGCCAGTTGGGCGTTATGCTTGCAGGTCAAGGCGCGCGTAATGTTAAGTCCGATCAGCCAGTCCGCTTCCGCCCGGCAAACGGCGGATCGGTAAAGCGGGTCGTAGGACTGTCCCGGCTTCAGCGAGGCGAAGCCGTCGCGGATCGCCTTGTCCGTTTGCGAGGAAATCCAGAGCCGCTTGAACGGTTTTTTCCAATGAATCATTTCCATGATCCAGCGGGCGACCAGCTCGCCCTCGCGCCCGGCGTCGGTTGCAATGATGAGCTGCTCCAGATCACTGCGCTTAGCAAGCTGCGCGATCGCTTTATATTGCGGCGTCGTTTCGCGAATGATTTTCAGCTTCATTCGCGAGGGCAGCAACGGCAAATCGTCCAAGTTCCAGTTTTTGTACTTTGGATCGTATTCCTCGGGCTCGGCCAGCGTGACCAAATGCCCCAGTGCCCAAGTCACCACATAACCGGGGCCCTCCATATAATGCTTATGCTTCTGCTGGCAGCCCAGGACACGCGCGATTTCCTTGGCGACACTCGGCTTTTCTGCCAATACGAGTGATTTCATGACAGGCTCCTTTCAACGGGGTTGTTTATTCTTAACATAATAGTACAATAGTCCTAACACTTTTTTAATACGTGTCTGCTATGATCGACAGCACAGAGAAATAGAGGGGGTGCGGTCTATGTTTCAATTATTTATCGCTAATTTGGCATTATTAACTGCATTTATGTTTTTGTCAAGCCGCATCCTGCGTAACCACGAACGGAAGCCGTTTCTGCCCGTTAAGCTGCGTCTCGTTATCGGAGGGGTGCACGGGCTGTTCGGCATTTTACTGATGTTCTTCAGCGTCAGGATCGACGGGTCGACCATTCTGGATTTTCGGCAGATCGCCATTATCGCGGCGGCGCATTTCGGAGGGATCTACGCATCGGCGGTAACGGGCTTGATCATCGCCACCGGCCGGATTGCGATGTTCGGGGTGAATACGTCTTCTCTGACGGCAGCCACGACAGCTGCGCTTCTTGGTTTCATCAGCGGCATCATTGCGATGCATATTACGGATTATTGGAAAAAATGGCTGATTTCCATCGCGGCAAGCATTGGAGTCATCACCACAAGCTTATTTTTCCTACTCGGATGGCGGAGCTGGTATGTGAATCTTTACTTTATCGCCATTATTTTGTCCGGCGGTCTGTTCGTCGCATACCTGATCCGTTATTTGACTGACGCCAACCGACTCGTCTATCAATTGGAGGAAAGCGAAGCCAAGTACCGGCGGTCGTTTACGCTGCAAGAGGCGATTTTCCGCTCGGCGACGGGCGTTGCGATTATTTTCATCGATCCGGCAGGTATCACCAAAGTGTTCAATCCAGGGGCGGAACGAATGTTCGGAATTCCCGTCGACGAAGCGATCGGACGGCGGGTTCCAGGCACGATCGTGGACCCGGAGGAGTTTGCGCTGAGAAAACAGGAGCTTCAGCGTCAGCTAGGACGGCCGGTAGAAGATCTGGAGGTATTCGTGACAGGCTTGTCCGAAGGGAAGGGCCATGAACAGGAGTGGGCCTTCGTCCGGCGCAGTGGAGAGCGGATGTACGTACACCTGATGCTCAGCGAAGTCAGGGAGCGGGAGGACCGCTTGCTTGGCTATTTGGCGATTATCGTCGACAGGACGGAGTCGAAGCGGGCTGAAGAGACCATGATGCAGGCGAACCGCATGCTGGAGCAGCTGTCGCGCCGCGACGGGCTGACCGGAGCGGCCAACCGCCGGGCGTTCGACGAATATCTCGATGCGGCATGGACGACGGCGGCGATGTATTCGCAGTCGCTATCCGTTATTATGCTCGACATCGATTGCTTCAAAGCGTATAACGATACGTATGGTCATCAAGGCGGAGACGCTTGTCTGAAACGGGTTGCCGGTGTTCTGCAGCGAGTTGTCGGCAGCATGGACGGTCTCGCTGCCCGCTATGGCGGCGAAGAGTTTGTGGTGATCCTGACGGCCTGCGGAAGGATACAGGTAGCCGGCGTGGCCGAGAGCATTCGCCGGGAAGTGGAAGCGCTTCGTATCCGGCATATCGGCTCGTCGGTATCCGAGTATGTCACGGTCAGCGTCGGCGCCGCTTCGGCCATTCCGTATGCGGGTCTCTCGCCGCTCGAATTGGTCGGGATGGCGGACAAGGCGCTGTACCGGGCCAAGCAGGAGGGGCGCAACCGGAGCGAAAGCTATCAGCCGGGGAGTTAACCGGGGGCGGTGAGGCTAACGGCGCAAATAGAGCTGCCGGTATTCCGTCGGCGTCATGCCTTCCTGCTCCAGAAACCGCTTGTTGTAATAGCTGACGCTCGGATAGCCGGCGCGCTCGGCAATTTCCTTCACCGTCAGCTGCGGCTGCTCCAGCAGCCATTGCTTGCTGTTCTGCAGACGGCACAGCGTAATAAAGGTCATCGGCGTTAGATGAGTCGCTTTCTTGAATAGGCGGCAAAAATAATAGCTGCTGACGCCGGCACGGTCCGCCCAATGCTGCAAATCGAACGGCAGGCAGGCATCGCGCTGCATTTCGGGCAAGAGCTCCGAGATCCGGTTGTCGGCCTCGGGGCTTCGGGCTTCGGACCAAGGAACCGCTTGCGTGACGAACTCCGCCAGTATCGCGTAAGTCAGCGTCGAGATGCGGGTCAACTGCCAAAACCCGTTCTGCTCCAGCTCCTCCAGCAAATCCGCCAAAGCCTGTTCAAGCGGCTTCCACTGCGGTATTTTCCACAAGGGCTTCGTCCCGATGCCCCGTTCCAGCAAAAACTCCTTCAACGTTTTGCCGTAAAAATGCACCCACCGCACTTCCCAAGGATCATCGTTGCTGCTGTAGTACCTTTGCGATTGTAAAGGGAAGTAGAGAAAGGCGTCCCCCCGGTGCAGCGTATGTTGCTGTCCGTCGGTTTCCAGATAGCCTTTGCCGTCCACAATCAGATGGATGCTGAAATTATTGAGAGCTCCCGCTTTGCGCAGCACTTCATGCTCGGGGTCCTTGTACCAGCCGACCGATTCGGGCAGCAACAAATATTCGTGCTCGTTAAGCGTCGGCAGAAAGCTTTGGCGCCGCATTATTACTTCTCCTTTTGAATGACAATATTGTTTCATGCGATTGCAAAAAGATGTTATTTTCATTTTATTCCAGGATCAATATAATGACAATATCTTAGCATATTCATCCAAACCAAGCTGAAGGAGCGATGAGGAAATGAGGGAAAACAAAGTTCGTTGGGGGGTCATCGGCTGCGCGGGTATCGCCATACGTTCGGTCATTCCGGGGATTCAACAATCGGCTACCGGCACCGTGGCGGCCATTGCCAGCCGAGGACTGGACAAAGCGAAGGAAACGGCGGAGCGGCTGAATATCCCGAAGGCGTATGGAAGCTACGAGGAGCTGCTTGCCGATCCCGAGATTGATGCCGTTTACATTCCGCTGCCGAACCACCTGCACAAGGAATGGACGATCCGCGCCGCGGAGGTGGGCAAGCACGTGCTGTGCGAGAAGCCGGCCGCGATCGATGCGGCCGAAGCCGAAGAGATGGCGGAAGCTTGCCGCCAGGCGGGCGTAACGTTCGCCGAAGCGTTCATGTACCGCTATCACCCGCGCTATGCGGCCGTAAAAGCTGTGATCCGGAGCGGGGAAATCGGCGAGATCCGTGCCATCCACGGCGCCTTCACCTTCAACAATGCGAAGGATGCGGACAACGTGCGCTACAAGCAATGGATGGGCGGCGGGTCGATCTACGATGTCGGCGTGTATCCGATTAGTGCGGCGCGGTTCATTCTGGAACAGGAGCCGGAAGCGGCGGCGGTGCATGCTTTCTTCTCACCGGAGCATGATCACGTCGACATGATGGCCTCGGGACTGCTCGAATTTGCCGGCGGCGTTGCGCTTACCTTCGATTGCGGGATGTGGGCTGCCGGACGCAATACGCTTGAGATCGTCGGAACGGAGGGCCGGATCGAGGTGCCGTCCGCGTACGTTGTCCATGAAAACGCGCAGGATCATTTTTATGTCGTTACCGGAGGGGAAAAGCGCGAGGTGGAGGTTCCTTACGTGAACCAATATACGCTTCAAGCCGACGCGTTCGGCCGGAACGTCCTGCACGGCGAGCCGATGCCGTTCGGACCGTCGGACGCGGTGAACAACATGCGCGCCGTCGACGCTTGCCTGACGTCGGCCCGGGAACGCCGCCGCGTGGAGTTGAACTTATAATCAAGGGGAGGAACGAGACGTGAGAACGATTCGCATTGAAGGCTTGGAAAAACCGGTATCGTGCCTGATTCAAGGGTCGGATTATTTCAGCATGGACATTTACGATAAGGTCTGCGGCGTGCTCGACGCGTTCTTCAGGATCGGAGGCAATACGATCGATACGGCTCACGTCTATGGCGGCGGGAACAGCGAGCGCACGATCGGCCAATGGATGAAGGACAGGGGGAACCGGGCCGATGTGATTCTTTTGACCAAAGGGGCTCATCACGACAGCAAAGGCCCGCGCGTGACGCCCGAAGCGATCGCCAGCGATTTGAACGAAAGCCTGGAGCGGCTCGGCACCGATTATGTGGATTTGTATGCGCTGCATCGGGATGATCCGTCCGTACCGGTCGGCACGATCATTGAAGCGCTTAACGGGCATATCGCGGCAGGCCGCATCAGGGCGATCGGCGCCTCCAACTGGACCGTGCAGCGGCTGCAGGAGGCGAACGACTATGCGGCGGCGCACGGCTTGACCGGGTTCGCGTTCAGCAGCCCGAATTTAAGCCTGGCCAAAGCGAAGGAGCCGTTCTGGGCCGGCTGCGTTTCGGCTTACGCCGACGATTGCGCGTGGTACGAACGGAACCGCTTCCCGCTGTTATCCTGGTCGTCGCAGGCCCGGGGCTTTTTCACCGGGCGCTATACACCTGAGGTGACGGATAACGCCGACCTGGTGCGAGTGTTCTATAGCGACGACAACTGGGAACGCCTGCGCCGGGCCGAGACGCTGGGCAAGCAAAAAGGCGCCAGCCCGATTCAGATCGCGCTTGCTTATGTGCTGAACCAACCGTTCCCCGCTTGCGCATTGATCGGGGCGCAGACGCCGGAGGAGCTGGAGTCGTGCCGGCAAGGAGCAGACATCCGCTTAACACAGGAGGAGCTGCACTGGCTGGAGCACGGGGAAGGGGGCATTTAGGCTCGCCAGGGCCGGAAATCGAAAGATCAATTTGTCTGCAACAGCTTGCATCGGAATTTCGCTGCAGGCTGTTTTTGTTTCAACGCTGCATTCAGGCTTCGTCTTTCCCTGAAATCTGAGCGTTCCTGTCCGCCTCGCATTCCGGCGGGTCCTCGATTGTGATATAATGATCGGACAAACGCCACCATTTGGAAGTGAGTGAAGCGCAAAGCATGAACGTGCGGGAGCAGTTTGGAAATATCGATATTTATTTGTTCGACCAGCTGCTGAAAGGGAGGATCGCTCCCGGGATGCGGTTGCTCGACGCAGGCTGCGGGAATGGGCGAAATCTGGTCCATTTCCTACGAGAAGGCTATGACCTATGGGCCGTAGACCGGTCCGCCGAAGCGGTGGAAGCGGTCCGCGCTTTGGCTCGCGAGCTTGCGCCGCACGGAGAGCGCATTCCTCCTGAGGAGCGTTTCCGTATGGAACCGGTGGAGAAAATGAGCTTCGCCAACGATACGTTTGACGTCGTCATCTCTTGTGCGGTGCTGCATTTTGCTGAAAGCGAAACTCATTTTCAGCAGATGGTATCGGAGCTGTGGCGGGTACTGAAGCCGGGGGGGCTATTGTTCGCGCGTCTCGCTTCGGGCGAAGGCCTGGAGGATCGCATCCGTCCGCTTGGCGGCGGCCGGTATGTGCTGCCGGACGGCAGCGAGCGGTTTCTGGCCGACTCCGGGCTGCTGGAGCGAACGGCGGAAAAGCATCATGCTTTGCAGGTAGAGCCGCTGAAGACGGTGAATGTGGAGAACCTGCGGTGCATGACGACCTGGTGCTTGAAAAAGCCGCATATTTTATTTTTCGATCCGATCGAAGAGCGGTCGGAAGAACGTTTGCCGGAGGGGAACGGCGAAACGGAAGAGATAGAAACGGGAGGATGACTTTTAGATGAAGCTGAGAGTTTCGGCGGTACAATACCATTTGCATACGATTGGCAGCTTTGAGCAATTTGCCGGGCAGGTGACGAGTTACGTCAGAACGGCGGAGGAGTTCGAATCGGACTTCGTGCTGTTCCCGGAGCTGTTCACGACCCAGCTCATGTCCATCGGCCGGGGGGACGGGAGCGGCGAAGCGCTCAAGATCGGGGAGCTGCCGCAATATACGCGGCAGTATAAGGAGCTGTTCCAGGGCTTGGCACGTGAAACGGGCATGCACCTGATCGGAGGAACGCACATTATTGAAGAAAACGGCCGGTTGTACAATACGGCGTTTTTGTTCTACCCGGATGGCCGGATCGCCGAACAGCGCAAGCTGCACATTACCCCGTGGGAAGTCAAGGGATGGAACATGGCGGCGGGTGATTCGCTGCAAGTGTTCGACACGGATAAAGGACGGATCGCGATCCTCGTGTGCTATGATATGGAGTTTCCGGAGATCGTCCGGATGGCCCGGGCGCGCGGGGCGGATGTTATTTTTTGCCCGTCGTGCACGGATGACCGGCACGCCTTCCACCGCGTACGGTATACGTGCCATGCCCGTACGATCGAGAATCAAATCTATGTCGTGGCGACCGGTACGGTCGGTTCGCTGCCGACGGTCGATTTTATGCGCGGCAATTTCGGGCAGGCTGCGATCATTACGCCGAACGATGTGCCTTTCCCGCCGGGCGGCTTGATGACGGCCGGGGAGATCAACGACGATATGATCATTACCGGGGATTTGGATCTTGCGCTGCTATACGAGGTGCGGGAAAAGGGCTCCGTTACGACCTGGAGAGACCGGCGTACCGATTTGTATCCGGATTGGAAGTAAGGGAGGAACGGCTGTGGGCTCGTACCGGAAAGACATGTACGTATTCGACGGAGACCGTCCCGTTAAGGCGACGATCCGCTCTTACACCGAACGGGACTTCGCCGGCTTAATTCGGATTCAGCAGGAAAGCTTTCCGCCGCCATTTCCTTCGGAGCTGTGGTGGAACGAGGAGCAGCTTAGGAATCACGTCGAACGGTTTCCCGAAGGTGCGCTCTGCGTGGAGATCGGCGGCGAACTGGCCGCGTCAGTGACAGGCTTGCGGGTCGATTTCGATCCTGCGCATGCTGATCATACGTGGGAGGAGATTACCGACAGAGGGTATATACGCAACCATAACCCGTCCGGTAACACGCTTTATATCGTCGATATATGCGCGCGCCTGACTTACCGGAAGCTCGGCCTCGGCAAATGGCTGATGCTTTCTATGTACGAGGTGGTCGTTGAATTGAAGCTGGAGCGGCTGCTCGGCGGCGGCCGGCTGCCCGGGTATCACCGGGTAGCCGACGAAATGACAGCCGAAGAGTACGTGCGCAGTGTATTGGAAGGGGAACGGAAAGATCCGGTGATGACGTTCCTGCTGCGGTGCGGACGAACGCCGGTGAAATTGGTTTCCAATTATTTGGAAGACGAAGAATCTCTGAATTACGCGATGCTGATGGAATGGCGCAATCCGTTTCTCGCCACGAAGCGGGGATAGGTGTGCGGACGGGGTACGCGCTTCGCAACCGCCCATTTGTCCCGCTTAGACCTGCTTCGCCAATAGTTTCGCGGTGGTTGCCGGATGCGAGACCGGAAACTGATGGCCGTACGAAACGAGCTGAGTCCCCGCTTGATTCCGGTATGCTTCGGGTAAAGCATAGGCGCGATCCTTCGTGCCCCAGACGACCGTCGTATCGAGTGAGGCCGGAAGGGCAGGCGCCCATGGTTTTGCAGGCAGCTTCCGGTAAAGCGAATGCAGCATATCCGCGTTCGCCGTGGCGATGCGCGGGGAAGTTAAGCTGCGGACGACGGTCTCGACGTAGCCGTCCGGGATTTCCTCCTCCGCCGCAAAAACGCCTTCCCGCAGCATCGTGTTTCGCATCGCCCGGACCGACATGAAACGAAGGGCGGCGGAAGCCGTGCGGCGGGTGCCGCTGAGCGCGCGGCGCAATGCTCCAACATCGGGGCGGTGCAGAACGGGCTGAAGCAGCGCTAGCGTGCTGAGCTTCCCTCCCGCGGGCCCGTTGGCCGTTTCGAGGGCGATTCGCGCGCCGAAGGAGTGCCCGACCAAGCGGACCGGAACGGGGGAGTCCGCAATCGCTTCGCTTACCGCTTTCGCGTAGCTTTCCAGACTGTGGCGGCCCTCCCGCAGCAAGGGCGAACGGCCGAAGCCCGGCAAGTCGAGCAGCCACACCGGGTTTCCAGTGCTGGCATGAAGATGCTCGGCGAGCGGTACGAAGTCGTCGGCGCCGCTCAGCAGCCCGTGCACGATAACCCAAGGCTCACCGAGACCTTCCCGCACAAGCGCGGCAAGGTCTCCTTTGCGTTCGCGGGACCAATGCGCAGGCTCCGACGCGCCCGGATGTGTAAGCCGGTAATCCAGATCGGCCACGACCATCGGCAGCAGCTCCGTAACCGCCAGCGGCTTCGCTCCCATCCGTCCGATAAGCTTCTCCGTCGTTTTCGTATCGAACGACCGCTCCGTGATAAATGCCAGCGATTCGGCGGGAATGCCGGTCAGACGGCCGAGTCCGGTCTTCATGACACCGCGGAGCAGGGAAACCGGCAGCGCTCCCCGGGGAGCGGGGACGGCAAGCTCCCGGGCGATGAGATCGAGCAACTCCTTCATATTCGGGCCGGCTTCCTTGCGCCCCAGCATGTTGTAGGTGCCGCCCTCAGGCTTGGCTTCGCGGGCCAGGTGGATGATTACGCCGGCCAGAGCGTCGTTGGCCACGAGCGGGACCCAATGGGAAGCACCGCCCGGTACGACTGGCATCAGCCCTTTTCTAACCGCATGCACGAGGATGCCGAGTCCGTCGGTTTGCTCCGTTGCGCCTGTAGGGCTCGCCCCGACGACGGTGCTCGGGTTGACGACCGACAGCGGATAACCGTGCCGTAGCGCCTGCTGTCGAATAAGCAAATCGGCCAAAAACTTCATCCGTTCGTAAGGGCCTTCGCCTTTCATAAAATCATCCATGCGGAACACGTCTGCTTCCGGATCGACATTCCCGTCGTGAATCGGGCTCATGTAGCCGACGACATGGATGAAATGGCGGAGCCCGCGCGCTTTATGAATCCGCTCCGCCAGCTCCGCAAGATGCCGTGAGCCTTCGAGAAACGTCCGCTGCGCCTTGGCGTTATCTAGCGTAATGCTCATCGGGCCTCCCGCATGAATGATGACATCGGCTTGCAGCGCCCGATTGTAATCGGCGGGATTCATCCCGAGGTTTGGCTCTGATAAATCGCCTTTCAAGAAATGAATCCGCTCTGCGACATCGCTGCTGCCAAAACCTTGCTTGCTCAAAGTTGCCGCGGCTTTTTCCGGAGAACGGACCAGCAGCAGCAGCCGCTCCTCACCCTGAGCCAACTGCTTCAACACTTGCTTCCCAATAAATCCGGTACTCCCCGTAATCAATAAATCCGACATTACTGCTCCTCCTCATGACCTTATAATTAGTACTATACAGTTCTAATGATCGTTAAAAAAAGATGCTTCCGCTAGCGAGCTAGTGAAGCATTTGGCAAAAGCTGCGTACCGTCGTTTCCATGACAGACAAATCTTTTGTCGTCTCGGACAGTACGAGTGCGCCTTCCAAACAAGCGATAAACAGCAGGGCGGCCTGCTCGGGATCGAGCTGCTGACGAAATTCCCCTTTGGCGGCGCCTTGACGGAACAGCTTGACGAGCATGGGCCGCAGCTCGGTAAAAAACAGCGCGATCCGCTCTCTCACCGGCACCGCGTTTTCCGGACATTGCAGATAGAGCGTCACGAACGGACAGCCGCCATGACCGTTCCGCCGGGCAATTCCTTCGGTTAAACCGTCCAAGAACGTCATGATCCGTTCTTCCACGGACAGCTCGTTCCGGCTGAGCAGGGCGAATAAAGAACGCTCGTAGGACTCGGCCCAATAATTGACGACGGCGAGAAGCAATTCCTCCTTGCTTTTGAAATGGTAGTAAATATTCGACTTGGATACTTGGCTCTCCCGCATGACATCGTCCATGCTCGTATACGAGTAGCCGCGCATAAGAAACAGACCGGCGGCCGTTTCAATCACATGCTGGCGATTGGACGGCGGGGAAGTGGTTTTGTTCTTATTCATGATTAGAACTATACAGTACTAATCGATTGGAGTCAAGCGCTCTTCTTGTACAGGTCTTGGACCATACGTTTATGGCCGCTGGATTTGGTAAACAATGGTCTAATGTAGCTTGCGGAACGTTAAGGAGGGAGCAATCTTTGGGAACGCAATGGAAAACCGCGGCGATTTCCGCTGTGTCGCTGCTTGTACTGAGCGGCTGTCAGCACGACCTGCGGGCTTGGTTCGGACAAACGGAGAAGCCGCAGCACCGGCATGAGCCTAAGCAGACGGAAGACAGCGCTGCCGTGATGGCGAATGAAGCGAAGGAAGCCGTTCAGGTGGACATTCTGGGCAAGCAGGGAACGGCGATCGGAAAGGCCAAGCTGACGCCGGCCGGACCGGGAGGCGGTGTGCGGATCGAACTGGAAGCGGCTTCGTTGCCGCCGGGGCCGCACGGCTTTCACGTGCATGAGACCGGCAAATGCGATGCGCCGGACTTCGCTTCGGCCGGGGCACACTTCAATCCCGAGGCCCGAAAGCACGGCTTGAACAATCCGGAAGGGGCTCATATCGGCGACCTTCCGAATCTTGAAGCGGATCAGCAAGGCAAGGTCAAGGTGGACTTTGTCGCCAAGCAGCTGACACTGGAGGCAGGGAAGCCGAATTCGCTGCGGAAGCCTGGCGGCACGGCGTTCGTCATTCACGAGAAGGCGGATGATTTTAGGACGGACCCTGCCGGCAATGCGGGCGGTCGCATCGCCTGCGGCGTAATTCGGTAAATAAACGGCGAATCGGCGGTTAAGAAGCGTACCGTCGATTCGTTTTTTTTATTCCTGATTTATCGGGCGCGCTTAGACCACCGAAACAAGAGAAAGCCTGCCGCGACGCAGCCCAAGCCGATAAAGAACATCTTCAAATTTCGTTCGATCAGCATAAACATTTGCTCCCACTGCTCTCCAAAGACATACCCTACCGCAAAAAACGAAGCGACCCACAGCGTTGTACCGGCATACGCATAGATGACAACCTTGCGATAAGGAACGCGGATGATGCCGATAAAATACCCGAGGAACTGCCGGATTCCGGGAATGAAAAAGGCGATTAGCAGCAGCTTCTCCCCGTACTTGTCGTAATACCGGCGCGTTTTCTCCACATGGGCAGGCTTTAGGGACAGCCATTTGCCATACCGCTCGATCAGCGGCATGCCCACCTTGTGCCCAATCCAATAAGTCACGGTCACGCCGATGAACGCCCCGGTCAGCGCCGCAGCAAAGGCAGGGAGCCACGAGAGTACGCCTTTAAACGACAAATAACCGGTATAGGCCAAAGTGCTGTTTCCCGGAGGGATCGGCAGCGCAATAAAATCCAAAGGCAGACCGATCAATAATACAAAATATCCGTACTGCTCAAACAACTGCTGGACGACTTGCAACAGGTTCATCTCTACCTCTCCTCATCACTCCATTCCTTTTATCATAGTAGATCTTGCGAGTAAATAAAACCCGAAGGATTTCTGAACGAAGTCCTAAATAAATCTGAAGGTTATCTTAAGCTTTGGGCGAGCGGATTCGAACTTTTTGCCTCTATCACCGGGGGCGGCCTTGTAGTATACTAAAATTCGGCCTTTTTACGGCTTGATTCAGATACGACAGAAGGGACGCTCAAGATGAGATTTGACGTGGACTATATTTCGTTTTTTGTCATTCAAGTGGACGGGGAGGACGGAACGCCGGGCAAGCGCAGCAAGCACTACGTCACCATGGACGGTGACGATTACGCGTCGTGCGAGCTCAGCGGATTTCTGGACGGCGAGTTCGCCAAGACGGCGAAGCGCAAGGCCGAGCATCATGCCAAGGCCGATCAGGTGCCGACCAAAATCGGCCGTTTCGCGGTCGAGCCCGGATACGACCTGGACAGCAACCCGAATTACAACTTGTTCGCCAGATTGCGTGCCGCCGAGACGCTAGAGCATTTCAAAGGCCATGCGGACGAGCTCGTCACAACTTACATGGATGCCAGCGCGATTCGCGGCGGGGCCATGTTTATCGTGCGCGCAAGGCTCAGTCAATATTCCGATGAGCCATTCTTGTTCGTGTTCAAATGCGATTTTGAGCAAAAAATCGCGCGCATTACGGACGAGCGGAGCCTGCTCAATAAAGTCGAGATGGCGATCAACGCCAAAAATATGAAGTCGATCATGTACCCTTATATGCCGGAGCCGGGAATGACGGAGCTGTGGGAGCTGAAAATTCACCAGTCGTCGCATGCACGGTACTTCGAGGATTTTTTGAAATACGTCGAATATGAAAAATCCGTCCCCGAGATGATGAACGAGCAGGTGTTCGGCTTCGTGCAGCAGTATGTCGAGGAGGTATTCGAAGACCAGCCGGAGGCTAAGGAGCGGGAGCTCGAGGCGATGGAGCTGTGGGCGTGCAGCGAACAACGCGAGCTGCAGGAGAAATGGGATCAGGTGCAGGTCATGGAAGCGACGTCCGTTATGGTCGAGCAAAAGCCCGACCTCGAAATGAAGCTCAAGCTGGGCAACATGTCCGTCCGCGCCTTGCTGGCCGATTTCGGCGACCGGCTGCATATCGCCAAGCTTGGCGACCGGTACGTCGTCGTGCTTGAGGGCGATTTGCAGTTCGATCGGGGAATTTCGCCGGTGGAGCTGTTGGCCCCGGAGCCGCTGGAATCGCTGCTGGAACGGCTCAAGCGGAAAGCGGCGGAGGAAGAGCGAGAAGGGATTTATGCGTAAACGGCCGATCGTGCCACTATGCGCTGCCGTAGCGTGCGTCTCATTTGGCGCAAGCTGCGGCCGTTTTCTTTTTCGCAGTCTAAGGATAAATTGACAGATAGTCAGTCAAATAAATATAATGAAACCAACCTCCGGTTATAGGTTCGCCTAAAATTGTTAGCTCAGACGAACGGCTGCGGCTTTTTCTCTGAGTAATGCGAGCTCGAAGGTGCCTGGGGCTACCCCGAACAGCCCTTCCAAAACCGGTTGGATTGCCGTAATACGTACAATTCTTTCCTCTTTCGTCCAATCGAATAGGGAAGGATTGATCCATTGATGAAATGAGGTGAGGAAAAATTCCGCGATCAGCGTAGGATTTGAGACGGAAAATAGCTGCTCCTCGTTTCCCTGTGTAATGATGTCCGCAATGAGCGACGTGAATCTGCAAATCATTTGAACGTCCGCTTTTCGGCGGAGCACGGCGTTATTCGGGTGATGCAGATAGCCGAACATCTCGTTATGGCCGTACGGATCGTCCAGCTCGAACACCATGACCCAAGCAATTTTATGGTAAGCGGACAAGTCGGGGGCGTATGCAACCCGAGAAAACAATCCGTAAATGTAACCGAGCTGCCTGTCCACCAAGGCATCGGCAAGAGCTTCTTTGGATTCGAAATAATAATAGAGTGTGCCTTGCGCGACTTTCATTTTTTTCACGATGTCTATGGTCGATGTATGCTCGTAGCCTTTTTGACTGAATAACTCCTCTGCGGCATCCAGAATTTCTTTCCGGCGTTCCTGAGGGTCTTTGGCTATTCTCGGCATGGGGGATCACCTCACGTAATATTTAAACATTTGCTAGAAAAGCAGTCAAACGAGGGGTATTAATTGAGTGATAGTCAGTCGGTTATTTTAAATCCTCGGGAGGTCTCATTTTATGAAGAATGATTCTATCGATAGCAGTACTCGGACGAAACCGTTCACCGAGCTCGACATGACATTCGAACGCATTCCTTATGATTGGGAAAGCCGGAAGGAATGGCTGCAGCTGCCGTTCCCGCTCGAAGAATATCACATGCGCATAGCCAAGGTCAGGCAGGAGATGAGCAGGGAAGGGCTTGACGCGCTGCTTATCTATGGGGCGCCGGGGCTGCTCAATGGCGATGTGCGTTGGATTTCGAATTTTATTACCGCTATCGGTAACACGGTCGTTGTGCTGCCCCGAGAAGGCGCTCCGATGCTGACGACCAATTCGATTCTTCATTCGGCTCCGATGCACTCCTTCGTCCATCAGACTTGGATCGAGGATGTCCGGCCGGCTCACCTGCCGGGAACGGTCAAAAACCCCGAAGGTATCGGCAAGCATGTGTGCCGTTTTCTCCAGGAGCGCAAGCTGGAAGACGGGCGCATCGGCTTGGTGGGTGAGATGTTCTTCGCGGCGCCGATCCTTGATGAGCTTCGCGCCAAGCTTCCTAAGGCGGAGCTTGTATCCGGCGCTCGCACATATATGACCGCCAAACAGATCAAGAGCCACCGCGAAATCGCGGTCATGGAGCAAGTGGGTATGGCTACGGCAGCCGGACTCGAAGCGGTGATGGAGTTGGCGAAGCCGGGGGTAAGCGAGCTTGAACTATCGGCTGCTGCGCATCAGGCGGTGGCAGGAATGGCCGACTGGGTCGTGCATTGCATGATCGCAAGCGGGCCGCGTTCCGGGCTCAAGCATCTCTACCCCTCGCCGAGGAAGCTTGAAGACGGAGATATGGTCTTCCTAGACTTGGGCGCTCATTACCAGGGATATAATACCGACACTGCCCGCACGTTTTGCGCCGGCACGATCGGCAAGAGACAGCGCGAGGTTCTGCAATGCGGTTTGGATATGTTCGAAGCCGCTCTGGAGGCCGCGAAGCCCGGCGTACGCGTGGCCGAGCTGCAGCATATTGCCCAAAGCATCGCGGAAGAGTGCGGCTACGGAGAGCACTATTGGCCGACCGGTTTCGGTCACGGCATTGGCACGAATATCGCCGAGCTTCCCGATTTGCATTGGAAAAGCGAAACCGTCCTGCAGCCGGGACACGTCTTCGCTCTGGAGCCGATGATTGTCATTCACGGGTTCGGATGCGGAGTCATTGAGGACCAGATCCTCATCACAGAAACGGGCGCCCGCTCGCTGACCCCCGCCAGAAGAAAGCTTTGGTGAGAGCCGCCGTTTCATATGCCGACGCGTGCAATCCCGGCGCGCGTCGCGGCGTCAACTTCCCCTTCAGACGAAGTCGTTCCGCACCGGTTTCGTACATCCTGTTTGCAGAGCGTCCGATTCTTTTTCCCCTCATGCCGACATGGCCCAAAACAAACGTTTCCTCCCACCACGTATATTCCAAAAAACAACAGAAAAACAATTGACTTCAAACCTAAATCAATGGTAATATCTTCGATATTAACGGCGTGGTAATAAAAAGACATTTTGTAATCGCTTACCTAAGGTTTATTATGGTTTAATTGAACTAAAAAGGCTGTATTTCTCTCTTTTATTAACGACAGTGGAGAAAATAACGAGAAAGGAGCAGGCATAGGTCAATTTTATTTTGGAAGCGTAAACAGGAAAAATGTTCAAATGATCAATCCGGAGGCGTTTTGCATGAAAAAATGGGCTTTTTGTTTCGTTAGCTTGTTGTTGATAATTAGCGTGATGTTGTCCGGCTGCAATTTTACCGGTGAAGCTCCCCAAGGCGCGGAATCGCCAAGCGGCCAAACCGCATCGAAAAACGGGGAACAGCCGTCAAGCGGAAAAGCTATCACCTTATCCGTGGAAACGGAGATTACGGATTTGAACCAGTTTTCCGCATCCGACAATGTTGCTTTCGCCATCCTGAATAACGTCAACGAAGGACTGTACCGTTTGGACCAGAAAAACGTGCCGCAGCCGGCGATGGCCAAAGGGGTCGATATTTCCAAAGACGGATTAACGTACACCTTTACGCTGCGCGATGGCGTGAAGTGGAGCAACGGAAGCCCGGTGACGGCGGCGGATTTCAAATTCGCGTGGCTCGGCTCGATGAAGCCGGAAACGTCGCTTAGCGGGTACGCCTTTATTTTGACGGATTATATTGAAGGCGGGGCGGAGTATGCCGAAGGCAAAGCGGCCGATGTTTCCGGCATTGTGGTGAAGGATGACAAGACGCTTACGGTTAAACTGAAAAATCCGACGCCTTTTTTCCTCCGCCTGGTTTCTTTTATTCCGTATTATCCGTTGAACGAAAAATTCGTGAAGGAAAAAGGGAAAGACTTTGCGCTGAAACCGGAAAATATGCTGTACAACGGGCCTTTCGTGCTGACCCAATTCGATCCGGCCGGCGGCGCGGTATTGGAGAAAAACCCGAATTACTGGGACAACGGCTCGGTAAAGCTGGATAAAGTCAATATTAAAGTGGTGAAAGAAATGAACACCGCTTTGAACTTGTATAAGGTCGGGGAGCTGGATCGGGTGAATTTGTCGTCCGCCGATGTGAGCGCTAACAAAACGAATCCTGAATTCGGCTCGGACATCGAATTTGCGACGACTTATTTGCAATTTAATTTGAAAGCCGGTGACGTATCCAACCCGAACATTCGGAAAGCGCTTCAATTGGCTTACGACAGCAAGGTGCTGGAGCAGCTTTTGAATAACGGGTCGAAGGGAGCCGTAGGACTGATCCCCGATCTTATGAACGGAGCGGGCAGTAAGTCGTTCCGCGACATGCAGGGAAAGGTGACCGCGCCGGATGCCGCCAAGGCGAAGGAGCTGTGGGCTGAAGGGGTGAAGGAGCTCGGTCATGCGCCGAAAATCAAGCTGCTGGTGTTGGATGACACGGTGAATAAAGATGTCGGCACGTTCCTGCAAAGCGAATTCAAGAAAAATCTCGGCGCCGAGATTGAGATCGAGTCGATGCCGAAGAAGGCCCGCAACAAGCTGATGGACGATAGCAGCTATCAGATGGCCGTCACCGCATGGGGAGCCGATTACGATGACGCCATGACGTATCTGGATCTCTGGATCAACCACACGCCTTATCGTGGGAACTACAACAATCCGAAGTACGACCGTCTGATTGCGGAAGCCAAGAAGGAAGCCGACGAAGCGAAGCGCGCGGAAATGCTGCTGCAGGCGGAAAAAATACTGGTCGGCGAGGACGCTGTCGTGGCGCCGTTATTTTATAAGGGCCACGCCTTCCTCCAGAAAAAAAATATCGAGGGACTTGTTTATCATCCTTATGGCGCGTCGTGGGATTTCAAATATGCCGACAAAAAATGACGATGAATCAGGAGAGGAAGCGGGTTCTTTCTCTCCTTTCCTGTAGGCCGACGTGGCGCGAAGGTGTGAAGATCGGTACAAAGAGGTGCTGGAATGAAAAAATATATCGCCATTCGGGCTGTATACATCTTGATCACGCTGTGGATCATTGCGACGCTGACGTTCTTTCTCATGAAGCAGCTGCCGGGATCGCCGTTTGACGAAGAAAAATTAGCTTTGCTGCCGGCTGCGGCCAAAGCGGAGATCTACGCCAAATACAGTTTGGATCAGCCGGTGTGGAAGCAATATGTTCATTATATGGGCAATTTGGCGCGGGCCGACTTGGGCACTTCCTTTTTCTATAAAGGCCAGCCGGTGCTGGACATTATGTTGAACCGCCTTGTTCCATCCGCGCTTATTGGCATCCAGGCGATTGTACTCGGCGTTGCGCTCGGTCTGATCCTCGGAGTGGTCGCAGCGCTCCGCCATAATACGCTGTGGGATGCGGTCGCGATGTTCATTGCGGTAATCGGCGTATCGATTCCCAATTTCGTCTTTGCTGCATTGCTGCAGTATTACGTCGGGATGAAGTGGGGGCTGCTGCCGGTTGCTTTTTGGAAAAGCTATTCCAGTTCCATCATGCCCTCCGTCGCGCTATCGCTGATCGTCATCGCGCTGATTGCCCGGTTTATCCGCAACGAAATGCTGGAAGTATTGCAGCAGGACTATATCGTGCTGGCAAAAGCCAAAGGGCTTAGCCCGTTCGCCATCGTATGGAAGCATGCGATCCGCAATGCGCTGATTCCCGTCATTACGATTCTGGGTCCCATCACCGTGAACATTTTGACCGGTTCGCTGGTCATTGAAAGCATATTTAGTGTACCGGGGATCGGCAGTCTGTTTGTCGATGCCATCAAAATGAACGATTACACCACAATTATGGGCGTAACGATTTTTTACAGCGCGTTTTTTGTGCTGATTGTGCTGATCGTCGATCTGCTGTACCGGGTCATTGACCCGAGAATCCGTCTGGCGGGAGGGGAGAAGTGACTATGCTGAATTACGAATCGCGGGAGCTGGACCGCTTGTTCGTCCCGACCGCCGTCGATCCTCACGAAAGCGAGAACGTATCCGGCCCTCCCTTAAACGCGTTTCAGGAAAGCTGGCGGCGGCTGCGTCAAAACCGCGGGGCGCTCGTCAGTCTGTATCTTCTTCTTTTCCTCGGTCTCATGGCCGTGGTTGGCCCTTGGATGAGCCGTTATACGTACTTCGATACGAACTACAGCGCCGCTTACCAAGGACCGAATGCCGATCACTGGCTCGGCACGGATAAATTCGGACGCGACCAGTGGGTCCGAATTTGGCAGGGCACGCGCATCTCGCTGCTGATCGCCCTGCTGGCGGCGGCGCTGGATCTGTGCATCGGTGTCGCGTACGGGGCCGTCTCGGCGCTGCTCGGCGGTAGAACGGATACGATCATGCAGCGGATCATCGAAATTTTGGTCAGCGTGCCGAGCCTGATTGTCGTCATTCTGCTGATGATGGCGATGAAGCCGGGCATTTTTACGATCATTGTGGCGATGGTCATTACCGGCTGGGTCAACATGGCCCGCTTGGTGCGCGCGCAAATTTTGAAGTTAAAAGAGCAGGAATTCGTGCTGGCTGCCCGTACGCTGGGAGCAAGCAACTCGCGTCTGATCTTGACGCATCTCGTTCCGAACACGGTCGGAGTCATTGTCATCAATACGATGTTTACGATTCCTTCGGCCATATTTACGGAGGCGTTCCTCAGCTTTATCGGTCTGGGGCTGCAGGAGCCTATGGCTTCGCTCGGCGTGCTCATCAACACGGGGTATCAATCGCTGAACACGAACTATTATTTGCTGTTGTTTCCGGCTTTGATCATTATTGCGATTATGGTGGGCTTCAATATATTGGCCGACGGATTGCGGGATGCGCTGGACCCCCGAATGCGCAAGTAGCCTAAAGCGTCATGGAGCTGATGAGAACGACAGAACAAGGAGCGATACGAGGATGGAGAAGATTTTGGAAGTCAAGGACCTGGAAATTTCGTTCCAAAGCTACAAGGGGGAAATTCAAGCCGTCCGCGGGGTCAGCTTCGAACTGGCAAAAGGAGAAACTCTGGCCATCGTCGGGGAATCGGGCTCGGGGAAGTCGGTCACGTCCAAAGGCATCATGCGGCTGCTGCCGCATCCGTTCGGGAGGATCAAGAACGGGAAGCTTCTGTTATCGGGCGAAGACTTGACGGAGCGCTCGGATAAGCAAATGCGGGACATTCGCGGGGCAGAAATTTCGATGATCTTCCAAGACCCGATGACGTCGCTCAACCCGACGATGACGGTAGGAAGTCAGCTCATGGAAGGACTAATGCAGCACCGGAAGCTCGGCAAATCGGAAGCGGCGGAGATCGCGCTGGAGCTGCTGAGGCAGGTCGGTGTTCCTAACCCGCAAGTGCGGATGAAGCAATACCCGCATCAATTTTCCGGAGGCATGAGGCAGCGTGTGGTGATTGCCATTGCGCTCGCCTGCAACCCGAAGGTGCTGATCGCAGATGAGCCTACCACCGCGCTGGACGTGACGATTCAAGCGCAAATTTTGGACTTATTGAAGGAGCTGCAGCGGGAAAAGGGGACATCCATCATTCTCATTACGCATGATTTGGGAGTCGTCGCCAACATCGCTCACCGGGTAGCCGTCATGTATGCCGGGCAAATTGTCGAGACCGGAACGGCGGACGAAATTTTTGTTGACCCAAAGCATCCGTATACTTGGGGCCTGCTCGCTTCCATGCCGAAAATCCATGAGCCTACCGAATCGCTGCTGAGCATCCCCGGGACGCCGCCCGATCTGATCCGTATGCCGGCCGGCTGCGCTTTTGCCGCCCGGTGTCCTTATGTCATGGAAGTATGCCGGGCTTTGTCGCCAAGAACGAAAGTCATCACGGAAACCCATCAGGCCGCTTGCTGGCTGTTAGACGAGCGAGCCCCGCGTATTCAGCCGCCGCAAGGCGCAAGACCATGAAAGGGGAAAAGTAAAGGTGAAATCCATCAACTGGACCGAGGAAGTGTGGGCAAGAAAAGAAGCGCTGTTGCGCGACCTTGTGGAGCTGCTCAAAATCCCGAGCGTCAAAGATGTTAGCACCGGCGAAGCGGGCAAGCCGATGGGGCGGGAGATTGCCCGGGCGTTGGAGTTGATGCTAGGGCTTGCCGAGCGGGAACAGTGGCGGACGTGCAGCTTGGACGGTTATGCAGGCTATGCGGAATACGGCCCGGCTGAGATCGCCGATTATATCGGCGTGCTGTGTCATTTGGATGTGGTCCCGGCGCCCGGACCATGGACTTCTCCGCCATTTGAACCGGAGGTCCGCGACGGAAAATTGTATGCGCGCGGAGCGATCGACGACAAAGGGCCGACGATGGCGGCGTTTTATGCGATGAAAATCGTCAAGGAGCTGGGCCTTCCGCTGAAGCATCGGGTACGGATCATCTTCGGCACGGACGAGGAGCATACGATGAGCTGCATGGAATATTACCGCCGCGTCGAGAAGATGCCGGTGGCCGGGTTCGCGCCGGATGCGGACTTTCCGATCATTCATGCGGAAAAAGGGCAGATCAATACGAGAATCGTCCTGCAAAAGAGCGGCGATGCCGGCGAACAAGAGGGGACGGGACAAGGGATTGTGGAGTTAGTTTCCTTTCACTCAGGGAGTGCGGCGAATATGGTTCCCGAATCGGCGGAAGCTGCGGTGACCGGCGAGCTTCCGCTGCTTGCGGCGTTGGCCGGGCAATTTAGCGATTATTGCAGTGGAAATCGTCTCAAAGGCACGGCGTCCCTCCAAAATGGAACGCTCGTCTTGACTTTGCAAGGGAAGGCAGCGCATGGCATGGAGCCGCAGTTAGGCGTGAATGCCGGGCTCAAGCTCGTTCATTTTCTAAGGGACTACGAGTTTCAGCCCGATGCGCAGCATTTTATTGCTTGTCTGGACGAATATTTTTATGACGATCCCGCGGGGCGGCGCATCGGGATCGATTGCGAAGACGAGATCATGGGCCCTTTGACGGTGAATGTAGGGATTATGCGGTATACGGCCTCGTCGGAGCCCTCGTTGGCTTACCTCAATATCAGATTTCCACTTGTGGCGGATGAGCTGCGGCACGTCGAGACCATTCGCGACAAGGTCGGGAAGTACCGTTTTGCCATGGAACCGCCGATTCTGAAAAAGCCGCATCATGTGGCAAAAGATCATCCGATGATCGCAGCGCTTCAGGCTATTTACCATGAAGAAACCTCGCTGGAACCCGAACTGCTCACGACGGGCGGGGGCACGTATGCCAGCTTTCTGGATAACGGCGTCGCGTTCGGCGCGTTGTTTCCGGGAAAAGAAAACGTCGCCCATCAGACGGACGAATATATCGAGATCGAGGATCTGCTTAAAGCAACCGTCATTTATGCCAGAGCGATTTACGAGCTGGCTAATTTGGATTATTAGATTAGTAGACTAACCAAATTATGGGAATGTGTTCTTCGCCTGCGATCCGTACGTAGCTCCCAGAGCTGTGTGTGGATTTGCAGGCGAATGTGCGTTCTTGGACGAAAAAGCCCTGCTAATGACCCAATCGTTGCCAAATGTGCCCCCAGACCTCCGATACCGGCTATTTGCGGTATAATGAACATTTTAACGCGAACTATTTTTTATTAATTCCAGTGAACCTTATGAGGCGACGGAGCCAATACATCGTGTATACAATTTCGGGAGGCCTCCAATGGATAACGAACAACTGAACGTCTGGCTTGACCGGCTGATCGACGGCGATCCGGACGCTTTTGAAGTGATTTACGGCATGACCAAGAACAAAGTGTATGCGACGGTGGCTGCGTTGGTGGCTCATCCGGCTGATGTCAACGACATTGTGAGCGAGATTTATTATCAGCTGTGGCGGGCCTTGCCAAGCTACGACCGTACGCGTCCTTTTCTGTTCTGGTTAAACGGGATCGTCATTCGGCAAATCCATAGCTGGCGGCGGCAGCTTTGGAGAAGATTCCGTTTGCTTGAGAAAAAAAACCGTTTGAGCGTGGAACCGCATGTGGAACGGCCGGAGGAACCGGTGCTGGAGAACGAATCGCAAAAAGAAATGCAGCGCCTGATCAATCAATTGCCGTTCAAGCTGCGCATCGTGATTATATACCGGTTTTACTATGATTTTTCGCACGAGCAGGTAGCGGAGCTGCTGCAAATTCCGCTCGGCACGGTCAAATCCAGAAATCATCTGGCCTTGAAGCAGTTGCGCCAATGGTTGGACACTCAAGCAAAAGAGGAGGCTAGTTCCGAACATGTCAATCTCGGACGAAATTAAACAATCGCTGACGGAGCAATTCGACAAGACGCAAGTTCCGGAAGACGTCGATCGGCGGGTAAGGCAATCCTTCGTACAATTTCATGAGAAAAAGGAGAACAAGAAAATGAAAAAAACGATCATCACTCTCAGCATTGCGGCAGCCGTACTGATTCCGACAGGCGCTTATTCGCTCAGCAGCTCTTATTTTGCCAAGGATCAGGCGGACATTAACGGATTGGTCGGCAGCGGGGTAAAACGCGCGGTGTCCGAAGGGCTGTCGGTGCCGATCGACCGCAAAATAACGGATCAAGGGATCACGATACATTTTAAAGAAGTGTATGTCGAGGATACCAAGGTTCTGGTTCATTACCGGATCGAGAAGCAGGATGGTACGCTCGTTCCTTGGGAATTTGATACGACCGGGCTGAAGATCATTTCCGACGGGAAGAAAGACGGCAAGCAGGTGGACAATCCGACCTACCAGGAAACGGGCGTGGAAGGTTTCAACCGGCTCAACTTTATCGGTACGGAACGGAAAGAACAACTTCCGTTTCGTCTGACCGATGCTGCGGGCAAAGAAATCGAGACGGGCATTGCGGACAAGGATAAGCCGGAAGGGGTGATCGCCTTCGTGACGAGCGGCGCTTCATTACCGCAAACGATTAAGCTTAATGTGGATATCGACCGCATCGGCAAAGCCAAAGGGAGCTGGAAGGGGGATATCGCCATCGATCAAAGCAAGGCCAAGCAAGCCACCGAAGCGGCACGTTAAGCAATAAGGGGTAGGGGGAATTTCCTCCTACCCCTTTGTGCTAAGCACGTCCAGCAGCAGCTCTTCGCTTTGCTGCGTTTCCCATGTGGCGGCGAAGCGCACTTGATGCGACACGCCCAAGATCTCGTAGCGTTGGGCGAGATGCTGGCGCGCCGTGCCGACGATCAGCGAATGCAGGCGCACCTGCTTCGAGCGGCCGAGCTCGGCCAGCGCTTCGCGGACGGGCGGGGAGACTGCGCCGACGCCGTCGGTCACCATGACGAAATCGGCGTCATGGTAGCGCGGCTCGGCGGACACGAGCTCGATGCCGCGCCGCAGCGGGGCGTCGAAGTGCGTGCCGCCGCCGAAGGCGAGCTGGGACAAGGCGTAGAACGCCGGCCAGTCGGGCTTGCGCCAGTAGAGCGGGTGCTCGACCAGCTCGCCGCGCGCGCCGAACAGCAGCAGCCGAAAGTCGCGCTTCTCCAGCAGGCTGAAGGCGGCGAACGTAGCGACGAACAGTTGGGCGAGCCGCAGCTTGCTGCCGCGCATCGAATGGGACGTATCGAGCATGCAGACGACCGGCCCTTTCAGGGGCTCTTGTGTCCAGCCCGTGACGTTATAGGTGAGCAGCTTGCGCTCCAGCCATTTGACCATAAAATACGCTTCATAGTCCTCGTCGGCCAGCAGACTCGCTTCGCTCGGCAGCATATGCGTAATATCCCCGGACTGACGCAGGTCGTCGTAGCTTTCCGGGATGCGCGGCGACCGGATTTTCCGGCGCTGTGCCTTCAAATGCTGCACATTCCGCCCGACTTCTTGTAAGAAGGCGACGAGCTCAGGGTGACGCTTGAGCTTTTCGACCCATTGCAGGTAATTCGCGTACTGCTGCCGGTGCAGCCGTCCGAGATCGCTGCCCCAGCGCCGGTTGGCAATCCGCTGGCTCGCCTGCAGCAGCTCGAACAGGTTCAAGCTTTCGCTCTCTTCGCGGCCGAGCGATTCCTGCAGCGCCCGGTTGAGCCAGCCGCCGAGCTGGGCTTCCAGCTCCCGCAGCGTCTCCCGGTCGCGGCGCTCCAGCCGCTCAATCCGCTTCTCGCGCTCGCCGAGCTCGGCTTCGGCTTTCTGGAGCTTCTGCCGGAGCTTGTCGCGCCGGACGAAGTCGGTCCGCATCTCTTCCTGCAGCGAACGGATACGTTCCTTCAGCGCGCCGATCTCCGCTTCCACGAGCGGCCGGCTGTCCAGCGCCGCCTGCTTCTCCTCGACGTTGCGCTTGCCGCGCTGCAGCGTGTAACCGACGAGCCGCAGCTGCTCGATCTGCTTCTCGTTCAAGCGCTCCTGCACCTGCGGTTGGTCATCGCCTTGTCCTTGACGGCTCTCGCTTAGGCCGATCGTCCGAAGCTGCTGCTCCTCCTGCTTGCGCCGCTTCACTTCGTCCTCGAACGTTTGCGTCAGCCACATGAGCGCCTTCAGCGCCGTTTTGAACGAGGCATTGACCTCGCCTGTCGTCCGCGGGTGGATTGCGCGGTAGAAGAACTGCTTCTGCAGCTCCGCCACGAGCCAGCGATGGAACGGCGTCGCCTCCTGGCTGCGGTCCAGTTCGGGGCGGGCCAAATAGAAGCACATGAAAAAATCGGCAAACAGCTCCACCGAAAACCATGGCGTTTGCGCCTTGGCCTCGCGAATCCACTCCTGCGCGGCGCGAGAGGAGTGGACGTACCCGTCAAATACGTAGCGGTCGATTTTTGCCGACCGGATAATCATGCCGAATCACCTCGCTGCCGAGGAAGTCCGGTGAATGCTCCGCTTGCGCCGCGGCATGTTCATTCATCGGGCTTCTAGAGTGTATAGTCGTATTGAACGCCCGGAATTTCGCGGTCGAACAGCGTCCGGTACAGCCCTTGCATCGATTGCAAAATGCGTTCGCCCTGAATGCGCAGGTGCGTATATTTCACCGCATACTCAGCTGTTTGCAGCAGCAGGAAATTGCGGTTGCGGATGTAACCGGGTAAGTCCTTTTCTCGCTGCAGCCATTGGACCAGCTTGCTTTGCAGCTCCCGCGCCTTGTCCTCCAGCTCCAGCCGGCACTCCTCCAGATTGGCTCTCGCCTTATCCTGTTCCTCCTTGCTCAACCGGCCGCCGACTTCTTTTTTGAACTGAAACGCATGAAGCGCGTCTTCTTCTTCGAGCCAATGCTTGGCGATCCGGTCGTAGCGGCGGAGAGGCAGCTCCTTTTCCGTCTCCTGCTTGAGCCCCTCCTGAAACACCTTCTGAAATATCTCCTTCAGCGTGCCGAAATCCTCCGGCAGATCCCACAGCATATGCGGGGTGTACACGGTATCCCACACGTTGACCTCGTGTCGTCCGTTCAGCGCGGCCGACGTTTTCCATACCTGTCCGATTTTGCGCCAGCGGCGGTCGGACAAGGCGAATTCCTTCGCTTCCAGCTCGGTCTTGAGTTGATACAGCATATAAATCAGCGTTTCGGGGATGACGACATCCGTGCTTGCCCGCCGTACGGTCTCGATATCCCGCAGCGAGAGCAGGGCAGGGAGCGGCTCGTCCGGAAGCTGGAACATTTTCTCGTAGCTCGACATTTGCTTCAAGTACCCGACCTCGTAGCGGATCAGGAAGCGATCGTACAGCGCGGCGAGCTGTTCGTTTTCCTCCGGCAGCTCGTTGGAAGCGGCGATCAGAAACAGCAGCGGCACGCTTTGCTTCTCCTGTCCGTTAAAAAACACCCGTTCGTTCAGGATGGACAGAAGCGCGTTCAAGATGGCGCTGTTCGCCTTGAAGATTTCGTCGAGAAAAGCAAAGTCCGCCGCAGGCAAATAACCGTCCGTCTGCCGGACGTATTGATCGGCTTTGAGCCGTTGCAGCGATACCGGACCGAACATCTCGTCCGGCGTCGTGAAGCGCGTCAGCAAATAGTCGAACCAGCGTCCGCTTCCGAACAATTGGGAGAGGGCGCGAGCGAGCTGCGATTTAGCGGTGCCGGGCGGACCGATCAGCAGGGCGTTCTCGCCGGCCATCAGACCGAGCAGCAGCACCCGGATCAGTTCTTCACGTTCGAGAAAGCGGGCTTCCAAATGCCCGATCGCTTGCTCCAGTTTATGGCGTATCGATTCCAGCTCGTTCATATCCATCGTCGCATCCCGTCCGAACGTTGCAGCCGTCAGGCTGGTAGGAGAATAGGACGGAGACGCTCCCTCCCTCGATCGTTATGTTTTCCTGTGACATCCATTTTCATATTGTAGCAGACCGCGGCTCTTTTCTCTAATGATCGTGCGGATTTTTCATTCCAAACCGCTTCATGCTACAATAGAGTTCAGGGCATTTATGGAAAAAGGAGCGATGGGACATGTCGGTTTACGATTTTTCGGCGACAACGATTCAAGGCGCGGACAAGCCGCTGTCGGACTACCGGGGCAGCGTGCTGCTGATCGTCAATACGGCGAGCGCCTGCGGCTTGACGCCGCATTACGAAGGACTTCAGAAGCTGTATGAAACCTATAAGGACCAAGGTCTGGTCGTGCTCGGCTTTCCGTGCAACCAATTTGCCGGTCAGGAGCCCGGGACGGAGGCCGAGATCGCACAGTTCTGCGAAACGCGCTATAACGTGACGTTCCCGCTCTTTGCCAAAATCGATGTTAAGGGAGAGCACGCGCATCCGCTGTATCAGTATTTGGTCTCGCACGTGCCCGAGCCTTACCGGACCGGGGATATCGAATGGAACTTCGTGAAGTTTCTGGTCAACCGTCAAGGAGAGGTCGTCAAGCAGTACTCTGCGCGCACGGAACCCGCGGCCATCGAGGGAGACATTCAAAAGCTGTTAAGCGAATAAAATGGCGAGGCGAGCAGTCTGTTCCGCAGCGGGACAGGCTGTTTTTGCCGTTCAGGTGGGGGAGAAGCCGGGCCTTCGAAAAAATACACCTTTTTCCGAAAGGAAAAACGGTCTATAATAAATGGGTATGAAGCGGTATATAGCCGTAGATTGCAAACGTGTGCAACCAGATCAACTGACGCCGCGGCTTGCGCAAAAGGGAGGCTGGACCTATGGCAACCATAGAGCAAGTTATAGATCAAAAATACGCCAAGCTCGGGGACATTTTGCAGTCGATGAACAAAGTCGTCGTCGCGTTCTCCGGCGGGGTGGACAGCGCTTTTCTGCTCAAGGCGGCGCTTGAATTTATGGGCAAGGACCGGGTGCTTGCCATTACAGCCGATTCGGAGACGTATCCCGAACGGGAGAAGCTGGAGGCGATCGCGCTTGCCGGGAGCTTGGGTGCGCCGCATGAGGTCATTCACACCAGCGAGCTGGATATTCCAGGGTACGCGGAAAATCCGACGAACCGGTGCTATTTTTGCAAAAACTCGCTGTTCGATCATTTGATTCCGATCGCCCACGCGCGCGGGTATGAGCATGTCGTGTTCGGCGCCATCGCCGACGACCTCGGGGAACACCGTCCCGGGCTGCAGGCCGCTCATGAACGAGGCGTTCGGGCACCGCTGCTGGAAGCGGGCCTGAAGAAGTCGGAAATCCGTCATCTGTCCCGCAAATTCGGGCTCGCCACGTGGGATAAGCCGTCGTTCGCCTGTCTGTCTTCGCGTATTCCGTATGGGGAAGCGATCACGGCGGCGAAGCTGTCTATGATCGACCAGGCGGAAGACTTCTTGATTCAGCTCGGCTTCCGCCAAGTGCGCGTGCGCCAGCACGATACGCTGGCGAGGATCGAGGTGCCCGCATCGGAGCTGGCGGACGTGCTGGCCGTCGCCGAAACGGTTCACGCGAAGCTGAAGGAGATCGGCTACGCCTACGTGACGATGGACTTGAAAGGGTACCGTTCGGGCAGCTTGAACGAAGTGCTTTCGCCACAGGAGCAGTCGGTTCAAGCGGCAGCGCAGGCATAAGTTCGGAGAGGAGCCGATTCGATGAGCAAACCGAAAATTTACATTTCCAAAGCGATTCCCGAGGAGGCGCTTGCTTATCTGGAGCAGCACTGCGAGTGCCGGATGTGGGACGGCCAAGGCGCCGCATCCAGACAAGGGCTGCTCGCAGAACTTCACGATGTGGAGGGGCTGCTGACGACCGGAGGCCCGATCAACCGGGAGCTGTTGGACCATGCCCCCAAGCTGCGGGCGGTCAGCAGCATTTCGGTCGGGTACAATCACTTCGATCTGGAAGCGATGAAAGCCCGCCGGGTCATCGGAACGAACACGCCGCACGTGCTGGACGAGACGGTCGCGGACCTGGTGCTGTCGCTTATGCTGTCCGCGGCAAGACGTATCCCCGAGCTGGATGCGTTCGTGAAGCAGGGCCGCTGGCAGCGGGGCAAAGGGCTGACCGACGAAGATTTCTTCGGCATGGACGTACACCATCAGATGCTTGGTATCATCGGGATGGGCCGGATCGGCGAAGCAATTGCCAAGCGCGCGGTGGACGGCTTCGGCATGAGCCTGCTTTATCATAACCGCAGCCGGAAGCCGGAGACGGAAGAACGCTTCGGCGCCCGTTACTGCGGCTTGGACGAGCTGCTGCGGGAGTCGGACTTCGTCGTGATGATGACGCCGCTGACGCCGGAGACGGAACGCATGATCCGTCTGGAGCACTTTGAAATGATGAAGCCGACGGCGTTCTTCATCAACGCTTCCCGCGGGAAGACGGTGGACGAGCCGGCGCTGATTCAAGCCCTGCAAACCGGACTCATCCGGGGAGCCGGACTTGACGTGTTCGATCCGGAGCCGCCGAGCCCGGACAATCCGCTGCTGCATATGCCGAACGTGGTCACGCTGCCGCATATCGGGTCGGCCACAGCGAAGACGCGTCTCGATATGGCGATGCTAGCCGCGCGCAATCTCGTCGCCGCACTGACTGGCGGGCATCCGCCGAATGTCGTGCCGGAGCTGCGGGAGCTGCTCGAATAGCCGCTGTCGCATGATAAGTAAGCCTAAAAGCCGCTGAATGCGGCTTTTTTTGCGTGTCATGATCTGAGGGCTCTGCGGAAATCTGCAACTAGTCCGAAGGTTCATCCGATATAGCGGAAGCCATAGGCTTTATTCGTGTCGAAAAATGTTTCTTTATTGTCAAATACGATTGGTAGCTTACCTGAGTTCCTCTATCGCACGAAAATAGGCGTGTACCGTGACGCAATGCTGGCTATGGGTATATATTGAATCATAACAACTAGACGGAGGCCTGTATGAAAAAGCTGACTGTAGGCATTCTCGCTCATCGGGAAGGTAACTTATTTAAGAACTCCAGGTTTTTGAGCGACCTTGTAACGGAAGGTATGAAGCTTGGAGCTAGTGTCTACGTATTTTCTCACAAGGACGTAAACGAAGAAAGCAGGACGATTCGCGGCTTTACCCCGGGTTCTGAAGGGAAATGGGCGGGAGCGACTTGTCCGTGGCCGGATGTCGTCATCGATTTCTGCCGAAAGCTATACAAGCCCTTTCGCGATATGCGCCGTCGCAAGGATTTGTTCGTGTATGCCAATCATAAATTTACTTACAAATGGAAAGCGATGAAGCTGTTTGCCGATTCCGACAAGTTAAAGCGCTGGATTCCGAAGACGCTTCTTTACTCGCCACAAGCGTTAGATCAGATGATTGAGAACTATGACTTAGTCTACGTGAAGCCGGGGAATGGGACCGGCGGGCATAGCGTTCTTAAAATCAAGAAAACTGGCGGCGGCTACCTGCTTCAAGGGCGAAAAAGATCAGGACGTATCGTGGTAACGCCGGTCATGACGAAACAGGGGGTCATTCATCGGATTAACCGCTGGGTGCAAACTGAAAAAATACGATCCGGATCATTTATGGTCCAGCAGGGACTGGATTTGCAGCTTATTCCCCGTCGACACGTGGATGTTCGATTGCTCATTCAAAAGAACGAAATTGGAAACTGGGAAGTGACCGGCAAAGTTTTGCGCGTAGGCGCTAAAAATAGCCCTACCACGAATTTAATCTATGGGGATGGAAAAGCGCTGGTCTTTCAGACTTTCATCAAATCCCGTTTCGGATTGCGTAAGGCGAAAGAAATTGAGCTGGAATGCGAGGAGCTTGCTCATCGGTTGATGGAAGTTGTGGAAGAACGGTTTGGCTCTATGGTAGAGTTTGGATTGGATGTGGGAATTGATGTCAACGGACAAGTATGGCTGATAGAAGCCAATCCCAAACCAAGCCACGAGGGCTTCATCAAGTCGAAAGAAATGGCCACTTACCGAAAATCCATCAGGCGGCCGATTCAATATGCCATGCATGTGGCCAACCAGCATTTGGGTGAAGAACCAAACAACTCATTTTCATGAACAGGCCATCATGGAAAACGATCTCCGGAGTGATGGCGCTCGGACAAAGGTACAATGAAGGCCAGGCAGAGCGCCTGGCCTTCATTGCGGGATGCGGGCGAGTTCCCTTAGCCGCGATCATAAGCAGATTCCCGACCCCTAGAAATTACAGTCCGGCCTTCACAAAATCGCCTTGAACACCGGCGATCAGCGGGGAAGGCTCGCCCGAATAAAACAGCTTCAGCTCGTGCAGAGCCCGGGTGCAGCCGACATAGAGCAGCTTCGCGTCCTGCGCTGTCTGCGCGTAATGAACCGGATCGACGTCCACGAGCAGGACGGAATCGAACTCGAGCCCTTTGGCCATATACACCGGAACGACGGAGACGCCGCCCTCGTACTGCTGCTGGCCCGGGACGATCAGGTTCACGCCGTCGCATCCGGCGGCGAGCAGCTGCGCGTGCAGCTCGCGGCACCGCTCCTCCGTGCGGGCGAGAATGGCCAGCGTGCCTGCGCCCTCGCGCGGCCGGTGTTCCTGTACGACTCCGGCGAGCCGCAGCGCCAGCGCTGGGCCGTCCGCTTGCGCGAGCTCGACCGGCTCGCCGCTGCGGAATACCGGCACGGCCAGCGCCGGCGGCTCGGCAAGCCCGCGCTTCAGTACTTCGTTCGCGAAGTAGATGATCTCCATCGTTGACCGGTAGCTGCGATTCAGCGTAAAGTACGCGCGGTTCTCTTCAGGGAACAATGACAGCAGCTCATGCCAATCCCGAACGCCCTGATAGGCGTGGATGCCTTGCGACAAATCGCCGAGAATCGAGAACGAACCGTTCTTCGTGTGCAGCGCCAGCAGAGCCACCTGGAATGGCGAGAAATCCTGCGCTTCGTCGATGACGGTATGATCGAAGCGCAGATCGCCGTGAATGCCTTCGAAGCGCTGGCGAATATAGAGCAGAGGGGCGAAATCCTCCGGCTGTACCTGCTTCTTCTTGGCTGCCGTGAGTGTGGATTGGCGCAGGTCCTCGGGAATGAACCGCTCATCCGCCTCGGAAACGAAGGGCAGGGCGCCGGACTCCGCCGTGCGGAACAGCTCCTTGTAGAAGCCGAACGGCGTATAGGCCGTCCACTGCTTGGCGTAATCGCGAAGACGGGTAGAGCCGCGCTTTTTGTAGTCCTTCTTCAGGTGGACTTCCCATACTTTATCCAGCTCCATCTCCAGCCAACGCTTGATCCGGGCGAGCACCCGCTCGCGGCGCTTCATCAGCGGCTCGTGCTTGTATTCTACCGCGTACCAATCGCGGATGGTGCGGTACGGGAGCTTGGCGCCGTCCCACGGAACAAAATCCGTCTGCGGCACCGCCTGCTGCTCGTATGCGTTCAAGAGCCCGTCCAGCCACTGCATGAAGCGGAGCGAGCCCTTAAACCGGCCGGGCGCCGTATCGTCCATGACCGGACGAGCCGCGCCGACGGCGAACCAATGCCGCAGCGCCTGTGCCGGATCGGCCAGTTTGACCTCGTGGTCCAGCAGCTCCAGCGCCCAGTCGGCGAAGGTAGTCTGCTGGATATGCCCGACGCCAAGCTCTGGAAGAACGCCGGAAATATAATCGAGAAACATGCGGGAAGGGGCGAAAATGATCATTTTTTCCGCTTTGACTTGATCCCGGTATTGATAGAGCAGGTAAGCGAGCCGGTGCAGGGCTACGGTCGTTTTCCCGCTTCCGGCGACGCCTTGAATGACGAGCGCATGGTTTTTGCCGGCCCGGATGATCGCATCCTGCTCCGCCTGAATCGTCGAGACGATGTCGCGCAGCTTATTGTCCTTGTTCTCGCCGAGCCGGTACAGCAGGAACTCGTCCGTGACCGCCATCGCGTCCGATTCGCGGTCAAACGTATCGACTACGCGCTGTAAAATTTGCTTGCGGATCACGAGGTTGCGCTTCAAGTAGACGAGCCCTTGTACGACGCCGTCTGGCGAATCGTAGCTGGCCGCTTCGGTGCCTCCCGTGAACGAATAAAAAAGGCTCGCTACCGGAGCGCGCCAATCGATCACCATCAACTCGGGAGAGTCCGATTTTTCCACGCCGGACTTGCCTATATAGAGCGGGGCCGGACCGGGCTTTCCCGTTTCGTGAAAATCCAGTCTGCCGAAGTAAGGCTCGGGCAGCGCGTGCGCCAAGCTGCGCCGCTTGTTTTCGCGGATCGACTCCAGCACCTGCTCCGTCATGTCGTGTCCCGTATAGGGCGGTATAGCCTGTAGTGCCTTAAGATGCCTTTCCATTTCTTGTATGGTGTGCTCCAGCCGTTCTTTTTCCTCCAAGTAAGCGCTTTGCAGACCGGATTCCATGGGTCCGTACCTCCGTTCGTGTTATGAATTCCCAAAAATGGACAGGAGTAATACTATAGCACAACGGGGTATGTCGTTGCAAGCGTTTTACAACGGCGGAATGCTTTGCGCGAAACGAAACGCGTTATCCGGGTCGTATTTCCGCTTGATCCGGCGCAGCGCGTTAAGATTGGAGCCGTAATACGCCTGCGCCCAGTTGGGATCGAAGACATTCGGGTAATTGACGTATTGGCCTAACGTATAAGGCAGCAATGCCTTCCGAATGCCTTCGGCCCAGCGGAGATGCGCTTTGTCCGCCGCCGGATCGTCCCATTGGGTAATATACTGCATATGAAAGCTTGCCCGGCGATGTACGAATGCGGTTGCATGAGGGGGAATACGTCCCAGATGGCCCCCCAGGCTCTCGAACACGATCATGCAGAGCGGACTCGGGGCCGCATGAAGGAAAGAGGCAATCGTCGATATCGCCTGAGGCGGCAGAGGACGGTACACGAAGGCGCCGCTGTTTTTGAACCGGTGCCGGTGCTCGGGAGTCATCTGCCACTGCGCATGCTCCATTTTCAAACCGCCGAAACGGTACATCGCCTCAAGATAAGGGACGGTCATGATTTCCATTTCCAGGGGCGTTCCAACCGAAAGCAGCGGAGCGAGCAGCTCGCGGAGCCGCCGTTCCGGTCCGACATATTGACCGGAGGAATAGCAATACTCATTCGAGCTTGCCGACAGCACGAGAGAGGGGGTCAGCCGTTCGTCGACCGACGGCGCCCAATGCTGCCATGCGTTCAGCAGCAGCGGCAGATCCCGCCAAGGCCAGGCGATCCGGTAGATGGCAACGTTCGATACCGGGTATACCCGAAATGTGAACGAAGTGGCGATGCCGAAATTCCCGCCGCCTCCGCCGCGGGAGGCCCAGAGCAAATCCGCATGCTCACGGTCATTGGCACGGATCACTTGGCCGCTCGCAAGCACCGTTTCAACCTCCAACAGCTGGTCGCAGGTCAGTCCGAGCAGCCGGGAGAGAAAGCCATATCCGCCGCCAAGCGTCAGCCCTGCGATCCCGACGGTCGGGCATGTACCGCCCGGAACGGTGACGCCCTTTTGCCACAGCGTCTCATAAAGCGGGAGCTGACGGATGCCGGTTTGGACCACAGCGGTCCTCTTCTCCGGATCGAGCCACACGCCGTTCATCGGACTGACATCGATGACGATTCCGCCGTCTGCGAGCGTAAAATCCTCGTAGCAGTGCCGGCCGCTGCGCACGCGGAGCGGATAGCCGTACTTCCGCGCCCAGCGGACCGCATTCGCGACATCCTCGACATGCTCGCAAAAGACGATGGCCGCCGGATATTTCGAGAACCGGGCATTGGTATTCATCCGTGCGTCCTCATAACCGGGATCTCCCGGGCGGACAACGCGTCCCGTAAGCGTTGTGGTCATTCGTATGACCTCCTCTGCCGCTTTTTCCGTTTCCTCCCATTGTATTCATGTTCAGACATGCGCATGAACTTGACAGCCAGAAACGGCACCCGTTGCGTCCGTTATCGCTTGCTTGCGGAAACAAGCGACTTGACTTTAGGAATGCCGAGCAGCAGCAGCGGCAGAAGCAGCCCCTGAGTTAACGTATAAGGCCACCAGGTTTGGATAATGAGCGTGTTGAAATAAGAGACGTTTGGGACAAGGATCAGAGAAGCTGCGACGACCAGAACAGCCGAGGGGAACGATAATATTTTGTAATCTTTTACTTTGAACAACTGTGCCGTTTCCCGGATCGCGGCGTGGAAACAAAGGGACAATTTGAAGTAAAGGGTAAAGATCCAGATGGAGGCAATAACGACTTCGATTCGTTCGAGAATGCCGCCGATGCTGATTTTCTGCGCCAAGATGTAGGTGGGAAATATATTTATGACGGTAATGTCTTTTCCGAGCACCAAAATACAAGTCAGGATCGTCAAGGCTAAGACGGATGAGCCGATCAGCATCCCCTTCCGCAAAACATTGGATAGGTTCCCCGTAGGTTTGAAATATGGAAAAAGGGAAATCAGGATGAAGCTTTCTAAATAGTATCCGACTAATAAAAACGAACCGCGAACGATCGGACTGAGCCCGTTCTCAGCTAACGGCTGAATGTGACGGCCTTCAAAATTGGGAGAAAGCATCACCACGAACAGGACGAACAGCACCACGCTCCACCCGAAAATAATTTCGGAAGCCCTCCCGAGCACATCCGGCCCTAAGCGGACCCCCATGACAATAATCGCGATAAACAGGATCAGGCAGGCCTGGATCGGTGTGGCCATCAGGATATGAGTGGACATAAAATCGCCGATTTGCCAAAGAAGCACTCCGGAATCGATAAAGAAGAACAAAATCACCCACAGGCCGACCGCCTTGCCAAGGAAGCGTCCGAACGCGCTTTCGCAAATATCGATCAGCAGCATACGAGGGTATTGCTTACCTAATATTCCGTACAGCGAAACCAACAAAAAACCGGCACAACTAGCAATCAAGCCGGAAATCCAGGCGTCCTGTCCGGCGACAAAAGCGACATTGGAGGGAACGTACAAAATCGTATCGCCAATAACGAACAACGCCGTCAAAAACATAAACTGGCGAGCGCTCAATGAAGAAAAATGCACGATCGTTCCCCCTTCCCATGTACATCGTTATATTTTGTTCGTTTATCCGTCCATATGCATCTTAGTGGAATAAAGTAACTGTAGAGGATGAATAATAATGGCAACACTTAAGATTTGAGGTCGAGGAACCGTGCAATTTTTCTTTCGCAAAAACAAAAGCGGCATGAATCGTTTGCCGGCCTCGCAGCAAACCGGACAGCAGGAGGGCAGCAAAGCCAAGTCCAACGACAACTTGCCGCTCAGCGGCCTTCTGCAGGCCGATCTTCAAGAGCTGCGGCAGCAGCTCGGGTACAGCTCCGATCTGATCGTAAGGGAAATGATGATAGGACCGGATAACGAAATTCCGTGCGCCTTCGTCTTCATTGCCGGCCTTACAGAAGAACAATCCGTTTTCCGGCTGATGGAATCCTTTTATACGCATTCGGAGAAGAGCGAGTGGGGGGACCCTCGCAAAAATGCAGGAAATATCGAGTGGATTTTACGGCATTTTCCGTTTGCTGTCGGTGATATCAAGCTCACTCGGCATTTCCAAGCGGTCAAATCAGCCGTGCTTGTAGGGCATACCATTCTATTGATCGAAGGCTGCAACCAGGCGCTATCGGTCGATACCAGCGGAGGTCAGCGGCGAAACGTCACGGAGCCGACATCCCAAACCGTTGTCCGCGGACCGCAGGAGGGCTTTACCGAAGCGATTCAAACCAATATCGCCCTGATCCGGAGAAAAATCAAAAGTCCGGACATCAGGGTGGAAACGAGACAAATCGGACGTGTGACGCAAACAGATGTAAGCATCATGTTCATCGAAGGCATCGTCGACGCCGATATCATCCGTCAAGTTCGCGATCGACTCGGACAAATTAATATCGACGGCATTTTGGAAAGCAATTATATTGAGGAGTTTATTCAGGACAGCAAATACTCCGTTTTTCCGACCGTAAGGAATTCGGAGCGGCCAGATTCCGTGGCTGCTGCACTGCTTGAGGGACGTGTCGCCATCCTGATCGACGGAACGCCGTATGTATTGATCGTACCGGCGGTGTTCGCGCAGTTCATGCAATCTGCAGAGGATTATTACCATCGGGCCGACTATGGGCTAGTTCGCCTGCTTAGGTATGTGGCATTGGTGATATCGCTGCTTGCGCCCTCGCTTTATATTGCGATCACAACCTTCCATCAGGAGATGATTCCGACTTCCCTGCTGGTCAGCCTTGCCGCTCAGCGCGAGGGCATTCCGTTCCCGGCTTTCATCGAGGCCCTCATGATGGAAGTCACGTTTGAGCTTTTGCGCGAGGCGGGGATACGGATGCCCAGAGCCGTCGGAACGTCGATATCGATCGTAGGCGCACTTGTACTGGGATCGGCTGCGGTAGATGCGGGATTGGTCTCCCCGGCGATGGTCATCATCGTATCGATTACGGCGATATCAGGATTCATCTTTCCAAGCTTTGATATGGGGATTTCGATTCGGATGCTTCGTTTTGGATACATGGCATTAGGGGCGTCCTTCGGGATATTCGGGATCATCGTCGGGCTCATCGCCCTTGTCCTGCACATGTGCCATTTGAGCTCGTTCGGCGTTCCATACCTGTCGCCTATGGCGCCGTTTAAGCTGGCCGATCAAAAGGACGCGATTGTTCGGGTCCCCTGGTGGCAGATGTATACCCGGCCTGAAGCATTGCGTCCCCGCAACCTATGGCGGCAGCAGAAAGGCAATGCATCCGATCCGGGGCGTCAGGACGGAGGAGAACAAAATCAAGGGTAAAGGGGGAGCGGCCGTGCGGCGAATGATTCTACTATCCCTGTGCTTCTTGCTGATGGGAGCACTGCTTGCCGGCTGTTGGAGCCGCAGAGAGCTGAACGACTTATCCATTGTCGGAGGCATAGGGATCGATAAAAGCGGCGACCAATACAAGCTGTCCGCGCAAGTCGTCGTACCCGAAGCCATGGTTTCCAAGCGCGGCGGGAGCACCGGCACTCCCACCGCCATATTTCGTGCGACGGCGCCTTCCATGGTGGAGGCGATTCGCAAGATGGTCCGGTCGTCTCCGAGATATTTTTACTTATCCCATTTGCGGATTTTGGTCATCAGCGAGCAAGTGGCAAGGGAAGGTATTAGAGACATCCTCGATTTTTTTTCAAGAGACAATGAGCTTCGCGCCGATTTTTATATTTTGATTGCGAAGGGAGAGCAAGCCGAAAAAATCCTAAGCATCGTCACGCATACGGAAAAATCGCAGTCGAACAAAATTTTTAAATCGATGGATTGGAACAAGAAAGTCACAGGAGAGACGGCTAACGTGTATTTGGACGATCTGTTGTCCGACTTGATCAGCCCGGGGAAAGCCGCAGTACTGACAGGGGTGGAAACGACCGGAAGCAAGCAAACGGGAGAGAAAATGAGCAATGCGTTGAAGAGCAACGACTATACCCATTTCAAGTTTTCGTCTACTGGAGTTTTTAAAGACGACAAGCTCGTGGGCTGGCTGAATGAAACCGAGAGCCGGGATTACAACTATATCATCGGTAAAGTAAAGAGCACGGTGGAAAGCTTGGCCTGTCCGAAAAAAGGCACCTTGGATCTTATCGTGAGCCGCGTCAATAGCAAAATGAAAGGCGTGGTTAAAAACGGAAAGCCCGAAGCGAAAGTGAAGCTTTATATGGAAGCGGACGTCACGGAGGTCAAGTGCGTTATCGAGCTGAATAAGCCGGAAACGTTGCACGGCTTGGAAAAAGAATTGAAAAAAAAGCTGACGGCTTCTTTGCAGCATGTGATCAACAAAGCTCAGAAAACGTTCGGATCGGACATTTTCGGCTTTGGGAGCGCGATTCACCGTTCGAATCCGAAAGCATGGAAACAGCTTAAGAAAAACTGGCGGCAGGAATTTGTGAATTTGCCTGTGGAGCTTTCCATCGATGTCAAAATCAGGCGGACCGGCACACAGACCAATTCCTTCATCAATGATATGAAAAAGAAAGAGGAGCAATAAGTCATGATGGCCATTGCTGGTATTCTTGCTGTGGGCGCGGTAATTGTTTGGCTGGAAGTGCCGTCGCTTGTGCGGACAAAAAGAAAGAAGGAACTATGGGTCTTTTCGCTCTTGCTGGCACTCGGTCTCGGTTTAAGCATCGCCAAAAGCCTGCGGTTGAATGTCCCGAACCCGTTGGATTGGATTGCGTACCTGTACAAACCCGTGAGCGATTATGTATTCGGAATATTAAAACCGTCGGAATAGCGTGGTGATGGTACGTGGATAATCAGATCACCTCCAGGCAGTTAATGCTGCTCGTCGTTTTGTTTACGATCGGCAGCTCCGTCCTGTTCGTGCCCGGAGGAGCCACAGCGGCTGCCAAACAGGATGCCTGGATTTCGATCCTTGCTGGAATAGGGTTAAGCTTTCTGCTCGTTTGCATGTACAATGGTGTGGCTGGCCTGTATCCCGGTCTGACTCTGGTGGAAATTAGCGAGAAGCTTCTAGGAAAATGGCTTGGCGCCATCGTTTCGTTCTTTTTGATTGTGAGTACGTTTGCGGTCGGAGGCGTATCGTTGATCGATTTTGCCGGAACCTTCGTGACGCGTCAAATTATGCCCGCCACACCGGTCATCGCAGCAAATATTCTTTTTGTAGTCGTAGCCATTTGGGGCCAGTATCTTGGGCTCGGAACGGTAGCTCGCGCAGCGGAGGTTTTGTTTCCGCTGATTACCGCGTTATTCATCGTGATGATTTTGGCCGTATCGCCCAACATGAAGCTGGAGCATTTACAGCCCGCTTTTACCGTCGGAGTCAAGCCGTTGATCAAGTCCTGCATCTCGTATTTGGGCTTCTCTACGTTTCCGGCGGTTTTCTTCTTAATGATTTATCCGCCCTGTGTCAAAGAACCTGATCAGGCTTCCAAAGCCATGTTGATTGGAAATATCGTCGGCGGATTGTTTTTGCTGACGATTACGACGGTATGCGTTGCGGTGCTTGGGGCGGAGGGCACCTCCAGACAGGCTTATCCCAGCTATACGCTGGCAAAAAAAATCAATATCGCCAATTTTATCACGCGAATTGAAGTACTTATGGCGACGCTTTGGTTCCTCTCTCTTTACTTTAAGCTAATGATTTATTTTTTTGCGGGCATGAAGGGCTTGGCTCAATTGCTGAAGCTTCAGGACAAACGTGCGCTTTTGTTACCCCTGGGACTTCTGTCCGTCGTCTTCGCGCGCATGTTTTATCCCAGTGCCGCTTACCGTCAATTGTGGGATGAGAAAATATGGCCGCTGTATGTGGGAACTTCAGGATTAATTATTCCCTTACTGCTGCTTGCCATGGGGATCATACGGAAAAAAGGGACGATGCGCAGAAAAAACAATTCGTGACGTCGGCCGGTTTGGGGGGGTGAAGCGGTGAATGGCGACAAACAAATAACGGTCAGGCAATTTCTGCTTATGGTGATCCTCTTTACGATCGGGAGCTCGCTCTTGGCTATTCCTTCGAATGCTGCGGCTGGCATGAAGCAAGGGGCATGGATCCCCATCATTACGGGAATGGGATGCAGCTGCCTTATCCTATTCATCCTCATGAAAACCGTCCATCGCTATCCTACGCTGACGTTTGTTGAAATCAATAGCCTGTTGCTTGGAAAATGGGTGGGTACTCTCGTGTCCTTGATGTGGATCTTGACCGCTTTTATCGGCGGGGTCTGCACGCTGGTGTATTATATGGGCCACTTCGTTACAACACAAATTATGGCCACGACCCCCGACTACATCATCAATATCATATTTTCTGCCCTCTTGGTCATGGGTCTTCTTCTTGGTCCTCGAACGGTGGCCCGTACAGCGGAAATATTGTTTCCGGTCGTTGCCGTGCTGATTGCCGCTCTAATCGGTTTCGTTTCTCCCAAAATTCAACTCGAACATTTTCAACCGGTCTGGGAAGCGGGAGTTACGCCGATACTGAAAATTACTTTGGACTATGTCAGTTTTGCGGGCTTCCCGCTTGTCTTTTTTTTAATGATCTATCCCTCTTCCGTTCGGACGGGAACTAAAGCCTCAATGACATTTGTGCTGGGAAGCCTCATCGGAGGAATGCTGCTGCTTCTTGTTACTGCGGCCTGTATCGGGGTATTGGGGGCTGAAACGACAGCCCGGTTGTTTTATCCCAGCTATGCGCTCGCCAAAAGAATCAACATCGCGGAATTTATTACGCGCATTGAAGTCATTGTTGCCGCCATATGGATCATCACGCTTTTTTTCGAAACGATCGTTTACTTTTACGCCACGATGAAGGGACTGGCCCAACTATTGAAACTGTCCGACGAACGTGCGCTTGTGCTTCCCCTTGGAGTTCTGGCTGCAGTATTGTCTATGGTCGTTTATCACAATTCCGCTTATCAGCAGGAGTGGGATGATCGGACGTGGCCGTTCTGGGTGATGACGTCCGGTCTGTTCTTTCCGCTGCTGCTGCTTGCCGTCGGGACCATACGCAAGAAAAAAATTCCGTAGCTTATCGGATTATGAGGTGAAGGGAGTGAAACGATGAGCCGCAGCGACAAAATGACGCGCCGTCAATTCCTGATTCTGGTCATTTTATTTTCTATCGGAAGCTCCATTCTGTTTATCCCGTCGGCAGCCGCGAGGGATGTGAAGCAAGGGGCATGGATTCCTATCGTAGCCGGAATAGGGACCGGGCTGCTTATCGTTTTATTGCTCATGCGAGTGGCTCATCGTTATCCCGATTTGACCTATGTGGAAATCAGTCGTCGGCTGCTCGGCAAATGGATGGGCACCATCGTCTCTGTCGTTTCGTTTACCGCTTGCTACCTCTTAGGATCTTCAACTCTGGTGTATTACATGGGCAATTTCATGATCACGCAAGTGATGCGTACGACGCCCGAATACATGATTCATATCATGTTCACTCTGATCGTGGTTGTGGGTCTTCTTCTTGGTCTTAAAACGCTGGCTCTCACGGCTGAAGTGTTATTTCCGGTCGTTGTCGTTCTATTTGCCGCTCTAATCGTGTTCGTTTCGCCCAAAATCCAGCCTGAACATTTCCAGCCCGTTTTTGAAGCAGGAATCTTACCGATCTTGAAAGGCGTATTTTCCTATATGAGCTACACATCGTTTCCACTCGTCTTTTTTTTGATGATCTATCCTTCGGAGGTTCAAGGGGGAACGAAAGCGTCGGGGGCTTTTCTGCTCGGAAGCATCGTCGGAGGGATGTTCTTGCTCACTGTAACTGCCGCGTGCGTCGGGGTACTGGGGGCGGAGCAGACGGCACGTCAATTTTACCCCAGCTATGCGCTTGCCAAACGAATCAATATCGCCAATTTTATAACGCGCATCGAAGTCATTGTGGCTGCGTTTTGGATTATCGCGCTTTATTTCAAAACGGTCATTTATTTTTATGCTTCTGTAAAGGGGATGGCTCAATTGTTGAAATTGGATGACGAGCGAGTGCTCGTTATCCCGCTTGGCCTTCTCATGGTGCCGTTGTCCTTGTTTACGTATCCCAGTTCCGCTTATCAGTTGCAATGGGATGAAAAAGTATGGCCAGTCTATTCCATCACCATCGGCCTGCTGTTCCCATTGCTGCTTGTTGCGGCTGGGGCATTCCGCAAAAAAATAAAGCCGTAGCTTTCGTTACGGCTGGTTCCACGCTTTGCCGAGCGGTCCGATAAGGGCGCGGGTTCCCCGGGAGTAGTGGAGCAGGGCGGGAGTTCCCAGCTCCAATCCGAATCCTCGCGTCAATGCATGACAACTCAAATCCGCTTCGGCCGTTTGCAGCTCCCATGGCGCGTGAACTACCTCACCCCGGTACAGTCCGCCGCTGCGGCCGCATCGGCAATAGTAAATATAACGCTCCATAAGCCAATATTCGATCGTTCCTTGCCGGGCGGCGAACGGGGCGGAGACAGGACGGTACGTGGCGCAGAAGGCTTCTTCCGGCAGGGAAGCGGACCACCGGCGGCTTTGAAACGCAATGGTCCGGCCGTCCGTGCGGAAGCGCATCTTCGCTTGATGGTACGGAAGCCGGTACCACTGCTTGGCGATAGGAACGAGCAGGGGATGGGAAGCGTCCATGGACAAAAAAAAGATGGCGGATTCTCCGCCCGACCGGACATATGTACGAACGTTAATCTCGGGAAACGATCGCATCCAGGGCAGGGAAGGCATATATTTCAACCGTATTCCGCCAAGACGGAAGGGCAGAATGCCAACCCATGCCTGCCCATCCCAAGTGTCGATATCCAGTGCCTCAGGGACGAAGGAACGGATCGCTTCGACCGGAACGGGCCAGTGGGCAAATAGGAAATGCTCCCAAGTCTGCTTCATTGTCCATCGGAAAGCGGGCATCGGCGACCTCTCCTTTTGCAGCTCGTCAACCATGCGGATTCGTTTCTGGCTTCTCCCACGGCTCGTAGGCCAATTTTACTTTCGTCACATGACTGGTCCACGCATCGAGGGCCACCATATCGTCGGCGTTGACTTCCCGCAGAGCACGTTTGCCGAGCGCGCTGATCGCCAGCTTCATTTCGTCCGTGAAAGAATTTAAAAAATTTTCCAAATAGACTGCGGCTTCTTCTTCGTTAAAACGTTCCTGCATACTGCCGGTATACCAGGCAAGCTGCGTCGGAGGCTCCCAGGGCACCGCTTTCGTAACTTGATCGTGCGTCATGGCCCATAACAGAGAGCTGCCCATATACACGCCGGTGGCTCCTAATGCGATGGCTTTGAGGCATTCGCCAGGCTGTGAATAGGCGCCTCCGGTCAGCAGGCTGATCGAATCCTTCACGCCCCGTTTGCGAAGGTAACGAACCGCGCGAGATAAGGCGTAGATCGTCGGCAGCCCGAAATCGTCCTCCAAAATCGGCGCTCCGCCTTTCGTCCCCGCCTGGCCCCCGTCAAGGCTGATAAAGTCGACGCCGGCTTGAATGGCGATTTCCAGATCGTGCTCCAGAACGGCGCTGGCGCATATTTTTACGCCAATCGGCACACCTCCGGTCATCTGACGAAGCCGCTCAACCACTTGTTTCAGATCCTGCGGGCTTGAAATATCTTTATGGCGGCTCGGAATGACGGTGATTTCCTCGTTCTGCACCTGCATGATCTCGCTGGCTCTTCCTTCCAGATCCGTTGCCTGCAGGATGGTTGCGGTGCCGGCAAGCGCCCCCTGACCGAAGCGGATTTCGATCGCATCAGCTTGTTTTAATATTTCGGGTGATTTGGACCAATGTCCGGAGTTGTATTGAATGATCAAATACTTGGCATTTTGCCGCTCCTCCGGCAAAAAGCCGCCTTCGCCCGTATTCGTACTTGTTCCGACATTGGCTGTTCCTTTGGCAATGGCGACTTTTACCTTTTCGCTTAAGCCTACGCCATAGCCCATACCAGCGGCGAGTATCGGAATATCGAGTACCAACGGCTTTTTTGCTTTGGGGCCGATCACGGTGGTCATATCGATCTCAACGTCTTCCGGTGTAGGAAGCACGAATAATTGAGCGGGAGAGAACACGAGTCCCTCAAAATGAAGAAACTTGCGCGGGCTTCCGAACGGACGTTCGATCACGGCGCCGGAAGCGGCGCGAATGCTGTTCTCCACGACGGTAATGGGACTGATTCGGGTCGTAGCCGTGATCACTTCCCAAATGTTGGACTCGTAAGGATCGGACATCAGCCGTTTCGTAAAGCGCCCGACGATCCACTTGATGATGCTTCTTGAGCACAAAAGGGCGAGCATGCCGGAAAGCACGACGGCCGCAAGCGATCCGACAAACGAGCCGAATATAAACCAAACCCATTTCGATGACATAAGAAAGACCTCTTCCGATTCGAATCGTTAAAAAGAGAAACGCGTGGTTAGTTTGTACATCGAATCGGAGGAATATACCAAATAAGGATTTATTTAAGAAGTCCCTGGGAACCATCCCGGATCGCCCCAGATCATCCGCCAGAGCGGGTCCGGGATCACGAGACGCTGCTGTGCATCGGCTCGAAGCGTCGTTTCGATGTCCGCCTCGCGTCCTTGCTTGATCTTCTCGATCCAGTCGGGATCGATCACCAGCCCCCGCGCGAGCGAAATGAGATCGATGCCGGTGTCGTACGCTTCCAGCGCTTGGTCGGCCGTGTAGATCGAACCGCCGCCGATGACCGGCGTACGGCTTCCGACCGCCTCCTTGATCAGCTCAAGGCGGGTACGAGTAGCGTCAGCTTCACGACGTGGCCTAGAGCGGTAGTCATTCGTCAGCACGTGAATGTAATCAAGCTCTTGCTTCGCCAGCACATCGGCCAAATGCAGCGCGTCGGCCATCGTAAGCCCCGGCGTTGTCGCCTCTTCAGGAGTAAAGCGGTATCCGACGATAAACGGACGGTCGGCGTGTCCAGCGACGGCATTCTTGACCTCGTCGATAACCGCAAGAGGAAAGGCAAGTCGCCGCTCGACGCTCCCGCCCCAACGGTCGCGGCGGCGGTTGGCGTGCGGAGAATAGAACTGCTGGAGCAGCAAAGCGAAAGCGCCATGGATCTCGACTCCGTCGAACCCGGCGATGATGGCGCGGCGCGCGGCTTCCCCGAACTGCCGGATCAGCTCCTCGATCTCATGCGGCGCCAGCTCCCGGGGGAGGACGAAGCCTCCGGCTTCATCCTTTATTGCACTCGGGCCGACGACGTTGCCGTTGGGCGCGAGTCCGGGGTCCGCGTTGCGCCCGCCATGATGAAGCTGGAGGACAGCTAACGTTCCTTGCGCTTGAATGACCCGGGCCCAGCGAGTGAGCTCCGGTATCGTTTCGTCGCGGTCGGCTGCGGGCTCTCCGGCGGCATCTTGTCCTCCCGGGGCAATATAGGCGCAGGCCGTAATGACCATACCGGCGCCTCTGGAGCGCCGGGCTATAAAATGCAGCTCCTCGTCGGTCAATGTTCCGTCCGGACGGGACGAATAGTGAGTCATCGGCGCGACGACGATCCGGTTGTCAAGCGTGATGCCGCTCCGCAGGGCAAGCGGCTCGAACAAAGGTGCATAAAGTGGATTCATAAGACGGATTCGACCTTTCTTTGGAAATATAGTATACTATTATGTATATTAAGTTGATTTAATCAAATGGCCGCACAAAAATCAATCCTTATTCTACGGCCTGCGGCCCGATAGGCGGAATCGTCCGGTCGATCCGGCGGAGTCAAAGCTTTTTAATTTTTTCCAGGATGGGTAATCTTAACTAAGATGAACTTATGTCAAGGAGGATGCTTACGATGGAATTCCGAACCGAAAGAGACACGATGGGCGAAATTCAGGTGCCTGCGGACAAATTATGGGGCGCTCAAACTCAGCGGAGCAAAGAGAACTTCAAGATCGGTACGGAGCGGATGCCGCTGGAAATCGTCCGGGCGTTCGCGCTGCTGAAGAAGGGGGCGGCGGCAGCTAACCTGAAGCTGGGCAAGCTGGAGCCGGAAAAGGCGGAAGCGATCGCCCAAGCGGCCGATGAAGTCAGCGGCGGACAATGGGATGACCATTTTCCGCTTGTCGTATGGCAGACCGGCAGCGGCACGCAGTCCAACATGAACGCGAACGAAGTCATCGCCAGAAGGGCGTCGCAGCTTCTCGAAGCGAAAGGAAGCGAGCTGCGGATTCACCCGAACGACGACGTGAACCGCTCGCAAAGCTCGAACGATACGTTCCCGACCGCGATGCATATCGCCGGCGTGCTGGCGGTGCGGCAGCAATTGCTTCCCGCTTTGCAGCGGCTCAAGGAAACGCTCGGAAATAAAGCCAAGGAATTTGAGGCTATCGTCAAAATCGGACGTACACATCTGCAGGATGCGACACCGCTGACGCTCGGGCAGGAAATCAGCGGCTGGTGGGCGATGCTGGAGAAGACGGAGCGGATGATCCGCGAAAGCTTGGAGCCGATGCGCGAGCTGGCGATCGGCGGCACGGCCGTCGGAACGGGATTGAATGCCCATCCGAGATTCGGCGAGACGGTGGCCGAGGAAATTTCCCGCTATACGGGAGAAACGTTCGTCTCGGCCGAGAACAAATTTCACGGGCTGACCAGCCACGATCAAATCGTATACAGTCATGGCGCGATCAAAGCGCTCGCCGCCGATCTGATGAAGATCGCCAACGATGTCCGGTGGCTGGCAAGCGGTCCGCGCTGCGGCATCGGTGAGCTGCGTATCCCGGAGAACGAGCCGGGCAGCTCGATCATGCCGGGCAAGGTGAACCCGACCCAAAGCGAAGCGATGACGATGGTCGCCTGCCAGGTGATGGGCAACGATGCGGTGATTGGCTTTGCCGCCAGCCAAGGGAATTTTGAATTGAACGTGTTCAAGCCGGTCATTATTCACAACTATTTGCAGTCCGTTCGTCTGCTGGCAGACGCAATGGATTCGTTCAACGAGCATTGCGCCATCGGCATCGAGCCGAACCGCGAGGTCATTCAACGGTACTTGGACGAATCGCTGATGCTGGTTACGGCGCTGAACCCGCATATCGGCTACGAGAAAGCGGCGGCGATCGCCAAAGCGGCGCATAAGGAAGGGTTGACGCTCAAGGAAGCGGCGATCCGGAGCGGCTATTTGACAGAGGAGCAGTTCATATCGATCGTGCGTCCGGAGGAAATGATTCATCCGAAAGAGTAGACGGTGTAGAGACAGCCTGTATGAAGCGGGCTGTCTTTTTTCTATCTCTCGCGGGCTACTTTTTCAAGCCTGCAGATTGAATGGGGCTCAGTTGGGTCATGCGCGTGAACATCAAGGCCACGTCCCACGGGGTATGATCGCGGCCTCGTTCAAGCCAATATTGAACGATACCCAGATGCGCGGAGATTAAATAGGCCATCAAATAATCCCACGGAACCGGCACGCGGTCTTCGCTGTGGTGAAATTCGTTGAACTTGTCCATCAAATGAACTTGCATGAACTCCTTGAACTTCACGGAAAAGGCCGGGTCCCCCTTCGGCCCCAGCATCACGCTGAAAAAGCGGGCATGCTCGCCGAAATATTCAAACAGCCGAACCGTGAACGGAAAGGGGGTGTCCTGCGACTCGTGCATGACCAAGTCCAGCGGATCGAACGTTTGGGCGATCTGTCGGAGCCCCTGCATCATCTCTTCGGTGATTCGCTCCAGAAGATCGAATTTGTCGGCATAATGTAAATAGAAGGTGCCCCGGTTCAGCCCCGCTTTTGACGTGATATCCTTCACTGTGATTCGTTCGAAGCCTTGTTCCTCCATCAGCTCAAGCAGCGCCTCCCGAAGCATGTGCATCGTCCGGACAATTCTGGGATCGTTCACATTCTCAGTCACTTCGTTCAGTCCTTTCACTCCAATAAGTTGTGTAAAAGTTGTCAAATATAGATTGTTTTTCGATGGTTAGTAGACACTTTATCGCGGACTGTCCATGGTATCGTCTCCCGTTAATACTATAATAGACAGTATGATCATTAATCAACACAAAGTTCATTTATGGAGGCCTAGTTATGGAAAAGTCCGCT
>NZ_BIMB01000017.1 GCF_004000865.1 Paenibacillus elgii NBRC 100335 | reverse complement strand
CGCTCCAGCGCTCCGCGGGAGCGGCTGTGCCAGGCAGCCGCGATCCGGCCGCCGACACTTGCGCTTGCGGCGCCTGCGGCCGGTACAGCTCCAGCTGCTCCTGCACGACCGCCTCCTGCGGCCGCTTGGCCGCCGGCATGCTTGCGGCCGGGATCAGCCGCTGCTTCCCGAGCGTCTCGCGCACCTCGCGCTCGACGAGCTGCATCAGCTCCGGCTCCTTGCTAAAGCGCACCTCCAGCTTCGCCGGATGGACGTTGACGTCGATCAACGTCGGGTCCATCTGCACATGCAGCACCGCAACCGGGAACCGGTTGATCGGCAGCAGCGTATGATAGCCCTGGAGCAGCGCCTGCACCATCGGATAGTTGCGGATGTAACGGCCGTTGATCACCGTCGAGATGCCGCCGCGGTTGGCCCGGGTCAGCTCCGGCTTGGCGATATAGCCGTCCAGCCGATAGTCGAGCGTTTCCCCGCGGATCGGCAGCATGCTTTTCGCCACGGTCGTGCCGTATATCGCCGCGATCGCCTGAAGCAGATCGCCATTGCCGAGCGTTTGCACCAGCGTATGTCCGTTATGCTTCAGCGTAAAGGCAATCCCGGGATGCGCGAGTGCGAGCCGATAAATATAATCGGTGACGTGTCCGAGCTCCGTCTGGATCGTCTTCATATATTTTAGACGCGCAGGCGTGTTGTAAAACAGCTCCCGCACCGCAATATCCGTTCCCCGCGGAGCCGTCGCTTCCGTCTTCGCGCGAACGGTGCCCCCCTCGATCACAAAACGGCAGCCAAGTCCGCTCGTATCCGGCGCGGTCAGGCATTCCACCTTCGACACCGCGGCGATACTCGGCAGCGCCTCGCCCCGGAAGCCGAGCGTGCGGATCGCGAACAAATCCTGCGTGCTTGCAATCTTGCTTGTCGCATGACGGAAGAAAGCCGTCTCGCAATCGTCCGGGTCCATGCCGGAGCCGTTATCGGTCACGCGAATCAGCTCTAGCCCACCTTCCTCAATCGCAACGTCGATTCTCGTGCTTCCGGCGTCGATCGCGTTCTCCACCAATTCCTTCACAACGGAGGACGGACGCTCAACCACCTCGCCCGCCGCGATCTGGTTCGCAATATGTTCGTCTAAAATGTTTATTTTACCCATAAACAGGTCTCCTTAAAAGTCCGGCCAAGCGAAGCCGATACGTGCGCGGATCATGATTCCGGACAGCGCCTGACCCGCATAGCGATGTATCAGTTGGCGCCCAGCGTCAACGTTTTGCCGTCGTCCTTCCAGCTCAGTCCGTTAAAGGCCGCGGCCGTCTGCGCTACGTTGAGATAGCCCGTTCCGTTCTTGAGCACGAAATCGGCCGCAACCGGCGTATACGAAGTTTTGGCATCCCCTGCTACAAGCTGTACCGACTTCGAGGCTTCGTTCCACTCGACGCTTGCGCCCAGAAGAGCGGCCAGCACACGGGCAGGAACATACGTTTGTCCATTTTCCCGGATAACGTCGAACGAATCCTGCACTTCCGTGCCATTCACCGTCGCGCTGTGCCGGTCAAGCGTCAAGTCGAGCCGGTTGGCCCCCGCGGTGCGAATCGCCGTCAGCAGCTGCGCCATCGCGCCTTCGACCTTTTTGTCCGGCTCAAGGCCGACTTGGTTCACCTTGCGCAGCTTCGGCGTCAAGTACTCCTCAATCGTCACTTTGATCGCTCCGCCCGATTTCAACGGAATGACGTTCTGCACGCTTCCTTTGCCGAATGTTTTCGTGCCGATCGCCGTAATCGCGCCGTAGTCCTGCAGCGCACCCGTCAGCACCTCCGAGGCGCTCGCGCTGTTCCCGTTCACCAGAAAAAAGACCGGGAACGGCTGCGTCGTCCCGTTCGCGAACTCGACCGGCTGATCGACGCCGTTGCGGTCGCGCGTATGAATGAGCGTTCCCTGCTTGACAAACAAGCGGGCAAGCTGCTGCGCGGTTTCGAGTAAACCGCCCGGATTGTCGCGAAGGTCGACGATCAGACTTTGAATGCCTTGCGCTTTAAGCCCGGTCAGCTCCTTGTCGACCAGTTCGTCGGCATCGCTGGAGAAGCTGGCGATTTGGATATATCCAACGTTTTGGAACTGCTTGGCGACAACCGTCGGAATCTGCACCTTTTTCCGTTTGACGATCAATTCTTTCGTTTGCCCGTCACGCAATACCTGCAAGCGAACCTCCGTATCGACCGGGCCCAAAATTTTGGACGTCACTTCATCGATCTTTTTGCCGGCCGCCGGTTCATCACCGACCTTCACGATAATGTCGCCCCGAAGCATCCCGGCTTCCTTCGCCGGAGAACCGGCGAATACGTCCGCAACGTATACGCCTTCCTCCTCCATGCCTACCCGTACGCCAATGCCGACATATTGATTTTGGACCGCATCCTCGAACGATTGCAGCTGCTCTGCCGTGAAATACTGCGTATAAGGGTCTCCCAGCGACTCTACCATCGCCCGGATCCCCGTTTCGGACAGCTTGTCCGCCTTCGGCCCACTTACATGATTTTTCTCCAGCGTGTCCAGCACTTCGGCAATCCGATCGGCAGCTGCCGACTTCGCGTCTGCGGCGAGCACCGGCGAAGCGGCAGGAATCAGCAGGGTTAATGCCAGCATCGCCGAGACGGTTTGCTTGCGCCATTTTGGTAATTTTTTATATTTATTCATCGATTGTTCCTCTTCTCGAAGTAGTGGGAGTCGGTACGGCTTAATTAGGCAGCTGTTTTTTCAGCTCGTACAAAAAATTCATCGCCGTCATCGGCGTCATGTTCATTAAATCGGCCGAGCGCAGCTGCTCCAGCACTTTGTCCGCTTTGGCGTCGCGCTTGGACAGCTTCTCGGGCTTCGCTTCGTGGACGGCGAACAAGCTGAGCTGCACGATGTCCCCTACCTCAGGCTCCTTCGTTGCCGCGTCCAGCCGCTCTGCCTGAAGCTGCACGGCAGGGACGGCTGCTTCCACCGCGTAACGAACGGCTGCTTGCGCATCCGGCGCGGAAGCCTCCGCGATCGTCTCCGCTCCGTTCGGAGCCGCCGTTTCGGGCGGTCCGGCATCTTGCTCGTTCGCACTGCCGGCCGCCGGCTGGAGCCGGCCTTGCAGCAGCTCCGTCCGCGCTTCGAATGAATTCAGCAGCTCGTAAGAGCGCTCGATGATGCTGTCAGGCAAACCGGCGATTTGCGCGCAATAGATGCCGTAGCTCGTGCTTGCGGCCCCACGGATCAGGCGGCGCAGGAACGTGACCTGCTTGCCGCTCTCCTTGACCGCCATGCAGTAATTGCGCAGGCCGCCGAGGCTTTCCTCCAGATGCGCCAGCTCGTGAAAATGCGTCGAAACGAGCGTTTTGCAGCCGATTTTATCGTGCAGAAACTCGATCACCGCTTGCGCAATCGACATCCCTTCTCCGGTCGAGGTGCCCCGGCCCAGCTCGTCGATGATGACTAGGCTTCGCTCCGTCGCTTTTTCGGTCATCACTTGAATGTCCATCATCTCGACCATGAACGTGCTCTGGCCGCCAATCAGATCGTCCGCTGCCCCGATGCGCGTGAAAATCCGGTCGATCACCGGCACTTTCGCCCGCTTCGCCGGAACGAAGCAGCCGATCTGCGCCATCAGGCATATCATTGCCACCTGACGCATGTACGTGCTTTTCCCGGCCATATTCGGACCGGTGATCAGCAGCATGTTGCCGTCTTCGCGGGTCAGCTTCGTCTCGTTGGCGATAAATACGCCGTCCTCCAGCACAGCTTCCACAACCGGGTGGCGCCCCTCCTCGATTTCCAGCTCGTAAAAGTCGCCGATTTCCGGGCGGGTAAACCGGTTCGAAGCGCTCACGTGAGCGAGCGACTGATACACGTCCACCGTCGCAATCAGCTCGGCCAGCTGTTGCAAACGCGGAATATATGAAGCGAGCTGGTCCCGCAGTCCCACGAACAGCTCGTATTCGAGATCGACCATGCTTTCCTGCGCCTCAAGGATCAACGCTTCCTTCTCTTTCAGCTCCGGGGTCACGAAACGCTCGGCATTGGCCAGCGTCTGCTTCCGCTCGTACCGGCCTTCTTCGAGCTGGGCCAAATTGGACTTGGTCACTTCGATAAAATAGCCGAACACTTTGTTGAAGCCGATCTTCAGCGATTTGATGCCCGTCCGCTCGCGCTCCTGCTTCTCCAGCTCGGCAAGCCACTGCTTACCGTTCGCGCTCGCTTCGCGCAGTTGGTCCAGACGGGCGCTGAGCCCGGCCCGGATCATGCCTCCGTCGCGGACGGAGACGGGCGGCTCGTCCACGATCGCTTCCGCAATCCACGTCATCAAATCCTGGCACGGGTCGATCCGCGCCGCCAAAGCCGCAAGCGTACGGGAGCCGCTTGCTTCACATTGCTCACGAAGCGTAGGAACCTGCTGCAACGACACTTTGAGCGCGACCAGATCGCGCGCGTTGGCGCTGCCGTACGCGATGCGCGCCGTTAGACGCTCCAGATCGTACACTTCCTTGAGCGCCTGCTTCAGCTCGTCGCGCACGATCAGCTGGTTGTACAGCCGGTCTACCGCTTCCAGCCGGTCATTGATGTGCGCCGCATTCATCAGCGGCTTCTCGATCCAGCGGCGGAGCAGCCGCCCGCCCATCGCCGTGACGGTATTGTCCAGCAGCCAAAGCAGCGTCCCTTTCTTGGAGCGGTCGCGGACCGTCTCCACCAGCTCCAGATTGCGGCGGGTGAACGGGTCCATCACCATATACTGATTCGGCTCGTATACCCGGATATGCTTGATATGCGATAACGAGCGCTTTTGCGTCTCCTGCAAGTAACCCATCAAAAGCGCGATCGTTTCCCGGCCGCTTTCCGGCAAGGACGCCAGCTGCCTCTCCGAGAATAGTCCTTCCGGCGCCAAGCCGCCTCCGGATGCAGGCTCGCGCGGCGTCATGACCGCGGATTTCAGCCAAGCGGACGCGCTGCCCCGGATTTGCTCCAGCACCGCCTCGCTGCCAAGCAGCTCCGACGGACTGTAAGTGTTCAACTCGTCGAGCAGCAGCTCGAACGAACCCGAAAGCCGCGTCACGTACAGCTCGCCGGTGGAAATGTCGCAAGCGGCAAAGCCGTACCCGCCACTGGAGTAGACGACCGCGACGATATAGTTGTTCACCGTCTCGCTAAGCGAGCGGGCATCCATCACCGTACCCGGCGTCACGATCCGGACAATTTCCCGGCGCACGACACCTTTGGCTTCTGCAGGGTCCTCGACCTGCTCGCAAATGGCGACTTTGTACCCTTTTTCAACCAAGCGCGCAATATAATTTTCCGCCGAATGGTAGGGTACGCCGCACATCGGGATGCGCTCTTCCCCTCCGCCCTCGCGGCCGGTCAGCGTAATTTCGAGTTCCCGCGCAGCCAGAAGCGCGTCATCGAAAAACATTTCATAGAAATCGCCCAAACGGAAAAATAAAAAGGCGTCCGGCACCTCCGCCTTTACGGAAAGATATTGTTCGATCATTGGCGTATATTTGGCCATGCTTCATCCTCCAACTGCCTGCTTGCGTCTTCACGTCCGCTTCGCCGAATCGGCTCTTGAGCGGGCCGACCGGAAAACGGACGTTACGATATGCCGGCCCAAGCGGCCGACACGTTTCGCTGCCATATGTATCATGCTATTCTATCATTTCATCATTATAGCACGAATTGCTAGAGAACTCCCAACCTCTATCGGAAGGGAGAGATTTTCCATTTGGGACGTATATCCTCACGCTCGTTCCATGGTTTCATCTGGAGCATCATGCGTCGAAGCGGCAACACATAGCTCTCGTACCGCCCATACTCCGGTATTCTCTCCAAATCTTTCCAGAGCGAAGGCAGGAGCAGCCGGATACGTTCCTTATCACCGCGGTAATACGCCTTCACAACTTCCGGATCGGACAAAGGCCGCTGCTTCAGCGCATGGTCGTTTCCGGCCACAAGCTTTGCCAGCGCCAGCACCCCCTTCGTCACCGCTGGAGATACCATCCAGCTCGGCAGCACACGGTATTCGAAGCCACCGTGCTTCTGACGGCGGAAGTCGCCGAGAAATCCGTACCGCGGCTTGCGCGCCCCCGTCGTCTCCCCCTCCAGCAGCGTCAGCGGCAGCGCCACATAGTTGTCCAGCACACGCAGCAGCCGGCTGCTCAGCTCCACGCCGCTGAAATGAATATGGCCGCCCAGCGGAAAACCGCGGACCGGCATGCCGCCCGCCACCCAGATCAATTCGGTATCGGAGATGCGTTTGGCCGCAAGCTGCATCGTCCGGTGCAAATGAATGACCAGCTCGCGCACATCCGTGCTTGGCCGAGGACGCAGCTCGGCGAGCGCGAATAGTTTTCTTCGGCCGGGCAGGACGATCGAATCGCAGCCGAACGGCCCGTCCTTCTCCGCAAACCGGGAGGCGAACGCCACCTTTCCCTGCCGGTTAAGCAGCAGAAACTCCGGGTCCGCGCCTATCATGACGTCCCCGCGTTTCGCGGCCGTCTCTTCTTCCGACGGCTCGCCGTATTGGTTCATCGCTTCCGCGAACAGTTCGGCCAGCCGCGGAGTCAAGTGCGGCACCGGCTCCACGCCCCGCACCGCGAGGCTGCCGTCCGGCCTAACCCCGATCCGTACGACGCCGTAATCGATCCCGAGCGCATAGACCGCTTTTACCGCTTCGCGCATCGCTTTGCCGCCGTAGTAGCTCGGCTGCTCCCGCCCGATTTCCGCATAATCTGCTTCATCCCCTTCCCGCGCCGCAAGGCTCTCTCCAGCTCGATCCCCGTAAAACACGGTCTGTGGCTTATGGAACAGAGAGAGCGCCTGCAGATGAAACACCGGTACGATGAACCGGTGCGACCAGCGGTTGTCTTGACGGCGCCCCCCGTCGCCTGAGCGTCCCGATGGTCTCGCGTCGCCGGTCTCTTGTTTCTCGAAGGCGCAATCGATCCCGTGCAGCCCCAAAAGCTCCGTTGCACGTCGTGCGTCCGCCGCCAGCAGCATGCTTTTCACCGGCTGCAGCACTTCCCTGTCTCCGCGGTCCGGATGATAGGTGCCCCAATGGATCGTAACGCCCGGCTCTTCGCCTCCTTTTGGCGCCTTCGTTCCATACGGAATGCGAAGCCGCTCCAGCAGCAGATCGAGCGTCGGCTCGCCGGAGTGCAGCAAAAATGCGCGCATCTCTGATTCCTCCCTTCAAAATTTCAGCGCCATCCCTGGCTTATGCCGCCCGTTCTTGAGGCGAAAAATAATTAGGTTCAACCAACAAAAAAGAGGGCAAACGCCCTCTCCGACATGCAACCGTTCGGCATATATTAACATCAACTCAGCTCAATTCCTCATCAAACAAATCGGGATCCAGATCCTCAAAATCGCCGTCCTCCACACCACCGAAGTCCACATGCTTGTCGTCGTATTCGTCGCAGCCGTTCGGGCAGACGACGACGCACACCTTCGTTTCGGCGAACATTTCAACCTTGAACTCCCGCTCGACGCGGATCAGCACGTTATCTCCGTGCGAGGAGATGCTGGCTTCCACGCAGTTCGGTTCTTGCGTTGCGACCGCCGACACTTCGGCCGTCGACGGTTTATGCTTCTTATCGAGGTAGTGGAGCGGCACCACTTCCACATAAGAAACGGTTTCTTTCGCGACATCCGTCTTGGTATTCCGGTCGTACGAATACCAAATGTTGATGTCGTAAGTACCTACCACTTCCACATTTTCCCCCGACTTTACCGCATCGTATTGGTTGTTGATAATCCAAGCACCCAGAATACTGGTCGGAGCATGAGGCGGAGTGACCGTGTTAGTTACTTGCGAAAATTTGCGTCCTTTGCCACAGACAGCCTTCGTATAGATCTCTCTGCACTGCAAATCTTTATCTAATGACATCCTTCTAACCTCCTCCATACAATCATTCATTACATTTGTATGCAGGACATAGGCGAATGTTGATTAAATGAGCGGACGAAAAATTATAATGCCCTAAAATTCTGTTATAGAACGCGAACTCCTTAAATAATCGTTCATTAAGTCGTAGAAAAGAGGCCCACTGCAAAAAGGATTGAACCGACAGTTCAATCCTTTTTGCAGTGACCACATTTCACCGGTTAGCTGCTGCTTTCTTAGAATTACATCCAGCAATCGATCATTTGCAGCAGCGAACACCTATCGGACTCAAGGGATCTGATTTGGCTTTAGTCACTCCTTCAAGAAGACACCCCAAAAAAGTAAAGCAAACTTCAGAGCTCGCCGCTTGCGGTGCAACCTGTCCTTCGACAGCTTTGGGGTCCACGCCGATGAGTTTAGAAAATTTGTCAATCATTTCAATATACCTCCTAATAAAGTGATTATATTACATTTAAATCATATAATAATGTTCCATTATTGTAAACGCTTGCATTTTATTTTTATATTTAGTATACTGAGTTCATTTGATAAAAGGTGGTATTTTATGGTATTTACCCTTATCATTTCCTTAGCAATCTTTCTATTTATTCTGCAACTTTATTCCTACCTGAAGTGCAAAAAAGCAGTAACCCATTTCGCGGATCAATTCGTTTCAATGACATTTCTCAAATTGAAAACTTTTCTTGGCGTGAACCTGAGAAGCTACTTTCCGTTTCCGGCTGGATTCAGCCAGGTTCCGGCAATCGTAATGTTTGCTTCCCCCTCCTGCGACGTCTGCCATTTGGAACTAGAAAAAATTCTTGCGCAAAAACGAATAGCAGACTTTTCTATTCCCATTCTCTGTTTTGTGGAACTGGAGGATCGTAACTATGATAACTTCATTCAGGAATTTGGCAATAAACTCCCTCTAATCCCTGCCGATAAGGAAACTCTGGTAAAATTACAAATTTCAAGTTTTCCCAGCCTTTTTATCATAGACTCTAACGGCGTTATTCGTTATCCTGGTCATTTTTTCAAAGAAATACTAAGCGTATTGCAGGATAGGCGGAAAATGGCGAGATACCACATCCAGTAAATAAGCGGAAGGTGCAGGTTGACGATGACAAAAGCATTTGGACATCTAATCCGGTTTGTTTGGACCTATGGGAAGGGCTTGCTTTTTCTGACCTCCACATTAACGGTTTTATTAGGGGTTATGCCGGTCATCATGCTCTGGCTGTCCAAGGAAACCATCAATGAAGTAGCCCGCTTAATTCAACATCCGGCAATGGATTATTCCACAATCCTTTTACTGCTGCTGCTTCAATTTATGGTCACCATGCTGACATCCATTTTCATGAATACCCAAGAATATTTGAACGGAAAGCTCACCAACGTGTTAGAGCACGCAGCGCAATCATCCGTTCTTCAAAAGGTGATCTCCGCGCCGCTTTTCTATTTCGATCTCCCTGAGTTTTACAACCATCTGGAGAGGGTAAACGACAGCCCGGGCCACCGCTTGCTCTCTCCGCTCCGTCAAGCTTTTGAAATCGGCAGAATTTTTATTACGATTTCCGGCTATCTGGTATTTTTGCTCACCGTTCACTGGAGCTTGGTTCTTCTAAGTTTGTTAGCCGCTATCCCCATGTTTTTAGTTCAAATGAAGTTTGGAAAGAGGAATTTTTGGCTAAAGTTTGGCTTAACCCCTTTAGTTCGTGACATGGAATATACCCGTTCTCTGTTAAAGGATCGGCATTCCGCCAAAGAAATCCGTTTATTTGGCCTTGGTTCCTACTTGCTGAACAGGTGGTCGGAAGCTTTCTCACATCAATTTATGGAGATTTTAAAAATATTGCGAAAACAGCAGCGGGCGGAAATCGGAATGGATGGGCTTACAGCCTTATTCTACTCCGGAGCCGCTATGATCATGATTTGGCTGATTCAGACTACCCCCATACAAATCGGCCAATTCGTAGCCATTGGACAAGCAGTACAGGGAACCCAAGGACTGACCAACCAGCTATCGACTTTGCTGGCAAAGGTGTTTGAGGAAATGCTTTATGCGAATGACTTTTTCCGTTTCCTGGATTACAAACATCCCGAGTCGGAGAACCAAGCGAAAGGAACCGAGCCATTTCCGGCTGCATTAAAGAAAGGGATTACGCTGGAAAACGTCACTTTTTCCTACGTCGATACAACGACTTCCGTCTTGCAAAATATTCAGCTCCATATCAAGCCCGGGGAAAAAATCGCGATTGTGGGAGAAAACGGCTCCGGCAAGTCTACCCTGGTGAAGTGTTTGATGGGATTGTACCCTCTGGCAAAAGGAGACATCCGATTCGACGATGTCAGCATCCGTCAATTGGCTCCGGACCAATTGCACAAAAATATGACGGTCATTTTTCAAGATTTTCTAAAATATGCGTACACCCTGCGCGATAACATCGGATTTGGGGATATCACCCGTTTGGAGGATATCGATGCGATGAACGAAGTGGCGGCAACGACGGGAGTCGCCGAAATCGCTCAAAATTTAAGAGAAGGCTACGCAACCTTCCTCGGCCGTTTTTTGCAGGAAGGGGAAGACCTCTCCGGAGGACAATGGCAAAAAATTGCCTTGGCTCGCGCCTTGTTCCGGCAGGGCACCATCATTATTTTGGACGAGCCGACAGCGGCGCTTGATCCGTTAACGGAATTGGAAGTATATAAACTGGTCCGGGACTTAACGGAAAGCAAAACGACGATATTTATATCTCATCGCATGGCCGCCGCCAGAATGGCGGACCGGATCATTGTAATGGAGAACGGCAGGATTGCAGAATCCGGAACCCATGGTGAACTCATGGCATCGAACGGTACGTATGCAAGGATGTATGAATCGCAAGCTCAATGGTATGCGTAAGCGTTAGAAAGCTGGTGATGTTGATGGAAGCGTTGTCCGTAATTTGCCGAATTTTTTTGGCAATCGTATTTATCAGTTCCGGGGCTTCGTCCCTTCGTTATTGGCATGTTCATATTGGAATTATTAAAGATTATAGGATTTTGCCTGAACCATGGGTTCGATGCTTTGCCATACTTGACCATACCCTAAAATGGCTGACCGGTATTTCTCTTCTTCTCGGGATATACAGTTCCCTAGCCGCATTAATCGGAAGCGGGCTACTTCTGATGTACAGTATCGCACTTGCGATCAACCTGCTTCGCGGCAGAAAAGAACTCTCATGCGGATGCGGGGGGCTCGCGGGAAACCATTCGATATCATGGATGCTTGTTTGGCGAAACCTCTTTTTAATGGCTATGTGTCTATGTGTCTATCACGTAACCGCTTCGTATGGGAGTTTATTGTCGGTCATTGGCGGGGAAAGCCTATCGCGCATATACGGCACAGAGTATTGGATTATGGCTGGAACGGCGCTGTTATTGGCGCTCCTGTTTTCGATCTTTAACGAATTATTCGTCATCCGTAAGAAAATGCAAGAATTGTTAGCGAAGGAGCGTCAGCAATCAAGTTAAAAAGGGGATAAAAAATGGAAAATTTCATGTACTGGTCCATCATAGCCCTGTGGGTATTCGTACTCCTGCAATTTATTGTTATTTTCATGCTGACCAAACTGGTCGCTCAGTTCTTAAACAAATTACAAATAAAAGAAACAAGCGATAGCAAGAGGGAACTTCAGGCAGGCGATAAAGCTCCCTTGTTCACATATCTTGGCGCAGATGGAGACAGCATCGAGTTTCCAAGAAGAGATACTGCCCCTACGTTGGCTTTATTTACAGCGGAAGGATGTCCATTCTGCACAAAGGTACTTGACGAACTCTCAGATATGCAGGAGCGGTATCCATTGATAAGAATCGTAGTTTTTACTACAGTTGATGAAAAAGAGCTGGATATACATCATAACGATACGGTTGAATACGCTCATACCAAGGATGCATTTACCTTATATGAAATCAAGGAAGTGCCTGCTGTCGTTCTGATCGACACCGAAGGAATGATCGCAGTCAAGGCTGCTATCGCCAGCTATAAGCACCTGCGGAAGATGGTAGACGAATATTTCTCAGGTGAAAGAAGCCAAACTATACCAATGCAACAGAAAACGTTAGATACGGGCAACGTATAAAAGAGAGTTTTTCCCAGAGCGGATTTGATAATCACTCCGTCGAGATTTGGTTTGTATTTTTAGTTTGCCCGATGGATGAACAGAATCAGGCCCTCCCCAGCGGTTCCTCCACGGGCCGCTTTTCTTTTTTGGCGACGGACAAGTATACTTTCAGCTCTTCTACCAGCTGCAACAGCGCGGCGCGAACCTCGAATTCCTCCCGCGTAGCCGGCAGCGGCATGTATCGGAATTGCTGCTCCATCTCGTTCAGCTTTTTCTCGCTTCGTCCCGTATAATGGGCTACCTTGACATCCTCCGTCAGCCCATCGAACACCAGGGCCAACAGCTCGCCATGCGGCAGCGTCTGGTAGATACGGGCGACGAGCTGCACCATTCGCTGGATCGCGTCCAATTGCCGTTCCCTCATGTAAAAATAAACCGACCAATTGGGTCCCCCGGCGAACAAATTGTTCTCGTTCGCGCGCTGGGCGGCCTGAATCGCTTTACGGATCGTATCGTCCGCCTCCAGCAGCTCTGCACCGCTCCATATGTATCCGTTATCTCGCAGATGGTGCGAGAGTTCCAAAAATATTTGCGAGAAAAGCTGCTCCACCCGCTGCTTATATTCCTGCAACAGCTTGTCCTCTCTGGGCATATAGCCTATGTTGATCAGCGTCGCCGTACCGAGCCCGACAAGGAGCAGGGCGATCTCGTTCAGCAGCAGCTCCGCGCTGACCCGGCCGGAGGCAAACACATGGAACATGACGACTGAGCCGGTAACGATGCCTTCCTTCAGCTTTAACCGGCTCAAAATCGGGTACAGCACCAAAATAAACACACCGATCACCCACACGTGAAAGCCTAGCGTCCAAAACAGCCCGGCGCCGAAAAACAAACCGACAATCGAGGCCGCAATGCGCTGAAACGACGTCTGGAGTCCTCTCTTTTTCGTTACGTCGACGCCTAACACCGCAAGCAGCCCCGCCGAGAGGGGGGACTGCAATCCGAGCGTCTGCGCCAAGAAAATGGATACGATAACCGCCAGCGCGGTTTTGATGACTCGAAATCCCATAGGCTGCGTTCCTCGCTTCGACAACTGGTCGTTGAATTCGTCTATACAATAATGTACCCACATCTTATCGTTTTTCGACAAAATCCTCAACGAGTGAAGCTCATTTGTCGATAATCTTTTATTTTTTGGGCTGCAAAAAGGGATAAAACCCGGGGACAGATCCCCGCTTCCCGAAACAAGGATCTGCCCTCCGCTTCATTTATTCCCGGCCGCCTCCATTTCTCCCCGTCAGCTTCCCTTCCAAATAGACAACGGCCTGATACATCAAGGTCGCGACCACGGCAATCAGAAGAACGCTGCCGATCACAAGCGTAAAGTTGAACACCTGAAAGCCATAGATGATTAAATAGCCGAGCCCTTCCTTGGAAACGAGAAACTCGCCGACGATGACGCCGACCCAGGAAAGCCCTACGTTCACTTTAAGCGTCGAAACGATGGTCGGATACGAGGCGGGCAGAATCACTTTTCGGAAAATCGCGCTCCGGTTCCCCCCGAAAATCCGTACCACCTTGAGCAGATTCGGGTCCACCTCGCGGAAGCTGTTATAGACGACCAGAATCGTGATGATTACGGTGATCGAGAGCGTTGTCGCGATGATCGACAGCATGCCCGGGCCGAGCGCGACGATAAATAAAGGGCCGAGCGCCACCTTGGGCAGGCTGTTCAAGACCACGATATACGGATCGAGCACGCGGGAGAGAAACGGCGAATACCAGATGAGCGCAGCGATTGCGGTGCCGAGAAGCGTGCCGAGCACGAAGCCGACGATCGTCTCCCACACGGTAGTCCACGTATGCATGAGCAGCGTACCGTCCGCCGTTTTCTCAACCAGCAGCCCCCACACGCGCGTCGGAGAGCTGAAGAGAAGCCCGTCAATCCACTGCAATCGGCTTGCCGCTTCCCAACCTGCAAAAAACAAGATCAGCAGTGCCAACTGGGTCAGACGAACGGACGTCGTCTGCTTGCGCTCGCTCCGGCGAAACTGCGCGTACACTTGCCCGGCCAAGTTTTCGGATCGTGCTGATCCTGACGTTAAGCTAAAAGCCTTTGGAGCAGCTTTCTCCTTCGGCCGCTCGAACGGTACGCCGGTTCCTTCAACAGCCGTATACGCCAGACTCCCGTCTTCCTTCTCCTCAAGTTTCCGCCGGTCCATGTCCCCCGCCTCCTTTCCCGTCCATCTGCTCGAACCGCCCCCACAACTCGCGGAACAACTCGTGAAAGCCCCCAATCTCCCGGGCATGCAGCGGCTGGGCTTCCCGAATCGCCTCCGGCACTATGGCCTCGGTCAGTACGCGTCCGGGATTCGGCTGGAGCACCACAATGCGGTCGCTCATGGCAATCGCTTCGGTGATGTCGTGGGTAACAAGCACGGCGGTCTTGCCGCGAGCCTTCAAGGTTGCCGAGATCAGATCCTCCAGCTGGAGCTTGGTCTGGTAATCCAGAGCCGAGAACGGTTCATCCAATAGCAGGATGTCCGGTTCCGCCGCAAGCGTCCGCACCAGCGCGACCCGCTGGCGCATGCCCCCGGACAACTGGTGAGGATAACGGTCAGCATAGCCGCCAAGCCCCATTTCCTCCAGCAAATCCAGCACATATTGGCGGGAAGCGGCATTCAAGCGCCCGAGCAATTCGAGACCGATTGAGGCATTTTCGAAAATCGTTCGCCAAGGGAATAAATAATCCTGCTGGAGCATATATCCGACTTTTGGAGTCGGTTTTTGAATCGGCTCGCCGAACACCCGCACCGTTCCCGAAGTCGGTGTCAGCAGACCGCTGATGAGCGACAGCACGGTCGTCTTCCCGCAGCCGCTCGGGCCGATGAGACTGACGAATTCGCCCGGAGCGATCGCGAGCTGCACATCCTGCAGCGCGACGTACGCGCCTTTGCGGTTGACATATACTTGTGAAACGCCGTCCAGCTCAACGGCATACATACGGCCATCCCCCCTTGTGCGCTTAGCCTAAATCCCCGAAGCGCCTTTGTGCCCTTGTTAACCCTAGCGGCTGCCGGCACTACTTCACATTTTGCTTCGCTTTTTCGGCAAATTGATTGTTGACGAGCGTGTTGAAATCAGCGCGCTTCTTGAGCTCCCCGGCCGCTTCCATCACATCCTGCAGGTTGTTCCACTCCTGTATGTCGACGATGCCGTCGGCGGCAAACGAGCCTTGGTCCTTGTAGCGCTTGATTACGCTGCGGACGATATCTTTTTCCGTATCCTGGAAGTAGGGGCCGATGGCTGCCGCAATGTCGTCCACGCTGCTTTGCTGCACCCAGTTTTGCGCTTTTTGCACGGCATTGGCGAATTTCTGGACCGTATCCGCGTTCTTGTCGATGTAGCTCTTTTTCGCCATGAATACCGTGTAAGGAAGCTTGCCGCTCTCTACCCCAAAGGAAGCGACGACGTGGCCTTTGCCCTGCTTCTCGAACATCGATGCCTGCGGCTCGAACAACTGCACGTAGTCCCCCGTGCCTGATGCGTAAGCGGTTGGGATGTTGGCGAACTCCACATTCTGGAGCAGGTTCAAATCGTTCTGCGGATGGATGCTGTGCTTCTTCAACGTAAATTCGCCGGCCATCTGCGGCATCCCGCCTTTTCGTTGACCGAGGAAGGTCGAGCCCTTCAGCTTGTTCCAGTCGAACGGGCCTTCAGGCGGCTTGCGCGCCACGAGAAACGTTCCGTCGGTTTGCGTTAATTGCGAGAAGTTGACGACAGGGTCGCCCGTGCCTTGCTGGTGCACGTATATCGACGTCTCGGAGCCGACCAGCGCGACATCGATCCCCCCTGACAGCAGGGTCGTCATCGTTTTATCGCCGCCGAACGTCGTCGTCAGCTCAATATCGAGCCCCTGCTCTTTGAAAAATCCTTTCTCCGCCGCCACGTATTCCGGGGCATAGAAGATCGACCGGGTCACCTCGCCGATCCGGACCTGTACCCGCTCTCCGCTTTTCTTCGGACCGCAGCCTGCGAGCGTCGCGCACGTCGCAAGCACCAGCACAAGCATAAGCGCCGCCGCTCTCCCCAGACGCCTTGTATTCATAGGCCAGTCCCTCCCTGTCAGCGTCTTAACGCATGACGAACTTTAGATACGACAGCATATGAGCTCGCCTAGAAGATGGTGAGAGCGAATGTCTGCCAAAGCCAAAAAAGGCCGCTTCCGCGGACAATCCGCGGAAACAGCCTCGAAGCAGCAATTCATTCGTATAAAGTTCGTTAAACGGCGGTAATTTTCGGCCACGTCAATTCAAAGCCTTGACTGACAAGCGCGTTCTGGAACGCTTCGAGCTTGGCCGGCGTATTTCGCACTTCACGGGGCTGGTAGCCGTTCTGCAAGCAATAAGCGGCCAGCGCCCCCGCAGCCTCCCCGATATTCCACTCCACGGGATGCAGCCGGAAGCAGCCGTTCGTAATATGCGTCGTGCCGAGATTTTTGCAGGCCGGAAGCAGGTTTTCGAGCCGGACCGGGATCAGGCTGCCGAGCGGGATCTGGAACGGCAGCGACGAGATATCGAGATAATTGCGGCCCGTCATGCTGGGATGCAGGTCGATCCGATAGCAGCCGACTCCGACGGAATCCGGGAACGGCACCGCCCCCTGTTCGCCGCGCACCGCTGCGCTCACATGCTGCTCCAGTACGGTGAATTCCGCGCGAATGCGTCTGGATTCCCGGATGTACGGATATTTCGCCAATCCATCCTCCGTACCGACCACATCCGGCCGCAGCCGAAGACCGGGATAGCCTGCCCCTCCGTCCGGGCGGGGCGCTTCCGTTTGCAGCCAGTATAAGAGCGACAAGCTGAGCTGCTTCGCCTGCCGGGCATGCTTCAGCGCTTCCTCCGGTCTCACGTCGTACACGTTGCCGAGCCAATAATCGTTCTGCGACCAATTCACCAGCGTGATGTCGCTCGGAAACGTGCCGGGCGCGAAATTCGCTTTGTCGACGATGCGCCGGTAGTAAAATAACGGATACTTATCCGTTCCCCAAAACAACGTTTCTTCCACGGGTTCCAATGTCACCGGATTGGGCGATACCCAGCTAAGCTGCTTGTCCGGCCAAAAATCCGCCTTGTAGTTCCGCCAGAAATCGTAATCCTTCGGTTTATCGATGACATGGTTTTCGCCTTCCTTGTAATCCATGGCGAAGCACTGGGTAAACGCCTGGATGTCCCGCGGATCGGGAGCGCCGTCCAGTGCATGAGGCTCTTCCGTCTGCCGCTTGGATTCGGCGCCCGTCACATATTCCGCGCAGGTCAACGGAAGCAGCTCGCCCGTCTCGGTCGCATCCAAAATATATGCGGCGCGAATCGTATGCCGGTGACCCGAATCCCCGATCACGGTAACCGACCGGACGCGGTCGCCGTCCGTCTCGGCCGCAACGGGCCGGTACCGGGTCATGATGACGAGCTTGCCGCTGTGCACGTAAGGGGCCAGCATGTCTTGCAGAACGGCCAAATAGGCTCTTGGCTCCGCACAAAGCCGGCTCACGCCGCCGTTGCCGGGGTTCAAGTAATAGACCGCGCGTGCCTCTGCGGTCGCCGGAAACCTTGTCTTATAATAGGCGCGCACCCCGTCGCGAAATTCGCGGTAGCTGCGGGTGCACCCGAATTGTTCGATCCAACGGTGCTCGTCGGGCGGGACGGCCTGACTGGTCAGCTGGCCGCCGATCCAATCCGTCTCCTCGGTCAGGATGACCTGTCTGCCCATTCGGGCTGCCGCCAATGCGGCCGCGCAGCCTCCGACACCTCCGCCGATAATGGCAATGTCCGCTTGAAGTTCCTTGTGCATACACTGTCGCCTCCTTGTCGTCTGTTCCCTTCGGATGAACCAAAAATCGTCTTACATAAGAATAGACTGGAAAAACACCCAAAAGGTTACATACGAGGCAATAAAAAAAACGGGGACCGTGTCCCCGCAATCGGATTAAAGCTTATAAATATCGGAATATTTCACGCGCAAATAATCGACCAAGTAGGACGGATTCAGTTCCTCGCCCGTTACCCGGGTAATGATTTCCGTCGGCGTCTGGCTTTTGCCGTATTGATAAATTTTATCCGCCAGCCAAGCCTTGATCGGAATCAGATTGCCTTCGCGAACCAGCTCGTTCACATTACCGAGCTCTTGCTCCAGCGTGCGCTTAATTTGCGCGGCGTACATGTTGCCGAGCGCGTACGATGGGAAGTAGCCGAACATGCCGGCCGACCAGTGCACGTCCTGCAGCACTCCTTCGCCATTATGGGAAGGCACGATGCCGAGGTACTCCCGGTATTTCTCGTTCCACACCTCAGGCAGGTCGGCGACTTTCACAGCCCCGCTGAAGAGCGCCTTCTCGATTTCATAACGCACCATGATGTGCAGGTTGTACGTCAGCTCATCGGCTTCGATGCGGATGAGGGAAGGCTTTACCTCGTTCGTGGCGCGGTAAAAATCTTCTACGCTCACCTTGTCGAACTGGCCGGTGTAATTTTTCTGAAGCTCGGGGAAATAGCGGTTCCAGAACGGGCGGCTGCGTCCGATCATATTCTCCCAGAAACGCGACTGCGATTCGTGGATACCCATCGACGTTCCCGTGCACAGCGGCGTGCCGAGCAAATCCATCGAAATGTTCTGCTCGTAGAGCGCATGCCCGCCCTCATGGATCGTGCCGAACAACGCGCTGTTCACATCGTTCAGGAGGTAGCGCGTCGTAATCCGCACGTCGCCCGGGTTCAGGCCGGTCGCAAATGGATGAACGGTTTCGTCCAAGCGCCCCGCTTCGAAAGCGTAGCCCATCTGCTCCAATATGTATAAGCTGAACTTCTTTTGCTTGTCCTTGTCGAACATCTGCTTCAAGAAGCCGATTTCCGGCTTATGAGCCGACTCCTGGATCGCCGACAGCAAGGGAACAACCTGCTCGCGCAGCGCGCCGAACACTTGATCGAGCTTCTCTACGGTCATGCCCGGCTCATAAGCGTCAAGCAGCGTATTGTACTTGTGCCCTTCGTATCCCCATAGGTCGATGAACTGCAGGTTCATGTCGACGATTTTCTCCAGATACGGCTGGAAGCCCGGAAAATCGGCCTGATCCTTCGCATCTTCCCAAGCCGATTCTGCCTGCGAGGTGAGCACCACATATTCCTGATACAGCTTCGGTGGAATTTTTTTGCTGCGGTCGTACTCCTTCTTGCATTCGCTTACAATTCGGCGGTCGATATCCGACAATCCAGCATTTACCTCGGTCGATGCGAAGTAGTCCAAAAACGCACCCATCTCGTCCGACACCGACATTTTGAACAGATCGCCGGACAGTTCACCGACGACCTCGGATCTTGCCGCAATGCCTTTCTTCGGCGCGCCTGTGCGCATGTCCCAATAAATGAGTCCGACGGCTTCCTCATAGCTTTTCATCTTTTTCAGATATTGCTTGAATTCCGTCAATTTGGCTTCCAGATTTCCTGTCGACAACGGGCATTCCCCTTTCCAAAGATATACATTGATCATACTTCGTTCGCGGAGCAGAAGCAAATATCGCCGAAATGAGGTATGATAAAAAGGAAAGGAGTGTGACGTGAGATGCGAATCATCTTTACGGAAAGTGCAGCAGCGGAAATCCGGCGCATTCTGGACCGACAAGCGGGCGGACGGCTGAAGCTTGTCTACGATGCGGAGGGCTGCGGGTGCGCGGTCAGCGGCGTGCCGACGCTGTGGATTACGGACGAGCCGGACCGGAACGATTTTATCGTGTCGGGTGACCCGTTCGAAGTGCTGATGGATCGGAAGCATGAGGTTTTTTTCGAGGAAAATATGACGATCGACTATCAAGCGAGCGGATACTGCTTTGTCTTGAAAAGCAGCGGACAAATCTACAATGCGAACATGCGGCTGATCGATAAGCGAAACGCCGTCGCGAACCGGTGAGAAGGCATAATAGCCTTCTCACCTTTTTCGTTCCGGGAACGGCTTAGTAGCCGTTGACGATAACATCCAGCTTGCCGGTCGAAGGGTCGATGACCAGTCCGTGAACCGGGATGTCCGGTACGAGCGGATGGTTCTTGATAATATTCACGCTGCTTTTGACGCTTTCCTTGACATCTTCGAAGCCCCGCAGCCACCGTTCGAGGTTCAGGCCCGAATATTCCAGCGTTTTGAGCGTCTCTTCTTTAATCCCCCGCGCCACGAATTTCTCCTTCACGCGCTCCGGGTTCAAGTGGCTCATCCCGCAATCGTGATGGCCGACGACCAGTACTTCATCTGCACCCAGCTCGTAAATCGCCACGATAATACTGCGCATGATGCCGCCGAACGGAGTCGAGACGACGCCTCCGGCCGCTTTAATCATTTTCACGTCGCCGTTCTTAATGTTCATGCTGGCCGGAAGCAGCTCAATGAGACGCGTATCCATGCAAGTAAGAATGACGAATTTCCGATCCGGAAATTTTGACGTTAAGTAAGGCTCGTACTTTTGCTCCTCAACAAACGAGCGGTTGTACTCCATGATCTGGGATAGTAAATTCGGCATTCGCACTTCATCCTTCCTGTTCTAAAAAATAGGCTGACGTTTTTTTAAATCTTATCTTTTTTTTCGCTATTTCACAAGATACTGGTTTCCAGCGGTCCCATCAACTGCCATATCGCTCCGGAGCGAGGAGCGGGAACGCGATCCGGAATTCCGTGCCTTTCCCGAGCTCGCTTGCTACCGCAATCGACCCTTTCATCCCCGTCACAAGATGCTTGACGATGGTCAGACCGAGCCCGGTGCCGTCCGAATCGCCGGAACGCGACGGTTCGGCCTTGTAGAACCGGTCCCAGATCCGAAGCAGCTCGCTTTCGCTCATGCCGATTCCCGTATCGCGCACAGCGATGACGGCCTCCCCTCCCTCGGCTGCAAGCTCAACGGTAATCGTTCCCCCTGACGGCGTGAACCGGATTGCGTTATACAACAGGTTGAGCAAAATTTGCGCAAACCGGTCCGGATCAAGCTCGCACCGCAGCGGCGGCGTTCCCGGCATCGGGCCGATCATGTGCATCTGCAGCCCTTTGTCGGAAGCGGCGCTCTGCACCAGCTCCAGCACCTCGCTCACCTTGGCCGGCAGCGCAACGGGCCGCGTACGGAATACGTCCGTTCCGTTCTGAATGCGGGCGAGGTCGAGGAGGTCGTCTACGAGCCGCTGCAGCCGCTGCACCTCATGATCGCATATTTTCAAATAATGCGAGAATTTCTCGGGCGGAATGACCCGGTCGTTCATCGCGACGATCAGCCCGCGAAGCGACGTTAGCGGCGACCGCAGCTCATGCGATACGTTGGCCAGAAACTCCTGACGGTTGTCGTCCCACTGCTCCAGCTGATCGACCATGAAGTTAAAGCTGCGCGCCAGCTCGCCGATCTCGTCGTCGGACGAGACCGGTACTCTCGTTGAAAAGTCGCCGTTCGCCACTTCAAGCGCCGCATGGTTCATCTGTTGAAGAGGACCGGCCAGCTTGCGTGACAAGACGAAAAGAATGACCCCAACGGCGACCAAAGAGAACAGCAGCGGGACGAAAATATTCCAGCGGATAGCCTTGAGCGCCTCGCTGCTTTCCAGCGCAGGAACAAGCATCATGATGACGATCGGCTGACCGTTCAGCTCCGCGGGCGTGTAATAGGCCAGCAGCCCTTCCCCGCCGTACGGGTCGACCTTGTACTGCCCTGCCGAGTACCCGCTCCCGCCTCTAAGCCCTTCGGCTAGCAGTGGTTCGAGCGGCTTCGGAATGATCGTCCCCTCCCGGTCCGACGAGCCGTTCAACACCGCGCCTTTCGCATCGACCAGCCATACCGAGCCGTTGATGCTGCGGCCGATGATCCGGCTGCCGAGCCGCAGCTCTCTTGTGGAAAGCGCCCCCTCTTGAACCGTAGGCAGCAGCTTGACGACTTCGGCGGAGCGCGAGCGCAGCAGCTCTTTTTTGTCCTTATAGAAAAAATCCGTAAAGTAAGAATTCCAAAATACGGCCAAGCCTACGAACACGAGTACGCAGGTGGCGAGAAAGGAAAGAAAGATTTGAATATACAGGCTGCGCAGCCACCGCCTGATCATGTGCCGCGCACCTCGAACGAGTACCCGATGCCCCACAGCGTCTGAATCGTCCAGGCCTCATGGGAGCCGAGCTTCTTGCGCAAATTTTTCACATGGGCGTCCACGGTTCGCGAGCCGCCGCTGAAATCGAAGTTCCACACGTACCCGAGCAGATCCTCGCGAGTGTACACCCTGCCGGGGCTGGCCGCCAAAAAATGCAGCAGCTCGATCTCCTTGGGCGTCAGGTCGACTCTGCTCCCGTCCAAACATACTTTGTATTGATCCAGTTCGATGCTTAAATTGCCGACCTCCAGCGGCTTCGAGGCATGCTCCGCGGGTGCCGCCGGAGCGGTTCCCTGCTGCCCGGCCCGCCGCAGGACGGCCTTGATCCGCGCGACCATTTCGTTCGGGTCGAAAGGCTTGACGATGTAATCGTCCACCCCGAGGTTAAAGCCGCGCAGCTTATCGATCGACTCACCCTTGGCGGTCAGGAAAATAATCGGCGTCGCGCCTTCTGCTCCCGGCAGCTTGCGAATCTGGCTGCACAGCTCAAAGCCAGATACGTCGGGCAGCATGACGTCCAGCAGCACAAGGTCGGGCGCTTCAGTCTTCACTCGCTCCAGCACCTCTCCGCCCCGGAAGTGAAGAATAGGAACATAGCCCGCATGCTCCAGATAAAGCCGAATGACCTCGACGATATGCGGCTCGTCGTCCACAACCATAATTTTTTGCGGCTCGCCGCCTACGGGCATCCGGCTCATACGCCGTCCCTCGTCGCCCTGCGTTCTATCCTGCGCTGCTTCTGCAGCTCCCGCTCCGCTACGACGCCGCTGCGGTCGCGAAGCGTATGCTTATGAATGAGATACGTATCGTTCAAATTGCTCGGCTGTCCCCACTCGGCTTGCACTTGAGCGGCAGCATCCCGGCATAAGCCGGTCAGCGCCTCGTCCTTCAGCGGAATGTCCAGATCGGTATAGACGAAATCGGCGTTATCCAGTTCTCGCAGACGCGATTGCAAACGCAGCCGGAATTCGGCCGCGTCAATGCCGAGCTGCTCCAACTGCTCGTCCTTGAACCGCTGGAGCGAGCTCGCAAGCATTTTGACTGCCCCGGCCCAATTGCCCCGCCGCTGGTGGTAGAGCGAAACGGCCACTTGAATCAACCCGACGCAAGCCTCGCTGCAAGGATCTTCCGGATGCTCCTTCCAATATTCTTCCATCACCTCATGGCATTCGAAATAATCGCGCTCCGCATGGAAGTGCACCAAATATTGAATATACGCTTCGGTATAGTTAGGCATCGCAAATGTCCCTCTGTTCATAAAAAATGATCTTTTCATCTTCTATTGTATCAAGTTCGTTTAAATTCTGAAACCGTCGCCCACATTATACGTAGTAAGCTAAGACAGGAAGTATATTCTATTCAATGGAGGATGTAGAAAGATGTTGAAAAAGTTGTCTCTCATTTTGATGGCTTGTATGCTGGTGTTTTCGTTCACCGCACCCGGTATGGTCGACGCCAAAGGGTACAAGTCTTCGAAAAAAAGCTACACGCCCAGCAGTTCCAACACCACGCAAACGCCGAACAACGGCATCAATAAAACCGAGCCCGCCGCTTCCAAATCGCCGGCCGGCACAGCGGCAACGCCGGCAAAGAAACCGGGCTTTTTCAGCGGCGGACTGATGAAAGGCTTGATGATCGGCGGTTTGGCGGGTCTTCTCTTCGGAAGCCTGTTCGGCGGCATGGGCTTCCTTGGTGACTTGCTGGGTCTGATGGTGAACGTACTTGCGGTTGTCGTATTGTTCGTTGTCATCCGCAAAATTTTCGTCTACTTCCGTGACCGCAAAAAGTTCAAGGAAGAACCGAAACGTTTCTAAATTCGAGGATAAAGAGGTTACCAGGATATGCGACTATCGGAGCAAGATATTATTAATGCGATATGCCTGAATATCGCCGAACGAAAGCAAATTCATCCGACGCAGGTCGAAGTGGAGCTCATGTGGGACGAGGACCATGGCTTCTCCGCCGAAGTACACGCCGAAGGCCGCAGCCAGATCCTGATCGCCGCCAACATGCTGGAAGCGATCGAGCGCTACCTGCTCAAGGAGCAAAATATTCGCGTGTTCCGGGATCAAATCCAGCTCGTGCTGGAAGACGAAATCGTCGCCGATATCGGCTGACCTTCCGAACAACCCTTCAAGCGATGGCTTGGAGGGTTGTTTTTTGTCTCCAGTGGCCGTCCCATTCAGGATTCTATTATTTTCCTCGCAACTTCGAGGCCTCTTTTAACGTTTAATAGAGTAGACTGACCAGAAAGAGGCTGATGCATGTTGAAGCGCAACACCCTGCTGACGTTGTCCGTAATGACGCTCTTCCTCTCCTCCGCGGGCTCCGTTATGGCAGCCGACAAGACATCTAAGTACCGCGTCTACCAGGACACCACCATGCTGCTGGAGACGTCCGATTACAAGTCTGCCGAAAATTATGCTAGACAGTTCGCGGACAGCCACGTCGAAGAGATCGGCACCCGTAAATGGGTATGGCATAACTACCCCCGCTACAAGGTATACCAAAACGGCTACAGCTCGTCCAAATGGGAATATGCCAGCTTGGATCAAGCGATACGCGAAGCGTCCAATTGGGGACATGCCAGCATACGCGACCTGCAATCCGGCGGCTGGGTATGGAGCAATTACCCGAAGTACCGCGTCTACCAAGGCGACGACATTACGATGGATTCCTGGAACTTCGAAACGTTGAACCAAGCGATCGCCGAAGCGAAAAAATGGGGCAACGCCCATATCGTCGAGCTCAGCACGCACCGCTGGGTGTGGGACAACATTCCGGCCAGCCGCAAGACGGAGCTGCGCAGCGGCAGCAAAATTTATCAAATTTATCAAGGTACATATTCCGCTGAGAATTGGAAGTTTGCATACTTAGAGGATGCCGTGAACGAATCGCTCAATTGGGGCAATACGAAGATTGTGAACACCGAAACGGGCAAGGTCGTATACTCCAACGTCAAACCGTATAAAGTGTACCAGTTCGATGCGCTGCTGAATTCGTTCCTAAGCATTGACGAGGCGATTGCCTACGCCAAGCAGTTCGATCATACCCGGATCACCGATGACGAAGCGGCGGGACTTGACGGCACCGCGCGCGTCATATGGAATAATTATCCTTATTATCAAGTGTTTCAAAAAGACAAATGGATTGCGGACTTCTCTACGATTGGCGGCGCCTTATCGTATGCCATGGGCTATTCCAACACCTCCATTCGGCTGTACGATGACGGGTCCAGTATCTGGAACAACCTTCGCGGTCTTCAGTTCTGGGGCTGGAACGGAAGCTCCAGCGACACCACGATCCGCAGTCAGGTGAGCAGCACCTCGGGGCTGGATGTCGTCTCCCCCACCTACTTTCAGCTCGCCGATAGCTCGGGCAATGTGACCGACAGCTCGAACAAAGAAACCGTCGCTTGGCTGAAGAAGCAGGGGTATTCCGTCCATCCGCTTGTCAACAACCAGTTCGACACAGCGATGACGACGCAATTTCTCGCCTCGGCGCAGGCCCGCAGCAAGTTCATTTCCGCGCTGGTCGATAAAGCGGTTGCCATCGGGGCGGACGGGCTGAACATCGACTTCGAGAGCGTCGCAGGCACGGACCGCTCCGCCTTCACGACGTTCATGAAGGAAATCACGGATGCAGCCCATCAAAAAGGACTTGCCATCTCGGTCGATCTGCCAAGAGGAAGCGCCGCTTGGAATGCGAAAACCGCGTTCGAGCACGAGAAGCTCGGCCAGATCGTCGACTACGTCATCACGATGACTTACGACCAATATTGGAAAGGCAGCACCGAACCGGGTTCCGTAGCCGGTCTGCCTTGGGTTGAACAAGGCGTGCAGGAATTTCTGTCCTACGGCATTCCGCGTGACAAGCTGATCATGGGAATTCCGTTCTATGTGCGGGAGTGGAAGGTCGACAAATCCGGCAAGCTGGACAGCAACCGGGCGCTGCTGATGAAGGACCTGACCGGCCTCATCTCCTCCAAGCAAGCGAATTTAAGTTGGGACAGCCGGTTCAATCAATACAAGGTCGAGTACGAGCAGGACGGCTTCAAGAATGTCTTCTGGCTGGAAAACGAAGAAACCGTCAAAGCGCGGATCGATATCGCCAAAAAGTACGAATTGGCCGGCGTGGCCGCTTGGCGTCTCGGCTACGATACGAAGGAATTATGGAATACGATGATCCAGCAGAAATAAATACGCAAAAGACCGCTGAACTTGATCGTTCAGCGGTCTTTTCTATGAGATAAGACTTAAGACTTCTTGAGCATCGTCACAATCTCCTGCAGCTGCTTCTCGATATCATGCGGCGTGTAGCCGAACCATGTATCGAGATTCAACATGTATACCCGGTTGTTTTTGACGGCAGGCAGGTTCGCCCATAGTGCGGTTTTCGAAATTTCATCCAACCGCTTCTTGGAATCGTCATCGCCAAATACCGACACGAACAAATAATCGGAAGCGTACTCCGGAAGCAGCTCCAGAGACACCGGGACAGCCCAGAAATTCGGATTCTTCTCAATTTCCTTCTTCACCGGTGCCGGAGGCGTCAGCTCCAGTGCTTTATAGATGGTAAAGCCGAAGTTTCGTACACCATACACGTAGATTTCCTTCGGCCGAATGTTATAGATCGCCGCTGTTTTTCCCGGTTCGATGACGCTTTGAATCTGCTCGCGCACCGCTTGGAATTTGGCCCGGAACGCCGTGCTCCAAGCTTCGGCTTCGCTCTGGCGGTTCATGATGTCGCCCATGACCTTGACATGACCGAACACGTCGTATTCGTTCCATGGAACAACGACCGTCGGAGCGATTTTGGATAATTTATCGTACGTCTCCTGGTCGACATCCCCGGCGATGATCAACTCCGGCTGGAGCTCCAATATTTTTTCGTAATTGTACCTTCCCGCTTCGCCGATATTTTCAATCCCTCCCGATTTCTCTGCCAGATCCTTAAGAAGATTGGACGGGCCGCCGAGCGGCTTGACACCAATGGACAGGAGCTGGCTGACGTATTGGAGCGTGACGACCTTTTCCGGCTTGACGGGGATTTTCGCTTCGCCCATCGCGTGCTTGTAGACGCGCTCCGACGCCGGCTTCGCGCCGGAGCTGTCAGCGGAAGCGGCCTGCTTAGGGTCGGACGAATTGGACCCGCAGCCCGCAATCACCACCAGGATCAGCAAAAATATAGCAATGTAGGAAATTTTTGATTTTTTCATTTTAATGACTCCCCTCCGAACCACTATTCGAACACTTTTGATTTATCTTGCTCTGGCAAGCAAATAAAGAAAATACGGCGCGCCGATGACGGCGACGACAATTCCTGTCGGAATTTCTGTAGGCTGGATGATGACTCGTGCGATCGTATCGGCGACAATCATCAGTAAGCCGCCGACTAAGGCTGAGGCCGGAAGCAGGGTTTCGTGCTTCGGACCGATCAGACGCCGGGCAAGATGTGGACCGATCAAGCCTACGAAGCCGATGCCTCCCCCAACCGCGACGCAAGCGCCGGCAATCCCGACGGAAGCGGCAAGCAGACCAAGCCGTTCCTTCTCAACGGGAGCGCCCAAGCCGGTCGCCATTTGCTCCCCGAGATTGATTACATTAAGGACTCTGGCTTTGTAAAACACATAAGGCAGCAGCACGATCAACCACGGCAGCAGAGAGACGACAAACTTCCAGTTCGAACCCCAGATGCTGCCCGCCAGCCAGACGGCGACGAACTGGTAATTTTGCGGGTTCAACCGCAGCGTCAGCACCACCATTAAGGCACTAATGCCAGCTGCGACGGCAATCCCGGTAAGAACCATACTAGTTGGCGACAAGCCTTCGTGCTTCTTGTAAGCCAGTCCGTAGATGATCGCTGCGGTGACGCCCGCCCCGACGAAAGCGAGAATCGGTAATAATAAAACCGGCGCCGCCGTCTTTGACGGGAAAAACGAGATGAAAAGCACGACCATCAAGCCTGCGCCGGCATTGATTCCCAGAATGCCCGGATCGGCCAGCGGATTGCGGGACAGTCCCTGCAAAATGCACCCCGAAACGGCCAAGCCCGCTCCGATCAGCACCGAGATAACGATGCGGGGCAGCCGGAAATCGAACAAAATGAGTTCCTGCTTCGCCGTCCCCCCACCGAACAGCGTTCGGATAACATCGAGCGGCGACAGACGTGTGTATCCGGTGTTCATGCTAACGAGAAAAGCAAGCACAATCAACACGCCCAGAATAGATAAAACCGTGACGGCCTGAATTTTTTTGCGGCGTTCCGTCGCTCCCATTTTCACTGCTTCCATCTACAGCTCCCTCCTCTGCTTGCGCGCCAAGTAAAGGAAGAACGGAACCCCGATCAAGGCGATCAATGTGCCAATCGGTGTCTCATACGGCGGATTGATCATTCTCGCCCCGATGTCGGCAATGACCATAAGCAAGCTGCCGAGTACCGCCGAGCACGGAATAATCCAGCGGTAATCGACGCCGACCAGCGACCGGGCAATATGCGGAATGACGAGTCCAACGAAGCCGATCGCGCCGACCGCGGAAACGGCCGTGCCTGCAAGCACCAGCACGACAATGGCGCAAGCCAGCTTCACCCAGCCCGTACGCTGGCCGAGACCCGTCGCCACTTCGTCGCCAAGACTCAGCAGCGTAATGGACCGGGAAAGCAGCAATGCCGCGATTAGGGCGGCAACGACCCATGGAGTCATGATTTTGAGCTGCACCCACTTCGTCCCGGCTACCCCGCCGGCATACCAGAAAGCGAGATCTTGCCCGATGTTGAAATAAATCGCGACGCCCTCGCTGACCGCAACAAGAAGAGCAGTGACCGCAGCGCCAGCCAGAGCGAGCCGGACCGGCGTCAGACCGTTTTTGGACATCGAGCCGACCCCGTATACCATAATCGCCCCGACCGCAGCGCCGAGGAACGAGTACAGAATCAACTGCATAAACGGCAGCCCCGGCAAAAAGGCGAAACAGAGAGCAAGCACAAACCCCGCCCCCGCATTCAGGCCGAGCAGCCCCGAATCGGCCAGCGGATTGCGGGTCATCCCCTGCATAATCGCTCCTGCCACGGCGAAGCAGGCTCCGACCAGCGCTCCGGCAAGTGCCCGCGGAAGGCGCAGCTCCTGAATGATCTGATGCTGGGTAATGTCCGGATTAAACTGAAACACGGCTTCCCATACGGTGGAAAGCTGGATATCCGCCGCACCGACGGAAATCGACAAGGCCAGCCCCATTAACAAAACAGCAAGTCCCGCAAACAAAACAATCGTTGCCGTTACCGGCCGGGACCGCAGCTTCGGAGTGGATTGGGGCGCAGCCTCCGTATGTACGCTCATGAGAACCATCCTTATCTTTGCTGGAATGAAGAGGTTGTTGCCTCGTGCACCATGATACTGATAATCATTATCAGTAAATGATTATACATGCAATATCCATTTCCGTCCAGACTTTCACGCAAGTTTTGGATAACTGTGCCAGCAAAGTAAGAAGCCGTACCATGCTCCTGCGCCATGTCCTATGAGAACTATGTCATGCGATCCGAGCAAACGGCTGCGGTTGATCGCAATATAAAAAGCGGCCTTTTCCGGGCCTGGAGCCTCTGGAAAACACCGCTTCTAAACTTTTTCGCTTATCCAACTTTATTTTTTCATCAATTCGATTAATTTTTTCGCCATGGCCAAAGCAAAGGCTTCGTCATTGACGTTGTGCTCCAGCTCAATCAATTCGACACGTTCCCGGTCAAGATTCGTTCTTAGGGCGTCAAACAATGCTGCGTCCTCTTCCGGTCCATAAAAGGGCTGACCCTCGTTATCGATCAGCGAAACTCCTTTTAAAGGCAGGAATAGTGCGCAGGGACCGACAGACCGGTTCAGTTTGGAGGCAATAATTTGGCCTAATTGTCGGTTTTCTTCCACATTTGTTCTCATGAGCGTAATGGTCGCGTTATGTTTATATAGATTTCGGCCTGCGTACTTCTCGGGTACCGTATCCATCGCTCCGAAATTCACCATATCCAAAGCGCCGGTCGATACGACTTGAGGAATGCCTGCCTTGGCCGCAGCGTCCAAACGGCTCGATCCGGCCGAAAGCACTCCGCCGGCCAGCTCGTCGCACCACTCCGTTGTGGTGACATCCAATACCCCTTCGATAAACCCGCTTTCAATCAACGCCTCCATTGCCATGCCACCGCTGCCTGTTGCATGGAAAACCAGCACTTCATATCCTTGCTGCTCCAGGTATTCTCTTGCTTGATTCACGCAAGGCGTCGTCACCCCGAACATGGTCGCCGCGATCAAAGGTTTGTTTTCCAATTGCGGCGGAACGCCCTTCGCCATTCCGGCAATGGCATAAGCGGCGTTGGCAAGGATGTTGGCGGACAACCGGTTGATGCCCGAAATATCGACGACCGAGTACATCATCGTAATATCTTTTTCCCCGACATAGGGCCTCGTATTCCCGGACGCAACCGTGGATACCATGAGCTTCGGAACACCGACCGGGAGCGCTTGCATCGCATACGTGCCGATCGTCGTGCCCGCCGATCCTCCCAAACTGATCACACCGGCAACTTCCTTGTTGCGGTACAGCTCTGCCACAAGAGCCGCAGCGCCTTTCATCATCACATCCATCGCATAGCCCCGGTCATCCTTCGCAACCAGCTCCTGAAGCGAGGCCCCTCCTGCACAAGCGACTGTCTCGTTGGAGATATCGGCATCCCAGCTTGTGCTGCCGATGACTCCCGTGTTCATGACAATCGTGGATACACCTGTGCCTTCGATGATATTTTTAATAAATAAAATTTCTTTTCCCTTCGTATCAAGGGTACCGATAATGACAATTTTCCCCTTCATCGATGTGCCTCCTCTATCATATTATATGTGTGATTGGCGGCGCTTTCATATCTCTACTATCGCAGAATCGGGCGGACAAAAGAATAGATTTAGGTAACATCAAGTAGGATTATGATATGGTTTTCGTTTAGACCCTACCATAATACTAATTGAAATTACAATAATCTATGGTTTCGCGCAGCGGATTCGGCCATACTGTCAGTACGGACTCATACTTATCTTGAGAAATGGAGACGATATCATGCTTTCGACAAGACAACGTATACTGGCAGCCCTTCAGGAAAAGGTCAAGCAAGGCGGATACATTATCGGCGGCGGCGCAGGTACCGGAATTAGCGCCAAGTTCGAAGAAGACGGCGGTATCGATCTGATCGTCATTTATAACTCGGGAAGGTTCCGGATGGCCGGACACGGTTCTTTAGCCGGTCTTATGCCGTATGGGGATGCCAACTCGATCGTAATGGAAATGGCAAGCGAAGTGCTGCCGGTTGTGAAGAAAACGCCGGTTATTGCGGGGGTATGTGGTACAGACCCGATGCGGCTCATGAGCCGGTTCTTGAAACAGATCAAAGACGAAGGCTTCGTGGGCGTCCAAAACTTCCCTACGGTCGGGCTGATCGACGGGAACTTCCGCATGAATCTGGAAGAAACGAATATGGGCTACGATAAAGAAGTCGAGATGATTCGTCTGGCGCATGAAGAGGATTTGCTGACGACGCCTTATGTGTTTTCCGAGCAGGATGCGATCAAAATGACGAATGCCGGCGCGGATATTCTTGTCATTCATTTGGGCTTGACGACCTCGGGAACGATCGGGGCTCAAACCGCGAAGACGCTGGACCAATGTGTCGAAGAGATTCGCTCCATTGCGGCTGCGGCTATCCAAGTAAGACCGGACATTCTCATTCTGTGCCATGGCGGTCCGATTGCCGAGCCGGAGGATGCCGCCTACGTATTGGAAAAATGTCCGGAAATTCACGGGTTTTACGGAGCAAGCTCCATGGAACGTTTGCCCACCGAACGTGCGATTCGCGAGCAAACGCAGCGTTTTGTCAGCTTGCGCAGAAATTAAGAAACAGCAATATCCCAAGGATCAATTCCTTGGGATATTGTTATTTTTATGGGAGATTTCTTTCCACTCGCTTGGCGTCATGCCGGTTTCCTTTTTGAACAGCCTGCTAAAATATGACGCATCCTCATAGCCGACCTGCCGGGCGATATCTTGAATACTGCTGTGTTCTTTTTTCAACAAATCTTTGGCGGTGCCGACTCGCGTCTGAATCAGCCATTCGGAGAAGCTGATCCCCATCTTCTTTCTGAAAAGCTGGCTCAAATAGTTGCGGTTCAGATGAAGCTCTTTGGACAAATGATCGAACGTGATCGGCTCATGAAGGTGCATGGTCACATACGAGGTGATATATCGGACATAGTCGGCTTGCTTGATCGCCGTATGCAAATCCAACTGCTGTCTGAGCTGTTTGTTTTCCGACTTGACTTCCTGGTATTTTTTGAACAGCTCCGTCACCCGAATGATGCTTGTCTCTGTCGGAATTCTTTCGAAGCTGGACCCGCCGATATAGCCCATCGCTTCCGTATGGTTGTATATGTACTCCGCATTTTCCGGGGAATTGACAGGCCCGCCGTACACCAGCTTGAAAATATCTGGATTAACCGTCTCCGCGGCTTTAAAGATTTTGTCGGATAAAGCTACGCTCTCTTCCAAGCTTATAGCGAGCTTGACTCCCGAGCTTCCGCCTTTGGTAAATCCAAGATGTGCGCAAATGATATGTGCCCCGGCAGCGGCCATCTGAGCAGCCTGTTCTTCATTAAAAACGAACGCAATGGTGAACAGGCCCTTCTCGCTGGCTTTATGTATCGCGGCGACTTCCCTATCGAAGGATATTCCCGCTTCCTGAAGCGCTTCGCCAAACACACCGTCGATCAGTCCGACCGTTGGATAATTGGTAATTCCTGAGAAGCCCGCGTCACGGATCTCGTCCAAGTAATCGTCCAGCACAATCCCCGGATCGGTGGCGCATAAGCCAAAAATACACGGAATGGAGCTTACATTGCGAAGCACCTCCTGGATGCCCGTCTCCATGACCATCTCGTTACTGTTGCCGAAAGGAAGCAGGCTGGCCGTCGAGCTATACCCCATTAAGCGAAATCGCCCCGCATTCAGGACCAGGATGAGGTCCGCGCCGCCGATTTCGGCATATTTGGCAAAAAGGCCGCAGCCGACGGCTGCGCCTATAATATGTTTGTTTTGCTCTACCGCTTGGTTGAGCTTATGTACAATCCTTTTTAGATCTTGCATGAGAGTCAGTCCTTTTTGTCAGTTACCTCTATTTTACCACCTCTCTGCTTTATTAAAAATCACTCTCGTCGCTCACGGGCGACTATTGGGCATAATTCTCGCAGACGTAAGCCGTCGCACATCCGCTGATCGGCCGCTTGTCCTATACGAGCGGGATCAAGCGCCCGTCCTCTTCCGCCTCAGTACTCCAACCGGATCTAGAATCGTCAGCGCATCAGCGAATGATCGAACGAAGCTTCGTTCTCCAGCACCATGATCATCAGCCCGTTCCAGGAGATCAAAATCTTACTAAAGGGATTACCGTTTGCCAACTAATGTCTTGACTCCTACGCCACTTCTAAATCAGTCTTAAAATCAAAGCAGCTCCAGGGCTTTCAGTAAGGCGTATTCACTTGATTTGGCGCCTTCTTGAGAAAAATGCGCATTCGGAAACATTGGAGCCAAATGGTGATATCCAGGGTATACATGTAATTCAACCAAAACACCGTCAAAGGCTAGTTGTTTTGCAAACAATAAGGCTTCATCTATGAACAAATCAATGCTGCCAATGCTTACATAAGTGGGTGGTAAACCGGCCAGCGATTTTGCACGCGCAGGCACGTAATACTCGCTTGTCTCCTCTTGACCGGGTTCATGCCCTAATACCGATTTCCAGCCGAAATAATTGCTTCTTTTTGTCCAAACATACTCGCCAGCATATGGATGCTCTGGTGAAATACTTGTACGGTCATCAAGCATTGGGCTGCGCAGTCTTAGATGATGGATGTCGAATTCCTTCTGATCGCGAACGTATATGGCTAGACCCGCCGCTAATCCGGCGCCGGCGCTGCTGCCCGCAACAGCGACTTTCTGGGTATCTATCGCTAATTCATCGGCATGTTCAATGCACCATTTCAAGCCCGAATAACAATCCTGCAACTGACTTGGCTGAATATGTTCCGGCGCTAGGCGATAGTACACAGATACGCAGCAAAAACCATGTTGCGCAGCCAGCGCTGCATTCCCTTGGCGATCAACAACCGGACTGCCCAAAACCATTCCCCCACCGTGAATCGAATAATATAAGGGCATCTTATCGTACTTTGGTTGGCGGGGTTTAATAATTTCTATGCGAAGTTCTGGACCGCCAAAATAACTTGGCACCGCCCTTTCTTCGAATGTAACAGGAAACAGCTGCGTTACATCGATTTGCGGCAACATTTTTGCTTGATTTTCCCGTGATTCCATGAGCGTATTCTCGGAAAGATCGCTTGTCGGTATTAAATCAATTGCACTAATAATCTCCTGATCGATCAGATGCCTGCTTCTACCTTTTTGTTCTTTCATAGCTACTGTTTCCTCACTTTCTTGATCATTTCCATTCAGTTGCCGCTCTCTCCGAAATCGAATAATGATGGGACCAGTATTCCCCTTTTCGATCGATTTCAAAAGGTACACTTTACTCCTGCGGCATCGGTTTTTACGTCTACTCATATTCTAAAGAACGCAATAAGCAATTAAAATGTAAACCATAACTTAGAATTGTTTTCGACATAAAAAAAACACTGATGAAGAAACCTTCATCAGTGCCGTTCGCTACTTTTATTTCTCGAATAAACAATTTTCTTAATGGTTTCAATGGACAGAAAATAGTCCTTAGCAAGCTGTTCAATACTGCTATTATTCTTAAAAGCGTGTCTAATAGCCGCATTTCGGTGATCTAACCACTGTCTTCCACCACTTAAGCTTCCCCAATGTTTATGTTCCTTCTCCTGCCTAGGAATGTAAATACTCTCTCCCTGGACATATTTTTGAATCTCTATAATTAGCATTTCGGGTAATATTTTTTTGGCATTCGTATATTTCAATTCGCTTCACTCCTTATTTTGGAAATAAGGTGCAAAGCCAACTATTGAAGAAAAATTATTCAGCGTTTGAAATCATTTCGCCCCATGCAAAGTAACGCTTCTCCAATATTGGCTTTGCATGAGTGAAAGTAGTCACAGACAATCTCAAGAGATTCTCCATCAGTAAAGCACCCCCTTAACTTTGTCAGTATACCATATTTCAAATGAACCATGTCAACATGATGAGCGTAGTGAAAAAGCTCAGAATTGACAAAACGCGCGTTGCTTTTGCCGTTCTCAAAAGATAAGCCGCTACGCGTTTTCACGCATAGCGGCTTACTCCTTCCATTTTATCGTTCTACCGTAATCTCTCCGCTAAACTTTTTCGTGACTTCGTCCCATGATAAATTAATGAGCAGCCTTCCTGCATTGAATGAATAATAAGCGGACAAATAAAGTGCGACCGCATCAATAAGTTCTTGCTGGTTCAAAAAGTACTCTTGATAATGCAATCTTCCGCGAGCTGAGAAGCCTTTTGTTTCTTCAAAAAATAAACTAATATCATTTACATGTTGTGGCTCACTACCTTCAACTTGCCCTCTATTGACTCTGGCTGCAATGGCTACACAAACGGAATCGATGATGTCTTGTTCGTCAAATTGAATTTTCATGCTCTTCTTCCTCTCAGAGATCTAAAAATAACTACCACAAGCCAAATAACCAAAGCTGCAATGGCCAAGTCCAAGATTAGACCCATGAATGAGAACGGCTGATGAACATATCCCCCTCCGGCGGTAGGATAGTACCCCCCCGATGGATGAAGCATCGATCCTAAAAATGTTCCCGCTGCAAACGCTCCTACCATTGGCCAAATACTGCTGCTTTGTTTTTGGCCTGCCGGCAAAGAATTGTAATAGGTCCCTCCGCCATAATACGCTTTTCCTGTGTTTGGATTGGTATTTGAACCGTTAATTGGCGGTGTCTGTGAGGCTCCAGAAACGTTGGACGACGGTTTTTGATTCCCTGTACTGTAGGTCGTTCCGTCTTTGGTAACCGTGCTATTGGACGTACTTGGGGTGCTCGGCACATTGGTTTTGTTTGAAGCGCCTCCGCTAAACCCGGAACCCGCTGTACTGCTTTGTGCCGGCGTTGAAGTGCCTGCATTCGAATTGGTCTGAGAACTTGTACCGGCCGGACTCTGTTTACTGCTTGATCCTCCGCTAAAACCGCTTGAAGGACTGGTTGAAGTACTAGTTGATGGCTTACTTGAACTTGAATTTGTGCTTGAATTCGTTGACGAAGGAGTGGTGAACGAGCCTGATCGCGATGATGTTGACGGTGCTGTGCTCGTTGATGACTTCGTCGAAGATGATGGCGTACTTGTACTACTCCTGCCTGAAGTAGTCGCGGCAAATGCAGTCATTTGACTTACGGAAAGCATTAAGACTAGAGATAAAGCCAACACTTTCTTTTTCATTGAGAATCACGCCTATTCCTTTAGTAGTGAACTACATATCTCATAATACGACAAAATTCGATGTAAATTCCACTTTTCCAGTTACGGTAACCTTCTTCAGCATGGGGACTCACAATATTTGCCCCTACCAAAAAAGCATTGGCCTGTGACCTGCAGTTCCACTATGGAACATACAGTTTCACAGGCCAATTACATTTTCATTCATGGTGGCCATCAGGCCATCTTAGTTTGGGACAGCTCCTTTATTCCAAAACTGTCTCGCGGATGCTTAGTCGCTCGTAAATTTCGCCAGAAGGACGTCATAATTGCCGTTGGAGCTATCCGCTTGGAACGAACCTGTAACCACGTAACCGCCGTCATTGGTCGTTGCCACACGCTTGCCTATTTCACCTGTATTGCCAAAATCATACGTATTCGACCATAATGCATTTCCCGCGTTGTTGATTTTCATCAGCACCAAATCTTCTTTACCCACTTGCGGACTTGTCAACCCGGTCACGATATAATTGCCGTCCTTGGCCGCTTTGACATCATTGGCAAAATCGCCATTCGTGGAATGAAACTGGTTCGTCCACAACTTGCCTCCCGAAGTGCTGACCTTGGTTACAAAGATGTTATACCCCTGAGAACTGTTCGGTTGACCAAGGTTGTTGATGGACCCTGCAGCCACATAGCCGCTGCTCGTTGCGGCAACACCTTTTAGCATAGAATATTTGTCCAGCGTAGATTCGAATACCGTCGCTCCGGAGCCGGATACTTTTGCCATCAGCCCGTACATCGCTTGTTCCGTCCCCCCTGGAATGGTTTGCTTGATAGTTTTATATCCGGCGCCTACATAGCCGCCGTCCGGTGTTACGCTCACGCCGTAAAAGCGGTCTTCCAGATTCTCCTGACCGTATGTCCGGCTCCATTGAACATTACCGTTGGCATCCACTTTAAGCATGAAAGCATCGGTCGTAAACTGGCTGTCTCCCTTGGCACCGACAATGACGTAGCCACCGTCATGCCCGATTTCCATCGCTGCTGCCTCTTCTTGGCCCGGCCCGCCGTATGTTTTTGCCCATTGTACCGCTCCGTTAGCATCTGTCTTCGCCAAGTAGATATCTTTAGAGCCACTTGCGTTGCTTGTCCCGGCGATGATATACCCGCCGTCGCTCGTTTGCCGAACCTCGGCACCCGTTTCTTCTGCGGCCCCGCCCAGGGCATATGCCCATTGAAGTACAAGAGATGCGTCCGTCTTGGCAAACAGGATATCCTCGTTTCCATTAACTGTGGTAGAGCCTACGAACACATAGCCGCCGTCGCTCGTCTGCACGACGGATTCGCCGAAATCGCGCTGCGAGAAGTTGAATGTCGTGCCTTTTTGGAGCGCTGGAGGAACAAGGCTTGCCAATGGTTGAAGTGTGGAAAGCGAATTTTTCCCATCCACGTTTTTGTTTTGGCTGAGCAGATTGGTGACCTTGACCTCTGCATTTTTGACAGGCACCTGACTTGAGGCTTCGGGAAGTGATTCATGGGCCAAAGCAACTTGAGCGGAAAGCAGCAGCACAGCAGTCAAAGAAGACAGTACAGGAATCGTTTTTTTCATAATTTTCCTCCTTTTTTCATTTAAATATTATTTTTGAATATATTAACATATTATCATATTTTTTGATATAAAATCGGCAAATATATTTCAAAATTGTTAACATTTTTCTCTTTTTTTGGTAACATGACTGGACATGATGGAGCGAAACGGTATAGGGACTGACTCAACCGCCCCCTGCCCTCTCCAGACCATGCTAACGATCTAGGTTCTTGATACAGCGTTTTGACAAAAATTTGTTCCGACAAAATAAAAAAACCGCGATTTACGCGGCGTTTGATCGACCTATATCTTTATTATTTTTTTAAATCTATCGAGGCTACACCTTTCGATCCCTTTTTTTGTCGTTTACTTTTACCGTAAACACGCTTAATACGATGGTTAGAATCACATATGTCCAAAAACCATGAATTTCAAATCCAGTGAGATATCGATCGAGTAACCATAACTTAATCGGTGTTAACACAAGTGAAGCCACGATTAATAACGGCGTTGTTAAACACCCAATCCCAACGACAATTGAAATAAAGGAAATCGTCAATAGAAAGCCATAAATGAAACTGATGACAAACATAAGCACTGTTGCGATGATTAACGTTTTGGTATCTGATATGGATATATACTGGTTAAAGTAATGATTCCCACACCAGAAAACAAGAAATGTAACAAGCAGGTTGAGTAGGTTTCTCAATTATTTGCCTCCTTATTTTTCCTTTGATAAAATTTTTATCCATGAATATATTGTATCTCCTCCCCCCGCTAGATGGAACAGTAATTCACCGTTTTTTTGATAAATTATAAATTCCCTTCAATCGCAATTTCATCTACCTGTTCCCATGTTGCAATCATCAGCACGATGATGAAATTGCCGTACCTCGATGAGCTTTTCTTTTTGGGTGATATAAAGTGTCAAAGTGGGACGCTGCATATGCTCTTTCATTTGCAAGACGATTTTCTCGAATTGCTTCTGTCTGCTGTTATCTTCCAAACGATTTAAAAAGCTGCAATTCAATAAAAAAGGCCCACTCCGTTTCTCTCGCTCCGTCCTTTTAAAGAGAAACAAATCTTTAGTCGCTCGGTCTGATTCATGTTTATTAAACAAAATCGAAAAAGCCACTATTTCATAGCGGCTTGTTGGAATAACTCGCTTAAAATGTACATAAGAAGGGGCAGACTTTTGTCTGCCCCAAATGCTTACTTAAGAATCTCAAATTCATAAATTACATTATTGTCGGTATCACGAATTAATGCCTTCCCCTTTTTTACTGCTTTGACTAGAGTATAACCACTTTTGCGATTAGATGTTACATCGATATATTCGCTACCATCTTCTACAGATACAGATCCGTTATAAATTTTATAACTACGTTCACCATTATTTCCACTCACACTTAATGTTACATATTCCCTATGGACGCTAGCTTTAAGAGCTTGAGACTGCGGAGTTGTGATACTTTCTTGAGGAGCTGCTTGTGCATTATGTGCAGACAAAGGTGCAATCAGGGAAGCTAACAGACCAGCCGACAACAACAGTTTACCAATTTTCATTAATGTTCACTCTCCAAATTTAATTTGTATTTACTTTATAGGTGATTACAAGCCAAAATGGTGAATCGTATTTTCTGCTTTATGATCTGCTTGTTTTACACCTCCTTAGCTCTAATCATACATTCAACATAAGGGGAAAAGGATTAAAATAGAATATCTGGCATATAACAGGCATCATCCTGCAAGAAATTTGTCGAAAGCTGGCTACCATTTGTTTAATCACAAAAAAACAAAAAGACGCTTAGATCTGGAATCTAAACGTCATATCATTAAACTTCAATTACAAATTGACCAAACTTTTTAGGAGCTGCATTAATTTTAAATTACGCATGAATACTCCAATCATAATTCTCGATTCTAACAAATTTCGCGGTTTCACGCTCTCTCTCATATGCACAAGGCACAGTGTCATTTATAAACGCCAAGATTGAATCATCGATGTTCAGCATCCTCCCAACAGAAATGAATTGAAAATGATCCGCATCAGCATTGAAACCATCTTCTTCGTGACCACTGAAGAAGACCCATCCTAAATCACTGTCGTCGTAGGGTTCAAATCTCAGCATCAAGTTAAATTCATTTCTTGACAGCACGTCACTACTTACCGTAACTTTTTGTTCCAAATAGTAATCCATATCCATTGCATACGGGTCATCCAGCTGAGTATCACATATATGTACCAGATTGAAATGAATCAAATCTCCATAATGAAGGGATTCAAGATAGTGTGGTTTGTTCATTAACTTGCCGCGAAATTCAGAACCGTTTCTTTCAAGTATTTCAACCCACATTCTTTCTCCTTCATATCCGTTATCCAACGTTTCTTCAGCCATAAAAATTAGCTTCACGAGATCGCCTGCCTTTAGTTGGTTCAAAACATAGTCACTCGGAAGATAAAATGTATATGGCGATTCTTTATGAAGGTCATCTGCACGATCTAATTTCCATTTCATCAAGTCTCCACGCTCCTATAAGCTTTACTTTAGGAAACAAACAAGTCAGAATTCCAGCTTATCAAAAATCCTTACAAAGATCTTAGCAATATTCCGGGCATCGTCAATTCCCCGATGGTGTGTGCCTTCCAGCGGCAGCTTAAGCATGTCAAGCGCCCTTGCCATACCTACTCCCCGCTCTTTGCCAATCAATTTGCCGTGTTGATGTTTTATGCTGATATGATTAGCAAGCCATTCCGTACCTAATCGATTTAGTTCACAATCCTTCGTTAGTTGACTTTTATCGTAAAAGCCCCAAGAACATAAGAAGTAATCTTCCTTACCAATCCAATCTTGAAATTGTTGAATGGCTTGCGGGAAATAGTCTGCTTGATTAACATCCTCTTGCGTAATGGAAGTTAATTTCTTGCAAAAATCAGATAACCAGGGATTTAATATCGGCTTAACAAACGTTTGAAATTCATCGACAATTTCAAGCTGTTCATTGATTTTAACGGCACCAATTTCAATAATTTCGTTTTGTTTCGTTCGGTCATTTTCCCAACAAGTAGCCTCTAAATCAATCACGATGTAATTCACTTTATATCAGTCCATTCATTATAAGTTAGTTAAGTTCCATTATATAGTACTAGCCGGCAAGATCCGTAGAATTATTGGATATAAACAAATTTTCTTTTCACTGGTTCACCTGCAAAATCTGCTTTATCGTCTGACACTCTCCTTTTTGTAAGTACCTGTACTAAAAGTGCATACTTACATATTTGCAGCGAGCACTTTATACTCAAGAAGTAAATCATACTCAAGGAGGACAAAGCTGTGAAAACTCTAGTTATCGTAACACACCCGAGCCTGGAAACGTCCGTCATCAATAAGCGGTGGGTCGAAGAACTCAACAAATATCCCGAAAAGTATACGGTCCACGAATTGCATAAGGTGTACCCCGACGGAAACATCGATGTGGAAAAAGAACAGCAGCTCATCGAATCGCATGGCAATCTTGTTTTACAGTTCCCTATTTATTGGTTCAATTGTCCGCCTCTCCTGAAAAAGTGGCTTGACGATGTGTTCGCTTATGGCTGGGCTTATGGTTCGAAAGGCGACAAATTAAAAAATCGCAAAGCGGCTTTAGCCGTATCGGCCGGAATTAGAAAAGAAGATTATAGTGAAGCCGGTAGATATCGCTATACGCTTGACCATTTATTATCTCCTTTTGAAACGTCTTTCCGGTACTGTAAAGCAGATTATCGTTCGTTCTTTGCATTTTACGGTAAGGAAAGCGAGTCTGGCGAAAATGTACCCGGTGAAGAAATCGAGTCCTCTGCGAGCGAATTGGAAAAGAGCGCACAAGATTACGTGAATTTTATCGACAGCCTGTAAGCGGCAGCTTGATTAAGCTAAAAAAAGAAGTATTTCCTTATTACGGAGATACTTCTTGTGCTTTAAACCTCCTGAGCCGACAAACTGTTTTTCTCTCCCCACTCGCACATCATATTTAACAAGGGAACGAGAGAAAGACCGCGTTCAGATAATGAATATTCAACTTTTGGAGGTACTTGGGGAAACTCTTTGCGTATGATCAGACCATCGGCCTCCAGCTCTTTTAACATGATGCTTAACGTTTTAAAGGAAATGGTACCGATACTTCGCTTCAGCTCGTTATGCCGCATCACCTTATTTTCAGCCAGCCAGTAGATAATAATGATTTTATATTTACCGTCGATTAAGGACAACGTATATCCAAAGCCGGTGTCTTTGAGTTTCACGCCAGACGGAACGCAGGTATCGCGCACAAGCTGCACTCTCCCTTCAGGTAAGTATACATATGATTTAGTATAAATTACTTATTATTCGCACGCCAAGCATTCACAAAAAAAGCAACGGAACCGAAGATCGGAAATATGGCAAGGTAACTCTTATTTATAATTTGGCTCAAAGCGCTCACCGCAAGAATCGTCCCTAACAAACAATAAACCATTTTTTTTCGGTTGAAGTTCATCGCTATGCTCCCCTAGAGTATCACAGATTTTTGTTAGAAAAAATCCGAATGGACAGGATCATCGATATTCCCCCGATAACGAAAGCCAGCAAAACAAAGAGCAAGTCCAGCACAAATGGTGAAAAAGGCAGCGAGACCGGAAACACGGCTCCGTTATGTTGTAATATTTTCATGAGGTTCGGCAATACGAAAGGCGTCAGGAAGATCAGAAAAAAGAATATATATCTCGATTTTTCGTAACCGAAACGATATTGAACCGGGATCATGACTCCGAAAATGACACTGATCAAGAAAAATGTTCGGCCTACCTCAGATAGAGCGAGCAACCCGACTTTCACCGGACTGATCAGAGCCGCAACGGTGTACAAGCCGCAGCAGCCGATAAAAATGGCAGCGACAAAAAAATACTTTGACATCACGATCGTCTTTCTTGTATATGGGGTTGCACAAAGAAGCGATGCGCCTTTGTATTTGTATTCCATCATGGAAACCGTGCTGTACAGCAAAAAAATAATATACAGCGTGCTCAGAAAAAAAGGCAGGAACTCCCCTGCAATAAAGTCGAGCTTCGTATGCATAAAGACCGGCAGCACCATTGCTGCAAGCAGCATGATGATCCAATATTTTTTTGCGAGCAGGAAATCCTTTTTCATAAGATGTAAAAGCATCGAGGTCACCTCCTAATGTAGCCTAACATAATATCTTCAATGGTCGGCCTTTCAATAAGCGCATGTTTCATCTGCTGACGTACCGCCGCCTTATCGTTCGTCACGCCGGAAAAACCATACTCTGTTTCGTGCAAGGTTAAAAACAGTTTTCTTGTAGCCTCATTCAGCTCGTTAGGATCTCCTTTCACAAATCCATGTCTGTCTAGCAAAATGTCTTTCTCTTCACTAAAGACGATTCGACCGTTATCAATTAAAATTAGCGCGTCGGCTACCTTATCCAAATCCGAAGTGATGTGGGAAGATAAAAAGACACTTTTTCCGTCCTTCACATAGTCAAGCAGGATGTCCATTAACTCCAATCTCACCTGCGGATCGAGTCCGCTCGTCGGTTCATCCATTATTAGTAAGTCCGCCTGATGGGAAATCGCCAATGCGATGGCATATTTCATTCGCATGCCTTTGGAAAGGGTCCCTATTTTTTGATTCAGCGGTAACCCGAATCGTTCCATATGCCGGTTAAACAAGGCGTTATCCCAATTGGAATAGGACGGGGCGACAATGCTTTTCATCTCTAGCATAGTTAGCTCGTCATAGAAATAACCTTCGTCCAGAACAATCCCAATACGGTTTTTGAATTCCCGTTCGTTTTTTTGAACATCTTTTCCGAAAAATTGTATCTCTCCTGCGTCCTTCAGCATTAATCCGAGGATTAGTTTGATGGTTGTCGTTTTTCCGGCGCCGTTCACCCCAATGAATCCGGTAATACAGCCCTCGATCAAAGAAAAACCGACATCGTCCAGCCGGAAATTCCCCAAGTCTTTCTTCAGTCCTGTTACCTCTAAAATGGGCTTCATTCTTCCCCCTCCTCAAACAGCAAATCCATCATGGCATATAATTCGCTTTTGCTGATGCCTAACGAACGAGCAGTTTTCCACGCTTCCGTGAGCTTAACTTCAACCATATGCCGTTTCGATTCCAATAGCAGCTCAAAGTTTTCCTTGGCGACAAACGACCCTTTGCCTGCTTTGGTCGTAATAAATCCTTCCGCTTCAAGCTCGTCATATACTCTTCGAGTCGTAAGGACGCTGACACGCAGATCGTTGGCCAACGCACGTATCGAAGGCAGCATTTCCCCTTCCGATAATTCACCGCGAATAATGGCATCCTTGATTTGATCTTTAATTTGCTGATAGATCGGCGGGTCGGACGCATTGGAAATAATAATTTTCATGTGGCCTCCACAAATCACAACTGTGTATCTATTACATACACAGCATATACAATATACACAACAATGTCAATGGTACAAAGGGAACGCCAAATTCCCCCGGCCCTGTATCGGAGGGGGTTTAGGTAAGCCTTAGTTCAAGAAAAGAAATCGAGGCGCCGATTTTACTCAGCGCCTCAGCGTTCGTCGAATCAATTATACAAGCCGAATCACGCTTCTTTGTTTACATTCAACCGCCTGTACACAAAAGCGGCCAGTACCGCTCCGATCAGAGGAGCCACAATAAATACCCATAGTTCCGCCAACGCTTCTCCGCCCAATAGGACTGCCGGTCCGAAGCTTCTGGCCGGATTAACGGAAGTGCCGGTGAGGCCGATGCCCAGAATGTGAACCAGCACTAGCGATAAGCCGATAACAAGACCTGCAATATGACTGTTAGCAGCATCGGACGTGACTCCCAGAATGGTGTAAATGAAGATTAACGTTAAAACGATTTCCACGATGAATGCCATCGTGCCGCTTATCCCGATCCCGTATCCTTCGCCGAATCCGTTCTGCCCCAGACTGGCTACGGGCTTGCCTGTGGATTGGATAATCGCGGATAGCAGCGCCGCACCCATAACGGCTCCGGCTGTCTGAGCAATCACATAGCCCAGGAATTCCTTTCGGGGCATCCTCCCGCGTATGAGCATTGCCAGCGAAACGGCAGGATTAATATGGCATCCTGAGATCGGACCGATCACATAAGCCATCGCAACGATGGACAGGCCAAATGCGAAGGCGATTCCAAGATAACCCAGCTCGCCCCCTGCCGTGGCTGCACTTCCGCAACCGATCAACACCAGTACCAAAGTTCCGATGAATTCGGCCGCATATTTCTTCCCTGACGGATACATCTTTTGCCTCCTCCTGTATATTTAAGACCTAAATTAATATACAAGGGCGATCTAAACAAAAAATGAACATTTTTTTTTCTCAACGAACCCAGAGGTTGTCGATTATAATGATAGGGAAATCGAAATGAAGGTTGATTCGAGGCGAAGGGCAGTACGATAACTTCGTCGATTGGTATAAATGAAACGTTATAGAGGGGATCGGTTTCTTGAAAAATTATCATTTGAATTTTAGAACTGACGGTAACATTGATATTACATATAACCCTAATAAAATTGTGTTCGGCCTATGTTTAATTGAAACGATGGAAACAGATAAAATTTTCACAAAACTGGGACAACTATTTTCACAATATCTGGGCATATCTTTTACTTTTAGGTTATTTACTTCATACAATCAAATTCTATCATCTTTAGAATGTGGCTATTTAGATGGAGCAATAATAAGTCCACCCGCATATTTAAGTGCCAGTAAACAGAACATTGCCAAGTTATTTTACAGCCACTCCGCTTCGGAATTGATCCAGATACCGGTGAAAATGCAGAGGAGCTGGTTCCTTTTTATCGAACCATAATTATATCTAAGAATACAGAACTAAGAACAATTTCGGATTTGGGAAATAAAACGGTTGCTTTGCAGGAGCGTTTTTCTCTTACTCATCTTTGGTCTGTTGTTGAACTTTACTTAGCCGGAATACTTCAGCAAACAAGAGGAATCATTGTGAATTCGCATAAAGAAGCAGTGAATTCAGTATTAAGCGAATTGTGCGATGCTGCAGCAATCTTTCAGGATGCTAGAAATTTAGTTTTAGCTGAGAATCCTTTTATATTTCGAAATACTCATATTATTCATTACACTCAACCAATTCCACATGATGCCATTGTAACAAAAATTGAATTGGATCAGAATTTGGTGATAAGTATTAAACGTGCATTTGAATTTGTTTTTAGTTCCGTGCAAGGAAGTATATATTTTGATCGCTTATTTGGATGGAAAGGAATAACTGAAGCTGACGATAGTAAATTCAGCTTATTGGACCAATATATTTCCATTTATAGTGATATAATGAACACCGATTGATTAACATCCGATGTTACTTTTGCATTTAATTAGGAGAGATAAATTCATGCCAACATATCGCGAAATGGAACTGATTCAACGAAGGATTGAAGACGGAGATACTTCTATGGCTGATGCCGATCTTGTTGAAAAATTTATTTCTTGGATTCCCAGCTACAATTGTGAATCGGCCGCAGAAGGGTACTTCTCGTTTCTTTCTTCGATTGCAAAATACAAACCAACATTAATCGAACCGCTATTAAAGAAAGCAATCGAGCCGGTTTACTACTTGGGATATGAGAATTCGGAGGATATCCTTAATTGGGTGGCTTATTTTTCCAAACTCCAGAATACCATGTATGTGCCGTCAGAATTAGGGAAAGTGTGGCTATGCGAAGAATTACCCAATTACAAGGAATTCATTGCAAAATGTCTGATTGAATATATGTCCGAATAAAATACGAATTTATTAAAATACTACGGCTTGTTTGTTACAGATGCCAAGAAAAACTCATATTTATTTTCGTGAAAGATGAATTTATTGCGTACTAATGTAATAATCATCAAAATGTCTAATGACCAATTCCAAAAATTGTGATATACTTTTTGTGCTTTCATTCTTACCGCAAAAAATAAATTGCATATTGATTGGAGCGAGTGAGTACAAATGCATAAGATTATTGAGCAAAGCGTGAATTATTTACTGCATCATCCTGATCGCGGCTACTTATTTGTTGACCCGGTTCATGCCATATTCGAGCTAATGCGCAATCTTAAACATACCGACAATCCTTTGGAAGCTTATAAGTTTACATTCGAAGAAGGCTCTGAAGTGAAATTTAACGACAGTATTGTTCAATTTATGTTGAATGGTTACTCTATTCATAAGTTAACAAACACCATAGCGATTAGCAAAATAAATGAATAGTAAGAGCTTTCATTTGTTACTTTTATGCGGGTGCCAATGGACTTGAGCCATTGGCACTCTCGCCATACATGAGCAGATACATAGAAATACTTCATTTCACAACAATCTTCACTCGCGTCCCATCGGGATACTTTTCCAATTGATTGCTCACCCAAGATCCCGCTCCTCGATTGTCGGAAGGACTGATATACATGATATCGGCTCCTTTGCCGCCTTCTGCGCACATGGCCATGGGGAACTCGTCTCGATCCAAATTAGGCTTGACGGGCACGCCTCTTAAAGATTCTTTTCGATTGGCTTCAGCTCCTTTTCTATTGATTGTACAGATGGAGGATTTCCCACGCTCGATCGCCGCTTTTATGTGGGCGCCAGTTTCCGGAAAACGATCCGATGGAAAATTCAGTACAACTGCGTTTTCAGCTTCGTTGCTTGCCGGTGTTGAAAGATTCGTTAAAATCCAACCTTTGTTAAAATATAAAATGACTAGTACGAATAAAATAGTAGCTATGGAAATTGTTTTATTTTTCATTTTGTATACGTCCTCGAAGTAGATTTTTTATTGTTCGATTTGTTCATATCGAATCATAATCAGATTTATCTGCATGTACGCACTCGGTCCGTTTGGCATTTTCCGGAATTACTTTTTGGACGTCCTCTTCAAAAATCCCCCTCCAGCCAGTTGGAACAAACTGTTCATAAGATCCAGGTTCTTTAAAAAAGGAGTAGAAAATTTTATTATCAAAATCCAAATAAAAAGAAGTTTCAACAGCTGAACTCACTCCATCCAAGTAAACCTCGGAATATAGATTAAAATAGTCAGTCAATTCTGTGTAGCTTACTTTATACTCTTTCATAGCTTCCTGAAACTGCGCTATATTTTTTTCAGATAGTATCTCGCATCCTTCCCGCTCTTCATAATCAGCCTCTGTTTCAGTTACTTCAGGTTGATTGAACTTTCTGCGGAAGGCATTATCTAATTCCAATAAATCCATAATCCATAATTCTTTTTCACTCACATACCACGTATATTTTCCTTCATGTTTCACCAACACCACGACCGTATCAGGAAAATTTGGCTCAACTTTCAAAATGAAACCTCCCTTTACTCCAGTACGCATGAAATCTTGTTCTGAACTAATTTTGAATTTAAATCCTTCCGTATCTTTATTTTGATACTGCCAACTATGCCGGACTTCATGTGCCAAAGTTCCGATCTTATCTAGATCTGCAACTGCAACAAATTAAACATCCTCCCCAAACACTACGATCGGGTTAACCCCTAAGTCCCGCTTAATGTTTTTGGAATGCGCTTCAAAATTTTTTTATCTAATCCGGATCACCTCTACATCTCTTTAATATTCGCTTTGCTTTTGCGAGTATCCTCTATCTGCAAGACGCCAAAATAAAGAGAAACCCACATCGGATAGACATGGGTGTCCCAAAAAATGTTTTCTTAGTTCTAGTGGCCCAAGTGAAGACGCGGGAACTCCTTTCTATTGAACCGAAGGACGGGCAGTTTAGCTCAATGTACTAACAGAGGAAAGATGAGGAAGTCTAAGGTTTTTAGAGATAAACAGAGTTATTATTTTCTGAAAATCCTAAATTTAGGCATTGTAATGCGAATGTGTAAATCTATGCAAAATAGCGAACATGCGTTTTTGAGGTTTGTAAAAAAAGATATTATATTTTACGATAGGTAACATTCGAAACCAAGAATTAAGGAGATGTTTAAAATGAGCAATATATTATTAAGTTCAAGAAAAAACACTCTTGATAATAATGGGGTTTTAGAACAAAATAAAAAGTTTTGGGATAATACTGCTGACAAATGGTTCGGTGTAACTGCACTCCCGGAACTCGGATGCTTGATACCATCCGAAGAAGATTTACATTTGTTTGGTGATGTGTCTGGTAAAAAAGTTCTTGAAATTGGTTGTGGAAGTGGACACTCTCTTAAATATCATGGTGACCATAATGCATCAGAACTTTGGGGACTTGATATGTCAACACAGCAAATTGAAAATGCAACCCGTTATTTAAAAGATTGCGGGTATGAAGCACATTTATTCAATAGTCCCATGGAAGTGAATCCAGGTTTACCGATGGGTTATTTTGATATTGTTTATTCAATATATGCAATTGGCTGGACTACCGATTTACAAAAAACATTTAATTTAATCGCATCCTATTTAAAAAAAGGTGGTACTTTTATATTTAGCTGGGATCACCCTGTTATGAGATGTATGGAAATTGAAAAAGATAATCTTGTAGTTAAAAGCTCTTATTACGATGAAAATCTTTTTACGTTTGAAAAATACGGCTTTGATATTTCACTCAGCAAAAGGAAAATTTCAACGTATATTAGCGCTTTATCTAAAGCAGGATTTTTTATTGAGGAAATGATAGAAGAAACTGATAAACAAACTCTTGAAAGTGAGAGTAAAGTTGAACAGAAATATCATTCTGCTTTCAACGCGAAAATGTTTCCCTTGTCCTTCGTTTTTAAAGCAAGAAAACTTTAATCTTTAATTAAACATAATTTGCGGTTATATAAGCCGCAATCTTTATATTATACGCATCACGGTTTAGCAGAGTTATTACCGAATACTTTGGCATTTAACATACCGCACTTAACTGAAAGGCAAACGTGGCTTATTGAATTGTGGTAAAATCGCCCTGTATTCTACTCTTGCATAAAAACAATGAACCGTTTGATCCTTTCAAACATTCCGGTAAAATGGGCGTTACTTTAGAAGGCGATAAAGTAAGATTAAAGAGCCCGCTAATTTTAAAGCTTTCGAACTCCAGGGAGAGCCCATTTCCTTATAAATTGGAAAATTAATTTATTTCCAAAATACGGTTATGGGCTTATTTGTTTGCCCGGCTGCAGCCGTGTTTCCCGGCCACCGTTGCCGGCGCGCCAGTCTATAACTTGCTATCTCAGTCTACTCCCACATGGCCTCGCAGCCACCACCATAGATGAAAACCTCCCTCTGGTTTGCCGATTGATCATTCAGGGAGCACCTGAATATCCGAATCAGTCCGAGGTTTGCTTGCTTTTCCGGCCTCCCCTTTTATCCATGAAAATAATACGAATGAAGCCGCAACTGCAATCGCTACACCGATCGTGCCGAACCACGGTATGGATGATAACGATACCTGATCGACGGCTAGGCCGCCAATCCCCGCTCCTGCTGCCATCGATAATTGCATCGTGGATTGGTTGAGTCCGAGCATGACTCCCGAATAATTCGGCTCGATTCGGATCAAATTATATTGCTGCGTAGGACCGGATGACCACGCTGCAAAGGACCATAAGACAAGCACGGCGATAACGAGCCACCATGAATTCGTTAGAGCGACTGTAACAGACAGTAAAAGGAGAGCCGCGATGTGAAGGAACATTCCCCCGATTAACGTGGAAGAAACTCCCCATTTATCCGTACTGTAGCCGCCAAATTTGGAGCCGATTAAGCTGGCCACGCCGAACGCCAATAAAGCTCCGCTCAGCACTTCTTCGTTCAAGCCGGCAATCTTGAGAAGATAAGGAGAAATGTAAGTATATGCTATCGAGTAGCCGCCCAGCCAGAGGAAAGTGATCGAGAGTCCAAGAGCCACTTTTCTGCTTTTGAGAAGAGCAAGCTGCTTGGATAAAGGTACGGGAGCATCCCCTTTCACTCGCGGGATCGTTTTGTATAGAACAAAGATGGCCAGAACCCCAATTATAGCGATGAAACCGAACACCGACTTCCAGCCGTATGCCGCAGCGATCATGCGTCCGAGAGGAACTCCGATAATTAATGACGTCGTGAAGCCCATCACCACAGTGGCAATGGAACTGGCCTGTTTGCCTTCAGGCGCGATTTTCGCTGCTATATCCAGGGCGGTGACAACAACCATTCCTGCACCTAAAGCCATAAGAACGCGCGCCAATACGAAAAGTCCGAATCCCGGCAAAACAAAAGACAAAATATTCGCTGCCACGAAAATTCCGAGCGCACCAACGAGCAGCTTTTGCCGCTCTATTTTTGCCGTCAATGCCATCAATATGGGGGTACAAACAGCATATACAAATGAGAAAATGGTCACGAGCTGCCCCGCCGAAGTAATCGAGATCCCCATCGTATCCGAGATCTTATCCAGAATACCCGAAATGACATACTCGGATGTCCCTACCAAAAAACTGACAATGGCCAAAAAATAAATTTTCCAAGTGCTCGACATTAAATTACCACTCCTTATTTTATTCACATCTATATATTATAAATTATCGATGTGTTGTGATTAAAAATATCGATATATTATAATATATCGATATATAGACCAGACATAAACCGAATCCTCCGGAGAGCATTCAGTTTTGTCATGGTTAGATTTCGTTGTTAAAAAATGCACCGATATCGCGTATCGTATCCTCGTTTCGTTTGTAGTACGTGTACTTGCCGATACGTTCGGTCGTGATCAGACCTGCTCGCTCGAGTATCGCTAAATATTGGGAAGCTGTGGACTGTGTCATCTTCAGCTTTTCCGTGACTTGACTCACACATACCCCGATTTTCCTCATATCAATCCCTTCGTGGGGCGTAAAATGTTTTTCGGGATCCTTCAACCAATGCAAAATTTGCAACCTGGACTCATTGGACAGTGCTTTGAAAATTTCAATCGGTTCCATACACATTATAATATCGCAATTTGTCGATATGTCAAGTTCTATATACAAAAAAAAGAGCCGAATAAATTCGACTCTCGAATGGAATTAGTGCCCGTTAGGAGAAAAATGGTTTTTATCGTCATTTACAGGCGTATAATGGACCAGGCCATACGTTTTCGCTACGGAAATCAACGTTGCGTTAGTACTATTTTTGGCGCCGGAATCGATCGTTACTTTTTTGCCGTTCGCATCCGTGATCACAACGCTGGACTTCGACCAAGACGTACCAAGATCAATCGCGTTTCTTGCGGTATGGTTCGAATTCAGCGCCGGTGCGACGTTCAAGTTCGAAATCCCGTAGCCGTTGACCATTTCTTTTGCTCCGGCGATCGATTTGCTGTAATTGGCATCATCATTATCGTGTACCCATTTGATATTGACGCCGGCCTTGGCAGGAACATCCTTCGGACTTACCTTCTTATTTACAATCTTCCACGACCAATGCATCAAATAAGCCCGTTCTTCCGGTCTATAAGTAGACTCGATGCTTGTCGAAATGCCTGCCGCTTGAAGTGCGGCTATGAAGCTTTTGACATTGCTTTTGAACGGGTCGTTCAGATCATCGACACTTTTGGAACCGGGAAATCTCGCAACCCAAGCAGAGCCGCTATTTTCAGCCGCTGCAATGGAAGCAACAGAATCGGGCGAAGCTGCAAAAATGTTTGTAGGAGCCATCAAGGTGAGTGTAACCATAGCGGAAATCAAAAGCTTTTTCATAAAGTCACTCCTTAATGATAGTTTAGTATAATGTGCACAATATACTAAACCCAAAATAGCATAATATTACCAATATATCAACATTATTCTACTAATTTACAAATTTTTAACTACTAATTTACTATATTCATGATGTAGCCGTTGTAAGATGTCGCTTTTTCGCCATAGAAAAATCCCCTCCAAGCTCACTCTTTAAGAGTGAGCTTGGAGGGGACTTTCCGGATTTCCAATATATAATGCTCTCTATGAGTGCGCTCTTAGACTATTCATCGTTCGGCTCTCAGGTAACCCTTTTCCTTCCAATATTTGATAGAAAAGGATTCTGCCGAATGAGGAATGTGTCCGGCGAGCAATTTTTGATTGAGCGAAAAAAGCTTTTTCTCCGCAATACGAAATAGCCGGCAGGCGATTTGTAGCTTTTCCTCATCCCACACGGGCAGCGCCCGATGCTCATACCCGTTGCTGGCCTGATAAAGGATTTTGACGGTTTCGGAGCCGTTCACACATTTTTCCACTGAAAAATGATAAATTTCCATGTCCTCCCCTTGTTCTCTGGCGACGATCACGCAAGGAGGTTTTTCCTCTCCGTCCCGCACTACGCCAGGCTGCCGGAATCCGGCATATACGCTGCCGCACCAGAGTCCGCTCTTGTCCTCGTCATAGAAATCGTCATACGCTTCTACCACAGGCAGGGAGAGAATCTCGCTAATTTGCTCAGGCCTAACATAGCTGCGGTAATATTCGAACCGGGATACGGCAGCCAGCAGTGCAGGCCAGCCGCGCTGCACCAAAAGACGAAACGGCTCGGGAGAAGTAGCGTCGAACGGGTGCCACTCCGTATCCTCCCCTTCAATGTAACGCCCTCTGTAATGCAGACTCACGTACGGGATTCCGTTTCGTTCGTCCTCCTTCGTTTCCACAATTACGGCGCATCGATCCTCCTGCAGGTAAACCGCCCGATATTCCGCTTCGCTGGATGAACGGATTACGCGATAAAACTCGTCATCCCGCCAAAACTCATATTTCCCCCCGGATTCCTTGGCTTCAAACGGCATCAAAACGGAGTCTGCCAACCGGATCAGGTTCCCGACGCTGATTTCGGAGTTGTCGAACGGAAAAGGAATGTCCGGCTCTTCCGCCGGTTTGATCTTGTCCGGGATGAGCACAGAACGGCCGGCTTTAAAATATTCCAGCAGCTTCTCCCGGTCCAGCGTCGGCTCCTCGCCCAATTCCATAACGCAGTCTTGCACAAATACCCCTTTGAGCAAGTCCTCGTCCAAGTCATTCCAGTCCCCCAGCTCGTCCCAGTTGCTGATTCGCAGGGAAAACTGCTGCTCGCCTCTCACCGAGACATGATACTCCTCCGTATCCATAAATAGCGAAGCGGAAGCATTTCCGGCCACGGTCAAATCGCCGTGATTATACTCTCCCCAGAACAACTCCGTGACTTCCAGATTGCCGGTTACATAAATTTCCTGACCGCCGACTACCATATTTTGCGCGTACAGATCGCCTTTGACGATAAGACATGTCGCGCCGCTGATTTCTTCGTTATAAACATAGGTATCGACTGCAAGATTGCCGTCCACGAGGACAAGAAAGACGTGCTCCTCGTCGAACGGCCTGTCCAGATTCAGGTTCTCAAGCCGGGTATTCCCTTGAAAAAAAACGACGGGGTTGTCTTCGAACTCTCCATGGTTACGCTCATTATAGGTATAGACCCAGCTGTCTGCCGGAAGCAAATGCTTGATTCGCGAAAACGGTAAAATGGTATAATTCATCGTTCCCTCACCCAGACGCTTGATTGTAATATGCCAGTTTAAAACCCGGCTTGCCCTAACGGGTTAATCCGTAATATTGTTCGTATAGTACTCGATGATATCTTTGCGCCGGATGATCCCGATAAAGATTCGGTTGTCGTCTACGACGGGAACGAAGTTCTGATCGGCAGCCAGATGAAGCATATCGTCCAGGTGCGCATTGATCGAAACGCTCTCATTATGAATACGGCGCTTAATTTCATGAACTTTAATGGTATCCAGGTTTTGAAAGTTCAATCCGGGGGTCTTCTTCATTTTCCAGAATAGATCCCCTTCCGAGAGGGTGCCAATGTATTTCCCCTCCCCATCAATTACGGGAATGGCCGTGTATTGACTTTGTTCCAGCTTGTCCAAGGCCTCCTGCATCGTAGCGGACGAGATAATATAGGACACTTTGTCCTTGGGGAACAGAAAATCGGAAATTTGCATCGGTAGCGCTCCTTTCTTCCGAGTTTGGTCCTAGAGGTCATTCCTTACGTTATTAAGTTTAGCATACCTGGAAGAAAGAAAAAACTTGCCATAAAATGCTGCGGCTAAAACGTGACCAGCTACGGTGTCGCAGCTCCCCGCTCCTTGACCACAGCTTTCGTGCTGTACCGTTTTATTTTTACGGTAATGAGCAGGAAAGCCAGCAGGGCAAATCCGATCCCGCTCCACATCAACTGATGGATTCCCAACTGCCCGATAACCCAGCCGCCGACCGACGCTCCGATCGTTATGCCGAGATTCGTGAAGGAGACAAACAGGCTGTTGCCGAACTCAGGAGCCGCCTGCGCCTCGGTCATGAGCCAGCTTTGGCTGACAATAAGACCGCCGGAATGCACGATCCCCCACAGCAGGATCATTACGATCATGGGCATGAAATATTCTCCCGTATAATAAATCAGCAGGTAAGCGGCAATATAAACTACTGGAAAAAGGACCGTCGTTCGAAGAACGCTCTTTTGCAAAAAGCTCCCGAATAAGAAGTTGCCCAAAATCATGATCACTCCAAAGACCATCAGCATCATACTGATCCAGGAGCCGTTCATATGGGTGACTTGCCCAAGATATTCGGCGAAGTAGCTGTACACCGAGAACATCGCGGCGAATATACTTGTCACTGCAGCAATATTTAGCCACAACGCCGGCTTGCGTAAAATACCGAGCTGTGCGCCATAAGACAGCTTTGTTTGAACCGGCATCGAGGGAAGCCAGGCCAAAATCCCGAAAAAAGCCACGAGGCTAACGATGGCCCCGAACAGGAAAGCGGCTTCCAGCGAGACCTTCTCCGCCAGATAGGAAGTCAACGGCACGCCGAAGGCGAACCCGACCGTAATACCGGCAAAAACCTTGGTGACGGCCTGGCCGCTTTTCTCCGGAGATACGAGCGATGCTGCCGTGACAAGCGCAACAGAAAAGAAAGCGGGATGAACAATAGCCGGAATAATGCGGAAAGCGAGCATGACGTCAAATCTCGTCGTAAAAGCATACACGATATTGGAAATCGCAAACAACAGCACTGCGGTTAGTAGAATGAACTTACGGTTCATGCCGGAGGCGAGCAGCGTCAGGAACGGGCCTGAGATTGCAACGACCAAAGCAAATATGCTGACCAGCCATCCGGCCTGCGAGGCAGAGATGTTGAATTTCTGTGTAACCTGGGGCAGCACCCCGACAATTCCCATTTCCGTCGTAATAATTCCAAATACGCCTAATGCAAGAACTAGGATAAGCAAAGGGTTAATCTTGTTCATTTCTCACAAATCTCCATTCCATGTGTAATCTTCAAATACATATATATAGATATGAATATGCAAAAAAAATAAAAAAAAGAGCGTCCCTCCTTTCTTTCTAAAGTTCGGTCCGAATATACTCGGCAAATTGCTGAATGGTCTTTTCGTTCCGACGATAAAACGTCCACTTCCCATACCGCTCCGCTTCCAACAAGCCGGCTTTTTGCATCGTTAACAAATAGTTGGACACGACCGATTGGGCAAGCTCCGCTTTCGCTTGAATATCCGATACACACACGCCGATGCGGAAATCGATCCCGTGTTCGATATAGGGGGTTTTATCGAAATGTTGCTCCGGGTCTTTTAACCACACCATAATTTGACGACGGGTTTCGTTAGACAATGCTTTATATATCAATAAAGGATCCATACGCATCATTATATCTATTTTTATAGATTTGTAAAGCTGACATATCAGGGAACAAAAAGATTAAATAAATAATCATAATTACCGATATATGTATAAACGATACCAATTGTGGGGTCAGCTATCCAATCCTATTGAAGGCGGTGCGTCATGTATCATAACAAGCGAAACGATGCTTTTCGATATAATTTAAATACCCCAATCGTCTGCTATTTCGAAGTCACGAATATTAACGGCAATTCAACGTCGAGCACACCGGTAAAGGCAACCTTGATGGATATCAGCAACTCGGGATGCAAAATCGTGACTCCCTTAAATTTGAACGCGGCCAGCAACAAGCTGCAGATCATTCTGCATGTGCAGCTGCAAGAAGAGCTTTTGAAGCTCAACGGTTCGATTCGCTGGCAGCTGCAATCTACGAACGCGCTCTATCATTACGGCGTGAAATTCATGATGAACGAGTCCGAACGAAGACATCTGATCGCCGGACTGCGAACGTTAACGGCGCTACGAAAAATTACGGTAAATTAAAGAGTTACGGGCTTCTGGAAAGCAGATAATTTACGGCTTTCTCGTACCTTTGCAGGCGCTCAAAATCTTTTTCCGAAAGATTCTTTATTCTTCGAACATCCCGGTTGTCTTCCAGATCCAAGAGCTTCACGTATCTGGCTAAAGCGTTTGGCTTGATTCGCTGAAGAAATTCCTCATAGGTCTCGTAATCTCTGCGCGTGAGACAATCGAGAGCCTCCAGGAAACGCTCTGCAAAGCCTTCTTGCCTGAGAGATTCAATCGTTACGTCCGTATCCTCGATGACATCGTGCAGAACGGCAACGATTCTTGAGTCGTTATCCGGCGCTTTCAGCATCAAACGTAACGGATGAAGAATGTAAGGCTGGTTGCCTTTATCCAACTGGCCTTGATGAGCGGCAGTGGCGATGAGAATCGCTTTGGTTAAATCGGACATGTCGCACTCTCCTTTTATAGCGTTATAGCTCTGATACGATAAATTTGCCGTTCTGCGTAATCACTTTATACAATTCGTCGAATCCTTCATCGGCGTCGGGCGGGGTCAATTTCTTAAGGACGCTTTTGATGCCGATCTCCGGAATCTTTTCGATCCCTGCCCTGAGTTCATTTCGCTTCATGGACTCCGCATAATCCGGCTCGAAATAATAGCCGGTCACCTTGAACCTCCCCCGCTTCGCGGCCTCAATATACTTTTTTCGCTCCTCGGGTGTGGGATTCGTATTGTCGACGACGAACGGCTGCTTCGCTTCGATGGAGGCAGCCACGTAGATGTCTTCTCTGTGTCTTGTTTTCAGCATATCCAAGTTAATTCGGATGTGCGTTTTAAAAAACTTTTCTTTGTAAAAGGTCGATTTACCGGAAGCCTGAATGCCAATGAACAGGACGCACTCCAAGCCTACTCCCCCTTGTCCAAATAAACATATTGATTCACGTATTCCCTATGCTGCGAGAAGATCGGCGTCTCGTCATCCACTTCCCATTTGCTTCTTAAGGCTTCGCCTTTATAGTACGACTGCTTGGTGATGCATACTCCGCGCTTCTGCCATACGGGCAGATCATTCCAATTGATCCCTTTCTCCAGAAAGAGCTTATCTTGAAGCTGCTTTCCATCGAGTCCTTGCAGTTCCTTATGCGGAAAATGGGCCTGGGCCACCATCGATATGCTATTTTTCGTAGCGTCTTGCTGTCTCCATACAAAATAATTGGCGACTTCATCGTGCGGAAGCACCCATGCCCTGCTATCGAAGATCGCCAAAGGCTTATCCGGATCGATCCTTCGCATCTCTTCGTTAAACTTGGCCGTCGCCATGGAGGCGGATACGGAAACGATCTTTTGAATATTGTTTTCGAACCATGACTGGGTCGTTAACTTATCATAATTGGTAAGCAATAAGGAAATCTCGTCACTTTGATGATAAACAATTTTACATCCCATAATATTTTGCGCAAGGTACTTGCACGTTTCCCACAAGGCATGGGTCAACGTCTCGTCAAAGGGCTTCTTCATGCCACGGGTAAAAGAATGAAAATGACAGCCGTCGATTCTGACAATAATCGGGAGACGGCGCGGCAAGCTGTGCCGGAACGCATGCTCATACTCTTTCATCCGGTTTCCAAACTCATCTTTTTTCACGGATTTCCGCCCTCCATTGTTTTTACGTTCCGACGCTTTTCACTCCAACATAGACGGCCAATAAAATGATAACTATGCCAATAAGTATTTTTACCCGCCTCTTCTTTTTCCGCTTTTGGCGTTCTTTCTTGAGCGCCTTCTCGACAGCCTCGCTTAGCAGCTCGAACTTCTCTTCGACCGTATGCTGTATAATGGTTCCGCAATGGGAACAGTACCTTTGAAACGCTGTAGGCTTCGCGCAGTGTGGACATTCTACCATTTTTTATAACCCCCTTTGGCAAGCATTATTCCTAAACTTCGAAGCCTAACTATTCATCATCGTACGCGTCCCAATCATAATCTTCGACGAATACAAACTTGCCGGATTCCAAGTCTCTTTCATAGGCGCTCCGAGGCTCGGCATCCAAATAAGGTATGATCGAATCGTCCATATTTAATACGACTCCCAAGGAAACGACTTGAAAATTTGTGCTGTCCGCATTATAATCGTCATCCTCGTACCCGCTGAAAAACATCCATCCCGTGTCCTGTTCGTTGTTCGGCTCATCCTTCATCATAAAATTAAATTGTTCTCGTTCCAGAACGTCATTACTCACGATGACCTTGTAGTCAAAATAATAATCCATTTCCTTCGCGCGCGGGTCGTCTAATTGCGTACTGCAAATATGTACCGAGTTGAAACGAATCATATCTCCATATTGTGGAGATTGTAAGTATACCGGATGATTGACCAGTTCCCCACGGAAATCGGAAGCATGCCGCTCGACGATTTTCACCCACATTCTTTCGGCTCCACAGCCGTTATCCAGCGTTTCCTCCGCCATAAAGATGAGCTTGACCAAGTCGCCCGCCTGCAGCCTGTCCAAGACTTCAGCGCTCGGAGTATAGAAAGTATAGGGCGCTTCTTTATGACGGTCGACGGCATTATCCAGTGTCCAAGCCATGAGCTCCCCACTCTCCCATTAAAATTACCTTTTTTCGCCAATACGAAAAATACATTCAACATGATCCTCATCATGAAAAATGTATTTTCACCTGCTACAGGGATTTAAATAAATAATAAGTCAGCCGATCGTCAATCAGGCTCATATTTTCTTGTCCGATATAATCCGGAAGTTCACTATAGTGAACGGAAATATTCTCCAGCTGCCTGACCACAGTCATTTCAAAGGTGTCATAATTATAAGTGGCCTTCGTAACCAAGAAATAGGTGTCCGGCTTAATAAAGACCTCGATTCCCGTATCATCGCTTTTATTTACGACGGTAAGATAACAGCACTTCACTTGCAGCTTCGGATCGTTGGCATTTTTTTGAATCGTGGTTCCTTCCGCCAGCGGGTAGGAAAAAGGGACGTTCATTACAATTTTTTTAAGCAATTTCTCATCCATTACTGTTCTCCTTTGGGTGCAAACAATTGATTGATATATTCCTCAAAAGTCGCTTCTTCTACGGGATGTAAGGATAGATCATCGTCGTGCCATACCTCGACAATAGACCAATCCTCCGTTGTCCAAAAACCTGCCGCATCGCCGGTACATTTACGTCCGAATAGTAGGACATCTTTGAGCTCTTCATGGTCTTCTTCACGAATAAACTCATCGTAAAACTCGTCAGCCTGCACTAAACAGCCGAAAAATTGAAAAAATTCATCATCCAAAGTTCCCTGTCCGATTTCTTTCAAAAAATCAACAAAATCTTGCGGAATCCCGTCGATGATTTCTTTTTCCAGTTCTGCTTCCGATATTTGTTCAAATTGATGCTTCGAAGGCTCTCTGCCGATGATCTCACGAATGCCGTTATATCTCATTTGGATAAACGCCCTCTCCTCGGTCCGGCTCTTGTATGTATGGCTTCCCTCTATCATAACCAATTCAAAATTTCATTTCCACAATAGGATAGTATTCATCGTCAAAATCTAGCAAGTTTGACTCCATAGTTGTTCTATGCTATGGTCAATTGGTAAGGCATTCCACTCTATCGGGCGGGATGCCTTACTGCATGAAAGCGGTTTTTTACATTTAATGGTTGATGGGTCAAAATCATAAGCCAAGAAAGGTGAAACGCATGATTCAAGTGAAAGAGTTTCTTGATTCCGACGTCAGGCTTGCCGAGAAAAGCTGCAACGAATTTCTGGCCACATTGGCGGAAGATCAAATTGTAAGTATAAGCTACGGGTCGATTATCAAAAGCAAACCCGACAAAGGGGAATATCAAAGAAGCACGATCCTGGTTGTCTACCGGACACGGGATAACTAAGCCGCCGATTGGTGGACTTGTTAAGAAACCCGCTTCGCTTAGAAAATTCTCTCTGCATACGCCGGTGGGGTATATCCCTCCAGCCGCTCTTGAAACCCGTGAACTTGATTACAACTAGCGGTATTTTCACGGATTTCAAAGGCGGACGTAAACTCTTGCGGGATAACCCCACCTCTATTTGTCTGAGAATTTTTACTTCTCGGGTTTCTCAACACTCGGCCGCCAAGCTTGGCGGTCTTTTTTATTTAGAATAATTAGGCCGCTTGCTGTAAATGATATCCATTGTAAAGGAGATGAAGCCATGCCGCAAGACAAGCTGGAAAAAGAAACGGACGGAAATCCCGAAACGGTCTATGAGGACCTTGCATCACACGAACGTGACGGATTTCGAACGGATGACACCCAAGAAATCGGGGATCGTGAAAAATTGGAAGGATACTCGCTTGAATAAATACAGGAGGTAACGATGGATAAAGAAACTCAGGCAGGCATTGAAAATCTGGAGACTACGGCGGAAGCGGCAGATCTATTGACTGTTCCCGAAGGCGCCAAAGATTATGTGGATCTCATCGGGGATGAAAATCTCGATCCCTACGGCAAGCCGTCTTCAAATGCGGATCAGCTATAAAGCAAATGAAAAACAAGCCCAGAGTGCAACCGAAATTGCGCCCCGGCTTGTTTTTTAGTGTTATGCAAGAGCATAGAGGCTCACACAGCCATAATCCGTATAGACAGCGAGGTAATCCTGTGTAAAAGCAAGGGCGCAATTTTTGACAACATGCTCGACCTCGAACGCCATCGTCGGTTTCATGGTCTGGAGGTCGAACAGCTGAATCTTGCCGTAATTGTACACGGCGAGCAGCCTTCTGCGGTCGTGGATCGCAAAGCTTTTTATATCCGGCGTCATCCAATCCTTGTGTCCAGTCATCGTGTTCAGGTCGTAGCACTTGAGCGACCATGAACCATATTGCTCCTGCGTGAACAGCAATCGGTCATCCGGTGAAAAAGCCATGCTGGTCGTCATCCCATTTTTGTCCTTTGCGATGGTGCGCTCTTGCATGGTCGTCATATCGACAATTACGATTTCGTCGGTTTGCGTACAATACGCGATCAGACTGCCGTCGTGCGACAAGGCGGCGCAAAGCTGCGTACTATGTCCGCCGTACTTCTCGCATTCCACCTGTTTCGTATAGCGGACGGTATTCGTCCCCAGATCATAGACGACAAGGCTGGACTTGTCGTACCAGAGCGCCGCCGAGCCGGATACCGACAGTGTGCTCGCAGGCATCTTCGGAGTGTAGCGCTCCATCTCGCCATTACCCAGAGAAAGCCCTGCAATATGATGGTCAATATTCAACAGCAGGACGTTCTGTTCGGCACAAAGCCGCATATCCAAGATGAATTGCTGTCCCGGAAGCTCGTGAGTTGTTTGTTTCTCCCCTTGATCATCCACGAGATAAATCTCTACTTTTTCAAACTGGCCCACCACATAGCCGCAAAAGAACGCGTTCGTATCCTCCATCGTGGCCAGCGGCATAAACCCGGTGTAGCCGCCTCCGATGTAACGGTGCAGGACCGGCTGTCCGGCTCCAGCCTGCGGGTTATGCAGCACAAACCCTTTTTTCAGCCTGCTCCACGTTTCCTTCTGCACATACTTTGCCGCTTGCTCCGGCTCATCAAAGCCTTTTTCTTTCGCTTTGCCACCGTTGCTTGAAATGAAAACTTGATTCCCGGTCTGTCGAATCGACCATGTTTTGTTGTTGATTCTATCCGTTAACGTTCTTTCCATCGCACCCTCGCCTTGTCTATATCGTCTAACCTTCTTCTAACACTGACTACCGTTGGCTTTTCTTGGAGGATGCGGCCTGCACAAGCTCTGACAGCAAAGCTGCCTTTTCCCCTTTGGCCTTGGCAGCGATAGCCTTAAGCTTTTCCACGCCGCCCCAAATCGTATAGACGATATGCTCCACTTCATAAGACTGAAGGCCGTTAACCGTGTCAAGCAGCAGTCTTGCATGGGCTTCCTCTTCCATCGCCGGCTTGATCTTCAGCTTGATCGAGTCGGTGCTGTGCAGCAAGCACGTCACCAGCGTAGGGATGGTCTCCGCATTCACGCCGTACCGTTCGATGAAAGCGGTCGTGAAGTCATTTTGCACGGACTGGTGCTCGTCATCTACTTGCTTCATATAATCCTCTACCAGCGCAAAATAGCTCCGGTCCGCCAATCCGAGGCCGAAGACGGCATAGCTGCCCGGCATGCAGCACTTCTCGCCTTCCGTATCCGCATACCATTCGAACTCTTCCATCGCTGCGCGGGCATATTCCTCAAGCAGCGGGTGCAGCTTCGGATATTCCATAGCGTTCGCGAAGAAACGATGTGTCCCCGACTTCGCTAATCCCTTGACGGGCAAAAACTGCTTAACGCTGGATTTCAGCTTAATCTGATAGCTTTTGGGGAACCCTTGCTGCAGCAAGCGGCAAATAAACCGGAGCGCACACGCATAGCTCTCCTCGGCTTCCTGCTTAATAGTAATCGTTACGGTAGCGAATACGTCATTGGCCTTGCATTCCATAAGCTCATTGCAGAGGTGCACGTCTTCCTTGGCCAACGTTCCGCTGCCTTCCTTCATGTAGCGGGATGCCCGGGCGCTTCCCAGCTCGACGGCCCGTTCCAGGAAGGCAAGCCCTGTGCTTTTGCTATAAGAAGGCTCATACTTGATGATGGACACCGCCGCATATAACAGCAGTTCAATCGGCCCTTGCTCGGTATCTTCGAGCTGAATATCGCCTTTTCTCGTATACTCGGCTTGACTCCACCCTTCCTTATGAATCTCGAAATAGCGGGGAAGAAACGTCTCCTCCGCCCAATTCCGCAGAGCTCTCACGATATTCGAACGATGCTCGGCAAGCCGTTCTTTCTTCGCTTTATTCAGCTCCAAAATGTTCTCGAACACGGAAATGATCCGCCCTGCATCCGGCTCGGGAAACAAGTTCTCATCGAGCAGATGTCTGGAGAGAAAGAACGTCTCCAGCGGCTTGGTAGGGTATTTCCCGTCGTCGAGCTTCGTTTGGATATAAGAAGCGATGGCATTCAGCAGCCGTTCCTTCTTCGCCTCGTCGATATACTGGAGAATCGGGAGCGTCACTTCGCCTTCCCGCACGCGAAACTTTCCCCAGAACGAAAAGTTATAATCGATTAAAGCCGGGGACGGAAGGCTGTCCAATTGCTGCTGCATGAATGCAGCCAAGCGCGGGACGATCTGCTCCCGGACTTGTTCCTCCGACAATAGCTCGGCAGGCTCGCCCAGCCCGGTCTTGACTTCCGGTGACAAGAAATCGAGCTCCGTGTCCGTCACGCTGACTCTGCCCTTGGCGTACTCCAGCAGGCCGTAATCATGAATCCCGACCTGCAGCGGGGTACGCTTCACAATTTGTTCCGCATCCTTATCGCCAATGAATTCGAACCATTGCACAATGGCTTGCTTCATTTCGTTAATGAGCTCTTCCAGCATGTTATCCATTTGATCGTCTCGCCTCCCGCATTATCGGTTTTCGTCGTGATGCTGTCTGCCCGCATAGTAAGGCTCGCCCGGGTCCAAGTCCAGCACGTAACGGCGCGGCGCCGCCAAGGCGTATTGATGCTCGCAGCGCCAGCGCTGCTGCTCCGTCCAGCCAACCGTCTCGCCGTCTTGGATGACATCTCCCCGGTTATACAGGTAATAGCCGAGATCACCCAGGACGGAGGCGACTTCTCCCGGCTCCATATCGTAAAAATGACACTGCAGGTCCGGCAGTCCCAACGCAGCGAGTCCGGCCGTATCCATCAAAAACTCCCGGCGCTCCGCTCCCCTGCCCTGAACGTTATAAAATCTGACGTTCATCGCTCCATACAGCGTCTGCCCTTCCGCCAGAGCACTCTGATACTGCCTTGGATCTACGATTTTGTCGCTTGCGCTCCAATAGAGGGCGTCGCACGGAGCAACCTCCAGCAGAGCCCGCAGCGCATTCTGGAACAGCTCCAGCCGTTCTTTATAAGGAAGGCCTGCGGCGCAGAAATCGGTAAGCAGCATGGAATAGCGGCATGCTCCCACCATCTCGCGGGCTTCGGGCCAATCCCATGCTTGCTGCAAAGCCGTTTCGTACTTTTCCGGTTTCGTCTCCTCATTGGTCTGGAATATGCACGTTTGCGCCGGAAGTTCACCTTCCGCATAAGCGACTTTATAGTTAAGATGAAAAAACATCAACGTATCGTTGCTTGGGTCCGGATCTTCCGCTTCCCAGACGGCAAGACCGGGAACATCGGCCTTCTCCTCTTCATCCTCGGCATCCTCATCATCCGGAACGTCAACCTGCCCCGTGTAAGCTTCCATCTTCTCGTACAGCGCCTCGCGGGACAGCTCCGGCTTCGACTTGTATAGCAGCTCCACCATATAAACCCGGGCAAAGCCGGAATCGTCCTGCTCCTCTTGTTCGTTTCCATCCTCTTCGAATCGGTCTTCCAGCTCCGTCATTTCGTTCGCTCCTCTTGTTCGTGATTCTCCGATTTCCGTTACCAAAGGGTCCGAAGCCCCCGGTACACCCCTTTCATTATTCCATTCAAACGATTCCGATGACAAGTTATGCCAACGTATTTGAACCGATAGACTTAGAAATCGATAAACTATCCGCCTATTGTCCTGTTTCTACAAGAGAAAAACGAAACGAAAGACACATATTTCATGACATTATTCGACAAAAAAATAAACCAGCTGAAGGACTGCGCCTCCAACCGGTTCGTGCTTTTCCTTTATCGCGGCTTCACTTAAGCGAGGACCTCAACGGTAAAACCGCCCGGGGCTTTCACATAGAACGTCCATCCATGTGACCTTTGCGGCGGCTTAACATCGAATCCGTCGTCCTTCATCCGTTGGTTGATCTCATTCACCTTCTCTTCGCTCCCCTGGATGAAGCCGATATGAAACGTCTTGGGGTACTGAACCTCGGCTCCTTTCATTAACGTGATCACCATTCCGTTATCGTCAAACAGCACAGCGAATGAATTGCCGCGCGCATCTCCGCTCGTATCCATCGGTTTAAGTCCGAAATAAGTTTCCAAAAACTGTTGAGCGGCCGGCACGTCCGTGACCGTCAAATTGATATGATTCAGTTTCATAGCATCCACCATCCTTTGGTTAAAAAGTTGATTTCTCCTAAATCGTACCACATTCATGCAAATGATAACTTTTTCACAGTTTGTTGTTGAATGATGTGTGAAAACCCGCCATGCGATTGAAGCTATATCATCATGGATCAAATTCGCTTGAGGCAATTGTCCTATATTCCTATTGATGGTAGAATTACAAGAAGATAGAACTAACTAGTAGGGGGCCATGTTCATGAAACTAAAACAAGCTGTGTTAGGGATTGCTTTGTTCAGTCTTACGTTCTCGTCGATCGCATCGATCGCAAGCGCTCATCCCGGCAGAACGGATAAAAATGGAGGGCACACGTGCAGAACCAATTGTGCAAAATGGGGGCTTGAAGACGGAGAATATCATTATCATAATGGAGGAAGCACCTCAAGCGGCGACTCTGGCAGCAAGTCAAGCTCGCCGAAGGCGACTCCCTCTTCCCCGGCAAAAGAAGAAGTTCCGGACGGCATGATCAAGGTGAATGTGCCCGCTTTTAAGGTCTATGTAAATAATCAGGAAGTTTCCAATGCTTCTGCGCAGTATCCGGTCATTACCTACAAAGACATTACCTATTTCCCGATGACTTGGAGCTACACGCAGGCTTTGGGACTCGAAACCAAGTGGGATAAAGAGACGGGATTTGTGATCCGGAAGACGGCCAACAAAGCAGCTAAGCTGAACCCCGACCTTGGCACGCCGCCTGCAAAGCTGTACGCCAAGCTTCCCGATTTCAACGTATTTGTAAACGATGCCTGGTTCGACAACTCGACCGAAGCGTATCCGCTGCTTGTTTTAAATGATGTGACCTATTTCCCAATGACCTGGAAATTGGCTGTCGAGGACTTAGGCTTAACGACAAAGTTTGAAAATAACGCCTTTTACATCTCGAAGTAAGGCCGCCATCAGGCGGCTCTGGATGAGAAAAAGTGCCTCTCCCCGCGGGGATGGCACTTTTCCTTTTTTCTGCGGCAAATGTAAAATTTAAGTTATGGCGCGTTCGGCCCTACGTCGGCCTTCTGCAACGGGCGATTCTTGAAGGACGAAGCCGTGGAATATTCGTCCGCTCCGATATCATGGGCGGATGAGCGGACCTCCCCATCCATATCCTCCTTGATATAGCTGTACGTTCCAACTGCGGTGTCAATCGCCGCCTTACTGGCGGAGGATAATTTTTGCAATCCGTTCACGGTTTGAAATAACGGGTCGGCGTTGCGAATCTCCGAAGCCGTTCTCGACTTATTGCTCAGCGTGCTGCCATACCCGAGGTTGCCTTCGAATACGGTGTTGCTGGTGGCCGCTTCGTTATAAAGCGTGCCCGTGGAATTTTTCACGATGTTGTTTGCCACGACGCTGTCTTGAGGAGCGTATGCCTTCCCCGACCCGATAACAATACCCGCCTTGCTGCCTACGATCGTATTGTTGACGACTTGGGCGCGGTAAATTTTCCAATGCGCTCTCAATTGGTCGATCGTCGGATTGGGCGGATACCCGCCGGTGCCGCCGTCAAAGCTGCCGCTATCGAGATAGATGGCCGTCCCGGTAAGCTTCTCGAAGTAGTTGTTGTAAATTTTATGGTCGTTGCCATACACCCGAATTCCCGATTGCTCCATTCCCTTTTTCTCCGGTTCTACGCCGTCGCCAAGGAAGAAGTTCCCGTAAAACTCGTTGTTATGGCCGTGCCGCGAAGTCAGTCCTCCTTTTGAGGTTTTGAAGGTATTGTAGCGGACCGTGTTACCGCTGCTTTTGACGGAGACGATTTCGGGCTCGCCGTCGCAGTTCTCGAACAGATTGTATTGAATGGTGTTGTACCCGTTGGACAACGAGACTTTGGATAGCCCCAGACGTATCGTTTCCTTGCCGTTGTCTACCCACGGGCCGACATCATGGAAGTAGTTGTATTCGATCACGTCGTACTGCGAGATGTTCCCCTTGCCGTCGCCTTCGTAGGCAATGAGCGGGCCAGTGTCGCTCTTGGGACCAAAATCATTATGGTCAATCTGATTGTGATGGCTGTTCGCTCCGCTCACCTGCAGCCAGAACAACTCTTTTCCGGTTGCCGGCAAAGCGAATCGATTCCGGGTCACCTGGATATTGTTGGAGCCGTCCAAGAGGAGCGCCGTGTTGCCGGTGTTCGTAAACTTCAAGCCCTCAATCGTAACGTAGGACGATTTTTGAATTTTGAGCGATGCCCCGCCGGAAATGACGGCCTGACCCGGATTTGCCGCTTTGATCGTAATCGGGCTGTTCGCCGTGCCGTTCTTGCCGCTTACGACGAAGGGAGCATCCTGCGTGTAGGTACCGTCGGCGAGCACAATCGTCGTGCCGGGAACCGCTTTGCTAATGGCCGCAGTCAGCTCGGCAGAGCTGGAAACCGGCACACCTTGGCCACCTTCGGCACCCTCCCCATAAATCTCCACTTCGGTGTAGCTGTTCCAGGCATTAGCCGAGTTGCCGTGCCCAATAATTCTTACGTACCGGGCCGCATTGACATCGGGAAAATCAAAGGTTTGCAGGCCCGCATTCAAACTGCTGGTCACATTCGCCTTAACCGTCTTAAAGCTCACATTGTCGGTCGAGGTTTGAATATCGAACTTGGAGGTTCTGGAATCTCCGTTTAGAAATGCCATTTTCAAATAGCTGACCTTCTTGTTGGCGCCTAGATCGAATTTGATCCATTCCCCGTCACCGTTGGCGGACCAGCGTGTGGCCAGATTGCCGTCTACCGCATTGGCAGGAACGTTGCCGTCGTCCTTACTCGCCGTTACGGCAGATGCCGGAAACGGCAGCTTGGCATCCGCTGCATAACCGGGTGCGTCAGGAACAAGTGTAAGAAGCAAGCAAGTGCATGCCAAAACCGAAAACCGCTTTGTTTGTCTTATCATTTCATCTCTCCTTCGTTTCCTTCGTTTTTTTAATTATAGAGTGCACTCCGGTTTCATTTTACATAGAAAAACGGGGCAAAAGAAATCATCAAAATGCCGAAAAGATCATTAAAATCTTCAATTTCCGGCCTCTCAGAACGGAAAGCCGTAAAGCCGCCAAGGCTTATGCCCGCCGAAATAACGGACGGGTCTTACGGACGGCGATACCGGCTGTATGCGCAGATCCGGAAGCTCGCCGTCCGGATAAAGGATCGCTTCCTCTCCCTTTTGCAAATCCACTGCGATATCCCCTTCCTGCGTTCCCACGTCGACCAATGTTTCAGGGGCGGCTGTTCCGGCTTTCCGCCACCGGACGACACCGGTCCATCCGGTCCGGATAATACACGGCTCCCCGGCCAAGCTTCTCACGCGAATAAACCGGGTAATGCCGTCCCTGCGCACGGCGCTGACGAGAAAGGCCCCTTCGGCCCGCAAATCGTGAAACGTCGCATCCCGCCATTCGTCCGGGACGGCCGGGAAGATGCGGATCGTGCCGCCCCAGCTTTGCAGCAGCATGTCATGAATCGCCTCCGCTCCCGCAAGCGGCGTCTCGATGACCGGCCCTGCCTCTTTGTACATCGTATTCGGCTTGACGATCAGCAGCAGCGCTTGCAGCAGGCGAAGCGCTTCATTCCCCCAGCCAAGCGTAGCGGCGATGGATGCCGCGCCGGTCAGGCTGAAGCCGCGCAGATCGCCCTCCTTGCCGATCCAATGGCGAAGTGAGGTCGCGATCAGCTCCCGGTCCTCCTCCCTGTCGCAGCCGATCAGGTGCAGTGGAAAGACGGCGAGCAGATGGCTGAAATGCCGGTGGCCGTACGCAAGCGGCGTGTCGCGGCCGATCATGAAGCCGGTCTCTTCCACCGGCAGCGGCGCCAGCCGGTCAAGAACGTGCAGCCATTTCCAGCATGTCGGGTCCGCTTCCCCCAACCGTTCGCTTATGGCCAGCAGTGTTTCGCAGCCCCAGCGGATGAGCGCCAGATCGTAATGGCAATCGCGTACCTTCGTCCGCATAAACGAGCCGTATTCGGGGGAAATGGTCGGCGGCAGATGCAGTCTGCCGTCTTCCTCTTCCTCCAGAAGGTGGAAATAATAATTCATGCTTCTTCGCAAGATCGGATACAGCACGTTCCTCAGCATCTCGTCATCCATAGCGTACCGATAATGCCGCCAAACGTTGTGGCAGATCCAGGCGAGGTTGCCGACCTCGTCGTTCACTTCACTTTTCAGATCATAGCTGCTGTTTCGGCCCAATCCCGCCGAATCGTGCCGGAACCGCTCAGGCACGTTTCCGATCAAATGCTCCTTGTTCTCGTCGAGCGCCCGTACGAGCGATTCCCCGATCTCCAGCCGGTTCGCCGTATAGACTGGCGAGTAGCTCATTTGCACGTTCATGTTGAACCAGATCCCCGGCCAAGGCGTCGGGGCAAGCCACGGTCCCTGATTGTCGATCAGCGGCCGGTCGGCCCGCGTGGCCGAGGCCAGCTTATACATCTGAATCCAGTAAAAGCTTTCCAGCCGACCGTCCGGGATCGAAACGAAGCTTTGCCTGTAATACCGATGCCACCATCGGCGATGCGCGTCGACCCACGCGCCGAAATCGCTCTCCGAAGCGTTCCTCACCGCAGCCGCAGCTTGTTCCTTCGCCTTCTCATCATGGCCGTTGACGATGCTGACATACCAGATGCTGCGGCGGCTTTCGGATGCCCGCACTTCCTTCCAGGCTGCGACGCAGCCTTCATTCGGGGCATACCGCTGGATAGAGAAGGATATGCCGTCCTTCCCCGTCGTTTTGTCCACCTCTTCCTCCGGAATGTACTGGTTCGTATTGATGCCATCGGCATGCTTGAGCACCGGATCCACCTCGGAATTCGCATACCACGCCAAATGCGCGCCCTCTTCCCCTTCCGTCGTCTCAAGCTCGACGGCCATAACCTCCGCTTCGCTGTGGACGAATGCCCGGACCCGAACCTCTCCGCGGGTCGTCGTCAATACGGCCCGCAGCTCGGCATTCCACAAATTCAGCCGCATCGAAGTCGGATGATAAATCATCCCTTCCAGCTCCAGATCGAGCTCGCCAACCGGTACGCGCGGGCGGAAGCCCGGACCGTCCGTCCGGGTCGCCGTCACGTCCGTCCGGCCCGCAACGAACCGCAGCACATTCCGCTTTTTCGCATTCTCCTCTCCATAAATCATCGCGCCGATCAGCCCGTTGCCGATAAAGGCCCCTTCGTCCCAGCTGACGGGCTTGACGACCCATTCCATATCATTATCGGCCATAAACCGCTCCCAATCGAGCTCCAGGCGAACATTTTCCGTTTCGTTTCCACTCATGCTGCGGGTTCCGCTCCTTATCCTTTGATTGCGCCGACCAGCGCGCCCTTCACGAAGTACTTTTGCAGGAACGGATACACGAGAAGAATCGGTACCGTCGCAACGATAATCGTCGCGTATTTCAGCGTAACCGATAGCATCGCCACATCGCCCTCCGTCGCGCCGACGGCCATCGAACTCGCTTCGCCCTGCAGCAAAATTTCGCGGAGCACGAGCTGCAGCGGATACAGCGACCGGTCCTGCAGGAAGATCATCGCATGGAACCAAGAGTTCCAGTGACTGACGCCATAATACAGCATCATGACCGCGATGACGGGCATGGACAGCGGCAGCATGATGCGGAATAGGATGACGAAATCGTTCGCACCGTCGATTTTGGCCGACTCTTCCAGACTATCGGGGATCGCCTCAAACGACGTTTTCATGATGATCAGATTGAACGTGTTGATCGCATGTGGAATAATAAGCGCCCAGAGCGAGTCGGCAAGCCCGATGCCTTTGACCGTAAAATAAAACGGAATCAGTCCTCCGCTGAAGAACATCGTAAAGACGATGAACAGCATAAGCGGCTTGCGGTAGCGCAAGCTTTTGCGGGACAAGGCATACGCCCCGAAGGCCGTAAGCGACAGGTTGAACGCAAGGCCGACGATGACGACGAACAGCGTATTCCCATAGCCCTTCAAAATCATCGGATTGTTAAACACACTCGCGTACGCCTCGAGTGAAAATCCGAGCGGCTTCCACAGCATGCCTTTGTGCGCCATCAAGCTTGCGGCGTCGCTGACGGAAGCGAAGGCTACGTACAAGATCGGGTATACGGTGAGCACCATCAGCAAGGTCAAAAAGACGACGTTGCCGGCATCGAAGCATTTTTCCGAAACGGTGGGCCGGTTCAGCATTGGCCATTCCTCCTTTCTACCATAAGCTCGTATTGTTCAGCTTGCGGCTCAGCCAGTTGGAAAAGATCACAAGCATAAAATTGATGACGGAGTTGAACAACCCGACCGCCGAGCTGAAGCTGTAATTGAAATCCTGCAAGCCGACCCGGTACACATACGACGAGATGACGTCGGCTGTCTCGTACGTGCTCGGATTGTACAGCAGGATGATCTTTTCGAATCCGACATTCATTAGCCGTCCGATACTCAAAATAAGCAGAATGACGATCGTCGGCATCAAGCCAGGAATCGTGACATGCAGCATCTGCTTCCACCGTCCGGCGCCGTCCATTCTGGCGGCTTCGTACTGCTCGGGATCGATGCCGGTCAGGGCGGCCAAAAAGATGATCGTTCCCCAGCCAATATGCTGCCATATCCCAGACGAGACGTAGATCGTGCGGAACATATCCGGTTCAAGGAGCAGTGACAGACGTTCTCCCCCCAAGTAGACGAGGATATCGTTAATAACGCCGTCGCTGGCTGTAAAGTCCTTCACAATGCCACAGATTACGACGAGCGAGATGAAGTGCGGCAAATAGGTGACCGTCTGCACCGTGCGCTTGAATAGCGTATGTCTCACTTCATTAAGCAGCAGAGCAAGCACGATCGGCGCCGGAAAGCCGAACAGCAGCTCGTAGAAGCTGATCAGCAGCGTATTTTTGATCGTTCTCCAGAAATAAGCCCCGGTGAAAAACGTCTTGAAATGCTCGAAGCCGATCCATGGACTGTCCCCTATGCCAAGCCGGGGCGAAAAATCTTTAAACGCGATGACGGCCCCATACATCGGAGCGTAGTGGAATATCACGTAAAAGAGCAGCACCGGAAGCAGCATGACGTACAGCAGCTTATTTTTCCGGATATCGACCAGCAAGCCGATGCGTGCGCGCTTCTTCGGAATCACGGCCATCGTCGTTTCCGGGTTCATGGCGCTCATGTTCTCTCTCCCTTCCTGGCCCGATTTATCGCTTATTGTACCGGTCCAGCGCTTCCTGATAAATTTTCGTCACCTTGTCGATTCCCATCGATTGAATCTGCTTCACGTAATCGTCGAATTTGTCAATCGGTTCCTTGCCCATAATAAATTTCACGAACATTTCTTCCTTGTAGCTCGCAATCGCCGTATTCAGCTTGGCTACTTCCTTGCTCTCCTCGACCGTCGGCGTAATGAACAGCGGCATCACATGCTTGGCGGCATCGGTTTCGGACCATATCTTTATGGCTTCATCCTGCTCCGGGAACGTGTTGAAGCTTTTCCGGCTGTCTCCCGGAAACGGTCCGTTCGGCTTCGTATATTGAGACACCATTTGCTGGAGATTGTATTTCTCGTTTTTCGTTATCTTCTCGGTGAACTGCGGTGCGCCGTCCTTCATCGAATAGCTCTCGCCCTCAATCCCGAAGTTGAACAGCAGACTGCCCTTCTCGCTGAAAGCGTAGTCCAGCCATTGGACGGCCAGCTCGGGATGCTTCGTGTCGACGGTTACCGCCTTGCTGGCGGACGGATTGTATTTGAAATCACGCTGCCCGATGAAAGCCCGCTCCCCTTTTTTCAAGGTCGGATACGGCGCGGCAACGAGCTGGAATTTCGGATTTTTCTTCTTCCCGGTTTCCATCCAACGGCCCATACCGCCGCTGAGCAGAGAAACGGTGGCCCCCGAATTTTCGCCTATCATTTTGTTGTCCAGCGTCTTTGAATCCGTGTTCAAGGCAAAATCCTTATCGATCAACCCTTCCGCATACCATTTCCGTAGAAGCGCAAGCGCTTCCTTAAACTGCGGATCAATCGGCCCGTACTTTACCTTACCTTGATCGTCGATGTAGAACCGGTTCGCCGTACGGTAGGCGCCGATAAACGCGTCTTGAATATTAAACTCATTGCTGTACAGCGAGGTGAACGGAGCCGACGCTCCCTTCTGTTCTTTAAACGCTTTCAAAACGGTGTACCATTCGTCGATCGTCGTCGGCACCTGCAGCTTCAATTCGTCCAGCCAGTCTTTGCGGATCATCGGCCCGCGGAATACAAGCCCGTTGTCGGGTCGGATCATCGGAAATACATAATATTTGCCGCTGTCCGTCTTCACCATCTTGTCAAGCTCTTTGTCCTGCTGCAGCCGCTTTTTCAGATTGGGCGCATACTTGTCAATATAATCGTTGAGCGGCAGGATGACCTTATCGGCGATCGCCTTCTCCGCTCCTCCGGGATAGGAGCTGTTCCAGTCGTATTCGATGACGTCCGGCAATTTGTTCGACGCGATCAACAGGTTGAACTGCTCCTTCGCCTGTCCGTCGGCCGGGTGCGCATACTTGACTTTCACGCCGGTTTCCTTCTCCAGCTGTTTGCCGAACGGCGAGTCGGCCAGGTTGGGCACAAAGGTGATCAGGTTCGTATTGATCAGCTCCCACGAGGTCAACGATTCCTTCGTTTGGATAGGATACTTGCCAGCTTCGGATGATGACGCCGGCGTTGTCGGCGTATTCTGACCATCCCCGCTATTCGGTTTGGTGCATGCGACGATTAGGCTGGAAGCCAAGACGACGCATGCCGCAGCGCGAAACGATTTACCGGCAGAGCTTTGTTTCATGCGAATCCCCCTATGAGTTAAGAAAGTGTGCATTCCGGGTTGCTGCACCTTAGCGTCATTATGCTACGAAGCGCACCTTGAAGGCTATATGCAAAATCGAAACTCCACCGTTAAAACCGGCAGTATGGCGCCATGCTTTTTCTTACTCCCTATACAAAAAACGAAAAAAGCCGCGCAAGCATGCTTGAACGGCTTTTTTCGGACGAGGCCGGTAACGTCAGAGCTCTCGGTATTTTCCCGGCGTAATGCCTTCGAATTTTTTGAAAATCCGGTTGAACGTATTAATGTCGGCGTATCCGACCTTTCTGGCGATTTCCGCAACCGACAGCTTCGCATCCGGAAGCAGCCGCTTCGCTTCCTCCAGCCGGGTCATGCTGATCACGTCGAGCAGCGCCTTACCCGTCTGCGCCTTGAACTGCTTCGACAAATAAGACGGGGTCAACCCGAACGCTTCGCCGAGCATCGAGATGTTGAGGTTTTCATCGTTGTAATGATCCCTTATGTAAGAGAGGATCTGCTGACTCAGCAAGCTACTCTGCTCTTGGCTGCGCTCCTCCTGAATCAAGCGGCATACCTCGCCCAGCACCTCGCGGAGCTGCACCTGCATCTCCATGATCGTTTCGCAGCCGGTCAACCGATCCACCGGATTGACCCGCTCAAGGAAATCCCGTTTGCCGCCCGCGCCGATTTCATCCATCGTTTTCAGAAGCGTGCCGATCATATCGAACATGAGACATTTGGCCAGCGGTACGGACAGGGACGCGCCGGAGACGTTCATGCCGATAATTTCGTCGATCATCGCGCTCGATTTCTCGTGATCGCCCGTCTTGACGAAATTAATCAGCTGCTGCTCCACATGCAAAGGATAGTAGTAGCTGCCGGCTGGACGCGCCGTATCCGAACCGGGCAGATCGCCGTACCGGATAATTTCCCCGCTTCCCATCACGAGACGGTATTCCAGCGCTTCCAGCGTTTCCTGATACGCTCGCGGAATCCCATACAGCTCTTGATGGATACCGCTGATCGCTGCCGTGAGGCGGATATGGAAATGATCAAGCAGAAACGACTTGACCTGCTCCGCGATTCGCCGCAGCTCTTCCTCATCGGGCTCCGTCCCGAAATTAACGATGCATGCCAGCATATCGTCCATTTCCGTCGTGAAAGCGTGATGGCGGCTGCCCGCCACTTCCTCCACCACGTTCATGATGATGAAATGCAGCAGCCTGCCCATCCGGGGATCAGGATAACCGGACGAATCAAGCTTGCCGTAATGATCGACGTGAAACAGAAGGACGCCGAAGTAGGGCGAAGCCAGCCGGATATCGTGGGCGGCGAGCGACTCGTGTACCGGGACGTTTTGCTCCAGCCGGCCTTTCAGCAGACTCTGGAACAAATGGGAACGAATCGCGTCGCGATGCCGGCGAAGCCGCTGGTCGATCTTCTCCTTCTCGGCAAACGTCGTATTGAGCGCCTCCTCCAAGTACCCATACTCGTTCGATCCTTCGTCGAAGGAGATGCCCGATTTTACGGAAAGGCTGCGGATCAGCACGCTGATCGGATTGTAATTTTTCCGCAAAAACAAGAACGTCACGATTCCGCCGATAACGAGGCTTAGCCCGATGCTGGAATAGATGAGCAGCTTCATCGTTTTCATCTTGTCGTCGAACAGCTCAGCGGGAATCATCGAAACGTATTTCCAGCCCGTGCTGTCTGACGTCGTGTAGGATACGGCTACCTCTTTGCCGGAGATCGTTTCGTACAACAGGCCATGCTTGTTCGCGAGACGATCGTAAACCGGTGCAGCCGGATTATGGTCGAACCCCGTCGAGGCGACCAAGCGGTTCTGCTTGTCCACGACGGCGACCGAAGCTTGATTGGCGGGCGCGATATTGTCCAACAGCTTCGAATCCTTGATGACGAACACAATCACCGCTCCCGGCTGATCCGTATGGTCGAGCGTGATCGACTTGGCGTACATCACGGCCTTGACCGGCTCGCCATCCCCGCGCATCGTAACGGGGACGTATTCCTGAATGTACCGCTTGTCGAAGAACGCCTTCCACTCCTCGTAGCTCGTCCCGTCTTTCTCGCGCAATCTCCCGTACAGCGTCCGGCTGTCGATGTGATCCCGTGCCGACAACACAGTATCGCTGTTTTTGTAATAAATGTAAATCTGCTCGATAAAATCGTTGGCTACCTGATACACCCGCAGGTCGCCCGCGATACTGACCAAATCGTAGTAGTCGCTGTCCGTAAGCGGCTGCTGCGCATTGATAAATCCGGCTACCCGCCGATTTAACGCGATTTCGAGGCTTAACCGTTCGATCCCTGCCAGATTGCCATCAATCGCCTGCTCCATCTGCCGAAGCATCGATTCGTTAGCGCGGTTAATTTCCGATTCCACCACATGCCAAGTTGCGGCATATAAAATCGCGCTGATCATAATCGGAACAAGCAGCACCGAAATGTAGGAAATGAGCCACGTGACGATCACGCTATGTTTGTTGAACCGAATCCCTTTTCGACGCATTGGCCCGCCTCCTGAATGTCCCCCATAGCAATTGTAACTGCTTTCATTCCATTATACAGGAAACGATTCGGGTGAAAAGTCCCTTCTTGATTCTGGAGCTGAAAGGGGGAGCCTACGGACGGACCGACGGAAGCCAGGCAAAATAATTCGTTATAACATCGGCAGCCCGCTTATAGCCGCCGGCCTGACGTAACGATTCGCCGATCACTTGAGCCTGCTGCCTATAAGCCGGATTGCCTAACACTTCTACCAAAGCAGCTCTCAAAGCAGCAGGGGTAAGGTTATTTTTATCCAAAGTAATGCCTGCTCCCAGCTCTTGCACCCGCTTCGCCACAAGAGGCTGATCCGAGGTTAATGGAATCATCATCAGAGGCACATTGTAATACAGGGCTTCACTTGTGCTGTTCATTCCTGCATGGGTAATAAAGGCATCTGCATGCTGCAGCATTTCCAGCTGCGGAACGTACGGTTGTACAATAAAATTAGCGGGAATCCGATCCATCAACGGTTCCATATCCGTATGTTTTCCTGAAGATAAGACGAACGTCACCGGTAAATCCTGAAATGCGTCAAAACAAAGCTTGTAGAAATCCAAATCTTTATTCAAGATGGTGCCCATTGCGATGTAAACCGTCTGTTGATGTCGGGCGCGCAGCTGCTCGAACGGGAAAGGCGGAGCATCTTGACGCGGTACGATCGAAGGGCCGGCAAAAATAAAGCTATCGTCCAGCTTTTCGGCTTGCGGTTGAAAATGGCGGCTTGTATAAACGAGCTTTAATCGCCCCTCATGTCTGGCAATTTCATCTATAGCCGGGACGCGTACTTGAAATTCATCGGCTAATTGCCGCGTCAACTTCATCGTGGCCTCATACAGCTCCTTGACGTCCTTACGGTTCTCATCTTGCTCAGTCCCTAAAGGCTCTACGAAAGCAAAGGAAGCGATGGAGCATACCGCAGGGATGCCCAGCTTTTCCGCAATGATTGTGCCTCCCCACCCCATCAAGGAGTCAAAAATCAAATAATCGAACGTTTCATCCGCGGTAACCCGCAGAACTTCCGGGACGATCTTCCGAATAATTCCGCCAACGGATAGGTCCGCAACTCAGCTCCGGTTTGTTCAATTCGGGAACGATACTCCTCCGTGCATACATAGACAACTTCCTCCCCGTTGTCCGTCAACTGCTTGACCAATCCCAGCGACGGATTCACGTGACCTTCAGCCGGAGTAATCACAACCAACACACGAGCCATCTTCTATACCTCCAAATTAAAATTCCATTATTATCCTAAATATACAATAGATACATTCCTTTGTGTAGAATTAACTTTACCTAACAAATAACCCCCCACGGAGGGGGGCTAGCTGAATTCCTTTAAATCGCACGCAGCTTGTAGGACACACCTTCTTCGGTTTGGAACGTGATCAGTCCCTGAGCCTGATCCACCTTAACGGGCGCCTCGATTGTACCTTCTATTTTCACCACCTGAACTTGACCGGCGCCGAATGGGTTCACGATATGAACGGGACCGCCCTTTTCGCTGGTCAGTCTCACATCGACGATCGATCCTCCATGAAGTCCGCTCGATACCACGAACGCACCTCTGGCCCGCAGCTGTCTGAAATGCGCCTCCGGATACTTATTTTTCGGCAGCATGGGGAACAGATGGATGACGTCTTTTCCTTTGCTGTCATCGAAATAGCTTTGCAGCATGAGGGCGTTAATCGTTTCTACGCTGCCGGATGTTTCGATGCCGCCGCCTTTTTGGTAAACCGTCAGATTGTTGCGCATCAGTAAGGAGCTGCTGTTGCTGGAGCTGATAATTTTTTTGAAATTGGTTAGCACTTCGTCCACATCGTAGCCGATCCGCACCGCCGCCGGAAATTGCATCGCGAAAGAGTTCGTCTGTTCCCAGGAACCGTACGCCTCAATCGTATTCAGCGCGATCTGCTTCAAACGCGAAGTCGTGCTCAAATTAATCTCATCGCTCGGCCAGAACAAGCCCGTCATGACGGCATGCCAAGGCCCCTTCACATTCGTCCCCCCGATAAACGGTCGTCCCGGATTAACAATCCGTTTGCCGGTCTTGCTGTCGATATAGGAATCGGACTCTTTGAACACTTCTTTTCCGGTTACGGGGTATACAAACGTCGGATACTCGGTTAATTTGTCGATGATATCCTGCCATTTGGCGCGTCGGGCCGCATCGACATCCAAATCCCGGCTTGCCGTAATGAGCCCCTTCATCAAAAATTTGACCATGGCGATGTCCAGAATGGAGTTGTCGTCGTGCTCGTTCGCCTCACGCGGCGCGCTGTCCTTGATGACATATTTGCCGTTCTCCATCATCAAGTAATCTTCCCAGAAATCGGCAAGCGAGATGAGGTACGGATAAGCCTTGTTTCGCAAAAACTCCTTATCTTTCGTGTACGTATAATGGTTGATGAAGTTTGTGGCCAAATACGCTCCCAGCATCAATTGGTCGTTCAGTTTGGATCTGGTTTTCTCAGGAGCGACCGGACTTGCCGGAATGCGGGCCGGATCCCATCCGACCGTCGCCGGGCCATACGGCCTCGCTAACGACCGGGTTGTCGAGAAGCCCCGGTATCCCGCTTCATGCGTGCGGTTGATGCCGTAAGGCATATAGCCCAGCACCTGATCGAAATAGGCGTCCGCCAGCTCGGGCCGGTTGCTGGAAAACACGCCCCAGTACGGGTTCTCGAAGTTATAGTTCAAAAAGTACCGCGCCCCCCACCCCGGCGAATCGTTCGTAACCCAGCTGCCAAAAATGCCCGGGGCCGCTTTGCCCGTCCGGTTGCTCGCGGCCAGCGCATACAAAGCTCCGAAATAATACTTATCGAACCACTCGTCGTTCGTAATCGCATACGACTTGAGCCAGAAGTTTTTCCACCACGCCAGGTGCGCTTCATGCTGCGCGGCGATCGTTGCCGGCGTCGTTCCCATGACCCTGGCTTGAGCTAATTTCAAGTAGCTCGCCGCTGCGGGAACGTCCGGATTTTCCCCGCCCCCGCCGCTAACTTGCGTCACAAGCGTTACGGTCGTATTCGGCTGCAAAATAAAATCGGCTTGCGCCCTGCCGCCGGACGAACGGAAGTCCGTAAGCGGCGCTCCGAGCAGGCGCGCGGCCAATACCGCTCTGGACATCCACTCCTTCGGCGCTTGGTTCGCAGAGCTTTCACGGGCCGCCCATAACACGCCGCGGGCAGCATCCGTTCCCGACTTAAACGGCTTGTCGTCCGCTTCCGGAACCCATACGTCAACCGTTAACGGAACGGATGCCGCAGCTTGCGTCCGAAGTTCGGTTATGACCAAATTGCTGTTCGCATCGACCCACGTTTTCATTTTGAGCTGGACATTTTTCAAGGTCACATCCGCTCTTACCTCCGCATTCAGCAGGTCCTGCTCATACCGATAGGACGGGGCGGAATTCGTGCCGTGCGCTTTATTGGTTATCGTTACTCCGCCGACCGTCAATTTGCTGCTTTTCATCCAAAAATCGTTTTTATCGATATAAATCGTCTGCGAATCGGCCGTGCCACCCAACACAGTGCCGACATCGCCATTTCCGAGCAGCGGGCCGTCCGCATACCCTTTAAAACCGCCGGGCAATTTGGTATAAACACCGGTCATGCGGGAAGGCGCGAGAGTCTGCAATTCCTGCCAATCCGACATGGAATGATCGTTCGGGCTGCGCTTGGTCGCCAGATTTAGCGAAGCTGCCGCTGACTGGTTGCCAGCCGCATCTCTGGCTCGGACCTGAAACGCATAAGAAGTATCCGGCAGCAAGCCCGGAATCGTCACGTTCGTGTTCTCGGTCAGTAATGTCTTCGTCCCATAGCTGATCTCATACTGCATCACGCCTTCGTTATCTTTGGCGACATTCCAGTTCAGGACAGCGGCCGTATCCGTAATTTCCCCGGCTCTAAGACCCGTCGGCGCTGTGGGCGCTTCCGTATCCGCGCGTGCTCCTGCGATATCCGTCGCGCTTTCCCCAAACACCATGGCGGCCGGCAGCATCGTTGCTATGAACGTCAATATCAGAATAAAGCTAACCATCCGTTTGATTTTCATACGTTACCTCCCCGTAAACTATCCCTTCAATCCGGTCGTCGCAATGCCTTCGACAAAATATTTTTGCGCGAAGAAATACAGCAGCACGCTGGGAATCATCGCTGCCAAAGCCATGGCCAGAATCCGGTTCCATTCCACGGAAGCCGCAACATCGAGAGACATCCTCAAGGCCAGCGAGATGGTGAATTTTTTTACGCTGTTGATATAAATGAGCTGGCCGAAAAAATCGTTCCACGTCCAAATAAACTGGAAAATGCCCGCCGAGAAAAGCGCCGCCTTGGAGAGCGGGAGCAAAATTCGAATCAGAATAGTGAACGAATGGCCGCCGTCCATTTTTGCCGACTCGTCGAGTTCCTTCGGCAGCCCTCTAAGGAACTGGATAAGCAAAAAAATAAAAAACGGACCGCCGCCGCACAGAGCCGGCACGATAAACGGGTAATAGCTGTTTAACCAGCCCAACTGGCCGAAGAGCATGAATCTCGGAATCATGGTAACTGCCGCCGGGAGGAAGAGCGTCGAGATCATCAAGGCGAATAACAATTTTTTCAGCGGAAACGTGAATCTGGCAAATCCGTAGGCCACAAGCAAACTGGAGGCGACTGTAAATACGACGGTCGGTATGACCAGAATGAACGTGTTGAGAAAAAAAGTGCCGAACGTATACTGCCCGCTGCCTTCCCAGCCCTTGCGGAACGAATCCCAGACATATTCTTTAGGCAGCAAATGAATACTGCCGAAAATTTCCGCATTCGGTTTAAACGAGGCGAACAGCAGCCAAATAAGCGGATATACCATCACGAGGCCCAAGCCCGTCAGGAAGACGTAATAAAGAAGTTGCAGCCATGTCATCTTGTGCGCGGATGCCGCCATTACTTATCGCCTCCATCCTCGTAATGAATCCAGGTTCTCGACGATTGGAAAAGCAGCGCGGTCAAGATCATAAGCACCACAAACAATACCCAGGACAGCGCGCTTGCATACCCGATGTTATAGAAACGAAACGCCTCCTCGTAAAGCTTCAACGCGTACAAATAGGTGGACTTCAACGGCCCGCCGCCGGTAATGACGAACGCCCCGGTAAAATCCTGAAACGCCCCGACCGTCTGCATGACCAGATTAAAAAAGATGAGCGGCGTTAGCATCGGTATCGTAATCGTCATAAATTTCCTGACCTTCGAAGCGCCGTCGACCGTAGCCGCCTCATACAAATCCTGCGGGATTTGCTTGATTCCGGCGAGAAAAATGACCATGGACGATCCGAACTGCCACACGGCCAGCATACTTACGGTATATAGCGCGACGTCTGGACTTCCGAGCCAATCGACCGGTGGCACATGCAGCTTCTCCAAGAACGCGTTGATCATGCCGTCCCGCAAAAACAACACCCGCCACAAAACGGAAACCGCCACGCTGCCGCCCAAGATCGACGGAAGATAGTAAACGGTACGATAAACATGGATGAATCTGAGCTTAGCACTCAGCATCATCGCCACCAGCAGCGCAAAAATGAGTTTGACGGGGACGGCAATCAACACATAAGCGAAGGTGACCGAGAACGATTTATAAAAATCCGCATCCCGAAACAGCTGGCTGTAATTGTTCAACCCTATCCAATGATAAGCTCCGATGGGCCCTGCGTCCGTAAAGGACAGGATGAACGAATACAGAAAAGGATACAGCTGAAAAACAATAAAGCCGACCAGCCAAGGCAAAATATAGAAGAATCCGGTATAGCTCCCCTTCCTTGTCCATCCGTTCTTTGTTATCGATGCCATGCTTTCACCCGCACTTGTTTATCATTTCTTCTGCGCCTTCAATTCGTTCAGCTTGTCGCCGACCCGCTTCAAATAATCGTTGGCCGCTTGCTCGGGCGTCGACTTGTTGAACAACAATTTCTGGAGCACTTCGTCCTGTACGGCTCCGATTTGCGAATTGTTCAAAAGCCCCGTAATTGCCTTCGATTGATGTTTGAGCACGATATCCACCGCTGCGCCTACGTCCTTATCGATTTTTCCGGCCTGCATCGCATAATCTTTGGCTGCTGCAGAAGCGGGAACCGATCTGACATCGCCGAGAATGGCGGCGGCTTCCTTGTCGTTCAAGAACCAGTTCACGAATTGAGCCGCTTCGCCGGTGCTCTTGGAGTTTGCGTTGATCGACAGCACCATGGAAGGCTTTACTAAGGTGCCGGGATCTTTGCCGTTCTTCAACTGGGGCAAAGCCGCAATGCCGATGGCCGAATTCGGGATTTGTCCTTTCAATTTCGCGATCTGGCTCGTAAATTCAATGATGAAAGGCGCGTCCCCGTTCACCCATTTCGGGTTCGGGTCCTGGCTCGGAGCATAGCATTCTTCGGCGGAAGGCAGCACATGGTTATCCGTCAGCTTTTTCATCAAGGCATAACTTTCAACCAGCTCCTCCTTCGTCCAGGGCATGGCCAAGTCGCCGCTTTTCAGCCTTGCGCCGGTGCGCTCCGTATGTACGATATCGAACAGCATGGGCGGGTAGCTTTTGTCGACGCAGTAGGTAAAGGTGCCTTTCGGATTGTTATCGCGGATTTTTTGGGCCGCAGCGAGCACCCGGTCCCAATCCCATGCTCCGCTGGTGTCGATTCCCAGCTTATCGGTGATCGTTTTGTTGTAAATAAGCACATATCCGTTCGTTCCCATAGGCAGCCCAACCGTTTTTTTGCTTGAGGACAAGGAGAAGTCTTGAAGAAGCTTTTCGTCAAAAGAAGACGTATCGATCTCGGTCAATCGGCTGATATCGGCCAAAGGCTCGGACTTGCTCGTAAGCTCTTCCAGCCATGTCTGATCCAGCTGCATAATATCCGGGGCTTGTTTGGCGGCGATTTGCGTTTTGATCTTATCGAGATATCCCTCGTAGCCTTGATATTCCGCCTCGATCGTGACATGCGGATATTTTTGCCGGTACCGATCGATCGCCGCCAGCGTCGCTTTGTGTCTGATCTCGGAGCCCCACCACATGAATCTTAACGTTACCGGTTTTGATGCCGAAGCGTCGGCGCCACTTGCGGAAGCAGATGCCGATGAACCGCCGGTATCGGGCATACCGTCAGCGCCGCATCCGGCGGCGAGCGCAGCAAGAACGACGACCATCGAGCAGACGACGCTTGCTTTGCCAACCATCCTGTTGTTCAACAGATTCCCCCCTCTCTCCACCGTTTCATTTTTGTAAGCACTTACAATCTCAATTGTAGCATCCCTCGCGAAAGGTCCAAAAGACACCGCTCATAGGAAAAAGTCTCTTCCTTTCGGCACTTTTCGGATGGGAACGAATAAAACAGTCATTTATTCAGATTTACAGTCCGTTTTGCAGATCCATATCGCAGCTTCCATTCGCTATTTCTATTTTACAATGATTAGATTATATTTAAATGTAATCCAATTTCAAAGGCAGGGGAAGCCGATGTACAAATTGCTCATTGTGGACGATGAAAGCGAAACAAGAAGCTCCATAAGCAACTATTTTCCTTGGGAGGACATCGGATTTGAGATCGTCGGGCAGTTGGAGAACGGCAGACAAGCGCTGGACTTTCTCAGCGAGCGCCAAGCGGACGTCGTACTGTGCGACATCCATATGCCCGTGCTGTCCGGCATTGACTTTGCCCGGGAGATTAAGGACAGGAAGCATCCCGTTATGATCGTCTTTTTCAGTGGATACCGGGAGTTTGAATATGCGAAGCAAGCTCTCTCGCTGGGAGTGAAGGAGTACATCGTGAAGCCTCCCAAGTACAAGGATTTGGTAAGCGCTTTCTCGTCGCTCAAAGCGGAATTGGACGAACAAGCCTGGCGTATGGCGGCTCCGTCCGATCCGCTCGATGAAGAGCCGGAACAAAGCTATAACGGCAAAATTATTTCCATCGTCAAACACTTTGTCGAAGACAACTTCCCGCATGCTTCTCTTGAAGAAGCAGCCAAGCTTGTCCATATGAATGCGAATTACTTGAGCCAGTTTTTCAAAAAAAATACGGGGAGCAGCTTTTCCGATTATCTTCTTACGGTAAAAATGCAGAAAGCCAAGGAGCTTCTGCAGGATGTCCGCTACCGCAGCTACGAGGTCGGCTCGCTGGTAGGCTACAGCAACTCCCGCAACTTTGCCCGGACGTTTAAAAAATATTTCGGGACGACACCGAGACTTTACAGGAATCGGAAACCGTAAATGGGACCGGCGATGAAAAAACGTTTTTTTCTCAAAAACCTTGCCGTTTTTCTCCTTCCGATCATGGTGCCGATGATCTTGCTCGGCTCGCTATCCATCGCCGTGCTGCAAAGCTACATTAAAAATGAAATCAGCAGCAGCCATATCCGCCAATTGAATCAGACCAAAGAAAATTTGGAGCTGATGTTAAATGAGATGGACTCCCTCATCTTGACGCTGGACAACCATTCGAAAATCAATAATGTCTTAGGCCACCTATTGGAAAATCAATTGCCAAAATACGAGGATATTGTTCCCGGCGAAATGCTTCAAGCGTTCTTGAACGCTCCCGCCAATGCCAGGCCGTATATCCACTCCATTTACGTCTACTATCGGAATGACCATGGCTTGTTCGTATCGTCCAATGTCGGAGTGGCGAATCTGAACAACTATTGGGATACCGGCTGGTACGACAGCTATAGGAATCATGACGGGGATGCGGAAATTTGGACGGAGCCGCGAAGTGTAAAGCAGTACGGCTTTGAAAAGGACGCGAAGCGGATTGTCACGGTTCACCGGAAGCTGCACACAAGAGACGGTATGATCGCGCTGAATTTATCGAGGGACTACATCGAAGACATCCTTCGTTCGCTTGCGGCTTCCTCCGAACAATGCGTGCTTGTATTCAACGAAAAAGGACAGCTCCTTTTTAGCAGCAGCATGCCAGGCGACTTAAAGCAGATGCCAATCGTGCAGGTGCAGGCGGGCCATGAGAAAGAAAGCCTGCTTGCTCTCCAGTCGCATAGCGATTCTTATATCGTCAACCAAGTCAATTCCAACCGTTACGGCTGGGAGTACTTTTCCATCGTGCCGAAAAAATCGCTGTTCCGCGTGCCTACCCGATTAAGCGCCGTAACCCTTCTTCTTCTTCTGATCTCCCTCGTCGTCAGCATGCTGCTCGCTTATTACTTTACCTCGCTGAATTATAACCGCCTGTCAAGCATGATGTCGATTATCGACTCGGCCGTCCGAGGCAAGCCGCTGCCCCCGCTCCCGGTCGCCGTTAAGGACGAGTACGGCTATATCCTGCATAATATTTTGAAGACGTTTATCGAACAAAATTATTTGAAGGTGCAACTGTCGGAGCAAAAATACCGTCTTCAGGCTGCGAAATTGCTGGCCCTTCAGTCGCAAATCAATCCGCACTTTCTGTACAACACGTTAAACGCGATTTATTGGGAAGTATTCAAGCTTACGGCCAAACCGAACCAAGGGACCGAAATGATCGAGAGTCTGTCCCATATATTGGATTATTCGCTAAGCAGCCCCGCGCAGACCGTCACGCTGCAAGAGGAAATCGACCATACGCAAAGCTATATCCGAATTCAGAAGTTCCGTCACAAGGACAAATTTGAGGTCACGTGGAAAGGGAATCACGGGGAGATTCAACACTTTAAAATCGTTAAACTGCTCCTGCAGCCTCTCGTTGAAAACAGCATTCATCATGGAATCGAGGAAACGAAAACGAGGGTTGTCATCCGAATCAAAATCATGCTGCAAGGGAACCGTTTAAGAGTTTCCGTTACCGACAACGGCATGGGGATCGAAAAAGACCGTCTCACGGAGATCCGGAGGCAGCTAAGCGAAGGAAGCGAATCGCCCGAGCACATCGGTCTATTTAATACCAACATTCGGCTGAAATTAAGCTACGGGGAACCCTATGGCATTGCGATCAAAAGCAAGCGCGGATTCGGAACGGCAGTATCCTTCGATATCCCCGCTGCTGCGCCTCCCCATGACAGCTCCCTCCTCTGCTGGCAGCAAGAGGAGGATTAAAAAAGGCTGCCGAGAAAAATCCCGACAGCCTAGAGATTGTTAAAAATTACTTCCCGGATTGCTTCAGCTTCAGCAGCACCTTGACCGCTTCGGCTCTCGTTGCGCTGGCTCCCGGGGCGAAGCGGTTGCCTTCCCGGCCTTCGACCAGGCCAAGCTTTTGAATCGCCTCTACGGCAGTTTTCGCCCATCCCGGGATATCGGCGTCGTCCGAAAAATCGGTCGAGCCGGCCGCTTGGCGGGCAGCTCCCTGCGCATTGGCGATCATGATGGCCATCTCGGCCCGGGTGATCTGCGCATTCGGACGGAACGTACCGTCCTCGTAGCCTTGAACGATGCCCGCTTGGACGGCCTGCGCCACAGCTTTCTCCGCCCAGGCGCCGATTTCGGAACGGTCGGCGAACGTAAGAGCGTCGCCCTCCTGCCCAAGCTTCATCGTCCCGGCCAGCATGACGGCAAATTCGGCCCGGGTGATGACATGATCCGGTTTAAAGGAACCGTCCGGGTATCCCGTAACGATACCGCTTGTCACCGCTTGCCGGATGATGCCTTCCGCCCAATGCCCTACGGTATCGGTAAACGATACCGGCTTCGGCTCCGCCGAAACATCGCCAGCTTTCTTATCGACGGCGAACACCGCAAAGATACCCGTATCGTCCACGTTCACCTTGATCGTGGAACCGTCGACCGTGCCTCCGATATTCGTCCACTGCTTCTTCTCGCCGTCGTAAACGAACACGGCAGGTGTCTGGTTGCTCCGCAGCAGCGACGGATCGAAAGCGATCGTCAGCGTAACTGGCTTTTTGAACAAGCCGGTAAAGTTTTTCGTCAGTTCAAACACCGGACTGAGCTTTGTCTCTTGCTGAGTAAGGAACTTTGACGGGTCCGCCACTTTCTCCACGGTCAGCGTCAACGCCTGATCGGCCGCTCCCGCCGGTACGGTGACGGTGATTGCGTTCCCTAAGCTTGTGGTGCCCGAGCCGCCTGCCGGGATCGACAGCTTCCCGTCAGTTGCAGCCGATGAACCGCCGCCGCTTCCCCCACCTGAACCGCCGGACCCGCTCGAATCCGAATCGGAGCCGGAGTCGCTTAAGGTGGACACCACTCGCACATTGCTTATTTTCGAATAATTGCCCGCTGCATCGAAAGCCATCACAAAGTAACGGTAAGTCGTATTCGGCGAAAGTCCGGTGTCCCGGAATTCGGTCTTCGTCGTCGTGTAGATTTCCGTATTGTTTCGGTAAATTTTGTAGCCCGCAATCCCGAAGTTATCCGTCGCTCCCGTCCACTTCAGATCGATGGCGGAATCGGATACGGCTTCGGCCCGCTCGATGGTCGGTTCCGTCGGCGACTCGGTGTCGACGATGGCCGGCGTCCACCAGTTGCCGGAAACGACCAGCATGCTCAGCAGCCGGAGGTTGTTGCCGAAATAAAGCGCGTCTTCCGTCGAAATGGCCGCATTGTAATCCCATAAATCGTTCAGCCACTGCTGATTGGACGAGTCGGTCATGGCGCTGACCATAAACGGCGCGGAGAACGAAAGATCCGCATCCTCGCCTAACGCCGCTGAACCGTCCAGCTTATAGCCGGCCTTGATGCCTTCCGGTTTGCCGCCGGTTTTCGCGCGAATCCAGCCGTTCAACCGGCCGAGCTGCTCTTTCGCCCGCCGATCTCCGGTCAGAAGGAAATCGGTGCCAAGCCGCCATGGCACCCGGGAGGCGTTGTAATTATAGTCCCCGTCATGCTCGCCTTCCAGGAAATATCCGTTCCCGGTATCCCATTTCTTCTCGCTTACCGGCTTGAATTGGCCGTCCGTATCCTTGAAGACAAAATCGGGCAGCAGTCCGGAATTCGGACTGTACTTCTCATGCACGCTCCGGATCATGCGGTACGTTTGGTCGATCACTTTGTCCCAGCGGCTATCGCCGGATACGATCCGGAAATCCTTCAAGTGCTGGAGCATGAAATCGGATGGACGGGAAGCTTTGCCGTACATCGGGTCCTCGTCCTTCGCCCAATCGGCGAGCTTCAAGGTCCATTCCGTATGGTTGACTTCGCTTTCCATGATCGCGTCGATCACCTTGCGGGCCTGCTCCAAATAGTTGATTTCGCCCGCGCTTCCCCACTGCCGGTCGGCCAGCAGCAACGCGTACGCAATGTCCATATCCCCGTCCGTTGCGGAATCCGCGCCGTTGATGTCGACGATGGCGCTGCCGTTATCCGCCTGCTGCCATGCCATCAGCTGCGGGTTAACGGCGCTTGGATGCGCCCGGAAATACTGGTACATGCCGTCAAAATAAGTCTTTGCCTCCGGATCATGCCCCGCCATCAGCGCGGTGATCAGCATGCCGTACCCGTGGGCCTCCGAGACGGTAATTTCCCCGTCTTTGAACCAATCCCCATCCGCATACCATACGTAGTATTGCGTAGGGTCATAAGGGTTTCGCTTCAAATATTTTGCCTTCCATTCCTTGTACAACCGGGTCACCGTGGCGTCCATTTCGGCTTGCGTCACATGATTCGGCTTGATCGAATCGCCCGCATACACGGTATGCTGCGGGTACGCCTTGAACGGTCCGTCTCCGGAGGACGCAGGCTTGGTCGCGACTTCGATCCGGTTGCTTGGCAGCGACTCGATCGTTTCCGCATTATACGCCTTCACTTCGTAGCTGTAGCTCGTAGCGGGCTTTAATCCCGTATCGCTGTAGGAGGTCGCCGTTGTCGTGCCGACTTTGACGCCGTTACGGTAGATGTTGTAGCCTGCCGCTTCCGTTTTTCCGGCGGACGCCTTCCAGTTCAACTGAATTTGAAAAGCGGAAACCGCGTTCCCGGTCAAGCTCGTTGGCGCCGAAGGCGGATCAGAATCGATCGGTCCATCCTGCGTACTGACTTCGACCGCATCGGAATTGATTCTCGCACCGACCGCTTTCACGACGAAATCGTATTTTTTCGCGGGGTTAATGTCGGCAATTGCATAGGTGTACTCCGCTTGCGCCCCGGCCGGAACATAGACGCTCCAATGCGTTTTCACCTTATCGTTCTTCTCATAGATCCGGAAGCCTCTGACCGGCTCGGCGCTGGCGGCAGGAGCCTTCCACGAAAGGACGGCTTGATTGCCGGTGACTTGAACTTTGGCGTCCTCCACCTTCGCAGGCTTGCCGTCCGTTCTCCGAATGCCGTACCGGTCGTAGGCTTGCACCCCGCTATCCCCCGGCTTCTCGTCTTCGACCGCCGCCGTGTAGGCTGTAAATTTGAGCACCTCATCCGAGACGGAGACATCGGTAAACATTTTTTTGAACGGCTGGGTATCGATGGCTGCAAAAAAATCGTCATAAGGAACGCCGTTCTTATCGACATACTTTTCGTAAAATTTATTGCCGAACGCATTGGACATCAGGTAAACCGTGCCTTTCGGATTCACGGCATTACCTTCCTGGTCAAACGTCAGCTGACTTGCGGGAATGATCTTATCGTTGTACATCTGGAACGATCTCATATACATGTGATCGTGCGCTTCGAACACCATGTCGATGCCCATCTCGTCGAAAACGGGAATCAGATACTTGCGGTAAAATTGAACCCGTTCGTCCTCCCATTCGCCTGCATTGTCACCCGCCGAATAAGGGCCTTTGTGGAAGGTGACGAACTTCCATTTCTTGTCGCTCCTCGCGACCGTATTTTTCATCCACGCGACTTGATCCCAGAACTGTTTATCGGCCCACTCCACGTCGACTCCGTTCTGCGCCAGTCCGCCGACAAACTGGGAGTTGAACACCAGATACAGCGCATCGCCATATTCGAACGAGTAGACCGACCCTTCGTGAGTGCCTTCCACCTCCTGCTTCGGCAGGTTGAAGTGATTGTAGAAGTTGTTGTTCGGCGTCGTTTCGTCTCCGTCGTAGTCCTGAACCTCATGTCCGCCAAGCACGGGGACGAAAGGTACGTTCAGCAGCTCGTTCTGCGCCGCTCCCAGCATCCACTGCCATTGCTCCTCCAAATCTCCGTTATCCACCAAGTCCCCGGCGTTGATCAAAAATTTGGGATCGCCGATATGATCGATCGCTTTTCTGAACGTATCGCCCCACGGCTCGAATCCCGATTTGCTGGAGGATTGGGAGTCCGATCCGGCTATAAAACGGTAGCCCGCCTGTTTGCCCGCATCCGTCTTGAACGACCCGACGGCGCTCCAGCCGTCCGGCTCGCCGTTGCCTACGCGGAACTTGTAGGCGGTTCCCGGCTTCAACCCGTCTGCGACCGCTTTATGACTCATAAATTTCGTCTTCCGGCCGGTTTCCCGGTCGCTTTTCTTCATGAAAGTCTCGATTTCCTCCACGCTACCTGTATATGCAACGGCTCCGGCTTCCGGAAATACACCGTCCTTCACTTTGTCGGCCTCGGCCACCTGAACGACCGTTCCCGTCTTCACATCGGTGTACCAGGCAAACGCGAGACTTGTTCGGGCATCGCCGTTCAACGTCATGTTGATCAGCTTCGGCATGTAAGGCGAATCCTGCACCGTAAAGCTCCAGACGATATCCCGGGCGAGCGGAACTTGGTCGTCCTTGCCACGAATGAGCTCCTTCGGAAGCTTCACCGTGTACGTCTTGCCGTACACAAAACTCGGATGCTGGATGTTCAGCGTGACCTGATTGACAATCTCAAGCGTGACCGGAGCAAGCGTCCGGTTGTGATCGTCGACAATCGCCGCTTCATATCCGGGATTCAGCGCGATCGGCTTATTGAAGGTCACCGACACCGGGGCGGCCGCCGACACTTGAACAGCGCCGTCCTTGGGCAGCCCCGCCGTATCGATCGTCGGGATGACAATCGGCGCGCCGTCGATCCGTTTGCCCGATACCCGGACATCCTTGATCCGGCTGGAGCCGGACCCGCCGATGCCCGAGGAACCTTTCGTATTCGTATCCGAGCGGACAATCCAGCGGATATACAGGATATCCCGATTGTCGGCTTCCGCCGGAAGAGACGCATCGATCAGCTTGCACGACTGGTTCGCGCAATTGAAGCTGGAAGTGACCATCGTCAGGTCCGTATTCGGCACGTCTGTCCATGTCCGCTTATCGGTGCTGATTTGCACCTTAAAATCGCGCGGGCCCGAGCCCGAGGAGTTTTGCTGCGAGGACAGCGCAATCTGCTCGAACCCTTTCGTCGAGACGGTCGCCAGCCAATATTTGCTGCCGCTGCCGTTGTCCCAGCCTTGATAGCTGATCGCTTGTTTGTCGCTGTCGTAGGCCTCCAATACGCCGCCGATATTGCTAAACGTCGACGCCGACTTGTAGGCGCCGTCCGTGGCCGGCCACACGCCGTCAGACCCGGCGCCCGCGAAGGTCCATTCCGCAACCTTTTGACGGGATGCCGCCGCAAGTGTCGAAACTGCGATCCGGCTGCTCGCATCCGATTCGTTACCCGCCCCATCGTAAGCCGTCACATGGTACGTGTAGTTCTTGGCCGCAAGTCCGGTGTCTTCGTAGGATGCGGCTGGCGCCGTCCCGACTTTTACGCCCTCGCGGTAAATGTTGTAGCCTGCGACTCCGACATTGTCCGTAGAGGCCGTCCAGGTCAGCCGGATCGATGTATCGGATATCGCTTGCCCGCTAAGTCCCGCAGGCACAGTCGGTGCCGTCACGTCGGAGGACGAGCCCTTGCGCACCCCCTTGACGGTGACGCTGATGAGCTGGCTGGAGCCGGATTCCCCGATGGCCGTCCCGCTCGTGCTCACATTTGAAACGACAAGCCAGCGTATGTACAGGCGCTCCCGGTCGCTCGCGACACCTGGCAAAGGCACGTCGGTTAACCGCGTGGCTGTGTCCTTATTCATGACGAGATCGGGTAAGCCTGTGCCGTCACCCGTCAGATTGGTCCACTGCTGCCCGTCCGTGCTGAATTGCACCCGAAAATCGCGCGGACCGGTCGATCCCCTGCCCTGCTGCTCGGAAGATAGCGTGATCTGCTGGAACTCCTTCGTAGAGACGGTGGCAAGCCAATATTTTTCCTTCCCTGTCTCTTCGTGCCAGCCTTGATAGCGGATCGCTTGGAGGCTATCGTCCCAGCCGAACGTTTCCGTAGCCCTGGCAGGAACCGCCTGAAGGGCGGAGCTGCCCTTGTAGAGGCCGTAAGTTGCGGTGAATACGCTTTGATCGGCCGGATTCGCGCTATATTTCCATTCCGCCAAGGTGGAGGAAACCGGCGATACGTCAGCGGATGCCACACCCGCAAATTGGAGCGTTAACAGGACAAGCGTCAATAAGAGCGAAAGCATGCGGTTTCCGGTTCTTCTTGCATGGTTGTTCATGATGAGAAATTCCTTTCTAACATGAAGTTGGAATACTGCTTACTGCGTGGCCTTGCATCTCCTTCTCGGTCCTCATCCGGCTATAAGCTGCCGTACTCTGTCCTCCTCCCTTGATATTATGCGCTTTCATTCGAAGTCATCCCGTCTTTGAAAATTAAAACGTTTATACTTTCACGAAAAAATAAAAGCGCTATAAACTTCAAAGACCGAAGATCCTAGCCCCCAGAATATATTTCATTTCCCAATCCATGTCAACCGTTTTTCGCCAATATATTTCTTAGGATTTTGTAAAGACGTTGCCCATAACAATACTTTTGAGGGGGACCGATCAACAGTCTTCATTCCATTGTTGATCATCCGCGAACATTCGTTCTATAATAGTCTTAACGATGGTTCGGAACTTCTTCCTTCAGAAAAGGAGCGATGTAAAATGGCAGCTTCAAAAAAAACGTTAAGAACTTGCAGCAATGGACACCAATACTATAAAAGCACCGATTGTCCCACCTGCCCGACCTGTGAACAAGAACGCAAACCCGAAAACGGTTTTCTATCCCTTCTCTCGGCACCGGCAAGACGCGCGCTAGAACACAATGGGATAACTTCTTTGCATCAACTCTCAAAATATAGTGAACGAGAGATCTTGCAATTTCACGGTATGGGGCCGGTATCCTTACCTAAACTCAGGACTGCATTAAAGGAAGCCGGGTTATCATTTAAAAACGAAACGACATGAATGACGTTCTACTCCCCCGACGGTTCTATACGCTTAAAACGTTGGCGGATAAAAAATATCCCCGGACGAAGCACAATGGCTTCTTCCAGGGATATCCGCATTAAACGACTGTGTTGACGTATGAAACCCTCTCGACTAGCTGGCGTTCTCAAGCTTCTCCACTTGTACCCGTCCCGAGAAAAAGACAGCCCCACCGCCCATATCTGCCAGCCTGTCCGGGGTGAGAGCATTCACCAAGCGACTGTTTCCTTCCGCGTCCGCCCATAAGCCCTGGCTGACAACGGTACCGCGAACAACGTCGTCGCCCACTATCGCGGTTAGCTCGCACGAGCCGCGCGAGTTCCAGACCCGGACACGTTCGCCGCTCCGGATTCCCAAGCTCTCGGCGTCTTCCGTATGCATGTAGAGCTTCGGCTCGTCGCCTTCCAGCCGGACATGCTTTGCATTATGCGAGAACGTCGAGTTTAAGAAATTGTGATTGGGCGCCGGGATAAATTGAAACCGCAAAGCCTCTTCCTCGTCTGTCTGCAGCGGCGTGTACGTAGGCAGCGGCGGAAGGCCCTTTAGCTCCATCGCCCTGGAGTAGAGCTCGATCTTTCCGCTCGGCGTAGGCAGCTTGCCCGGAAACAGCGGCCGGACGTTCGCTCTCACGTACTGCTCCTCCAGAAGCCGCTCATACGTAATGCTCTCTAGATTCGGATTGACCGGATTGTTCAGCGCCTGCCGGATCATATCCTCGTCCGAATCGCGCAAAGCCTCTTCCTCGAAGCCCATGCCCTGGGCCAGCAGCCGGAAGACGTCCGGATTGGACTTGCTTTCGCCGTAAGGCTCAATGGCTGGTTGTTGGATTTGTACGTAATGATGCCAGTAGGAACGGTAAATATCATGGTTCTCGAAGGAAGACGTCGCCGGGAGCACCAGATCGGCGTACCGTGCAGTCTCCGTAAGAAACAAGTCATGTACCACCGTGAACAAATCTTCGCGCATCAGCCCTTGCCGTACTTTGCCGGCATGCGGGGCAACGACCGCCGGATTCGAATTGTACACGTACAGCGAACGGATCGGCGGATCTAGCTCCAGCAGCGCATTTCCCAGCTGATTCATATTGACGGAGCGGGCCGGTTGCTTGCGCAATTGCGGACGCTGCAGTGCCGCTTTGTTGAAGTCCAAATAACTGCCGTTGCCCTTGATCGCCCCGCCGCCGCGATGCATCCATTGGCCTGTCAGCGCCGGAAGACAGGCGATCGTTCGAACGCACATCCCTCCGTTGTCATGGTGCTGAATTCCATTGCCGATCCGAATGAAGGACGGAGTCGTGCGGCCGTACAGCCGGGCAAGCTCATAAATGTCTTCCACTGGGACGCCCGTAACGGAGGATACGAATTCCGGATCATACGACTTCACATGCTGACGGAGCTTTTCATGTCCGACCGTATAGGTTTGTAAGAACGTTTCGTCCGTCATGCCCTCTTCGAACAAAATATGCATCAGGCCAAGCGCAAGAGCGGCATCCGTTCCCGGGCGAATCGGAATGAACCAATCCGCCCATTTGGCCGTCCGGTTGCGGTGAACGTCGATCGCCACGATACGGGCGCCGTTCTTGCGCGCCTTCTCCGCAAGCACGATCTGGTGCAGATTGGTGCTTACCGCATTAATGCCCCACATCACAATCAGCTTGGCGTGGACCGTATCCTCCGGGGACGTCCCGTAGCTGCCGCCCATCGTATAACGGTACCCTTCCGTTCCCGCGGCTTCGCATATCGTTTGCTCAAGCCGGCTGGCCCCCATGCGGTGGAAAAAACGCCGGTCCATGCCTTCCGCTCCGATTCTCCCCATATTCCCGTAAAAGCTGTACGGCAGAATGCTTTCCGCCCCTTCCGTCGCGATAAGCGTCTTCCATTTGGACACGATCGTCTCAATCGCTTCCTCCCACGAGATACGCTCGAACGCGCCGTCTCCCTTCTTCCCCGTTCGTTTCATTGGATAGCGAAGACGGGCCGGGTCATACAAGCGCTCGGTCATATGGCGCACTTTGTTGCATATATCGCCCTGCGTCATCGGATGCGCGGGATCTCCCTCCACCTTCACGATTCGCCCCGCTTCTTTGTGCAGAAGCAAGCCGCACTGATCAGGACAGTCCAATGAGCAGACGCCCCGCACGATTTCTGTCGCTTTATTCTCTTTCTCGTTCATTGCCTTGCCTCCCAGCGAATCAACATCTTTCTTATCTTTTTCTCCATAGCGCGTTCATCTCCTGCCGCATCCGGTGAGACTGCTTTATTAGCTCAACAATAGAACTTTTCCGCGGATGCCCGATTCTGCGGCATGGATCGCCCTTTTGACGTCCGTCAATTCAAATCTGGCTCCGATCTGCGTCATCGCCAGCTTGTTCTCCTGCACGAGACGCAGCACTTGCTCAAAAGCCGCCTCCCATTCCTCCTGCGACGAATTCCGCACCCATTGCCGGAGATAAAACGGCAGGACACGGACCTGCGTTCCCCGAACCGCTTCATGCCACACGGCCGGAATACCTGATAGCAGCCCGATGCTTAGGACCGTTCCGTCCGTCTTCACGCAGCGCACCAGCTTTTCGCCTTCGGGTCCACCGATACTGTCGATGGCCGCTGTGGCGCCTTGGCCTGCCGTAGCTTCTAAAATTCGCTCCTGGACGGAGTCTTCCGCCGTGTTAAACACACAGGCCGCCCCAAGACGCAGCAGCTCGGAGGTATGGCGGTCGCTACGCGTCAGCGCAATCATCCGGTAAGCGAAAATAGGCGACAATTGGGCAAAAATTCTCCCGATAGCGGAACCCGCCGCATTGACAACCAACACATCCCCGTGCGTTAACCGGAGCGCCATGCGGCAGATCAGCCAAGCGGTAACCGGGTTAATATAAAGCTGGCAAGCCGTATGGTCGTCGATGTCTTCCGGTACGGGAACGGCGAATTTGGCAGGGGCTGTCACATAGTCCTGCCACGTGCCGTCGCCTTGCAGAGGCAGGACGCGCTTCCCTAACATTTGCTTCGAAACTCCCGGCCCTACGGCTTCCACCACCCCTACCCCCTCGTAACCCGGGACTGCGGGCAACGTAATCCGGTGAGAATACGCTCCCCGAATCGGGATCACGTCCGACGGATTAACGGGCCGCGCCCGCATTTTGACGGAGATTTCGCCCGGTCCCGGCTCAAGCGGCGGCTTTTTTTCGATCTGCAGCACCTCGCTAGGTTCACCGAAACGGTAATAACGAACAACATTGGATTCCATGAAAGCTACCTCTGTTCTTTTGAATACAACCTGAAAATTTTTGCTTGTTTTATTATAATTCCTGAAAACCATCGTCCACAAGGAAAAGCCGTACTCCTGACGCTGTTTAAAATGGCTCTAATTCGAGGTATACTGGTAAAGGCAAGGCTACATGACGAAAGCGTGAACATAGCCCGTGCTTGCAGACCATCCTATTCGAACGAAGGAGCGAAATTAATGGCTATCCATGTGTATCTGAACTTCAACGGAAATTGTCGTGAAGCGGTCGAATTTTACGCGGAGGCTTTCGGAACGGAAAAACCGCAAATCATGACCTTCGGCGATGCGCCGCCTAACCCGGAGTTTACGCTGCCGGAGGAAGCCAAGCATCTGGTCATGCATGCCCGCATTACCGTCAACGGGAGCGACGTGATGTTTTCCGACGTTTTCCCGGGTATGCCTTTCACCGTCGGAAACAACATCAGCCTTTCCGTCATGAGCAAAAACATCGATGAAATAAAAACGTATTTCAATAAGCTCAAAGAAGGCGGCAAGGTAGTCATGGAACTGCAAGAAACGTTCTGGAGCAAATGCTACGGCCAATTAACCGATAAATTCGGTATCCAGTGGCAGTTCAACCACGAAGAATAAAAGCGGTTCACCCGCTCAGCCGTACAACGGCCTACAAACAAAAGACTCATATCCGGCATACGCCGGTATGAGTCTTTATCCTTATCCGCTAATGAAGCCCCAGCTGCCGCGCTTTTTCCACCGCCTCGATCCGTCCGGATACCCCCAGCTTCGAGTAAATGTTGATGATATGCGTTTTGACGGTTGCGAGCGAAATACACAGCCGTTCGCCAATCTCTTTGTTCGACGCTCCCGTTGCCAGCACTTCGAGCACTTCCCGCTCCCTGTCGGTCAAGCATTGGCTGTCGGAAGCCTCGGGTCCCCATAGTGCGAACAATTCCTGTAAGAAACGCTTCTCGGTTAGAGATAGCTCGGACGCCTGATCTTGACGCAGCAGCTCGGCGTAAGGCCGCACGACAGGCTCCTCCAATACAAAAAGCGACTTGATCCCATACGACGAGGCGTAGTGAACTGCCTCCCGGGCCAGTTGGAGCCGCTCGCGCTTATCGGTACGTCCAGCCGCGCCCATGATTTCAAGCTTCAGCAGCGCCGCTTCGACAATCGTCCAGTAGTCCGCCTGCTTTCTTGCTTCGGCCAGAACGGCATCGATCTGCGCCAGCGCCTTCTCCCGCAAGCCGCGATGAGCCAAAGCTTTCGCATAGACAAGCTGCTCCTCCGTGCGCAGCGTCCCGGCCTGATCCCCGCGTTCCGCTTCCTGTTCGAACGCTTCCAGCGCATGCGTCCGAATCTTGTCAAGCTTGATCGTGTAATTCAGGATAGCCGGCACGTAGTGGGCACTTTCGTAAATGCCCATCGCTTCCAGCCTGAGCAGAAGCTGCAGGGCCGCCTCCCGGTTGCCGCGCAACAGCTCAAGCTCCATCCGATTATAGACGATGGCCATATCCAATGACAAATAATCGATTTTCAGCTCGGCCTCCGCTTGTCTCAGCGATTGCTCCGCCTCGTTCAGCCGCATCGTTTTCAAGTAAATCCCGGCGATGCCGATGAGCGCATTCACTTTTAGCGGCGCTACGACCGTATGCTTTTCCAACATATGGAATACCTCTTGATAAAGCTGCTCCGCAAAAATCAGCTCTCCGCATTTTTCCAACAATTGGCATTTTAGCGTAACCGTAAAAAAGTGAATGTACGGATTGTGCGCCTTCCGTTCGAGCTTATTCGCCTGGTCGAGACAGGTTAACGCTTCCTTGTGCCTGTCGCGGAAGGAGCACATCATGCTGGCCGTCATGTACGCAATAGCCTTGGTGATGTCGCTGACATGCATCCCGTCAATTTCTGCGATCCAATCCAGCGGGTCCGATCTCGACATCGTGCTGTCATCCTCTATGAACAATCGGGCCATCGATAAGATGGACCAGAGGCGATCCTCCCGGGAAATACGCCTGATGTGATTCATCATATCGCGGCAGCATTCCATCTCCAGATTGCACAAATGGTAAAAGAGCCTTTGGAACAGCAGGTCCCGATGCTCCAACAGCGCATCGATCGGAAGCTCGCGCAAATGCCCCCACACCTGAACGGACGTTTCCAACAAACCGATCATTCGAATCGCTTCATCCGTTAGGCCGGCAAGCAAAGCGTGACGAATCCCTTCTTCGACATCGCCGATGGCTTCGTATACGACGGATGCCCGGGCGTGCCACGCTGCGATATTCGAGGCTTCCTCTTCCAGCCAAAGCCGCTGCAGAAACTCCCCGAACATATGATGGTACCGGTAAATTCCCTCCTCCTCGTCAATGGGGACGAGAAATAAGTGCCGGTCGGCAAGCTGCCGCAGCATAGCCTTGGAATCCCCCGTTCCCAGCAGCCGGTCACAGATGTCAGCATTGAAATAGCGGAGGTTCGAGGTCTGAAGAAGGAACCGCTTTTCCTGCTCCGTCAGGCCGCTGACGATTTCGTTGGACAAATAATCGACGACATACTTGTTCACCGCGCGCACTTGACCGACGGCTGCCTGCCGATTCGCGTCCAACGCCAGCGCCGTCAGCTGCAAGCCGCCGATCCATCCTTCCGTCACGCGATGCAGACGCTCCGCATCCCCCTCGGAAACGGACATTTGCAGGGTCATCTGCAAAAACCGCTTCGTTTCCTCCGGCGAGAACCGCAGCTCCTCTTCTCCGATATCGAGGCATTCTCCGGCCATCCGCAGATCGCCCAAGTACATCCAAGGCGCACTCCGGCTCAGGAGAACGAGATGAAAGCTCTGCGGCGCGTAACGGAGAAAAAATTGTAACGAAGCGAGTACCCCGGTGCAGTCGATCACTTCAAAATCGTCCAGAACAAGCACCAGCGTTCCTACGCAGCTCTCCAGCTGATTCACCAGCAGCACGAGGAAGCTTTCGATATCTTGACCGTGAGGCTTCGACACGAACAGCGTTAACAGCGATTCACCGGCTTCTCCCAGATCCGGCTTGAGCGCCTCCAGAACGTAATACCAGAACTGCTCTATCTCGTTGTTATCGGCGTTCAGCGAGATCCAGCGGGCCGGAAGCTCCGGCCGTTTATTTAGAAACGCGGAAAGGAGCGACGTTTTACCGCTTCCGGCCGCTCCTTGAATTAAAGTTACTTTCGCCTCCGTCAAACGCTCCAGTTTGGCGTCCAGCGCTGCGCGTGGCACGAAGTTTCTCCGGGGCGAGGGAGGCCGCAATCGGGCGGTAAGCAGCCTTTGGTTAGGGATCATGGCGCACCACCTGTTCTGACTGGCAATCATGTCGGAGCATCGCACGCTCCGCCAAATTATCATAACATAAATGACTGGGTATTTTTAGTAGCAGCCTTCACGAACACGGCGCCGGACAACCGCGAATCCGGCCAGAAGTAAAATAAGCGTTAAGCCGAGCACGTACCCGAGCTGCCCCACATAAACGGATATCTCCTCGTTCCGCTCAAGACCGCTGACCAGCTCAAGGAAGCGTTTTTGCGGAAGCAGGCCGGTGATCCAATACATGACCCCATATTCCGCCGTTTTGCTGCCGAAGCTCCCGGATAACAGCGAGGTGAGCAAAATGATCGTCGACGCCATCGGCATGGCGTTATCCAGCTTTTCGATGCAGGCCAGAAGGAACCAGGCAAAGGCAGTGCCGAGAGCTACAGGGACGGCCAAAAGTCCGGCGTATGCGGCTAGCGAGAACCCGATGTCCAACCCGAACGCCAGCTTGATCACGGCAATCGTCACATAGGTCGGCACGTACACAAACGAAAAAGTAAAGAGGGCCTGTGCGGCCATATACCGCCCGATCCCGACGGACGATACGATCACCCGCTTGAACGTGCCGTTTTCCTTGTCCTCCGTGAACAAATTCATAAACAGCAGCCCTTCCAGCATCAGAAACATCAGGAGGAAACCGGTGACATTCGTACCGACGCCCCGTTTCGACGGGTCCGGATGCACTTGCTCCGGATGCTGGATCGCTTGCAGCACAAGCTGCCGAAATTCCTCGCTTTTGAACGTTTCGATCCGGTACTGTCCGTTTCCTTCATCATGGACAATCGCATCATACTGCCCGCGTACCAAAGCCGACTTGCGGGGAGCCTCCTGCAGCACGGTCACCTGGAAGCCTTGCGGCCGAGCGGCTTCCGACGCCCCGTTCCCGATCCAAGCCAGATGCCCCCGCACCTCGAATTTCGCGGTAAAGTAGACGGCCAGCGACAAGGCCAGCATGGAGAACAACAGAACGAGCAGCAGCACGCCTTTGCGGCTCCACATCCGACGAAAGTTGTTCATATAAAGATCGATGATCGTTCTCATACGTAATCCTCCGTCTTGAAGGTCAGTTTGCAGCCAAGCAGCAGCAGCGCGGTTGCGCCCAGCATCACCGCGGCGGCCGTCGCAAACAATGCGGGATCATGATCGTAGATGATACGGAATATCGCTTCCGATACCCATTTCACCGGGGAGAAGTAGGACGCCTTCGCTACCGTTTCGCCGAGTCCGTCCAACTGGAAAAACAAGCCGCCGAGAAGAGCAAGCACATTGTTGATCATGCTTAATAATTTGTTCGATGCCTCTTCGCTTTTAAACAAACAGCACAGCCACACGCCGAGTGCAGCCGACATGAGCATCAGCAAAAGCAGCAGTACGGCCACATACCCGATGTCCGCACCGCCCAGATGAACGTCCATTCCCCAGTTCAGCACGGCCAATGTAATGAGCATCGATAAGCCGCAAAACAGAACCGTCGCCGTAATTTTCGAGAGGTAGACGAAGGCACGCGGAATCGGCGAGTACAAAATACGCAGATTGCTCGATTTGAGGGTCCGTTCCATAAAGCTGTTCGCTGCCGTCATCGATACGTTCACAGCCGTGTACACCATGATCGTCACGCCGTAATAATCGTAACCGTTCATGTCTTCGCCGCTGTATGCGCCGTTGCTCAAATAACCGAGGACGAGCACAAGCACCAGCGGAAATACCGTATTGGTCAACAGAAGAACCGGGTTGAGCGCCAGATTGATGAAGTCCCGCTTCAAAATAACGAAAAACGAATACATCTCCCCGCCCCCCTCTAATCCCGCAGCTTACGTCCGGTCATCTGAAGGAACACGGACTCCAGGCTCGCCGCCGAACTCGTCAAGTGTTGGATCTTGATGCCGCCTTGCATCAGATGGACGATGATCTGATCCAGATTATCAATCCCACTTACCGTCATGATGCGCAGCAGGTTATCGACTGCCCGCACCTGCTTCACCCCGCTGATCCCGTACAGTTCATCCGGATCCAAACCTTCGGTCCTGTCGACGACAATTTCATACATCTTCTCGCCGGCCAACCGGTCCTTCAGCTCTTCCTTGGTTCCGGAGGCGATGATTTCACCATGATCGATAATAATAATGCGGGTGGAGATTTCCTCAACCTCTTCCATATAATGCGTCGTGTATAAAATCGTCGCACCCTGCTCGCGCAGCTGACGGATCGAATCCAGAATGTGGTTGCGCGATTGCGGATCGATGCCGACCGTCGGCTCGTCCATGACAATCACTTCCGGTTGATGAGCGATCGCACAGGCGATGTTTAGCCGGCGCTTCATCCCGCCGGAGAACGTCTTCGGCTTGTCGTCTTTGCGGTCGGACAAGCCGACGAAAGCAAGCGCTTCTTCCGTCCGCTCCTGCAGCTCCTTTCCCCTCAGCCCATACAGCGAAGCGAAAAAGCGTACGTTCTGCTCAGCCGAGATTTCTTCGTAAATCGCCAAATCCTGCGGCACGATTCCGATACTGCGCTTCAAGCCGTTCGTCTCCTGCGCTACCGGTGTTCCGCGAAAACGGATTTCGCCGGCGTCCGCCTGCAGCGCCGTCGAAAGAATATGGATCGTCGTGCTTTTGCCTGCGCCGTTTGGACCGAGAAAGCAAAGAATTTCCCCCGGGTACACGGCAAATGATATTCCTTTTAACGCTTGATGCGCTTTGAAGCTCTTGGATAGACCGTTGACTTCGAGAATCGGTTTTATGGTTTCCTGCATGTTCCTCACTCCTTACTTCTATCTTAAAAGGAGCGGTTAAAAAGCAAATCAACCGAACGGTTGATTCGTCCGGTTGATTCATCGTTACGCCTCGCGAGCTGCGTTCTCCGCCAGCTGTCCGCAGCGGCGGGACAGCGGCAAGGAGAAATCAAATTCGACGATCCCTTCCCACACATGGACGCCAAAGGAAGCCTGATGGTTCTGCAAAATGGTTCTGGCAATGGACAGCCCCAAGCCCGTGCCGCTAAACTTCTTGTTCCGGGAGCTTTCCATCACGTAGAACGGCTCCCAGACCGATTCCCACCCGGCTTCCTCCGCCATGTCCGCGCCATTCGCAATCCGAAATGAAACGGAGTCCGCCTGCGCTTCCACCGTGATGCCGACCCGCTCGCCGGTCGTATATTTCATCGCATTGGTCATGAAATTATGCAGCACGGTTTCGAGCTTCCGCCTGTCGGCCCATACCCATGCTTCCGTCTGCAGACGGTCGTCGACTTCAAGCGTCAGCCCTTGCTGCCGGAATGCCGGTCGGTAGGCGTCGAGCGTCTCCGCGAGCAGCTGCCGGAAATCGATCGGCTCGTACCGGTACGGTTCGGTCTGCAAGCGGGATAGCTCCAGCAGCCGATCGATCATGGCGGCCATTTCCTCGCTCTGCTTCCGGATCACATCGGCATAGGTTCCGTCGTCCAAGCCATCCTTAATCCCCGAAGCATAGACCTGAATTAACGACAACGGCGTTTTCAGCTCGTGGGAAATGTCCGCAATGAACGTTCGCAGATTCGCATTTTTCACCTCCAACGCCCGGTGCGCGTCCTCTAGTTTATCGCTCATCCGGTTGATGCTGTGCGCGAGCGATTCGATTTCGTCGCCCGTCTTGATGTCCGCCTTCGTAAACGACAGATTCGAAATCGCTTCGGCCGTTTCATTCAACCGGGCCAGCGGCTTCACGATCCGGGCCGCATATACTGCGCACAGCAGAATCAACAGAATTAACGCTCCGAACCACAGATACGCATTGAAGCGGTTGACGATCCCGATCGTATCCGACGAATGCGAGATGGATTCACCTATGGCGAACACATTGCTGCCAACCGGAAAGAAATTGACCAAATAGCTGGATTTCAGCTTGCTTTGGTTATAAATCTTGTTCACCCTTCCGCCTTCGCGCAGCTTCGCGATGCTCTCCTCGGTCAGCCAAAACTTGCTTAGCGCAATGCCCTTGCGATTCAACCGTTCTTTCAGCCAACTGTTCACGCCTTCGGTCGTATCCGACAAGGAAGCATATACGATGGTGACTTGATGCTCCGCTTCCAGATGCTCGATCTGCGGCACAAGCTCGCGATAATCCATCACGGCAAGCTGCGAGGTTAGCTCGCCGAGCTTGAGCTTTTTCTGATACAGAAAATAGTCCGGCAAAAGAAACGTATTCGCAACCATGGAAAGCGCACATACGGCGCAAACAACAAGTGCGATACGCAGGATCAGCTTCCTGCTCAATTTACTCATCGGCATGCTCGAGGCAGTAGCCCAGCCCCCGGTAGGTCTTGATCCGATGCTCGCCGATCTTTTCCCGGAGTCTGCGGATGTGCGTATCGACCGTACGCTCCTCGCCAAAATAGTCGAATCCCCACACATGATCCAGCAGCATTTTGCGGGTGACGATCTGCCCTTGGTTGGCAAGCAAAAATTTCATCATCTGAAATTCCTTATTCGTCGCCTGCACATCCTGCCCGCCCCGATAAATCTTATGGCCGTCCAGATCGACGGTCAAATCGCCGATCCTGACCTTCGATGTCAGCTGCAGCAGCTTTCGCGCCCGTATGAGCAGGATTCGCGGATCGAACGGCTTGCGCACGTAATCGTCCGCTCCCGATTTCAAAGCGACGAACTCGTCTTCCTGCTCGCCCTTGGCCGTGAGCAGCAGCACCTTCGTTTGGCTGTATTGCTTGATTTCCTTGCACACCTCGACCCCGCTCCGCTTTGGCATCATCCAATCAAGCACCGCCAAATCCACTTTATGGTTATAAAACAGCTCCAGCGCTTCTTCCCCGTCCTGCGCCAGAAGCGTGCCGAACCCTTCCTTCGAGAAATAAGTTCTTAAAATCTGCAGCATCAGCGGCTCGTCGTCCGCCAGCAGTACGTTCATGTCTTGCAGCCTCCTTGTACGCTAAGGAACGGCTTGCCGCCATTCTCTAGCTCGCTTTCATTATAGCAGACAGATCGACAGTCCTGCTTTGCCCTCCTTCATAGATGAAGACGGTTCCCGGCTTGATTACGGTTCCCTGCTCATCCCGGTAATCGGCGGCGGAATAGTTGGCAATTACCTTCAAGTCGCTGCCGAACTCCGTGCTTTGCACAAGCCGGTCCGGCGTAAGAATGCGGAAGCCGGTCATCGGACGGATGACGGCCAACTGATGAAACGGCGCCCATTCCTTCAAATAAGCGGCAATCGTTTGCTTATCCTTCGCCCATTGCTGCTGATCGAGGTGGTACAGTGGCGGAACGTTATACAGAAACTCCGTCATCATCCGCTCCACGACCGCATCCTTGATTTTGAAGCTGCCCCATTCCCAGTGATGGGTTGTTATGACCGAATCGTTATAGACCAGCTTGTAGAGCGGCAGCGAGTAAGCCGGATCGATATAAATGTGCTTATACAGCTCCTTCACCGGAACCTGTTTGCGGTACCTTTCCGGAATGCCGCCCTGCGTGGAATAATAGCCGCCCACATAGTATTCGCTGGACTTGTTGACCCTCATGTCCTTATCACCCCACTTGATCACCGGCGTCTCCAGACCATGGGCAAAGGCAATTACCCCGCTGGCAAAATCGTTCCCCGTTTCCGAGCCGACGACCATTTTTTTCTCGTTCGCGATATAGGCCATTCGCTCCAGTCTGGCTTTCATGTCCTGCTCTTGCGTCGTCGGATGCCCAGGCGAGTAATCGTCGTAGATCTCGCCTGTCGCATCGGCGTCGACAAACCAGGAGCGGTACGGAATTCCGTCCTGCATAATGCTTTGGACGCGCTGCTTGACAAGCGGAAGCGCCAAGGTCGGGTTGAGCTTGCGCCCTCTTTCCAGAAACCCTTTGACCTTCTCTCCCTTCTTGTTCGTAATCGTCGCTTGCTCGTACAGCGGTCCGTCGCCAAAATAAGCGGTATTCCAATCCCGATTTTCCTTCTCATGGATCGAATGGTACGAGTCATACGGAGCGACGAGATAACCGGCCCGGTCCGCCTGCTCCACAAACTTCGGGTTCATCAGACCGTTAATCCAGTTCGGCAGACCAATCCACGCCTTCTTAATGCCGAGCTGCGACATCTCACGCACGATATCGGTCGAATTCGCTTTTCCCCAATCCTCGACGGGCCCAACCGCGTCCTGCAGTACGCTTTTTAACAGCAGCTTGTTAAGCTGGTACAGCTTTTGCTCGCTTAAAGCGGCAACACCCTGCTGAATGAGCTGCCGGGCCGCCGCATCCGACGGCTGAAACACGCTGGCGTTGTAGAGCTCCTTTAATTTCAGCACTTGATTGAGCGCGCGAACGATCACCGCCTTCTGGTCTTTCTCGACGTGATCTTGAGCGGACACCTGCTTGAATACCGTATCGAACTCCTTCGATCCATCCTCCGTATATTGCGCCAACAACTTCGAAACCCAAGGATACAGCGGACTTTTCAAGCTGGCTCTCCATTGGGGCCAGTTGATCTCTTCCGGCGTAAGCAGATCGTTATTCCACAAATAAATGTGAGGCGCGCCATACAGCTTTTCGATGTCCGGATTCGCCTTCGCTTTCTGCGCAAGCGTGACGATGCCGGACTTCTCTTCCAGCACGCTTTTGTACAGTCCGGCGATTTGTACAGGGTCGCTGTCCGCAACATACAGGCGGAAGCCGTATGTTTTGTCCGGATTAACGGACGGAAATTCGTGGTCGAGCTGAAATTGAATGTCGTCCTTCGTATCAAAGTGGATTTCATGATTAAACGGATGCTTCAAGATATACACCAAGGAGTAATGCTTCTTGTTCAGCGCAAAAAAATTCATCGAGAACGACTCGCTCCAAGTCATCGTTTCCTCCTGCAGAAACGTCTTCCAGTTCGCATCGCGGCCGGGAACGAATTTGCCTTCCCATAATGGAAGGATATAGCTGTCCGCGCTCACCTTGGGCCACTGAAACCGATCCGCCCCTGTCGACTGAAGCGTAATGTCCAGATACCCCGGCTTCTTTTCGATCGCGACCTTCACCTGCCGCTCGGGGTAGTTCCATTCCACCTTGTCCGCCTCCCGCTTCAGCTCCGTTACCTTGGACTCGGGCATGGGAGCCGCCGCCTGTTCCCGAACGCCGTCATGTTCGATCGTAAGATCGAACGTTGCGGGGTTGATGTCGAACGAAAAGTCCTTACGCTCCACCTTGCTTACAGGGGTTAAACTTATGCGCTCTTGATCGTCTTCTCTCTCGCACCCTGCCAAGATGCTGACAGTCATAGCAGCCGCCACGCTCCAAATGATCACTTTCTTCTTCATGAACACGCCTCCTCCGACAATCGGCTAATCGCATTAGCCTCCTCCACCTTAAATTCGCTATGTTACGCCAGTATGACAAAATGAAACGGCTCTAAGCTTCCGACGATCTAGGCCCATCTTACACTTCTTCCCTATTCTGGAATTAACCCGCCTGACGATGGCGATACTATGGAGCAGTCGAGAATAAGCAGCTTGTGGATAAGGAGATAGGACATGACACATATTGCCGATACGTTAATGAGGTCTATCGCGGCTTTCATCGTCATGATGATCATTACCCGCATTCTTGGAAAATCGACGATTTCCCGGATGACGTATCATGATTTTGTCGCAACGATTACCTTGGGCGCTATGACCGCAAATTTGTCTCTTAATACATCTATGAACGGATGGCAGGTGCTGATCGGCATTGTCACGTTCAGCGGCATTGCCTATTTGGTGATGGCTCTGGCGCTTAAGAGCCGGACGATTCGCAAATGGGTCTCCGGTCAACCGACCGTCATAATGGAAGACGGCAAGATTCTGGAAAGCAATATGCGCAAGCTGAAAATGACGATGGACACCTTAAATCAGGAGCTCCGGGAAAAAAATATTTTTAATATCGAAGAAGTCCAGTATGCCGTGCTTGAGCTGAACGGGAAGATCACTGTGCTGCGCAAGCCGGAATACCTTCCCGTGACGCGCAAAGATATGAATCTGCAGACGAGCAAGCAGTCGTTTCCGGTTGAGCTCATTATGGACGGGCAGATCATTTCCGACAATCTGCATCAAAACCATCTCAGTGAAGAATGGCTTGTTTCGCAAGCCAAATCGAGAGGCCTCGCCATCGGGGACATCTGTTATGCCGTAAGAAGCACGAACGGGCAGTTGCATTTCGACCGGTACGATGACCGGATACGCCAGCCCGTGGACAAAGAATAAACGTCTGCGGACCGGGCGTCTATCCCTTGCGGAACCGGTTCTTTCGGTGCATGACGAATGGGATTTCGGAGCAATATAGGAAAAGACTGCTACCGTAACCGTATTCGAGGAGGATGTCCTGCCGTGGTCTTTTCCAGCTTCGTCTTTCTTTTTGCCTTTCTTCCGCTGGTGCTTTTGCTCTATTTCTGCTCCCCGGACAAGGCCAAAAATGCCGTGCTGCTCGCATTTTCTTTGCTGTTTTACGCTTGGGGAGAGCCGCTCTGGATTGGGGTTCTGCTGCTGAATGTTGCTGTCGGTTGGGCGGGAGGACTTCTCATCGAACGGGGCCGCGGCCGCCGTCTGGCGAAGATCGCGATGGTCGCAGCACTTATTTTTCAAGTCGGCGTGCTCGTTTATTTCAAATATACCGGCTTTCTTGTGCACACGCTTCAGCCTATCCTGCCTTTTCCCGTACCGTTCCGCGATCCCGGTCTGCCTATCGGCATCTCCTTCTTCACCTTTCACCTTATCTCCTACCTGGTCGATGTGTATCGGGGGGATGCCCCGGCGCTGCGCTCCTATTCGAAGCTGCTGTTGTACATTTCACTGTTCCCCCAACTGGTCGCCGGTCCGATTATTCGTTACGCGGACGTGCAAGAGCAGCTTAGCCGCCGCCGGATTACGCTGGAAGGGTTCAGCACCGGAATCGCACGCTTCGTCGTCGGCTTGGGCAAAAAAGTCGTGCTGGCCAATACGCTTGCCGACATTTCCACCGTATTCCTGGACGGGGATCTCGGCAAGCTGTCGCTGCTGGGCGCGTGGTTCGGCATCGTTCTGTTCGCGCTGCAAATCTATTTCGATTTCTCCGGGTATTCGGATATGGCGATCGGCCTCGGCCGGATGTTCGGCTTCCATTTCAAGGAAAATTTCAATTACCCCTACGTCTCCCGCAGCGCGAGCGAATTCTGGAGGCGCTGGAACATCTCCGTCGGCCGCTTTTTCCGGGATTACGTCTACATCCCGCTCGGGGGCAACCGCCGAAATCCGGCGTTCAACCTGTTTGCCGTGTGGTTTCTGACCGGGCTCTGGCACGGTGCCAGCTGGAACTATGTGCTGTGGGGCGTCTATTTCGGCGTTTTCATCGCGATGGAGCGAAGCTTTCTTTTTCGCATCCTGTCGGTGCTTCCCTCCTTTGCGTCCCATATTTATTTTCTGGCGATCGTCCTGATTGGATGGGTGTTTTTTTACTTCGAATCCATCGGGCGCGGGTTGATGTACTTGCGGGTCATGCTCGGATTCGCATCGGCTCCGTTGGCGAATGCAGAGCTGGCGATTCATTTGCAAAACCATTCGTTCCTGCTCCCGATCGCCGTCATCGCCGCTACGCCGCTTCCGGCCGTCCTTCACCGGAGGCTTGCGGCACATATGCGTCCCGGCTTCGCGCGCGGCCTGTATGCGAATACGTTGGTTCCTCTCGCCTGCTTGGCGATATTGACGGTGTCCGCTTTGCTGTTGGTCGGGAAAACGTATTCCCCCTTCTTCTACTTTCGGTTCTGATCGGAGGCTTGCCATGCGTTTCGGACATTGGCTGCAAATCGGATTATTTCTCGCTTTCTTGTGCGCAGGGACGGTTTCCTCGCTCTATGCGTTCGGCTTGGGCCATGCCGTCTCGGAGACGGAAAACCGGGCCCTGGCTTCGCTCCCCCGCTGGTCGGTTGGCGAACTGAAGTCCGGCACCTATTTCCGCCAGCTGGAAAATTATTGGGCGGACCACGTCGCTTTTCGCGACTCCTTGGTCAGCGCGGGCCAAAAGGTTGCCTCTTGGCGCGGCTTGTCAGGCGGGGAGCATGCCGTCCTGATCGCGTCCCAAGCGAACAATACAGGCGGGGCGAACGCTGTCCCTGCCCAGGAGCAGACCGCCTCCGCTGCTTCGATTGAAGCCGCCCCCCGGACAACGGTTCCCGAGGCCCCGCGTGCCGTCGAAGGCCCGTCTCAAGAGGCTTCCGCCTCCAAGGAGAAAGGACGCGTCATCGGAAAAGTATTGGTCGTAGGTAACAAAGCGGTGAATCTGTTTACCTCTGATCCCGCCGCCGGACAAGCCTATGCCGATGCCGTAAACCGGTTCCGCGACGAATTCTCGCTCGCGCTGGGTGGCGAAGCAACGACCTTCGTGCTTCTCGCGCCGACGGCAGCGGAATGGGTATCCGCAGCTTCGCTGAAATCATTGTCGGACTCCCAGCGCCAAACGATCGAGGATGTCTACAAGCGGCTTCATCCGCAAGTGAAGACGATTGACGCCTGGTCCTCCCTGAACGCCCACAAGCAGGAGACACTGTACTTCCGTACGGATCATCACTGGACCGCGACCGGCGCCTACTACGCTTACGAGGCTTTCATGAATGCGCAAGGCGTCCCGCCCGTCCCGCTGGCCCGCTATGAAACGGAGAACGTAACGGGCTTTCTGGGCTCTTTATATTCCGCCACCCTGAGCTCCCAGCTTCAGAAGGCACCGGATACTCTTGTGCTGTACAAGCCGTTCGTCAAGCACGAATATGCGGTGCATTACGCCGCTCCGCTGCGGATGGAGCTGTTGGACAAGAGCCATGCGGCCAAAAAGAACAAATACCGGATCTTTCTGAGCGGCGACCGGCCTTGGGGCCTCATTAAGACCGAAGCCGAGAGCGGCCGCCGGGTCGCCGTCGTCAAAGATTCGTACGGCAACGCGCTGATTCCCTTTCTGCTGCCGCACTATAAGGAAATTTACGTCATCGATCCGCGCCAGTTCGACCAGCCGCTCGTTCCTTTTTTGAAAAAGCGCCAAATCCGCGAGCTGCTGTTCCTCAACAATACGGAAGTTGCGATGTATGACGGCTTTTCGCAGCAAATCGGCAAGCTGCTGACGACTTCCAAGGCGGCGGCAAAATAATGTCCCTGAGCGTGCCCTCGATCCCCCGTGGCCGTTCAACGAGTTGATGCCCGGCTTCGTTGTCCTATATAATAGGCTGACATGATCAAGAGAAGCGTACAATTGGGGGAAATTGTCTATGTGGAGCAGCGTGTTTGAAATGCCATATCTTATGCGGGAGGGAGCGACCGAAGAGGAGCTTGAACGCTTAGTCAAGACGTGGAACGAGAAGCTGTCGCCGCAAGAAATCGCCGAGATTACAGAGCGGCAGAGGAATCTTTTTCCTGCGAATCATCCGCTTCATGCGCAATACAAGCCCTTTGATCCGTCGTTGTGGAATCTGCCGCAAAAGAAGCTGCCGGACAGCTATCTGGACTTTTTGCGCTACTCCAACGGTGGGGAGTTTCAAACCGGAGAGCGCTATTTTCAATTTTTCGGCACGAAGCAATTGAGAGAATACAACTTGGCGTACGAATTCCCCGAATATATGGCCGGCTCCGTCTCTATCGGGATGGACGGCTGCGGGAATCATTATATTATGGATATGAGAGAAGACATGGACGGGGACGAGTATCCGATCTTGACGGCGCATTCCGGTAATCTGGGCTATGAGGATTGCAAGCAAGTCGCCCGTTCGTTCCCGGAGCTGTGCAGGGGAACCACGTCGATGGATGAAGAGCTGGACTAAGGCTCGACATTGAAAAAGCTGCGGCCCGCCCTTGAATCCAAGGCGCCGGGCCCTAGCTTCGGAAAGCCTCGAGCGGGCAGCGCCCTCTCCTGCTCCTTACTCGTCGGCACTTCCGAGAGGCGTCAAGATCCGGACATATTGCTCATGCCATGTTTCCCATTCTTCTTTTCGGAACCCGGTTGCCCGGCCTGATAACAGCGCGTCGATAACACCCAGACATACGTGCCAGCCCGCCAGATCCTTGGAGGTATGGCCGGTAATCTTATGAAGCTGCTCAACGAGAACCAGCAGGCAGCCTTCCGGCTCCGGGTACAGCTCAAAGCGAACGCGGTCCTCGCCCCAGGTGTAGCCCAGCACCGAATGCATGGCAAGATCGGTAATCTTAAGCTCTTTAAAGGTTCCGTCCTGCATGTCGAACTTGATCAGTCCGCCCTCCCGTAGTTCATCAATCCGAAGCTGGGGAAACCACCTGGCAAGCCGATCGTTATCCGTTAGCACCGACCATACTTGATCGACGGGATGCTTCAGATGACGCTCGAAACGGGCCGTATACCCGCCGTCCACTTGTTGAATAGAAGCTAACATGTTCTATCCCCTCCGTACATAAAATATCGCTTACAGCAGTCAAACCTTGTTAGACCGGAATGACTGCTTTTCCCATTTTATATTACCATTTAGCAGTCGTTTCATACGACCTCAAAGAAGCGGACGCACAAGCTTGCTTGGGTTTCATACCGTATTTATTTTTGTGCCCCGCCTATTTACTTATAATTCCGATTGTGATACTTTGAATAACAAATGCGCGAAAGGAAGATACCCATGGCTAAAGTCGAAAGCTTCGAATTGGATCATACGATCGTCAAAGCGCCGTACGTCCGTCTGGCCGGCACGGAGAAGAACGAAAAAGGCAGCACCATTCAGAAATATGACCTGCGTTTCCTGCAGCCGAATCAAGAGGCTCTGCCTACGGCCGCCGTACATACGCTAGAGCATTTGCTTGCTACCTATTTGCGCGACGAATTGACAGGCATCATCGACGTCTCTCCAATGGGCTGCCGAACCGGATTTTATATGATCATCTGGGATGAGCACAAACCGGCGGACGTTGCCGCCGCGTTGACGAACGTGCTGAAGAAGGTCGTCGCAACGGAAACAGTGCCTGCCGTCTCCGCCTTGGAATGTGGAAATTATAAGGATCATTCGTTATTCAGTGCCCAGGAATATGCCAAAATCGTACTTCAGGCCGGCATCAGCGACGATCCGTTCCGCGCTTAGCAAGGGGATGCGGGGGCGGCCCGTTCCACGAGACAGACAGTCTCTCCGATTTCTATTGACGATTGAGAATCATTTTTGATATGATCTTTACCGATAATGATTCTCATTTTCAATATATGGTCTCACGGAGGGAAATCATGTCTAAGAACAAACCGTTTTGGGCCGCAGGCCTCATTTATTTGCTTCTCGTTACGCTGCTCTCCGCTTGCGGCGGTTCGGCAACAACTGCCGGCGATCCCGCCCCGGCCAAGCAGGCTGCCAAGGAGCCGTCGACGGAAGCTGCCACTGCCGCAACCCGCAGCTTCTCCACGGTCAAAGGCAATATCAACATCCCGGCAAAGCCTAAACGGATCGTCACAGATTTTTATGGCGGCGAGCTGTTGTCCGTAGGCGCTAACGTAGTCGGTGTCGAACCCACCACCTTCGACAATCCGTTTCTAAAGAAGCGGCTCACAGGAGCCGTCGACGTAGGCACGCCGGTGAATGCGGAGAAAACGCTGGAGCTTGCCCCTGACCTGATCGTCGTTATGTATGACAAAAACTATGAAGAGCTGTCCAAAATCGCTCCTACTCTACATATCCCTTACGGCACAACATCCAACATTTACGAAACGGTGAAACTGTTCGGTGATATTGTCGGCGAACCGCAAAAAGCGGAGCAATTTATTAAAGAATTCGATCAAAAGGCGGCGCAAGGCCGCGAGAAATTGAAAGGGGTCATCGATCCGAACGCCACCGTCGGGCTCTACGAGTTGACCGATAAAGGCACCCTGTGGGTATTCGGAGACAATGCCGGACGGGGCGGTCAAACGGTGTATAACGCGCTGGGGCTGAAAATGCCGGACTTGGTCCGTTCGGAGATTAAAGGCAACACCGGTTCCGTGCAGCTGTCGATGGAGGTGCTGCCTAAATATGCGGCTGACTACATGTTTCTAACGACGTACGACCCCGAGAAAAAAGGCGAAGCTTTGAAGCAGTTGCAAGCTTCCTCGGTGTGGCAAGGTCTGAATGCGGTTAAGAACAATACGTTGTTCATGAATGACTTTGACACGTTTTACCGGTACGATCCGATTGCCATCACGGAACAGATCGACCTCTTTGTGGACATGCTGCTTACAAGAACCGCAGAGAACAAAGCGAAAAAGAACTGAGACAGCCTGTTTTTCGTCACAAAAATCGACCGTTCCTTTGCCGGAACGGTCGATTTGCTTATTTTTTGAGCCCTTCCACCAATAAGGCAATGACCGTCATGGACTCCTCCAGCGCTTGCCGCTGATCCGGCATCTGCGCAATCCACAGTGCCGATTCGTTCAGTGCGCCGGACAAAAAATGCGTCATAGCTTCGATCGATGCGGGCCGCAAGCACCCCTGCTGCTTCATGATTTGAAGCTGCTCGCGCAGCAGCCGCATCGAATGCTGCTGATCCATTTTGCGCCAGACGTCCCAGCCTAACACGGCAGGACCATCGATCAGCAGAATCCGCCGGCTTCGGGGTTCAACCGCAGCCTTAACGAAGGCTCGGCACCCGAACAGCAGTTGCTCCCACACATCGTCGCTTTGGGACGCCTCCGCTTCGATCTGCTCCGCAACTTCCTTCTGCACGGATTCCAGCACGACGTGAAACAGTCCCTTTTTATTTCCAAAGTGATGATAAAGCGCCCCCCGCGTCAGCTTGGCCTCGCTTACGATCTCTTCCAAGGCCGAGTCCGCGTACCCTTTTTCCGTAAAATACCTTCTGGCAATTGCGATCAGCTTGCGAATCGTTTCATCGGTTTCTTCTTTATTTTTTTTCACAAGATACTTTACTCCCTTTCTGTCCGGCTGCCCCCCGGTTCGCCAACACCCTTAATTCTCAGGCTTCCCCGCCTTCTTCGCCATCCGCCCACACGTTCTCGGCATATTGCGCGCTTTCCACTTCCGAGGGAGGGATTATTTTGATCACGTCAATTAAGACGCCGTTAGGATCGCACGTTATGAAATGCCGCTGTCCGAACTCTTCGTCCCGAAGCTCAAGCTCCAAGGGCAGCTTCTCCTCGATAATGAGCCTCCGGTATTCCGCATCGACATCGTCCACTTCAAAATTAAGAATTAAGCCCTGCACCGGACTGCGGTAGGCTGCAGGTATCGTATGATGCGAAGCGTCCAAAATCGCCAATTCGTAGGAAACGCTGCCCTGGGACATTTTCAAGCTCACGTACCAGTCGGCTTCGTATACCGCTTCAAAGCCGAAATGAGTTTTGTAAAAGGACGCGCTCACCGCAACCTGCTCCGTCAAAATAACCGGGTAGAAGCTGTTTGTTTTCACCGTGATCGATCTCCTTCGGGATTAAGATAATTAAGATACTAATACCTTTACATACATACAGTATGTATGTAAATGAAAAACTACCACCTTTGCCCATTAACAACTTGAAAAACGACATTCATGTCGTTTATAATAACTTTGCGGACAAAAACGACATTCATGTCTTTTTTATTATCAGGAGGAGCTGATCCCCTTGTCTCCCAAAGTAAGCGATCAATACAAGAAGGACAAAAAGCACGAGCTGCTGCAAGCGGCAAGGCACGTGTTTATCCGGGAGGGCTATACACAGGCGACGATGCAATCGATTATGAACGAAGCCGGAATATCCCGAGGCGCGCTGTATTCCTACTTCGACAATATCGAGCACGCGTTTATTGAAGTGCTGCAATTTGACGACCGGCAGGACATCCTCTTCTTCGAGTTGACCGATTCCTCGCCGCTCTGGCCCCAGCTAACCGACTGGGTCAACCGTCAACGGCACAGCCTGAAGACAGTCGGGCAGACGCTGCTGTTGGCCAAGGCGGAGTTTTTTCTGTCCCCCGGATACAGGCGGAATAAAGAAAGCTTCCCGTACATCGCGCAGCGTTACATGCGGATCAAGGAAGCTATCGAGTCGGTCATTCTCAAAGGAACAGAGCGGGGAGAATTCCGGCCCCGACTGTCGCCGGAGGCGGTCGCCTTGTATTTTGTTTCGTTTATGGACGGTTTGATGCTGGATACGTTCCAACTCGGAGCGGAAACAACCCTTGTGGAGGAACAGTTGACCGTCTTCCTTTTTTCGTTGAAAGAAATGCTCTGCCCGATTGACCAAGTTTAAAATTAACTATACATCCTATCTTAAAGGAGTGCTTGCCATGTTGTTCGAATCCGACAGAATCGTCTTTAGAAAAGCTACGGCGGACGATGCGGAGCTGTATCATGCGTGGAGAAACGATCTGGAGGTGATGCGTTCGACCAGTCCCTGGCTCGATATTTACGATCTCGAAGAGACCCGGCAATTCGTGCATCAAGTCATCCTGGGCTCCCCCTCCTCCAAAAGCTATATTCTGGTCGACAAAACATCGGAAACGCCATTCGGGATTACATCATTAATTCAAATCGATACCAAAAACCGGAATGCCGAATGCATCATCGATATCGGCAACAAGGCTTATTGGGGGAAAGGCTACGGAACCGAGGCTTTAAAGCTGCTGCTTGACTATGCATTCCTGGAGCTGAACCTGCACCGGGTCTCGTTGAGAGTATTTTCCTTCAACGAGAGAGCGATCAAGCTCTATGAGAAACTCGGCTTCCGGCGGGAGGGGATTTCCCGGCAAAGCTTGTTCAGGGAAGGCGCATGGCACGACATCATTCATATGGGGCTGCTTCAGCTTGAGTACGGCAACGACTGCCCCGATGATTTCGGAGCAGCCGTTACAAAAGCCTGATCTGGCGGGGCCATTCCCCGCATTTCTTTTTAATTGATCGTCAATTCCACCTTGCGACTGCTGTCCTTGTAGTGATAGAAGCCCGGATTCAGCTCCAGTTTACCCGGCTTGGACAGCAGTCCGGGGTACCGGTCCACTTTCCGGCTCGTGCCGTTGCCTCCCGGGGGGGTTGGAGTGATCGGAGGATAAACGACCTCTCCGTCTTTCTTGACAGACGTTTGCGAGACGACGATAAAGTCCGGATCGGTCGAATACGATTCGACGATCAGATCCTCGCCCTCCTTGTAATACGTAAACGTGACCGGAAACTGATCCAGCTTCGTTTCGATCGTCCGCTTCGTATCGGACGGAGTCTCCAGCGGATGCCACGCCTTGGAACGCTTCGTGACGCGGGCATTGGACAGCAGCAGCTTCATCGGCGCCTGGGACCAATCCTTGGACCATTCCGGCAGCTGGAAGCGGAGATACCAGCCGCTTTTTTCCGCGGAAAAGTTCCCGCCGTTAATTGTTTTACCATTTAGCACAAGCTGATTGGTATCGTAATATACCGATTCCAGATCAGGGGATTTGGTTTTCAGCTTATCGTCATACATCAGACGGACTTCCAGCGGCGTCACGACAAGCTCCTTCAAATCCATAATCGAATCGTTAGCAACCGCCGCCGGGTCAAGCGGTTTGCGGAACATCGCCTGACTCGCTTTCCTGCCATCGGCTTCAAACGACGTATCCCACGTCCCCGCGATCGTTTGGATAGCGTCCAGGTAAGTGAAGTATAGCTTGGCGCTCTTCAGCTCGGAATCCGACAGACGGAAGATATCCTGGCGGAGCTGAATCCCCGATTTCTCCGTCGGCAATGTAGCGGAATAACTCGAATTCACCCTTTTTTCTCCTGCTTTAAGGAACAGCCCCGGATTCAACGTCCCATCCTCCGGTCCGCTGATCGGAATTTCATAGCGCAGCGTCAGCACACCGTTTTCCCTTACAGCCGAAACGACCTGCAGCGTTCCGAAACGGGTGCGGCTGTCCACACGGTCGCCATCCTTTAACAACATCGGGCCGGCGTCAAGCTCCGTATCTTTGTATTTGTAAAAAACAAGATTTTTCAGCGACAGCTTAAGCTGTTCCCGCTTATTTCCCAGTCCATTGTCCGTTTCCAGTAGCCCGATCATACGGTTCGGCAAGGTATCCTTGCGGATCAAACCATTCAGAGGCATAGCTTTGCCTTGGGGATTCGTTAACTTCTGGTGCTCGAACTCGACGGCGTCATAATCCGGTAATGACGGAACGTCGAAGGTAAACATAACATCCAGCCGCTGGTCGTCCGTAACAACGCCATGGAGAGCCAAAGTCGCACCTGCCGACGTTACCGTGATGTCCAGCGGATTGCCCAAGCCGGACTCCATTGCCGTCGTAAAGCCCAGCCGGTCAAACAGCACCGGCCAGCCCATCGATACACCTGCAACCACTGGCGCGGCCACGATGACCGAAGATACCGCAATGGCTAACGGAATGAGACGTTTCCGACTGCGGGCCAAGCTTCTGCTTCTCGGCGCTGCCGAAGCATTTTGCAAATTCGCATTCGTCTGAATTCTTTCCCACATCGCTTCAAAATCCGGAAGCTTGGGACGTTCCTTGCGCGCCAGCTCCAGCAACTGTTCTTCCGTCAGCTTATTCAAGACATTCCGCTCCTTTCAAATTTGGATTATTTTTTCCAGACTCTTTTCTCATCTGCCGCAGCCCTCGGTTCAATCTTGATTTTACCGTGCCCGGCGGGATATTCAGCGTCTCTGCAATTTCCTGCAAGCTCAGCTCGTGAATATACCGCAATGTCATTACCGTCCGATTCTTGACCGGCAACGCCCGGAGCCACAGCTCCGTCTCCAGCTCGTTTTCCTTCCGCTCCAGCGCTTCGTCCGCCGCTTCCGAATCGCGTCTGCGCTCCAGCAGAAAATGCTTCAGCTCCTTCAGCACGCCCCGCTTCCTGCGGTCCAGATGACTTTTGCACATATTCACGGCGATTCGCAGCAGCCATGGCTTGATCCGTTCGACGCCTTGCCGATCCGTCTGGAACGCCTTCAGAAATACCTCCTGGCAGATATCCTCCGCATCGGCCGCGTTGTGCAGCATGTAATGGCACAAATAGTACACGTCCCTACGGTACGTATCGAATAATTCCCGGTCGGTCAACTCTTGCTCACCCCCCTATCGCGTCGTTATGACAATAAGACAAATAACCGGGGATTTCGGTTCGTTTTTCCGGATGAAAAAAAGACCGATCCTCAAGAATCGGTCGTGTATGGGCAAACAGCCTATTCCCGCTGCTCCAGATCGTTCTTCCATTGCTCCAGTTGTTCCCTAAGCTTGATATCAATGGACGAAAGCTGCAGCCAGCTGCAAATCAGCGCAAAAGTAAAGAAGCAATAGCCTTCTTGCGGAATCCGCTCCATGAGCCGGAGAAACAGTTCGGATACCGCTTTTTCCAGCTCGGGATCGCCCTGCGCTTCGTAAGCCAATACGGCCACCGCCGCATTGACCGGCCAATCCGACTGACCGTGGCATAGAGACAACAAGGCTTCAGAGGGCTTGGATGGGCTAAGGCGCGCCATAAGGAATACCGCTGCGTATTGAATGCGCTGGAGCCAGTGCCAGCTTGATACCGATTCGGGCGGCTCCGGCGGATGAGTCAGGATGGCGAGTAAGTCCGGCAGGTACGCAGGGGTGAGACTTTGGACAAGTTCTCCGGCGGTGCGGTACCAATCCTCGATTTGGTACGGAGTCATCGCCAATCGGCGTACGGCATCGACCGCTCGGCCCGATGGCTCGGGCATAGCCGGCTGTGCAATGGGCCCCTCGTAATTCCATAACATGGCGCCGTTCTCCGCGATCGGCTGCCTTGGGTCCGGCTCCGGGACGTTGTCGATGGTCAAATTCAGCTTGGGCGGATTAGCGCTTCTGCCGAATTTGCTTAAGTAGAGCTCCATCGCACGGATCGCGCTTGGAGCCTCCAGATGGTTAATCGTCAGGCTGATCGTCCCGCCGCTTTCCAGATCCGGGTTTTGCTCCGCCACTTGACGCAGCACGTTGATGGTGGCTTCCTGCGGCTCCGGGATGTAATCGACAAAAGGAAGCTCGGAGCCCGGCAATAACGGTTTCAGCAGTTCTCTCGCTCTGCCGTTCGAAGTGTTCGCTTTAATGTAAGCTTCGATTTTCCCCAAACGCTCGGCGTCTTGTTTGATCATATATTCGCAGTAAAGGATGGACGGGACCGCCCATTCGTGACCGGGCTGGATATCCGCAGCCTTGTTGTAAGCTTTCAGCGCTTTTTTGTATAATCCGTTTTCCAGATACAGATCGCCCAGATCCAGATAGCCCGCCTCATTTCCGGGGTCGAGCCTGCCTGCTTTCTTGTAAAAGCCGGCCGCTTTGCGGATGTTGCCTTGGGCTTTGAAGCAGAGCGCCATCCCAATGGCCGTATTCCAGCATTTATTCAGCTTGTAGGCCGTTTTGGCTGCCGCAAATGCGGCCAGAACATCCTCCTGTCTCCGGTACATCGAGGACAGCAGCCAGAATAACATATAAGCTTTAGGATGCGCCTGGCACATCTTTCGGAGCACGGACACTAAAGCGGCAAGCGTCTTGTGCCGTACGTTTCCTTCCAGCATATCGAGAGATCTCAGCACTCCGCTGACGAAACCAATGATCGTACCTTCTTCGATATGATCCACCCCGGCGATTCGCGGCTCCCATTCGGACACCCACACCAGATAAGGGATTTCGGGCTTTACTTTAATCACCTGCCCCAAGAGGCCGAAGGCATCGTTGAACTTGTTCATCCTGGCGTAAATGTAGGCCCTTACCGCCATAACGGCGAAATAATTATTTTCCTCGACCGGCACAAAAGGCAGCAGGTCCTCGCCCGCATCCATCCACTCGTTAAGGGAATCGAGCCATTCGGCGTTAGCCGGATCGGTCGACAAGGCGCAGGCCATATGGTAAAGAGCATGCTGGAAGTCCCCTTCGCTTCGGGCCGCCTTATAAATGTCGAAATCCTGCTCAGGCGAAGGAAAACGGTGTTCTCCTTCGGTATGTGCGTGTTCCACTTCTCTCACTCCTATGTAAAATATTGTTTCGGCAGCACCGCTTTCAATTCCTTCAGCAGCCGTTTGCTTTCCTCCGTACGGAATTGCTTCAATGCGAAGACCACTGCCATCCTTCCGTTATGCATCCCGTTTTTGGCAACCTCGAATAAAGAACGGGCCGCCGCCGTATAGTTTCTTTTTCTTAGCAGGATAACGGCTTTTTCCTGGATAAACATGTCATCCGAAGTCAGATAACGGCAAATCTGTTCCGATTCCGCGTAAGGCATGATCGTCAATTTGGCAAAAATAAGCTGCTGCATGTCATCCTCGTCAAGCTCTTCTTGCAAGAGGCGTTGATCGATCTCTTGAATCACTTTTAAGTCATGCACGCTGTGTTCATGCTGCTCATCCCGGTCGGATACCACAGGATAATCGCGCTCAAGCCGATCCCACTCCGCTCCGGGGTTTTGCAAGCTTTTCGCGACGAACCGTTCCATATGGCGGAATCCCGGCGACAAATCGGTCTCTTCGTGATCCAAGTAGCATACTTTATCCAGCAGCGGGCCGTCGGTATACAAGCCTATGTAATTGGACTGATCGTCCGTAAGCAACGGACAAATGCCACGGTGGCACGCCAAGTCCTGTAAAAAGTCCAGCATTTCCCGAATTTCTTCGGTGGTCAGAATACGATATACGTATTCGTCCGTAGTCCAGCATTCCTGATATTGACTTAAGCCTATTAGCGTCTGGTCGTCGATATCGATGCCATGCTCCTGCTTTAAAAGTCCAGGATCGAACGGCAGCCTGCTGTTGAATTTGAAACGCTCGAAAGTTTCCATGCCCTCTCCCCCTCTATGCAGCGTTATCGTTAAGCTGCCCCAAAAAACGAACTCTACCTTTTATCGGTCGCTCCCCAGTAAAATGTTAGTTTTAGGAACCGATTGTAAGTTTTTCGACAAAAAAAACAAGCACCCGGCAGCAACTACCGCAGTGCTTGTTTCCATGTGACACGTTTATTTTACTTCAAATTCAGGCCCCGTATATTGCGAAGGAACGATAATTTCGCCGGATTTGATTTTCTCCGTAAATTCGGCGATCTTGTCCTTTACTTCCTGCGGAACGGTTGGAGCAAGCGCCAAACGGACCGCATCCGGATTTTCAAGTCCGATCTTCACGACGGTGTTCGGCTTCCATTTGCCTTCGGCCAGATCCTTGATTGCGCCGTATACCGTGAAGCCGGCATCGGAAATCGCGGAGCCGATGAAGACGTCGGGCGCATCCGCATAGTAATCGCGCACGTTGCCGAATTGGAAGACGCCATTCTCGCGCGCGGCTTCCGTCACGCCCGAACGGGCAACGTTCAGCATGGTGAAGATCATATCCGAGCCGGCAGCGATTTGTGCCTGCGCGACTTTTTTAGCCAAAGCGGCATCGTCCTGATTGCCGGTGAAGGTGGTCAGGAACGTTGCATTCGGATTCGTGTATTTCAAGCCTCCGGCAAATGCGGCACGCCCATGAAATCCGGGAGTGACCCGCGCGCCGGAAATATGCGACACGACATTGGATTTGGTCAGCAGCCCTGCGGCAGCGCCGGCAAGCCATGCGGATTCTTCCTGCTTCACCTGGTAGCTGGACAAATTATCGCCGGTCAGGTTCGTTTGCGTATTTACAAATTTAATTTTTGGGAATTCCTTGGAGACCAACTTTACGGCTTCCGAGCTTTGCCCGGCATGAGCGATGATCATATCAGGCTTCTTCTTGGCCAGCTTGCGCAGCTCATCGGCAATTTTCGCCGTATCGTGCGGGACATTGTCCACATAGGTCGCTTTCAGGCGGAAGTCTTCCTTCGCTTTCATCAGTCCACGGTAAGCGGATTCCATGAAGCCGCCGTCATTCGCAGGACCGGGCAGCAGCAAAGCGACTTTAAGCTTTTTTTGTTTCTTCGCGTGCTCGTTGCCGGCCTCCGCACTTGAGAAGCCGGATGAGAATATGAGGATCATGATGGCTAAACTCGACAAAGCCAGCTTTGAAAGAAGTTTTCTCAAGATGCTTTCCCTCATTCCAAAAATTAGTTTTGTCCGGACACAACCGAGAATAAACCAGACTTCGATTTTTGTCAAACGATGACGAAAAATAAATTTTATATGTCGAAAGTCTACGACGCCGGTTCAAAAAAAGGTATTGATTTCCATTTTGTCGTGACATTAATCCTATCAACGGATTCCTGCCTTATCCGAATATAAGCATTTAGGATTAGTTAAAAAGTCTTGTCTTTTCCGCAGGGCTGTATTATACTTTGGCGGAAGCTACACATCCATAATGCGACAAAATACGACAACGGCAAACTTTTCGAAAGAAAAGGACGCAAAGCCACGGGCCTAAGGAGAATTCAATCTACGGCAGCCGGGCCGCCGAAATTTGGTTGGGATCCGTCCATCCTTTTTTTCGGGATGGTTTTTTTATTCCACTTTAACGCAATGGAGGATACCTGGGAGATGCAGTTTCTACAAAATGTAAAAATCCGCCCAAAAATTTTGGGGCTGCTCGGCCTCGCGATCGTATTTCTGCTGGTCATCGGAATTACCGGTTACGTGGTCATGAAGACGATGGGGAACAACGCGCGCGCCATGTACGAGGAAAAGCTGGTTCCCAACACCCTTGTCGAAGCTTTGCTGTTCGGCAACTCGCAGATGGATTCCCTGCAGCTAGAAATGCTGCTCACCAAGGACGAAGCGTTCATCAAGCAAATCCAGCAGCAAATTACCCAAACGCGGGACAAAAACCAAGCGGTGCGCAAGCAGTTGGAGCAGCTTCCGTTGTCGGAGCGGGCGCAGGAGCAGTACCAAGCCTTTATCAATTTGATTCCGAAAAATAACGAAGCAAAGAAAAAAGTCGATGCGCTCGCGGTCGCGAACAATAAAGAAGAGGCGTATAAAGAATACGTCACCTCCTTCAAACCGATCCGCGCCGAGATGATCAAGAATCTGGAAAATGTCGTCAAATACAACGAAGAAGACGCCAAAGTATTCTACGAGAAAAGCATTCAAAGCTCCAAATTCGCTACGACGGTTATCGTGGTCGTTACTTTATTGGCCGTGCTGTTGTGCTCATTGATCGGCTATGGCATAGCAAGCATGATCACGCGCCCGATCCGCCATATTCAACAATTGATGGCTCAAGCGCAAGACGGGGATTTAACGGTTAGCGGTACCTATCGGTCCCGAGACGAAATCGGCCTGCTCACCAACGATTTTAACGGGATGATTGCCGGTTTAAGAGCGCTTATCGTGAAGATCAGCATGGAAGCGCAAAATTTATCCGCCAGCTCGGAGCAATTGCTCGCCAGCTCCGAACAATCCACTCAATCGACCAACCAAGTGGTGCACGCGATTCAAGAAATTGCCGGCGGCGCCGACCAGCAATATCAAAGCACGACGGAAAGCGTTCGGGCTATGGAGGAAATGGCTACAGGCATTAACCGGATCGCCGAATTTTCCAGCAATGTCTCCACGATGTCCGTAGAAGCTTCCAAAGAAGCCGCAGAAGGTAATAAATCGATCCAAAATGCGGTATCCCAGATGGACTTGATCCGCACGTCGGTCAGCGAATCCGCCCAGATGGTCAATCAATTGGGAATCCGTTCCCAAGAGATCGGACAAATCGTCGACGTCATTACGGATATTTCCGCACAAACGAATCTACTTGCCCTTAATGCCGCTATTGAAGCGGCAAGAGCCGGGGAGCACGGGCGGGGCTTCGCCGTCGTGGCGGACGAGGTGCGGAAGCTGGCCGAGCAATCGCGCCAATCGGCCGAGCAAATTTCCGGGATCATTAAGCAGATTCAGAGCGAGACCAAGACGGCTGTCGTGGCGATGGACAAAGGAAACCGGGAAGTCGAGAACGGCACGGTCGTTATGAAGGAAGCCGGAGAAGCCTTCCGCAACATCTTGGTTGCGGTTCAAGAGGTGGCCAATCAAATGCAAGAGGTATCCGCCGCTTCGGAGGAAATGTCTGCCGGTACCGAGCAGATCACGGCTTCCCTTCATCAAATGAAGAGCATCTCGGAAGCCGCCTTCTCAAGGACGGAGAGCGTAGCCGCCGCTTCGGAAGAGCAGCTCGCCACGATGGAGGAAATTTCGGATGCCGTCAACGCGCTGACGAAGATGGCTCAAGAAATGCATGACATTACGCTGCGGTTTAAGAGCTAGCCCTCTGCCTCAGTCGCTGCGTTATCAAGAAGGGCCCTACCGCTTCGCCTAGCGGAAGGGCCTTTCCCATTATTGCAGCCGTACCCGGTTCCCCGCCTGCAAAGGCTCACCGCTTTCGACGATAACTTGATCCATCGGGAAAATGCCTTCCCGGACGGCGGTCTGGTTCGCGTTCCCATCGGCGGCCCGAATATAGCTCTTGCGCACATAAAAGCCGTTGCCAAGCGGGCCTTTCCGCTCTTCGATCACATAAACGAATTTCCCCTCTTGATCCTTGTGGACGGCCTCATTCGAGATCAAAAGCTGCTCGTCCGCCGACACCGATTTTTGCAGCCGGACGACCGCCCGCTCCCCGCCGTTCAAGCCTTCGCCTTGAACGGTAATACGTACCGTTTTCGACGCCGGAGGGGCGTCCTGCTTCTGCCCCGCGCCGCCTGCCAGTTCCATTTGCGAATCGGCGATTTCGTCAATCCGGCCTTCCATCACTTGAACCGCCTGGTCTTTCACCTCCACCTCGATCTTTTCCCCGACGGATAGAAACGCTGCGAGATCCGCCGCTACCAGCACGGACATTCCGTAGCCCCGGCTCGCATTGGACACGCGGACCACCGGCTGTCCTGACAGGGAAGGAAGCCCTTCGGTCGCGCGGACGCTCGTAACGATTCCGTCAAACGGAGCCACAATCTGACGCTGGCCTGCCAAGTCTTCTTGCAGTGCTTGAATTTTGCGTTCGCGGACGTCGATGTCGAGCTGCCGTGATTCGATATCCCGCTTAGCCTTGCTAATCGCCGTGGAGTCTCCGTTCCGATTCGCTTCGACGAAGCTTTCAAACAACCCGTCCAGCTGCAGCTTTTGCTGCTTCAAGGCGCTTTGCTCATCCGCAATTTGCCGATCCGCCGGTTTGCTGTCATACGTAATCAGTGGCTGGTCCTTGACGACGGCATCCCCCGCTTTCACGTGAACGGCCTTTACCTTCCAGCCGGTCTCGTTCTTTAGTTCAGCTTCCTCCACCGGCTTAAGTGTGCCGTTCGCTTCAATGCTGTGAACCAGCTTTCCCTTAACCGGCGTTTCCGTCCGTACCTTGGGCAGTGTGATCGCCTGCAGCGTATTGCTGAATAATGTGAGCACAAGCAGCAGACCGAAAAATACCCCCGACAACACCACCATTTTTCGTTTTTTGCGAGCCTCCGCCAGCTCCATCCCTTGCAGCTCCACCGTATGCATCTCTCCTATCCTTTTATGCCGGATGACTGGATTCCTCTGACAAAATAAGACTCCGCATACAGAAACAGCAGAACAACCGGGCTCATATAGAGCAAAGAAGCGGCAAAGCCTACGCCCCGCGCTCCCTCCTGAATGCTCGCCAAATAGACGGATAGCGGATGCCGGAGCGGGTCCTCCAAAAAAATAAGCGGCTGCTCGACCATGTTCCAGTAATCTACGAATAGCAAAACCGTCAGCGCCGCCAGTCCCGGCTTCACCAGCGGCAGAACGATCGTGACGAAAATCGTTCCGGCTCCCGCCCCGTCCAACCGGGCCGCTTCGAGCAGCGGGGCGGGAATATGCAGCATGAACTGCCGCAGCAGAAATACGCCGTAGGTCGCGAACACGCCCGGCAAAATAATCGCGGCGACACTGTTCAGGATGCCGAGCTTATCGGCCATAATATAGTTAGGAACCAGCGTCACCTGAAACGGCATCAGCATCGCCATAATATAAATAAGAAACAACGAGTCCCTGCCGGGAAACCGAAGCATGGCGAAAGCATAGGCCGCCAAGGCGGCAACGGCCGTTTGTCCGAATACGATCGGCACGACCATGAGCAGGGAGTTCCAGAACAGGAACAAAAACTTCGGAGACTGGATCAGCACTTTGTTAAATTGCTCTAGCGATACCCAGTCGGGTATGAGCTTTAAATTGACAAATTCGTGCTGTCTCCCGGAATCCGCGCTCACCATCTTTCCTAGCAGATCGTAGTTAATCCCGATCTCGCGCTCCGTCATGAGCGAATTCGTGAAGGTAATCCCGATAGGGAACAGCATAACCAAGGCAAGGACGAGCAGTACGAAGGTCATCAGCCATTTTTGCAGCAGCACCGCTTTCTTCTCCCCCAGCTTCATTCCATAAACCTCCGGAAACCGCGTTCCATCCTGAATAACCCAAGCGCGATGATCATAATACAGCCGACCATGAGGCTCGCGGCGGCCGTCAGCTTCTGAATATCGAGTGAAAGAAACATATTGTTCATGTAATGCTGGAGCATATAAATGCTGTCGTGCGGATAGCCGCCTGCCAGCAAATACGCTTCCCTGAACACTTTGAACGAATTCATAATCGACATCAGAACGACGAAAAACATCGTCGGGATTAAATAGACAAGGGTAATCCGCAGCTTTGTGAATGGCCCCGCCCCTTCGAGACGGGCGATTTCGTAATAGCTCTCGGGAATCGCTTGAACCCCCGCCAAAAACAAAATCATGTTGTACCCGATGTTCTTCCATATATAAATCGCCGTGATGACGACAATAGCCCATTCCGATTTCATCCAATCGATCCGCTGAATCCCGAAGCGGTGCAGCCATTCGTTGACCGTGCCGTTCCAGTCGAAGCCGATTTGCCAGATCAATACGATCGAGGCAACCGGTACGACAAGCGGTAAAATATAGGCGGTTCGCAGCCATTGGCGGAAAAACACATTTCCGTTCAATAACAGTGCCAGCCCTAAAGAAATAGCAACCATTAACGGTACACTGACGGATGTAAAGAGAGCGGTGTTCCACGCGGCCTTCCGAAACGAACCGCTGGCCATCAGCTCCTTATAATTGGCGAGGCCTACGAAATTTCCATCCATCGTGCCGTCCATAAAGGAATAAACAAGCCCCATTACAAATGGGATCGCATAAAAAAGCGCGAAACCGCCCACGCTTGGCGCAAGGAATAGTAGAGCCAGTACCGTGTCTTTCTTGAGGAATGCGGGAAATTTCATGCCGGCCTCCATGCAAAACGCGGGAAAACCAACGGCGCCCCCGCGTCCATGCCCTTTATTCGTTCAAGTTTCCCCTGTTTACGACGACGTCGCAGGTTGGACTACACTCGTAGGCGCGGAGCCTGCCGGCACTCTATCCGTTCCGGATGGCGTCGCTTCCGCCGGAGCTTTGCTCCCCCTCGCCGGCCCGGATTCGGACGATGGCTTGCGTTCCGACGCCGCGTTTCTGCCTGTCGACGGCGCCGCTCCCGGAGAAACTACAGTACCTTGTGACTCTGCTGCTCCCGGGGAAGACTTACTGTTTACGGAAGCCCTGCTCTCCGCCGTTCCTTTGCTTTCCGTCGGTGCTTTCGCATCCGAAGACGCCCTAACCCCGGATGACGCGCCACCTCCGGATGATGCGCCATCCGCCGATGCCGTGCCCCCTGCCGGCGATTTATCATCGTTCGTCCCTTTATCTCCGGCCGCCGTTTTATCGGCGGTGGAGGTTTTGTCCTCCGACAGCGTCGTGCTCTCAGTCGATGTCTTGCCCTCCGTCGACGAACCGTCCTGCTGCCCGGTGTTCGTCTGATTTGCAGCGCTGCCTCCCTTGTTGACTTGCTTGACGGCACCGCTGCTGCAAGCGGCCAACATTGCGATTAAGGTGAAGCTGAGCAGTAGGACTCCTGTTTTTTTCATTTTTCCCTCTCACTCCTTTGTTGTTGTCCATGCCTATTCTCAGTTATAAATGGTGGATGTAAAGAAAACTTCTCCGAGTTGTAAACAAAATGTAACGGAATTGGTCTGGAATTAAGCTGAATAACGCAAAAAAGTCCCTGACCGGTATTGCACTGGCAGGGACATTCTCAAGATTTAATCTTCTTTCAAGTCGAACCGGCGGCGGCCAACCCCATAAAGAAATCATCATACTTCCGCTAATTCCGGTCTTTTCACCTGTAAGGGGGGAGGAATTAACCAACCTTTTTCTTTGCTCATTCTCAATATTTTTAACCCGAGAACAGCCTTTGTGGCATGGTACTTGGCGAATAATGTTCCTATGTCTTCTCTAATGGACATCCCCATGATTTGACTGCAAGCAACCAAGCCCATTGAAGTATCTGCTGCAATCATTGGTGCAATTTCCTGATCAGTAAATCTTGCACCAACAGGGATATCTTCGAGTTTTGCTTCCGGTTTCAAAGGCATAACCGGAGAAGGCGCAATACCATTATGAGTGAGTATGGAATCGCATTCACTTACTTCCAGTTCAGCTTGATTAATTAGATCACCAAGTACTTTTTTTAAGTCGCCATCGCCAGCATGATATTGATAAACTCGATATGCGGATACGCAGCCCTTAGCTTTCATTGAGAATTGCCACAAATTAAAAATTTCGCCGTAATGTAAAGGTTCATCCTTGGGATTGCCACTCAAGATTCCCATTTTTGCACGCTCCTTTTTAGTCAATTGCATTCAATGGTAATATGTCCAATTTTTATTTTTTTACTTATTTTTAAATTTCTCCAATGCTAAATAGACACAAGCCCTATTTAGAGGTTGCACTTACTGGCGTGGAAGGAATCTGCCTGCTGCCGTGCCACGCTTGATATATACGAACTAACGTTCTATAATTAGGGTAACTGTTCGGAGATGATTTACCCATGGATTTAAAGGAACTGAAGAGACTTGATTGATGCATTGGAACGAGCGATTGATGGAAGTACGCTGTAAAATCCCGTACTGGAGAGGCTAAACGTCAACGCTACCTTATTTTTGTTATCATGAACTGTGACAAGATGTTAATCGTTTGGAAGGAGTTAGTAATTCTTGATAGAATTCAGTTAATAAATTTGTACACATAAGGAGATAAAACTATGACAAAAAACAAATTACTAAGAATGGACAATGTTGGCATCGTTGTAGAATCCCTTGATGACGCAATCTCTTTCTTCGAGGAGATTGGCTTGAAGCTCGAAGGGCGAGCTACTGTCGAAGGTGAATGGGCTGGTCGCGTAACCGGGCTGGGTTCACAGTGTGTAGAGATTGCTATGATGGTTACCCCAGATGGCCACAGCCGACTTGAACTTTCGCGATTTCTCACCCCACCTACTATATCAGATCACCGAACTGCTCCCGTAAATGCACTCGGTTATCTACGCGTCATGTTCACCGTTGAAGACATTGACGAAATGGTATCCAGACTCACTAAGCATGGTGCTCAGCTCGTTGGCGAAGTGGTTCAGTACGGGGACTCGTATCGGCTCTGCTACATTCGTGGAAGTGAAGGACTTCTAATCGGTTTGGCGGAACAACTCGGTAATAAATAAGTGACGTTTAAAAGAAGACTTAACTGAAATAGACATTATTCACGCTCCAAGTCTGGGCGACCCTCGGTCCCGGAAACACGGAAATCAATGCAAAACCAAATTAAAGGGACTCAACTAATGGGTACGATAGCACAATAAGCCGCCTCTTCAACGAGGCGGTTTTCTTATGGTAAAAATCAACATCAGGATTTAACATAGCCTAATGAAATAGAAGGGTTTCCTTTTGGTGTGTTATTTATGTTATAATTTACATATAAATACAAACGCAGGGAAATTTATGATAGAGGGAAATGGACTAATTTATGATTAAAAAATCTTTTTATTTTCTTTGGGGTAGCCAGGCCATCTCCAACATTGCTGATATCATTTATCTGATGTCAGTCATTTCTTTTGTATTCGGAAACACCCATTCATTGATGTCGACTGTCATCGTACCACTGGTTCGATTTCTTTCGCAGATCATAAGCGGTTTGATTTTTCCGCTCATGGTTTCAAGGTTCAGATTAGTGAAAATATTGGTATTCGCTCAATTGGCACAATTCTCGATATTTTTGTGTTTCATGGTTTTTTATTTATTGAGCAAATCAATCCCCCTCGCTCTAATGTTTTTGCTGATTTTTTGTATTTCATTTTTTGATGCTTGGGTAAAGCCTTGCAGAAATTCCATAATTCCTCGCTTAGCCTCCAAAGAGGCCCTTGTAAAAGTTAACGGGTTGATATCCACTACCGATCAGATAATTAAATGCTCCAGTTGGGCATTCAGTGGAATTTTGGTGATTGTGCTTGGAACATTTAACTCCATGATTATCGTTTTAGCCTCATTGTTTATCGCTACAATACTTGCTTCTCTAGTCAAGGACAATAGCGATCAAGAAAATAAATCTTATAATAAAAAGTCAAAGTGGGTGCAAGCTGCGGAAGGATGGAAGACATCTTTTCGAGACAAGCGAATAAGAACTATCTTTATCGTTGATGCAATTGATACAATTGGCGGAACAGCTTGGCTTGGCGCCTTTGTGCTTGCGTTTTGCGTTCAGGTTCTTAACAAAGACGAGAGTTGGTGGGGATTGGCAAATGGATCTTTCTTTGCGGGGTCTATTATAGGTGGGTTGCTTGTAGTTTCAGTCGCGAATTACTTTAACAATAAGAAATTCCCCTTAATGTTATGGGGTTTGGTGATGTACGCGGCCATAGCGGGAGTATTCGCATTTAATGGAAACCCTTTTGTGGCAATAGCGCTCATGTTCCTCATGGGACCGCCATTGCAAGTAACAGCAGTAATAAGGAGAACTTTGTTACAAGAAAATGCTGAAAAAGATAAGCTGCCGAAGGTCATGGCTTGTCTTGAGGTAACGAACAATGTGTTTTTCAGTTTTTCATTGCTTTCTCTTGGATGGATAGCCGATACTTTCGGCATTCAGACTATATACGCCGTTGCTTCTCTGGTAACGTTAGGGTCAGTGGCGATTGGAGTATTCGCCAGATCAAACTTCGCAGAACAAAAAACTAAAATGCTTCAAAGTGAAGCTGTTCGACAATGAATTGCAAACAAAATACATACGGATAGGTCACTCCGCCGGCGACAGTATTCTGTCGTTCTACATTTGCGGCCTGAAAATAAGCATTTCCCGCTGACAAACATCAGCGGTTTTTTGCGTTGTGCTGCAACTCATCCACAATTCCTTGCATATGCCACCCTATCTTTTCAGCAACAAACGCTCTCGCTTCCTCACGGGTAATATCGATCTTTTCCGCCCGAATCCCGCGCTGCCGCAGCTCCTTCCGTACGTCGGCCAGCTCATTCGTAAGCCGAACGTGAATTACCTTCGCCGCAGAGATATACAGCCGTCGGATCGGATCTTTTGAAGCGGAAAGCGTCCGGGCCTCATTTTCGATCATGGACAGCGCGTTCGGCAGCAAGGCCGAATTGCGAAGCAGTACTTCATTTGTAGCTGTTTGATTCATCCAATACACCTCTTTTGGAGAGAACACGAATATATGTTCCCATTATACGCCCATTCCTCAAAATTCTCAATGTACACTCCCCGGAATTTTCCTCAGTGAATCGGATGTTTTTTCACATAGAAAAAGAGCGCACGCGGCTCTGATAAGGCCATTTACCTAATCTGTATCAAATATGGTCGTTATCCCATTTCCAAGTACAGTCATCATACATATTATGTTCTTATCATATATGAGGAGTGTGAACTTATTATGGGTAGAATACCAGGGCCTCCGGGGCCTCCTGGCCCTATTGGACCTCAAGGACCTGCCGGACCTGCGGGCCCTATTGGACCTCAAGGACCTGCCGGACCTGCTGGACCCGCTGGACCTGCCGGACCCGCTGGACCTGCCGGACCTACTGGGCCTACTGGGCCTACTGGACCCACTGGACCTACTGGACCTGCTGGACCCCCAGGGCTTTTAACTGGATTTAATTGTTCAAAGTATGCTGGCACCCCGCCTATTGTCTTGACTGCCACTACACCAACAGCCACTGTCCTAACCGTAACTGCCACTGTGGCTGCCGTTACCAACGTAGTTTGGTTGACCGCCTATGCAACGTGGACACCCAATAATGCAAGCAATACCTTTACCTTAAGAATCGTTCGTGATGATGGCGCTGTAATTGGTACGGCAAACGATACCCCAGTGTCTGCAAACAGCCCTATAACGACTGCTCTTACCACTTGTGACGAGACACCACTGACTGGCACCCATACCTATACTCTGCAAGCCACAGGGAATAGTTTATCGGGTAACCAAACAATTACTATAAACTTTGCTGGACTTACAGCCGCTGTTCTAGCTTAGTTATATGAATAATGTTAAAAAGAGTCCCTGACCATT
>NZ_BIMB01000016.1 GCF_004000865.1 Paenibacillus elgii NBRC 100335 | reverse complement strand
GGCGAAGGACACGCGATCCTGCAAACGACGCTGCAGCACAAGCAGCTTGACCCCGGAATCCTCCAGCATGTAGCGAATACGCTCGCGCGGATACTCCGGATCAATCGGCACATAAGCGCCCCCGGCTTTCAAAATGCCCAGCATTCCGATGACCATCTCCGAGGAACGCTCCGCCATCAGCCCGACCAGCTGATCTGCTTCGACCCCTTCGTTCCTTAGCGTTCGCGCCAACCGGTTCGCCCTCTCGTTCAGCTCCCGATATGTAAGCCTGCTCCCTTCGTACACCAAGGCGATCCGGTCCGGAGTTCGCTCCACCTGTTCCTCGAACAACTGATGGATCGTCTTCTCCTTCTCGTACGCCGCTGCCGTTGCGTTGAATTCATTCAAGATCAACTCTTTTTCAGCTTCACGGATCAAGGATAACCCGGCTATTTTTTCACAAGGACGATGAATGATATGCTCAATAATCGTTGTCAGTTGCTCAACCATTCTTCCTATTTCGATATCATCAAATAAATGAATCCGGTAATCCACATCCAACACAATCTGCTGCTCATTCATCATTTCCTTGATATGCAGGACAAAATCATTACCCTCATGGCCGCAAAATTCAACCTTCGAGCTTACACTCAGATCATCGTAATTCAAAACAGCAATAGGTTGATACTCCACGGCAATACCAAACAATCGTTGAATATCTTTATTGCCATGCAGCTCCCTTAAATCTTGAATCAGCATATTGTAAGGATACTTTTGATGACGCAGAACCGCTTGCTGTTCCCTGGCTACTTTTTGTAGAAAAGACAACAAATCATGTTCCGGCTCTACCAAAATCCTTGCTGCCACCGTGCTGGCAAACATGCCAATTGTGCTTTTCTCTTTTTTTGTGGTTCGATTTGCATATATCGTTCCGATCGCCACGTCTTGTTCGCCTGTAACTTTGTACATATAAATATAAAGAGCTGCCAAAAACACAGTAAACACACTGCTGTTGTGCTGCTGGCAAAAAGCTTTCAGGCTGCTATATAGATCAGCATGTAATACGAATCTTTTCCTGTCCCCGCTTGTGCTTGTTAATAAAGGATTGTATGGCTTAAGTCCTGTGAGATCAGGCAAAAGCCGATATTTTTCCATCCAAAATGCTCTATCTTTCTTGAATCGTTCCGACTCTTTATATTCCTGTTCCATATCAATGTAATCCATATAAGAGTTTCTGGATTCTTCCGAACAGGAGGTGCCGCCGGTAAGTTGCAAATACGTTTCCGTGATCTGGTTCACCGTTACATTCATTGCAATACCATCGGTTATAATATGATGCATTTTCATACTGTACCGGTATTCCTGCTCGCTTACTTTCAGAATAACGAATTGATACAGATCCGAATGAAGCAATTCAAACGGTTTTCTGTTATGGGCGTCCAACCATTCCTCCAAAGATTCGTTTCGTTTATCCGAGAAATCCAAAAACTTAATTTCATTTGCTGTGAAGGTGTCGATATACTGCATGGGTAAGCCATTATGAAGCGCTAGCTTGATACGAAATGCATCATTCTGCTGAATAACCAGTTGAATCGATTGCTTCAACCTATTGAGATTGATCTGACCTTTCATTGTGATCGTTGCAGAAAGAACACACGCTGTCGTATTGGGATACAGCAATTCCGTATACCATATCCTCTCCTGCGCTTGAGTTAACGGATGCAATGAAATCGCGCTATTCAAAATTACGCCCCCCACTGAATGTTTTTCCAATAATTAACTTAATATATAAAATTAATGTTTGCAAGATACTTATGGTAATTTTACACAAATTTCACTTAAATTCTTGTGTTTTTTTACAGTTACTCCACTCCTGTTTCATTCATCCCCGTCCCCTTCATGTAAAAATAAAAAAACAATCTTGGGGGCCCAAGATTGTCGAGGAAGGGGAATATGATTATTGCGGATTGGTCGTCCAGATCCCGGCGTTTTTGATGAAAACGCGTGCCGGCAGCTTCAAGGTGGCGAGCACAAGATCGGCGATGTCCTCCGGCTGCATCATCCGGTCTTCGTCGCCGATTTTGAGACCGGCGTTCGCCGCGAGCTCGGTGTTGACCGTGCTGGGCGTAAGCGCCGTTACGCGAATGTTGGACTTGCGCAGCTCCTGCATCAGCGCCTCCGTAAAACCCATCACCGCATGCTTGGACGCGCAATAAGCGGACCCGGTCGCGAAGCCCCGCTCTCCTGCCGTGGACGAAATGTTGATGATGCTGCCGCTTGCTTGCGCCAGCAGCGTCGGCAGCGCGGCGCGAGTGACATAGTAGGTGCCCATCAGGTTCGTTTGAATGATGCTCTCCCATAACTCGGGCTCCATATCGGCCACGGTGCCGAACTGCGCGATTCCTGCATTATTGATCAAGATGTCGAGCGAACCAAGGCTATTGATGAGCGATCCGACCGCTTGCTCGGCGGCTTCTCTTTTGGCAATGTCTGCGGCCGCGGTATATACTTTCACGCCATATGCGCTTTCCAGCTCCGTGCGAAGCGATTCCAGATCGGACGAGGTTCTGGCCGTCAGACCGAGATTTACTCCTTCCTTGGCAAGCTGCATGGCAATCGCTTTGCCGATGCCTTTTCCCGCTCCGGTAATAATCGCTGTTCTATTTTTCAATTCCATGATAACCTCTCCTCATTGATATAATAACTGACTACTTCGTCATGATCCCCAGTTTTTCCTTTAAGCATGCAGAGTGATGATGTTATAAAAAAGCTTCTGGAACGCGAGCGGCCGCATTGGCTCTTCGTTTCAGAAGCTTCAATTCTATGGGAAAAGAAAGTCTAGCAGCAGCGACCAATATCTACGAGCAGTCAATGATGTCGTTTACTTCCCTTGGCTTCAGAAGGCAAATCGTTTCCAAAAAGTGTCGGATTAAATGTAATCCTAAAAAACCAATGATATATTGGGAATTGGCTTTTTTGACAATGATATGCAAATTTCAAAACAAGGAGAACAAATGACAAATGAATCATGATCATTCCCCTACTGGAAGAGAACTTTCTAATTGGGTGCGGGTTCCTGGCAGTGAGCGTGCCGCTGTACAAGGTTCCCGAAAGGTCGGTCCGGCTGATCCGAACGAACAAATGTCGGTAACCGTGGTTGTTCGCCGTCCCGCAGCGGATACTGCGGTCACTTCCATGATTGAAAAAGTCGGCGCCCAGCCCTTATCCGAACGCCGCCATCTAACTCGTGAAGAATTCGCCTCTACCCATGGTGCTAATCCCGCAGACTTAAGCAAGGTGGAGAAATTCGCACATGAGCATAACCTCCAGGTTAAAGAAGTAAACGCAGCTGCAGGAACCATGGTGTTATCGGGAACAGTAACCTCCTTCAGCAAAGCCTTTGGAGTTGAATTGTCCACCTACGAACACCCAGATTTTACTTATCGCGGGCGGATTGGGCATGTCCACATCCCCGATTATCTTGCCGATACGATTCAATCGGTTTTAGGCTTAGACAATCGGCCACAGGCTAGTCCCCGTTTTCGGGTTTTAAAAGAAGAAGGTGGAGTGACAACGGCTCACGCAGGAAGAACCTCCTACACTCCGCTTGAAGTGGCTGCGCTTTACAATTTTCCTTCAATTCATTGTAAAGACCAATGCATCGGTATTCTTGAACTGGGCGGAGGTTATCATCCGGCTGATCTACAAACCTATTTTAATGGACTCGGGATTCCTCAGCCGAATATTACAGACGTCTCGGTTGGCGGAGCAGCTAACCGTCCGACAGGCGATCCGAATGGGCCTGATGGCGAAGTTGTACTCGATATTGAAGTAGCTGTCGCAGTTACACCCGGGGCGAAAATCGCTGTTTATTTTGCTGACAACTCAGATGATGGCTTCCTTAACGCCATTACAACGGCCATTCATGATACCCGCAACAAACCGTCCGTAATTTCGATTAGTTGGGGTAAGGCTGAGATTGGATGGACACCGCAAGCAATAAATGCCATGAATCAAGCGTTCCGGGATGCGGCTGCACTTGGCGTAACGATTTGTTGTGCTTCGGGCGATGACGGGTCAACTGATCGCGTGCAGGATGGTCGCTATCATGTTGATTTTCCAGCTTCTAGTCCATACGTTCTTGCCTGCGGAGGCACACGACTTGAAAGTTCCGGATCCGCCATTACCCAGGAAGTCGTTTGGAATGAAGGAGCTCTTGGCGGGGGGGCCACTGGCGGCGGCGTGAGCGATGTATTTGATCGGCCCGATTGGCAAGCCAATGCCAACGTCCCTCCTTCAGCGAATCCGGAAAGACGGATCGGCCGCGGGGTACCGGATTGGGCCGGAAATGCCGATCCTGCCACGGGGTATCAAATTTTGGTGGATGGAACACGGGCTGTTATTGGCGGGACAAGTGCGGTAGCCCCCCTCTTCGCAGGGTTAATTGCAATCATCAACCAGAAACTGGGCCACTCCGTAGGGTTTATCAATCCGATCCTGTACAATTTATCTGCTCAACACCATGTGTTCCATGATATCACGAGCGGAAACAACGACATGAGCGGCCAAAACGGACCCTATGAAGCACAGACGGGATGGGATGCTTGTACAGGTCTTGGCAGCCCGGATGGAACAAAGCTGATGAACGCGCTAAGTGAAGCTCATCGGCTTGTATCGGTGTAAATCCAATCTCTAATCGAGGTGCAGTCCCAGGCGTATCATAATCAGCTTGGGGCTGCACCTCCCGATTGGGGGTATAATATATCCTTAGCTTGTAGGAATAGAGTCATGATTTTACCATGAGAAGGGATGGTGCCGGTAGCTAGGTAGTACATAGGTATAACTGTAAGGTATTCTAGGTGGATATGCCGTAGGTGCTGTACATGCTAGATACCAAGGTTTTGTTTTATACTCCCTACATGGTACGTTACATTCATCAGGATACCCTCCATCAGGTCCAGCTGTACAATCCGCCATACATTGTTCATAGGTGTAAGGGACACGGATGCAATTCTGTCGATACAATGAACATCACTCCTTATTTTAATCTAATTTTCCCGATACTATATTCGGTTGTATACTTTTTAGGTGATTGTCTATGCATAATTGGGTGAATGTGTATATAGTCATTCCGTAACATGCATTTGAAAAATAAAAAAAACTGATTTCTCAGTTTTTTTCCGGACTAAGCGCCCCTAACTACCTTGTGAGCGAGTTTTAACTCCAGTTATCAAGGTAAAGGAATGTACTACACCTTTGTTTATATCGGAACTAAGTTAATCCAACAAGCCTATTTAACTTCTAACTCGAACTTTTTGTGACAGATGCCCATACACTAAACAATCGGTACACCATCTTAAATGGAGGATAACACTGTATGTGCATTCACGGTAGCTATGGCTTTTTTGGGCACGGAGGTTTTGGAATTCCGTTTGAATTGAGGGGCTATGGAAATCGTCGCTTATTACGCCAACCTTTAACATATTACCCGATCACCCTCCAGCAACCATCCATACCTTACGTTAGAACATCTCACCACCTTTACTCGGAGAAGCAGATGGCACCTCAATTTTACAATAGTTTTCATCACAATGCTGCAGTAGCACAATCCGCACCGGTTCCAGCGCAGGGAATGAAGGTGGATCGAAACAATACCGCTTTAGTGATCACAGATCCGCAAAATGACTTTTTAAGTCCACATGGCGCAGCATGGAATTTAGTGAAAGACAGCGTGGCTGAAAATCGTACGATCGAGAACATTGAATTATTATTCAAAACCGCAAAGGAAAATAAGTTTAAAGTGTTTGTGTCGCCCCACTGGTATTATCCCTATGACCAAAAATGGAAGTTTGGGGGCGTTTTGGAACATTTGATGCACGATCTCAAGATGTATCAACGAAAAAGTCCATTATCGCTTGAAGGCTTTACCGGTTCCGGTGCCGACTTTTTGGATAGGTATAAGCCCTATATCGAAGATGGTCAAACCGTCATCTGCAGTCCGCATAAAATTTTCGGACCCGAAGCCAACGACTTGGTGTTGCAGTTGCGAAAACAGTGCATTTCCCGCGTCATTCTTGCAGGAATGTCCGGGAACCTGTGCGTTGAATCTCATATGCGCGAACTCATGGAGCAAGGATTTGAAGTGGCCGTGGTTCACGATGCCACAGCTTCTGCAAAAATGAACGACTTGGATGGAGATAAAGCCGCAAAAACAAATTTCCGAATGATCGCTAGTGCTTCATGGTCTACCAATGAGACTATAAATAAAATGAGATCCTCCCATAGATAAGCCCGTACCGTTAAGGTACGGACCTGCGCACGACGACGGTCACGCTCAGCTCGCGGATACGCTGCAGGCCAGCAGGCGCTTCAACTCGTCATGGATAAACTGACTATCCTCGGGATTCAATCCCCGGCCGGCAAAATTGCCGTCCCAGAAGCCGCTGAGAAACGCATCCAGCAAGGTATAGCCAAGCTGTTGGTACCTCTCTTCCCGGTAAAACGCCTGCGAAAATCCCCACCCGGCATAGACGCGACCTACCGCGCGTAGCGCTTTTTCCGCCGTCTGCCGGTCATGGCCGCTCCGCCATGCAGCGTCCGCCTCCAGCGGCGCCTTGACTCCTTCAAGGAACACATACGTATGCGGCCAAGTTTTGGCCGTTCCGGCAATCGGCGCAATCCGCTCCACCATGTCCGGATAGCTCGCTGCCCATTGAAACGTCTGCATTGCCCCAAGCGACCAGCCCATCACCAGAGCGAGCTTGCTTATTCCGAACCGCTGGGTGACCAGCCGATGCTGCAAGCGGACATTGTTCATAATCGTCACCTGCGGGAAATTCCCCCGATCCCAAGGCGACGGAGTGTTGCTGGGCGATGAGGATAGACCGTTGCCAAGCAAATTCGGAACGATAATAAAATAATGCTGCGGATCGAGCGCCTTCCCCTCGCCTATCAGCCATTCATTTTGAACATGCGTGTCTCCGAACGCTGTCGGATACAAGATGGCATTGCTTTTGTCGGCCCGCAGCGTTCCATAGGTTTTATAGGCCAAAAAGGCGCCCGGCAAAATCACTCCGGATTGCAATTCCACATCGCCCAGCTCCATGATTTCGTAATCAACCGTAGCGGTCAGCGCCAACGAAGTCCTGTGCGCTTACCGGCTGCCGGCCGTATTTCGCCAGTTCCGCGAAGATTATCTCGGTGTCCGGCTCATTTTCCGCCCTTTTGCGAATGATGAATTGAAACAAAGCCTATACGACGGAAAAGCCGACGTTGTTTTTTTCTTGGATGAACCTGTTCGCTCGACGGGATTGTGCACGGAATCGCTGCTTCAGGAGCCTTTCCGCCTGCTTGTGGCACCGAATCATCCGCTCCTGCAATGGGAAGAACTTCTTCCGGAGCATTTTCAGGGGGAATTGTTCTTGCTTAACGAGAAAGGATGCACCTATCGCACGCTGTTTGAACGTTCCCTTGCCATGGACGGCATCGATAGCAGCATACATCTCGAATTCAGCAGCGCCGAGGCGATCAAGCAATGCGCAATGGCCGGCATCGGCATCGCCTTTCTGCCTGAAATCGCAGCCGCAACCGAGCTGGAACGGGGCGAATTGATCGCCCTTCCGTGGGCGATGCCGGATTTGCGGGTCGCTACGCAAATGCTTTGGCACAAAGAGAAATGGCTCTCACCGGCCATTGAGGCTTTTCTGGAAACCGCCAGGACGACCTTAAGGCCTTAAGTCTTCGGCACCGGGCTGAAAACGAAAGTGTCGTAGAGCGCGGTATTTTTAGAATCGGCCGTTCCTTTTGTCCATTGGATGAAATCGTCCCGTCCATTTTGAAGATCCGCGTCATTGACGGCGACGTTGAAGCCGATCATTCCGCCGGGCGCAGGCTTCAGGTCTTTGACATAGGCCGACGGGATTTTAAACTCATAGACGGTTCTGCGCGCTCCCTCGTCCCGAACCGCCTGGAACGGGATCTGGCCGCTCACGTCGCCACTGGGGTTGGGCGGCATGGCGCTAAAGACGTTGACGAGCAGCCCGCCGTTGTCTGTCAATGCAAATCCCCATTCCATGTCATCGGGCCCGTAAGGAGACTCGCGGTTGTTCAGCGGATCTAGGCTGATCTGAACGGAGTCGTTCTTCCACATATTCGCCGCGTTTTCCGACTGCTTGTGGATGTCGTCCCGCACGGATACCGCGACATAAAGCCCGTCAGCCGCCCACTTGGCGTAAGCCGTCGCTTCGAGATTCGCCGGATTGTGATAACCGCTCGAATGCTGAGCCTTATAGCGAAGGTGGATCGGGAATGCATCCTGCCAATCGTTCAGCACCCCGTCGACGGTCACGTTCCCTGCCTGCTGAATCAGATTGAAATCCAAAGGCATCAGCGGATCATGGAAAATCTCCTCGTTCCTCACGGTCTCTTCGACCCGGACATCGACCGGATACTCGTTGAACGGAAGCGGCGTATGATAGGTCCATCGGAAATCCAGTTGAACACGCTGCCCTTTCTGCAACGAGGCGAACGTATCTGAGGCGACAGGCGACAGCGCTGCGCCGTCCGGTCCCTTGACGGTCACCTTGCCCGTCTTGGGCAGCGAAGAGCTGCCTGTCAGTTCGACCGACAGCACATCCAATTGTTCCACCGTCTGCTTCACCGGCATAAGCCTGACGTCGATCCCGTCTTCAACGGTCAACTGCACCTTTTTCGTATCGAACACCTTTCCTTGATAGATCATCTCGAAATGGATGTCGTAGCGGCCCTTCGGCGTATGGTCCGGAACTCGGATCGCATAAGCTTGCTCCAACGAACTCTGCGCCGGTACCGTCACGACTGCTTCAGACGGATCGGCTTGGATGGCCTCCCAACCTGCCGGCACCTTGAGCCGCACCGTTACCTGCTCGGGCGTCGCCATGCCGTTGACCAGGGACAGATTCATCGCAGAGGCATAGCCTGCTTCGCCCGTCGCCTGCGACGGCACGACGTTTGCCAGCACGCCGGCGAACTTGGTTCCTTCCGCGTCCACAATCGCCGCCGCAGTCGGGGCAAATTCCCGGGCCAGCACGTTGTAAGCGTAGCTTGCGGCATAGCTGCCCCGCGCATACGCTGCTTCGGCCAGCCTGCCGTAGCGGTTCAACCGCAGCACGGCGGCGGTCGAGATCGGCATGACGCTGTAATCGCCTTTCTTGGCGTTGAACGCCGCGGTCACGCCCTGCACAGCCTGGGCGTAATCCAGGCTGCCCGTACCAGAGCCGCCATGCGCGTAAGCCAGCGCCACCGAGGCGCTCTCCGCCATGTTGTAGAGCGCCTCCAGCGCGACGTAGCCGGGGGCCTGCTGCGCATTGCCGACCTTGATCTGGCCGGCTATGTGCGCCATAAGGGCATAGACGGCCTCAATGCCTTGCTCCAGACCGGCTGCCGGACTTCCGCTTCGCAGAGCCGCCTCCAACTGCGAGGCGATGCGGCCGAGCTCTGCGGCATCGGCGTCGAGTGCGGCGTCCTGGCCCGGCTTCCTCGCCGCGTCCAGCTTGCCTGCGGCCGTCTGCTGCTTAGCGCGCAGCAGTTTGTTCGCCGACTCGAACACGAAGCCAGCCGGGACCCCGGTGACGTACACCGGCGAACCCGATACGTCGAGCTGGATGCTGCCGCCAGCCCCCGTCACGGGAACATCTGCGCCGTTGACGTCCCGAATATGCACGCCCGCCGGACCGAACGGCAGCGTTACCGTGCCGACGGGAGGCTTGAGCGCCGGGTCGTCTTGGTGATCCGCCATTTTCCAGGAAACGAGGACGGGCTCGTTCTTGTTCAGGAAGATGTGGACAGCAACGTCCGGGTCCCCCGTATTCCAAGTTCCGATGTACCTGGCCTGATCCAGCGTCGTCATCAGTTGGTTGACAGCGGCATAAGCCAGCTTCGGCCTGCCGTCATTGTCCGTCAGCCCCCAGAAAATGTCATAATACCGCTCGTCCGTGCCGTCGTTTTTATAATTATAATACTCGTAAGCTTTCACCTGATCGGTAATCATATAGTTCAGGAAAGCGCGCACGACATAGTCCCGCTGCGCCTCCTCCGGAACGGAAGGATAACCCGCGCTGGCGGTCGGCCAGCCCCCTTCGGTCAAATAATAGTCCTTCCATCCGCCGTAAGCGTTCACAAGATCCTTCACGCCTTCGATGATATTTTGCAAATGACCGTCCGGCATCGAATTGTATACGTACGGATGATACGAATAGGCATCCGCGTAATCGAAGGAGCCCGCCTCCAGCTCTTTGGGCAGCACGCTGCGTACGCTGGATGTATGATCGCCTGCAAGCAGCATCGCATTCGGATCCGCCTTTTTCATATTCAGATAGGCGATCTTCTGCAGCTGGACGAATTCGCCCGGCACGTAAGGCTTGGAGAAAATTTCCGGCTCGTTGGGCATCTCCCACTGCCGGATCCGGTCTTTGTACCGGTTGACCGTATGCGCCACGAACTTGCCCATGGCCTGCAGAGAGGCTGTCGTATTGACCGTGCCCTCTTGGTAATTGGCATTCTTGTCGATGCCCAGCACCGTGATTTGATTGAACCCGTAACCGGCTAACTTGTTCAGCAGCGGATCGGTCCGGCTGTAATCATACGCCGGATTGCCTGTCGCATCCGGCGTATGATTATCCACATCCTCCCACGAAATGCCCGAGCGGTGATGACGCGCCCCCAACTTGCGCGCTCCGTCGATGATAGAATCTTTCCAGTTCAGCGCGTAATGCGTGTTCAGCCCGAAGATGCTTTCATTGTCCAGATCGGGTTGCCCGACCGGGGCAGCCCGGCCGACGACAACCAGCCGCATCTTTTTCGATTTGGCAGGCTGTGCGGCCCCATCGACCCGGACGGCGGCCGATACCTCGTAAGTGCCCGGCGCGCCGGGTTTCGGCGTGAACGGCACGATCTCCGCATCTTTGGCATAGGCGGCCAAGCTGTACGTTCTCGTCCCCGAAGCAATCGTCGACTGATCTTTGTCTGCCCGCCGCACCGTATAATCGACCTGTATCTCATGGGCCTGAGCGCCGGCTTCCAAGGCAATCCGAAGGCCCGGCGATTGGTCACCCGTATAAATACCGGCATAATTGCCGGAAGGCTGAAGATCGATCACATAAGGAGCCGGGCTCGGCGTAATGGAGAAATTGTCGATCATCAGATTGATTCCGCCGACCACATTCCACTGAAAGTAGCCTTTCTTCAGCGCGAGCGGATCGGAATCGTCCCCGCTAGCCGATTCGACCCCGTCAATAAGCAGCTTATGGGTGATACCGCTGATCTGCAGCTCGTAATCGTGCCAGTCGCCGAGCAGTGACTGTACATAGTTGGCGATATAATAATTGCCGCCGAGCGTCGTTTTGCGCATCAGAAAATATTTGGCGTTATGGGTCGCCCATTCCAGCGCATTGTTATTGGCATCGTCCGCAGCCCGGTAGCGGAACCGCCACGTATTCTGCACGGCCGTACTCGTCCGCTCGTATTTGGCTTTGAATTTGACCGTGAAATTGTCCGCATTCTGATACATAGGCACATTCAGCTTGGCGCTTCCCGAGCCGTTCAGGTTGAGCACCTTGTTGCCGTCAGGCAGCTGAATGACCTTGGTATTGCCGCCTGTTTTCCAGCCTGCCGGGACTGCGCCGACCGTCTCCCTCTGGAAATCGTTCACATAGGGCGCGATGGCGCCGACCTGCACCGTAAACGCTCCTGCTGCCGGATAGCGCGCGCTGCCGCCGCTGTCCTGCGCCGTCAAATAATAGCGGAGCTGAGCCCGGTTCGTGCCGGGGATCGTTCCCGTATAAGGACCGTTCCCGCTTCCTGCCGCCTGCAGCGTTTGTTCGGCCGCATCGTCCCCGTAGACGTAATGAATCACGGCGCTTGGCGCTGCATCCGTCGTGCCTGTCAGCGTGAAGGATACGGGCAGATCGGCATGATAAGGAACCTCTGACGCCGGCGTATGTACGATCGTTAGGACCGCCGGAGGTGCGGCCGGCGTCACCGTCACCCGCTTCACGCTAAGATGGACCGCCGGGCCGACGCTTTTCAGCGCGAAGCCGACTCCCCCTGCGGTCAACGAAGCATCCTCGAACGTCGTGATCAAGCTTCCGTCAATGTAGAGCTTGAACTCGTTTCCCTGCACATTGATCTGATAACCGTGCGCGTCCGATTGATTGAAGCCGGTGATAACCGCGCCGATATCGACCGACGACCCGACCTGTACGCTCGCCGATGCGTTCGGATATTTCCACAGCTCGACGATCTTGGAGTTCTTGAATTCCAGAAAGTAGTAGCTGGTGCCGGACGAATAACGGAACAGAACCCTGAAGCGGTCCCCTTCCGCCGTAAATCCGAGCTTGTAGTCAGTCGACGCATACGGGAGCGCAGACGATTTCACGACCGCCCGCACGGGGGACGTCGCCGTCGTCGAGCCCTCAAGCCGGGTATCCGCACCCGTCCCGGCCGTGCTCCAAGCTGTGCTGCCGAACAAATCCCAGCTGCCCAGCCCGCCCGCAAAACTGTCCTCGAACAGCGGTGAAGCGCCGGAAGCGGCGGCCTGATGGGGCAGCCACGGCATGATTAAACAAGTCAGCAGGATGCATAAGCTCCTCATGAAGTATCTTTTCATCATCAATCACCTCCAAAAGGAATAGTAAGAAAAGCTTCTTGTCGAAGCCCATTCGAAGAAGATGAGCCGGCGGGAGACCTTGAATAGGCACAGCTTCATTTGCCGGCTTTTTTCTTGAAGGAGGCTTCCAGTTCATTCAAAATTTGCATCCCTCCCTTCGCTTTCCATTTGTCCGCGAACTCGTCGAACTTCTTGATGTCAGCGCCCATAATGATCTGCGTGAAGACCGAGTCGCGGAGCGTGTTCAACTCTATGAGCTTGGCAATTTTGGTCGGGGAATCCAGGTAATTGGAGGCGTCCGTAATCTGGAACTTGTTGTTGATCGCCATGTCCAGTGCCTGCGAATGACGAATTGGAAGCGATTCCAAATAATGCGGCCAGCCTTTCAGACCAGGAGCGAACAGATAGCTTTGAATGCCGCGGAAATTCCCGTTCTTATCCTGCTGCGTCTTCGGATCGATCAGATCGGTCACGACCGACATCTTGACGTTGTCGATCCTGTAGTCCTCTCCTTCGATGCCCCATACGGTCAGCATCTGATTCTCGGGGGACAAGGCCTTCTCGATGATGGACAGCACCTTCTTCGGATCTTTCGTCTTGGCGCTGATCGCATGCATTTGGCCGAACGGTGCCCCGGCCGGAGCGACCGCTTTGCCTTCGGCACCGACAAGGGAGCCCGTCAGCGTCAAATAGTTGAACGGCTGATTGGACTGATCCGCAAGCTTCCCGTCCGCCGGCAGTTTGCCGCTTTTCTTCAATTCATTGGTTTCCACCTGCGTATCATAGTCGTTCGCCGTCGACCACCAGCCCATCCAGGAAAACAGCTTGCCGCTGTATAGCTTCGCCCGCAGCTGCTCTTCCTTGATCGTGGCGAACTCCTTGTCGATCAGGCCTTCGGCATACATCTTCTGCAGATACAGCAGCGCCTCTCTCATCTTCGGATCGATGTCGTAATTGCCGAATCTGCCGTCCTTCTCGGTGAAATACCCCGGCGTCACGCCGAAGGCGCCGAAGATGTGATCGAAGGAATTGTTGGCGTATTTCTGCTGGCCAATCTGGGCCGTATAGCCGCCGAGCGGGATGACGTCCGGTTTCTCGGCTTTCGCCTTCTTTAGCAGATTGTAGTACTCATCCAGCGTTTTGGGCACCTGCGCGCCCAGGCCTTCCATATAATCCTTGCGCAGGACCAGGTTCCAGCGGTAGCCGGCGCCCGGGCCTCCCTGGTAAGGAATGCCGTAGATTTTGCCGTTGACTTTGGCCTGCTCGAACACGTCCTTCGGCACTTCCTTGAGAATATTCGGTGTATCCTTCTCGTTGATCAGATTCGTTAGGTCGAAGAAAGCGCCCTGCTGCGCGTATTTCTGGAAATCGTCGGCGAAGTCGATGCGGACGACATCGGGAATGTCGCCGCTCGACATCTTGAGGTTCAGCTTCACTTTGTACTGCTGGACATCCACCATTTCCGGCACGATCCGGATATTGAGCTTTTTCTCGATCGCTTGCTTAACCGCATCCTTGGACGGATCGTAAGGCTTGGAGATGTCCTGTGCCTTCAGCCATTTAAACGAATAAGGCTCTTCCGTTTGCGGCGATGCCGAGGCCGATGAAGCGGACGGCGAAGGCTCAACAGCAGCCGGATCGGCGGCTTTGCTGCAGCCTGCGATGGTGACGGTGCCGACCAGCAGCGCGGCAAGCGCGCCGTACGGATAAACTTTGACTGGATAGATCATGTGACAGACCTCCTCAGTTTATCTTATCTATTTGCGCCTCAATGGGTTGAAGCCTGATCGCGTCCGATCAGCCCTTCACGGAGCCGATCAGCATACCCTGTTCGAAGTGCTTTTGAATGAACGGATACAGAACCAGCATCGGCAGCGCTACGATGACGATCGCAGCCATCTGAATGCCGATCGTGGGTGGCGGCGTCGAGCCGGCCGCTTCCAGCAGTTCCGGCGGAAGGCTGGAGCTGGCGATGATCGTGCGGAGCACAAGCTGCACGGGCGCTTTGTGCCAATCGGTCACATAGAGCATAGCGTTGAAGAAATCGTTCCAGTACACGACCAGATACAGGAGGCCGATCGTCGCAATGACCGGCTTCGATAAAGGCAGCACGATCTGCCATAAAATTCTGAACTCGGAAGCCCCGTCGATCGAAGCCGATTCGCGTAAGCTTTCGGGGATGCCCTCGAAGAATGATTTCATGATGATCATATTGAAAGCGCTGTAGGCCATGACCAGCATCAGGACGTAGCTCGTATTCAGCAAACCGAGCTGCTTGATCGTGATATAAGTCGGGATCATCCCGCCCTTGAACAGCATCGTGAAGACAAAGTACAGCATCGCCGCTCGTCTACCGGGCAGCTTCTTCTCAGCCAGCGCATAGGCCGCTGTCGTCGTAAGCAGCAGCGCCAGCAGCACGCCCCCTACCGTATTGCGGATCGTATTGCCGTAGGCCGAGAACAGAAGCGACCCTTCCTTCAGCAAATACGCATAGTACTCGAAGCTGAGCGCGGCCGGGAACAAAATCAGGCCATTCTTCTCGCTGAAAATAGGGTACGGCGTCACCGATACGGAAATGACATACCAGAACGGAATCAGAATGATCGCGGTGATGAGCGTCAGAATCGAATAGTTGGTAGCGACAAAAGCACTCTCGCCTTTGGTAAGCTTCATCGGTTCTCTTCTCCTTCGTCAGAATATGCCGGAATCGTTGATCCGCTTGGCGATTTGATTGGCGGCCAGCATCAGGACGAGCCCGATTGCGCCTTTGATGACATCGGCGGCAGCGGCAAGGCTGAGGCTGAACTGCTCGATGCCCACGCGGTAAATGTACGTATCCAGAATATCCCCGACCTCAAAGACCATCGGATTGTACAGGTTGATGACCTGATCTAGCCCGGCGCTCATAATATAGCCGACCCGCAGAATGAAGATGACGATGATCGTCCCGGTTATGCCCGGCAAAGTGACGTGGACAATGCGTTGAAACCTCGAAGCTCCGTCCATAATAGCCGCTTCATATACCTCCGGATTAAGCCCGGCGATGGCGGCCAGGTAAATGATCGCAGCCCAGCCCATTTCTTTCATCGCATCCGTGACGACGAGAATTGTCCGGAAATAAGCCGGCTCGATGAGCAAATAAGCCGGATGGCCGCCGAAAAATTCGATGATTTTGTTAATGACCCCGGTTTCCGGCGATAGAAGCAGCGTGATGATCCCCCCGTACACGACCCAGGAGACGAACCTCGGCAGATAGACCGCCGTCTGGAGCGTCTTTTTGAACCATGCAACCCGAATTTCATGAAGTGCAAGCGCTAACAAGATCGGGCAAATGAAGCCGCTGATCATTTTGTATAAACTGATCAGCAGCGTATTCTTGAAAGCATTCAGGAACATCTCCGATTCGAACAGCATGCGGAAATATTTCAATCCGACCCATTCGCTGCCGGAGAAGCCCTGAATGGCGTTGTAATCCATGAAGGCGATACTGATTCCGTAAAGCGGCAAATAATCGAATAGGAAAACCCATATGAACGCGGGCAGCAGCAGCGCATACAACAGCCGATACTTCCATATCCTCCTCATCTGCCTGAGCAGTGGCGTTTCTTTCGTTGCGGTGAGCTTGGCGGTCGCGCGTTCCATTTCTTTCTCCTCCTTTCCGATCTCTGTTTCCGGCCTTGCCTGAACAACGTTGGCTAGAAGTCGTCCTCCTTGAAAATCGGTATGAGAGTGACGGCAAAATCGAACGCTTTCTCGTCGAACCGATACGGCTCCCCAAGCTCAGGTCCGCAAGAATTCGAGCCGACACCGCTCATCTTATAATCGAGCTGCACGATCGTTTCCTTACGGCGGACAAGCTCGTGGTTGTGCGCGGCCTCCGTCAGGTCCTGCGGCGTATAATGCGCAGCCTGGAAGGAGAACGATTTTTCCCCTTGAAAGAGCAGTCCCATCCCGAGCGCATTGGCGACAGTCGCCCAGGCCGTGTCATACCGGGAGCCGTTCTCTTGCGGCTTGATATAGGGCTCGAACATCTCGTCGACGGTCATGGCGTACCGGCCCTTCTTGACGCTCTGCCTCTTGTCGATATAGCTCTCATGCGGCCCGTTGCCGGCGTACTCGACCTGCTCCATTCCCGCCGGCATCGTGAGCTGCAGGCCGAAGCGGGGCAGGAACGGCAGATTCTCCCGGACATTCACACGGACATGAAGTGCGATCGCTCCTTTACCGTCGATACGCCATACCGCTTCGCCGTGCAGGTAGGGATGGCGGATATAGCCGGAGAGGGAGAAATTGACCCGGATCTCGACCGTTTGTTCGTCCGGATGCTGCCACTCTGCACGGTACACTTTGCAGCCGGCCCGGTCCAAGCCTTGAGCCAGCCATTTTTTCTTCACCTGCATGTCGTTGTCCGTCGGAGCCCGCCAGATGTTGAAGGCCGTAGGGGCAGCGATCATGGGAACACCATGCTTGCTGATCTCCACGAACGCCCCTGCGCGCAAATCGAACGTATGCCGAAAATCGACCCCTTCTATCGTCAGCAGGCCGCCGGTCTCCCCGACTTGAACGAATGGCGGGGCGTCCTCCTTACTGCTGCAGGGGGCCGCCGCTTGGCCCTCCTCGAACTGCCGGAACATCACTTCATGCCCGGCCTCCGCCCAGCGCGTTTCCTCTTTCAGCCAGCACGACAGATGCAGCAGCATTTGACCCTCCGACCGCTCCGGCCACGCATAGGGCAGCTGTACGATCAGTTCGGCGTGCGGGGCGGCGTCCAGCTGCCACACCGTTCCCTGTGCGAGCATCCGGCCGTCCTGCTCCAGCTTCCAGCGCAGCGCAATGTGCGATAAATCGGTGAAATCGTAAAGGTTCGTTATTTTCAGCTTGCCGGCCTTCAGATCGTACTGTTCAATGCGAATAGGCGCGATGACCTGCTTCAGCTCCAGCAATCCCGTGTGGGGAATCCGATCCGGCGTCACGAGGCCGTCGATGCAAAAATTGCCGTCATTCGGCATGTCACCGAAGTCGCCGCCATAGGCAAAATAGGGAATGCCTTCCGGCGTCACCGTCTTCACGCCATGATCGCACCACTCCCAGACGCAGCCGCCCATCAGCTTCGAATTCCGGTAAATCACATCCCAGTAGTCCTTCAGATCGCCAGGACCGTTGCCCATCGCATGGCTGTACTCGCACAGGAACAGCGGCTTGGCTTGGCCGGCGTCCCGGGCGTACGCCTCGATTTCGGCCGGCGAAGCATACATCCGGCTCTCCACGTCGAGACCGCTTACATCGGCATGGCCCTGATACACCGGGGCCGCCCCCTCGTAGTGGACAGGCCGGGAATCGTCCCGGGCCCTGGTCCACGCCGCCATCGCCATATGGTTCTCGGCGTAGCCGGATTCGTTGCCCATCGACCACATGATGACGCAAGGATGGTTCTTATCGCGTTCGACCATGCGGACCGCCCGATCGACAAAAGCAGCACGCCAATCCAGGTCGGCGGACAAGCGATGCGAAGCGCCATCCGCCCAGTCCTCAGCGATTCCGATGCCATGACATTCGAGATCGGCCTCGTCGACGACATAGAAGCCGAATTCGTTGCACAGCTCCAGAAAACGAGGATCGTTCGGATAATGGGAGGTGCGGATCGTGTTCACATTGTGCTGCTTCATCAGCTTCAGATCCTTGATCATATGCGCCACTGGGATCGTCTGGCCGAGCTCCGGGTGGGAATCGTGGCGGTTCACGCCCTTGAGCTTGACCGGCCTGCCGTTGATAGCGAAGACGCCGTCCGCTATCGTAATCTTTCGGAAGCCGATCGGCAGCCGGATAACTTCCTCTCCCCCGAGTACATACAGCTGGTATAAATGCGGCTGCTCGGCGTTCCAGAGCTGCGGCTTCTCCACCGTCAGCGCAACGGCGTCTTTGCCTTGTACGGTTTTGCCGCCTGTCGCCGCGACATGTCCTGCCGGGTCCCGCAGTTCCACTTGCACGTCCACGCCGTCGCTCCCTTTGGTTTCGATTTCGACCAGGAGACGGGCCGAATTGAAATCTTCCGAGAGCTCCTGCTTGGCGAAAATGTCGCGTACATGCGAGCGGTCGCGCGCCAGCAAATACACGTCCCGGAAAATGCCGGAGTAGCGCCACGCGTCCTGATCTTCCAGGTACGTGCCGTCGCACCATTTCAGCACCATCACTGCGATCCGGTTGCGGCCCGTTCGCAGATTGCCCGTCAGATCGAACTCCGCCGGCACCCGGCTGCCCTTGCTGAATCCGGCAAAGGCACCATTCACCCAAACGTAGAAGCAGGAATTGACTCCTTCGAACACGATCGTTTTGTCTTTGGCCGCCCACTGCTCTTGGAGGTGAAAATCCCGGACGTAAAGACCAACCGGATTGTCGTCAGGCACGTAAGGCGGGTCGCATGGAATCGGGTAGTTAACGTTCGTATAGTGGAGCTGATCGTAACCGCTTACCTGCCAGCAGGAAGGAACAAGCAGATCGTCCCAGCCGCTGACGTCGGCGTGCTCCAGATAAAACCCGTCCTCCGCTTGATGCACACTGGGCAAGTAACGGAATTTCCAATTGCCGTTTAGCGTCTGATAGAAGGGCGATCTTCCTCTTTGTCCGGTCTTGGCCGATTCCGTATCTGCATAGGGGATATAGCTGGCTCTAGCCTCCTGGCGGTTGATATGCAGTACATTAGGGTCCTGCCAAATGTGGTTGCTGGTGAACAATCGAATCGCTTCCTTTCAGCCGGTTGATAATTCTGGTATCTACGCTAAAATTATAGTGCGATAGCGGTTACGGTTACAGATACGAAAGCGGACAATATCTAGTACAAAACGGACATATTGAGGTGACACATGGACCATCTTCATCTTCGAAGCAATTTAACCGGCCCGCTTGATCCGGACATCCCCTTCACCGTCTATACTGTCGGCACGGAGGAGCAGCAGCTGTTGACACGCTTGGAGGGATTTTCCGCGAATCAGCTCTTCCTTACGTTCTCGGGGACAGGGTGTTTTCGGCTTCTTGGAGAGGACAACAGGAGCCTGATCACTCCCGGGACACTACTGTACATTCCCGCAGGGCTTCCCTACGAGTGTGGGCCTCAAGGGGCGGAGCCCTGGAGTGTCGGGTACCTGACGTTCGTGGATCGGCAGGAGGGACGTAGTGGGAGCGATCATGGCGACGGCGGATGTGGGGGAAGCAAGGGGCTTTTGGCTAACTGGGGCTTCGGTTCAACCTTCTTTCGCGCTCCTCTTCGTAATTGGAGTCGGTTGTATGATCTCCTGCAGCGGATTTGGGGCCATTCCGGCCCGAATTATGACCCCTGGGTGACGGCCGAGCTTCTCTTCTCCTTCTGTCTGGAGATAAAAAAGCAGCTCGCAGCGGACAATGAAAGGGCAAACGCAGCAGTCACGGGTGCGGATCGCTATCCCCATTCCGTCGTCTACCGTGCCACCCGCTTCCTGCAGGACCATCTGCAGCGTAATCTCACGGTGACGGAGCTGGCGGCCCATGTCGGCTATTCGCCCAAACAGCTTACACGGCTATTCCGAGAATCGCTAGGGACGACTCCGCTGCAATACATGCAAAGAATTCGTCTTCAGACGGCAGCTTCGCTGCTGGAACAGCAGCCGTCTATGGCAATCCGGCAGGCTGCGGCTCATGTCGGGATGGAGCCGGTGTATTTTACCCGCTTGTTCCGCAGGCTGTTCGGCGTTACGCCATCGGATTTTGCGGACGGCAAAAAGGGCTAGACAGGACATGTGAAAGGTAGCCTGTTCCGCCCCACGCTGCCGGGCCGAGCCGGTCAGCTTGCCCGGGGGAATTGTCTTTGGCCCGCACCGGCTCCGGACAAGCCTAAAGCCCGACCGCCGCTATGCGGGATCGGGCCTTTTCCGTTACAACTGCGTCGTGGTGATGACCGGTCTAACCTCTACCTGTCGAATATCCATGGACGCGACCGGTCCTACGCTTTTCAGCGAAAACCCGACGCCGCCGGCCGGCAGCGTGCTGTCGATGAACGTCGTGACGACCGTTCCGTCGATCGTAAGCTTGTATTCGGCTCCGCGGACTTCAACTTGATACTGGTGCCAATCCGCCGTATCAAAGCCGGGCAGAGCGGAACCGATATCGACCGCGGTCCCCACCTGTTCGTTCGCCGACGAGTTGGGATATTTCCATAATTCTACGAATTTCGTATCTTTAAATTCCAAGAAGTAATAGCCGGTGCTCGATGCGTACCGGAACATCGTCCGGAAGCGGTCCCCCTTGGCGGTGAAGACCAGATTGTAATCGGAAACCGTGTAAGGAAGCGCGGACGGCTTCACCACAGCCCGCTGCGGGAATGCAGCCGTTGTCGCGCCCGCGAGCCGAGCTTCGGTGCCGCTGCCTTGAATTTGCCATGCCGTGCTGCCGAACAGATCCCACTGGCCGAGCCCCCCGGTAAAGCTGTCCGCAAACAGCGGCTCTGTCGTCACCGTGACCGTGCAAGCGGCCGTTTTGTGTCCGTCTTCCGTAGTTACGCTGACGACCGCGGTTCCGGGAGCTAACGCCGTTACTTTCCCGGCCCCATCGACCGTTGCCACCGACGGGTTGCTTGAGCTCCACGTCACTTTTTGGTTCGTCGCTTCCGCCGGAACGACTGCCGCCCTCAAGCTGGCCGCGGCCCCCGCTGCCAGCGACAGCGCGCTTTGATTCAAGGTAACGCCGGTCCGGTGACCGTAGTCCCGTCGCTCTTATAGAAGGTGATGCCTGCGCGGGTGCCGTCGGTCGCGTTGGCCTGATCCGTCTTGGCCCAAGCCTTGAGCGTATAGACGGACCCCGGGTCGACGGCAATCAAGCGATCGCCGGCAAGGCGCCAGCCGCCTGCATCGCCGGATGCCGTATTCTCGACTTTCACCGAATGGCCGTACGTTCTGGCCGTGACCGTGTCCCAAGTGGAGACCGGGGTTCCCGCCCAGACGCCGTACGTCCAAGCTTCCGGTCCGTCTGTCCCTTGCTCGAAGCTGCCGTTCGGCACCGATGCGGCCTCGCCTTGCTTGGTGATCGTCCAATTGGCAAAGTTATATGTCAGTATCTCCCCGCCTTGAGCTGCCGTGAATAGATCGGAATTTTGATCCTGCTGAAGCCACGGCGTATCGAATAGCTTGAAAGCCGAATACGGGATGGGATTGCCGTTGATCCGGTGCGTATTGTTATAGGCTCCTGCTCCATCGTCGAAAGTGATGTCCAACGTATCCCCGCTAAGGCTCTTGTAAATCAACCGCGGGTTCGCCTCATTGATATGAGAGCTGTCCAACGTCGTATTCGTCAGCACCGCATTCTTGAAGCTTGCGAAATCCGCATATTCCGAGGCGTCGGCAGTTTCAAGCACCCACCCGTTCTTGTCCGCCTGGCTGCGAAGAATGTTGTAGTTGTAGAAGAGCTGCTTGGTCGGATGCAGCTGCGCCGTCGTCTTGACTTTGTTCGCCGGATCGGTCGGCGTCTGGTAGTACCAGGCGTAAGGCTTGACCATCTTGAAGGCAAAATACATCGGGCCGGTATTGTTGAAAACCCATCCGGCCTGCTCCTCCCGGGTGACGATCGAGCCGGTATCCGGGAACATGGCGTTGAGATAGTTCGAGCTGGGGCTGTTCAGCAGCTTGTACACGGCTACCGCCGTTTTGCCGTTCTGCATGATCCGGTGGTTCGCAGGCTGGTCGTAATTCCCGATCGGACTGTCGCCCTGATCGGCATTGACCCTGAACAGCGGGTTTGGCTTGGCGGACTGCCAGCGCAGCGCTACCGGGATATCCTCGATCCAGTTGTCGACCCGGTTGTAGGTCACCTCGCTGGCCAAGCCCCATGTCGGGCGGACGTAGGCCTGACGGTACGTTTTCAAATTGCGGCCGCTCGAATTTTGCAGATTGGTTTTGCGTGATTGGTAATCTTTACCTGTCGACTGCCCGATGCGAACGGCCATTTCCGGCGGCGTATAGCTCATTCCGTTGTATATGACCATACCCAGGTACTCCAAATATGGACGGTACGCCGAAGGCACGAAGCCGTCCGATTCGCCGACGCCTTCCTGTGCGCGGTTCCCTCCGAAATACATCCAGGACAGCGCCGTATGGTCCGCCCCGCGCCAACTAAGATCGCTCGCCGAAACGGAATCGCCCTTGGCCCGGTTGGACGTGGAAATGAAGGTTCCGTCAATCCAGTCGTTGGCCCATTCGAACCACATGACGTCCATAGCCATCTTGACCTTCTGCTTAAAAGCAGGCTCGTCCGTATACTGGTACAAAGCATTCAGACAAAAATACGTCATAAACGTATATTCGGGACTTTCATATTCGGCCCAGCCGTAATGAACCCCGGCATCGATCATCGCTTCGATGTTGGCTCTGTTCTCGCTCTTCAGAACCGCCCCCGACTTGCCGTTCAGATCCTTCAGATCGGGCAAATACTGCCCCACCAAATAGCCGGCCGTATAATTGCTCATCCGGAGATTCTCGGTCTGTGGCAGCTTGGCGTACGCATATTGGGAAAAATACGATTTGACATGCTCTTTCATCGTGCTGCTGAATTGATCGCCGATCATAAGATACGCATACATTTTGGACACCGTTTTATACTGCTCCGGATCGTAAAGTTGGAACATTTTATCGATCTTTTGCAGGTTGACCGCCACGTTCTGTCCGTCGAGAATTTGGGCGACGTACTGCGAAATGTTGAGCTGCAGCCCCATTTCGGACATGGTCTTGGTCTTATCCCACAGCCACTGCCGCCTGCTTTGGACCGTTCCCGGATATGGCGAGCTGGTGCCGTCCGACGGGGTCACCTCGCCGATGCTCACCTGATCGAATTCCGCACCGGCCAGCTTGCCCGGGTTGTGGCTCGTCACCGCCAGGCCGATATATACGGTTTCCGGCAGCGTGAGCGCCGCTTTCTTCACCAGCGCCCAATGAATTCCGTCTATCGAATCGTAGGCGCTGATCACGTTGTTCACCCGCACCAGCTTCACCCAATAAGGCGCCGCCGCTTTCGTCCCCGCCATCGAGGTGGAGGCGCCCCCCGCTTGCTGGCGGTCCTGGTAATAGACGCCGCTGCCGGGTGTAACCGCAATCATCGCATACGGCGACTGCTCCGATATGCCGCCCCGGATCATGACCCCAGACTTCGTCCAAGTGACGCCGTTCTCGATGTTGGAGACGCGCGCCACGATCTGCCCGTCCCCTGTCCAAGGCCGGTACACGTAATGGAACGCATCCTCCGTTCCCCAGATATCGCTCCCGGAGCCCTGCACCTTGAACCGGCCAGCGGCCGCATCGAAGACGGCGCTGCCGGCCGTCTTCACATCGCCGATATCGCGGTTGCCAAGGGGCGCGGGCAGTCCCCCTGCCGACGGGTCCGTCGTGACGGCAAGCTCGCTGCTGGCCGCAGATACGTTCCCGGACCCGTCCCGGGCTTTCACGGCGAACCGGTAAGTCGTTGAAGGCGACAGCCCAATGGCGGCGTACGACGTCGTGGCGCCGCTTACATAACCGTTTAAAACGCCATCCCGGTAAATGTCATACCGCGTAACGCCCACATTGTCCGTCGATGCCGTCCAAGTCAGATTGACGCTCGTATCCGTTTTCCCCGCTAGCGTTAAGTGGGAAGGGACCGAAGGGGGCTCCGTATCCTCCGCTTGCTGGCTCCTCACTTCGGAAATCGCCAGGTCGTCGACAATATACGCCTCGTCGGTCCCGCCGGTATCGACACGCACCGAGAAAGCCAGCTTAATGCTCGTAATATTGCGCTGGCCGCCGTTCGGGTACACCTTGAACCGGTAGGTGGCCAGATCGCTATCATCCACGGTCTTCAGCACGTTCGGCTGGCCGCTCAGGTAGGCTGCCGTCCCTGCGATGCTCGGATAATCCACGGGAAAACGCGGGACCAGATTATTGTCGTAGGGGGCGAACTGGATCTGCGCATATATATCTTTGGCGACAGGCTTGTCGCTGGCCGCGCTGCGCAGAAGCTTGTAGGAGAAGACGAACTCCACCGGGGAACTCCCGGCCGGCCTATTGTAAATTTCGTTAATCCGGTCCTTGAGGCTGCCGCTGTTCAATTGGTAATAGAAATAACTGGCCAGGTTCGACCCTTGTGACGCATCGCGAAACTCCAGCGCATTATTGCCGTTAACCTGAACGATCCGCTGCGACCCTCCGGCCGTGCTCTTATCGAGCGTAAAGGGACTTGTTCCCCCGTCAAAATGTGTATCCATATCGGCAGCCAACAAGTTCACGAGCGTATACGGCCCGCTTTCCGCCGCGTATAGGGCAGGCAGATTACACAGTGCAAGCGCCACTGTCAGCAGCAGGCAGAGCCATCGTTTACTTTTTCCCAGCATCATCGATCCTCCTCGATAAATCGCTTTCGAACGACCGCAATCATTCGCTGTTTTGTTCCCGGTACTGATTAGGCGTCAGCCCCGTATACTTTTTAAACGAGGTAAAGAACGTCGTTTTCGATTGGAAGCCCGATCTCTCGGCAATATCGAGCACGGGCAAATCCGTGGAAACCAGCAGTTTTTTGGCCTGCTCCAGCCGCTCTTGATGGATGAAATCGGATAACGTCACCAGATACGTTTCTTTGAAGACCAGCCGCACATAACTGACAGAAAGAACCAGGTAATCGGCAATGCTTTCCAGAGTGAGCATAGGATCGTGAAGGTGCTGCTTCACGTAGTCGAAAATTTCCGAGGCTAATTCTTCCTTCCTGTTGGACGTCGAATGCTTAAGCGCAACACTGTCGATGATTGTGACACACTGGCTGTAGATCCAATCCTTCACATCCATGAGCGTATCGAACTTCTGAAGGAGCAAGTCCGCTCCCCCCGTCTCTTGATCGGCCATGACTTTATTGAACGCCTTGAACATGTAGAAAAGCAGCAGCTTCAATTGAAATTGGCACTCGGCATAGGTCAGGGTTTGCAGTCTGGCGAACAGCTTGTCGAGCTGCTCGCGAGCCTTCTCTTTGTGCGATTTGCGCACCGATTGGATCAACTCCTGCACCAGCTTCTCGTCGAAATCCGGCTTAGGCTCAGACCAATAAGGGCCCAGGTCCTCTTCCGCATACACCTTATCCTGCTCGTTGAAGAACCGCAGCAAGGTCAGATCGCATGTCCTGTCGTACACGGCTCGAATATTGCTCTGCACCGCCGTACGCCCGCTTAGCGCGACAGTCACCTGGAACTGCAGCCAATTGCCGATCTCCTGCCGGGCCTCGTACAACGCCTGCGCGGGCGTCACGCCCTGCCCGCCTCCGCCGATCATCACGACCAGATGGTCGCTTCCGAGATCGACGGTCTCGGATATGAAGCCATGCTTCGCCAGCACCTCTCCCGCAATGTTGCCCATCGCATAGAGGAGCAGCTTCCTCGAAGCATAGGAATAGCGCTCCGAGAATGCTTGAAAGCGGTTAATCCGCATGATAGCCAAATAAATATCCGAGCTCAGCAGCGCTTGCAGACGAAGGCCGCCCGTTTGCAGGAAGGCTTCGTTATACGTGCCTTGAAGCACCCACTGCCGCATGAATTCGTTTTTGATCACCTCCTGATGGTTGCGGATGACATTGTTCATCTCTTCCATCGATTTGACCATATGATCGAGGCCCGACTTGATAATTGCGAACTCCGTAATCCGCTTGTTGCCGGGAGCGGGCATCGTAGAAGCCACGGTTTTCTTCATCTGACTGGCCAACTGGCTGAACGGCTTGAAATGCCGGCGCGAGTTCCAGAAGGTCAGCGCCGAGAGCAGGAGGAGAAGGAACAGGCACATGCCCAAAATTTCCAGCTCGATCCTGTCGATATTTTTACTGATATCTTTCAATTTGACGGTGGAGTAGAGTGTCCAGTCCTCGACTTTAAACGCATGGGCATGAATAAGATACACGTTGTCGCCCAGGTACACTTGATGGTTTTTCAAATCCGGCTGGAGCAGCCTGGTATCGAAAGCGTCGGAGCCGCCGAGAATGACATGCCGCTCACCGTCCACAATGCGGATGCTGGCAGTCGCATCATTCAGATTTTGGAGCAAATACTTCTCCAGCAGACCTTTGTCCAGCAGGATGACGACATATCCTTGACCGGCGATTGGCGAGCGGTTCGACGGCACCGTCAGCGCCAAATACGATTGGCCTGCCACCGTGTGGTCAAAAAATCGCAGCATCGTCGGAGGACGCTCGCTCATGCGGGTCAGCATCGCCTGATCCTCGAAATCCGCAAACGTATGGATGCCGTCCTTCGAATTGATGACCTGCCCCGTCTTCCGGTTCACCAGATACGTCGAGGCAATGTACGACTGCAGGCTCATATATTTGGATACCGATTTGAACGCGGCAGCCGCAGACAGCGGCTCGTTCTGATCGGACATTAACCAATTCGTAATTTCGGGGTCCTGGTAAATATTCAACGCGTACGAACGAAGATGATCGAGCTGGTATTCGAACCCCTGGCTCAGGCTGTCCGTCTTTGTTGCCATTAATTGATTGATATCCTCATAAGCCTGCCTGGAATATTGCTGCCTTAACAAATAGGAGAACAACAGAATAATAACCGTAAATAACAGGCCCATATTCAAAAAATTTCGAAGGTATGTTTTTTCCGGCAGTAACCGCAGCATCTGAACTCCCCTTCATCGTTTCTTGTCCCCTATATTAAAGCACAAATATCGGCATCTGTGAGGTTCGATAATGGCGATGAGGCCGGTTTTACTTCTTGGCGAGAAAAGCGTCGATCTGCTTCTGCTCTTCCAGCTGAATTTTTTTGGCTAACGGCGCCGCTTCCGCCTTGAATTTGGCCCAATACGATTCGGGATCGACAACGCCGTTGAACAAAGCCGAGTAGTATTTCGCCTCCATGCTGGTGTACTGGGAAATCTCGTTGCTGACCGGAGCGTTGTTGAAGGTAAACCCGGACAGCTTGTCGATCGTAAAATTGCCGGCGTCCGCCGTCCACTTGTTGAGCTTCTTGGTCTCCTCGTCCTGGCTGGCGTCCTGCCGGTCGGTCGTCGGATTCCATACCCATACGTAAGGGAACCATTTGTAGCCGTCGCCTTTGAATTTATACTGGTCGTCCCCGACCGCTTCCCAGTTCTTGTCCTTTATGCCGTAGACCAGCAAATCGTAGTTTTCCTTCTGGTTCGCCCAGTCCAGAAACTGAATCGCCCGCTCCTTGTGCTTGCTCACGACGGGAACCGAGATGAAATTGTATTGCAGCGAGTTCGTCAGCACGGCGCCTTTGGTCAAATTCATGAAGGTGACCGCTTCGAACTCCGCTTTGGGATTGCCGCTTTTCAGCGCTTTCTGAATGTCGTCCTTCACCCCGAAATCGTTGCTGACCACAATCGCGGCTTTGCCTTGTTTGGCCGGCTCCATCACCTCCTTGATGGCGAGCACGTCCGGACTGATCACTTTATCCTGATACAGCTTGCGCGCGTTCTGAATCCAGGACCAGACCGACGGCTCCATCTCGTCGAACAGGTTGTAGATTTTCCCGTCATTGTTCTTCGTGTACAGGATGAGGGATTCGGAGAGCGCAGGACTCGGTTGGATGTTCTCCTTATTATCCGCCCAATAGTGCCTGTAAGCGCCTTCAGATAAGCCTTTGTTTACATCCTGGCCTGCCGGAACCAGCGGAGTAATGTTCGGCACCTTCTCCTTCACCGCGTAGGCGAATTTGATCAAGTCGTCATAGGTTTTGATCGGCGCGATACCGAGCTGCTCGCGAAGATCTTTCCTCACATAGTACACGCGGCCCTGCACGAAGGAATTGCCATTGGGGATTCCCATGATCTTCCCGTCGAATTTGTTGGCGTCCCACATTTGCTGCGGGCGGTTCTTGAGAATGTTGGGCCCGTACTGCTTCAGCAGATCGTCCAGCGGCTCGTAGCTGCCCGCGGCGATTTGCTGAGTCAGGTGCAGCCAGGGCGCATCGAAGATCAGATCGATGTTCTCGCCGGAGGACAGCGTCACCTGCGTTTTTTGCGCCAGATCGGCCCATGGCACGAAGACCACGTCCAGCTTCACGTTCAGCGAGTCGGCCATCCGTTTCTCCGCTTCCTGAATCACGGCGTCGAAATCTTTGGGCCTGTCCCCCGGCACCATAATCTTGAGCGTAACGGGGTCCGGTTTCTTCGTCCCATCCCCCTTCGCCGTGCTTCCGGGCGCGTTCGTCGCGGCGGAGCCGGCGTCCGAATTGCCGCTGCAGGCCGCCAGCAAGCTTGTCAGCAGCACCAACGCTATTGCAGCACCTGTCCATTTTTGCATCTTCATGTTGCGTTCCTCCTGTGTTTGTATGGTACCGAGAGAGAACTCGGATAAATCCTCCGTACGCTCAGCCTTTCACAGCGCCAATCGTAATGCCTTTTACGAAATACTTTTGCAGAAACGGATACAGAAACACGATGGGACCGATCGTCAGGCAGACCGTCGCCAGTTGGATAGCGCTCGTCGGCGCCGATACCTGGTAGCTGCCGCCGCCGCCGACATAGGCGGAAACGTTGAGATTCGAAATCAGCTGACGAATCATGAGCTGCAGCGGATGCAGCTTGTAATTGTCGATGAACAGCAGCGATAAATACCAGTCGTTCCAGTACTGGATCGCATAGAAGAGCGAGACCGTCGCAATCACCGGCGTCGAAATCGGCAATATAATTTTGTAGAAGAGCCGGATGTCGCCGGCTCCGTCAATCGTGGCGGCCTCGTTGATCTCGAAGGGCAGCGATCTGTAGAAGGCCACGAGAATGAACGCATAGAACGGATTCAACAAATACGGAAGAATGAGCGCCCAGAGGGAGTCCTTCAGGTGAAGCCAATTGGTCACCATGATGTAGAACCCGACCAGACCGCCTCCGAGCACCATCGCCAAATAGGTCAAAAAGGAAAGCGCATGGCGGTACTTCACCTTCGGATGCGCCAGCACGTAGGCGAACATGGCGGTCATGACGACGGCCAGAACGGTGCCGACCGCCGTTACAATCAGCGAGTTCTTGTAGCTGGTGAGGAACTGGCCCCCTTGCAGCAAATACTTGTAAGCGTCAAGGTTCCACTCGCTTGGAAGAATCTGGTATCCATACTGAAGGAAGCTCGCTTCGGAAGCGAAGGAGTCCGCCAGAACGATCCAAAAGGGAATAACGCAGATCAGGCTGAACCCGATAATGAACAGATAGATGAACCCTACAAACATTTTCTCCCGCCAGGACGTATCCGTCCGGATTCGCGTCCGTGCCTTTTTGTCCGGTGATACCTTAGCTATGGCTTCCATAAGCCCCTCCTAAAAAAGACTGGAATCGGGATCGATTTTCTTGGCGATCCGGTTGAAAATCAGGATGGTCACGAGTCCCATCATCGACTGGTACAAGACGACGGCCGACGACATGCCGAAGTTGCCTAACTGGCGCAGCGCGCGGAACGAATACGTATCGATGACGTCCGTCGTCGGGTATAGGATCGAGTTGTCGCCGATAATGCCGTAGATCATCCCGAAATCCCCGAAGAAAATACGGCCTACGCCCAGCAGCATCAGCACAACGATAACCGATCGGATCGAAGGAATCGTAATATGAACGATTTGCTGGAACCGGGTCGCTCCGTCGATCTTCGCCGACTCGTAGTATTCGGAGGAAATGCCCACAATCGCAGCCAAAAAGATAATGGAATAGTACCCGGAAAACTTCCAGATGTAAACCAGCGTCAGCAGAAACGGCCACAAATGCACGCTTTGATACCAGTTCACTCCATCGATCCCCGCACTCTTCAGCAAGTTGTTCACCAGCCCCTCCGTGCTCATGAATGCGAGCATCATCAGACTGACCACCAGCCAAGAAATGAAATAAGGAAGGAAAATGAACGACTGGCTCAATTTCTTGATCAGCGCGGACCGAACCTCATTGACGATAATCGCCAGCACGATAGCGATCCCGATCCCGAAAATAAGAAAAAGCATATTCAGATACACCGTATTGAACGTAACCCGCAGCCAGTCGTGTCCTCCGAAAAAAAACTTGAAATTATCGAAGCCGACCCACTGGCTGCCCCATATGCCTTTCACGGGCTGAAAGCGTTGGAACGCGATCAAATGGCCCAGCATCGGAATATAGGAGAAAATAGCCAAAAAGATCATGCCGGGAACCGCCAAAATATACAACTGACGGTTTCTTGTAATCTCCCTCACGAAACTCATAATTCTGATACTCCTTCCCGATTGTCGAAGTCACCGTTGTCTCACATATTCACCATAAAGAATCCGGCGGACCTTGCCTAGTTCGAATACTGCTTCTTCTGGGGCAAAAGTCAATTTTCAAACCTGTCGCACAATCGGAACTCGCTTGCCGCCTAAGAAAACATAAAAAGCATACTATTGCCTGTACGGCGAAAGTATGCTTTAATCATTTTTCTGCGGTCAGGAGCTTAGCAAAATGTCAACGGAAGCTTCCTCCAGCGCGGCCCTCAGCTCCTCGCCCGGAGAACCGTCCGTCACGATGCGGTGAATGCCGTGCAGCGGGGCGAAAGAAAACAGGTCCTGACGGCCAAACTTCGTATGGTCTGCCACGACGTTCACTTCCGTGGCCTTCGCAATGGCCAACTGCTTGATTTCCGCCTCGTGCATGTTCGAGTTGCTGTAACCGTGCTTGACCGTTATCCCCGTCGTGCCGATGAACACGCGGTTGAACGCCATTTTGGCAAGGGCTGCAGCGGCTACGGGCCCCACCAGCGTGGCGGTGCTGTCCAGCATCATGCCTCCGATCACAATCGTCGGGATGCGCTTGTTCTGGAGCTCCGCAGCGATGTTCAGCGCGTTGGTGACGACCGTGATTTGCCGGTCTGGCTGCAAATATTTGGCGACCTGGAGTGTCGTCGAGCCCCCGTCGAGAAAGATGGAATCCCCCGGCTCCACCAGCGAGGCCGCCCGCTTGCCGATGCGCGCCTTTTCCTCGATGAGAACGCTGGTCCTCTCTTGCAGAGCGATATCTTTGCCGAGCAGGATCGCGCCGCCGAATATACGCCGGATATAGCCCCAATGCTCCAGCTTTTCCAAATCTCTGCGCAGCGTCATCTCGGTAACGTCGAACATGATCTTCAGCTCGGCGATTTTCACCTCGCCGTCTTCCGCCATCCGGTTCAAAATCATCTGTTGGCGTTGGTTCAATTGGTGTAACGTCATGCGAAACCTCATTTCTTAATCGTCGATGCCTCTATTATCCCAACAACTCATGCCAGGTTCAACTCGATCCGGTAATTGACCGTTTCTCCCGGCTCCAGGAAGACGAGCGTGCCCCGCTTGCGTTCCATAGCCCGGCCCGCGACGCCGCAGTTGGCGGGCTCGATCCCGAGCACATGCATGCCGGCCCCCGGCATTTTCCACTGAAGGAGGTTCGGAAGCGTATCCGCCGACCATCGCAAGACAGCCTCCACCTGCCGCCCTCCGTCCGGCAGCGGGAAATTCCGGTTCACGATGCGGACTGCCGGATCGGTGATCCCGGTATGCAGGTAAACGCGCTCCCGATAATCGGGGTCGGGGGCCTGCCACGTATCGTAGCCGTCCACAGGCGTCTGAGGCTCCCGCGCCCGCACGTTCGCCGCCGGGAAGCGGATCGCCGTATTTTCGTCCATCAGGGGGAAGCCGAAGTTGAAATGATAAAGCATCATATGCGGACAGCGCCGGAAGCCCATATTTCGCACCTCGTCCTCGATCCGAATCGAATTTTGCCCGAGAAAACTGCTAATCCGTCTCGTCAACCGCAAATAGCCGCCGAATAAGGACGCCTCCTCGACGATGCCGGTGATGCGCATTTCCATCTCGTCGCCGTCCCAATTGCTTGCCGCAGTCACCTGCCTGGCAGGCGTATGATGCGCCCGCCCGTGCAGTCCGAGCGGTTCGCCCTCATCCTCGCAGGCCGAACCGACCTGCATCATGCCGCAGGTCATCAGCAGACCGCCCGATGCCGTCCTCAGCCAGCCGTCGCCCTGCGCTTCATAGTAACGGGGATGCGCATCCCCGTTGCACGATTGCCAACTGATCGGCACACCGCCGTAATCGGCCATGGCGATATCCAATCCTTTGGTAGGCGTCACCCAGTAGCTCAGCCCCGCTCCCGTGCGGACATGCAGCTGCTCGACGCCAGCCTCCCGTCCCTCGGCTGCGACCCACCGCCGAATACCGGCGATCTGCTCGATCCGCCCTACGCGCGCCTCCAATTCCCGTCGCGACCATTCCCTGCCGTACAGCTTCATGGCCGCAGCCTCTATTCGTCTTCCCGGATGACCGGAATCCGCTCGATGCGGGGATCGGTGAAAATATCGAATTCGTCCCGGCTTGTGCTGGAGAACTCGGAAATAACCGCTCCCTCTGCGCCAGCCTGAAACCAGTGTTTGACGCCGGGCTGAATCGTATATTGTTCTCCGGGATGCAGCACGATTTCGTGGAAGACCGTGTAGTAAGGCTCGCCATCTGCCGGAACTATCACTTGTATCGCCGGTGCCGGCTTGCCTTCTACATACAGGAAAACGCTTCCTGCCCGGCAGCGGAACGTTTCCATCTTCCCGGGGTCGCCTCCCACTGGCGGGTGCAGGTGCTCGGGGCACGTTTGCCCTGGAAACATGACCAGTTCCTTGGCGCAGTACCGATCCGTGTTCACGTACGTGATAAGCTGCAAGCCTTGCACCTCAAGCTGCCCCAGACCGAAGCCCGCGACTTCGATCGCCTCGATTTCCTTCTGCGTCAGCACAATACCGCCGGCGTGCAAGAATGCCGCCGTTCGCCGCTGCGCCTCTCTGATCTCGCTTCTTTTCATCCGGCATCCCTTCCTGTCTTCCGTAAATGATGATGTGGTCCAACCCACACCTGCCGCTCGTTCAAAACCCAATCGGCCAAATCCAGCTTCTGCTCCCGCTTGGCCCATCCCCGGTTCATCCGGCTCTGCACGTCGGCCCAAGGCGGGATGCCGCTGACGGCATCCGCCTGCTCCACGTTGCACGCGCCGACGCCGACAGCGGCATGAACCGCCTCTTCGAGCGGCATACCCCGCAGCAGGCCGTATAGAAATCCGGCGATCGTACAATCGCCGGCTCCCGTCGTCCCTCTAACCTCCACCTCGTAACAAGAGGTAAGCAGTTCGCAGCCGAGCCAGCCCGCTGACAAACCGTCAACGGGGGCGCATGCGCCCATGGCGGAGAGGCGGTCCGGGTCCGAAGTCGTGCGGACGTATAGGCCGTGCTCGCCCAGTTTCAGCGCGACGATGGCAGCACCCATGTCGAGCAATTGCCCGGACAGTTCCGATAACAGGGTCCCGTTCGCCAACGGCAGCAAGTCATCAGATGCCGCCTCCTGCGACAGTTGATGAAAGCGCTCGCGATTCAGCATAAAGAGCACCTCTTCGAAGCTGGGCATGAATACATCCACATAAGGCAGCGCGCTTGCCAGAATCGCCCGCCAATCGGCTCGGCCCGCCTCCGATTCCGGGTCCGGCTTCGCCATGTCCAGCGACACGGTTAAGCCGAGAGCCTTCACCTTCTGGAACAGGCTTGTCAATTCGCGCCCCCCCTGTTCGTACATCCTGCACATCAGCGGCGGATAGCCGAAATGGAACAGTTTCGAGCCCTCCAGCCGGTCTGTCTGCAAATCTGCGGCGGAGTACGTATCGTTCGCTCCCGTCGCATGCAGGAAAGCCCGATCCGTTTGCGGCGGACTGATAACGATGGAGTAGGAGCTGGTCTCGCCTTCGGCTACGATCATTCCCTCCGCCAAAACATCTTGCTGCTGCCGCAATAGCGACAAAATCGTTTCGCCGAAAGGATCCTTGCCCACTTTCCCCATCAGCTTGACCCGGCTGCCGAGCCGGTGAAGCGCAAGCCCCGTATTGGGAACCGCGCCTCCCGTCGAAAGCACGGCGGGGCCGATGCTCATCAGCTTGCCGGGGACGAGAATTCCCTCCATCCCGATCCGCTTCTCATCGATCGTCGGTATAATGTCCAGACAGATGTGCCCTGCAACCACCACTTCCGCAATATGACGGCTCAAAGCTAGCTCCTCCAGTCGATTGATATCGTGCGCCCCGTCCGATTCGATTCCAATGCCGCCGTAAAAATCTGATGGCTGGACCCAGCCTCCTGCGGCGTCGCGCAGCGGAAAGGCTGCTGCATCCGGTCGCCATGCGCCAGCTCGTCGCAGAACGCGGCCCACATTTGCAAAATGGAGTCCGGGAAGCCGAATTCGAAAATGCCGCCGGTGACGGTGCCGTAGGCCGATTTATAAGGCGCATCGGCCACATGCCAAGCCTGAACTCCGCCCGGCGAATAAGGCAAGGAAGCGATCTGCTTCGGCTGCTTGGTGGTAAATTCGGCGGAAAACGCTGTTCCGGCTATGCGGATAAACCATGTATTCGCATGTCCGGGCGCGATCCGTTTCATGGACAGCAGCATGGGGAACTGCTGGTCTTCCGTGTGCGCTTCACAGGCCAGAATGGCGTTGTCCCAGGTTTCGCAAGGGACCGTGCCGCCTTGTCCGTCCGGCCTTTCCGGCACGATTTGAGACAGAAGAGCCCGTACGGACCGGGGCCTCCACCCGAAGCGCATCGGAAGATGCAGCACATGCATGCCGAGATCGCCCATACATCCATATTCGCCGTTCGTGGCGATTCGCCTCTTCCAGTTGATCGGTTTAGTCGGGTCAAGGTCGCTGGAATGCCAAAAGCCCGCCTCCACCTCGATGATTCGGCCGAATTTGCGTTCCTGCACCCATCGATAGATTTGCTGTGCGCCGGGAAAGAAAGGGAACTCGGACGAGCAGCGGACAATCACCTCCGGATGTCTGTCGATGGCATCCTGTATGAGCCTGTTGGCCGCCTGATCGATGCCGAACGGCTTTTCGCCGAGCAAATGCTTGCCTGCTTCGATTATATCGACATAGATTTGCGCGTGAAGCTGGTGAGGCACGGCACAATAGATCGCATCGACGGCCGAGTCCGCAAGCAAGCTTTTATAATCGGTGTAGACCGCCTCCACGCTGGACACATGATCCCTGAACCACTGTGAGGCGGCTTCATTGGCATCGCAGACGGCCGTGATTCTCGGCTCGAAGTCTACGCCGGTCAGATGACACCAGCGAGCCGCCGCGCTGGCGAATTCTTTGCCCATTAAACCGCAGCCGATAACGCCGAAACGGATAATTGTTCTGGCCATGACCGATCAGCGCTCCCTAACAGGCGAAATGGCGTCCGTATTGCTTAACCAAGCCAAAGCTTGCGCCTCATCGGCCCCGTCATGGACGATGGACATCAGCGCTTTGGTCATCCCGGCGGGGTTAGCGTGCTGAATGACATTACGTCCGTACACAATGCCCGAGGCCCCCTGCCGCATCAGCTGCACCGTACGGCTCACGATCTCCTCGTCGGCGGCTCTCCCTCCGCCGCGCACGAGGACGGGAATGCCGGAAGCCACCTCGATGACCCGGTGATACTGCTCGACATCGTCGCACGGATCGGCTTTAATGACATCCGCTCCCAATTCCACTGCCTGACGCACCAGCGGCATAATTTTGTTGATATCTCCATCCACCATATAGCCGCCCTTGACTTCGTTCGCAAGCATGACCAGCGGTTCGACCATGAGCGGCATACCGTATTTCTCGCATTCGGTGCGGAGCGCCGCTACATTTTTCACGCATTGATAATGAAGCTCGGGTTGGTTCGGCAGCAGCAGCAGATTCACGCATACGGCCACGGCATCCAAGCGTACGGCCTGCTCGACGGCTCTGTCAATCAACTCGCTGAATAAGTAGCGCGGCAGCGCCTGACCATAAATGTTGGCGACATCGGTACGCAGCACGAGTCCGATACGCCGGCTCCCCGGGATCGACGGCAGGTGTGCCGCCTGTCCGACGCTCAGCTGGATGCAATTCGGACCGGCTTCCACGATCGTTGCGATCGCCTGCCGCATATTCTCGATACCGGACAAGAATGAGATCTCATTGAAAAATCCGTGATCAATCGCCACATCGAAACATTTGCCCTGCTCGCTGAACATGCGCTGCAGTCTGGGTTTTATCGGCATTGTTGTTCTCCTCCAAAATTAAAATGTTAATATAAAACATAAATATTCGTTTACAACATTATGATATGTTTATTTATAACAAATGTCTACGAAAATTTTATCCCTTTGTCACTCCAACGGGAACAAAAAGAGCTTCAACCCACCGCAGTGAAGTTGAAGCTCTCTCTAGGTTCTTCTATATGCTGAAGCCTTCATCAAACCGGCTGCATCACCTGCATAAACCTTCCCATCCGCTCCAGCGCCTTCACCAAATCGACGAGCGAGGTTGCGTAGGAGCAGCGAATAAAACCCTCTCCGCCCGATCCGAATACATGTCCCGGGACGACCGCCACCTTCGCTTCCTCCAGCAGCCGAAGAGCAAACCGCTCGGATGACATGCCGGTAGAAGCAATGGAAGGGAAGGCATAGAAAGCCCCCTCAGGCTCGTGACAGGCCAGCCCGATTGCATTCAAGCCGGCTACAAACAGCTTGCGGCGTTCATTGTAGCTTGCCATCATCTCATCCTTGGCAGCCAAGCCATGACGCAATGATTCGAGCGCGGCAATCTGGGCAATGGTAGGGGCGCACATGGCCGTGTACTGGTGGATTTTCAGCATGCCGGCAATCAGCTCGCGCGGACCGCACGCATAGCCTACCCGCCAGCCTGTCATTGCGAACGCTTTGGAAAAGCCGCTGACGACAATCGTACGCTCCTTCATGCCCGGCAAGGAGGCAATGCTGACATGCTTTCTCCCGTAAGTCAATTCGGCATAAACTTCATCCGAAATGACGACCAGATTATGTTTGATAACGAGCTCTGCAATCGGCAGCCAATCCTGCTCTGTCATAACTGTTCCGGTCGGATTACACGGATAATTGATCATCAAAACCTTCGAATGAGGCGTAATTGCCGCTTGCAGCGCTTGCGGGGTCAGCTTGAACCGCTCCTTTGCCGTAGCCGCCACCTCTACAATTTTACCGCCATGCAGATGGGTAATCGGTTCATAAGCGATATAGCTTGGCGCCGGAATCAGCACCTCGTCACCCGGATCGATCACGGCCCGCAGAGCTAGGTCGACGGCTTCACTGCTCCCCACCGTCACGATGATTTCCTGCCCGGGGTCGTAGGATAGCGCGAAGCTGCCGGCAAAATAAGCCGAAAGCTCCTCCCGCAGCTCCATCATTCCGGCATTCGAAGTATATTTCGTCTGCCCTTCGCGCAATGCTCGAATACAAGCTTCCCGCACCTTTTCCGGTGTAACGAAATCAGGCTCTCCGACCCCAAGAGCGATTGTATCTCCGCCTGCTGCATTCAGATCAAAAAAAGCACGAATTCCCGATGGCCGAATATCCCGTACACGCGAGGATAAAAATCGCCCTGTACCCTCTTCACTAAGCATGCTGCATCATCCCCCACTCCTGTTTCCGCTCATGGAGCGAGCTGGCAATAATACGGTCCAGCAGCTGTGTAAAGGTGATACCCGCAGCAGCCGCACTCTTCGGAAGCAGACTGCCCGCGGTCATTCCCGGTAAGGTGTTCACTTCCAGCACGTAAGGCGTATCCTGACACAAAATCATATCGACCCTTGCATAGACCTTGCATTGCAGCAGCCGATAGCTGGCCAGCGCCGCCTCGCGCACACGCTGCTCCATCACGGGAGGAAGCTGAATCACCTTCTCCTCAGCGCCGCCGGCCTCATATTTCGCTTTGTAGTCGAACCACTCCGAATGAGCGGAGCGAATGCCGATAATCGGCAAGACCTCGCCATCCACAATCGGGCAGGTGAGCTCCGTCCCTTGAATATAGGGCTCGATCAAGATCGCTTGATCCAAGCGGCAAGCCTCCTGAACAGCCGGCAGCAGCTCTTTCTCATTCTGTACAAGCCGGATGCCGATGCTGGATCCCCCCGTATTCGGCTTCACAATAACCGGGTAACCCAGCCGCTCTACCGCTTGCGGATCATAATCATCCATCCCCTGCCAGCAAAATCCTGCAGGCGTATGCACACCCGCTGCCTTCAGCAGCATCTTGGACAGCTGCTTATTCATGCCTAAGCTGCTTGCCAGGACACCGCTTCCTGTATATGGAATGCCCAGCGTCTCCAGCGCTCCCTGCACCGTGCCGTCCTCGCCATACTGGCCATGCAGCGCCAGCAACGCGAGATCGATGCCTGCCTGCTGAACCAGTGCGATTAAATCCGCTCGCTGTTCGATCACAATGGGAACCACCTCATAGCGGCTGCGATCCAAATGATGGATCATCTCTTGACCTGTCAGCAGCGAAACCTCACGCTCAGAGGAAATACCGCCCATAATAACGCCAATTTTCATCACGACACCTCATTTTAGCTCTTTTCTTCATCGTTATGCCTTAAGAAAGCTGCGCGCCTGTTTGCCGATGATTCGAATCCCCCGCTCGATATTTTCATCCGTTACTCGTGAAAAACCAAGCCGCAATGTATTCGTCCCTTCGCCTTCTTGAATAAAAAACTTGTCTCCCGGTGTAAAAATAACGCCCTGTTCCGTGCATGCTTCCAGCAATTGCCGTGTATTTACGCCTGTCGGGAAAGTGAGGAACAAATGCAAGCCCCCGTCGCCGGACAGCTGCGCCTCGGGAAGATGCGCTTCACAGCATGCCTTGGTCAGCTCATATTTTCGCTTATACTCCGTACGTGCTTTTTTGACATACTTATCGAAATTTCCATTAAGCAAATATTGGTATAAAATCGATTGATCGATGGTTGAGGTATGAATGGTGCGCGCACGCTTAATACTTTCCAGCGTGTCGATCAGCGCCCGGTCTCCAAGCACCCAGCCTACCCGCAAGCCAGGGAACAGTACCTTGGAGAAGCTGCCGATATAGATGACTCCGTTCCCTTGCCCTGCCGTCGCTATTAAAGGTGCAACATGCGCTCCCGAGTAGCGCAACTCCTCATTGAATCCATCCTCGATCACCGGAATCTGATAGCGCATCATTAATTTCATAACGGCACTGCGCTTGGCCGGCGACATGACGATGCCTGTCGGATTGTGATAGGAAGGGGTCAAATAGGCCAGATCGAAGCGGTTTGGCTGCTTCTGCAATACCGCCTCCAGCCGCTCCACATCCATACCGTCACGTTCCATCGGAATGCCGGTAATTTCAAAGCCTTGCAACTTCAAATTTTTGATCGCCGTATGATGGGTCGGATTTTCACAAATGGCCGCTCCGCGGCGCGCAGAAGGGCGCAGTGCCGACAGCACGATGTCAAAGCCTTCTGTAAACCCGCCTGTAATCAGCATATCCTTACCGCTTAGATCAACGCCCTTGTTCTCCATGTAACGCATCAGGTAATCGATCAGCGGTTTGTAGCCCTTGGCATAGCCGTAATTGAGCAGCACCTGCCCTTCGATGGCCATTCGGTCCATAAAGGCTCGCCTGACATCCCCCAGATCAAACAGGTGCTCATCCGGAGCGATGCTTGTGAACGAGATGGCTCCTTTTTTGCCGCGAATGCCCTGCTTGATCCTATCCAGCTCTACAGCCGATACGGCATACTCGTTCATTCTTGCCTTCCAGTCGATCTGCCAGACGGCTGGGCCGTCAGTTCCTCCGTTCTCTGCCGCCAAATGACCTACCATAGCGGCGACATAGCTGCCTTTGCCGGGAATCGCGTACGCAAATCCGTCATCCTCCAGGCCTTCATAGGCGGCAATGACGGTATTGCGGCTCACCTGAAGCAGACCGCTCATTTCTCGTGTAGAGGGCAGCCTCTGATCCGCCTGAAGCGCCCCTTTTATAATTAAACGTTTGACGTATTCTTTCACCTGTATCGCGACCGGACGGTCACCGACGAGCTTGAAATCCTGGAACATCCTTCATCGCCCCCACCTACAATGATGGCATAGGAGACGAGAGAAAAAAAGAACCACCGCACTGGATTTTTCATCCTTCGGTGGTTCCTCCGCATTTTATCCCCTTGGTCCGCCCTTAACTCAGCGACCGCCTCATGAAAGCCGCCAAATCTTTTGTGTCAAAAGGACCTTGCTCTTGGGTAATCGTGCTTCTGACGCGAAGCCCGTACAAGATCATGGCAAACATCTCCGCGGTTACGTCGCTGTCGATTTCAGCAGGGATGGCACCGTGCAGCTTCCCAATATCGATCCATCTTGTACAGATCTGCATCGTATAGCCGTAAACTTCCTGAACGATTTCCGCAACCTTCGGATTGTCCATCTGCCCTAGCAGATAGATAAAGATCAAGTTCGTCACGTTCTGATGATTGGACGAGCGTACCATCCCCTCGGCTATGAGCTGCAGGGGATCGCCCAGTCCCGAAGACTGCGGGCTGTTGACAATCTCCGTGAACCGTTCATTCAACTGTTCTACGCGCGATTTCAAGATGAGTCCCAACAATTCGTCCTTGCTCGATACATAATGGTAAATGGCGCCTTTGGACAGACCGGTTTCCCGAATAATATCTTGAAGCGTGGTTTGCCGGCAGCCCTTCTCCTGAATTAATCTCTCCGTAGTATCCATGATTGTATGAAAAGTCGTGTTTCCGGTTGTCATAACCTTATCACCCTAGCCTTATTTGCACATTTTTCGGTCCATGATGGCATTTCCCACTCTAACATACCGACTCCCGGTTTGCAAAATCCATTAGCTTAAGCGTTCCTCAATTAAATTGAATAGCAATTCTTTCTCCCGATTAGGAATCCATTCGGATAGTCTCGCAGCTGCAATCGGGAGCATCCACTCGTCAATGTCACTGAATGGAAGACCAGAGCATGAAAGATAGCGCTCCAGGTAGATCCGGCTTATCTTAGTACTCATGAACTGCAGTGCTTCTTTCACGGCTCTTGGCGCTTCGTCAGGCAGCGTACCGAAGCGGAATAGGAGTACGGTACGAGCCACATCGCCGGCAGGATTACCTACCATTCCCGTCATCCAATCGATAACCCAAGGACGTTCACCGACGATGACATTATCCGGGTGAAAATCACCATGGCATAAACATTCTCCGTCCGGCAGCCGCTCCAAAACATCGATTATCTTTTTTTTCACATCGTCCGAGAGTTCCCGTGCATTGTGTATATTTCGGGCTAATATCACTTTTTGTTTCACGATGGATGACTTTTTATGTTCATCAAGCTTGTAGCTATGAACTTGATAATGGAGATCGGCAAACTCTTTTGATAAACGATCCAGGCCGTCAGGATGTTGAACCATCCTGCTTAGAAAAGTTGAACCTTCGATCCGTTCAAAAACGATCCCGTCCCTTTGTTCAAAGTGTATTAAGTCATAAGCACGGGGGGCAGGAACGCCACAGGAAGCGATAGCCTGATTCATCTCATATTCATACCTGATGGCTTCCGGCGGAAAACCGCTTCGATAAAGCTTTAAAATTTTTCCCGGTCCTTGCTCGAAAATTTCGGCTGTTCGCCCCTCACTAATTTTCAGCATTTCTTTATCTCCTTTCCGAATTGGCGATCAAATCAAGACGGGTACAACGCTTCCGTAAAACCTCCTAGGTTAATACGGTTCAGGGTTGCATACCGACCGTCGGTTTCTTAACTACATATTGACAGACCGTTGGTCGGTCTGTCAATAGTCAATTCTTATTTTGGGCTTGCTCGACTCCCATTATTCTATACTTTTTAAAGATTCAATCATATGGATCTGGTTTACTTTTCTCCTAAGCAGCAAGTTAGCCAGAATGGTAAGCAGGAATGCTAGAACAACTGCTGCCAACAATACAACAACGTTTAATTGATCCGGGATTTGTTGATGGGCGCTGGAGAGCGCCTTTACAATAATGGTGTACATATAGCCGCTAATCGGTAAAGCAACAATTACCGCAAATGTGGTTAGGATGATGTTTTCAAAAAATATGAGTCGGTTTATTTTATATTTGGGATAGCCTAATACCTTAAGTGTGGCAAGCTCACGATTTCGTTCATAAATGTTTATGGAAGATATCGTATAAATAGCGCCAAAGGAGAGGATGACGGCACAAATAATAAACATGATAAAAACAAAGCTGTTTTGCTTCACAATATATTGAGCTGATTTCTTAAGATCATTCTTATCTGTAATCTTATCTACGCGAGGATCTTGCTCAAAGAAGCTACGAACGCTTACAAGCTCTGTAGAGCTAGTGGCTTCAACGAAAAGCGAGGATGGACTGTAGTCGATGTCAAAGCTCTTCAAGTAGGCTGGCGTACTATAAAACGACGGATTCGAATACTGGGTGGATATATTCAAAACCTTCATCTCGATCGTCTTATTTTTAAACTCCGGTGCTGTGAACTTGAGCTGGATGAGATCCCCTTGCACAATATGATATTTATCGGCGTAAGATTTGGGCACCAAAACGCCATTATTCCCCAAATACAGTTTATTTTTATTTTCGTCAAAGAAATGAATGAGATTGTTTTCTTTTTCAGTGACCGTTAAAGTAGCCTTTTCTTTTTTATCATCCTTTATGAATTCAACAGGAGAGGCGGATAAATCAAACTTTTGTTTAATACCGGAGGGGAGGTTTGATGCCTCGGAAGATGCTCCTGTCGCATAATCTACTCTTAAATCATAAGCATACACCTCTTCGATCTGGTCAGCTACTTTTAGCAAGGCCGTGTGCGTGCCGAAAGCCGTTATCAATAAAACCGTGCTTGCCACAACACCGACCGAGCTCACTAAAGCTTTTTGTTTATTCAATAGTATGTTTCTCAAAATGAGCTTGTAACTGTAAGAAATACGACTCCAAATGCCCGGAATTCTTTCGATGAGAAGCATTTTCATCTTCTTTGGCGGTTTGGGACGCATAGCTTGGGCCGCACGTTCTTTTAATACGATTCTGCCGCTTAAGTAACACGAGAGAAGTCCAAAGGCACTAGAGAATATCATGGGAGGAAGAAACGAGTAAAAATCAAGGGCGAATTTTATGCCCGGCAGAGAGTAAGCCCTAGAACTGGATGCCGTTATTAAAGGAATAAATACCATAGCGGCTATGGAGCAACCTAGAATTGAGCCTATCATCGATACCAGCAAAGGGTATCCCATGTAATGAAGCATGATCGTTCTGTTTTTTACACCCAAAGCCTTCATGATACCCACTTGATTTCTTTGAGAATCGATCATCCTCGACATGGTTAGGAACAAGATAATAGCTCCTATCAAAAAAAGAACCAAAGGGATAACCTTGCTCATCAAGTTATTATTATGTATCGTTTCCGTTAGCTTCGAATAGCTGAAAGTCCTTTCTTTACTTACCTGGTTTAAATAGGAAAGCGGTTTGGATTGGGCTTCAATCGATTTGCCTAATTGGTCAGGATCGTAGCCTTCTTTGGCATCAATCAAGACTTCATTATAGAAAAAGCCGTCTGCCATTTCGGGGATCGTCTCTTCGGACATATAAGCTACTCCGAAGGTTTTATGGTCTTGGATTTCGTTCTTTTTGGCATATTCGACATTCTCGCACAGACCGCTGATCGTAAAGCTGTAGTCTTTTTTATTTGAAGTTATGTTGATTTTATCGCCGACGTTGTACTGATGTTCTTTGGCATAATGGGAATCTAGCATGATCTCATTTTTTTTGGACGGGACCCTGCCCTCTACCATAGCAGGCGTATTGATTTCATTGTTCACCGGGATTGAATGAATTTTTATTGAAGCTTTATACCCTTCGAACGCTTGCGTGGCGTCCAGCGTATAGCGTCCTTCTATTTTATTTATCCCTTCTATTTCGCTTAAACCAGCCACGTCCTCTTTGGAAATTTGGCTGTAATACACATTCAGATCGCTTAAATTATGCTCTTTAAAATAAGCCTTCGTATAAGCACTAAGGATATCGCTATACGTGATCAGCCCCGCATAGAAAAAAGCCCCTACTGCAATAACCGAAACAATGGCTATGAATTGCCCTATCGATTGTCTAATATCCCTTACTAATTTTAAAAATAATTTCATCATTACCACTCAATTCCTTCCACACTTTGTTTCACATCATTGATCGTAATACTTTCGATCCTTCCGCTTTTCACTTTAATAATTTTATCGGCCATCGGAGCGATTGCGGAATTATGTGTGACCAATACAACGCACTTTTTCATTTCCCTGTTTAAATCCTGAAGAAGCTTTAAGACGGATTTACCGGTAACATAATCCAAAGCTCCAGTGGGTTCATCGCAGAGTAGAAGCAAAGGATTTTTGGCGACAGCTCTGGCAATTGCCACTCTTTGCTGTTCTCCCCCGGAGAGCTGGGAAGGGAAGCTGTTCATTCGATTCTTTAATCCGACTTGATGCAAAATAGCTTGAGCATCCAGATGGTTTTTACATACTTCAGCGGCAAATTCAACATTTTCCAGTGCGGTTAAATTCGGAATCAAATTGTAGAATTGAAAGACAAAACCGACCTTCTCACCGCGATATTGAGTTAATTTTTTTTCGTTGAATTTTGTTATTTCTTGATCGCCGACAAACACCTGGCCTGAGGTAGCCGTATCCATACCGCCAAGGATATTCAATATCGTACTTTTACCGGCGCCGCTTGCTCCCAAAATAACGACGAATTCCCCCTCTGAAATGGAAAAATCAACACCATCAAGCGCATTGATTGGCACTTCTCCGATTTTGTATTGTTTCGTTACTTTTTTGAACTCGATTAAGTTTTTCACTTCGGACATCTCCTCGAATAACAATGATTGAAACTTCGTCAGTTCCCTTTAGCCAAGTTTCTCTTCGATCAGCATGCTAGTATGTTACTCATGTAGCACACTATAATTCATGTTCAAATGATTGTCAATCACCGATCGAACGATCGTTTATTGACAATTGTTTGCCTATCCATTATGGTATGCTAGATGGATAACATACCGATATACTGAAGGTGGGGCAATGAACATCACTTTCGACGATAAACAACCGATTTTTCAACAAGTAGCCAACATCATTGAGGACGATATTCTGAACGGCACTTTCCGTGTGGACGAGCAAATTCTTTCTGTGGCGCAGTTTTCTCAACTGTTTCAAATTAATCCGGCGACCGTCGTGAAGGGGATCGCCCTGCTCGTCAATGAAGGTATTCTGTACAAAAAAAGAGGACTTGGCATGTATGTCGCGACCGATGCGAGGCAGAAGATTCAGATGAAGCGAAGAGATCGTTTCTACAAGGAACTGTTGTCCAATCTGCTGAATGAAGCCGACAAGCTCGGGCTGACAACCGAAGAGATTATGGACATGATCAAACAGTTGAGAAAGGAATGAACGAACCGTGAGCATTGCATTGACTTGCGGCAATTTAAATAAAAAATACGGTCGAACTGACGCATTGCGGAATCTGAATCTGCAGCTGGAGGAAAACGTCATTTACGGCTTGCTTGGGCGAAACGGCGCCGGCAAAACGACGCTGCTTAACATGATCGCAGGCGGAATCTTCCCGGACTACGGCACAATCGAGGTAAGAGGAAAAAAGCTGGGCAAAGGAGAACTTCCGAAGGATTTCTGTTTCGTACGCGAGAAAAACAAACCCTTCGGAGGAGCACGGGTTATCGAGGTTTTGCAGTTTGCTGCGAATTTCCATCCAAATTGGGACTGGACATTTGCTCATGAGCTGCTCGAGACGTTTCGGCTCGATCCGCGCAAAAAAATCAGACAGCTATCAAGAGGCACGGAATCGCTCGTAGGAAACATCATCGGTCTGGCCAGCCGGGCATCGCTGACGTTATATGACGAGCCGGTGCTCGGACTCGATGTCTTGATGCGGGAAAGGTTTTACAAGGCGCTTCTGGAGGATTATGCCAATCACCCTCGCACGATTTTACTATCTACGCATTTAATTGACGAAATCGCCACCGTCGCAGAAAGAGTATACATCATTGAAGCCGGCTCCCTCCTGCTTCACGATGAGATGGATCGGATACACATGGCGGCTCATCTGATCCGGGGAAATTCGGAAGCGGTGGCTTCGTTTACAACCGGTAAGCGAGTATTACATACGGAAGCCTATGGCCGCGGCACACTTGCCGCTATTTACGAAATGTTGGACGACGGGGACATGCTACGGGCGCGCGAGATGGACATTTCGATTGAACATCTGACACTTCAAAAGTTTTTCTCGTATTTGATCGAAGGAGGTCACTAAGTTGGGCGCATGGGCCGTTCATTTAAAGGCAACCTATTTGCAAATGAGGATTTACATCTGGTGCGTCATTATTCTTATCCTGCTTGGAAGGCTGGCGGATTTCATTGTTAGCCTCTGTACGGACAGCAGCCACAATACCCGCCTTTCGGACGGCAACATGCTGATTCTCATTTTGCTCCTTATCGCTATCGTGCTGCCGCTCCGTTATTACAAACGCATCGTACATTTGGGCGCAAGCCGAGAGCAATATTTTAAAGCGCTTCACTTCGTCTTTGCCGTCTGGGCAGCAGCCATCGCTTTGTTCAATTCTTTATGGTTTGAATTTGAAGTGGGCGTGCTCCGGAATTACATGAACACCGTTGATCTGATTGAAGCGTTTCATTGGGTTGACTTTGGCTTGGCAGGTTCTTTTCTTCACCAAATCGCCTTTTATTTGATGGTGATGGCGCTTCTAAGCATGCTGATCTCCGGGTACTACCACCCTGTCGGTTGGCTGCTGTGGGCGCTGCTCCTTGCGGCGATCCCGATCGGAACGGCGATTCCTTCGCTGCGCGTTTATGTCGTCTTATTTTTCAAAGCGCTGTTATTCAACAGCTCGCTGCCGGCGGGCGTCGGATATAACCTTATACTTTATCTTGTTTTCGTGGCCGGCGGTTGGCTTTTTACTAGGGGAAGAACCCACTAAACGAACTCGTTTATTTATCCAGACACAAAAGAAAATGCATAAACATTCACCAATCTACACATGGGAATGTTTATGCATTATATTGAATGTTTAAATCCGCAGGAGGTTGAGCCACCTTAGGAGGGGAACAAGATATCCGCTGCGCAGTTCTTCCACAACGGAGATCGCATCTTCCGGATAATCCGTAATGATCCCGTCAACCCCCATGCCGATAAATCGCTCCATATTATCCCTGTCGTTCACCGTCCATACATAGATCGGTTTGTTATTCAGCTTGGCCGAAGCGACGATCGATTCGTTGACCATATATTCTTCCATCACGACAAAATCGGCGTGGATCTGCCCTATATCGGGGACTCCGGCGAACATGATGAAGCCGACCTGAAGCGCCGGCTCCGCGGCTTTGATCTCCTGCACGATTTCATAATCCAGCGATTGCACGACACAATGCGTCTGAAAATCATTTTCGCGAATGGTCTTAATGAACGTATTTACTAAATTACGTTCTTTTCCGTGTGTTTTTACCTCAATATTCAGCTTGATTTTTCCGCGAGCGGCGTTCATGACTTCCGCAAGACTGCTGATTTGGCTTGTGAAATTCCCTTGTTTGACTTCCAGCTTCCGTAGTTCAGCCATCGTCAGATCGTACACTTCCGCGTTGCTGCCTGTCAGTCTTTTCAGATTGGTGTCGTGAATGACGGCGAGCTCCCCGTCCTTCGTTTCCAATATGTCGATTTCTGCATAATCCGCGCGGGCGTCTATAGCACCTTGAATCGCATCGATCGTATTCTCGGGGCCTTTCGAAATATAGCCGCGATGGGCCATCACCGTCGCTTTTTGATCGCTTGGCCGGATATCGGTCAGGGCTGGAACCAACACGAGTGCCGTTGCGAAGGCGATGATCAGTCCGAGTACGATCAGCTTTCGTTTATGCTTGTGAAGCAGACCGTAGCTTTGGGAGGAACGGTTTTCAATGTCGCTCCAGTTGGGCATTTGCAGGACGGCATGATCCGGGTCCGCTTTGGCTATGTAAATTCTGGTGAGCGTTGTAATGTAAAGCGGCGTTACAAACAAGGTAGCAAGGTACAAAGAAATGATGGCGCTCTTCGATACGACGAACCACGCAATTTCAGCAAAAGCCGTCTCTTGAGGCAGCACGATATAAATGAGAATCACCGCGGCCAGAATCAAGACAACGACGACTGCAAACAAAAGAGAAATGCACAGCAGCGCCACAAACATTCGGATATAGATTTTTTTCAGGATAGCTGCGCTTTTTTTGGCGGCTTGCCGGAAGCTGCTTGTTCCCTCAATGACGATCACATGAAGCAGGAAGATCCACCGGATATTGAAAAAGGTCATGACGGCGAACAGCCCTATATAGAGCAGCGTGCCCCAGCCCGTTTTCAACAGCTCTCCGGAAATAAAATTCGGAATTTGCAGGGTAGGCAACAGGGTGGAGCCGCCGCCCGAACTCAGCAAAGGGACGACCAGCAGTAAGTAAAAGGCCCAGCCGACAAAGCCGTATTTGAAAAGCGACGGAAGATAGGCCACGGATTGCAGAAATGCCGGGATAAGCCCGATTCTTTGTTTCTTTTGCCCGTAGTACGAAAGGATCACCAGAACCGAAAATTCCAAAAATATCAATACCGTAGCGGCCGGGATCAAAATAAGCATGCATAGTAAACCGTAGCGGCTCATAACGAAATTCAGCAGCTCATAATTCGTCGCACCGACATATCCGCCCAAGCGGAGAAGCCTGTGAAAGATGAAAGAAATCGCCGGTATAAATATGAATAGCGTGAGTGCCTTATACAACAGCTCGAAAATGAAAACTTGCCTGTAAGTAAAAGCCAGTATATTGAAAATATCCGCAATCAGCTTATGTATGGGGGTCTCCTTGGCATTGCTCATGTTCTGTACCTGCTTTCAATGGGAAATAAAGGAAGAGAACCGATTCGAGCTGTACTGAGCCCATATCACAATCGGCAGTTTTGGGACTCAGAGTTATATATACCAAAAAAAGTATCAACCTGTCACCTGCAGTTCCATTATAGAACTTGTGGATGCACAGGCCAAGACATTTTCATTCAATTGTATGCGCTTCCGGCGCGGGTTTCTAAAATCTAAAATAAGACATGGCAGCTGCAGGACGTTCCCTGAAGCTGCCATGTCTTATTTAGAAGCCTAAAAATACGGCCAAGCATTACTTCTAAGCCCCTGTCATCAAGATTTTCAGTTAAAGCAACGAAGCGGCTTTGGTTATAAGTCAGTCGGGAAGCTGAACATTTCCGGGAACAAAGTAGGCAGCACCGCCATATTCCGGAAGGCCAGGAATCGTATCATAGACACTTATTCCTCGAATATCCGTAATTCTGACTTGAAGCGGTTGAGTACCCAATTGTTGCGTGCTGAGAAAATGATTGTAGGCAGTTTTCGGCAGATCGACCCAAGTACCGTTCTTGTTGACTTCGAACTTCATTACAGGATACTTATGATTTCTGACTTGAATGGCTGCCCACCATTGGCTGCTGCCTTCTTTGATTCGGTACGTAAAATTCCCGGAGATCGGAGCTTTAACTACCTTCCACTGAATATTGATTTTGCCGGCACTCATGTCCCCGATTTTAGAAAATGCGTTTGGACTTAAATCGAGCGCTCCCGGTGCTGCTTCCGGGTACAGGTCCGTTACATATACGACGGTTTTCCCCTTGGGTCCCTGCACTTCCAAATAAGCGCCCGCGAGCGCAGACTGTACGCCGTTATAATTATAATCCGCAGGGTTCAATGCCGTGATTTCCATATCAGCCGGAATCGGATCAAGCAGAGCCGCACCGCCTTCATACCCCGAACCAGTGTAGGTCGCATAGGAGCTGCGAACATCATTCCAGGCGGCAAAAGCCGTAACCGCAAATAATAACAGAGCGGATATCAAGGTGATTACAATTGCAAGCAACGATTTTCTTCTCATTCTCATGGCACACCGCCTCCTTAATTACTAGTTTTGATCATAAAGTTAACAAGTCGTCTCTTCACCTCCTGTCTTGAGTCTTGCTTGCGAGGAACGCATCGAGCTGTTTTTGCTTCTCTGCCTGTATTTTGTCTAAACCGGCCGCCTTCAGCTTCTCCGTATATTTCGGAAGCGTTTTTTCGGGATCTACGGAACCCGTATCCAGAGCCGGATCGTACTCTTTGCCGACATTCACGAGCGCCGCAACTTCCGTTTTAACGGGCTCGGCATTAAAGGTAAAACCAAGGCCGGGGGATTTTTTCGCATCCTTGTTGAATTCTTTGAATTTATCCCATTTTTGCGGATCTTCGGTATCCCAGATATAGTTCAGGAACTGATTGCCGAACATCCACGAGGCCCCGGGGCTGTAATTCTTTGTGGCATCCGTCGCCTTGATGATGTTGTCGGAAACTTTCCGATAATGCACGCCTTCGATTCCAAAGTTGAGCAGATTGTTCAACTCTTTGTCCGTATGCAGCAAGTTGATGAACATCATGGCCCGCACCGGATCATCCGACGTGGTCGAAATTCCCAGCATAGAGCCTGCGGTTTCTCCGGTCGATACGGTTTTGGCCGTCATTTCGATTTGCTTCAGCTTCCCTTGCAGGCTAATCCCGTTGGCCATCTCGGCATCTTTCCCCGGTTTTAAAGGAGAAACGATCATAAACACGTTCCCTGCCTTTAAAGCGTCTCCGGTGCCAAGTGAAGTCGTGGCCGCATCTTTGTTGATGAAGCCTTTTTTCATATAATCACGCGTCATTTTCAAGGTTTCTTTATACCGGTCAAGCTCGCTTGTTTTCACTACCTTCGTGCTGTCCTGATCCTTCAGAATGACGCATGGAATGGTAGCATCGCCAAGCGCGTCGGTTTGGGCAAAGTAATGCGCGTTGAACGTATCCCCTTGTCTCAGGAACAGCGGAATCATATCGGGCCTTTTCTCCTTGACGGCATATAAAATAGGATCAAGATCCTGAATTGTCTTGACGCGGGTCATATCCAGACCCAGCTCTTTGGCAATATCCGAACGATAGATGACTCCACCCTGAGCAGCCAATTCCTTATTTGTCGGCACGGCGTAATTTTTACCGTTAATTTTCGCTCCTTCCAGGAACATGGGACTCAAGGTGTCAAGAACGCCTTGGCCGTACTTTTTTAGTAAATTTCCATAGGTGTCGAGTCCGTCGGCATTCAGCGGGAGAAACGCGCCCTTGGACACATTGACGGCATGCCCGTTCCACTGGGCGGTAAACAGAATGTCAAACTTTTCACGGGACGCGATCATCAGATTGGATTTGTTATCCCATTGTCCCCAGTCGATCGGCATCAGTTCGATCGTAGCATTGATTTTGGGCTGCAAAATCTTGTTCAAGGCCTCTTCGACTTTGGCTTGATCCGGTTGAGGGCTTCCCGGGTACACCATTTTCAGTTTATATGACTTCTGGCCCATCGCAGATTGACCGTCGCCTTTCGAAGGGCCGCCAGCCTCATTCATACTGCCGTTATCCCCACTGCATCCGATCAGAGTTAAAGTGAAAAATAAGAAGAACGCGAATAACCCAAGAACGTTTCTTCGCCATGCTTTCATGGAATAAAACCTCCGTTTAGCTAAATTGCTTTAGGCCAACAACACTCACCCTTTTACGGCTCCTACCGTCAACCCTTTGACAAAATATTTCTGAAAAAAGGGGTAAGCGAATACGATCGGGCCAATGCCTAACACCGCCATGGCCATGCGTACGGTCTCCGTGGGAAGATTAAGACCTCCTCCTGATTGGTTAATAGCCTGCAGGGCTTGCGTGTTGGAGGTCAGAAATTGGATATCGAGCATGGTTTTGTACATTAAATACTGCAGATTGACATTTTGATTACCGGTTATAAAGACCAGGCTGGTAAACCAATCGTTCCAGTAATTTAAAGTCTGAAACAAGGAAACGGTTGCCAGAACGGGTAGAGAAAGCGGCAAAATGATTTGAACAAAAATCCGAAACTCGCCGGCTCCATCTATTTTAGCCGACTCGATTAGCGCAGGCGGTATCGTGCCCGAAAAGAACGTTCGCAGCATCAGTACGAAAAATGCGGATACCAGCAAAGGCAAAATCAGAGCGAACAGCGTATTTTTAAAATTCAGCATCTGGGTGTAGACCAAATACCAGGGAACAAGTCCGCCGTTAAACAGCATCGTGAAAAACATAAAGAATGAAAACACGTTTTTGTGCGGAAAATCTCTGCGTGAGATCGGGTAAGCGTACATCGCCATGATGATCACACTGACGACGGTCCCGACTGCCGTGACAAAAACGGAAACCCCAAACGATCGTACGATCTGTTCCCAGTCCTTAAACAGAAATCGATACGCCGAAAGACTGAATGATTCCGGTATAAAGTTATAACCGTTTATTAATACAGCCTTCTCGTCGGAGAATGACACGATGATCACGAGCAGAAGCGGCAGAATGCATACTGCCGTATGAAACCAGAAAAACAAATTAATTATAATGTTAGCGGTGTTTGAAATGTCATTTGGCCTACGCCTGTTCACCCAAAATCACCCTTCTTAAAATAATGCATTCTCTTTGCTGCTCCGTCGTACAATCAGGTTCGAGCCAAGGACCAGAATAAATCCTATGACCGATTGAAATAACCCCGCTGCAGATGACATCCCGATATCCCCCATGGACAAAAAGGTTTGATAGACGTAAGTATCAATAACCTGCGTCGCAGGATAGAGCGCCCCCGCGTTCCGTGTCACTTGAAAAAACAATCCGAAGTCGGCATAAAAAATTTTTCCGATTTGTAATAAGGTCATGACGATCATAACAGGTACAATAAGAGGAATCGTAATATTTTTGATCTGCTGCCATTTCGAAGCGCCGTCAATCAGCGCGGCTTCGTAGTATTCGTTGTCAATTCCCAGCATGGCCGCCATGTAGATTACCGTATAATAGCCGATGTTCTTCCAAACGTTTACAATCGGTAAAATCAAGGGCCAGTACTTCGGCTCGGAATACCATTCGATCGGCTCGATCCCGAATTTTGGAAAAACGACGGTGTTCAAGAAGCCGTGGTCTTGCCCAAGAAAAGCATAAACCAAATAGCTGACAACGATCATCGATAAGAAAAACGGAAGGAACATCGTGCTCTGATGGAATTTGGACAGAAACCTGCTGCGCATTTCGTTGAACATCATAGCGAATGCTACGGCAATAAGGAGATTCAGGACAATAAATACGGCGTTATAACAGATTGTATTTCGGGTGATGATCCAAGCGGCTTCAGTCGAAAATAAAAATTTGAAATTTTGAAAGCCAATCCATGGGCTTTGAAAAATCCCTTTGGCGTAGTTAATGTTCTTGAAAGCGATGATCACGCCGAACATTGGAATATAGTTGTTTACAATCAGAACAAGACCCGCGGGCAGCATCATGAGATAGAAAACCCAATAGGCGCGGACTGTCTTGCAAAACGCAGGAATCGATTCAGGCATTGTCCAAACGTGCCCTCCTCTTGGCCGAATTGCTCATATCATTGCTCATGGTTCTGTCCCCCCTAGTCGGTTAGTTGCTACTTATTATCACAGATATGGAATATCCAGGTCTATCCGATATGTAGCTTTTTGAGCATCATTATGACTTGTTGGTTTGGAATTTTTTTCGGTATTCTTGCGGGGAAATGCCGGTGACCCTCTTGAACATTTTGGCAAAATGCGAGAAGTGGCTGTAACCGATAACTTCCGCTACGCTGCTGATTTTACGATCCGACTCGATGAGCAGCTTCTGCGCCTTGTCCATTCTGATCTTGAGCATATATTCAGATAGCGATAGCCCCGTTTCCTTCTTAAAAAGACGGGACAAATAAGCCGGATTCAGGTGCACGAAATGTGCAATATCGTCCCTGCTCACTTCCTCATGCAGATGATCGTTCATATATTTCTGGACTTTCGCGACGACAGCGGAAATATCCTGATGATGCCTGCTCATATACTCGATGCCGGTCGATACAACGCGAATCGCCCAACTGCGAAGTTGGTTGATTGACCGGATAGCGGCGTCAATATCCTGCAGTTCGTCGTGCGGGAACATGTTCTGAATTGACAAGCCCTTTTTATGACCCACATGATATACCATATGAATTAGACCGTAACCCAAAGCTTGCAAGGTTTCCGAACGCGCCGCGCCTTGCTGCATCCGATCTGTAAGTTCATCGATGCGCAGAAGCAGCTCGTCCAGTTTGCCGAGCTCATACAGTAAAAACCAGTCAGTGATTGAAGGTGCCGTCGGCAAGAGAATCCCGGGTACTTCGTCGCGAAGCTGATGCAGCACGCCATTGATCTTGACCACATTATCCCGTTCCATTCTAAGCAGCGTGCCCACCACCTGATTGATTTCGGCAACAGGCGTCTTTTCCCCGATATAACACGATAAGCTGCAGTGAAAGAACCGGTTGCAAGCCTGAATGTAGTCGTAACACCTCCTGTCTAATTCCATGGGAACAGGAGTGCTATCTTGCACATAGAGGAGCACCAGATGAAAACCATTTTGATCCAGTATGACGCAACCGGGATGCTCTTGAAGAATCATTTCCGCACCCGCTTTGCGCAAAGCGTAACCCATGATTTCCTCGTCTCTTGCGTTCAAATCTTCCTTCCATTGTTCCACGCTGATCAGAACAGGAATCACCAGGCTTTGTGCGTTCAGCGGAATGCCGTACAACTCGAACGCCGCCTGCAGCCGTTCTTGCGTCAAGGGGATTTTGCCGGCCAACACCTCTTGCCAAAACCGCTCTACAAGAATAGGCAGTTGATTTAACCAATGCTTGTAATAGGTTTCGTACGTTTTATTGAAATCCAGCAGTTCCCGCTCCGATTGAATTTGATGAATCGCCTTGGCGACGATTTCCTTCAATTGGCTATGATCCACAGGCTTTAACAAGTAATTAAAGCTTCCAAGCTGGATCGCTTTCTGCGCGTAATCGAAATTGGCGTGGCCTGTCAAAAAAACGGTTTCTGTAAAGGGGGATTGCTCCTTCACCCATTCCTGCAGCTTCAAGCCGTTGGTATCAGGCATTTCGATGTCGGAAATTAATACGTCAATAGGGCAGGCCGTCAATATATGCTTGGCTTCTTCCGCACCGTAAGCCTCATACATTTGCCCGATGGGCAGGTCGGACCAATCGATCCCTTGCGTAATGCCTTTTACGGCGAATTTCTCGTCATCCACGACCAGTAAGTTAAACAACCACATCATCTCCATGTCCAAAATGTTGAAGAGGAAAGCGAATTTTAATTTCAGCGCCTCTGTGCTCCCGGTTTGCAAAATGGATTTTGACCGCCCCGGAGCTCATTCCAAGCCGGCGCATCACGTTCCAAATCCCTAAATGCTCCTCTCCGGATTTCTCCGCATAGCACCCGGAATTCAACTCATGCAGCATCTCCGGCGCAAATCCTTTTCCGTTGTCGGAAATCGTGACCATAAAGTAATGTTCCGGGTCATCCGGGTCAGGGAGCGCTTCGATTTCCACATAAAACCGGTCTTGATCCATTCGGTAGCCGTGAATCACCGCATTTTCCACAAACGGCTGCACGGTCAACGGCGGCAATGGATACTGCCTATACGCTTCTTCGATTCGTATAGCAAACGTCAGGTTGTCGGGATATCTCATGACCTGGATTTCCAAGTAATTGCAAATGTGCTGAAGCTCGTCTCCTAGCGATATGAACGTGCGGTTGGTGCGTATGAGATTACGGAAATAATCGGCCAAATGAAGCGACATTTTTTGCACGGATTTGTGGTCTTTTAAGGCGGCTAGATTGTAGATGATATTCAAGCAATTCATGTAAAAGTGGGGATTGATTTGCACCTGAAGATGTTTGAACTCGGCTTGCTGCACCCTTATTTTTTCTTCGTATACGGAAATTTTCAAATGTTCGATTTGCTTGGCCATATCGTTAAAAGTCGATATCAGGTACGCAAACTCGGCGGAGTGGCTTTCATTCAGACGGACATCGAATTGACCACGGCCGATTTTTCTCATCCCCTGAATGAGCTGAGCCATCGGCTTAAAAAAAATTTTTTGCAGGAAAGCAAGATATAACGCAAGTACCAAGGCGACTCCTAAGGGGAGAACATAAATGGCCTTTTGCAAATAAGGAAGATTCTGCAAAATGTTCGTCTCGGCCACTACAACAAGGTAACGAATACTCGCATACTGTGACGATCTTCCGACCACCAAGTATTTCTTGTTACTCGTGTCGTCTTGTACGGTTTGATATACCTGGTGATCGGGGGTAAGCTGACTTTTAATCGCAGCATAAGTTTGAGTCGGCAAAGCCTGGCTCGTCAACGGTTGTCCGTCGCCCGTAACGATGACCGATCCACCGCCTTCCCCCACATCCCATGTGCCAAGCGGCTTCGCCAAGCTCTTCATATCGATAAGACAGCCTGCATACATATCGGAACCTAAATCTTTCATTTGCACGATAAAATAAGAATGGTTCGATTCGATTAACTTCCATTTACCCTGGTTTGGAGTCATTGAGCTTAAACTTAAGGCTTGCGAAAGATACTTCTGTACGGTTTCATAACGTTCGTGGAAATGCCCGTTCTCCTGCGTGACGATGAACAGGTCCTCATTGGATTTGGCGTAGACGAAAAAAGTATCGATCAAGCTGTAATATCCGAGGTCTTGAATTAGTTTGTTGTACACTTTTTGTTTGGCCAAGATATAGTCGTCCTTATAGGATCTATAAGCCTGCATCGAAACAATTTCCGGGTCGCTCTCCATGCGGTAGAAATAGTAGTCGAATTCCTTCAACGCATTATCGGTAACATTTACATAATGAGCGAGCATTTTACTATAATTCATGGAAACTTGATCGCGAACTACATTCATCGAATAGATGTTATTGTAAAAAAGTAAAAAAACAAGCGGAGCCACAACCAAAATGAATCCGCTTACAATTTTGAATTTAACGGAATTCTTGAAGTTCATATAGGACACCTCAATAGGACATATGAGTTTTTATACCGATATTATACAATCCGTAAGTTTTTTGACTCTAGCACTTTTAATGTAATAGTAACACTTTTATTACTTTTTTGCCCAATTATGCACATCCGTTTTTTAACAAGTCATGAAAGTGCTAACGATATCACGCCATAGATAGATGTCCTCTTGCCGAATCGGTAAAATAAAAACAAATTTAAGGGAGGGAGGTACTTTGACCGGCGGCACCACAGCAAGGAGAGAAAAAATCATAAGGAGGTAATGTTATTATGCTGAAAAGAATGGTTTCGTTGCTCTGCGCATTTCTTGTCGCTGTCCTGCTGTCCGTGAATTTCGTTCCGGCAAGCGAGGCAAAGGCCGAAGCAAGTACGTTCGTCACCCAAAACGGTCAACTGAGCGTTTCCGGAAGCCAGTTGGTGAACCAGGCGGGGCAAGCCGTCCGATTAAAAGGGATGAGTTCCCATGGGCTGCAGTGGTTTGGACAGTTTGTGAACAAAGACAGCATCAAATGGTTGAGAGACAATTGGGGAATCAACGTATTTCGTGCGGCGCTATATACGGGTGGTCAAGACGGCTATATTCAAAATCCTTCGCTGCAAAAAAACAAGGTGAAAGAGGCCGTTCAAGCCGCCATTGATCTTGGCATCTATGTCATCATCGACTGGCACGTGCTGGAAGAAAGAGATCCGAACGTCTATAAACAAGAAGCAAAAGAGTTTTTCCGGGAAATGGCTTCCTTGTACCATAATTACCCGAACGTGATTTATGAAATCTGCAACGAGCCGAATGGAAGTAATGTCACGTGGAATGGCAGTATAAAGCCTTATGCGGAGGAAGTCATCCCGGTCATCCGCTCCCTTGATCCGGACAGCACCATTATCGTTGGAACCGGAACATGGAGTCAGGATGTCCATGACGCAGCGAACAATCCGCTCTCTTACAATAACGTTATGTATACCGTGCATTTCTATGCCGGTACTCACGGTCAATGGCTGAGAGATCGCATAGACTATGCGAGAAGCAAAGGTGTAGCTGTGTTCATTACGGAGTGGGGAACGAGCGACGCTTCCGGCGATGGCGGCCCTTTCCTGCCGGAGTCGCAGCAATGGATCGACTTTTTGGATAGCCGAAATTTGAGTTGGGTCAATTGGTCGTTATGTGATAAAGCTGAAGTCTCCGCAGCACTACTCCCCGGCGCAGGTCCATATGGAGGATGGTCTGATGCGCAGTTATCGCCTTCTGGTAAGTTTGTCAAAAGTAAAATGAATCCAACCTCGCCCGGCGACGGCATCATTTCCGGCAAAACCTACAAATTGATTAATGTGGGAAGTGGAAAAGCTCTTGATGTAGCCGCTGGCAGTACCGAAGACGGTGCGAACGTACAAATCTGGGAAGATAACGGTACCGGAGCTCAGCGATGGGTGATTACCGATGTAGGCGGCGGGCTGTATAAAGTGATCAAGGAAAATAGCAATAAAGCTTTGGATGTAGCCGGAAGTTGGAGTGGTGCGAATGTGCAAATATGGAATTACGGCGGCGGCGCCAATCAGAAGTGGCGTATTGTAGATGTAGGCGGCGCCTACAAATTAATCGACAGCAACAGCGGCAAAGCTTTGGATGTAGCAGCTGCCGGGACTGATAATGGGTCCAACGTTCAGGTCTGGGACGATAATGGTTCGAACGCCCAAAAGTGGAATCTGTATAAATTGAATTAAATTAGGAGAGTACATTCCCTGTAATTGAAAAAGCCTGCATCGTTTATTGATAAGCGATAGCAGGCTTTTTCAGAATTTCAGCAGCGTGTCATCCAAAGGACTAAAGCTTGATCATTCTCCACTTCTACGCGCCCGGCCGTTCCTGCGCCGGCGACATACTCGTGCATTGGGTCTTAGGGTTGAATTCCCCAGACAAGAGTGCCTTTGCGGAAAAGCGTCACTTTGTCCCAATCGGCAAATGACGTCTTCGTCCCGTCGAATGAGTAGTCATTCGATTCGTTAAAGTTTGACCAGTCTGCTTTAGCCATACGGAGCTGAATTTCTCCAGACTGACCGCCTGCCGGAATGGAGCCGGCCTCCGGTGAAAAGCTGAGCTCGATATAAGTATCCGTATTGATGCCGCTTGCGCTAACGAATGTTTGCTGAATATTCGCACCTCCCACTTGTGCCCAATCGATCCAAGCCCTCATCTCCGAAATGCTGTCTTTCGTAAAATAGTACCGGAGTTTGATGTCGCTTAATGGAACGGAAGTTGTACCGTTATTTTTGATGTTGAAATGCGGTTTGATCTGGTCATTATTGGCGTCAGTGTCGGCCGCTCGATATTGCACGATTAATTCCCTTGAAGCAGGCTTTCCTTGCGGTGTCGCGTCCACTTGCACGGAATTCGCGCTTTCCCCCCAGCGGTTCAGTGCGCTCACGACAAAGTAGTATGTCGCCCCATTGTTCAAGCCTGTGTCTGTATAATTTGTTGCTGTCACTCCGGTAGCCACCGTTGTATACGGACCGCCGCTTCTTGTCGCGCGCTTAATATTGTAGCTCGTTGCACCGCTTGAAGCTGCCCAGTTTAGCATGACTTGTGCGTTTCCAGCCATAGCCTTCAGGCCGGATGGAGTAGCGGGTACCGTTGAATGATCGATAGGTATTTCCGGAAAAGCGTTCTGTACAAGCTGCACGAATTGGTTGTGGAACCAGTGCCCAGATAACGGAGCATCCGGCATTGCTCCGGTTGGCGTACCGCTGCCGCTTATATAATCAGGATCACACATTCTGTCAAAACCTTTGCCCTCATCATTTGGAATCTCTTTGCTTGAGCCATCCGACTCGCCCGGAGGTTTCACCCATACGAACGCGTCGAGATGTGATGCTGGGTATTCTGAGGGTGCTGCCGTTGGAGGTTGCCCCATACCCGCACCGGAGGGATTGCACCAATTTCCGCGGTGAAAACGTTTATCGACGCGTCCGGAATTGGCGTATTCGTTAACGTCATTGCCGCTTGCACCAGTCGGCCGATTTGGACCCCCCCACCCGTTACGCGAAGTATCGATCAAGAAACCGATACTTTCAGGCCAACCGTTCTTCACAAATCCCGCATACAACGCCGCGGTGAAATCCGCCTCATCAAAATACGGATTCCATTGATAGAAATTTGCAGACCTCAACTGCTGTCCGCCAACTGTCAAGTTCGGATCGGTTAGATAGGGTTCCTCTAACGGAGTAGTATTCGCTGTGTTGGTGATAAAGCCGTCGACGCTTGCAAGCCCATCTCTGGTCCCTGCAACTACAGCTGTAAAAAGGTCAATGGCAGGCTGACGGTTTGTATCCCAACCAAGCCAACCCGAGTGACCGATATCTAGATAAGTGTAAACATTAGGGATCGCATGCAGTTTATCCAGCGCGTATTGATTGGCATCCCGGTAAATATTTGTAGAATTGGCCTGCGCACACTTCGGGTCGCTCAAATTCGTGACGAGGTTAGGCAACGAATCTGGTTCGATCACCGTTACAATCCGAATGCTTTGGTATTTCGGGTTGGAAAATACATCTGCAATCACGTCAATGTATTGCGTCTTGTACGTCTGCAAGCCTTCAGGAGTCAACGGTAGTTCTCCGTTCGACGCTAATGCATGACAATCCCGTCCCGGCATGTCATAGATAACGAACATGACCGTGATCGGGGTATTGCCTTTTTTTTGCGCTAATACCGCATCCATAGTTTCCACAAGACTCTTGCGACCGCCATTCGCGCTGCCGCCTTTAATGGCCGCGATTCGATCAAGCCATATAGCAGTAGGATACGATTTAACCTTCTGCATCTTTGCAATCAGAGTACTATCGCTCACCCTCGCGATCGACGTGTCGATAAGAGCCGCATAATCCGGGTTCACATACATTGTCGTACCCAGGAACGGATTATCCACATGTGCCTCAGCGGCAAAAGCATCGGTTTCGTAAAACAGGTTAATCACCAAGGCTAAGATCATAGCAAATATCGCGGCACGCTTAGCTATAGACAAAGCGATTGTCATAATCTTCAACTCCTTTTTAATAACACGAGTTGGACAAATCGATTTGGGTTCAAACAAATCAGCTCCGCCTTAAAAGGAATCTATTCCATCAAGCGGTCAAGCATCACCTGCTTCGGTTGATTCCAGGTGACCCAATCATCTAGCAGAAGTCCTCCTGTATCGCCACTATTTGGGTTGACGCACCAATACGTCCAATATAGTTTTTGCAAACGAATATAATCGACAAGCTTGTTCTGCCACTTGCCTTCCGCTGAAGTCATATCGACACTTCTGCCTCCGAATTCGCCAACGAGAATCGGTGCGATGTTGTTTTTGTGAATATATCCCCAATACGCATCCCAAATGCCGGGCAAGTTGTTGGGGAACGCGGGATCGGAGAACCAAGGTTGGGAGGCTACCCCTGGACCGTAATCGTGAGGAGAATATACAATACGATTGGTCACCGTCAAGCGCACCGGATCATTCTGCACCCCTTTCAGATTGCCTCCCCACCAGTAGTTGCCGGTCTGGCCCTGAATATTAGAACTAACGCCTTCAACAATGATCAACCAATTCGAATTGACGCTTAGTATGGCATTACCAGCACGTTCGGCAGCCAAACGCCAATCACGAGCCAAATCCCCGCACCCCCAACAAGCATTCCCATGAGGCTCGTTATGCAGATCAGCTCCGATGACCGTATCGTTGCCCAAATAACGCTTCGCAAGCATCTTCCAGTCTTCTACCCATGTCGTTTCTGAAACTGTCGGAGTGTACCATAGTTCGGATTGTTCCGCGGAAGTGGGGCGGTGGCGGTCCAGAATTACCTTCATTCCTCTTGCTCCCGCCTTTTCAATCAATTTATCCAGAATTTCAATAGGCTTCAAACCTTGTAAATCAGGATTTTTCCAGTAATCAATGCTGTTAGGCATCTTACCTGGTAGAAACATCTCATTTGTATAAGGAATACGCAGTAAATTGTACCCTTTACCCTTCATTTGATCGAGTAAACCGTCCATCGAACGAGTCCACAATCCGTGTGGCGTAAAATTCGACGTTTCAAAACCAAACCAGTTGATACCTTTAAAAATTGCAGCATTTCCCTTAGAATCGACGATTCGATTACCGCTGGTGTGATAATAATTGGGACTGTCTGCAGATACCTGAAATCCCAGCATACTCCCCATAAGGAAAAGAACTAACGTGAGTCTCCATACTTTTCTTTTCACATTTCCCAACCTTTCTTTATTAAGAATAGGATCTAGGGTATTTTGCATGATCTACATTTGTATCACCTCCCTTCTTCTTTATATCTCCTTCTTTCCTGGAAACTCGTCTTGGTAAAACCGAATTCATTGTGCAAGGAATACGAAATAGGTAGGATGAAAACTTTTCGAGAGGGAAAAAGTGGGAGAGGACTGGAGTATCTTACATTTGATCGTGAGCCCATTATAAGAAGGAAAGATCAGATGGCGCTACAATTTTAGTTACCTGATTAGCATTTTTATGATTAATACCCCATTTTCAAGTTTTTTCATGTTCTAAATAAGTTACAATAATGTTCTTTTAGTCATTTTTTGGATAGAACACTCATTCTTTAATTAGGTAATATATACATACTGAGACAAGACACACGACGATGGAAAACACCTTGATCCAGGCATACATTTTGATGCTGCCTCGACAGTCGTTTCGAGAGGAGGGGTAGATAAGGAGTAAAATTATTCAAGCAGGAGGTGATATTTGCTGTAAACGATTTTCCACATTAATGAATCTTATATAAGGAGTGATCTTATGTTTTACGAAAAGAGGTTTAAACGCATCTCCTCCGCTATTGGGGCAATGCTGCTGCTGCTTCAGATGTTTGTGCCTATTGCTTACGCTGAGGCTGTTATACCGGGGAGAATTGAAGCTGAAAAATACAGCAATATACACGACATTCAGGCCAAGACGACGACCGATACGGATCAGGACTTGAATGTGGGCCGGATGAATACGGGAGGATTATCGACGTCTTCTGTGTACTCTATTCCTCCCTCTTCCATACCCGCACCGACTGGAAAAGGAGTTTTATCCTTTAAGGTCATGAATGGAACCAATGGCGCTTATGCGGATAGCCAAATCTTCTGGGGTGTTCTCGGGATCAATCCAGATAACGGAAAGTGGAGTTACTTGGATCTAAATGGAAATTTGCTGCCTATTTCATTGGCGCTCAATGATGCTCCCGGACATTTAACGAAAAATGGCATGAATTATGCAAACATTTATCACAAAGTTAGCGATGCACCGTGGGTAAGTATGCCACGAATAACATCGGGAAGAATGTACCTTTGCGTAGCCACTGAATGCTACATTAAAACTTATGATCATGGATTTGCCGGGCCTGATCTTAATAACCCGAGAGATCCGAACCTAAACGTATATTTTGATTTTATCGAATTTACAGTTGATTCCGCGGGATATCATGGGAACACAACCAGGGTCGATATGTTCGGTCTCCCCCTTCAACACCGATTAGTAAATGTAGAAGGGACTTATGATCGAACCGTTGGTGAATTAGAAGTTGAAACCCGCTCCGGATTATTTACAAAATTTTATCAAGAAGTACCTTCGCAATTTACATCGCTAGGCACCATTCAAGCTCCCTACCGAATTATCGCCCCCATTCACGGTTCTTTTGCAGCCGGCGGCGCTAACGCGAATTACTTTGCAGGTTATTCCAATTTTTCGACACAAGACATTCTCAGATGTGATGGGGCTGTAAGCAATGCTCAAACGTGTGCTGCGATCAACAGGCATGTATATACAGATGACAATTGGAACGTCGTTAGAAATTATTATCAGGCTGCTCCAGCCAATTACTATTCGAAATTTTGGCATACTCATGCTATTAACGGTTTAGCCTACGGTTTTGCTTATGACGACGTTAATAATCAAGCGGCATACTTGGAAACCAGCAAACCCAAAGGTTTAATTGTTCGAGTTGGATGGTAATATCACATGTCAAAAGCCGGTGCCTGTTTGTAAGGGTACCGGCTTTACGCGTCGCGCTGCGGTTCGTAAACTATTGAACTGACTGTATAATGTTAAGCAACTCTGATTCTGTTATCGCTTGATCTATTTGTAGGGAATACGAGAAATGTTTGAATTGCCAGATAGCAAGATTGTATAACCATTTTTACCTTTGATAGTCACATTATAGGAACCTGCTTGGCTATTCTTTATATCATTGTAGTTATCATAGTTGCCGCTTACGTCTTCATCGCTTGTAGCCATTCTAAAAACTAATACCTTATTTTCTCCTGAGTAGGTTATTTCGGACATTCTTCCCCAATAAGAAGGTAGCAACAACTTATGGTGGTAATTGACAAGAATAGCTTGCGCTTTGTTCGTAGCATCTTCATGCCGCTTTGCTATGGCTTATCTCCGAAAAACTGCTAATCGCAGCATCATTGTCTCCAATTATCTCCGTTCGTGTCGCTTCTGGAGCTATAGTACTTGAAACGAATGCCTTAAGTCCTTCTTCATCTATTACATGATCAGGTTTACATCATAGACAGAATGAACTTCAACATCTTGGAGACGTTTGTACGCACTGGCATGATAATTGCTAATTGTCCCTGTTTCAATTTCAACTTTGATCCTTTAAATTCGTCCAATCCAAAAGAACCCCCATGGCTGAGCTGCGGTTTTGCACCAGTGAATCATAGACCTCAACAGCCTCTAGTGGGGAATAGCGATGGGTAATTAAAGGGGCTACATTCATTCTTCCCTGCATAATATAGCTCAAATACAGAGCTGCCATAGCGGGATGATCCCAACCTTTGTAATTCGCGGTTCCATGGATACCCAGAATGGCAACGGAGTTGGATACCACATTGCTTCCAATTCCCTGCGCAGTAGGAGTAGCGGTATCTCCGAGTAAAATAACGCGTCCGAAATGGTTGACGAGTTGTGTGGCTTGGGCTAATACAACCGGATGACCCGTAATATCGAAGACAACGTCAAGCATTTTCCCCTTAGTCTTCTTTGAAATTTCCGCCTTAGCTTTCGCTGCATCCATAGCCATCCGATGGATACCCGCCTTTTCGGGAACAAGTTGGATTCGGCTTTCCGCCGGATCAATGGCGTATATCTCTTTGGCCCCAGACAGATAGAGGTATTGGGTAACCAATTGTCCAAGGAGTCCAAGTCCGATCACACCGACTGCTTCTCCGAGAACTAACTCGGCTCTCCTTACCCCAAGCTGCGATATTTTGGAAAGACTAATCCATACGCCTTCCTCAGAGCTGACCTCATCAGGAAGCACAGTTGCATGGATAGCTTCTGTCTTAAAATATTGGGTATGTGGTCCTTCCACGAATACGCGATCACCTTTGTGAATTGCCTGGACATCCTCACCGACTTCAAGCACTTCAGCGACCAAGGAATAGCCAGGATAAAACGGATACTTAACCCAGCTAGCCCAGTTTGTATCCTTGTCGAACACGCCTCTAAGACATTGAAGCTCCGTACCTGTACTAATGAGTGAAGAGATAGCTGCGCATAAAATTTCTGTCTTTCCGAGTTTGGAATCGAATGATTCTTTGCGAATCTCTACCTTTTGTTTTTCTACGAAAACGATACTTAAGGTTTCCATCTGAATTCCTCCTCCGAAGGGATGATTTACCCTTGAGATTAGCTTAAAGGTATCGGATTAGGAAAAGAAGAGCATGGTTTTGCTGAAATTTAACACTTATACAGGTCAAAATATTGGATGATTATTTAGAAGTTTTTATTAAACAAACCCTTGTATTGACTAGGGGAAATACCTGTGTACTTTTTGAAAAGACGGGTAAAGGTTTGGATATCGTTAAAACCAAGGCTTGTGCTAATTTCCGTAATGTTCATTTCCTGTATTTTCAGAAGCGATTTGGCTTTTTCAATTTTGATCTCCCGATGTAGCAGGATGGGTGATTTGCCGAACATTTCTTTGAAATGGTTGCTGACATAGGTTGGATTCATATGTAATTCCTTGGCTAAATCCGGTAAAGAAAAGGAAGCTTCCGGCTGGGATACGATCTTCAGTAAAATGGATAAAAAGCTGTGAGACTGCTGCCTCGTATCCACGACGTGAACATTTTCAAAAGCATTATCTAATAATAGATACAGTAACTCCAACGATTTAGCTTTTTGCAAAATGATGTTGGGTATGTAACCCCCTCGTGTCCTGGTGAGTATAAATTCATCAAATACAGCTTCGAATTTTTTGTGATTTTTCAGCGGGTAAATGTAGGGGATTCGTAGAAGTGGCAGAACATCAACCACATTCTGAATCTTGTAAGTGAAATTCCACCATAGAAACTCAGTCTCCTCATCATTATCTTTATATTGATCATATTCCAGATGGGGAGGGATAAAGATGACGGTTCCCGGATCAATGTCATAGATTTGGTTCTGAACTCTGAGTTTGGCTGATCCTTTTCTTACATAAGTCATCATATAAAATTCTTTAATGATGTTCTTCCTATAGTTCATCTCCGTGCGATGATGGATGTCGAACGTCAAAACTTTCAACTCAGCTGTTTCCAACAGAGATGAGAGGATATCATCCTTCAAAAATAAGCACATCCTTTTACGGCATTTCTATCCAATGCCTCCTCCAATAATGATGACCTTAGAGTTTTGGATTGTCTACACAAAATCAGACAACTTTTTCAAGGAATCGCCGCCTTAAAAAAGTAAAGACCGGAACTCCTTATAAGGGAATCCCGGTCAATCTAATGATCTTTAGATATGCAATTTCTTCTCGTTCAATCATGCCATTTCAGATTTTGCGGCGCCTGCCCTTTCCTATAGCACGGCATTGCCCCGGAGCAGCCGCTCCTGCAGCCGCTTCACGTCCAGCTCTCGGGCCGGCACGTCGATCGCGCAGGCAAGCGCCGCCGCCGTACCGGCCGCCTCCCCGGTGGCCATGCAGCTCGGGGTCAGGCGCGTCGTCGCCAGCGCTTCATGCGTCGTCGAGATGCACCGGCCGGCCGCGAGCAGGTTGTCCAGTCCCTGCGCGATCAAGCTGCGGTACGGGATGTCGTATGCGCCGCTGCCCTTAATAAAAGCGGACGTTACGCCTTTCCCCGACGGATCGTGGAGATCGATCGGATAGCCGCTGCGGGCGATCGCGTCGTCGAAACGCCGCCCTTCGAGCACGTCTTCGATCGACAAGCGGTACAGCCCGTCGATGCGCCGCGTCTCGCGGATGCCGATCTGCGCGCCGACCGACGAGATGGATGCTTTGGCGAAGCCGGGAATGCTCTTTTGCAAAAATTCGGCCATCATAAGCACTTGCTTGCGGCCGATCGCTTCCGCCAGCGTCAAGTCCTCGACGCTTGTGCCGTCCAGTCCCTGTACCCGGGTGCAATTCACCAGCACTTCGTCCTCGGCCGGGCCGGTGAAGAACAGCACCTGGTCGCGGTTAATCGGGACTTGGCCCGCTTTCCATTCGGCGTAGAAACCGGATACGCCAGTCAGCGGAAGGCGGTCGAGCTCGGCAAACGGCGTTTTGTGATAAAAGTTAGCCGGATTGTCGATCATCGCCTGCCGGACTGCTTCCAGATCGACGCCACGCATACGGAATTTCATCGTCATCGGCTGTGTGCGCTGATCCTCCTCCCTACCTTTCAGGGTCGGCGCTCCAGCCAAGTGCGCGACGTCGGCATCGCCAGACGTGTCAACGAACATGCGTCCGTGCACGTCGATCCGGCCCGATTTGCCGGACAGCGATACGGAACGGATCTTGCCGCCTTCCACTTGAACCTCGTCCGCAAAGCTGTGGGCCAGCAGCTTCACGCCTGCTTCCTGAAGCATATCCACCGCGAGCACTTTGAAAATTTCCGGATGATACGGCGTTACCGAATAGACGAAGCCGACCGTATCGCGCAGATGCCCCGGAGATCCGCCCCGCTCCATCAGCCGGTCGACGATCTCCTGCGCCAGCCCCTTGATCACTTGCTCGCCCTGCTCCGTATGAAACGTCATCCACGGGTAGACCGAAGCTGCCGTAGACATGCCACCTAAAAATCCGTACCGTTCGATCAGCACGGTACTCGCGCCCTGGCGCCCCGCGGCAATGGCAGCAGCGATCCCGGCCGGGCCTCCGCCAACGACAACGACATCCGCTTCAAGCGTATGCTTCATTTTGCGTCCCTCTCCTTCAGCTTTTCTGTACCGAACGCCGCTTTATTCTTTTAAACCCGTCATCGCAACGCCTTCAATGAACTGCTTCTGCGCGAAAAAGAACACAACGAGCAGCGGCAGCGTCGCCATCACCGAAGCGCTCATCAGATGATGCCACGCGGTCCCGGCCTCGTCGGTGAACAAGGACAAGGCGAGCGGCAGCGTCATCAGCATCCGGTCGTTGATGAAAATCAGCGGATCGAAAAAATCGTTCCAGCATGTCAAAAAGGTAAAAATAACCAAAGTAGCAATCGCCGGCCTCGCAAGCGGCAGCATAATGCTGGCATAAATCCGCAGGCGCGAGCAGCCGTCGATCATTGCCGCTTCTTCCAGCTCCTTCGGAATGCCAAGGAAGAATTGCCGCATAATGAAGACGCCGAACACCCCGCCCGCCCCGAAGATCGGCAGCACGATCAGCGGCAAATGCGTATTAAGGAACCCGATTTCCCGCATGAACAAAAACATCGGAATTGCCGTCACTTCGTTCGGAATCATCATCGTGCTGAGCAGCAGCAGAAACACGAGATTCCGTCCCCGGAACGGAATGCGGGCGAAGGAATAGCCGGCCAGCGAGGCAAAAAAAGCCGTGCCGGCCGTCACGACGACGGCAATATAAGCGCTGTTCCAATAAAACAGATGAAACGGAATCGTTCGCAGCACTTCCGCATAATTCGCCCAGCGCACCGGCGAAGGAATAAGTTCCGGCGGGAAGACGAAGACTTTGGCCGGTTCCTTCAGCGAAGTCGAGACCATCCACAGGAACGGGACGATCATGACGGCGGATATGACGGTCAACAAGATATAGTGGAGCGTCAGGCCAAGACGGCCGCCGGTCTTTGCGGCGGATAAGGAGTCAGCTCTCATGAATAACCCACCTTTTTCTCATCTGCCATTGGATCATCGTCAGAATCAGAATAATGACGAACAGCACATAAGCCAGGGCGGACGCGTAACCGAACTCGAACAGCTTGAACGCTTTTTCCCAAATGTAATAGACGAGCACCTTGGTGCTGCCCGCCGGTCCGCCCTGCGTCATGACGTAGATTTGGCCGAATACTTTAAGCGACCCGATGATCGTCATCATGACCGTAAGAAAAATCGTCGGGGTAATCATCGGAACCGTGACCCGGAAGAACGTTGCCGTTTTGCTGGCGCCGTCGATTCTGGCCGCCTCATAGAGCTGGACGGGCACCTGCTGCAAGGCAGCGATAAACAGCACCATATTGAGCCCGACATTTTTGAGCACGCTGGTTACGATGACCGCAGGCATCGCCAGCTTCGTATTATAGAGCCACGCCGGACCTTGGATGCCGATCAGTTGCAGCAGCTGGTTGATAAAGCCCGAATCGGTGGCGAACATGTATTTCCACACGATGGACCATACAACAAGCGAAGTCATGACCGGAATGAAAATGACGGTCCGGTACATGCCCATTCCCGGCAGGCTCTTGGACAGCGGCACCGCCAGCAGCAGCGCCAATATGATGTTAAGCGGAACCAGACCGGCCGCAAAATAAACGGTATTGCCGAGCACCTTCCAAAATTCGCTATCCGTCAGAATCGTGCGGTAATTGTCCAAGCCCGTAAAGGTGGCCTCGCCGAGCAGCGGCCAATCCGTCAAGCTCATGTAAAATGCGGTAACGAGCGGAATGAGAAGCAAAGTGACGAAACCGAGCACCATCGGCGCCACGAACAGCCACCCGGTTAAGTTGGCTCCCCGAGCCAGCGGACCGGCGGAACGGGCGACTTGAAGCCTGGGCATTGCTGCCATATCCATTCCCCCTCTTCTAGAAGTATGTGACGTTCGTTACCGGTCGATCGCCTCGCGGAAGCCCGCAACGGCCCGGCGAACCTCGTCCGCTTGATTGCCGGTAACGACCGCGCCGATGAGCAGTGCCTTCACGCCGCAATCCACTAGCGACGGAACGTCCTCCGGCACGATTTTTCGTTGGGACGGCACAATGACCGGAAGTCCCGAATGCTGCACAAGCCAGCGGTATTTCAACAGGTCGGCGAAGCTGAGCGGAGACCCGTACTCTTCTCCCGGAATGACCGATGCTTCCAGCGCGTCGATCCGAAACGGTCCGGCCGCTTCGATCAGCCGAAGGTCGAACTCGCTGTTGATGGCAAACGTGCGCGCCAGCTTGGGAAAGCGCAGCAGGAAGGTTGGCATATGAAAGGCGTAAATGGAGAAAAAATCGAACCCGATGTCCGGCAAAGCTTCAATTTCCTCCGGGTGAATATCTTGAAGCGAGCCTCCCGGAACGATGCCCAGCGGCCCGTCGAACATGCCGCGGATGCGTTCGAACGTCTCCCGGTAAGCGGCGAGCGGTCCGAAGCTGTTGCCGCTGGCTCGATGGCTGACATTCATATGCACCTTGACGCCGTCGGCGCCTTCTTCGATCGCTGCTTTGGCAAGCTCCTCATCGTTCGACGGCAGGCTGACAAACAACTGCAGCTTGTCGCGTTTCCATGCATTTTGCAGACGATTCATCGTTGTCGCTCCTCTTCTCGGTTTGCCGTATTTATGAAGCAACGGTCCGTTGCCGAACCGCTGCCCGTCCGTTCCTTTATTTTTTCAGCAATGGATTGACTTTCTCTTCAACCGTCTTGAGCACTTTTTCCGGCTCGGCCACTTGGCCGAACAGCTGATCGAAGCCGGCCAAAATTTCCGTGTCGATCTTTTGCCATTGGATATGGCCCGGCTGCACCTTCGCCTTCGGCATCTCGTCGATCACCGCTTGCTTGATGATGTCCGGGTCCGGATTGCCCGGCTGCTTCAGGAACGCATCGGAATCGAGCACCGATTTGCGCGGTGGTACGAAGAAGGTCGCGGTCGCCTGTATGCCTTCCTGGCTTGCGAAAAATTTGAGCAGCTCCTTGGCTTCCTTCGGATGCTTGGTTTCCTTGAACACCGCGTACCCGGCCTGTCCCATCATCGGCACGCTTCCCTTGGAGCCCGACGGCATCGGCGCGATGCTCCATTTGAAGTCCTTGATTGTACGCGCTTTCGAGACATAGCTGTAGTTATCGAAGAACATGCCGATCTTGCCGGATTCGAAGCTGACCTGCTCGCCCGCTTTCGGATGCGATTGGTCGGTAAACATCATGGTTTGCAGCATTTTCAGCGCTTGTACTCCGTACTGGTCACTCCAGGTGAATTTGCTCATGTCGTCGCTAAACGGCCCGCTGCCGTTGGACAAGGAATACGAGGCAAGCATGATCCACGTTTTCCAGTCCCGGAAAAAGTTGGCCCCGTACGTCTTGTTCGCGCCGGAACCGCTTGAGAGCGCCTTTGCGGATTTGACGAACTCCTCCCACGTCCATTTGCCCTGCTTCGCCAGCTCGTTCGGCGACGAAAGTCCGGCCTTATCGAACATGTCCTTGTTGTAGAACATGACGCTGGGGGGCGTGGAGAACGGCAATCCGTACAGCTTGCTGTCCTTCTGGAACAGCTGTAGAGTCGAAGGAATGAAATCCCCGCTGTTGAAAGCCGCGTCCTTCGTAATGTCCGAGACGTCTTCGAGAATGCCGTTCTGCATAAACTGCGGAACCATGCGTTCCGCTACCCATGCCAGATCCGGCAGCTCCCGGCCGGCCGCGAGCACGGACATCTTTTGCTGGTATTCCGCAAACGGGATCGAATCGATTTTGACCGTGATGTTCGGATGGGTTTCTCTGAACTTGTCGACCAGCTTCTGATACACTTCCAGGTGGGCCTGGTTGCCCCAAGTGACGAATTTCAGCTCAACCGGCTTGTCGCCGCCCCCTCCGGCGGCCGGGTTCGCCTTCTCTTCCTGCTTCCCGCCGCCGCATCCCGCGGAACCGGCCGCCAGCGCCATAACAAGCGTGCCCGTCAGCAATTTCTTCATGGTATCCCCCCGTTTTGTAATGGATCAATTGCTAGCTTCATTATATTGAAAGCGTTATCTGGAAAAAATCACGCATCGTTTAGATTTAGTATGTTATTTTTGGAACTGACGGCCGGGAGCCGTTCGGCCTATACGGAAGTTTCAGATGCCCGATTCGTCGCGAAAAGAGCCCGGCGTCCGCCCGACCTGCTGCTTGAACACCAGCATAAAGTGCTTGGGGCTTTGATACCCGGACAGCCGGGCCACATCATAAATTTTAAGATCCGTATGTGTCAGCAAATGCTTCGCCCGCTGGATTCTCGCTTCCGTGATGAAGTCGGACAAGTTCGTGCCCGTCTCCTGCTTGAACAGTTGGCTCAAATAAGCCGGGTTCAAATGCACATACTCGGCCAGCGTCTGCAGCCTCAGATCGCCCTCGGGATGGCCGTTGATATACTCTTTTACCTTGCGGATCAGCCGGCGGCCGTCTCCGCCCGTCTGCGACTCCGCTTGCGGACCTTCGTCCGCCGGCGCTTGGCCGATTCCGCTGCGCTTCAGCAGGAGCTGACGGATTTTGTCCAGCGCGGAGACGAACGCCGTCCGGTCGATCGGCTTCAGCAGGTAGTCGAGCACGCCGTGCCGCAGCGCCTTCTGCGCGTAAATGAAATCGCTGTAGCCGCTAATAATGAGCAGCGGCATGTCCTCGTACTGCTCCCTGATTTTGCCGATCAACTGCAAGCCATCCATCTCGCGCATCCGAATGTCCGTAATGACCGCATCCGCGACGTTCCTGCTTAAATAGTCCAGCGCCTCCCGGCCGTGCGCGGCCTCCTTCACCACGACAAAATCGTCGGACAATTGACCGATCAACGTTCGGATTCCACTGCGTATCACTTCTTCATCTTCGACCAGAAGCACTTTAATCATCGCGTTCTCCTTCTTCCCTTGTCGGAATCGTGATTGTAAATGCGGTTCCTTCCCCCGGACTTCCGTCCACATGCAGTCCGTACCGTTCTCCGTACATCAACACGAGCCGTTGGTTGATATTTTTCAGCGCGAGCCCGTGTTCGCCTGCCGTTTCGGCGGCAGAGAACGGCGGCGCGGCAAGCGACTGACGCAGCTGCTGCAGCTCGTCTTCCGACATCCCTTTGCCGTCGTCCCGCACGGTCAGCAGCAGCTCGGCTTCGAAGCGGACGGCTTCGATCCAGATTGTCCCGCCCTCTTCGCAATCGCCGATCCCATGATAAATCGCGTTCTCCACCAGCGGCTGAAACAGCAGCTTCGGCACCTCATAGCCAAGCAGACCTTCCTCCACGTCGATCATGACCTTCAGCCGTTCTCCATAGCGCAGCTGCTGGATCTTCACATATGAAGCCGCTGATTCCAGCTCCTCGCGCAGCCGTACCAGCCGGGCGTTCCGGCCGACGGTATACCGCAAAAGCCGGCCGAGCGCGGATACCATATCGGATACTTCGTCATTTTGCCGCTTCAGTGCCAGCATGTTGATCGATTCCAGCGTGTTGTAGATAAAATGCGGATTGATCTGGCTCTGCAGCGCAGCCAGTTCGGCTTCTTTCTCCCGAAGTCCGATAACGAATACCTCGTGAACAAGCCGGTCGATCTCTTCGACCATCCGGTTGAAGCTGCGGCTGAGCTGCCCGATCTCGTCCTGCGACTCGACCTTGACGCTCTGCTTGAAGCTGCCTTGTTCGACCCGGAGCATTTTGTTCTTCAAGGCGGCTAGCGGTCGGCTCAGCCGGTAGGAGAAAAAGGTGGCCAGCGCCCCGGCAAATATTAAACAGATGAACCCGATGCCGAACGTAAAATTACGCAAGTCTTTCGTCTCTTTCAGCAGCGATTCGACGGGAATGAAGCTGATGACCTTCAAATCGGAATAGTCGGAATAATCGACGATGGCGAGATAGGTTTTGCCCTGGATGTTCATATGACGGACATTGGAAGCTTGGGGCAGCTCGGTCGTAAGGCGAAGCTCGTCCATCATTTCAGGAGTCAGACCGCCGCTGCCTTGCTGGAAGAACAGCTCGCCGCGGCTGTTTACAACGAGCAGGCCGCCCTTCTCCTCGAATTTGACATTCGAGACAATTTGCCGGAAGACGTCCTCTTTCAAGTCGATTTTGACCACGCCGAGCCCTTCGTTCGTATTCGGCTCCCGGATCAAGCGGGCCACCGAGACATAATCTTGGGCTCCGTTATCCAAGTAGTAGCTGGGCCGGTGCTTCGGAATGACTACCCATGCCCCGTCCTCCTGCTTTACCCGTTCGTACCAAGCTTCCCGTTTCACATCGGTAAACGACCGGATCGCGCTGGCATCGACGTTCGAGAACGTGTAACCGCTTCCCGCAAATAGCTGAATCCCCCGAATTTCGGGACGGTTGTACGTCATCCCTGCGATATATAGCTGCATCTTCTCCAGATCCTCCACGGCAGGACGCTGGTTGGCAAGCGCCGGACCGCTGTATTTGCGCAGGATGCCAAGCACCCCGGGGTCATAGGTGGGCATGAGCGACAGCCGCTGCATTTCCATAAACGTCCGGTCCAGATTGCGGTTGATTTGCCCGACCAATTGCGCGGAGTAATCCGCCGTACGGCGTTCGACGGACATGGAAAAGTCGTAGTACGTTATGATTCCCTGCAAGCTGAGCGGGATCGCAATGAGGAGCATAAAAATAAGCAGCGTTTTGGAGCGCAAGCTCCAATGGGAAAACGGGTGGATCTCTAAGGTACGTAGTGATTTCATCTGTAACCGCCTCTCGTCGGCTTGAAGTGTGCCCTTAAGTGACCCTATTGTAGCACAGTCCCCGCTTCTCGCGGATATGTTAAGTTCAAATGGCTGGACAAGTGATCAAAGAAATAAAGTCCTAGCTGATAAATAAACTTGTAGACTAAGAAAAAAAAGTAGTAGACTGAGAAAATAAGTCTTAGCGTGATAAGCAGCCTCGCTTTTGGAGGTGAAACAATAAAAGACCCTGAACGAAAGGCCAGAGACTTAAATCATGATTAGGGGTGTAGAACGTTGCGTAACGAAAGCATATTGTTGGTGGACGATGAAGAAGGCATTTTGAACATGCTTGAACGAGTGCTGAAACAAGAAGGATATAACAGAATTCATACCGCCATGACGGGAGCAGAAGCCCTAAGGCAGGTTCAGAACGGATCGATCGACCTTATCGTCCTCGACGTCACACTGCCGGATACGGATGGATTTGAATTATGCAGACAAATACGGCGTTACACAACAATTCCAATTCTCTTTGTAACCGCTCGTTCCGGGGAGCTGGACAAGCTGATGGGTCTTGGAATCGGTGGCGACGATTATATCACAAAGCCGTTTAGTGCGCTGGAAATCGCAGCGAGAATAAATGCACAATTACGTCGTCATATTCAGTATCGTACCAGTGAGTCAACAAGCGAAGAAGTTATGCGATATGGCCCGATGATCATAGACAAAGGCACAGGTCTGTTAAAGCACAATGGCAAGCAGGTCCAATGTACGGCAAAAGAGTTTGAACTTCTCGTGTTTCTGTGCGAACGTCCAAACAAGGTGTTTACTGCACATCAATTATATGAACAGGTCTGGAATGCCTTTATGCCAGGTGATGAGAAAACGGTTGTCATTCATATCTCCAAACTACGAAAAAAAATTGAGCAAAACCCCGCAGATCCTAAAATTATCGTTAATCTTCGAGGCATTGGTTACAAATTTGTCCCCCCCGTCGGGAGTGATTCCGAATGAGGTTCATCATACGTTTAGTCCTGATTTTTCTTTTTCTCTTCACGGTCATACTCATTGGCGGCAGTATGGTACTCGCCATGACTGTTGAATTTTTTATCCCCTCGGCAAGCGGGTCAGCAAACACGACAGCAGACATTATTATTCTATTGGGGATGCTGATCCTTTTTATGGGTTCCTTGTTATTCTTCGCATGGTTTATCGGCCGTCCGATTTATTATATTGTTCTCTGGATTTTCCAATTGGCACAAGGATGTTACGAAGAGCCATTTAAACGAAGCATGTACTCCCGCGAAAGCGGAACGCTGAAACAGCCCTACAAATTATACGAGGAAATGATCGTGCAACTTCGTACTTTAACGGAGACATTGGCTCGGAATGAGCGGGAACGGATTGCCATGGACAAGATGAAAGAGGAATGGATATCGGGGATTTCCCATGACCTGAAAACGCCTCTGACCTATATCACGGGCTATTCGGAGATGATGTTGTTACCGAAATATCAATGGAGCGAAGAAGACAAGACGGAATTTCTCAAGCAAATTAATCAAAAAGGCTTGCATATGCAGGCCTTGATCCAGGATTTGAATTTGTCGCTGCAATTAAATGGTCAGCGCTTGCCCCTTCATGTAGAACCCGTCAACATGGTCGAGCTTATCCGACGCAGCGTGGCTGACATCGTTAATGCGCCCTGGGCAAGTGAATATTTGCTTTCATTTCATGCAGACATTGACCTTCTGGAAATGGCCGTTGACCCACAGTTTTTGCAACGTGCCCTCCGCAATTTAATCGTGAATGCAATTATCCATAACCCAAACGGCACGAGTGTCACCGTTTCTTTACGTCAATCGCCGACCCAAATCATCATTATGATTGAAGACAATGGCATCGGGATGGACAAAGAGACCGTCAACAGACTTTTCGACCGGTATTACCGGGGAACGACAACGGATGCGAATAGTGAGGGGACCGGTCTTGGCATGGCGATTGCCCTGCAATTAATCGCGGCTCATCATGGAGAAATCGACGTTGCTAGCCGTAAAGGGGAAGGAACGTCAGTCCGTATTAGGATCCCGTTATCTTAATTAACTTATTGTTAGTTTTCCGTTTACTTCGATTTAACCATATAACATTTATAATACTCCTTGAACAACCATTCTACGGTTTTACACGACACGTAGTGGGGATACGAAAGGAGTATTTTTTATTGGAACTCATAATCGACGAGGGCTGACTCTGCACTATCTTGCACCCAATTCTTAGGGCGGTTTGGATTTTATTTCTTAAGGAGCAGTATGGATGAGGAAAATAGGTATATTCATAGGGTGGCTTGCTTGCCTATGGTTGTTATGCGCATGCACGAAATTGCAAAATATTCAAGATTTGTGGACCAAACAAGTCAATATTCAAAAAAGCATCAAGCCCGATAAAATCGATACCATCGTACTTGACGGCAACAATGCCGAGACAGTGGAAATCACCCAAGGGAACTCGGATGAAATTCTCATTCATTTGAGTGGGAATGCATCGTCTAAAATTGCGGATGGGGTGAATGTAAACGCGGAAACTAGCGCCAATACGCTGACACTTGGCATTCATCCTTTGGATGGTTCCGAGAATGGGGTTACCCTGAGCGATCTCAATTTGACGATCCAATTGCCTGAAAAGCGATGGAGCAGCATTCATGCCAAAACTACACACGGCAACCTTCATGTTGCCCGGATCAAAACGGATGAACTTCTGCTAAATACGTCGTCCGGCAGCATTAAAACCGAAAAGCTGGAAACCGGTAAACTGGAGTTAACCACAAAATATGGAGCGGCACTTGTGTCGTCAATCCAAGGAGATTCCATTGCTCTGCAGACTCAAACGGGCAATATCGACGCTTCGGATTTTAAAGCGAAAACCTTCACCTTCGATACAAAGGACGGTTCCGTTAAATTGGTGAACGGGGAGGCCCCGATATCAGGGAACACAAGGTCAGGTTCTATTCATGTCTCGTACAAAGAAATGCTGCATAACGCAGATTTGCAATCGAATGACGGATCGATTGTGGTGAATTTTGATGACCGGCCACAAGCGTTGGCGATCGATTTTGCAAGTAAGGTTGGCAAAGGGACTATCGATCTGCCCCATTTAAGCTATGAGGAAAACAAACAAAACCTGATCAAAGGCGGATATGGGGGCGCTGGAATCATACTTAAAGTTCGCACAACTACGGGTAACTTTTCTTTGAAATAACCGTGAAAATAAAGCAATAAAGAACGCGCAACCTGCGCTCCAGCCTATACCAATTTCATTGAAGGAGAATTTTCTAATGCGCAAAAAAAGAGTTTCAAAAGTGCTCGCTGTAACGCTAAGCACGTCTCTAGCTGTAACTTGCTTGATTACATTAGTCGGAGGGCATAGTGTCAGTGCGGAACAGCTCCCTCTTAAGGGGCAAACCATCACAGCGATTCAGCCTGCAGCTGTTCCTGCTGCTCCAAGCGGTCCGGTTGACCCCAAAGAAGTGGAGGCCTTCGCGGACAATTACTTTGGGGAAAGCTTGAAAAAGTTCAATGTCCCGGGTGCCATGTTCGTCGTCGTTCAGGACGGACAAGTCGTTTTATCCAAAGGATACGGGTATGCAAACAAAGAAAGCAAAACCCCGGTTGATTCCAATACCGTTTTTCGCATCGGTTCCATTTCTAAGACGTTTACGGCTGCGGCTGTGCTGCAGCTAGCTGACCAAGGAAAGATCAAGCTGGATCAGGACATCCAATCCTATCTCGGAGGTATCACAATACCCAATTCGACAGGTAAACCGCTAACGATGGAAAATATGCTGACCCACATGACGGGGTTCGATTTCCCATATGAAAAAGACGATGACGCCTCGCCCGATCTTCTTAATCAAGAGACTTCTCTTCGAGATTTCTTAATCGATCGAATGCCGACCATCGTCCGGACGCCGGGGGAAGCCTACCAGTATGACGATTATGCTTTTGCTTTGGCGGGATATGCCGTGGAACAAGTTACCGGGCTCCCTTTTCATGAATACATGGATAAAAACATCTTTCAGCCGCTCGGCATGAATTCTTCCCATGATCTTGTAACCCCAGAGCTTAAAGCCCGAATGGCTACAGCTTACGATCCGCAAGGCACGCCATACCCGGAGTATGGCCTTTATCCTACGGACATGCCTCAGGGCGGAATGTTGTCCACCGGAAGCGATATGGCTAAATTCATGATCATGCTTCTGCAAAATGGAAAGGCTGGAGATCGACAAATATTAAGCGAACAAAGTGTTCAGCGAATGAGCAAGTTTTCCGTTTTCGCTCATCCGGCCATACCCATTACAAGCTATGGATTTGAAAGTATTTTCAATGAACTGTCGAATGGTCAGTATGTCGTCGGCAAAGGCGGGAACATCCCCGGATATGCCACATGGACATGGCTACTGCCTGAGCGCAAAACGGGATTGTTCGTCATTTATAATAATGATTCCGAATTGCGCTCGGATTTGTATGCTGCCTTTATGAACCATTATTATCCGAAGAGCACCGAGACGCCTGAATCGGTATCGCCTCTGACAGAACAGCAAGCCGCTCGTTACGTCGGATTATACAGAGACCTGCATACCCCGGCATTTGTGACTAGAATTACGTACAATAACGGACAACTAGTAGTGGAAGACAGATACAAGTTGGGGAATAGCAAGACTACGTTGAAAAAGATAGATCCCTTGTTGTTTATGGATGACCACGGGAACAAAATAGCATTTCTTGAACAAAAGGATGGCGGTATTGCTTATATGTACAGACCTGACAAGTCACCGATCGCGTATTCGCCCAAAATGCAGGAAAAAGCGCTGTTTTCCGATGTCTCGAAAGAAAGCCCCTACCAACCGTCTATTGAAAAGCTCCATTCGCTGGATATCATCAATGGAAGAGATGGGCGCAGCTTTGACCCGAAGGCACCCATGACCCGCGCGGAATTCATCACAATGCTGCTGCATGCTGTCGGCTATCCGCCCTCCAAATCGAAATCCGGTTACACGGATATCGAGCACCATTTTGCGGTCAAAGAGATACAGGCAGCGGTCGAGAATCATTGGTTGGGGGATGAGCCCGGAGGCCGATTTGAACCGGATCGCACAATAACTCGGGAAGAAATGGCCGTCATCTTAACGCGCATTCCTCTTCCATGGCCGCTTGGCGATGAGGTACGATTAGCAGGGCAAACCGATGAATCGGCTATCAAGGCCGTAAGCAAGCTTGTTGCTGCCGGAGTTACGGATCCAGTCACAATAACCCATTCTGACGGTTCAGTCGATTTCCGCTCCAAAGCACCTTTGCTTCGCCAAGAAGCCTCCTTTTTCATTGACAAGGTTCTATTTGTTCCTTAATCTCTTATCGGCCGTTACAGCCATATTCGCTGCATATAACAAGAAACCTTCTAAGAAATTTTCAGGTCATAGACAATCACCTGAACCATTTCCTAAAAGGTTTCCTTTTTTTATTATTGTTTGCTCGATCACCATGCGTGTCGCCAGAGGCAGCAAGCCGAACCATCGCGTCTGCCAGCCTTCTCTGTGCTCCTTTTGATTGCCTTGGTCTGCTTCCGAGCATCCTTCGGCGTTTCCATGCAGGTCACGACCTGCTGGGCTTTCAATCGGAATTATTCCGGATAGATTGGCATTTTAAACCTATTTTAAGCACCTCTGAGATGCTGTGAATGAAAGCTTCGCCTACAATTTAATCAACACTTCCGTGCCGTCCTGAGCCTTGACATCGACCAGAACCGTCCCTTTGCAACGTTGTAACTCTTTGATGAGCTGCCTGATCGCTTGCTTCGTGCTTCGGTTTTCGAGAATCGACAGCACCAGTTCAATCCCGAACCGGCTGCTGTCCGAATCGAAATCATGCTTCCGACTCGTGTGCCCCCCCGCATGTCCGTCATGCTTGTTCAGCCAATCCTTCATTTTGCGCTGGACCAAATTGGAAGTCAGTATACCGCTCCCCATGCGCAATACGGCATAAGGGACCGGAATCGTAAAAGCGTGATCCTTGCTCTTAACCCTCACAATCATCATGACCCATCACTCAATCACTACGGTGACGGTATCCTCTTCACCGGAGCGGACGTCAATGATTTGCCCGTCAAGCTCGTTCTCGATTGCATCGATCAGCAGATCGATATCGATATCCTTCACATATTTCGCAGCCTGCGGAATATTGGACGCGATGTTGTGCCCCGCTCTGAGAACAGCCTTCACCAGTTTAATCGGCAAATTGATGATGACATTATCGTTTTCTTGGGATGTTACCCGTATTTTCAACGTTTTGTCTAAATAACCGCCGGATGCCGATGACAGTTTCTTCGAATAGTCGGGTTTCCCCAGCACCTGCACAGCTTGCGATGTTTGAGCCGTTTGCTTCTCCTTTAGCGCGTCAATCAACTCCGAAGCCTTGTCTGAATCAATTTTGCCTTCTTGCATCATGGACAGCACTTTGCTGATTTCTTCTTTCATCGTTTATTCCTCCTTATTCATCCTTCAACATTTTGACCGCTTCATCCGCGGTGATTTCGCCATTCTCCAGCATGGAAATGACCTTCTTTTCATCGACTTCCGGCTTCTTCCGCGTATCGTATCCGAGGGCCGTAATGATATCATTGAGCTTGCCGCGCACCGTCGGGTAAGATATGCCGAGCTCTTTCTCCACTTCCTTTATGTTGCCCCTGTTCACTAGAAAGGTGATCACAAAATGGAGCTGTTCGGGCGAGAGTAGAGCCAGCTTTGATAATTCAAACGTGTTCTCAATCGTCGTCCGGCAATGTCCGCATTCCAGCTTGACGGCGTGCAGCGGATGGTCGCATACAGGACACTGTGTGATAATGGGATATTTCATACTACACTCCTTTCTTTTTTGAATTATAAATCAATATATTCAATTTGTAAATAAATAAAATTAATTATTTTAATTCAATAATTAATTTTATTGATTTTACGGTTTATTATCCTGAATATTTAAAATACTCTATTAAAAAAAGAAAGCCTCAACGAATCCATCAGGACGGAGCCCAGTTTCAACCAGGTCCATCTCGATCGACTCGATGAGACTCTTTCCATTTTGGCCTGTGATTCATAGGTATCTCCACCTAGGAAACGTTAGGGATAAGACCATTTTGCCCTAAATCAACTATACCACATATTGGAACTCCCCTGCCCCGTCAGGCGAACAAAGACAGCCATTCTTGGCCGGCTGCCTTCGTTGTTTACAACAATTTGATGATGCGAGTTTCATTTACTTAAAGCAACTTATCTTCTACGATATGGGTATCTCGGCTGTTCCAATCGAAGAGCCAGTGGCCGTATTCATCCCGGATTAACTGATCGGTAATTTGTAAGGTCGTCTCAGACAATTGAGAGGGTTGTGGATTCTTCGAGTAAGAAACGCTTGAGAACGAGTATCTGAGGCGATACGTTGCACTGCCCTTCTTTCCACTAGGGTCTACCTGAACGCTTTCGATTTCTACTCCCTCAAATTTTGCGCCATTTTTCCCTGTAAAAGAACGAGCAAATGTATTGGCCGAAGAGGAAAAAGCATACAGTTCAATCCAATGTGCAATTCGCTCATCTTCAGTTATCCGTGCTTCCGTACTCATCTGAATTTCCAACCGATCATCTTCCCACTTTACGACGATACCTGTCGATTCCTCGAAAAAATCAAGAGGTATGTATGAAACGCCATCTATTAACAGGGGTGAAGTAAAAAGCCAAAACTGCATCCCATTCGCATCGCCGACCCCTCTATTTATTCTGAAATCGATTCTGGATAGGCCACGCTCAGCGTGGATCGTTTCATCTGACTCGTTCCATTCAACCTTGTAACCGAGCCTTTCAAAAAGTTGGCGAGCTGGAACCAGGACCTCCTTGTTTATAATCACGGGGGTAGGATCAAGGATAAGGGCTTCTCCGTTCAAAAATGTATTTATATAACGATTATCATGGTCTGTAGCTGCATTTACAGATTCATCGGTAAAACCGATAGCTACTATTAAACACGATAGAATGATGACTAAGATGGCACGTCTTCTCAACAAGGGCAACTCCATTTCGACTATCGATTGATTTTATAATCATATATTGAAAATCAACTATGCTGTCCATTGGCCGGAATTTCTACCGAATTGCGCGGGATCTTTAAGCGTAATATTGCCTCCCGCGAAATGGCTATCGTTCGTTACCCGCGATGGTTGTCCGGAGCGAGCTGCTTCTCCAAGAGCAGCTCCGCAGCCTTCCGGAAATACTCCGGATCAAAATCGGACCTATCCAAGTAGCTCTTCATGACGAATCCGTCATACAACATCCTCAGCTGCGCAGTCAGCTCCTCGGGCTGTCGTGCCCCGCCCTCCCTTGCAAGCTCTAGAACCCGAGACCAGAAGCTCCTCTGAATGTCCAGCAATTTGACGTGGGCGGGGTGATCCGGATCCGGGAATTCGACCGCCGCGTTCAAGAACGGACATCCCCGGTAATCCGGCATCCCCATCTGTTCGGTCACATCGTGAATGAGGGTGTGGAGCTGTTCCTTAGGGGAGCTCGGATACAGCTGTCTCAGTTTTTCCAGTTTTTCTACTTTTAGCTCATCCCTAGATTCCAGATAAGCAACCGCCAGATCATCTTTCGTCGCGAAACTTCGATAGAAGCTTGCCTTGGCAACGCCGGATTGCTTGATAATCCGATCGATGCCGACCGCCCGTATTCCCTCCATGTAAAACAATTCTGAGGCGACCCGCAGTATACGATCTCTAGCCGATTCTTTTTTCATCTTAGACCCCCGTTTCTATAGGTTTGGAAAAAAGCGCATTGACATGAGACAGATCTGTCTGTATCATTTCATCATGAAGAGACAGACCTGTCTCCTCCATTATATGAAATCCTCTCGCCTCCTGTCAATTGAGCGAGTAGTGAGAAAGGGGAACTTTCTATGCCCAATACACTTTCGGACGCTTCCGCCCAGTTGGTGCGGACTCGTGACCCCGTCTCCAAAGGAGACGGACGCAGATCGCGTCTGATGCTGCCGGCTCTGCTTTTGCCTGTATTTATGGCAGTGTCGAACGCGTTCATCGTGAACGTAGCCACGCCTTCGATCCAGAAAGGGCTCGGGGCCAGCTTCGCCGATGTACAATTCATACTTACCGGGTATACTCTTACGTTCGCCGTTTTGCTGATTATCGGCGCCCGGCTGGGCGATCGGTTTGGACGCCGGAGAATGCTGTTCATCGGGGTGGCCTTATTCACGATCGCTTCTCTGTTATGCGGCTTATCTGCCCATGTCACTATGCTCATTGCGTCGCGCGTGTTGCAAGGCGTTGGCGCCGCTCTGTTAATGCCGCAGGTTTTATCTCTCATTCAAGCCAATTATACTCTGGAACGTCGAGGTGCGATCTTCGGCATGTATGGAGCGACCCAGGGAATTGCGGCGACGGCTGGGCAGATCATCGGCGGGCTGCTTCTCCGCATGAATTTGTGGGATCTGGATTGGAGAGCGGTGTTCCTGATCAGCGTCCTGCTCGGGGCTCTGATATTGGCCCTGATTCCGTTTATTCCAGAATCCGGCTCGTCGGATCGCGCCGGACTGGATTGGATGGGAGCCGCACTCGCCGCTGCCGGCTTACTGATGCTCGTCTATCCGCTCGTGCAGGGACAGCGTGAAGGATGGCCCGCCGGCCTCGTCGTCAGTTTGCTCTTGTCGGCCCCTGTGTTGGTTTTGTTCGCCTGGTACGAACGGCGACTGTTGCGCCGCGGCCGACTCCCATTTATGAATATCGATCTCTTTAGACATAAGGTGTTCACGTTCGGCATTCTCGTCGTGCTGCTGTTGATGTCGTCGCAGGGCGCCTTCTTCCTTGTCTCCGCCTACATGCTTCAGCTTGGACTTCATTTCTCGGCTCTGCAAGCAGGTCTTGTCATCGGGTCGATGGGAATGGGCTATTTCCTCGCATCGCTGTTCTCTTCCCGAGTCGCTGCGAAGCTTGGAGCCCATGTGCTGACCGTCGGTTCCATCTTGACGACTGCAGGTTACCTGCTGCTTAGCTGGGCGGTCCGAACGACCGGAGTTTCATCCGATATCGGCGTGTGGATCCCGGCTCTAGCTGTGCTCGGCATCGGTCAAGGCTTCGTCGCCGCGCCACTGACTAACATCGTTTTGGCGAAAATCCGTACCACGGACATCGGCTCTGCATCCGGTGTCATGACAACCAGCATACAGATCGCCTCTACGATCGGAATCGCCCTGATCGGCATCGTTTGGCTTAGCGCTCTTGGAGCCCATACCGGCTCGGTCTCCGCCTATCCCGACGCGTTTAACATTTGCCTATATGTGCTGGCCGCCGCCACTGCGCTCATCCTGCCGCTGGCATTGATGCTGGCGGGGCGAAACGGAGCCCGTCGATCGTGAAAGAGAATAAGCCCACGCGCAACCTGGGGCTAACTTCAACTTATAAGGTACTTCCTCCCAAACCTTGAACGACCGGTATCAACTCCCGTTGGTATAGAAGATTGTTCTTTGCGGTGCCAAGAGGACAAAACACAAACAAAAAAAGAGGCCCGAAGGCCTCTTTCCTAACTGCAGCGGCTGTAGCCGCAGTTGCTGCAATTTTTACAACCTTCGCTGTTAATCAGCGAAGCCGAGCCGCAGGACGGGCACAAGTCAAGAGACGTCGCCGCGCTGCGTGTTACCGCGTATTGAGCGGGCGTTTCCATCACGACCTCCTGCGTGGCGGTGATGTAATCGTCCGCGCTGTCGGAGAAATCGCCATGCATTTCAAGCGCCTTGGCGACAGCGTCGGCAATCGACTCGACGCGGTTCGCGCCGAAGCCGATCGCACCGGAGCCGCCGATGCCCTTAAGGTGCTTGATCAACAGCTGCACCTTGTTGCCATGGTCGCCGTAGCGCAGAAACAGCGAGCAGACGCGTCCGAGCGCTTCGGACATCGCGAAGACATCGGAGCCGGCTTTGCCGACGTTCAAGAAAATTTCGCTCGGGCTGCCATTCATATCGTTAATCGTAATGTAAGCCATCCCGAACGGGGTGTTGAATTTATACGTCGCCCCGCGCAGAGCCTGCGGACGGCGTTTGTATTCCTTGTCGAACACCTGCTCCGTCTTGGCGTCAATGTTGACCGTCAGCGATTGGGACAGGTTGGTGAGCGACTTCTCCTCGCCTGCAGCGGATGGCTCGGCCGCCACCACCGGTTTCGCTTCCGCAGCCTTCTCTTCCTTCTTGTCCGTGCTCAGCACCTGCACGTCGCGGCTGCCGTCCCGATAGATCGTCACGCCTTTGCAGCCCAGATCGAAGGCAAGCTCGTACAGCTGCTTCGTTTCTTCAACCGTAAAGTCGGACGGGCAGTTCGCCGTTTTGGAGATCGAGCTGTCCACCCATTTTTGAATGGCGGCCTGCGCGCGAATATGATCTTCCGCGGACAAATCCATGGCGGTCACGAAATAGTCCGGCAGCTCTTCGTTCGGATGCCGATCCTTCCATTCTTGAGCGATCGGCACGTATTGCTTGTCGAAGCCGAGACGGCTTTGACGGTAGTACTCGAACGCAAAGTACGGCTCGATCCCTGTCGAGGTTCCCACCATCGTTCCCGTGCTGCCCGTCGGCGCTTGGGTAATGACCGTGACGTTGCGCATGCCCTTTTTCTGGATGGCGGTGCCCACTTCCGGGAAGACGGACGTCATATGCTTCATGAAGCCGCTCTGCAGGAACGGTTCCGCTTGGAACTGCTTGAAGGAGCCCTTCTCTTCCGCGATATCGGCGGAAGCCAAATACGCTTCCTTCGCCATGAAACCATACAGCTTATCGAGGAATTCGAGCGATTCCGGACTGCCGTAGCGAATGCCAAGTTTAATCATCAGCTCGGCGAGGCCCATAGAGCCGAGTCCGACACGGCGCTCGCCCTGCTGGTTCACCCGGTTTTGCTCAAAGTGATACGGCGTTTTGTCAATAACGTTATCCAGGAAACGCGTGGAATAACGGACGACCTGGGCAAGCTCGTCCCATGCCACGTCGTGATTATGCTCATCGTAAAACTTGGACAGGTTGATCGCGGACAGATTGCATACGCCCCACGCCGGCAATCCCTGCTCGCCGCAAGGGTTCGTGCAGATGATCGGGTTGAAATACCAGCTGTTGGACATCTGGTTATAGTATTCCATAAACACGACCCCGGGCTCTGCCGATTTCCATGCGGACTCGATAATCGTATGCCACACGTCGCGCGCTTTGACCGTACGGTAATGGTTTATTTTTTTACCGGTCTTTCTCCACTTGTCCAAATCGCCGTCCCACAGATCGTCATACTCGGGGTCGGTCGTATCCGGATAGACCAATTCCCAGTCCAGATCCTCTTTGACCGCCTTCATAAAGCCGTTGCTGACGCATACGGACAAGTTGGCGTTCGTGATCTGGCCCATCGTTTGCTTCACGGTAATAAAATCGACCACGTCCGGATGCCAGTCGTTGATCATCAGCATCAGCGCACCGCGGCGGCTTCCGCCTTGTTCGATCAGGCCGGTCGTGTAGCTGAACAGTCCTCCCCATGATACCGCGCCGCTCGAAGAACCGTTGACGCCTTTGACCACGGAACGCCGTGGACGAAGCGAGGACAAGTTAATCCCGACGCCGCCTCCGCGCGCCATAATTTCCGTCATTTCGGACAGCGTCGCCATAATGCCTCCTCGGCTGTCATGCGGGGACGGGATGACGTAACAATTGAACAGCGTCAATTCGTCGCTTGCATCCGCTCCTGCGGCGATCCGCCCGCCGGGCACAAGCTTCCAATCGTCGAGCACGTAACGGAACTTGTCCGTCCATTCCTTGCGTTTCTCCGGAGTTGCTTCCACGGAAGCCATGGCAGCGGCCAAGCGGTCCCACATCTGCTGCGGCGTTTTTTCCAGCGTCAGCGTCAGCTTCTCGACGGAGGAATCGACAACGTCTCCGCTCCGCAGCTTGACTTTGACCTGGTTTCCTTGACGTTCAATGACTTCCCCTACTTCCTTGGCCGGAAACTTCGGATCGTCCTTCGTCAGCACCAGTACCGTATCTCCCACCTTCGTGTTGCGGGTGTCGGCATCCTTCATCGCATAACGGTCAAGAAATATTTTTTCGCTTAAGCCTTCCAATTTGGTCTGCTGCACGGTCTTCAAAACAACAACCTCCCGGAAATATGTTCAAAGATCAATCACAATATCTGGTATGCGAAAATCATTATACAATACAATATATTGTGTTACGAATAGGCAAAAAGCGGATTTAACGATGTAGTATGGAATACAATCCCGCTAGCTTCTTTTTTCGCGGTCAGGCTCTCTTTTTCGTTGACGAAATATTCATCTTTTTCGACAAAACCGACCTTAGCTGACGGAAAACCGGAACTATGTACACCCAAAAACATGTTGAAACGAACCTTGCGAACCCGCCCTTTGCTTCGTTTTGACAATGAATCAGCCGATTGTTAGTCTAGTAATAGTATAACCGAATCCAGCAGCATTATCAAACGTATGTTCCCATTTCCAAAACCTACATCATACGGGAGGTGTACCCATGACTCCGATTTACTTGATCCAAGACAGACTCGTTCCCAAGGAAGAAGTTCGCGTCTCGCCGGACGACCGCGGGTACTATTTCGGCGACGGCATCTATGAAGTATTCCGCGTCTACGGAGGCAAATTGTTCGAAGCCGAGGCGCATTTCAAGCGGCTGGAGCGCACGGCGGCTGCCGTCCGCATAGACTTACCCGCTGCGTCAAGCGAATTGCAAAAGCAGTTGGAACAATTAATCGCCGCAAACGCGCTCATCGAAGGCACCGTTTACCTCCAGATCACCCGCGGTACGGCGTCTAGAGCCCATGCGATTCCCGCTGATGCCGAACCTGTCCTTATGGCTTATACGACCGAGCTGAAGCGTCCCGTTCGCACGATGCAGCAGGGCATCGCCGTCGTTACGATGGAGGATATCCGGTGGCTGCGCTGCGACCTGAAGACGCTCAACCTGCTGCCCAACACGTTGGCGAAGCAGCACGCGCTTAATCAAGGCGCGGACGACGTCGTATTGCACCGCAGCGGATTGGTCACAGAGTGCAGCGCCTCCAACGTGATGATCGTCAAAGAAGGCGCAATCATTACCCATCCCGCCGACAACCTGATCCTGCACGGGATCACGCGCGCCGTTGCGCTGCGTCTGGCCCGCGAGCTCGGCATCCCGGTCGCCGAAACGCCGTTTACGCTGGAGGATCTCCGGCAGGCAGACGAAGCGTTCGTCACCGGTACGACCATCGAAGTAACGCCCGTCATTTCCGTCGACGACATTCCCGTCGCCTCAGGCAGCCCGGGTTCGGTCACGCGCCGCCTGCAGCAAGCCTTCGAACAGGCCATCTCCTCCTGCATCCCTCAATGAACGAACCAAAAAACCTTCGGAGAGATCATCTCCGAAGGTTCCACTCTGCATTGCCGTATTTTTCTTCCGCCAGCCGTTCCGCCAGCTCCAGCTCGTACGTGGTCAGCTCTCCCGGAACCAGCTTTACGCCCAATCCCTCGGCCATGCCGGCCAGAAACGCCTCTTCCGTCTGCGCCAACCCGACCGGCGGTTGTTCGACGCCGCGAAGCAGATCGTTGATCGCGACCGCCTTCTTCAAAAACTGCTGCTTCATCCGTTCCATGATCCGTTCGTTCTTGAACCTGAGCAGCCGGAACAACTGGTCCGCATCAAGATCGAGCAAAATCGACCCGTGCTGCAGCACGACACCCTTCTGCCGGGTCTGCGCACTACCGGCCACCTTGCGTCCCTCCACGACGAGCTCGTACCAGGAAGGTGAATCGAAACAGGCCGCCGAGCCCATCGACTCGTACTTGCTCTTGTCCTCCTCGCTTTCGAGCTGGACCATATCGGCCGCCAGCCCGAGCTTGCGGAACCCGAGCAGCAGTCCTTCGCTCAGCACCCGATACGCTTCCGTCACGCTTCGCGGAATGCCCGGATAGTCCTCAGACACGATGATGCTGTACGTCAGCTCCTTGTCATGGAGCACCGCCCTTCCCCCGGTCGCCCGCCGGACGAAGCCGATGCCTTCGCGCTCCAGCGCATCGAAATCGATCTCTTCCGTCGCTTTCTGAAAATAACCGATCGACAGCGTCGGAGGATTCCAGCCGTAAAACCGTACGGTAGGCGGCGCCGCTCCTTCGCCGTGCGCCGTCAGTATCGCTTCGTCTACCGCCATATTGTAAGCCGGCGAACCATAGCCGGACCGAATCCATCGCCATTCCTGCGTCATCCGCGATCCCTCCCTTTTCTGTCGCCACCGGCGCAGACCGCAAAGCCCGCTCACTTTACCGCTTAACGGCCAGACATTTTGCCGCCCGCAAGCCGGGAACCTGCATCTCCCGATCGGGCTTGTCGGCCTCGCCGGGCTTCACAAACGCAACGGCGCCGTCTTCCCCAAGTGCGACGAATTCGTCCCCGCTCTTGTCCAGCGCCACCGGCCGGTGATCCCAAGCCAGATGGGTCTGCTTGCGCGTTTTTAAATCCAGCACGGACAGCGGCTTCTCGATATCCGGATGGGCTCCGGTCGCATCGAAGCGCGCGATCAGCATCTTGCCGTTCAGCGCTTGCATCGCGTACGAGTACGGCCGGGTATTGGAGACAAAATGGTGCGCCAACTCGTAAGGCTGCTGCTGCGGGTCCCAGCGGTAAATTTTGTTTGACCATTCGGTCTTGTTGCGCTGCGAGATCATCATATAGATGTCGCCGCCGGAATCGGCTTCCACTTGATCGAGCGGGTACCGCCGGGCCTCGGCGATCAGCTTGCCCCATTCTCCGGTCTCCAAGTCGACCTTATACACATTCGAGCTAGTTGCCGCATTGTTGGACGTCACAAGCCACAGGTCTTTGCCCCGTCCGGTAATGTCCTCGATACCGCCCGGCAGCATCCATTCCTTGACCCACTTGTGCTCCTTCAACTGATAAATGCCGACCTTCGCATAGTCGCCGTCCTTCTGCGCCGTTTTATCGGCGGAAGCAAGAAACATCAGGTCCCCGTAAATGTAGCTGAACTTGGGCGAGAAGCCCGGCGTCGGATACATTGTGAAGCTGTCGCTCCTGCTGTCCCGCAAATAAAAGCCGCGAGACGCCTTCGGATCGGACGGCTGAAATACGGTGATCGCCATGTGCTCGCCCGTATAACTGAGCGAACTGACCGGCTGCTCCGTCTGCAGCACCTCCCGGGCTTCGTTCGTTTTGCTGTTGACGCTGAATACCCGGTTATCTCCAGCTACGAGCAGGTCGCCCGTCTCATCCAATGCTTTGGAAGCTTCCGCATCGACCGGCGTCGTGCGAGGCTTGGCATCCGAACCGAATATAGAACATCCGGCACAGGCCGTTGTCAACAGAACCGTGAGGCAGATACGAACGCGTCTGCTCAAAGATAGCTCTCCCTCTCTTTATCGTTCCGTCACCGCGGAAATCAAGAGCCCGGCGTCCGTCCGCCAGGCCCCATCCCTTTCATCATATAGCATTGCCGGTTCGTTTGAAAGACTTTATTTTCGTGCATACTAAAAATTGACTCGATTCGTTACCCGATGGAAAAGGAGCGCGTCCGATGCAATCCACCGAGCAAAAAGAACACGTGCGTCAATTGAATGAGCATGTTCAGCTGTATTTTGAACGGGATTGGTTCGAGGAGCTGCACGACCGGGCGGAGCGCAACGGTCCGTGGGATGACTGGACGATGTTCCGGCTGGCCGAAGAGGCCGAGCAATCGGGGCTAATCCGCAGCTTCGACGAGCTCCAATGCTTGTCGCATTTGCCGAATCTGGTGCCGATGGACCATCAGATCGATACCGCCAAAAAAGTACTGACCGAGATGCGCGGACGGGCCATTCTCGCGGACGAGGTCGGGCTCGGCAAAACGATCGAGGCCGGACTCATTCTCAAGGAGTACATGATCCGCGGACTTGTCCGCAAGGTGCTCATCCTCGTGCCCGCTTCGCTGGTGCTGCAATGGGTGCGCGAGCTGAACCAGAAATTCGGCATTTCCGCCGTCGCCCAGAAGAAAGAATACATGTGGGCCGCCAACGATGTCGTCGTCGCTTCGATGGATACGGCCAAGCGCGACCCGCATCGGGATATCGTGCTCGGCCTGGAATATGACATGCTGATCGTGGACGAGGCGCACAAGCTGAAGAACAAAAAGACGACCAACTACCAGTTCATCAACGAGTTGCGCAAAAAGTACTGTCTGCTGCTGACGGCGACGCCGGTGCAGAATGACCTGAAAGAGCTATATAACCTGATTACCCTGCTCAAGCCGGGACAGCTTGGCGGCCAGGGGAGCTTTCAGGCGAATTTCGTCGTGGACAAGCGGATTCCGAAGAACGAAGAGCAGCTTCAGCACGAGCTGAGCAAGGTCATGATCCGCAACCGGCGCAGCGACGGCAACGTGAATTTCACCAAACGGATCGTGCGCAATATTCCTTTGCAGCTCTCGCCCGAAGAGCAGGCGCTGTACGACGGCGTGACCAACTTCGTCCGCAGGCGTTATGAGGAGTCCGGCGGCGATATCGGCAGCATTTTGTCGCTTGTGACGCTGCAGCGTGAAGTGTGCTCCAGCCGGGATGCGGTATTCATCACGCTCGTCAATTTATTCAAGAAAACCGAAGAAAACTCGCCGCTCCGCGCCAAAATCTGGGAGCTCGTCGAGCTGATCCGCAGCATCAAAGCGAATACGAAGGCCGAAAAAGTGATGGAGCTGATCGGCGACATCGGGGAAAAAGTGATTATTTTCACGGAGTACCGTGCGTCTCAGGAATATTTGCTGCAATATTTGAAAGATCGGAAAATTTCGGCCGTCCCTTACCGGGGCGGCATGAACCGGGGCAAAAAAGACTGGATGATGGACTTGTTCCGCAACCGGGCCCAAGTGCTGATCGCGACCGAAGCCGGGGGCGAAGGCATCAACCTGCAATTTTGCCACCATATGATCAACTTCGACCTTCCGTGGAACCCGATGCGGGTGGAGCAGCGGATCGGCCGCGTGCACCGGCTCGGTCAGCAAGAGGACGTCAAAATCTACAACCTCTCCACCCTCGGCACCATCGAGGAGCATATCTTATCGCTGCTGCACGAGAAAATCAACATGTTCGAGCTGGTCATCGGCGAGCTGGATACGATTCTGGAGCGGTTCGAGAAAAAAACGTCGCTCGAATCGCACCTGGCCAAATTGATCTTGTCTTCGCGCAGCCAGGAAGACATCCGCCGGCAGCTTGACGAACTGGGGCGCTCGTTCACCGACGTCCGCTCCGAGGTAGAGCAGGAGTCGCAGGAGAGCATGCGGCTACAAAGCGTGCTTAACGCGGTAGGCAGTCCCATCCGCGGGCAGGACCCCGGCGGGGAGGAGGTCCGGCTATGACGATGACGGCGGACCAAATCCGTTCCTTCGTGCTGCGCTATCTGGAAGCGGAACAATGCGACATTATGGAGAAGCATCCGGCCTACGTGACCGTAAAGCTGTCGCCCTCCGCCGACAAGGATTTGAATCACCGCCCTTATTATTGGAGCTTCGTCGAACGGACCGGCGTTACTCCGGAGACGATGACCTGCACCTTCGTCTTCGACCCGGAGGCTTACCGCGAGCTGCAGCCGCACGGTCCTCCCGGCGGGCCTCAACCCGGCGTCAGCACCGCCGCTCCCGGGATCGCGGGCACGGCCGGGACGCCGCCCGGCGGGCCTCCTGCGGGAACAGCGGCGCAGCCGGGTACACCGCCTGGCGGACCGCAACCGCCGCAGGGAAACAGCATCCTCGGCCGCTATTTCGGCTTCGTGCCGACGTCTTTTACCGCGCGCATTCCGCGGGACGAAGTCACTTACGGCAGCCGGCGGCTGGAGCAGCTTTTTGCCGCTGTCCGGTCCAAGGGCAAGTATGTCCGGCTCTTCGAGCAGCATGTGCCCGAGCAGCCCAGACGAACCGCGACCGTTCCTTACGACAGTTGGCTCGCCGTTAATTACAAGGTGGAGCTCGCCTGCGATATGAAGCGCAGCGAAATTCACTCTCTGGGCATCCAGCTTCAGACGGGCGTGATCCGCGAGCGGTTCATGGATTGGATCGCTCCGCTCACTTTTACGCCGCAGTTGCCCGCTCACGTCTACATTACCCCGGACCGGATTGCGCTGCCCCGCGCGGTGCTTTACCTGGAAGAGCATCTGGAAAGCAAGCTGGCCAGATACGACCACCGCTGGGCGAAGGAAGCCCAGCTTCGGCTTGCGGATGAACAAGCCCGCATCCGCGATTATTACGAGTCGCTGCTCAAGACCGCAGAGCCCGATCAACGGCCGGACATCGAGGCGCAGTACGCCGGCCGCGCCCGGGAAATCGAATGGCAGTACCGCCCGCGCATCCGAATATCCGCCATCAACTGCGGATTGTTCCATGTTTCCTCTGCGAAACCGCCCGCGTACTGACGAACATGCGCGAAACGGTGCGTTTTTCAGGGGAAAGTATTTTTGGACAGACTACAGGTTCTAACAATCTTTTTGCCGCATACCTTGTACAATAAAGGCATATTCGCAGCGGAATGCGCATAATACCAATTTCAGGCCAACGACTCCTAAGCGAAGCAGGTGAAACTATGAAAAAGTTTACGTTCGCGCTCGTCTCGCTGCTGCTCGGCACAAGCCTGCTTGCGGCCTGGCCGCTCGAATCGCCCTCCGCACATGCGGTGGAGGAAACGAAGCCAGCGGCTCCCCCGTCCGCGCCGCCGAAGGAACCGGCAACCGACATTGCCGCTCCGACGCTGCAAGCGGCCGTGGAGCGGTTTATGAAGCAGCTCGCGCTCCAGCCCGGCTTCGAACCATGGCAGCAGGCGACCTGGACAAGCTATCCGCTCGGACCGGGCATGCACGGCTGGGTCATCATCGTAAGCGCCGAAGGCTCGGAAGCGGGCTATCTGGTCATCCACTCCGGAGAAGCGGATACGTACAGGCTGACCGAGTACGGCAAAGGCTCCTACCCGTTATTCAGCTTGCAAACGCTGCATCGAAGCTTGGTGCAGCTTGAACTTATCGAATATCCGCATCAAACCGAGAGATTATACTTCGGTCCGCTGCAGGCTCTCTGGAAAATTACCGTGCAGAACGCGGACCGCATCTGGTATATCGACGCCAAAACCGGCGAGGAAATGCCTTTCACCGGCGACGCCAAGCTTCCCAAGAGTAACGCGGCGCCCGCGCCGAATGTCCAAGCATTCACCACTACCGATGCCAAGCATACGATAAAGGAAAGCGGACAATCGGAGCCCGCCGAGCCTTATGCCAGGCTGCCGTGGGTACAAAGCAAATCGGGCAAGCCAATGCCCTTCGACGATCTGAAGCAGTTGATCGCTCAAGGCAGCAAGCCGGTGTACGCCGCCCAGCTTTACGAAGGCAGCGTAACCGTGCCGCTTCCCGTCGCAGGCTTTCAAGTGTGGTCCAGCGGGGATCGCTTCGTGCAATTCCGGCAGGACGACGACCGCTTTCTTCCCTACGAGGCGCTGCAGCGTCTTGGCAGCTTTTACCCTTAACCTACGGTTTTCTCCTCTTCCCTATATAGAAAAGCTTCCCGCCTGACGGCAAGAAGCTTTTCCTTTTTTATTTTATCCACTGTTGCTTCCACCGCTCCGCTCTCTTGCCCAAGCTTTTCCCGAGACGCCGGGCGCCCTCGCGCACAGGCTTCGTCCACATGCCGATCGCCACCGGGAGCATGCCGAACCAGCGGTACTGCCACGGCTCCTTGCCTTCCCTTCTATCCGCCCGCACTTGTCTGCGCACTTCCTTCGGCATCTCGATGTACCGGACGAACCGCTCCGTTACATATTTCACAAGCTCGTCGCTTTTCGCCATTCCGCCGTTCACCTCTACATCCCAGTATGAACCGCACCCGGTTGCGGCAAACCTGTCTTCGTCCTATAATGAAGTCGAGCGTAAAATCGCGGTCCGGTTGGTAGCCCGGATGCACGGGATCTCCCAGCTTTTCGGAGATGCAAGCCCGTGTCATATCCTTCCCCCCTCGGGATGTCCATCGCTCGCAAGATCTAAGGAGGGGAAAGCATGAAGCTTACCGTTTATTTTGAAGGTGAATTTTGGGTAGGTGTGACGGAACACGAAACGGACGGCAAGGTCAAAGCCACTCGTTACGTGTTCGGCTCGGAGCCGTACGACGCCGAGGTGATGGAGTTCGTGCAGTTTCGGATGCTGCCGCTGCTCGCGCAAACATCGGTGGGCGTTAGCGTCGATGCCACGGCCCGGCGGGGCCGCGTCAATCCGAAGCGGCTCGCCCGTGAAGCCGCCCGCGAGATGGATCGCAAAGGTATCCGCGGCGCAGCGCAGGAAGCGCTAAAGCTCGATCTGGAGCACCGCAAGAAGACGCGCAAGGTCGTCTCCCGGGAGCAGCGGGAAGCCGAGAAGGAACGCAAACGCGAAATCGCCATTCAAAAAGCGAAAGCGAAGCACCGTGGCCGGTAACGGTCGCGTGCAAAAAAACACCCGGATGCCGGGCTGTCTATAGGACAGTCCGACAATCGGGTGTTTTTGCCATAGTGATGAGGTTTAAATCTTTTCCGGTGCTTCGATACCGATCAGCGCCAGGCCGTTCTTCAGCGTAATCCTTACGGACTCCACGAGCGCAAGACGCGCTTTGCGCACTTCGGCATCCTCCGCCTTCAATATCTTGCATTCATGATAAAACCGGTTGAAGCTTTGCGCCAGATCGACCAAATACCGGCTAATAATGGAAGGCTCCAGCTTATGCATCGCCTGCTCGACCCGTTCCTTGAACAAGTACATCTGCTTCAGCACGCCTTGCGCCTCTTCGTTCTCCAGGTGCTTCGGATCGAAGCCTTCGAACGACTGCGTCTCCGAGGGATCAGCTTTCGACAGTACGCTGCATGCCCGCGCATGCGTATACTGCACGTAAGGACCGGTTTCGCCTTCGAAATTCAGCGCCTCGTCCCAAGAGAAGACGATATCCTTGATCCGGTTGTTGCTCAGATCGTTGAAAATAATCGCTCCGACGCCGACCTTGCGCGCGACTTCGTCTTTATTTTCGAGATTCGGATTTTTCTCTTCGATAATTTCGCGGGTCTTCTCGATCGCTTTACCCAGCAGATCCTCCAGGTTGACGACCTTGCCCTTCCGGGTCGACAGCTTCGCGCCTTCCAGGCTGACTTTGCCGAACGGCACGTGCAGCATTTGCTTCGACCAATCGTAGCCCATCAGCTCGATCACTTTGAACAGCTGGTTAAAATGCAAGCTTTGCCCCGCATCGGTCACATAGACAGCTTTGTCAAAATCGTACGTGTTCTTGCGGTACTTGGCCGCCGCCACGTCGCGCGTATGATACAGCGTTCCGCCGTCCTTTTTCACCATTAAGGCCGGAGGCATATTGAAATCGTCGAGCCTGACGAGCAGCGCTCCACCGTCTTCTTCCAGCAGGTTTTTCGCCTTAAGCTCGTCCAGCACTTCCGCCATTTTATCGTTATAGAAGCTTTCGCCGGCATACGAATCGAACTTCACGCCGAGCAGATCGTACATCTTGTGGAACTCCTTCAAGCTGATGTCCACAAACCAGCGCCACAGCTTGTGCGCCTCCTCGTCTCCCTGCTCCAGCTTCACGAACCAGGCACGCGCCTCGTCCTCCAGCTCCGGCTTCACGTCGGCTTCGTCATGGAACTTGACGTAAATGCGCTGCAGCTCGTCGATGCCTTCCGCTTCGACAGCCGCCTGGTCTCCCCACAGCTTGTAGGCGACGATCAGCTTGCCGAACTGCGTGCCCCAATCGCCGAGATGGTTAACGCCCACGCTGTTGTATCCCATAAAGTTGAAAATATTATAAAGCGCATTCCCGATGACCGTCGAGCGGAGATGCCCGATATGGAACGTCTTCGCAATGTTCGGCGAAGAGAAGTCGATGACGATGTTGCGTCCTTGACCGTATTCCTGCGAGCCGTAACGGTCTTGGCGGGTTAACACTTCACCGACGACTTCATTGGCGAAAACAGCCGGGTTCAAAAATACGTTAAAATAACCGGACACCGCATCGACCCGTTGAACCGACGCATTGTCGCTCCAGCCAGCCTTCAGCTCTTCCGCAATCGCCTGCGGCGCCTTCCGGAGCTGCTTGCTGAGCTTAAAGCAGGGCAGCGACAAATCCCCCATCTGCGGATTCGGCGGATATTCGATCAGCTCCGCCAGCGCTTCCTGCGATATGCCCTCAAGCTTTGCCGTCAGCTGTCCGGCCAACCATTGTTTGTAATTCATTCACGATGTGCCCCTTTCTTCGAACGAACGCCGCCATCCCGCAGTACGCTTTCATACAAGAAAGCACCCCGGTCGGGGTGCCGTTTTTCAACGTCGCACGTAGGTTTTGCCAGCCTTTGCATATGTTCCATTATATCGGGCGCGAAAAACCGAGTCAAGCCGGGTTTGCTGCGTCAGCCCAAGGATTTGGCGGTCCGGCGGCGCTTCGTTCCGGCATGTGCGCGATTTTGGTATGAATTTTGAAGACCGACGAAAAAATAAGGGAGGAAATTCAAAACAGACTTTAATAAAGGAGGCGTTCGTTTATGCCGTTGGTTCCGTTCGAACCGTTCAGACGCGTGGATCATTGGAAAAAAGAAATGGACAAATTTTTTAACGAGGGGCTGCCTTCCGCTTTCGGATTCCAGCAGGAATTCGGCGCGCCGCGGATGGACGTCTACGAAACCGAGAATGAGGTTATCGCCCACTGCGAGATTCCGGGTCTGGAGAAGAAAGAGGACGTTGACATCCAAGTGGAGCAGCAGACGCTCACGATCGTCGGCACCGTACACAAGGTACACGAAGCGAAGGAGGAGCAGTATCACCGCAAGGAGCGTTATAGCGGCCGCTTCCAGCGCACTGTTGCGCTGCCGGCGGAAGTGCAGGCCGAGGGTACGGTCGCTACATATAAGAACGGCATTCTCGAAGTGAAAATGCCCAAAGTTCAAAATAGCGCCAGAAAACGAATCGACGTGGAATTTCATTAATTCCTGTCGTCCAATTGTAATCCAATTGAAATATGCTTTTCATCTTCCTTTAATGTAGATCCTCTATAATAAAGCTCGACCCCCTTTTTCATATAGATGTCTCTCGACCCGCGGCCCGTTGCTTGCGGGTCGCTTTTTTTCGCGAAAAGCAAAAAACCGGAGCTTCCGGCTGCCGCCGGTACCACTCCGGTTTATGAGTTTAAAGCATTTTTTGCAGCATGACGACGTCCAGCAGCTTTCCGAATTTGAAGCCGACCTCGCGCATCGTGCCTACGGTATCAAACCCGAGCTGCCGATGAATATGAATGCTGCTGTCGTTGCCCTCCGCGATCCGCGACAGCACCGTATGCAGCCCGGCCTTCTTCCCTTCGGCCAGTACGGCTTCCAGCAGCTTTTTCCCGATTCCCCGACCGCGGTGTCCGTCCCGGATATACAAGGACAGCTCCGCCGTACGCGCATAGGCCAGCCGGTCGGAGTACCGGTTCGCGGCGGCCCAGCCGAGAATCAGACCGGCGTCCTCGGCCACGATGACCGGATAAGCTTCGCCGTGCTGTTCGAACCATTCCAGCTGCTGCTCCAGCGTGCGCGGAACCGTATCGAACGTCGCGACCGTCGTCAGGACGGCTTCGTTATAAATATCCAAAATGTGCGGTACATCCGCATGTCCGGCCCGCCTGATCTCCATTCAAAGCCCGCTCCCTCTCACGAAATCCTACCGATTTTTTCGCCTACTATAACAAGGTTTCGGGAGAAATGCAAGACTCGGACCAGGAAGCCATATATCACAAACCAAGCGTCTCCGTCATATCCTTCAGCACTGCCGCGTCTTTCATCATATGCACGGCTTTTCGGAAGTCCGTGTACATTACGCGGTCTTCGTCCAAAAACGGCACCTGCTTGCGGCACTCCGCGTACACCCAAGCCGTTCCCTTGCCCAGCCCGTCGGCCCCGCGGTAATCGGCCGCTTGCGAGCCGCACAGCAGCTCGATGGCAACGACGTTGTACGCATTTTCGACGATTTTGGCCGCTTTTCTCGCGCCGATCGTTCCCATGCTCACGTGATCCTCTTGATTCGCCGAGCTTGGAATCGAATCGACGCTGGCCGGATGCGCAAGCGATTTGTTTTCGGAAACGAGTGAAGCCGCGGCATACTGGGCAATCATGAAGCCCGAGTTCGTGCCGCCGTACTTCGTCAGAAACGGAGGCAGTCCCCCGCTCAGCTGGGGATTGACCAGCCGCTCGATTCGCCGCTCCGATATATTCGCCAGCTCAGCCACCGCAATGGAGAGGAAATCCATCGCCAGCGCAATCGGCTGGCCGTGAAAATTGCCGCCGGAGATCACTTTCTCCTGCTCGGTGAAAATGAGCGGATTATCCGTTACCGAATTCATCTCGATCAGTAATTTATCGTGAATATATTGAAGCGCATCGGCCGAAGCGCCGTGAACCTGCGGTACGCAGCGCAGCGAATAAGCGTCTTGAACGCGCAGCTCCCCTTGGTTCGTCATCAGTCGGCTGTCTTGGGTCAGCTTGCGGATGTTCGAAGCGACCTGCTGCTGGCCGGCATGCGGGCGGATGTCGTGGGTTTCCGGGTCAAACGCCTGCCTTACACCCTGCAGGGTCTCCGTCGTCAATGCAGCAGCGCAATCGGCCCATTTGGCCAGTTGCAGCGCGTCCCAGCAAGCCAAAGCGCCGACGGCGGTCATGACTTGCGTACCGTTGATCAGAGCCAGACCCTCTTTTGCCTCAAGCGACACCGGTACGATTCCGGCCTTGTCCATCGCCGTTTTTCCGTCCAGCTTCTCTCCCCGGAACAACGCTTCCCCTTCCCCCATCATGACCAGCGCCAAATGGGACAGCGGGGCCAAGTCTCCGCTTGCGCCGAGCGACCCTTTCTCCGGAATCAGCGGAACGACGCCTTTGTTCAGCATCTCGACCATCGTCTCCACGACGGAGTAGCGTATCCCGGAATAGCCCTGAATCAAGGCATTGATGCGAAGCAGCATGATCGCTCTCGCCACTTCCGCCGGGAACGGATCGCCGATCCCGCAAGCGTGGCTGCGGATCAGATTCACTTGCAGCATCTTTGCGTCCTCGCTCGAAATGTACGTGTCGCTGAATTTGCCGAAGCCCGTAGTCAAGCCGTAGACGACCTTTTTCTCAGCCAGCAGCTTTTCCACGTATTGTCTGCTCTTCGTTACCTTCGCTTTGACCGAAGCGTCAAGCTCGATTTCGTAACCGTGTCGCGCCACGAGCACGACATCTTGCAAGGTCAGCTTGCCGCCGCCGATCGTAATAGGTGCCGTCTTAATCATCACGAATCACTCTCCTTAAGTAATGGACACAAAAAAAGAGGCCATACCAAATCAATGGTCATGACCTCTAAACGCAGCTATAAGACTATGGTCTAAAGATATTCAATTGAAACGCCTGAAACGCTGATTCGATCATCAAATGTGATTGATGCCGAAGCCCAGAACCTCGTGCTCAAAGCCCTTCTTCGGAGCGCCGATCGTGCCGTACATGCATACGCAGATCCACTCCCCTTCGTCCGGTTGATCCTGCTCGGTCGACATAGGACCGCGGACAATGGCGAAGGTAAGTCCTACCGTACGCAATACATCCCGAATTTGCGGGGTTCCCCGGCTCACTCCTTGCAAAGCCTCTAGGATCGCATGGTACAAGCCGTGCGTCTCCCGGTACCGCTTTTCGTCGATGACCCCATTGTTTTTGGCAGCGGTTTCGATGGCCGCAATGACTTTCGCGCTGTCCATGGAGCCGACCTTCCCGACGGTATGCCGATATCCGTCCGCTTCCAGCTTCCGTACGATGTCCGCCCCCAACGCATGATCGTGCATCATCGTCAATAAAGCGGTTAATTTGCCGATAGTAGAAGGAATCCCCTGCTGGCCCGTCACTTGCATGCCCCTTTCTTGCGGAAAAGCCACAATAAAAATAAAAAAGACGCTACAACAGCAAATGGGAAAGCTTCTTCCCGCTCCCATAAGACTTGCCTTGTATCGACCCGACTATACGCTAAATTGTCTAAAAGGATTTTGCTTATCACTAAAGTATCTGATGAAATTGTATCATACATCACGTGGGTTGACAATGAGGCGTGCGAAGGCAAATGAAAGCAGGCCACCGCTGCTTTCAACGCCTCCGGCCGTTCAATTCGCAACCGCTTTATAACCGCTCCTGACTTTACGGTCCAGACGATAACTGATACAAGTCAGCAACGATGCAGCGACCGCCGCGATTGCGCCGACCCAGGAAACATCGATCAGCTCCATGTTCGTCGTGACCCATCCTCCCAGTGCCGATCCAAGCGCGATTCCGACATTAACGGATACGGGAGCTAAGGACGAAGCCAAATCTTTAGCCGACGGGAAATACTTATCCGCTAAATCGATGAAATACAACTGGATGGTCGAGCTCATGACATACACGACAAGAGCAATGAACGATATGCTGATCAATCCCGTGACAACCGAGCTAGAGGAAACATAAAGCGACGCGAGAATGGCGGCTTGAATCAGAAACACAACCCGGAGCTTTCCAATCCCGTTGCGGGCTGCCAGCTTCCCGCCGATTAACGTACTGAAGATGGATACGACGCCGTAGAGCAAAAATATAAGTCCGATATACCGGTCCGGGACAAAGAGCACTTCTTGCAGCAGAGGAGTCAAATACGTATAAACGGTATAGGTCGCCGCAATGCTGAACGCCGGAATAAAAAACGCGATAATAATACGCGAGTTCGTTAATAATCCGATTTGGTTTTTCAATGAACTTCGCGTTCCCTTCAACCCTCTTGGAATGGTCGCCGAGCTTGCGATGAAAGACCCGATTCCCAATAGAGCGGTGAACCAAAAGGTCATATGCCAACCGCCCCATTGTCCGATGTAGGTGCCAAGAGGCACTCCGATGACACTCGCTATTGTAAATCCGGTAAAGATAATGGAAATCACCGCGCCCCTTTTCTCAGAAGGTACGGCTTCGCTGGCAACGGCCATGGCGAGTGCGATCAACACTCCGGTCACGACGGCGGTGATCACTCTGGAAACAAGAAGCAGCGCGTACGAACCGGATATCGCGGTTAACATATTCCCTGCAATAAATACCGCGATCAAAGCAAGCATAAGCGGGTATTTGGAAAACCGGCTGAATACAGCCGTCAAAATTGGCGTACCGATGGCAAATGCGATGGCAAAAGCCGATACCAGCGCACCTGCTGTCGATATGGCGATATTCAAGCCGTTGGACACTTCCGTTAGCAGCCCGACAATGACAAATTCACTCGTTCCCAGAACAAAGGTTAATAAAAATAAATTTAAAGTCAGAAGCTTTTGTTGTTTAGTCAAAACCGAATCTCCTTTCATATCAAAGCGCTGTTCCGTCAAGCTCTCTCGACGGCAATCTGGACCTCGGCAACGTAGGCTTCCGGATCGTCCGATTTTTCATGAGGGACGCAGATTTCGCGCCGCGGTTCATTTTCCTTCATTCGATATCCGTTTCGTTCGATCCACACCGCCAATTCCGTACTCGCCGTGCAGGGGCTCGTTGTCCGGCAATGATGAATAAGCGTAGCCATCATCGGAACTCCCGGCAATCGTTTGACCGTAAAGGGAGAACGGCTCGGCATCTCGTGAGCGAGCACACGAGCGACTTCCATGTCCATATCGTCTTCGCATTCCTCGCAGCCATGCCAAAGAACCATGCGGGATAGCGAAGATACGCCGCAGCTTTCCAAATGATCGTCGAGCCGCCGGTAAAGCCCGGGAAGCTGCCGAAGCGATGCTCTTTGCCGGTAAGACACGACAAGCTGCGGCTCCACTTCTTTCAGAACGACATCGTGCGATGTCAGATGCTTCCCCTCGTTCTCGATAGCATGTAGACGCTCCTTGATTCGGTCAAGCTTGGCCTGCTCCTTATCCAGAACGGACTGAATCTCGTTTTGCTTAATCCGGAACATCCCTCTGATTTGCTCAAGCGGAATGTCCTCGCCTATCATCTGGCGAATTTGATCCAGCGAAAAACCCAATTCTTTATAAGCCAAAATGTGGTGGAGCTGAAACAACTGATCGGCCGAGTAATACCGGTATCCTGTATATTTGTCGGTGTGGGCCGGCTTGAGCAAATTCAATTGATCGTAGTAACGAAGCGCCTTGACCGACACTTGGCCAAGTTTCGAAAACTCGCTGATTTTAAACATCGACAGTTCTCCTTGCACGAATATTTCTGTACTCCCCTTGCTTTACCGAGTATAACTTTCCCGTTAAGGGGAGAGTCAAGGGGAAACTCGTCTTAGGAGCTATCAGCCCATTCCGAATCTTCCGCGCAAGAATACTTATAAAATCAAGTCGAAAAAAGGCGGTGGATAGGTTGACACAAGGAAGATTAAGACGATCCGCTCCATACAAGCCGGCCGGCTCCAGGATACGGACCCGCGTTCGCCCGGGGTGGAAATCCGGCAATTGGTCCGGATATGCGCTGAAGAAAGCGAAAAAAAATTCGTTTCGCAGTATTTCCGGATATTGGATTGTTCCGCGGGTAAAGCCCGGCAAGAAAAACGGCTTTTCTTCGGCATGGATCGGAATCGATGGCTTCGGCAACCCGTCATTAATTCAGACAGGAACGCAGCAGGATTACAAACAAGGGAAAGCCGTTTATTATGCATGGTGGGAAATCTTGCCTGCGCCGGAAACCCGAATCTCTTACCCTGTTTCTCCCCATGATTTGATGTATGCGAGAATCTCAAAGCAATGTAAAAATAAGTGGCTCATTGTGCTCAGGAATAAAACGAAAGGATGGACATTCAGAAAGGTCAAAAAGTATACCGGACCGGCTACGACGGCGGAATGGATTATGGAGGCTCCCTCGATCAACAATAAAACGACCCGATTGGCGCATTATCGTAAAATGCTTTTTAAAAGATGCCGGGTCAACGATAAGAATCCTTTATTAAAACCAAGCCAACGGGGAATTATGATTCAAAACGGCCGCATCGTTTCAACCCCGTCTCTTCCAGGAAAAAAAAGAGACAGCTTCTTCGTCGCCTATGGCGGCAAACCCCCGCTGCCTCCGAGATGAATCGCAAAAATATCAGCCTTCCTGAACCTCGACGGCGATTGCTGCCGTTTTTTTATGTAACCATGCCCGAGAGGACCCGATAGGGCAAAAGCCGTTTCGGAAGACCCATTCTTTCCATAAAATAGGTGGGAACCTCAGAAAGGGATGTGTTGAATATGAAGACTCTGTTCCAGACTTCCAGAGCCCGGCTGTTGGCTAATGTAAAAAAGCTGAAAACCAACGAATTCACTTTTATTGGCATGGGTGACAGTTGGGCGGGAGACGGCCAAGCCGCCAATTCTATCTTCGGCTTAGCCTTATCCGCTATCCGCGGATTGAAGAAGAAGCCTTTATTTATTTTGCACAGCGGAGATGCGGTATTCACGGGAACCGAACAAGAGTTCAAGACAGGCGGCACCTATTCCGGCGTCCCGGTCAAAAGCTTGCTGCAGTTGATTCAAGATCCGAAAAAAGGCGTACCCGATATCCCCTTTTTCATCGTCCCCGGCAACCATGACCATACAGGCATAAACGGTCCACTCACGAAATTCAAACAATTTATCGGTCCTACGCATTTCGCAATCAACCTCCCGAAAATCAAAACCACGATCATCGGTTTGGACAATTCGCAGCAGTTCGGTGTGGATGCAAGCGGGCAGCCGATCTACGGCTTTGCTCGGGGAGAACTGACTTTTCTGAAGAAGCGGTTGAAAAGCGCCCGGAAAAACGCTCTGATCGCGATGCATGTGCCCCCCAGAATCGGGAAATGGGCAAATCCCCGTTATTTCCAGGACCCGTCATCCACCTTCGGTAACACCAATGGACAATTGACCCGATTCCTGTCTGCCATTCGCGGCAAGGTCCCTCAAGTTCTTGTGGGGCACGTACACGCTCTGGACAAATTGACCTTTCGTGGTACAAGGTATGTGCTGTCAGGAGGAGCCGGTGCACCGCTTGTAAAAAAAGGTTTCCTGAAGGGTGCGCCAACCCCGATCTTCCACATTATCGAGTTTACTGTTAAAAACGGTACGATCGTTAAACGCCGTGTCATTCCGGTCGGTTTTACGGCCTAAGCCGTTTACTTCATTTACCGAGGAGAGACCTTTGCCCGGAAAGTCCGTTCAATTCGTTACGATTATTTTTCTGGGGGATAGCCTGACCCGCTCCATAAAATTTGCATAAAAAAAGCCCACGAATCGCTACCAGAGCCATTCATGAGCTTTTATTGTAATTAGGATGCGGTCGAGAGGACTCGAACCTCCACGGCTGTTACACCACTAGAACCTGAATCTAGCGCGTCTGCCAATTCCGCCACGACCGCATATTTCGCTGCGATTCGATCAATTTCGAACCGACAAATGGAATTATATAACGATCGATTCTCCTATGTCAAGCATGAAATCATCTAATGCCCCTCTACCCGGCGGCATGTTGCCCGAAACCGGCGGCGAGGGGCATGCAGCGATCATCATCTTATTGGCGCTTAATCGCGGTCAATATAAAAATTACGATTGCCGATTTGCACATCTTCGAAATTCGGTTTACCGTTCTTGCCGTTATGGAAGAAAAACAGATAACGTTTCTCTGTTCCACCGTCAAACTTCAGAACGATTGTATTGCCTTCAATGCTGTAGGCTCCCGATTTGTTGGAGGCAGAGGCCGAATTCGTCGTTGCCGCTCCCGTATCAACGGTTCCCATCAGCGTATTGTCACTCTCGAATGTGCCGTTTTTCTTAAACGTAATCCACTCTTCCCATGCCGAGGAAGCGGAATTGATGCCGATCATACCGGAGTACCCCCGATGGACGAACGCGCCTTCCAGCGTCGGACTGCCGGTTACGGGTTGAACGGGCGACAGCAGAACGTCATTGACGATAAGATTTCCTTTCTCCGAAACCCGGATCGGGTAGCTCTCCCCGTTGTTCAGCTTCATTGTGCCATTCTCGATCGTGTACGTTCGGCAAGTTTGCTTGGAGCAATCGATCGTCTCCGGACCACCCTTCTCGGGTTCGCCGACAACGACTTTTCCATCCGGCAGAAACGTGTAAAAATCCCAGCAAGTCCCTCCACACTCATAACCGGTAACATCCATACGAATACCGAAGTACATTCCTTTCAGGTCGTTCAAATCCGCTTTGACGGCAGGCGCGATCTCATCGTCAGCTTCATTCCGGCCCTCGGTTTTCGTACCCTGCTCCGGCTTCTTGCCGCCGTTATCCGTCTTGCTCCCTTGCTCCTTCGAGGCTAAATAGTCGGCGATAGCCTTCTCCGCATCCTTCTTGGTTATTCCGAGCGAAGCCAGCATTTGCTCCGTCATGATCGTTATTTCTTGACTGTACGGGTCCCATACGACAAGCGCACCCGTCGCTTCCCCGATAAAACGAAGCGGCACAAGCGTATTGCCGTCAACGATCCGCGCGGCCGTCTCCAACTGGACCGTTTTGCCGTTTACGGTCGCCTGCTTGCTGCCTATCGTCAAGACTAATTGAAGGCTGCCCTTCTTACCCTCGATGACACCGCTTTCCGGCTTCCAATCAAGCACAATGCCCATGGCTTCGAATAAAGGGCGAAGCTGCACTAGCGTCGTTCCGTTTTCCAGATACGGGTTAACGTTAAAGTGAATTCGCGACTTGTCGATGTACACCTTAATCGGGGACTGCTCTGTTGCGCTTGCTTGAACCGTCCCCACAACCGAAACCGACAGCAGCACCGCCACGATAGCAAGCAGCATACTCCATTTTCTTAAAATCATGATAAGTATCGAATCTCCTCCCGTGTTGGATTCCTTTAGATTATAAGCGGGTGTGGAAATTCATTCCTAGCGGCTATTGTCCCGATTCCCTGGGACGAGGAAACATCCAGCGGGTAACAAATTCACCGGCTCATGACGAATATTTAGTTCTAAAGTACTTAGAGATACGAAGATGATCAAGGCGCCGCATGATTTTTCAGCCCGCAACTTTAATTAACAGCCTGCGACTTCCAATAGCTCTCCATCTCTTTAATGAACCCTTTACGATCAATCTTGTTAATTAAATATTTCTGCATGGAGGCGCCCAGCTTGGCGTAATGATCCCCGGGAAGGAATTTGAACATTCCGAGATTAATAACCTTGCCCTCTTTAACGTAATTACTTATTGAAGGAGAAATGGCATTCGTCCCCTTTACCTTTAAATCTTTATAAGGCATGATTAACCCCATTTTGGAAATAATGGAATTTTGTCCCTGTTCACTTGTGACCATCCACTCAAAAAATTGCTTGGCTGCTTCCTGCTGCTCCGGTGTTGCTCTTGTTTTATCGATGGTGTACAGAAATGGTTCCAAAACCGGAATTTCCTGGTTCCCGTAGTCATCCGGGTTGTTGCTGATCGGAACCGGCATGATCCCAAATTGTTTGTCCCGGCCTTCGACAGGGTCCATTACGGACCAAGCCCAGTCTCCCATAAAGTAAAATGCCGCGTTTCCTTTGGCAAAATCTATCGTGTCTTTATTGAAGTCGGCGACAATCGGATCGTTCTTGCGAAGATTATACTTTTTAAGCAAGTCGAAGGTATCCAGCAAACCATTGAATTGGGGATTGCCGGATAAATCCACGCTTCCCTTTTTCAAGCCCTCCAAAAATTTACGATTATCTTCAACCTTTTTGGATTGCAGGCCGTAGGCTAACGATAAATAATGGGAGCCCAAAGACCAGTCCGATCCATGAATCAATACCGGCGCCTTGCCGGCGGCTTCCACTTTTTTGAACAAAGCTTCCAAATCGTTGCGGGTCTTCACCGATGCGGGATCAAAAGCTCCTCCGATCGCTTCCTCAACCACCCGTTTGTTGTACAATAAGCCGTAGCCCTGCGTAGTCCATGGCACGCCCACAAATTTGCCTTCAAATAAGTTTCTTTCAATCGTGCCCGGCAGCGTCAACTTTTCGTATTTTGCTTTCTCCGGCTCCAAATCCAGCAAGGTGTCTTTGAACTTTAATACCGTTTGCTGTTCCAGCATGGCGGCCGTGGGCGGATTGCTGGAAGCCTGAAGCGCTTCGTATTTTTGTATATAATCGGTTCCTGCTTGCGCATTCAATAATTCAATTTTTACTTCCGGGCGCTCTTGCTGATACGCCTTCACCAATTCGGAAAAAGCGTTGTTCTGATCGACCGTATAAAACGTAATCTTGACGCCCTTCTCCGATTGAGCCGCTCCCGGCGATGCATCCTTATTGGAACAAGCGACCACCGTAGATAGCAGCAAAGCCGTACAAACTCCGAGCTTGATACCCGCTTTGATTTTCAATATCTTTTCCCCCTTATCTTATAAATAAGTAAACGGCTCTCTTGCATCAATAAAGACGACCGGAATCCCATGAACCAAAGGCTGCAGCCATTCCGCCATAAATTTCATGCCCCATTCTTCGCTGCGTTCATGCCCTACAACGATCATGGCTTGGTTAAGTCCAAGCATTTGGGCGTCGTTGATATAGGCGCAGAGCGTCCATTCCATAATTTCGCCGCAAACCATGACATCCAAATTCATATTTCGCATCAATTCCATCGGCATTTGCTCTCTTCCCAGGCCCAGGCTGCCCCCGCCCACTAAAATGCCGACCCTTGAACATTTCATTTCGGGTTTGCCGATGATTTGAACCACATCCATGGATAGCTTCCGTTTAAAAAAGCTCGCCAGCTCCGCCAAACTGACCTCCTCAATTTGGTAGGTGTGAGGATTTCCGTCAAGCATATGGTTTTCCCAGCCGATTTCTTTTAGGAGGCCGTCATAGATTCTGTCTGTTTTCCCCATGTGCATGTAATCGTGAAACCGCCAGATCACGATCTGATTCTCATCTATCAATTTTTTCTTAGCCGCATATACAGGGTCGTCCTGAAGCCAGTCCGTTTCATCCTTTCCCGTATAGTACGTAGGCTCATGGGTAATAATCATATTGGCCCCGCAAGCGATTGCCTGCTTGATAACGTCAACCGTTGCCATAAATGTCGTTACAATTCCAGTGACCTCCGTGTCGGGACTGCCGCTCATGATCCTGTCTCCGGTTTCGGGCAATCTAAAATCGCCGCACGAATCCGTCAAAATGGCATCGATCACTTGCTGAACGTTCATTTCCAATCCCTTCTTTCGTTAAGATTACGCCCCAAAAATAGCGCTGCCGCTCTCCCTATGGAATCAACGCTTAAAAGCTCTCGCCAAAGCATCCAAGTATCCGTTTCTGGCACGCTGACTAATCTCCGCATCCGGAACAACATGTTCGAAGCCGTGATAGCATCCGGGATACAGCTGAAATTCGACATCGACTCCCGCCTGCGCAAGACGCGCAACATAGTCGATCGTCTCGTCGCGGAACGGATCAAGCTGCCCTACGCAAGTATAGACCGGAGGCAGACCGGCCAAGCTCTTCGCGCGGCTTGGCGCCGCATAAGGGGAAATGTCTCCATGGGCATGCTCGCCAAGATACATCTTCCAGGCCGCCAGGTTATTGGCCCTGTTCCACACCGCTTGATGCGTAATTTCGTGGCTTGAGGGCGTGACGTTACGATCGTCGATCATCGGGTATAACGGCATTTGAAAACAAATGGCCGGTCCGCCTTTATCCCGAGCCATCAGCGCCAATGCCGCCGTCAATCCCCCTCCTGCACTTGCCCCGCCAATCGCAATCCGCGACAAATCGATATTCATTTCCTCCGCGCGGTTTGTTATCCATACCAATGCGGCGTAGCAGTCTTCAATGGCCGCCGGAAACGGATGCTCGGGGGCAAGGCGATAGTCGGGCGAAATAACGATACAATTGGCCGCTTTTACAAAGCATTCGCAAAGAACGTCATCGGAACTCGGGTGGCCCAACACATATCCCCCGCCATGGATCCAAAGAAAAGCAGGCAGCTTTTGATCCTCTCTCCGGACCGGTTCATAAATCTTGACCAGCATTTCCTTTGAATCTCCGCCGGATATATAACGTTCCGTAATTTGAACGGATTTCGAGCTATTTGTGGGAGGCAAAGGGCGCTGCCTCTCTATAGCCAGATCATCGGGCAAATGAAGAGGCGTTAAAAGCTCTACCCCTTGCTTTAATTCCGGAGCCACTCTGCTTATGAAGTCCAATATCCATACCTCCAAGTATGATGAAATTTCCCCAAGCTTAATCACACTGCAAAATGATCGGCGAATCCTTCTTCATCGACATAGGAAATCTCGGCAAGGCCTGCTCTCAAGTCGACTAGCAACATACAACTCTTATCGTCCTTTGTCCACTTGAGACGAAGCTCATCCGCTGGCGAATCAAGAACCTCAAATTCTCCTTGGAAAGCTTCATATTCGTTCCTGAAACGGATCAGCCTCAAAAGCCGCTGCACCGCTTCCTTCTCCAGAGACCGCTCGATCTCTTCCAGAGAGAAGTTGTGACGGTTGATTTCCCGGCCTTCTCCGGTATTCTTTACACGTTCATAATCGTTCTCGCCGGCCAACAGCCCCACATAATACACCTGCGGAATGCCGGGCGTAAAGAACTGAATGGCGCGTGCCGTCAAATAGGCGTCGTCATCGTTATTTAATGCGGAATAATAGGTACACCGGATTTGATGGACATCAAATCCATCCGCCGCTTTATGTTCATCCGACAAGATCAGGCTGAGGTTGGCTCCCCGAGCCACGCATACATCCACAATTTTTTTCGCTTCTCTCGTATCGATCAAATCATCCAAATCCGGCTTTACCGGAATACCGTCATGGCAATCCAGCATCGTAAACTGGTTCTTCGGCCGGGTCTTTAAATACTGAACCAAATCCCCGCTGTTTTGGTTGATCAAGGCTTCAAGAATCCGGTACGGCAGGATAAAATCGTAAATCCAGCAGCCATGCTCGGCAAGCTTGTATTGCGTGGTATAATGCGCATGAACCTCCGGCAGCAGCTCAATTTCAAGCGATGCGGCAAGCTTCATCACCCAGTCCAGAAACTCATATATTTCCGGCTCCACGAAAAAGCAGCTGGTGCCGAGCTTTTTGATCACATAACCGACAGCATCGAGCCTGACAATTTTTACATTATTTTTCTTAAAGTTTAGAAAGAAATCCGTCAAAAGCTGCTTGACCTTTTCCGATTTTATATCGAGATCAATCTGCTCCGATGGGTCCGTTTTGCCAAATGTCGTCCATACCTTTTCCTCTTTACCGGTCTCCGCAATAGTGAAGGTCGAATAAGGCAGCTTCCGGCGCAGGAACATTTTATCGATGTCTTGCTGCACAGGCTGACCATCCGGCCAAATTTTATCCAATGTGATAAATAAGTCCGCGTACTCGGACTCCCTCCCCTTTTCAAGGAAGTCTTGAAAGTATGACGATTGCCGGGAAATATGGTTAACCATCAAATCAACCAAAACATCGAACTCCTCGCCAATGGCCTTCATGTCTTCCCACGTGCCGAAGCTCGGCTCAATTTCCAGATAAGTTTGCGGCGCGAATCCCCTGTCTCCGGTGGAGGGGAAAGGCGGCAAAATGTGGACTCCACCTTTGAAGACGTCCGAAAAATGCGTATTCAGCACGCGATGGAGCGTTTTTAAATCTCCACCAAGGGAGTCGGGATACGTTATCAGCTGCACTTGATTTTTAACGGACATTGGGAACCTCCTACAGTTCGTATAAGTTTTTGATCGCTTCGAGTTCGGGCAAATCCACCACCGCGCCGGTATATTTCAGCTTATAAGCGCTAACGGCGAATCCGAGAGAAATGGCTTCGTGAATGGAATAGCCTTTCACCAGCGCCGTATAAAATCCGGACCAGAACGCGTCTCCCGCTCCGGTCGTATCCACTACCTCCGTAGCCAGAGTCTTGAAGGTAACGGTCTCGCTTCCGTTGGATACGATAGCGCCGTACTTTCCCAGGGTCAGGATCACCAGCTTGGCGCCGAGACTCAAAAACTTCTTAATGTGGTTATAGGGCGTATCTTTGCCGAATAATCTTTCCGCATCGTCGCCCGACGGCTTAATGATATCGACCTTACCGATGATGGATTTTACATAGGCTGCGCCATCTTCGCCCTGTTGCCATAATACCGGATGATAGTTAGGGTCAAAACCGATCAGCACGTTTTGCTTTGCGGCAAGGTCCAGCATTTTTCCGATCGTATCGCGGGCCGGGAGCATGGAAATGGGCCAGCAAGAGAAATGCAAGATCTTTGACCGGAGCAGGGCTTCTTCAAGCTTTGAAGTATAGGAAATTTGATAGTCCGCACTTCGATAAAAGACGGGGACCGGTGTTGATTTGCTCTTTGTAAGAAGGACCAGACTGGTTGAATTTTCCACGGTTTCAACGTATTCCGGCTCAATCCCCGCTATACGCAAATGGTTGATCAGAAACATGCCTAATCTGTCTTCTCCTACGGCTGCCGCAATCTGCGAACGGCCCCCTAATTTTTTGACGTTCATCGCGATATTCGCAGGCGATCCGCCAAAAAACTTATGGTATGCGGCTCCTTCAAAAGCATCTTCGTAATCCGCGGAAATCAGATCGATCAGAAGCTCCCCCACCATCAATACATCATTCTGTCTATCCTCAAAATCCAAGACCTGCTTAAATTCAAACACAATAACTTCCTCCTGCGGCTACGTTAATTTAATTGCGGGAAACACCGAGTCCACTTCTTTCAGAAAAGAACCTATGTTGTTCCCTTTTCCAACAATTTAACCGGAAGAATCGTTTCCAGAGGTATATCTTCGCCCGCAATTTGCCGAAGCAGGTATTTGACCGCCAATTCCCCCATCTTCTTGACCGGCTGCTCTACCGTCGACAAATCGTCCGTACCGCCAATCTGAATTCCGTCATAGCCTACGACCTTCACATGCTCGGGTACGGCCTTGCCGCGTCTCCGGCATTCCTTGATGACCTGCAGCGCCAGAATATCGCTGCTTGCAAATACGCCGTCAATATCGGGATGTTCTTCAAATAATTCGCGAACCAAATTTGCGTATTCCTTATATTTAAAACCGTTCAAATCCGTTTGTTTAACCACAAAACCGACGTCTTTGCCGCTCACTTGTTCAATGAATGCGTCATGCCGCTGTTTGGCCAATAGATTTAGCCGCAAGTTTCCGCTTAAATAAGCGATTTTTCTGCACTTTTTGCCAAGAAGCAGTTTGGTGGCCAGCACGCCTCCGCTATAATTGTCTGACGAAATACATGGAATGGATTTGGAAATTTGACGATCCAGGGTCACCAGCGGAAGCTTGATCGACGTATATTCTTTCACACTCATCGTGTGACTGCCCATAATAATTCCATCCACTTGGCTGGCCCTCAGCAAATCGATATACTCCTTCTCCTTTTTTTTATTAAGCAAAGAATTGCAGAGCATCAGCTTATAGCCGTGCTTGTAAGCGTAATACTCGATATGCTTTGTGATTTGCCCAAAAAACGGATGGGAGATGTCTGGAATAATGAGACCAATAACATTCGATTTTTTGCGCGATAATGAACGTGCCAGCTCGTTAGGCTGGTAGTTCATCTCTTCCATGGCTTCGTGCACTTTTTTCTTCAGGTCGTCGCTTAAATATCCCCGGTTGTTTAACACACGGGAAATTGTCGTAACCGAAACCCCTACTTTTTCTGCGATATCTTTTATCGTAACGGCCATCAAAGCTCCTCCTTGTATCAGACAGCCGCCGTTTTGGATTTGTGCTGTCACAAGAAAAACCATTCATCAAGCGGGGGCAGCCTCTCCGTGATCACGGACGCTTCGTCGTATCGAATGGGAACGATTCCTTTCTCCTTGCATAGCTGCAGGATTCGCGGATCGGTGAAAAGCCTCGCCTCCAACACTCTGCCGGCGGCAAGCTCATCCCCGGAAATGTGTTTATTCCCCAGCATTCTCATTTCGCAAGTATCGATCGCCGGATGACCGACAACTAAATATTGTCCCTTATCAGCGGCTTTAAGGCGCGAAACGATATCATCAATAAGATGATCCGTTTCTTCTACCCGTCGTAAAGAAGAGCAAAAACGGTTCCAGTATAACAATCCCTCTTTATCCGCCCATTCCATCATTCGATCTTCCATACCGGGCACATGGTACTCCGGAAACATGTGGGTATCGACATAAGCGATTCGGAACCCCAGCCGTCTAAGCTTGTCCAGCTGTGCCTGAATCTCCAGCATGATCTCGTCCAAATCAGGCTTTTGCGCCTCAAATACTTGCGGAGAAGACGTAAACATTCCGTTCTCGTCGACTAAGGTAGAGACTTGTGAAATCGGCAGAACGGGCCCCCACTTTACTTGATCCCATTCCGCGTTCAAAGTCGCATGCAAACCAAAGCAAACATCTTCATGTCCGATCAGCATTTCTGCGGCTTCTTCGATAAAGCGGCAAGGAGCCATTAAAGAGACATTTTTTATAAATCCGGCTTTTAAAGACTCTGCGATGCCTACATTAGCCGAATGAGAGCTGCCGCAATCGTCCGCTCTGGTTATGAGCCGGATGGCGGGCTCCCTTCCATTCGATTCCCGAAGCACGGTTCACTCCCCATTTCGATCCTCGATGTTAAGATTGATTTTGGGACAGCAATGACGCAATCGTGTGTCAACCGGTTGACATTAAGGGCACAACCGGATGCCGGCTTCTGTCCCGAAGCCACGCGCCCGCTATTTTGTTCATCGCTCGTTAAATTCCCATTCGAAAATTCACGTCGTATCCCGCTGTATGAGCGTGACCGGAAACGAATTTATCATAGAGACCTCTTCCCCTTGGAGCAGCTTTGCAATCAATTCAATGGCGCATTCGCTCATTTCCCGAATAGGCTGCCTTATGGATGTCAGGCGGGGCCATACCAAGGATGCGATTCCCACATCGTCATACCCGATAATTTTCATTTCTTGCGGGATTGTTTTCTTTAATTGATGACAAGCTTGAATGACCAAGGCAGCCAGGACGTCGCTGGTGGCAAATACTCCGTCCGCATCCGGATGCTCTTGAAAAAATCGCACAAGCTCATCCACATTTCGCTTATCGCCTAAACCGGTAAGCTCCAGCTCCAAGCTAACATGTTCGATTCCGGTATCCGTAAGCTCGTCCCTGAATCCTTGAAATCTCTTGCTCGCCAGCAATGCGGCGTGATTCGGCCCGCCTACTCCGCCAGAAATATGCGCCAGCTTGCGGCAGCCCTTGTCGATTAATAATCGGGATGCGAGTCTGCCTCCCATATAATTATCGGAAGTAACGATAGGAATATTATTGGCAACCGTACGATCAAATGAGATGATCGGCAAATTTAAATTGAGATAGTGCTTGACGTCCTGCACATTGCTTCCCATAACGATGGCGTCCACTTGATTCTTTTTCAGCATGTCGATATACTTGCGTTCTTTCGAAATATCGCGATTGGAATTGCATAGCAGCACTTTATACCCTTTTTGATCGGCATAATACTCAAGCTGATAAACCAGCTCGCTAAAAAAAGGATGAGCTACTGTAGGAATAATCAGACCGATCATATTCGATTTTTTTCTAAACAAAGAACGAGCCATTTCATTCGGCTGATAATTTAGCTCCTTCATTGCCTGAGCTACCTTATCCCGTGTCGCTTGGCTGATATATCCCCGGTTATTGAGCACGCGGGAGACCGTTGTTACCGAAACCCCTGCTTTCGCAGCTACATCTTCGATTTTAGGCATAGATGCACACCTTAACTTTTTTAAGGCAATTATACACTTTTTTTATCGCATTTTCAGCCTCGAAAGCGGACGGGGATTTTATTTCAGGGCCCCCTCCGTAATTCCTTTGACGATCTGTTTTTGAAGAAAAAGATATAAAATCAGCACCGGTATAATCGTCATAACCAATCCTGCCATCAAGGGACCGTAATCAACGGAGTAAGACGAGAAAAAAGAAAACGTAGAGAGAGGCAGCGTTCTCTGTTCCGGCGACAGCAAAACCAGGCTGGGCAACAAATAATCGTTCCAAATCCAGAGCACATCCAAAACGATTAGCGTTACGAAAACCGGTCTCAGCAGCGGCAAAATAATCTGGAAAAACGTTCGCAGCCTTGAGCTCCCCTCAATAAAAGCCGATTCTTCCAATTCATAAGGAATCCCTTTGATGAACCCGTGGAACGTAAATACGCCGAACGGTACACCAAACCCGAGATACATAAACAGCAAAGTTGCTTTCATATTCAACAGGTCCAGCTTTCCGTACAACATGACCAGCGGGATCATGATGACCTGGAACGGAAGCGCCATGGATGCCAGCATGATAAAAAATAGTATGGCGTTTAGCTTCCATTTGAAGCGAACGAACAAATAACCTGTCATTGACGAGAAAATAAGAATGATGAAAACGGCAACCGCCGTAATAACGAGAGAATTCAGAAATCCTTGCATAAAGTCCATACTTTTATACGCGCTGATATAGTTTCCGAAAAGCAGGGCTTTAGGGGGAGACAAAGGATTTTCCACAAACTGCTGTGTCTTTTTGAAAGAATTCATGACGACCAGTAAAAAGGGAGTTAAAAATACGAATAAAAGAATATACAGCAATGCTGATTTGATTTGTGAGGTTGATTGCCCGGCACGGTTCATGATTCGACCTCCAGTTTCTTCAGCAGGTAGGATTGAGTAAGCGCAAGCAACGCTATGACGGCAAACAAGACAACCGCTTCGGCCTGGCCCATTCCAAATTGATTAGACAGAAACGCTTTTTGAACGATATGGTACGAGGCCATCTCGGTCGAATGGAACGGTCCGCCTTTGGTTAAAGCCAGATTTATATCATAAGCTAAAAATGACCGCGAAATGGAAATGAAAATGCTTATGACGATTGCGGGAATCGAAAGCGGCAAAATGATTCTGCGAAGTATCGTAGCGTTGTTCGCTCCATCCATACTGGCGGCTTCCAATACGTCATTAGGAACACCCGAGAAGCCGGCTATATAAATGAGCATAAGATAACCGACCAATTGCCAAGCCGTTGCAATGACAAGCGCCCAAAAGGCCGTATCCGTATCGGTCAGCCAAGACGATTGAAACAGGGACCATCCGTATTTATTGCCCAGATACGGCAATACTTGCGAGAATAGAGTCTGCCATAAATAACCCAGTACGATTCCGCCGATCAAATTCGGTGTAAAAAATCCCGTCCGAAGCCATTTCTCCCCTTTCACACCTCTAGTCAACGCCAGCGCGATGAAGAAAGCCACGATATTGGAGATCAATACGGTACATAACGCATATTTGACGGTAAACCATAATTGGGTAAGAAATACGTTATCATGAAACACCTTTGCGTAATTAGTCAAACCAATGAATGAACTGCTGGTCGTTCGTACATCCCAATTCGTAAACGTCAAATATAATCCAACCAGAAACGGGATCAGGACAACAGCAGCAAACGCAAAAATGGAAGGAGCCCCAAATAGCAAAAATATTCCTGCATTCCTTATAAATATGTTTTTCTTCATGATGCCGCACCCTTTACAACCAGGATTTTAAATTCCTTTATTTCCCGGAATATGATTTCCAATACATTTGAACTTCATCCGCCAGTCCCTTGCGATCGATCTTTCCTACCAAATATTTTTGCATAGACGCTCCCGTCTTCGACCACCAGTCTGTCGGAAGATAGTTAATGACTCCGATATTAATAACTTGTCCTTGATCTACATATTTGGTTACGGCATCGGATATCACATTCGTACCCTTTACCTTTACCTCCTTGTAAGGCATGGAGAGACCCATTTTGTTAACGATCGCCGATTGCCCCTGCTCGCTTGTCACCATCCATTCGATGAACGCTTTGGCCGCATTTTGCTGCTCGGGAGTAGACCCCGATTTATCAACAGCCAACAACTTCGGTTCGCTATAGGCTACTTGCGTATTGCCGTAGTCCGTCGGATTATTGCTAATCGGCACCGGAATCATGCCAAACTCTTTGTCTCGTCCTTCTAACGTTCCGATGACAGACCAAGTCCAATCTCCCATGAAGTAGAACGCCGTGTTGCCTTTTGCGAAATCCCCGCTGTCTTTCATGTAGTCTGCAACAAGTGGGTCATTTTTTCTCGCATTGTATTTCTTCAACAAGTCGAAGGTATCCATCAATCCGCTAAATTGAGGATTGTTCGCCAATTGGATATCGCCCTTTTTCAGGCTCTCTACGAATTTGCGGTTCTCATCCACGTTTTTCGATGGCAATGAATAGGCCAATCCCAGATAGTGAGCGCCCAAGGACCAATCCGCTCCGTGAATCATCACCGGAGCCTTGCCGGAGGCTTCAATTTTCTTAAACAACGCTTCCAAGTCATTGCGGGTTTTCACAGAGGCCGGATCAAAGGTTCCCCCGATCGCCTCTTCTACAACTCTTTTGTTATATAGCAAGCCGTATCCCTGGGCAGTCCATGGAACGCCAAGGAATTTTCCGTCCAGCAGAGCTCCGTCAACCGCTCCTTGCTTCGTTAGCTTTTCGTATTTCGCTTTCTCCGACTCCAGGTCCGCAAACTTGTCTTTAAATTGTAAAATGGTTGCCGGGTCAAGATTGGCGATCGTGGCCGGGCTGCCGGAAGCTAATAACGATTGAAATTTCTCCAGCTGTCCTCCGCCGATTGGCGTCGGAATCAATTCTATGCTCACATTGGGATTCAGCTCATGATACGTTTTAAACAGGTCCTCAAATACATTGTTTACTTCGGCTGAAGTATTAAAGAAAGTGATCTTAACGTCTTTGGTCTGTTTGGTCGCTTCCGCCGAAGGGCTTGAAGTCTCGTTTTTGGAGCAAGCTGCCAATGAAGAAAGCAATAAAACAGAACAAATTCCCAATGTAATGCTCTTTTTAATTTTCAAAATTTTTCCCCCTAACTATCGTTTTTGAATGCGCATTCATCCTTGTTTCACATTTATGATAACCGGTTGTCATATCGTATGTCAACCGGTTATCATATTTTTTCTGCGATGCAAAAAAAGATTGGGCTTCCATTCAAATTAAATTCAATAAAATGATCCCCATCAAGGCTGCTCCGGCAGGATCAAATTCCGCTCCAGGATCAGCATCAATTGTTCCACCATTTCCTTAGGAGTGTAAGGCATCGATTGAACAATCCACCATTCCACCAGACCGGCGACCGCGGCAGCCAGAAATTGGACGAGGATTTCCCGGTTTAGGCCCGGGCTGAGGCCGCAGCTTTTGATATGCTCCTCGATGCCCCGCTCCATCATCGCGATCATCCGCTTTCGGAAGGCTGGTATCCCCTTGCTCGTTATGAGCGTGGAGTAGATGGAGGCGTGACGCTCCAAAAATTCGAACGTGCGAAGCAGTAAAGCATTTGCAGCCACTATGCTTGGGTCCCCGTCAGGCATGCAGCTTTCATATAATAACTGCAAGTACGTCTCGATGCACTGGTCTAGCAGATCGTACTTATCCGTAAAGTGCAAATAGACGGTCCCCCGGTTTACATTTGCCCGGTCCGCGATTGCGTGAATCGTGATCTTCTCAAAGCTTTGCTCCTCCATTAGCCCGACAAAAGCTTCCATAATGGCCTGCCTCGTTTTTATAATTCGTCTGTCCATAGCTCTGTCTCCCCGCTTATTTATAAACAATCCGAGCGCATTTGTTGAATACTCAACAAAATCAAAAATATTACCGATTGATCCGGTGTTTCGCCGGATGCTATCGTAATTGTAATCAACAAACGTTATTTATACAACAAATGTTCATTAAACATGAAAGCGAGGATTGCAGCATGAGAGTATTGGTTTATGGCGCAGGTGTCATAGGCAGTTATTTGGTCCATGTTCTTGTACGCGGGGGCAACGATGTGACCGTATTGGCCAGAGGGAACCGGGCGGAGGAGCTGGAGAAGGAGGGGCTTGTCATCCGCCATTATTTTCAGCGGAGAACGACGGTGGATCCGGTGCGCGTCATCCGGACGCTGGAAGCGGGCGATATCTACGATCTCATCTTTGTCGTCATGAAATATACGGATTTCCAGGCGGTACTGCCTATCCTGGCCAACAATCGAAGCAGCAATATCGTTCTTGTGGGAAATAATACGGATGCCCATGATATGCAAAATTACCTAATGGAACATAGCGATACGCACAAAAATATCGCCTTCGGTTTCCAAATCAGCGCCGGGAGCAGAGAAAACGGGCGGACCGTCTGTATCCGAGGCGGCGTGCAAATGGTGCTCGGCGGATTGAACGGTCCGATTCTCTTTAAGGCCGTTCTAGACCAAGCGTTTGCGAAAACCAAATACAAGCTTGTCTATCACGACGATATAGACGCTTGGCTGAAGAACCATATTGTGCCCATTTTAGCGCTGGGCTTTGTAACGATTATCCATGAGCGCCAAATGACAAAAATCGCCAGAGATGATAAGCTGCTGCGGCAAATGATTGCGGCCATGGACGAAGCCTTCCGCGTGCTGGAAGCCCAGGGTTATCCCCTAACACCGGCCGAGCAAGCTTCATTGATCCGCAAACACCCAACGCTACTGCGGCTGCTTCTAAAAATATACCATATCCTTCCGTTCAGCCGGCTGGTCGACGGTTCTCCTTACGAAATCGCCGCTTTAAACCGTGTGTTTCGCGATTGGAAAGAACGGTCCAATGTCCCCACTCCAAATTGGGATGTGCTGGAAGAGCGGTTTAATGCCAGCTATCCGTTCATTCATTAACAAAATCGCCCAACAACAAACAAAGGTTCCAGCCGCATGAGCTGAAACCTTTGTTAATACGGATGCGGTCGAGAGGACTCGAACCTCCACGGCTGTTACACCACTAGAACCTGAATCTAGCGCGTCTGCCAATTCCGCCACGACCGCATATTTCGCTGCGATTCGACCAATTTCGAACCGACAAATGGAATTATATAACGGGTATTGGGACATGTCAAGCGTTAGATTTGCTATTCTTCGTTGTCGCGGATCTTGGTTTCAAGTCCATGTTGACAAGAAAGATGCCTGATCCGATGCACAGACCGCCTGCAATGATCGAAGGGTGCAGCGGTTCCCCCAATACGCTCCAGCCCGTTAACACCCCGAAAAAAGGAGCCAAAAATAAAAACGCGCTCGTTTTTCCCGGATCGCTTCTCTGCAGCACGTAATACCAGACCGCAAACTGTACAATGGAAGACAGTACGCTTAGCCACAGCAAAATCGCCAAGGAGTGGCCGTTGACAATAAAGAACGGCCGTTCAAGAACCAAGCTGGCCAATAAGAGCAGCAAGCCCCCGAAGAGCATTTGATAAGCAGATAAAACCCATGAGTCGATACTCCCTCCCCACCGTTTGACCAGTAAGGTCGACACTGCCCAGCATACTGAGGAGAGCAAGCCGAAGAGCAGGCCGATTTTGACTTCCAGCTGCGTTCCCAATGTTATAGCTACACCGGTTAGCCCCAGCAGAACACCTGCCCATTGATAAGGCTTATACCGAATCTTAAGCAAAATCGTCCCCAGGATGACCACAAGCAGCGGATTCGTAAACGTCAGAATGGACGACTGGCTGGCCGTAATGGTTCGGAGACTCAAAAAAATGCAGCCCATGACCCCTGCCGTTTGAAATGCCCCGATAACCAGCATCCTGATCCAGACGCGCTTGGAATTCGGATGTGGCCTTCGGAACCCGATAACAAAGACCGCCATAAGGATTCCAGCCAGAATGAAGCGATATCCGGCCAATAACAAAGGAGACGAGTAAGCCAGTCCCAATTTCCCTACAGTGAAAGAAGAACCCATTAAAAAAGTTGTTAAAACGATCAACGCCACAAATTTGATTGCATGCATACAGCGATATCCCCCTTCGTTTACTTTGATTCGCGGAAGCGTCATCCTTTGTCATTGTAAACGAAGAATATTTCGTTCTTCATCGAAGTATGGAATGCATTTCTACAATAATTCTGGGATAGCACTGCAAAGCCCAACCATGATTCATGTTTACGCCCGCTTGTCCGTCCGCAAATATTCGTCCGTGATGCGTTCGATATACGCCATCGTCTCCTCATCGAGACCAAGCACCTTCTCGCGGCCGCCAGGTTCCGGACGAATCCATTCCCAATATTTCTCCAATACATCCTCTCGATTTCCGAACCATTGTCCCTCGATTTCCAGCAGTCGTTCGGCTAACCGTCTCGAAGCGGGAGAATCCGGCGGCTCCCCGAGGTGGCCGTGAATGTCGCGCAGTAAGCTAATCCATTCGTCTGCCCGCGGGTCGTTCTCCTCGAGCCTCGGCAACGATTCGATAATCGGCAATTCATCAGGAGTGAACCGTTTCATCCGGTTAGCCCGCTGAACGGACTCTGCTGTCGTTTCGGTCTGTCCCGACTGAAGCACATAGATAAACAAGAGCAATTCTTCCGTCGGCACGTCGTTTCGCAGCTCGATCGTACGCAAGGTCGTTTGAAGCATGCGTTCGAGCAGATCGAGCCGATTTTTTTCTTTGCGGATCGTTTCCATTTGCAGGCGAATCGCGTGCGTCCATCGTTCCGTACGGGAGCGGCCGGCCTCTTCTTCAAGCACGCGCCGGATTTGCGGCAGCGTAAAACCTAGCTGCTTCAATGTAGCAATATGATGAAGCTTCATGACGTCTTCATGGCTATAGTACCGGTAGCCGGCTTCCGATACGAAGGAGGGCTTCAGTACGCCCAGTTCATTGTAATATCGCAGCGTCCGGATGGAGATGCCCGCTTCCTTGGCCAATTGTCCGATTCTGTACACTTCTCTTAGGCAAAAACATAAACGCACCGTACATTTTCACACGCACATTCAAGTTAAAGGGATATCAAATTTCATCGGCTCAAATTTACCGAAATTATCTCCATGAAAATCACTAAGGTTTAACGAGGTTCATTTTCGGCGGGATATACCCGAGTTGCCTGCCCATTTTTACAATTTGTCCTCTATGATGAAATTCGTGGGTGATGGTGTGCGTAAAAAGCCATAATTCGGTTAACTCTACGCTGTCACTCTGCCAGGATGCTTGAATGGTAGGATCCCATTTGTTTTTAAATTCATTCAGAAATTCAAGAACCAAGGCATCCGTTTTCTTAAAAACTTCACGCATTTCCTGTACATTGTCAACGGATTCCGGTTTTACTTTGGGAAGCGATTTACCAAGGGCACGACTCCCCAACCAAACCCGATAACAATCGGCTACATGAGCATGCAGACTGCGAATAGAAACTCCGCCTAAGCTCTCAAGTTCTTTAACATAATCTGTGGGGGACATCGTTTCGCAATAACGAAATAATGATTCCCTCGTGCGTTGGATCAAATCATACTGGCTTTCGAATACATCCATCTTCTCACTTTCCTTTTGGTAATAAGGTTTAAAAACTTTCATCCGTAATATCCGCATTGACCACAGCTGCAGCTTTATTTCCTTCTCCAGCAAATCATCCCCGGCGAGAGCCGCTAGCCGACGGATGGATCATTCATTGGGTTTTCTGCCAAGCTTCCCGATTTAATTCTCCATTTATTGCTGCCGCAGCTAAAGCCCCCGATGCGGCTGCGGCAATGGATTGATGCATTAGTGAAGACGCGTCACCCGCTGCGTAAATGCCAGGGACACTGGATTTTCCAAATTCGTCGACTGCAATCACCCCCGTATCCGATATGCGGCAGCCAAGGGACTGCGGCAAATCCGTTCCCGGAACCAGTTCCGACTTGAAGAAGATTCCCGTGCACGGAATTTCTGTCCCATCCTCAAGCACAACATGGTTCACCATGCCTTCGCTGGATAAAATGGCACGAATGGGCGTATCGAATAGCGGAATATGATGATCCCGCAATTCATCGCGTTCAGCCTCGCTCAATTCATCGGGGCCATTCGTGCAAACAACAAACCGCTTCGTCCACCCCGACAACAATGGAGCAAAATGCATGAGTGCCGCTCCTCTGCTAATGACAACTAGCGGCTCATCCCTTAATTCCCAACCATCGCAATACGGGCAAACAAACGCGCTCTTCCCGTAAACCTCGGCCAATCCCGGAATCCCAAGCTCGCGATCCTTCATGCCAACGGCAAACAACAGCTTTTTGCTGGCGATCTTCATCCCTGTGGCCGTCTCCAGCAAGAAATACCCGTCCTCACCCGTGATCGACACAACGGTATCTTCCGCTTGGGAAACCGAAGGATAGACGCGCAGCTGCTCCTTCGCAATACGTCGGAATTCACCCGGGCTGATTCCGTCCCGCGTCAAAAACCCGTGCGCCTCCCGGGTCACGGCATTGCGAGGACGTCCCTCATCAATGACAATCGTCTGCTTCCTCGCGCGTCCCAGTATAAGTCCGGCGCTCAAACCGGCGGGACCTCCCCCGATAATCACTACATCCACTTTGTTCATGATTGTTTAACCCTCCTCGTTAGTGCTCCGATAGGTGAACTTCGCTTCATGAAAAGAGAGAAGACGAAACCTACAATCCCAACAACAATAGCAATATCAAAAACATGTTGTATACCTGCTGTCAAAGCAAGCGCCACGTTTGCTGAGTCCGCCTGGTCTGCCGTTTGCTTCAAAAAGCTGCTCATGCCCACAGACATGATACTTACCGCAACCGACGCCGATGTACCGCATTATGCTGTCCTTCTGTCGCCACTGCTTGCATATTCTCAGTTCTCCCAGTTATCTTTAATTGACTTAAAAAAGAAGTGTTATGTAACTATATTCAGCCTTCTAACAATATCGATCTATAATATCCATAATTAATGCACAAGAAGCGTATCACTTCTTGTCTGCTTCATAGTCGCAACGCTTGAAAGCCTCATCCAGTACGGACTGGATCGTGCGTTCTCGCAAGTATTGGTGCAAATGCTGTTCCGCGCCATTCATCACTTTCGCAACCAAACATTCGCACTTTCCTTGACGTTTCTGATCCCGTACAGTCCCCTCTTCAGCTAACAATAGATGCTGCCGTGAATTCGAATTCGAGCATTCGAACAGTTGCTGTCTTCCTTCAATCACTTGAATAACATCAAGAAAAGTAATCTGTTCGGCTGGCCGTGCAAGCTCGTAACCGCCGTTCACCCCCGGCACAGCGCGTACGATTCCATCCTGCCTCAACTTGGACATGATTTTGGATAAATAACTTTCTGAAACACCAAGTGTCGCAGATAATTCCTTGATTCCGATGTTGTTAGGATGCTCCGATTGACCCAAATGTATCAAGGCGTGCAGGGCGTAATCTGTACTTTTAGAGAATTGCATGTCTTCCTCCTCCCTTCATATAATCGTTATTAAAATGGACCTACGATATCCACAATAAACGATTTGACAACGTTTTGCAATGATAAAACAAACTTAATCCTAAATATACTATGCAATAGCACCGCCTCAGCAGGTTTAAAGGTTTGAAAGCTTCTTGCGGTCCCACTAAAAAAAATTAAAAAACCCTTCCTAGGAAGGGTTCATAATCGGGTATGATGCGGTCGAGAGGACTCGAACCTCCACGGGGGGTTAGCCCACACGGACCTGAACCGTGCGCGTCTGCCAATTCCGCCACGACCGCATATTTCCTTGCCTTGACTGGTTGCCCGAAAGCAGCTCTTTCAAGGGGACAAGGAGTATCATATCATCGTTCAAGTCCGAAGTCAAACATTTTATGCATCATATTTTTTTACAAATCATATTATGATACAATTTGTATTAATAATCCATATAAAGTTACATTTTGTATCTAATTCCATAGGAAACCAGGTGATTTCCCTTGAAACGATGGAAGCTCTACACGCTTGCCGTTATCGTATTCGCAGGGGCTGGTCTCGGGCTATTGTATCGTGATTTGGAGCCCTCCCGCCATTTTGAAATGAAAACGCATCCGGTTGTTGCCACGCCCTCTGCTGCCACCTCCACAGATCCTCCGAGCCATTCTCAGTCTCTACCGAACGACCCGTTAGCTGTCGAAGCTTCAACCGCTTTAGCTTCTCCCCCACCCGACAAGCCGGTTCCTCCCGCATACCTGAACGAATCAACCGCCTTTAACGCTCTAATACTCGGATTGGACACGACGAGCGGCCAAACCGCCCGTACGGACGTCATTCTTCTCGCTCATGTCATTCCCGCCGAGAAAAAGGTCAATCTCATTTCCGTTCCACGGGATACCCGAGTCCCGCTGCCCGGGATCGGCTTAACGAAAATAAACCACGCGCATTTCATGGCTGAAATGGATGGCGGAAAGAACGCGGGAACCGAAGCGGCGATTCAAGCCGTCAGCGACTTGCTGCAGATTCCGGTTCATTATTACGTGAAGACGAACTTTTCCGGATTCGTCACCTTTATCGATACGATCGGAGGCATCGACGTAGACATTCCCAAAGACATGTGGCTGTCCATGACCCGAACGCCGTTGGAAGCGGGAAACCGGCATTTGGACGGGGTAACCGCGCTGGCTTACGTCCGGGAACGGTATTCGCTGGAGGACGGCGACTTCGGAAGACAGACGGACCACATGAAGGTGATGCGCGCCGTCGTACAGAAGCTGCTGGCGCCGGAGAAAATAACCGAGCTTCCGGGGCTTCTGAAGCAGGCCAAAAAGGAGCTGGCCGACACGAACTTGACCGACAGCGATCTTCTCAGCCTCGCCTGGCTGTTCAAGGGCATGAGAGGCCAGGATATCAAATATATGCAAATTCCCGGCAAATCCGTCGTAGCAGCCGATCCGCTTGTTCGCTCTCCTCTCTGGTACTGGGAGCCCGATAAGGAACGGCTGAAGGAGCTAGTCCGCGAAAATCTGCGCTAAAGCAGCGGACATGCGAAGCGGGAAAGGGTTTCCTTAATCGGCCAGCCATTTGCGCACAAGCCATATGATTACCACCCATATCGGCAGCGTCAGGACGATGCCGATCACGGTTCCTTTCAATGCCGAGCCTTGCTTCAAATGGCACCGCCTCCCAAGGGGTATGGTAGAACCCATTGTATGCCGCATCGCGGCAGATCATGACTTGTCCGGCTGCATGACATGTTTTTTCCGTTGCGCCATATACTTTCCTACAGGAGGGATCGATCTTATGGTGCTGCTGCAGATCTTGGGAGGCATTTTGCTCGCTTTGGCGCTGTGGGGCTTGCTGAAGCTGACGCTCAAGGCGCTGCTGTGGGTTGCTGGCGGCGCTTTTCTTCTGGGAATCGTATTCCCCGGCCTGCTGCTTTTGCTGGGCAGCCTTGTGTTCGTCACGATCAGTCTTCTCGCGACGCTTGGCCTGCTGCTGTTGTTGTCCGCCTTCCGGTCATGATGCGGCGGTCAAATCGTCAGCCTTCCTCATAGGCCCGGACCGCCCGCTCGGCCCAGCGTTTAAGCTCCTCCGCGCTTTCCTGCCGTGGAACGTGGAACAAATGCGTATCTGCGCCATGTCCTTCTTTATTCCGCAGCCATACCTCGCCTGATGCCCCTCCGCTTTCCGAGCGTATCCGCAGCAAATAATACGGCTGCAGCAACAGCTCGGCTTCTTCAAACGGCTGATCCTGATCCATCATCTTCCCCCTCTCATTTCACGATGTTGTTACCTTAACCGAATCCGGACGGACTCATACCAGACCCTCCCATTCGCTTCAGGCACTGCGCTGCGGACCGCTTCGTTGCCTCGTAGACCGTTCGCCCGACCGCATAGCCTAACCTGGTCGCCGTTCCCGCATACCGGTACGCTTCGCCTTGCTGCGTCGCTGCAATAAGGATCGCGTCGGTCGTCGTACCGGTAGCGGTCTGTCCCCCTTCTTCCAGAACGATGTTCAAATCCTGCAGAGCCGCCGTTTTCGCTTCTGTCGCCGTAATGACGGCATTGACGAACGCAGCGTCCGTCAAACGGCCTTCGATCGCCAGCACCGTATTGATCGTGCCCGGAAACAACGACGAAACGTCGCATACCTTGCCTGCTCTCGCCTTATTGCTTAACCCTGCTGTCACCCATGCACATACGTCCGTTCCCCCGGGGAGACGAAGATGCTCGTGTCCAACATCGGCCAAGCTCGCCGCCGTCAGCAGCGCTGCCGTATTTTGGGGATCAAGCCCCTTTTCCCCCATAAAAGCATTCATCTCGGCCAGCGGGTCGTCCGAGGCATATTGCTTGGGCACCTGCCGGTTCATTAAGCGGCGGAACTCCCCGAACCCTTCTCCCCACATGGAGGAATTCAGCGTCCGCAGCGGACGTTCGCTCTCGATCAGGAAGTAGCTCTCATAGCCGCGGCTTGCGAAGCCGAACCGAAAACCGGCCAAGGGAACGTCCGAATAGACCAGCTCGTCCGCGTAACGGCGGGAAGCAGGCTGCTCCGGAGTCATGACGGCTCCCCCTCAAACAGCTCGATGCGCGGCTCCTGAAATGGCTGAAAATGATAGCTGCGATCCAGCTTGACGATGCGTCGGTTCTGCTTGCGGATCATGACCGTACGGTCATCCCATGCAACGACGATCCCTTTCACGTCGTTCGCCTTGTCCGCATCGCGCACGATCCGCAGCAGCGTCCCTTCAACCCGGTATTTATCCAATTGTTCGTCTGAAATCACGGTACTATCCCCATCCTTTATTCGGAAATCGTGCTTATAATTTAAGTTCGTTATGTAATAAGAATACATCATTCGGGAGATACAATAAATATAGATAACAGGATGCGGATGGGAGGATCGAATAGATCATGGAAAAGAAAACGTACTATATCGCCGTCGGAAGCGGCGAGATGCCAGAGCCGGAAGAGGCGACCGGCAACTTCAAGTTCGAAATACAAGCAACGGAAGAAGAAGTCGTCAAGCTGCAGGAAATGTTCGAGGAGCTTACCACGAACGAAGAGGATACGGCGGTGCGGGCGACGATATCTAACCGTTCGGATAAAGAGAACAACGCGGACGACTGGAACTTGACGGAAATCTACCGGATGCTGCACGAGCTCGGCACGCCGGATACGAGAAGGCATATTGAAGCGATGCATGTGTTGCCCCGGACTTAACGTCAACCGTTGTGCAATCCGCTTCCACAACAAAAGAACCTGTACTGCGGACGCAAGCCCGGTACAGGTTCGATTTATGATTAGGGACAACGTTATCCTACATGCTCTTTGGTATCGTTCGTTTCGAACCAATAATCGAGCACTTTGCTGGACATGACGCGTTTGTTGATGTAGTCCACTTGCTGCTGCGAGAATTGCTGTTCCCACTCGACATCCAGCTCTTTGCAAAGCTTTACGACGGTCAGCAGCTCGGACCAAGCCACGTAGCGTTTGTACCAAAAAAATTGAGGATGCTCAATCATATAGGGATACAGATCATCAAAATCCGTATGTTTACAATCTAGGGCACGTTCGAAGTGTACTTTCGCCTCATTCAATTTGGTCACGAAAAAATCCGCCGGAATTTCTTTCCCCATGCAAGTAGCACCTCCCCATCTTTGTCATTCACCAACTGGCCGAAGATTAAACCTCATACTTTTCAGCCTACGATCCATTATAAAGGAAAAAGCGAACAGATGGAAGGCTTCACGTCCAGAAAGCCGAGACAAATGTTGCTATTCGAACCGGATCTCTCCGCCTGCAAGCGATGCGATCTTCGCAAGCGACTCCACCCGTATGCCGGACTCGCGGATCGTGCGTCCGCCGGCTTGAAACGATTTTTCCACGGCGACTCCAAGACCGAGCAGTGTGGCTCCCGAACGGCGAATGATCCGGATCAGCCCCCGTGCCGCATCGCCATTGGCGATAAAATCGTCGATCAGCACGACGCGGTCTTTTTCGTCCAGAAACTCCTTCGAGACCAGAATGTCGGTGACAATGCCTTTCGTAAACGATGGCACGCGCTCGCAGTACGTTTCCGTCTCGGTGTTGAGCGACTTTTTGCGCCGGGCGAATACGAGCGGTACGTTCAATTCCTGTGCGGCTGCGAATGCGATCGGTATGCCGGACGATTCGATCGTTAAAATTTTCGTCACGTTCTCGTCGCGATACAAACGCGCGAACTCCCGTCCCATGGCCGTCGTCAGTGCCGGATCGACCGCATGGTTCAGAATCGCATCCAGCTTGATCACCTCATCCGACAGGATCACGCCCACTTCCCTGATTTTTTGTTTTAATAATTCCATTCTCCACGCCTCCGCTCTTTCATTTCCCTGTTCCCGTAAAACTTAACATAACGGCAAAGTAGGTTTCAAGTACCATCTTTTACGGAATTGGAAACAAAGATGCAACTTTTTGCTTCGAAACATCGTCTAATGGGTATAACATAAGAAAGAATGTCTACCCGAACGAAAACGAAGCTTTGAAAATGAAATTCCCGCATTTTCATAGCAAACGGCGGGGATTTGGGCATTTTTACTCTTTGTGAAGAGGCCGGGGTACACGGTATGATTTAAAGAGGTTACAGCCAAATTGTAACACGGAAAGGAAGCTCATGATGAACAGAAAGAAAGCCTTCATCGGAATCTTGTCCGTTATAATGATCATGATGATGGTAACAACGGGGTGCAAACCGAAACAAACGGCGGCGCCTGCCCAGCCGAATGAAACGGCTCCGCCAACGACGACCGTTACGCCGACGGAAACATCTTTGCCTCAGAACGAGTCGATCACGAATCCGTCTGTCCCTACTCCTGCGACGCCGGCGGGAAATCAGGCCGATAAAGTATCGCTCGCAAGCGCCGACAAGGGTGACAAGGACAAAGCGGAAGGCGAGCAGACTCCTCCGGCAACGAAGCCCAATGCGCAGACGAAGCCGAAGATCGAAATCAAGTCGCCGTATACGCAGGCCAAGCCGACCTTGCTGGGCTTGACGCTCAAAACGAGCGCTGCGGAAATTACAGAGAAATTCGGCAAGCCGAAAGAGCAGTTCGTCATGGAGGATGACACCGATCCGATTACGGTGTACGATTACACCGATTTCCTCGTCGGCTTCGACAAGCAGAATCAGCTGCATTTTGTCGATGTCCGAAGCGCCGACGTCAATCCGGGCCTGAACGGCCTCAAGCTCGGCGATCCGGTTGATGAGGTAACCAAAGCGCTCGGCAAGCCGGATTCGAACACCAGCTTCGTTCTTACATATAAGGCGACTGGAGCCGTTCTGAAGCTGGATATCGATCCGAAATCGCAGAAGGTCAATTCCATCAAATTGTTCGCGGAATAGCATCGTATGCAAAAAACCTTGACAGGAGCTTCCTGTCAAGGTTTTTTCATGTTCGGGTTATGGCCCGCTTGCGGTGCCGCCAATAAAAATAACCGATGATGACGACAAGTGCGACAAGGATCGCGATCGTGATTCCCATATATCTGTGAGCCACCGCAATGATATGCGGAGCATTGATTCCGATGACGTGTCCCAGAGTAAGAAACGACAAGCACCAAATTAAGCCCCCCGTTCCCGCGTAAAGGAGATACCGCCAAAATCCGACATTGCTGACGCCGGCCAAATAACATGTAAAGTGCCGTACCCCCGGCACGTAGTAGCCAAAAGTGACCGCCCACATGCCATACTTGTGAAACCAGCCCTCGGCTACGCCCAGCCTTTCGGGCGTTAGCTTGACCCATTTTCCGTATTTGTAAAGAAACGGCTTGCCCACGGTCCGACCTAAAAAATAACTGATCAGCATGCCTGTCATGGACCCGCTAAAGCAGACGGCAAGCGAAGTGCCGTAATCAAGCAGCGGATTTTGTCCTACCGTAAGCGAGCCCACGGTCGTCATTAATATTTCATCCGGCACAGGAATGCCGACAATGCCGAGCGCAAGCAAACCATAAAGAGCAATATACCCGTATTGATCAATCATCTGCAAAAGATGCTCCACCTTCACACGCTCCAGCCAAATAATTTCAGATCATGCCGATGTCGGTCGAAACCTTTATTCATTGTATCAGAATTCGTCCGTTAACCCAAGAACAAGCTTTCCTCCAGACAGCTTGGCACGTCCGGCGCAAACAAAAAGTCATGAGGCTTGGCCCCTTCTCATACGTTGTATCATAGAAGGAAGCCGTCTGGAAAGGGGGACTTGCGAGAGAATGAAAAAATGGGGAAGCATTCTGCAGGTCAGCTTCACCTATGTAGGCACCGTTGTTGGCGCCGGGTTCGCGACCGGGCAGGAAATTATCCAATTCTTCACCCGCTATGGCTGGATGGCGACCTTCACTATCGGCGTCGCCAGCGCCTTGTTTATATGGCTGGGCATCAAGCTGATGCTGCTGGCCCACGATACCCGCGCCAAGTCTTACGAAGATCTTAACAGGCTGTTATTCGGAAACACCGTCGGTAACGGTGTCAGCTTGTTCACGTTGGTGGCTTTGTTCGGCGTATCAACGGTCATGCTGGCCGGGGCGGGATCGGTTTTCGCCGAGCATTTGAATCTGCCTCTTCAGTCGGGGCTGCTTTTTACCCTGCTGCTGGCTTATGCCCTTCTTGTCCGGGGGATGAAGGCGATCATGGCCGTAAACTCCGTTATCGTTCCGCTCATGATTGGCTTCAGCTGCGTTGCCGTATGGATTACGTGGGACACGCCCGGGGCCGGCAATTGGCTTCACATGGAATCGGATTTTTCCGCCCAGCGCATTTGGTTCTCCCCACTCCTCTACGCGGCCTTCAACCTGACCATGGCGCAAGCGGTGCTCGTACCGCTCGGAGCTCAAATCCAGGACCGGTCGGTGCTGTATTGGGGAGGCGTCTGGGGAGGCATCGGTATCGGGGCCATGCTCCTGGCCGGCCATTATGCATTGTCCGCCCAAATGCCGGGGATCACGCAGTTCGACATCCCGATGGGGCACCTGATTCACGGACTCGGCCCGCTCCTGCAGCTTCCGTTCATTCTGGTGATCTACGGAGAAATTTTCACAACCTTGCTGGCTGACGTTTACGGCTTGGCGCTGCAGATCGAGCAGCGGAGCTCCGTGTCTTACCAGATCATCGTGCCGCTCCTTCTTGCGCTCTGCTATGTGGTGAGTCACATCGGCTTCAAAACGCTGCTCTCGTCGCTCTACCCGTTACTGGGCCTGCTCAGCATGGCCTGGATGGTCCTGATGATCTGGCGCAGGCAACGGCCGTTCGGAACGAATTGACGCAATCGTCAGCGCGAGCCGGACGATCATCATAATCATACCCGCCAGCGTAAAGACAAAACCGCACAGCAAATATGCCAAATGATAAGGCGGATATTGCTCGGCATCCCGCAGGACGGCAACCAGATCCGTAAACAAAAACAAGCTGCCGACCACAAACAATGCAAGCAGCGCATAATCGAAAAATGTCCACCGGGCTAAATGCGGGCCGGCCTGCCGGACCAAAGCAGCGGATATGGACGGCAGCTCTTCCGGGTTCGCCGTATCTTGGGCAGCAGCCTCCTCCGGGACGGCTGAAGGTGCAGCTTCGGCTTTGGCCCGCGAATAGACGGTCCAGGCCAGCAAAACGGCCGATCCCGTCACGACAAGCCCAATTGCCCCGCCGAGCCAGGCAAGCATCGTCATCAACATGTGTCAACACCTCGTCTATTTCATCTTATCGGACATACCGGGCAAGCTCGTATACCATCCATAGAAACAACCCAAACAGCACAACCGGCATCGCATATACGGCGACTTGCAGCGTCCGATAGCCCGGCGAAGGCGCCTTGCGCCACAGATAGCTGCGGTTCCACCGCTGCAAGCGGGAATCCCGGATGATGGACATGTCCGGGGAATGTCCGGATACGGCAGCCGGAGGGCGGCTTCCGTTCGGATCGATGGTGCCGCGCTTCCAGCCGATCCGGTATGTAATTTCGCGCGGTGCGCGCTCTTCAGGCTTCACCCCACGTACCTCCATTTCAAAATGGGCATGACTTTATACTTGCTTATTATATAGCTTCCTGAGAACGCATGCTATGTCATTTTGTACTCCCGTGTGAAATGATGAGCATCAAATGTTGTATACGATGTATGTAATTTTGTAAAGGGATATACTTTTGACTATGATCGTGGCAAATTATATGGTATTAAGAAAAGCTTCTTATCGAAGCCTTCTTACACGGAGGGGAGCATATGCGAAAGGTGGCAGCCGTTACAGGCGGCGCGCAAGGAATCGGCAAGGCGGTCGCTCTGGAATTCGTGAAGGCCGGTTATGAGGTGTCCGTTGCCGATACGGATAAGGAAGCGGGCATGGAACTGATGGAGCAGGTCCGCAGCCTCGGTGGCAAAGGTATGTTTCTGCCCGTGGACGTCGCGGAGGAAACCGAAGTGGAGCGATGGTTCAAGCTGATGCTGGACGATTTCGGCCGGATCGACGTGCTCGTGAACAATGCGGGAATCGGGATGAACGGCCCTATGCTGGAGCTACCGCTGGAGTCGTTCGACCGGGTGCTCAACGTAAATCTGCGCGGTACGTTCGTCTGCTCGCAGCTGGCGGGCCGGGCGATGAAGCGGCAGGGCGGCGGCGTCATTCTGAACATGGCCTCCACACGGGCGCTGATGTCGGAAGCGGGCACCGAAGCGTATTCCGCTTCCAAAGGCGGTCTGCTGGCGCTGACTCATGCAATGGCCGTCAGCCTCGGTCCGTACGGTATCCGCGTGAATGCCGTAAGCCCCGGCTGGATCGAGACCGCCGACTGGCAAAAAGCGTCCAAACGGCGCCGCCCCTTGCACAGCGAACGGGACCGACTGCAGCATCCGGCCGGACGAGTCGGAACCCCGACGGATATCGCGGCGGCGTGCCTGTATTTGGCTGGGGACGGGGCCGGTTTCGTTACGGGACAAAATCTTGTGGTCGACGGCGGCATGACCGTCAAAATGATTTACGAAGATTAAAGCACAACCAGCTTTAGAGAAACAATGCGGTAGAACTGTACATACGACGGGAGAATCAGACATCATGTGGTTTTTGTTTGCAGCCGCCTCGGCGCTTTGCTTCGGGCTGAGGGGCATCTTATATCAATGGACGTCGCAGCGCCCGATCGACCGGAACCTGCTGCTGCTGGGCGTCTATGCGTCCGGTACGCTGATTGCGCTCTTTGCGGCGGCGGTCACCGGACAAGCCTGGACGAAGCCCGTGTGGATCGGTACGCTGCTCGGGCTGTTTTCGTTCGTTTCCAACGCGGCGATGTATAAGGGGTACTCCGTCGGCAAAGCGTCGCTGGTGGCCATGTTCACCGGGCTTCCGCCGGTCGTCGTCGTATTGTTCGCGTACGTGCTGTGGGGCGAAAAGCTTAATACGGCGCAGCTCGCCGCCTTTATCGTGATCGTGGCCGGGATTTTGATGATCCGCTACTCCAACGACATTTCGCTCAAAAATTTGCAAGGCGCGCACTGGGGCGCGATTACGATGCTGTTCTTCGGCTTGACCGACCTCTCGTCCAAGCAGGCGACGCTCATCGAGGCCGCCACCTTGCCCACGCTGGCGTTGATGTACGGCACCGGTTCGCTGCTGTTTGCCGCATCTTGGCTGCTTGGCCGGAAGCAAGAAGCCTTCGTCCGGGCGGCGACCCGGATCGGGCATGAAGAAGCGGCCGCAGGGAAGGAGGAGGCGCCCGGCAGCCCGGTACGCGCGGCTGCTTCTGCGGCTGCAACCGGAAGCGGACCTGCTCCAGCGATAGCTCGTGGCTGGTCTCCCGGCCGCACTTTAATCTGGGGCATGTTCGTCGGCATAACCAACGTCTGCGGCATGATCCTGGCCATGCCGGCGTTCGCTGCGGGCGTCACCGGACTTGTCTCCGTCGTCATTGCGATGAACGTCGTACTCGTGCTCTTCTATGCCCGCTTCGGCCTGAAAGAAAAATTCAGCCGCCTCGAATCGGGCGGCCTTTTGCTTGCCTTAATCGGCATTATCGTATTACGTCTTGCGGCTTAAATGCCGGACGGATGCTGCGGAAAAACGCGAAACATACGCATCCAGCACGTGCTTGTGGCACGTAAACAGCAGCAGTTGGCGGCCCTCGGACACCATTTGCAGCAGCTCCATGCCGTATCCTAGCCGCTCATCATCGAAATTCACGAACAAATCGTCAATCACGAGCGGCAGCCGTACCCCGGACGCCGCGTATTCGTCCGCGAGCGCAAAGCGGATGCACAAGTACATCTGCTCGGCCGTCCCCCGGCTGAGCGCGGACGCATCCAGCAGCTCGCCGTTCGCCCTCTCCGCCAATACGCGCTGCTCGCCGAGCGGTGCAATCATCCGCGTGAATCGGCCAAATGTTATCTTTTCGAAGTACTTGGAAGCCCTCTGCATGACGGAGGGCTGTTTTTCGTGCTCGTACAATCGTTTCGTCTGTGCGAACAGCGTTCCGCACATGGAAACTACTGCCCAGCGCTTCATCAAACGCCTCAGCTCGGTACGGCGTTCCTCCGCCTGCTGCAGCTTGTCCGCATGATCTCCGCCTTCGGTCAGCCGTTCGATTTCGAATCGTTTGCGGCTTTTTGCCTCCCGGCATGCTTCCAGCCGCTCCCGGAGCGCATCCCGCTGTTCCGACAGACGCGTTCGCTCTTCTTCCAGCTCTCCTCCGGCGACGTTCGCAAGCCTCTCGTCGAGCGGCTTCATCCCCGCTTCCCCTACCAGCGTCCGAATCGCAAGCTCATCCTGTCTCAGCTCCCCGAGGAGCTCCTGACGGCGAAGGTATTGGCGGTGGAGATGCCGCAGCGTCTCTTCCCCGTCCGCCCGCGCGGCGTCGAGCAGCTCCCGCCGCTTCGCGGCCGTGCGCTCAAGCTGCTGCGACAGCAGCGCGGACTGGCGGCTCAGCTCGGCGTGCTGCC
>NZ_BIMB01000015.1 GCF_004000865.1 Paenibacillus elgii NBRC 100335 | reverse complement strand
CTGGCGATGCGCCGGAGCCTTGTGCCGCCGCCGCGTTCGGCTCGGTGGCCGGCGGGGCCGGGCTTTGCGGCGCAGCAGCTTGTTCGGGCGCCGCTGCCTTAATGTAGGCGGCTTGATTTTTGCTGTTCAGTATGATTTCCAGTGAATCGCCCGGCTTCAAATCCGTGATCACCGCTTTTTGCAAATTGCGGTATACCCATACGTCCGCAGTCAGCGGGTAAGTTTTTTCCGTTCCGTCGTAAGACACTTTGATTTGTTTATTGCCGTCCGTCAAGCCGACGAACCGCCCTTTGGCTTCTGTCGATATTTCAGCCGATACGGGCGCATCGCCCGCCCAAGTGATGCCATAAATCAATCCGCCCAATAGCGCGGCAGCAATCACCCACACGACCGTTTTTTTTAGTTTCCCCATCGTTTCTCTCCCCCTGTGACAGGCATCGAAAGCTTCCGCCCGTGGTTTCCGAACAGAGTCCGCTATAGGGTTCGGGCTTTTATGCCATTTTCAGGGGATGCGGACCGAACTAGGCCTTCAGACCGAGTCCCAACGGTGGGCATAGGCTTGCAGCCGGGGATGTGTGACCGGACCTCCCTCCCCGCTCACGAACCAGCGGATCTTTTTGATCCACGTCTCGAACGATTCGTAGCCTGCGAGCAGCTCGGCTGTCGTCTTGGTCACCCAAACGAAATGGGGAGCGGCATATTTTTCTTCCAAAAATCGGAAGGCAGTGTCCGCCGGAGTATACTTTTTGCGCTTGCCCTCGAACGATTCGACGACATAATCGACCTTCGTATCCGAAGCGGCAAGCAGCGTCTCCAGCGCCTCAACCCTCCGGTGATAGGGAGCTACGGAACGACGTTTCTCCATGCGCCGGACCGTCTCCTCGTGCAGCGGGTAAAATACCGCCTTGGCGATGCTGCGCTCGCTTGCCAGCGCAAGGATACGTACAAGCTCCTGCTCCGTATAATCCTCGAACGCATCATAAATCCACAAGCTTCCGCGTTTCGTATCACGCCCATTCGGCAGCTCGTACCCGAACGGAACTTGGCTCGTCTGTCTTGCCATCCGGCATCCTCCTCTCGTCGTTTGCACAAATGATATTTCGTCTAGTATGCCTTTTGGAAAAAGAGAATATTTTCCGGGCAGGCTGCGCACGTTAAGCAGGAACTGACAATATTTAAGCTTATCCTGAAAGGAGGAAACAGCATGTCGGAAAATAAAAAGCACGATGGCAATTACGAAAGCACGGCTTCGATGGAAGCTGAAAATCAAGATATGGAATTCGTGAACGATACGCTCAATCAAGTGAAAACGACGGTCAATCAGATCGGAGCCGACCAGAAGGAGAAGGAGTAATCCGTCACCCCCGGGCCACTAGCCGCGTACGGCAAGCCAAGCCTTCCGCACAGGCTGCCAAGCTTCCAGCTTGGCCGCTTGCGACATCGCCCGCGCCGGACTCGACGACGGCAGCAGCGTATAGCTCTTGCCGTCGTCCGCGGCCTCCTTCATGACCTGTCTGCGGTACAGATCCGCCGCCGTGCTGCCGTTGAAGAAGACATGACGGATGCCCGGATACGCCGCGTAGAACCGCGCGAAGCCGTTGGCCTCCGGACGGCGGATCGCCGTGTCGAGACTGCCTTCGCGCTCGCACGCCGCGAGCACGTCCCACAGCGCTACGCCGCGGGATAGCGCAAAGCGGAGCCGCTCCTCGTATGCCGCAGCCGGCTCCCCGCCGTCCAGCAGCGCGTAGAGAAGCGGCCAAAAGCCGTTGCGCGGATGGCCGTAATACTGCTGCGCCCGCAAGGACGCCTCCCCCGGCATCGATCCGAGAATCAACAGCCGGCAGCGCTCATCCGCGACCGGCGCCAAGCCGGTCAAGCGGGGACGTTCCTTGTCTGCTGCCACGATGCATCGCCTCCCGTTGATTCGATTCACACCCAAGCAGCCTCATTGTAGCACAGCCGCGCCGTCCAGACACGCAGCGAAGCCAAAAGAAAAACCGCAGGACGCGGTTATACTTTGAACCGTCCTGCGGTTTGCTGAAGTTCGTCCGCCGCCTGACGAAGCTGTTCGGCTTCCCCCGACGCCTGGCCTGCAAGGTCGAGCTGACCGGCGGAGGAAGCGGCCGCCCGCAGCGTCTGCTCCGAAGCGCTGCCTGCGATACGGGCCATCTCCTCAATGCCGGCCGTCACCTCCTCGGTGCCTGCGGACAGCTGCTCGGAGGCGGCCGATATCTCCTGGATTTGCGCCGTGATGCCCTGCGCCATCGCCAAGATCCGCTCGAATGCCGCGCCGGCCTGCCCGACTTCCCCGACGCCTTTCTCTACCTCTTGGCCGCCCTTTGCCATCGCCGCTACCGCCGAAGCCATCGAAGCCTGTATGTCTTCGATCTGCTCTTGAATGCGCTGCGCCGACGCCTCGGACTGCTCGGCCAATTTGCGTACCTCGCCAGCGACGACCGCAAAGCCCCGGCCGTGCTCTCCGGCCCGGGCCGCTTCGATAGCCGCGTTCAACGCGAGCAGGCCTGTCTGGGATGCAATGCCGGATATGGCCCCGGCCATCTCCTGTATCGACTGCATGCGGCCTTCCAGCTCCCTGATCGCTTGGCCGACCTGCTGCGCCGACTGGCCCACCGTCCCCATCTGCTCTATGGCTCCAACCGAAGTGCGGTTGCCCGCTTCAGCCTCCTGCACCATCGCGAGCGACGCCTCCGTAACGTGGGCCGATGCCTCGGCGATGCGCTGAATGCCGGCTGCCATCTCCTCCATCGCCTTGGCGCTTTCCTCGGCGCTGACGGCTTGGCTTTCGGCGCCCGACGCCAGTTCGTCCAGCGTATGCGCAATTACCTCCGAGGCTTCACGGGACTGCGCGGCATGCGCCGCGAGCTGGTGCGAGCCGTCCGTTACCCGAAGGGAAAGGGCATGCATCCCCTTCATCATTTGCTGCAAGTGGGCGATAAACCGGTTGATCTCCCCGGAAAGCCTCCCCATCTCGTCCTTGCCTTTTACGGCAAGGCGGTAGGTCAAATCCGCTTCCTGCGAGTTTAGATTGGCCGTCGCATCCAGCACCGCCTGAAGCTTGCGGGCGACGGAAAACTTCGACAGCACGAACAGCAGGCCAAGCACAACAAGCAGCACGATCAGAAGCTCTGCGGCGACCGTGAGCTGCTGCTGCGCGATCAGCGCGTCCGATTTTTCTTTATTGAGCGCAACGCGAACCGCCCCCCAATGCTTACCCTCGAAATATAGAGGGTAAGACATGTCCCACGTCTCGACGACCCGTCCTTCCACGCTTCGCGGGTATTTTTGCAGCAGCACGTCGGAAGTGTCCTTGTACGTCGCAGCCGCATAGCCCGTCGGGTCGTTGAAAACGCGATTGGCCCGGTATTTCTGGCTCAGCTGCCCTTCCGCTCCCCAGCGGTCCTTCGAAGAGTCGCCTTGCGGGCTGTAGCCGCTGTTGTGTGTCGCGATGAAGCCGACCGCTTCCGGATTCGCCGAGTAGGCGATCGGAATGGCGAACACGATCTGCGGATCGGTCAAAAATCCGTCGACCATCGACTGCCACCGCTCGTCCGTATAAGCGCCGTAAGCGCTGGTGTATTTCAGCTCGTATTGCGCGAGCGGAATGTCTTGACCGTCGAATCGTTTCTGCTTTGCCGAAGCGTATTCCTTATCCTTCGACCGCTTCTCCGCTTCCTCGCGGCTCGCGGCGATCGGCTCCAGCCGGTCGTCGAACAACCGGGTCCGCAGCTCCGCTCCGGATAGCTTCGTGCCGTCTTGCAGCGTCACTCCGGTACGCAGATCCGACTCGGTCAGGCTCTGCAAGCTTTTGGATAACGATATGGCCATCGTCCGTCCTTTGTCGAACAACGAAGCTTCCGCGTGACTGCGAATGATGCTGCTTTGATAAGCGAACACCACACCCATTAAGAGCAGGAGCACCAGGCTGCTGTACACCATAAATCGGCCCGTTAACGAATGAAGTGGATTTCTCATGTTACTTGCACCTCGGGTTCTTCATATTTCCAATTCGTGGATGGATTAGTGTTCCAAATGAACATTAACATCCATTGTACTACGGAAGCTAGGTGAAAAGTTTCACAAAAACCGAAGAAGTTTTGTCGAAATTTAGGACAAATGCACGGAAATGGACAAAAAAAGAGAGCAAGTCCCGTCTTATGTCATGGGACTTCCTCTCTTGTTGAAATTTACGATGTCGACCACGGGTCCAGCTTGTCCTGCAGCGCCCGTTCCAAATAAGGCTCCGCCTGCAGGAAATTCCGGAATTCTTGGTACTCTTCCGCCAGCTTGGCCCGTTCGGCGGGTTTCGGCGGCTGAATGCTGCGAACCGCCCGGATTAAAATATTTTTCGGCGTATGCTCCAGATCGATGAATTCAAGCAGTTGCGTCTTGTAGCCGACCAGTTCGAGCAGCTTCGCCCGGATCGCATCCGTGGCCAGCGCGGAAAACCGCTCCTTCAAAATACCGTGCTGCAGCAGCGGGCCGAGCACGTCGCTGCGTACCTGCCGGAACAGCTCATGCTGGCAGCAAGGCACGGACAAGATGACCGAAGCGTCCCAGCGAACCGCCTTCTCCAGTGCCGCATCGGTCGCCGTATCGCAAGCATGCAGCGTCACGACCATGTCGACCTGCCGCAGCTCGTCATACTTGGCGATGTCGCCGACAAGGAACCGCAGCCCGTCATAGCCGAGCTTCTCCGCAAGCGCGCTGCAGTGCCGGATCACGTCCTCCTTGAGATCGAGGCCGACGACGCGCAGGTCGAAGCCCTGCATCTCCTTTAGAAAATGATACATCGCAAACGTCAAATACGATTTGCCGCAGCCGAAATCGACGATGGTGAGCGTCCGGTCCTTCGGCAAATGCGGCAAAATATCGGCGATCATTTCGACAAACCGGTTGATTTGGCGGAACTTGTCGTATTTGGGGGCCAGCACCTTCCCCTGGGCGTTCATAATTCCGAGCTCGATCAGAAAAGGAACGGGAACGCCTTCCTCCAGCATGTAGTTCTTTTTCCGGTTATGGGCAGGCGCTCCGCCTACCGCTTGCTTGGTCGCCGGCTTGCGGAGGATGCCGATCTTGCCTTTTTTGCTGATCAGCACCTGATAGTCCGCTTCGCCCGTCTGCAGCAGTCCCTGCCGGAACTGCTCGGCAAGCAGCATGTTCAACTTCGCCTCCGCCGCTTCCGGCGCCAAATTGTCATGCAGCACCTTCGGCCCGCAGAAGGAGCTGAATTGATAGTGCAAAGTCCCCTTGAGCTGCACGGGCTTCACCGTCACCTTCGTGCAGCCGTCCGGGTCGCTGCGCCGCACCTGGCTCAGCGTCGCTTGGATCAGCGTCCCTTCCTGAAACAATCGGCTCGTCAATTCCGTCAATTCCTGCTCTTGCATCCCGCTTCACGTTCTCCAATCCGTTAGTTCATGATTTAAAATTCCGGTATAAACCGGATGACCTTGTCGCCATCCTTCTGCCGTAAATATGATAGGCATCCATATAGCCGTTGCGTGCAAAATGCGGATCGAGCGCAAAGCCAAGCAGTCCCGCTTCCCCCCTGCTTGTACAAACTGCCGTTCCCTTGAAACACCGGCTCCTCAATCAGCTTTCCTTGTCGATGACGCACAGCGCACCACCGCGCTCGGTGAAGAAAATTCGGCCATCCGGCGCCAAATCGATTCCCGCGGCGCGGCCAATCCTGGTGCTGCGAGGGGCCGGAGCCTCCATCCCTTTTCATCCCATTATACCCAAACAGCGCAAGGAAAAGCGACCTGTCCGAGCCATTTTTTCATCCCTGCTGCTTATTTATTGTGGAACCACGCGACAAGCAATGCGGCAAAAGCAATGAGGATATTGATCCAGCCGGGGTAGAGCTGCTTGTTGGCCAACCGCTCTTGTTCGATTCGTTCGATGCGTTCGTCACGGGAACGAAGCAGCTCGTTCATTTCAACACGGGATATATAGTTCCCATGCCATTTGTCCAGCTTTTCTTCCATGCGCGTGACGGCGACTTCAATATTCTCGAGCCGGGTTTCAACCTTCGTTAACCGTTCCCCGTCTTTATACGGATTCGCGTTCATTGTTTTTGTCACTCCTTTGCTGGGCAGCGCCGCTAGCGGTCTGCCGATTGGGTTCCGCTCTACAGTATATGCGACAAGCCTCCCCGTCGAAGCGACGATTACACAACGGCAGTGTGCAATCAGACTAGTATTTACAAAAAAAGGCATGGCTTCCTGCGCCACCGCAAGTCGCCATGCCCCTGGTCCGGGACGCTATTTTCCCAAAAACGATTCCAGCATCCAAACGTGCTTCTCCAGCTCGCTGTGGATCGCGAGCAGCATGTCACCGGTCGTCTCGTCGTCCGCCGCTTCGGCAATCGCCATCCCTTCCTTCAGCTCCCCGATCAGCGTTCCGAAGTCGTTGGCGATGGAGCGGACCATCTGCTCGGCATTCTCGCTGCCGGAAGCTTCGTGCAGGGTCGTTTTCCCCAAAATTTCTTTCATGGTCGCGACCGGTTGTCCTTTGAGCGCCAGCAGCCGCTCGGCCAAATTGTCCACATGAAGGGCCGCCTCGTTATACAGCTCTTCGAATTTCGCATGCAGGGTAAAAAATTGCGGACCCTTCACATACCAATGGTAGTTATGGAGCTTGATGAACAGCAGGCTCCAGTTCGCAATCTGGGTGTTCAACACTTCCGTTAAGCTTTTGGACATGGGTCGTTCCTCCTTGGATCGTGTTCTTTTCCAGCTTATCCCTAATTAATATGAAAATCTGAAGCCGCTTTTATACATCGTGCCGATGGAATCGGCTAAGGGTCGTTCGCGGCGGCGGGCTCAGTCGGTATCGGAAACCGGACATAGAATGCCGTGCCCTCCGGTCCGGTCTGCCACGTCAGCTTGGCTCCGTGCCGGGCGGCGATACTGAAGCAGACTGCGAGACCGAGTCCCGTCCCCCGCTCCTTCGTCGTAAAGAACGGCGTCCCGACCTTGGCCAGCACGTCCTTGTCCATGCCGTGACCCTGGTCGCTGACCTCCAGCACGACCTCCGATTCTTCCGTGTAGGTGGCGATTTCGAGCCGACCTCCGGCGTCCATCGCTTCGAGCCCGTTCAGCGCGAGATTCAATACCATCTGCCGGATCTCCTTCTCGTCGAGCTCCAGCTCGGGACACGATTCGAGCCGCAGGTGAAGCTGCTTATCGGCCAGCGTCGCCTCCGCTTGAATGAGCGGACCGATGGCCTCGATCACCGCAGCCAGATTTTGCGGGCGGCGGTCGGTGGTCTTGTTTTTGGCCAGTGCCAAAAACTCGCTGATAATCCCGTTGGCCCGGTTCAGCTCCTCCACCATCACATCGATAATGTCCTTGGGCGGAAGGGTTTTCTTCGCACGCATCAGTTGGAGAAAGCCGCGGACGGTCGTCATCGGATTGCGGATTTCATGCGCGATGCCTGCCGCCATCTCCCCGATCATATGCAGCCGGTCCAGCCGCGCAATCTCCCTCTCCAGCGCCACCCGGTCCGTAATATCCGTAATGACCGCCAGCACGCAAGGCACATCCGGCGTCTCAATGATCTCCGTGGACAACAGCCCCGTCCGCCGCTCGCCCGCTTTGGTCACATACTGTACCTTCACATCCGTCACCGTATCGGCGAAATCTACGGGGGCCGTCTCAACCAGCCCTTCGTCCGAGACGAGCGTCATCTGCAGATCGGCGGCTCCCGACGTCATTTCTTCATACGTGTATCCCGTATGCTTCATCCAGCTCTCGTTGACGTCGAGATACGTCCGGTCGCTTAACGATTGAATCGCCATCAAACAAGGCGTCGCCTGAAAAATCGTATAAAACCGCTCCTGCGATTCCCGGGCATCCTGCTCCATGCGCCGCCGCTCGTTCGTGTCCTGAATATATAAGCTGATGCCGAGCGACGACGGGAAAGCACGCACCTCGACCCAGCTGTCTGTCAGATTCGAATAAAACTCCGCCCGCTGCGGCGCTTGCTCCAAGGCTGCGCGCAGAAACAGATCGTAGCACTTCGAGCGTTCCACCGGCGCATAATCCCAGAATGGCCGGCCCAGCGCCTGCTCCTTCACGATACGAAGACGCTGCTCGGCCGAGCGGTTCATGTAGACGATCGCCCCGTCGTGGTCAAGCGCATAAAACGCGTCCGTGATGCTCTCCAAAATATCGTTGATCCGGTCATACGACCGCAACAGCTGCTCGGTGACCTGATGCCGGCGCCGGATTTCCGCCTGAAGCCTTCCGTTGGCTTCGCGCAGCGCATACGTGCGCTGCTCTACGGCTTGCTCCATGCGGATATACTGCATTTTACGCTCGGTCACGTCGCGAACCGCGCAGACGTAAATCGGCCGGTCGCCGATACAGGCGCTTCCGATCTGCAGCTCGGCAGGGAACGTCCCGCCGCTGCGGCGCACGGCCGTAACGTCCGTCGCCTCCCTCGTGCCGCAATCCGGCAGCAGGGAGCCGCTTTCCCCCGAGACGAACAGCCGCTCGGTGTACGGCACGACCAGCCACACGGGCTTCCCGATCAGCTCCTCCGGGCCGTACCTGAACAGCGGCCGGACAGCAGGATTGGCCGACAAAATCGTTCCCTCCGCGTCGACGGTCAAGAAAGCATCGGTCGACGTCTCGCTGATGGCCCGAGCCATCGCTTCCATCCGTCGAAGCTTGTCCGTATTGTCCAGAAGCCGGGCATGCGCCTGCTCCAGGTCGATCGTGCGCCGGGTGATCAGCTCCTTTTGCGCCTTGAGCTGCTCCCGGTCCCGGTAGATGCCTGCGAACTGCTTGACCTTTACTTTTAAAATAACCGGCTGCACCGGCTTGAATATAAAATCGATCGCACCGATTTCATACCCCCGTACCATATGCTCCGTCGCTTGACTGAGCGCCGTAACGAAGATCACGGGAATCGACCTGTACCGCTCTTGCGATTTCAGCATGCGAACGGTTTCAAAGCCGTTCATTCCCGGCATTTCAATATCCATCAGAATCAAGGCGAAGGAATCCTGCATCACTTGCCGCAGCGCTTCCTCTCCGGAATTGGCGGTGGCGATGCGATAATCGGGAGATTGCAGTATGGAAGACATAGCGAGCAAATGTTCCGGCCGATCGTCGACAATCAGTATATTTACTTGCGGTTCAGCCATATGTATACTCTCCTAGGGTCCGGTTATTATCCTATATCCTTACATTTTTCGCTAGCCGTACATTCTTCTCCTGCTTGCCGCTATGAAAAAAAGAAGCCCGTTTCCCGAGGGAACGGACTTCCTGGTCAAGTATTCGCTTAAATATAACGTGAAATGAGGTCATGCAGCTGCCCTGCAACAATGGTCGAGCCCCGGCGCAGCTCGCTGCCCGGGATGGTCAAGCGGACGAGGCTTTCGTCCAGCCCTAGTTGTTCTTCGAGTTTTCCCTTAAAGCCCCGGGCGCGGCGGTCGATCTGCAGAAACAGCTCCAGATCGTCTCCTCTCGGGAAGTAGAGCACTTCCAACTCTTCAAGCGCGCCGTGGAAATTCGTCGTCGGGACGTACTCGAACTCCTGCACGAACGGCAGGTCCCCGCCCAAGTTTGGCGAGTAGTCGTTGGAAACTTCACGCAGACGGAAGCCGAGCTCACTCAGCGCCTCCATCACGGTAGCCACGTTCGGGCCGGCAACGATGTCGATCTGGTCCCGATCTCTGGGATCAATCGCCATGTCGATATCGAGTCCCGTTTCCAGCCAGACCGGCGTGCTTTGCAGCGACAGCGGAGCGTTCTCCGGGATCGCCAGCGTAAATGCGACCTCCCGGCCCTCGCCCTGCCGCAGCAGGAAGCCGTCGGTGATGTGGTACTTGGCGATCTCCGCGGTATGGGTCGTTTTCTTATCGTTTTCTTCCTTCAAGTACTCCGTCTTCAAATACATATAGATGCTTTCGATCTGCTGATCCAATTGACCGCCATGAATATGTATGACTCCGCTAATCGACTCTCCCGGTGAAACCCGCGGATGATCCAGCCTCGTATCCACCTTCGCCGAACCGATTCCTACACTTGCAAGCACTTTCTTAAACATGGACATCGCCTTTTGCCTCCTGCCTGTTGTACGCCACAGTTTGTCTGTAGCTCTGCGGTTTCAATACGCGGCGCAGTGCCGGGCGGTTTCGCCCGGAACGCCATGCCGGCGAAGCTTGATTAAATCTTTATCTTTTGAGCAAACGGTAGCCTTTCCGCACCGCATTCAGCACGAAGCCGGGAATCGGGACGCGCCGCAAAGGCGGAAGGTAAAACCGGTCGTACGCTTTCTTCAGATCGTCCCACATCCCGCACGGCTCCGGCTTCAAAAAATCCGACACGTCGACCACGACGCCCCGGCCGTCCCGCATCATGACGTTTTTGCCGTGAACGTCGTGCGGGCGAAGCCCTTTACTTACCGCATAGGCAAGCGCTTCGTCAATATCGTCGATCACCTGCCGGGGGATCGGGATGCCCTTCCGGATGCAATCGTACAGCGTGATGCCGTTCAACCGCCGGAGCACCAGGTAGCCGTCGCCATAGTACAGGCACTCCGAATAGGCCGGATGCCGCCCCAGACGGCGGTACACCTCGGCCTCCTCTTCCAGCCCCGGCCGGCCCGGCGCATACACCTTCACCACAACCTCCGGGAAATCCGGGTGCGCGACAACCGCCGCATAGTTGCCCGCACCCACCAACCGCCAAGGGACAGGTACGCGGTATACGGCGATCGGATCGTGCGGCTGCTCGCTCTTGATGCGCAGCTCCGGCAGCAGGCGGCGCTCGATCTGCGCAATGAACGGGTGACGCTCACCCCAAACGCCATCGTCTACCATAATCCGATGATTATCCGCCATAAAAGCAAGCCGGACTGCCCTTCACGCCCGGCTTGACGCGGAACAAGCCGCCGGCATGCGGCTGCTGCGCCAGCTGTTCCTCGCTTAGCCCGGTCCGGGCCGTTGTAATGTACAGCTCGTCCCAGTCCGGACCGCCGAACGCGCAGGAGGTCGTCTGCGCAGCCGGGACGCGGACGAAGCCGAGCCTTTCGCCGGTCTGCGGATTCCAACGGGATACCCGCCAGCCGCCCCACTGGGCAACCCACAGCATCCCGTCGCAATCGACGGTCATGCCGTCGGGAATGCCCTCACCTTCCGGAATCGTGACGACCGTGCGCCGATTCGAGATCGCTCCTGCTGCCGGGTCGTAGTCGAAGGCGACGACCTGCTTGGTAGGCGAGTCGATGTAATACATCGTGCGCCCGTCGGGGCTCCAGCCGAGTCCGTTGGAGCAGATCACGCCATCGATCGCCTTCCGCAGCGACCCGTTAGGCTCCAGACAATACAGCGCGCCCGTCGGGCCATTGCTCTTGCGGTTCATCGTTCCCGCCCAGAAACGTCCGGCTTCGTCGCACTTGCCGTCGTTGAACCGGTTTTCCGGCTGCCCCGCCTCCGGGTCGGTAAGCTTCGTCAGTTGTTCCGTCGCCAGATCGAGCAGATGAAAGCCATGCTCCAGCGCGAGTACCAAACCGTTGCCCTCCGCTCTCGGCACCGCAGCCCCGACCCGCTGGTCAAGCTGAATCGAACGGTCCGTTCCTTGCACCGGATCATAGTGATGAATCCGCATTCCCTCGATATCGACCCACAGCAGCCGGCCGCTGCGGTAATCCCATACCGGCCCTTCGCCCAGCACCGCTTTCCCGTCCAAAATTAATTCCGCCGTTAGCTGCCACGGTTCCATTTGCAGCCCTCCTCTTCCTCACGTGCACGGAAGCACGCACCATATGCTTCCATTGTAGCATAAAGGAAAAGCCAAAAGCGAAGGGGGCACCAGACAGGATTCACGCTGCATCGAGCCAAAAAAAGACCCGTCAACCCCATCTCCAAAAGCGGAGGGGTTAACGGGTCTTGACACTCGCTTTGAGCGTTATTCTTCTTCCATCGGCTGCAAGCTTTGCAGAGCTGATTGGTCTTCGGCAAGCTGCGCATCCGCTTGTTCTACGGCAGGCTTATTCTCGTCATGCCCGGCTTGGGCGATCGAGCGCTCGGCTTTTTCCACGGCCGTTTCGGCCTGCTCGATCATTTGGGCGGACGGGTGGCTCTGCGCTTGAGTTACGGCGTTATGCGCCTTTTCCACCGAATTTTGCGCTTGCGAGACCGGGTTTTGCGATTGCAGGCTGGTGTCGTATTCGTAACGGGTCATTTTTGGTCATCCTTTCCACATACAGGGTTGCTGTTAATGTGGGAAGAAACGGTTGTTTTTATTCGTTCCGGACGAGAGTCGCCGATATTTCCGGGACGGGCTAGCCGTGAACTCTCCCGGTCCGAATGGCGGCCGCATAATCGTCGCGGCCGTTCTGCCACGCAGCCGTAGCCGCCCGGTGCCAATCGTAAGCGACTTGCACGTGCTCCACGGCCCACGAACCGTTCGTGCGCCGGATGGCCGCATACCTCGCATGGGGAGAACCGGCTTCCATGACATGCGGATAAGGCGCCTCTTCCTCGTAAGCCGGAAGACCGACACTGCCCGGGTTCACGATCATTTTGCCGTCGGGCAGCCGGACCGTTCTGCTCACATGGGTATGTCCGCAATAGATCCATGAGGCAGCAACCGGTTGAAGCTCCCGGCTTAAACGTTCCGCGTCTTTGTCCTTGACCCCGTGCTCGGTAACCTCCTCGATCAAATAATGCTCGTCCGAAAACGGGGTGCCGTGGCAAAACAGCATGTCTTCCAACGTCCACGTGGCGGGGAACGTTCCGATCCACCGTTCGATGTCCTCCGTCAGCAGCGGCTTCACATGCCGAAACGTAAGCGAATCGGCCTCCGTCTCCAGCAAAATCCGATCGCAGTTGCCCATGATATGGACGGCATTCTCCAGATTCATAAGCCGCTGCGCCGTCTGCACCGGATCGATCGGCCCGAACAAGCTGTCGCCCAAATTAACAACCCGGTGAAGCTTCCGCGCCGCTATATCCTCCAATACGGCATCAAGAGCGTAAATATTGCTGTGAATATCCGAAATTACGGCAATCGAATCAGTCATCCTGGACCTCCCGTCTCAATAAACCAAGACCGCTTCGCCAAGACGGCGTTGCGGCCCATGTCCCGGATTATACCCGCAATTCCTCATGGCGTATAGCCGATTTCTCGACCTGGATCGTCGCATGATGGATATTAAACCGCTCCGCCATTACCCGGATCGCCTGCTGCAGCACCTCTTGGCTGTCCCGATCGTCCTTGATCTGGATGTGGCAGCTGAACGAATCGAGGCCCGACGTAATCGTCCAGATGTGAAGGTCGTGCACGTCTACCACGCCGTCGATGCTCTCCAGCGCCTGCTTCACTTCCTCCTGATTCACGCCGGCCGGCGTTCCTTCCATCAGCACGTGAACGGTATGGGAGATCACACCCCAAGCGCCCTTAAGAATCAGCAGCGCAACGAGTACGCTGATAATCGGATCGGCGATATACCAGCCGAAGGCCAGCATCACCAGCCCCGCGATAATGGCGCCGACGGAGCCGAGCGCGTCCCCAAGCACGTGGAGATAAGCGCTGCGCAGGTTGACGTTGTTCTTCACGTCGCCCTTCCGCATAAGCGCCCACGCGCTGATCAGGTTGGCAAGCAGTCCGACGGAGGCGATCAGCATCATCGAGCCGCTGGCGACTTCCGGCGGGTTGAAGAAGCGGCCGTACGCTTCCCAGATAATAAAGCCGGCGATGAGAAACAGCGAAATACCGTTAAACAGCGCCGCCAAAATCTCAAAGCGGTAAAAGCCGTACGTCTTGGCTGCGGAAGCCGGTCTTGCGGCGAAGCTGAGGGCAATCAAGCTGAGCGCGAGAGAGCTGGCATCGCTGAGCATATGCCCGGAATCCGAAAGCAGCGCCAGGCTGTTCGTGAAGAGCCCCCCGAAAAACTCCAGTATTAAAATGCCCGCTGTAATGGACAAAGCGATGATCAGGCCCTTTTTGTTCCCTTCCCGGGCGTGATCGTGGTGGTGATGCCCGTGGCCGTGGCCGTGATGACCGTGACCATGGCTGTGATCATGCTTATGAGCTGCTCCTCCGCTATGCGTATGCGCGCTATGGTTATGACTGTGCATAGGTCGTACCTCCCAAGATACGGACGATCCGCTGCGGCGTTCGACCGTATATTTAATATATGAATATGTGTTCATATATTATTATGCATCATTGCATATCCCCTGTCAATGCTATCCATGAAATTTTACCCGCCGCCTTGTTCCATGATGTCAGTATGACCATTTCCATGCCGGTTTAAGAGGACCATGCGTTTTTGACAAAACCGTGAAGCCGGCTGTGTGGAAAATTCAAACATTCCGAAGAAAGCGCTTGCCATTTTATGTACTGTTTAATTATAATACAAAACATAACAAATAAACCGATGCAGGAGGCGAGCTGCTCACATGATCATCGCGGGCATGAATATTACGTATCGTCATTTTCCGTTCGGGCATTTCTTGGACGGGATGGAACGCACGGGAATCGGCAGCATCGAATTATGGGCCGGGGAACCTCACTTCTATGTGGGACGAAACCCGCTCTCCACGCTGCGAAGCATTCGAAAGGAGGTGAAAGCGCGAAAGCTGAACATCGTTTGCTACACTCCCGAGCAGTGCGTCTACCCGTATAATTTGGCCGCCTCGGACCCAGACTGGAGAGCGAGGAGCGTGGCGTATTTCAAGGAAAACCTGTATGCCGCGGTTGAATTGGAGGCTCCGATGATGCTCGTCACGTCGGGGATCGGCGATTTTGCCGTGCCGCGCGCCGATTCTTGGAATTTTGCAAGCGATTCCATTGCGCAGCTGGCCCGAATCGCTGAAGCGGAAGGCATTACTCTGGTGCTGGAACCGCTGACGCCGTTGGAAACCAACCTGATGACGACCCTTCGGGACGTCCGGAACATGATGGCGGAGATCGGCTCCCCTTCCCTGCGCGTCATGATCGATACCGTCGCGATGCAACTGGCCGGGGAAACGCCGGACGACTACTTTGCCGCGCCGGGCGGCCTGCCGCATGTCCATCTGATCGACGGAGACGGTCAGTCGGACGCGCATCTTGCGCTCGGAGACGGGGCGCTGAACTGGGAAAGCTGGGTGCAGAGCTTGCAGAAGCACGGGTACCAAGGATGCTGCACGCTGGAAATCATGGGCTCGCCCTACTACGCCAATCCGCAGGAAGCCATTGTAAAGTCGCTGGACAAGCTCCGGCAGTTGGGAATTTCTTCTTAGGGTTAACATCTTGAACATGGAGGAATCGTGTATGAGCAACGGCAGTCTCACACGAAAACTTGGATTCTGGTCCGCCTTGGCGCTGGCCGTCGGGACGACGATCGGCTCGGGCATCTTCGTATCGGTCGGCGAGGTGGCCCGCGCATCCGGCACCCCGACGGTCTCGATCATGGCATGGCTGATCGGCGGCTTGATCGCCATTCCGCAAATGATGGTTCTGGGCGAATTGTCGACCGCTTACCCCGAGAACGGCAGCGGGTATGTGTATCTGAACAAAGCCGGCTGGCGCCCGCTCGCCTTTCTGTACGGCTGGGCCACGTTCTGGGCGCTCGATCCCCCGTCGATTGCGATTATGGCTATTGCGATCGTTTCCTACGCCGCCGTGTTTTTCCCGTTCTTCGCAGGCATCGCGGGAAAATTTCTGGCCGTCGCCATCATTCTGGCCATCACCGCGATCCACTACCGCAGCGTGAAGGAAGGCGGCGTGTTCCAGGTCCTGATTACCGCGGTCAAAATCGTTCCGTTCGTCATCGTCGTCGCGCTCGGCATTATGTATATGAATACCGACAATTTTGCCTACACCCCTCCGGGCGGTACGGCCAATACAAGTCTCATGGGCGGCATTTCCGCCACGACATGGGCCTATACGGGCATGGCGGCGATCTGCTTCATGGCCGGCGAAATCAAAAATCCCGGGAAAGTGCTCCCCCGCGCCCTGATCGGCTCGGTGCTGATTGTGCTGACCCTCTATACGACGCTGGCCGTCTCCGTGACGGGCTTAATGCCCTTCGAGCAGCTCATGAAATCGGAAGCACCGGTGTCCGAGGCGGTTTCGTTTATTCCCGGGCTCGCGCATATCGCTTCGTCGTTTGTCTCGATTACTGCCATTATTGTCATTATCGGCTCGCTCAGTTCGTGCATCATGTTCCAGCCGCGCCTCGAATACGTCATGGCCCGCGACGGGCTGTTCTTCAAACGGTTCGGGCAGGTGCATCCCAAATACGAGACACCAAGCTTTTCCATCATCGTTCAGGTCGTTTATGCATGCACGCTCGTCTTTTTAAGCGATCTGACGACGCTGCTCGGTTATTTTACGCTGACGCAGCTCGCCATTAACATTATGGATTTCGTCGCGATCTACAAATGCCGCAAGCGCGACGACTACAAGCCCGTGTACCGCATGCCGGCGTGGCGTCTGACGACCATTCTTGCGATTCTGGGCGCCACGTGGCTCGCATGGGGAACGTTCACCTGGGCCCCTTGGCAGGGCTTGCTCGCGGCGGGGATCGTCATCGTCACCGGCCTTCCGGTTTACCATTACTGGGAAAAAAGAAATCGCTCTCATCGCGATCCCGACATCGTCCATGACGAAATTCCGAAAGAAGCCTAATTTGGATTGATTTTTAATTCTATTTTGTTATAATACAAAACATAACAAATAAAACAAAAAAGAGAGGCGTGTTGAACTCATGCTGCATTTGGACAAAACAAAAGTCGATTTTCTGGTAACGTCGAGCATGATCCCCGAGGTCGAAACCTTCATCCGGGAAGGCCAGCCCAAAATTGCCGGCATCGCGCAAAAGCTCGCGCAGCAAAAGATCGGGCGCGTATACTTCGTCGGCTGCGGCAGCTCCAAGGCTGTTGGGGGCGCGGCCAAATATTTGATCGACAAATACAGCACGCTTGTCTCAAACGTGTATACCGGCTGGGAATTCGTTGACCATACGCCCCGCGCTCTGGATGCCTCCACGGCGGTCGTCGTCATCTCCCACTCCGGCACGACGGAGGAAGTCGTTCAATCGCTGCGGAAAGCCAACCAAGCCGGGGCCGTGACGATCAGCGTCGTGAACAAGAAGGAAGGCAATCCGCTCGGCGACGAAGCTCAATTCGTGATCGACTACAACGCCCATGCGATGTGGGAATGCCACCTGCTGGCCCTCTACTTCTTGGCCCTGCAATGGATTCGCGAAGTCCAGCCGTCCGAAGAGGTCGAACGCATTCTGGCCGATATTCCGAAGCTGCCCGGCGTCCTGGCAGGCCATATCGATTCGTTCGAAGCAAAAGCGCTGAAGCTGGCGGAATCGGTCAGCAGCTGGAAAGGCTTCTATACGGTGGCGGCCGGACCGCTCGTATCCCTCGCTTATAAGGAAGGCGTCATTACGAATATGGAATTTATGTGGGGTCACGGCGCGGTGATCGAAAGCGGCGAGTTCCGCCACGGCCCGCTGGAAATCGTCGAGCCCGGCGTTCCGTTCGTCTTCCTCGTCGGCACCGACGCTTCCCGCCACATTACGGAACGCGCCTTGCGCTTCGTGCAAAAGTACAAAGGCGAGCACATCGTGTTCGACTATCAGGAATTGTCCGGCGGCCTGCATCCGGATCTGGCCCCGATGGTCATGTTCGTGCCGCTGGAATGGTTCTCTTACTACTTCGCCGTCGCGCGAGACCACAACCCCGATGACCGCCGTTACTACGGCGTCGTCGAATATTAGAATGGCGCGATCCCCCTGTCTTCCGGACAGGGGGTTACGCTCCTGTAGGAGGCGAATGGGAAGATGAAAGCTGTCACCGTCGGAGACAACTGTATGGACGTCTATTTGTCGAGGCAGGAAAGCTACCCGGGCGGCAATCCGGTGAACGTGGCCGTCTACTTAAAGCGGCTCGGGGGCGATGCTTCGTATATCGGCTGGGTCGGCACCGACAGCTACGGCGAGCAAATGCGCCGGGCGATCCGGGACAAAGGGATCGACGTCAGCCATCTGCACCAAAAAGAAGGCCAAACCGCCGTAACCTACGTCGAGCTGATCGGCAGCGACCGCAAATTCGGCGACTATCACGAAGGGGTGATGGAGCACTTCGTGCTGACGGAAGCCGATCTGCGGTTTATCGAAGGGCATGCGCTGGTGCATGCAGGAATCTGGGGCCACGCGGAGCCGTATTTCCCGCGGTTCAAGGAGAAGGGGCTGATCACCTCCTTCGACTTCTCGGACCAGCTTCATCACGACTTGACCCGGAGACTCCCGGCCTTTGTTGATTACGCTTTCTTCTCTTATACGCAGGACGACGCTTATATCCGCAGCTACCTGAAAGAAACGCATGCGCTCGGGGCCCGGGTCGCCGTCGCCACCTTGGGGGAAAACGGCTCGCTTGCCTACGACGGCGAGCGTTATTTTCGCCGCGAGGCGGAAGCGGTCGCCGTCGTGGATACGATGGGCGCGGGCGATTCGTTTATTGCCGGCTTCCTGCACGGGATCATGAACGGACTTCCGCTGACGCATTGTCTGGAGCAAGGAACGCGGGCCGCGACGCAAACGATTACGTATTTCGGGGCCTGGTAGCTGGAATTCGCGGCAAAGTTGCATGTATAATGAGAAGAAACATTGGCGACATGGAGTCGATTTTACGCTATGAACTTAAACCCATCGACAGCGCAGCCCTTATACATGCAAATCCGGCAAATGCTGAAGAACGATATTCAAGAAGGAAAATACAAACCCGACGAGCAGATTCCGACGGAAGCGGAGCTGTGCGACATCTATCAGGTCAGCCGCATCACGATACGCAAAGCGATCGAGGAGCTGGTCAAGGACGGCACGCTCACCCGCATCCAGCGCAAGGGGACCTTCGTCACCTCAAGCAAATTCCAGAACGAGCTGCTGTCGGTCAGCGGCTTCTCGGAATTCAGCCACCAATTGGGGATGATCCCCAATTCGCGCACGCTGCGCAGCGAAGTGATTCCGGCTACCGCGGATATGGCCGAGCGGCTGCAGATCGAGGAAGGAAGCCCGGTGCTTGAGCTCGAACGGCTGATGTATGTCAACGAGCGGCCGCTGTTTTACGATCTGGCCCACTACCCGCTGACGCGCTTCCCCGATCTGGAGAAAAAAATCGCGCGTGACGAATCGACGTACAAGATTTTGAAGCAAGATTACGAAACGGAAATCGACAGCAACGATAAAATTATCAATGTAATCGGGGCGACGAAGGATCTGGCGAAAGCGCTGGAATGCGACGTCGGCGCCAACCTGTTCCGCATCGTCAAAATCGCCTACGATTCGCACGACCGGCCGGTTCACCTCTCCACGTTCATGTGCGAGACGAACAAGGTGAATCTGACCGTGCACCGCGCGAAATGAGGCGAATTCGCCTACCGGTTAGCACGGCCTCCATCCAGCTATCCTTACAGAAAGTCTACACACGAGCTGTATGAATAAGAGAGTGTCCCTCAGCCATTTTCATGGACTTTGCGACACTCTTTTTTTGTTTGCCGCTTCGATATATATGCGGATACTAACCAGGCAATTTGTAATCAAGGTCGGATTCATACGAGCTGATCTCCCAGCCGTTTATACCTTTTATAAGTATAAGGTAATCCGTGTTGACATGCTGCTTGTTATTCCGAAGGCTTGTTACAGATACCACTGCTTTTTTCTCCGTAGCAGAAGTTCTCCGAATTTCTTTTATCTGAAAGCCGGTTACCTCGCCGTACCAAATCCTTACGCTAATCACCATTTGTGGATTGTGATTTGACATAAGATCCGCTATCGCCCCGTAATCTTTCGTTCTGAAAGCACTGTAAAAAGAATTTAATAGATCCTTTTGTTCGATGTTATGATCTGCGTAAGGATTCGCATAGTAATACTTGTAAAAGATAAATCCCGCGAGAATCAAAAGCGCAGCAAGGCTGATGTAATAACGTTTTTTCATTCTCTTCGTCTCCCATAAATAATCCGAAATAAGTGTCACTTTTCTATCCATTTATTTCGAAAAGCTTTCTTCATATTCCTCCACTCGTCGGTAAAATCTTGGTTGCGCGACCGGTCTATACTCTTTCACGGGGATTTTTTTCGATTGCCGTCGATTGCCATCAATTCCGGGCGGGTAACTGTTAAGTTTCTACAAAAAAATGAAGAAGCGCGCACAATCCTCTTGCCTGAAATTCCCTTTTTACAGTACACTCAACACAAAGTTACGCTGGAAATCCGGGGGTGCGCATGTACAAAATCATGATTGTGGACGACGAAGCGATCGTACGCGAGGGCATCAAGGAGCATATCGATTGGAACGGGCTGGGCTTCGAGCTCGTCGGCGATTATGCGAGCGGCCGGGAAGCGTGGGAAGCGATAGAGCAGGTCAAACCAGACCTCGTGCTGTCGGATATTTGCATGCCGTTTATGGACGGGCTGGAGCTGACGCGGCTGATCCGGACCCGGTACCCTTTCGTGAAGGTGATCATCCTGACCGGCTTCGACGATTTCGATTATGCGCAGCAGGCGCTGCGGCTCAAAGCTTATGACTTTATTTTGAAACCGATTACAGCGGCCGATCTTCGCGCGCTGCTGACGAAGGTGAAAGGCGAGCTCGACGAGGAAACCCGCCAGCGGGAAGATTTGACGCGGCTGCACATGCAATTGAACCAAAGCCTGCCCCTGCTGAAGGAACGCTTTCTCGAACGATGGGCGACGACCGCCATGGGGGAGGCGGAAATCCGCGAGCGGCTCCGCTATTTCGGACTTCCCGAGCCTCTGCCCGACTATGTGGCGGTGGTCGTCGACATCGACGATTTCGGCGGCGGCGGACACCTGCCCTCCGATCGGGACCAGGAGTTGCTGCGCTTCGCCGTGTACAATATGGTCCAGGAAATCTCGGGTCAGGAGAACGGCATCGCCTTCCGCACCCGCGAGGAGCGCGTCGTGGCCATCGTGTCCGGGCTTGCGGCCATGCCTCTGTACGAGCTCGCGTACCAGCTCGCCGATACGATCCGGCAGTTTGTCGAGAAATATTTGAATTTGACCGTAAGCTTGGGCGTCGGACGCGTATGCGGCTCGCTGGAGCAGCTTCCCCTCTCTTACAAAAGCGCCCTGTCCGCGCTCGAATACCGGCTGCTGCTCGGCAAAAACCAAGTGATCGGTATTGTCGATATGGAGGGGCAGCCGCCCGCAGCTCCGGACAACGGCGCGGAATGGACCCGGCTGCTTGCCTCCGCCGTGAAAACCGGCACGACCGCAGACGTTCACCGCTTGATCGAGCAGTTGGTCGCCCACTTGAAAACGTCCCGGATGCCGATCGAAGCGTGCTATTGGCAGATCCAGTCGGTGATCGTCACGCTGATGAATACGGTCCGGGAGCTCGGAGCGGACGAACCGCGCGCAACTGCAGGCGAGCACAATTGGCTGACGGACGTGTACCGGTTCAAGACGCTGGACGAAATCCAGGACTGGCTGACGCACATTCTAAGCCTGGCGCTGGAGCAAATCTCCGAGCAGCGGAACCGCCTGACGCACATGCAGGTGCTGCGCGCCACCGAGTATATCCGCGAGCACTACGCGAACGACAAGCTCTCCCTGCAGGAGCTGTGCCGGCATACGCTCATGAGCACCAGCTATTTCAGCACCATGTTCAAGCAGCAGCTCGGCGAAACGTTCGTCGAATATTTGACGCGGGTGCGCATCGACAAGGCGAAGGAGCTGCTGCTGCACACCCCGCTCAAGTCCTATGAGATTGCGGCGCAGGTCGGCTATGCCGATCCGAACTATTTCAGCCTGATCTTCAAGAAGCACTCCGGCCTCACGCCGACGGAATATCGGGACAACGCGGCGGCCAAGGAGACCCGCCGATGAAGCCTGTGCTCCGCCTGCCGTCGCCCTTGTTCCAATTCAAAAGCATCCGCTCCAGCATCGCCGCGGCTTTTTCCTGCTTGATTCTCGTCTCCGTCGGCATCACCAGCTTCATCTCCTACCGTTTGTCCGCCGACGCCGTAGAGAAAAATTCGCAAGCCTACCTCTCGGAAGTCATGAAGCAGGTCGGCGCCAATATCCAGTCCTACTTCACGAATATGGAGAACATTTCCACCCTGGCCCTAACGAACAAAGACGTCAAATATTTTATCTCCAACACGGTGTTCATCAGCGAGGCCGACCGCCGGATATACGAGAAGCGCATTTCGGACATGTTCCAGTCGATTCTATACACCCGCAAAGACATCGCCTCCATCATGGTGTTCGGCTACAACGGCAAGTTCGTGTCGGACCGGCGCAGCACCAGCCTCAATCCGAACGCGAAGCCGGAGGAGCAGCTCTGGTACAAGCAGGCGAAGCAGGAAGGCGGCAAGCCGGTCGTCTCCTCCTCCCACGTTCAGCATGTGATCCAGAACGAATACCGCTGGGTCGTCTCCCTCAGCCGGGAGTTGAAAAGCACTGACGGGATCGCAGGGGAAGGCATTTTTCTCGTCGATCTCAACCTGAGCGTCATCAGCGAAATCTGCAGTCAGGTCAACCTCGGCAAGCGGGGCTACGTGTTCATTGTCGACAACGGCGGCAACATCGTCTACCACCCGCAGCAGCAGCTGATCTACAGCAACCTGAAAAGCGAGCTGATCGACAAGGTGATGCATACGGACAGCTTCGTTACGTACGACGGCGACGAATCGCGGATCTATTCGGTCCACGATACGAAATTCGGCTGGAAAATCGTCGGCGTCGCCTACACGGACGAGCTCGTCACCAACAAGCACACGATTCAAAGCTCGTTCCTGCTGCTGGCCGTCTTCGGGCTGGCGATCACCCTGCTGCTGTCGTTCGTGCTCTCGCACCGGTTTTCCAAGCCGATCAAGAACCTCCAGGATAAGATGAAGCAGGTGGAAAAAGGCAACTTCGACATCCGTGCCGAGATCGAGCAGGAGAACGAGATCGGCCAGCTCGGACGCACGTTCAACCTGATGGTCGGCCACACGAAGGAGCTCATGAGCGAGATCATTCGCAACGAGGAAACGAAGCGCAAAAGCGAGCTCAAGGTGCTCCAGGCGCAGATCAATCCGCATTTTCTGTACAATACGCTCGATTCGATCATCTGGATGGCGGAAGGCAAGAAGCACGAGGAAGTCGTGCTCATGACCTCCGCGCTCGCCAAGCTGTTCCGGGCCAGCATCAACAAAAGCGACGAGCTTGTGCCCATCTTCATCGAAATCGAGCATATCCGCAGCTATCTGCTGATCCAGAAGATGAGGTACAAGGAAAAGCTGGATTACCGGATCGACGTCTCCCAAGACATTATGGCCTGCAGAACGATTAAAATTTTGCTCCAGCCCTTCGTCGAAAACGCCATCTATCACGGGATCAAAAATAAACCGGGGTGCGGGCTCATCACCATCGCCGGCGAAGAGAAAGACGGCAAAATCGTGTTCACCATCGAAGACAACGGCCTCGGCATGACGCCGGACCAGCTGCGGCACATTCTGGTGCCGAAGACGGGAACGGAGCGCGGCACGGGCGTTGGCATAGCCAACGTTCATGAACGGATTCAGCTTTATTTCGGGACGAGCTACGGCGTTAGCTTCGAAAGCGAACCGGAAAAGGGCACCCGGGTCACGCTGACGATCCCGAGAAGCGAGTAGGAAAGGAGCAGCTGATGCAGACGCATAAAAAAATCGTGTGGATGCTGGTGCCCCTCTTGGCCTTGGGCGCCTATACCGCCATCCTGCTCCAGTCCGTCCAGACCGAAAGCGGTAAGGACAAGAGCATTATCGTCATTATGAAAAGCAACGATATCCGCACGGAATTTTGGCAGACGGTCCGGGCCGGGGCGAAGACGGCCGCCAAAGAATTTCAAGCGAGGGCGGACATTCGCGGCCCGTTACAGGAAACCGACGTGCACGAGCAGATCGGTCTCGTGGAGCAAGCGATTGCGGAGAAGCCGCAAGCGATCGTGCTGGCCCCTGCCGACGACGACCTGCTCGTTCCTGTGGCGGAGAAGGTGCGCCAGGCCGGAATCAAGCTGGTCGTGATCGATTCGCCGTTGGACGGCAATCCCGGCGACAGCTTTATCGCCAGCAACAATCTGGACGCAGGCCGAAAAGCCGGACGGGCGCTGGCCTCCATGACCAAGGGCCGGCCCGCCGTGGCGATCCTTAGCGACAAGGGCAGCTCCCCCACCGCCACAGACCGGGAAAACGGCATTCGGGAGGCGCTCGCCGCCGACCAGCCGGCGGCCGTCGTCGGCACGCGGTATGCCGCGAATCAGGAGGAACTGGCCTACCAAGCGACCAAGCAGCTGCTCGCCGACCACCCGGAGATTAACGGCATGATCTGCTTGAACGAGACGGCTACCTTGGGAGCCGCCAAAGCGATCAAGGAACTGAACAAAAGCGCCTCGGTCAAGCTCGTCGGCTTCGGCGCTTCGATCTACGAGATCAAGCTGCTGGAGGAAGGCGTGCTGCATGCCACACTGGTCCAGAAGCCTTTTAACATCGGATATTTGGGCGTAAAGGCAGCCGTGGAGCTCATCGACGGGAAAAAAGCAAACCCGCGCGACAACATCGATTCGACGGTCGTCACCAAGGAGAACATGTACGATCCGGAAAATCAAAAGCTGCTTTTCCCTTTTGTAGAAAGGTAAGGATAACAAGCCCTGGCTCAGGTGATCAATCCAAGAATCGAGGTGGACTGAATGAACCGACGGAAGCCCGCCGCAGCGGCCGTATCGGCTGCGCTGCTGCTGATGCCGCTGTCCGGCTGCGGGATTGACTCTTCCCCTTCTCCTGCAATGGCGGAACAGAAGGCGTTGATCCAGTTCCTGGCCGCGGAGTACAGCACGGATACGCGGCCGCTGCTGGAGAGCATCGTGAAAGATTTCGAAGCGAAATATCCGAACATTGACGTCGAGCTGCAGGTGGCGAATTGGGACATCCTCGACGGCGTCTATACGACCATGATCAGCAAGAACCAGCCGCCCGACCTGCTGAACACGAACGTGTACGCCCATTTCGCCAAGGACGGCCTGCTCAACGACTGGAACGATATTCTGTCCCCGGAGCTGAAGGCGAACCTTCTTCCCAAGTTTCTGGAAATGGATTATTGGAACGGCGCCCAATACGCGATCCCTTATCTCACCACCGTCCGCAATCTGTATTACAACAAGGACATTTTTGACGAAATCGGGCTGACCGAGCCGCCGAAAACGTGGTCCGAGCTGGTCGAGACGGCGCGGAAAATCAAACAGACGGGCAAAGCCGAAGGCTTCGGCGTGGACTTGACGGACAACGAAAGCCAAGCCTACTTGTCCTACTTCTTCTTCGGAGCGGGCGGAGGCTGGATGAAGGACGGGCAGTGGACGATCAATTCGCCGGAAAACGTCGAAGGGCTGACCTTTCTGAAGTCGCTGTACGATCAAGGACTGACCGATGCCGAGCCGACCGTCACGACGCGCGACGAGAAGCACCGCATTCTCGGGAACGGAAAGCTCGGGACGATGATTTCGGGCAATTATTTCCCATCTGTCGTTCCCAGAGAATTTCCCGGTCTGAAATGGGGGATCGGACCGATGCCGGTCAAGGACGGAACCCCGCCTATCGCCTTCGGCGTGCAGGATGTGCTGGTGTCCTTCAAGACGGATCACACGAACAAAGAGGCGCTCTCCAAATTCATCAGCTTTCTGTACGACGATGCGCGCTACGAGAGCATCATTCTGCGCGAAGGCTTCCTACCGGTGACCAAATCCGTAGGGGACAAGCTTGCGGCCAAGGACAAGAATGTAAAAGACAGCCTCGAAGCGCTGCAGACGGCCCAATTTTATCCGGTCAACCACCCTGCCTGGCAGAAGGTCATGGACGGAACGCGAAAGATGGGCCAGGCCGTCCTGATCGACCACATGCCGCCCCAAGCCGCCCTCGATCAGCTTCAGCAGATCGCCCTCACGAAAAGCCGCGAGTAACGCAGTAAAAAAATAAAGAACTCTTGGAAGATATTCAATGGAGCTTTCGAACCAAACCTCCTAAGATAAGGGTAAGCAATCAAGATATGCCTTAGAGGTCCTAATTTTAGGAGGGTTCGAAAGATGAAAAAAGCATTGACTAAAAGCGCGGCCTTGGGCATGGCCTCCCTGCTTTGCGCGCTTTCGCTGGCCGGCTGCGGGGGCGCTCCGGCGGCTAAACCGGCCGACACGGCCAAGCCGGGCGAAGCCGCCAAGCCCGCCGACGGAGCGAAGCCTGCAGACGGCGCCAAACCGGCGGAAGGCGCCAAACCGGCGGAAGGCGCCAAAATCGCAGGCGACTTCGAGATCCAATACTTCGTCGGCGGCTACGGCGACGCCTGGTGGAAAGAAGTGATCGGCGAGTTCCAGAAGAAGTACCCGGATCTCAAAATCAAGCAATCGGCCGGCTCGCAAATCAACGATCAAATGAAGCCGCGTTGGATTCAAGGCAATCCGCCCGACGTCGTCTACATCGACGGGGCCGGATCGAACGAAGCCCAGATGGTCAAAGACGACCAGCTCATGGACATCTCCGACTGGGTGAAAACCGCGAAGAACGTCGACGGCGACAAGCTGACCGACCAATTGATCGCCCCTCCTCAGGATTTCAACGGCAAAAATTTCACGATCCCGCTCGTCTTCGGCTCCTGGGGCACGTTCTACGACGAAGCGCTGTTCAAGAAGAACGGCTGGACCGTGCCGACCGATTGGGACAGCTTCCTCGCTACCAGCGAGAAGATCAAAGCCTCCGGCATCAATCCTTACATCCATACCGGCAAATACCCGTACTACATCGTCGGCGGGCTGGTCAACTCCGGCTTCGTGTCTGAGAACGGCGACAACCCGCAAATTTTGAAGGATCAGGAAGCGGCGAAGGAAAAAGCGTTCAAGAACGACGCCGTCGCCAAAACGCTGCAAAAGCTGGTTGATATGCGCGATAAGGGGTATTTTGACAACGCCTCCTTCGGCATTAACCACACCGATTCGCAAATGCTCTTCCTTCAGCGCAAAGACGCCATGCTTCCGAACGGGCTGTGGCTGGAGAACGAGATGAAGAAGGACGTCCCGGCCGACTTCAAATTCGGCTTCGTTCCTTCCGTCATGCAGAAGCCGGGCGGCAAAAGTATCGCCATTCCATACACAAGCAATATCGCCATCGCGAAGAAAGCGAAAAACCCGGAAGCGGCAAAAGCGTTCGTACAGTTCATTTTCACGAAGAAAACGGCCACCCGCTGGGCGGAGCTAACCGGAGCCATCATGAACGTGAAGGCCGATCTGGAGGCGACAAGCGCCAGCGGCGTCGTGAAAACGGCCATGAAATATTTCAACAGCAGCAACACCATCGTCGCCCCCGTATTCAAGCTGAACGCCGACTTGGAGCAGGCCGAGAGCGACGCTACGATCGCGCTGCTGCAGAAGAAAATTACGCCGGACGAATGGATGGACCGCATGGAGAAAGCCGCCGCTAAAGTCAGAGGAAGCAAATAGCGTCTCGACCCGGGAACGATCGGCAGGACCCTTCCTGCCGATTTGTTTCTTCCAATCCCTAGCAGTGGAGGATGTCTTATGAAATGGAATCGCGCGCTTTTTATTACGACCTTCCTGCTGCCGACCTTCGCGGTGTTTCTGGTGTTCACGATCTATCCGTTATTCCGCGGCTTGTATTTAAGCTTCTTCGACTGGTCCGGCGGCTCGGAAACGATGAATTTCATCGGGCTCGGCAATTACCGGGAGCTGCTATCCGACGAGATTATCGGCCAAGCGATCAAGAACGATTATTTTCTCGTCTTCTGGAAAGTGGTTCTGATCATGCTGATCGCCACCTTCTTCGCCGTAGCTCTGACTCGGCTGAAGCTGAGGGAGTACGGCTTCTACCGCGTCGTTTTCTTCTTCCCGAACATCATTTCGGTTGCGGTCATCGGCGTGCTGTGGAGCTTCATCTATAATCCGCAGCTCGGCTTTCTCAATGCGTTCCTGTCGCTCTTCACCGACAAGCCGGTTGAGACGAACTGGCTGGGCGACGCGAAGCTCGCCATGTGGTCGCTGCTGCCGCCGAGCGTGTGGGCCGGGATCGGCTTCTACATGATTCTAATCATCGCTTCCATCCTGGCGATTCCAAGCTCGCTCTACGAGGCTGCGGAGATCGACGGCGCCGGGCAGTGGCATCAGTTCTGGAACGTGACGCTGCCGCTCATCTGGGAGCAGTTCAAAACCTCGGTGCTGCACATTGTCATCACCACGCTGAACGGATCGTTCATTATCGTCCGACTCATGACCGACGGCGGCCCCGACAACGCGACGCAGGTGATGGGCTACTATTTGTACCAGATGGGCTTCAAGCAGTATCACTTGAGCTACGGCGCGACCATCGGCGTCCTGATTTTAATCCTGTCTTTGCTGACCACGCTGATCTTGGGCCGGTTCTTGAAGCGGGAAACTATCGAATTGTAAGGAGGGATGGGTATGGCCGGGACTTCCGCCGCAGGCAAACCCGCACATGGCTTAGCGAAAGCGCTCGTCCGTTTGTTTCCTCTGGTCTGGAGCATTCTTGTCATTTACCCGGTCTTGTGGACCTTCTTCACCTCGCTGAAGGATAACCCGCAGGTGCTTCAGGGAAAGCCGTGGGATCTGCCGTCCCCGCTGATCTTCGAAAATTACGCCAACGTCTGGAGCCGCGCGCACTTCGGCGACTATTTCGTCAACTCGGCGCTGGTCACGACAGGCAGCACGCTGCTCTCGCTGGCGATGGCCGCCACGACCGCCTACGTGCTCGCCCGCTACGAATTTAAGGGACGAGGCGTGCTCTATTTCATCTACGTCGCCTCCATGATGATTCCGACGATTCTCGGCTTGATTCCGCTCGTCTTTTTGCTTAATACGCTGCAATTGTCCAATTCGCTGCTGGGCTTGACCTTGGTCTACTCGGTAGGGGCGGTCGGCATATTGCCCTTCGGCGTCTTCTTCCTCGTCGGCTTCTACAAATCGCTGCCGAAGGAGCTGGAGGAAGCGGCTACGATCGACGGGTGCTCGTATTTCGGAACGTTCTTCCGCATCATGCTGCCGTTGTCCAAGCCGGGGCTGGTCACCGTCGCCATTATGAACGCGCTGACCGTCTGGAACGAGTACATTATGGCGACCGTCCTGATCAACGATCCGACGAAATATACAGTTCCGGTCGGGATCGCCATCATGCAAGGGGAGATGCAGTACCGTACGGAATGGGGCCCCCTGTTCGCGGGACTCGCCATCTCGATGATTCCGGTCATCATCGCTTACAGCCTCTTCCAACGACAAATTACCGGCGGGTTAACCGCAGGGGCGCTGAAAGGATGACATGCGGGGAACATTTTCCCGACAAAATAAGGTCTGCTCCTTTGCCCGATTGAGGGCGAGAAGCAGACCTTAGGCGTGTGTCCGGATCGGGGGTCGTTGAGCGTACCGGTCGCCCATGGATCGCCTCCTAGAGCAGCCGCACGTGCACCTCGACGGGATAATGGTCCGACGGATACACGCCTTCCCAACGCTCGCGGTGTACGATCGTTCTCGTGAACTCGGCGCCTTCCGTGGCGAACAGGTAATCGATCGGCTGACCTTCCGTACCGCCTTCGAAGGCATGGAACGTCCGGCCGACCTTCTCCTCCAGAATATCGAAGGCATCCGCCAGCCGCTCCTTCAGCGCGGTGATCGCGGGATTGTCGGGGAAGGCATTGAAATCTCCCGTGAGCACGACCGGAACTCCGTCTGCCTCCCGACAGCGCCGGATACGCTCCAGCACGAGGCGCGCGCTTTCTTCTCTGGCCCGCTGCCCCAGATGATCGAAGTGCGTGTTGAACGCATAGAAGCGGCGTCCCGACGCCTTCACCTCAAAGCAAGCCCATGTGCAAATTCTCGGCAGACTGCTGTCCCAGCTCTTGCTGCCCGGCACGTCCGGCGTCTCCGACAGCCAGAACTGCCCGCTCGCCACCGGAGCAAGCACGTCATGCCGGTAGTAAATCGCGCAGCATTCGTCGTGGAGCTTGTCTTCCTCGTTCGTCGAACCGCTCCGTCCTTCGCCCAGCCGGCTGTACTCCGGCAGCTCCCGGTCCAAGTCGAGCAGCATCGCGTTCGTTCCTTCCTGCGTCCCCATGACAAGGGGGGCCGTCTTCTTGATGGCAGCGGCTGCGTGCCGGATGCGGTAGGGCCAAGCGTTGCTTCCGTCTACGGGCGTATTTACGCGCAGGTTAAACGTCATCAGGTTCAGTTCCATCGCGGCATTCTCCTCCAATGAGTGATTTGCTTCGGCGTGAAGCATCTTCACAGATGGGCTTTCCCATTTTCCATTGTCTACCATGAGTAGAGATCCCGCAAGAGCTAATCGAGCATAAAAATGTCCTCCAGCGACAAACGCGCCGTTTGTACGCTGAACATATCCACTTCATGCGAGCATAGCACGCGGATGACGGCGGCAATGTCCGCCTCGTCCCCGATCTCCGCCGTAAGGTGCCGCTCATCCCAACTCTGGATGCGGCAAACACCCTGCTGCTGCAAAGCTTCGCGCGCCTTCCCATACAGCTCATCACTCCGCGCCGCCAGCTTGACCGTCACCTGCATGCCCGGCTGGAACGTCCGCTGCAGCTCTTCGATCGTGCCCAGCCCAGTGATGTTGCCTCGCTTCATGATCGCAATGCGCGTGCAGAGCTTTTCCACTTCGTGGAGATTATGGGAGGTCATGAAGATCGTTTGCCGCTTGTCCGCCAGCGTGCGGATGAGCTGCTGCATCTCCAAGGCCGACTCGGGGTCCATGCCGGAGGTCGGCTCATCCAGAAAAATCAGTCCGGGCTGTCCGAGAATCGCCTGCGCGACCCCCAGCTTCTTTTTCATCCCGAACGAAAATTTCTTCGTCTTCACATACGCCGCCTGGCTTAAGCCGACCTTGTCCAGCACGTCTAGACATTCCCGCTTGGAAACCTTCAGCCCCTTCACACCCGAGAAATACCGCAGATGCTCAAGCGCCGTATCGTTCCCGTAAAATTCCGTGTAATCCGGCAGCACGCCGATATGCCGCTTGACGCGGTCCAATTGCCCATGAGGCGTGCCCAGAATGGAAAAGTCCCCGCCCGAAGGCCGGACGATGCCGGTCAGCATGTTGATGAACGTCGTTTTTCCCGCGCCGTTGCGGCCGAGGAAGCCGAAAATTTCCCCTTGGTTCACCCGCAGCGATATGCCGCGCACCACCTCGTGCGGGCCGTACGATTTTCTCAGCTCCTTCGTCTGGATCGCGAGCATTACAGATCCCTCCTTTGCAGCAGCAGAATGGAGCCGCCCAACATGACGGCCGCCATCAGCAATACAACCGCCCAACCCCAAGAGCCGCCATCGATAAAATAATAGTACGGGGTCGCGTACTTGAATATTTTCAACCACGGCTTGTCGGAAAACTGGCTCCACAGTCCGAACAGGGGGATGGCCAAGCCGACGAGCAGACCGCTAAACATCGACATCGAGCGTCTGGGGATCAGACTGGACAGCAGCAGGCACATGGACACCATGTACAGAATCATCACCAGCAGCTGGCCGAACGACTTGAAATAAAACTTTTCCGCGAACACCGTAATGATGCCGAACGACACCAGCAAGCAGACGAACCAGTACGTGAAAATACCGAGAAACTTGCCCAGCACGATCGACAACCGCGACGTTTTGGTTACCAGAAAACGGATGGTCCGGCTTTCCAGCTCGCGATTCATGGTATCGTGGAAAAGGGAAAACATAAACAAAAACCCAAAGAGATAAATCAGCAGCACCAAGCCGCCGACATAGCCTTCTTCGGCTACCTCTTTGCCGAGCACCGCGCTGTTCTTCGCTATGAAATCGGACAAATAATAAGAGACCGCCGTAAAAATCGCAATCGTCACGATCGAAAACACGCTTTTAAAGGACTGCACGAATTCTTTTTTCCAGATGGCTAACATCTTGCTTCTCCCCCTTCACTCCAACCAGCATACACCGCGAAGCTAAACGGCGGCGAAGCACCGGATAAAGACAAGATAAATCATGTGCCGCGCCGTTTAGGTTCTGTTAACCCGGAAGCGTTATACTTAATGACAGATCATCTTTGGACAATAGAGAGGAACGATAGATATGGAAGAAGCGGCTGTTTTGCTGGTGGACGACGAGCCGGCTCTCCTGCTGATGCTGGATATGGTATTGAAAAAAGAAGGCTTCCGCCGCATCGACCATGCCGAATCGGCCGCCGCGGCGCTCGTCCGGTGCAGACAGAAGCGTTACGACATCATTTTGCTCGATGTGATGCTTCCGGATAAAAGCGGCTTCGAGATTTGCCCGTTTATCCGGGAAACGACGGATGCCCCGATCCTGTTCGTGACCGCGAAGGGCTCGGATCTGGACAAGCTTACCGGCTTCGCGATGGGCGGTGACGACTATATTACGAAGCCGTTCAACCCGCTGGAGGTCGTCGCGCGCATGAAGGCGCAGCTGCGCCGCTCCAAGCCGCAGGCGGAGGAACCGGGCAAGTCCGCCCGTGCGAATACGCTCGTCTACGATTACGGACGGTTTCAGGTCGACGAGCTGGCCGGGGAATTACGCGTGGAAGGAAAGCCGGTCGCCTGCCCCGCCCAGGTGTTCCAGCTGCTGCTCTACCTCTGCAAGCATCCGAACCGCATCTTCACGAAGGACCAGCTATATGAAGCGGTCTGGGGCATCGACAGCATGGGCGACGATCATACGGTCATCGTCCATATCCGGCGCATCCGCGAGCGCATCGAGCGGGACCCGGGACAACCGGATTACCTGGTGACGGTCCGCGGGCTGGGCTATAAGCTCATCCCGCCGAAGGAGCTGCCATGAACCGGATCAGCCGCAGGCTCACCTTTCAATTCGTTGCGCAACTGGTCTTGTTCATTCTGGTCATGGCGCTGGGGGCGCTCATCCTGATCGTCTACATCGGCCTGCAGACGGAAAAGCACGCCGCCCAAAATCCCGAAGGTCTCCCGGGGTTAGGGGCGTTCCGTTCTTCGTTTGCCGTGAAGGGCGGTCAACCCGTCGTCGATGCTGGGTGGGCGTCCTCCTTGCCGGAGCGCGGCGGCTGGCTCCAGATCGTGAACCCGGAGGGGCGTGTGTTGGCCTCATCCGCGGCGCCCGCCGATGTGCCCGGGCAGTACGCGCCGGGAGAGCTGTTCGCCTACTGGAAGAAAAAGCTTCCTTTTCCATACGCGCTGACCGTCAATCGAGTGGAGAAGGATGACAAAACATACGTCGTCGTCTACGGCGCGAAGCGCAAAGCCGATGAGGCGCTACAGCAGGTGCTGCCCGCCTTCGACGGGCGGGCGTTATCGCCGGCAGGTGAGCAGGCGCTGCGGCAGCAGCAGGCTTCGCTGAGTATTTACGATGCCGACGGCCGGCTGCTTCACGCGTTCGGGGAGGAGCAAGCGGTCCGTCCGGAGGCCACCCTCGGCGACATGCTGGGGAGCGCCTCAGCTGCGGGGAAGACGGAGGCGGAGGAAGCGGTGCACTTTGACCCGGCGACCCGGCAGACGTGGATCGTCCGCACCTCGGACGGGATGGCCGCCGAGGCCGGAGAAGGGATAGATCAGATCATCTCGAATGCGTTTCTCGCCTATTTTATCGGCTTGGCCGCATTCATTCTGCTTCTCTCCTACATCTACGGCGTCCGCTTCGGCCGTCCGTTCCGGGCGATGCTGGAATTCATCGAGCAATTGGCTTCGGGGAACTATGCGCAGCCGCCCCGGACGGGCAAGGGGAAGTCCCGCGGCAGCGGGAATCGGCTCAGGAAGCCGAAGGGGACCTTCCGGTTGTTCCGGGAGGTGAACGAGTCGCTCGAAGGCTTGAGGTTGGAGCTTGCCCGGAGCGAGCAGCTGCGGAACCGGCTGGAGCAGACGCGCGAGGAATGGATTACCGGCGTATCCCACGACTTGAAGACGCCGTTATCGTCGATCAGCGGCTACGCGCATGTGCTCGAATCGGCCCCATACTCCTGGTCCGGGGAGGAGCTGCAGACGATTGGCCGCACCCTACGCGAGAAGTCCGATTTCATGTCGGAGCTGATCGAGGATTTAAGCCTGACGTACCGCTTGAAAAACAACGCGCTGCCGCTCGACCGGAAGCCTTCGGACGTAAACGAGGTCGTGCGCCGGGCGGTCGTCGCCTTTATGAACGATCCGCAGGCGGCCTCCTACGCCATCACGTTCTCCCCTTCGGGCAGCCCGGTCACGTATCCGATCGACCGCAAATGGTTCACCCGCATCGTCGACAATATGATCTCCAATGCGATCAAGCACAATCCTGCGCAGACGGCGATCGACATTGCGGTAAAAGCAGAGCCCGGCCAAGGCTTCTCGGTCACGATTCGCGACAACGGCGTGGGGATGGACCCGCGGACGCTGGACCGGCTGTTCGATCGCTACTACCGCGGCACGAATACGGAGGAAACGACGAGCGGCTCGGGCCTCGGCATGACGATCGCCAAGCAGTTGACGCTGGCGCATGGCGGCGAGATTGCCGTACGCAGCGAGCCGGGCGAGGGGACAGAGATCGTGCTGCGTTTTGGCGGAGCATAAGGTTTAGACGCTTATTCGCCAATACAAAAAAAGGTCTGCCCGCCGTCCGAAGGACAAGCAAGCAGACCTTTCTTCATGCAGTTTACCCGATCACCGTCAGTTCCTTCGGGAACGACGTTAGCACTTCTACGCCGCTGTCGGTTACCCGGACGTCGTCTTCGATGCGTACGCCGCCAAGCCCCGAGACATAAATGCCCGGCTCGACCGTAAAGACCGCGCCCGCAACGAGAAGATCGGCGGTTCCGGCATGAATCGACGGGAACTCGTGGATATCGATGCCGAGCCCGTGCCCGAGCCGGTGCACGAACTGCGGACCGTACCCGGCCGCCTCGATCACATCTCTGGCCGCCTTATCGATGCTGGCGTACGTCACTCCGGGCCTAGTCGCCTCAATCGCCCGCAAATTCGCCTGCAGCACCGTATCGTAGATGCGCTTCAGCTCGTCGTCGATATCTCCGACGGCGAAGGTCCGCGTAATGTCGGAGGCGTATCCGTCCGCGAAGACACCCAAGTCGATCAGCAGCAGCTCACCGCTTTGGATTTTTCTCAGCCCCGGCGTTCCGTGCGGCATCGCAGACTTTTCACCGGCCAGTACGGACGTGGAGAATGACGGGCCTTCCGAGCCGAGCTTCTTCATCTGGTACTCCAGCTCGGCGACAATTTCGATTTCCGTAACTCCCGGTGCGACCTTCTCCAGCCCGCGCCGCAGCACCTCTTCTACCAGCGACACCGCCCGCTTCAACCGCACGATTTCGTCGTCCGACTTCACGACCCGCATCTCGCGGAGCGGCTCATCCACATCGACGTATTCCGAAGCGCCGATCGCTTCGTTCAGCTGTTCGAACCGGCTGACGGTCAGATGCGTCTTTTCCAGGCCGAACCGGCGGATTCCTCCCGGCAGCAGCCCCTTGAGCACGACGTACGGATCGTCCGTATCCGTATGGGTGGCGAACGCGCCGACACCCTTAGCTGCGCCCCGCGCAGCTTCCTCGTCCAGCGCCGGGACGATCAGCGTCGGTTCCTCTCCACAGGCGATTAGCAGTCCGAGAAAGCGTTCGTGCGGGTCCGAGGCGAAGCCCGTCAAATAAAATACATGCTTCGGCAGCGTAATTAACACCGCGTCCAATTCATGGCTCTCCATATAAGTTTGCAGCTTCGCGATTCTGTCGTTCATATCCAATCTCCCCTGCCCTTCATGTTTTCATGCCGGGGCGACAAATCCTTGGTATAATGAAATCAAAGGCTATGAATATACGATGATACGAGGAGGTTCCTGCCTATGAACTATCATCTCATTCTGCTGGGATTCATCACCTATCTCTTAGCTTATCTGATCGGCGCGAAAAAATATACCCGTTTTTTATCCGGTTTCAACGAAGGCCGGGTCCGCGATAAAGAGAAGCTGGCGAAAATCGTCGGGACCTTCAATCTGATCGTCAGCGTGCTCTTCATCTTGGTCGGCGCGCTCAACCCCCCTTACGGCAACGCACTCGTTCCCCTTGTTATCCTGGGATATGTCATCCTCCTTGTCTATGTGAACATGAATATGGTGGAGTGATCGGCCATGGCACGATGTTCCCGGCGGGCGGCGAAATGCCGCCTCGGGCACGGGAGAGGCCGAATCCTACTTCAAGCGGTTGTACTTTTGGATGGCGTCGCGAAGCGTCTTTTCGAACTTTTCCGGCGTGCCGTCTTGATTCTCGGTAAAGAAACGACTTTTCAAATCAAACTCGTCCACCTTGCGTTTCTTGTTCACGCGCTCAATGATGTCGGAAGCAGCCACCTTGACCTTTTGAGCCTCTTCTATATATGAATTCAAGTTATAGCTTTCTATCTTTTCTTTCTTCAGCCGTTTCTCGTCCTGGGCGTGCTGTGTCAGATTTTTAAGATCGTCCACCAGCGGATCGTACTTCGCTCTAAACTTCTCCATGTCCAGATCCAGGATGTTTTTGGCCGTTACGCCCTGCTCCTCCATCTCGGCGGACAGCTCCTGGGCATCGACTAAAAACTTCAAAGCTCCATACCTGATCTGCTCGTCATTCTCCTGGAATTTCTTCAGGCTTTCCTTCTTGCGCTCGGCTCCCATGACGGCCATCGCCTTCAAGTACTCGTCCGCGACGGCATAATACGCATCCGCCGCCTTGACGATCTTCGGATGCATTTCTTTGGCTTTGGCAAAATGGTCATCGACATACCCTTTGGTTTTATAATACTCTCGGGCCTCGGTCAGAATCGCCGTCAAATCGTTCATCACCGGCTTCAATCGGACGACAACCGGATCGATTGCCGGAAAGGCAGGCGCTTTATCGGCGAAGCCGAACTGCGTTTCCAAAGCTTTCGCGTCGCCCGATGAAATCGAGAGCATGGTAAAGCTGAAGTTCTTGTCAATGACAGGCTGCTCTTCATCGCCAAACTCGTCAAAATAATCGGTTAACACCTGATCTAACCGTCCGGTCATAAAATTATTCAGGCCTACATACCCGTTATATTTCCCGACTTCCATTGCCTCTTCCAAGGCCTCGATGTTCCCCCCGTCGCTTTTTTTCTTATCCGACTCCCCCGACGCGTCTCCGGACGGTTTATCGGCCGTCGTGCCGCTTGGCTCCGCAGCCGGCCGGTTTATTTTCAGATTCGAGCAGGCGGTAAACATCGTGCATAGCAGCGCGAGCGCAACAAATGAGCTGAACTTTTTCAAAATACAAGCCTCCAAGCGATTTTAATTTTTGGTTCAGACCTGGCAAATAGATAACAGCTTTTTATCGGCGAATCGGTTTGAAAGCTTTAGGACAAATCCCAGTAAAGTGGTAATTTTCACAGTTCTGATCGTACGGAAAAAATAAATCCCCTTTTTTTTCGTCCGATGCACCTTTTTTCCATATTGGATCGTCTGTACAATAGCAGAAATTTCTTCCTTTTTCCGCTCAGGAGGCACAATGTTGAAAAAGTTAGCCGAACGGATGCGTCCGCCAAGCAGTGGACTTACCATTGCATCCAGAATCAATGTCTTTTTCTTTATTACGTTTTGTTTGTTCTCGGTCTTGATTCTCCGGCTTGCCATGCTACAGTTTGTGGAAAGCCAACATTTGAAGGATGAGGAAGCCAACCATAAAAACACGCCCATACCGCCCACCCGGGGCAATATTTTCGATCGCAAAGGCGCTCCGATCGCCTATACCACACCTACCCAATCGCTTTATTTTCGTATCGAGCAGGGGCAAACGCAGGATGAGATCATCGCCCTTGCGCGCGAGCTGGAACGAATTTTCTCGGAGCGAGGAGCCCCGTCTCCCAAAAAGCTGTCCGCCGAAGACATCATCAGGCTGATGGATGTCGGCTACGACCTAACGAAACAGGAAACCAAGAAGCCCTCCTTCTATTTCGTCCCCCGCCGGATCAAGACGGATCTCACCCGCGACGAAATCGCATACATCGGGGAGTGGCGCGACGAACTGAAGTGGGTTCAAGTTATCGAGGAAAGCACGCGGACCTACGACCGGGAAAATACGGTTGCCGTCCAATTGGTCGGGTATCTGAAGCCGTTCCCCGCCGCCCGGGAACCGAACAACGGACTTCCCTTTTATAAAACGAAAGAACATACGGAGGGCTACGTCGATACGGAGGATGTCGGATTCGATGGCATCGAGCTGATGTATCAAAAGGAGCTGCGAGGCGAAAGCGGATACAAAGCATTCCCGGTCAATGCAGCCAACAAAATTGCCGGCCCCGAGGTGACGCTGCAAGCACCGAAGAAGGGCAACCATCTTTATTTAACGATTGATAAGGATGTCCAGCTTATCACCGAACAAGCGATTATGGACCATCTGGCGACGCTGCAATCGTCCGGCAACCGGTTCGCATACGCTCCGAATGCCCGGGCGGGATATGCGGTCGCGATGGAGGTGAAGACGGGTAAAGTGGTCGCCATGGCCAGCATGCCGGATTACGATCCGAATCTATGGATCGGCGGAATCTCGAAAAGCGATTACGACAGCATCCTGCCTTTTGTCAACAACGGCACCATTACGACCGCCTACGGCAATTTTCCGGAAGATGAACGGAACAAGCATCCCACCTCGATCGTCTATATGGGCTCAACAATCAAGCCGTTGTCCGTATTGATCGGCTTTAAGGAAGGGCTCATCCATCCCGGAACCCAATATTACGATACCGGCGAATTTACCTACGGCAAAGATAACTCGCGATTAACCAACTCCGATCGGGCCGCTTACGGGTGGCTGACACCGGCCACGGCCATCGCGCATTCGTCCAATACGTTTATGTCGGCCAAAATCGGCAATGCGCTGCACTCGAAATATGGCGAGAAAGCCGTAGACGTATGGCAGGATTATTTGGCCAAGTTCGGGCTGGGGGTTTCCACGCAAAGCGGCCTGCCGAGAGAGTATAAAGGTGCCAACGAGTTTAAAACGAATAAGAGCGAATCGTTCCAATCCCGGATGGTTTTCGCCTCCTGGGGTCAAAATGAACGCTACACAACGCTGCAATTGGCCCAATTCGCCACCACCCTCGCCACGCGGGGAAAAAGGCTCAAGCCCTTGTTGGTGGACAAGATTGAGAGCTACGATAGAGGCCAGCTGATCCAAAAGTTCGACGAACCGGTCGTACTGGACGAAACGGAATTTGCCGCGGCCGAGTGGAACGCGGTGCTGCAAGGCATGGCCGATGTCAAGGTACAGGGCTTCGACGGGTTCCCATACCCTTTTGCCAGAAAAACGGGCACCTCGACGCAGTCCGTCGGCAAAAAGCTGGTCGACAACGCCGTCTTCATCGCCTTCGCGCCTCTGGACAATCCGACGCTCGCCATAGCCGTCGTCGTCCCGGAGGGCGGATTCGGCGCATGGGGCGCCGCGCCGATTGCCCGCAAAATATTCGACGCCTACGACCAATATTACGGCCTGGACGGCGTGCCCAAGGGAACCAAAGCGGCCGAGCCGAAATAGAGCCACGATGTTAATCGTGAGGAGAAAAGTTACGTCAAAGAGAAAAAGAAAGAGAGTACCTCAACGCGGTACTCTCTCGGGAATGCTTGAAGCCTTAGCTCAAGTATTCCTTTTTTTATCGTCCAAAGAAATCGTGGAAAGATCCATGTTCACGTCTCAATGATTTAAAATATTGTCCTCCAATACGGTGAACTTATCGCCGTATTCTTTAATAATATGGTGCTCTCCCCAGGAGCAAAGCGCATCCAGAATCGGCTTAAGGCTCCACCCGTATTCGCTCAGCTCGTATTCGACTTTGGGCGGCACTTGATGATACGTAATCCGGTTGACGATCCCGTCTGCCTCCAGTTCCCGCAGCTGCTGGGTTAACATCTTCTGCGTAATGCTGGGCATAATACGCTTGAGATCACTCGTCCGCTTCTTTCCTCGCGTCAAGTGACAGAGAATCACGCACTTCCATTTTCCTCCGATGACTTCCAAGGTCGCTTCCACCGAAATGTTATATTTCTTATTGGTTCCCGTGCTCATACTAAGTCCTCCAATGGTTATAGGCACTTTTTTGTGCCTACCGCACTTTAAAGTACGTACTAGCCAAAAATGCTTGCTCCTCTCATAATAGCATATATCGGCCGAAGATTACCAAGAATAGAGGTGAGAAAACATGCAATTGGATCAAAAACGAAGTATACTCGCGCTTCTGGCTCTGGCCATCAGCGCCTATGCGATCGGAACAACCGAGTTTATCAGCGTGGGGCTGCTGCCCCTGATCGCCGAAAACCTTCATATATCGGTCACAACGGCAGGACTGACCGTGACGCTGTATGCGCTCGGTGTCACCTTCGGGGCTCCTGTGCTGACCTCACTCACTACGGGAATGTCCCGCAAGTCGCTGCTGGTTGCCATCATGGTCGTTTTTATCGCCGGCAATAGTCTGGCGGCGGCTTCTGGAAGCATCGGCGTCCTGTTGATTGCCCGCGTGCTATCCGCTTTGTCGCACGGCGTATTCATGTCGATCGCATCGACCATCGCCGCCGACCTCGTGCCGGAGAACAAACGGGCGAGTGCGATCTCCATGATGTTTTCGGGCCTGACGGTCGCCATCGTGACCGGCGTGCCGCTCGGTACCTGGATCGGCCAGCAGATGGGCTGGCGGGCGGCCTTCGTCACCATCGCCGTCATCGGCCTGGTCGCGCTGATCGCTAACCTGATCTTGATCCCCGCCTCGCTGCGTAAGGGCGTTCCGACCCCGGTGCGTGAGCAGGTGAAGCTGGTGACGAATGGCAGGCTGCTGCTTGCATTCGCCATCACGGCTCTCGGGTATGGAGGCACCTTTGTCGTATTTACTTATTTATCCCCATTGCTGCATGAGATAACCGGATTTGCCGAAAACACGGTAGCGGTTATCCTGCTGATTTACGGCGTCGCGATTGCGATCGGCAATGTCGTCGGGGGAAAGGTGGCCAACCGCCGGCCGCTCAAGGCTCTGTTCTATATGTTCATCCTGCAGGCGATCGTGCTGCTCGTGTTGATGGTGACCGCGCCATTCAAGGTAGCCGGATTGATCACGATCTTCTTCATGGGCCTGCTGGCCTTCATGAACGTTCCCGGGCTGCAGATTTATGTCGTCATGCTGGCCGAGCGCTTCGCGCCGGGAGCTAAGGATGTCGCTTCCGCCGTCAACATCGCCGCGTTCAATGCGGGCATCGCCATTGGGGCCTATCTGGGGGGGGTGATCACCGATTCGATGGGATTGATTCATACCACCTGGATCGGCGCTATCATGGTCCTAGCCGCGGTTTTGCTGACCGGCTGGAGCATGGCACTGGAACGCAAGGGCGAGCCGGTTCGCGCCGTGCGGATGGGGCCGGCCCGGTCTTGACTATCAAACTCTTTCAACAAGACATCATGTATTTAAATTTACCATTTACCCTACTGGAGGTTTTATCTATGACAACGCATCTGCAAGCAACTACGACTCTCAATAACGGAAAGGCTATGCCCTGGTTCGGAATCGGCGTATTCAAAGTCGAGGAAGGTCCCGAGCTCGTGGACGCGGTCAAAGCGGCTGTCGCCCATGGCTACCGCAGCATCGACACGGCGGCCATCTATGACAACGAGCGCAGTGTAGGTCAGGCTATCCACGAAGCCCTCCAAGAAACGGGACTCTCCCGTGAAGACCTGTTTGTCACTTCCAAGGTATGGAACGCCGATCTCGGCTATGAAGCGACGCTCGCCGCCTATGAGACCTGCTTGGAGAAGCTGGGACTGGATTATCTCGATCTGTACCTGATTCACTGGCCGGTGGCCGGCAAGTACAAGGACGCTTGGCGTGCGCTTGAAGCGCTGTACAAGGCCGGACGTGTCAAAGCGATCGGCGTCAGCAACTTCCAGATTCACCACCTGGAGGACCTGATGAAAGATGCCGAGATCAAACCGATGGTAAACCAGGTCGAGCTCCATCCGCGGCTCAGCCAGCAAGCGCTGCGCGACTTCTGCGCCCAGCATGGCATTCAGATCGAGGCATGGTCGCCTCTGATGCAGGGCCAGCTGCTGGACAACCCGGTGCTGCAGGAAATCGGCGCTCGTCACGGCAAGTCGGTCGCCCAAGTCGTTCTGCGCTGGGATCTGCAGCACGGCATCGTAACGATTCCCAAATCGACAAAGGCTCACCGGATTGTCGAGAACGCCTCGGTATTCGACTTCGAGCTGACGAGTGAAGAGATGGCCCGCATCGATGCGCTGAACCAGAACCTGCGGGTTGGACCGGACCCTGACAATTTTGATTTCTAAGAACGCCAGTTCCCCTAGCTGGGGGCTGATCAGCCTGTTGAGAAACCCTCAACAGGCTATTTCTTATTTTTCCACGTTCCCAAAGCTATCCCCCCCATCATGGTCATTGTCAATTCCTTGCTTGCCCGGTTGGCGCAAAATTAATTATTCTGTTGTTACTGTCACATTTCAGTGCGGATGATTCGTAGTACAGGGTGAAAGGGAGTGAGCGAGGTGGATGATTCAGAACTGCGTCAGATGATCGCTGACGTCCTGGAGGGTGATATCGCAAAGTTCGAGAACATCGTGCAGCATTACCAAAAACCGATTTTCCGCTATTGTTATCACATGCTGGGCAACGATACGGAGGCCGAGGATAGCGGACAGGAAGTATTTTTGAAGGCATTTCGCAATTTGCAAAAGTATAACCGGGATGTGCCGTTCGGCGCATGGTTATACAAGATTGCCTACAATCAATGCATCGATGTGATCCGCAAGCGCAAGCTGGCCAAATATCTGCCCTTCTTTTACCGGGATGAGAAGGAAAATAAACACATCGATTTGCAGATCGAAGCCAACTATTTCAATGAATATGTGCACCAGGCCCTATCGAGATTATCGGCGGAAGAGCGGAACTTGTTAATTTTGCGCTGCGTGGAGGAGAAGAGCTATGAGGAAATCAGCCTGATTCTGAATCAAAACAGCGCCAATCTTCGAAAAAAATACGGACGTTCGGCTGCAAAGTTCCGGAAGTACTACGCTCAAGTGAAGGAAGTGGGATTCGTATGACGTTGGATAAGGATCAGGATTTGAAAGCACTTTTTCATGACCCGCCTATGCCCGATGCTGACTTGACTGGACAAGTAATGAAGAAACTGTATGCCGAGCGGAACAAGAAGGAGCGATTTTTAGTGAAATATAAAGTCGGTGTGTTGGTCGCAATGGGAATGCTTTTGACCGTATCGTCAGGGTTTGCTGCGGTAAAGTACGGAGTATTGAAAAACGAACAAGGCCAAGCGGTTTATGAGGTGAAACCCTTGAACTCGGCTCCTCCCCAGCCCAAATATTCGGAAGAAGATACCCGACGCATAGGAATGAGCCGGGATTTGGCGGAAGAACTGTTGCCGGATGGTTCGGCAGCGATCTTTTATATCGTTCCGAACAATCCGAACAAGCAAACGGATACCAGATTCAAGCCGTTCGTCTTTAACGATGTGTCCGCACTCCGTGCCAAAATGGCAGGCATGCCGATTAAGATTCTTGACCGTTTGGAAGAGAATTACCAATTCAAAGACGCTAAGGTCTTCTTTAATCCAATCAATGAGGTGAACCCTCCTGCCCCGGACGAAAAGGCGGCGACGGCTGAAAAGCTGCGGAAGCAGGCGGAGGAATCGGGTAAGGATTATGCGATGATGCCGATTGAGTTGTCTGATGATCTTTTACATTTGAGGTCCGTTTATAAGCATGGGGACCAAGAAGTAGCCGTTACTGTCATTAAATCCAAGGATACGTTTACAGCCTACGTGGATGAAAAAATCGACTTCAGGCAAGAGAAAATTACCGTCAACGGGGTAGAAATGCTTTACACGCAATATCTAGACAAAAACGGAGAAGACGGAAGGAAAAATATTACATGGAACATCGACGGCGAATATACGTATCAAATCGACGAATTCAGTAAAATGAGCAAAGAGGAATTGATTAAAATCGCCGAAGCGTATTTGAACTAAAATTAACGTGCCAAATCATCAATAACGTAAAAAGTTCCTCTACTTGCTTAAGCCGGGGAGCTTTTTTACGCTTACTTTTAAAATGGAAAAAGACTCCCGGTGGGGAGTCTCGTCCTTATGACCTTACTACTCTATACTATTTCTCAGATCGAGAATAAAAGTGTGAAGGAACTGTACTTTGCCTAGAATGCAGCTAGCGAACCACCCGAATATTTACCTTCATCAAGTTGGTGCATTGCTTTTTGTTTTTGATGAAAAGCATGTACTGGCTGCTCTGTTTCACATAAATCGTATTGTTTTCCGCTTGCTCTTTTCGGATCGTCTGGTTGTTGTTCCTAAGATCCACAAGCCACCAATCGTACTCGTCGGCGATAATCGAGGTGATGCGAATGCCTTCGTTCGGCTGGAGTACATATGGACCGGCAACCGCTACGGCACCTGGCGCCAAATGATACGTAACCTCGCCTTCCGGCGGCGCGACAATAATCTGCTGTTGAGGCGCTTGTTGAACCGGGGCTCCCTCCGCCGCAAAGCCAGGGCTTGAAACAAGACTTGCTCCAACCACGGCAATCGTTAAAGCAGTTGTCATTTTTTTCATTTTTCTTTATCCTCCTCCGAATAACACCGTGCAAAAATAATTTTGAGGTCTGGCCAGTGCCCTCAATCAATTAATACCATATCAACCCTTAATTTGGAATATTTTTCAATTAAATCATACGACCTTTTTCTCTAAATGTTACAAATATTTGAAGTTAACGTTGTCATTATTTCATTTAACCCCTCGGTAAAGTTGTATATCTCCTGGGTTTCAGGCCAACCCGGTCTCATGTTTTGACGAGGCACAGTGCCTTTTTTTTACCGGGCATGCAGCAATTCGATTTGCAAATCAAGGGCCGCTCGATGAAAGGTTGAAACATCTTCCACCGCTAATTTATGTAATGGCATTAATTGACCACTGGTCATATTTAATTGAACCATGCTGCAAGCTTCATCGGTTTGAATTCGCCGCATCTGGTCTCGTTCTTCGGCATCCATTCAAAAAGCTCCCGATGCTTTATTCAGGCTTCAGGAGCTTTTTGTGCATAGAATTTTAGAGTTTCTTCGTTATTGTTTTACCTGTATCTCATCGATCAATGTCCACGCGATACTTGCAGGCTCGATGGTTACTTTGACATAACGGCCCGTGATGCCGGATAAATGAGTCAGCCTGTAGGTTTTCGTCTGGTCGCTGGAACTGACGGCGGGTTTATGGACAATACCGATTTGCTTAAAAGAGATGTTATCGCTGGAACTGGAGAACGTAACGGTTTCGGGCAATAACACACCGGCTGATATGGCTTGCAAGAAATTGGCGTTCACTTCTTTGATGCTCTTGGAAGATCCTAAGTCAATCGTGAACGAATAAGGGCTGGCGGCATTGCTGCCTCGCCAAGCTTCATCCCAGGAAGCTGTGGTTCCGAAAGCTCCGTCGGTTAGCTTGCCTCCGCTGTCCGGATAGGATGGATGGGTAGGGATCGTTGAAGTATACTTTTTGCCGGATGCGAGATTGGTAGGATAATTTGTTTCCGCATAAGTTGTAACGGTAACGGGTAAAGACTGAGCAGAATAATTGCCTGCCGCATCAAATGCCTGCACGGCGTACCTATAGGAAGTGTTGGAGTGAAGCTGGCTGTCCGTAAAGCTGGTCGCATTCGTATAAGCTGTCCAGACCAGCTCATTGTTTCGATAAATTTTGTAACCCACGATGCCGAAATTATCTGTCGATGGAGTCCAATTCAGCAAATTGGTATCCGAGTTGACAGCGCGTCCTGAAAGATGGGCTGGAGTCGTTGGCGCGGCGGCATCCAGGGCACCGGATAAAACATAGTCTTTATACGTTGCGTAATATAACGGATTGACTTGCTGCGGGCTTATATAATGGTTGAAGCTAAAGCTTATATAGTCCGAAACATAAGGACGGACGGCATTTAGATCGGCAACTACTGTTTTTAGATCCAAAGTCTTGAAGTTATCCGTGAAGGTTTCCGCATTATCCCAGAACTGCATGGACGGACGGGCGTTATTGATGGCTGTTTTTGTTGCGGAGAACCATGCATCCAACTCGCTTGTCTCGGCGTGCCCGGCACCGATACCGTCTTGAAGGGCAAAAATATCCAAAGGACTCTTCGAGAGAATATACTCCCACATCGTTTGCCAATTCGCAGTTGTTTGACCGCGCGAATTGAAGAACGGAGAAATCATCACGGTCATGGAGGAGGATTGCTGCTTGATATAGCTGCCTACGGTTTGATAAAAGGAAATTAACCGGTCCCATTCCGTAGTCGAAGGTAAGTTCAAGTTATCGACCTCGAACGGAAGGTAAAAGCCCTTTAAGGAACGGTTCGTCCCATATTTTGTCCACAAATCTCCAACCAGCGCCTTGGAAATATTCGCTTCGTTCGATAGCCAGGTTGCATCATTCGCATAATTGACGAACCAGTCCTGATTGATCTGTAAACCCAAATAAATATCAACCCCGTAAATATTTCCTTTGCTTAAAGCTTTCGCAACGAGATCGGCAGATGTATTTTGCGTATAGCCGGCAAGAGCGGTTGTCGGGTATACTGTGGTTTTATTTTTGCTGTCGGCCGTCCAATTCAGAATCAGCTTGTTGATCCCAACATCCTTCATTTTCTGAAATTCGGTATTCCACTCCGCGTCGGTCCACTGATTGGCCAAATAAGGTTGAAGGAACGTCCCGCTTAAAGCGATGGAGGATGATACTTGCGCAGGAGTGACCTCCCATTCGTCAACAAAAGAATAGGTGCCAGGCGCACTTGTAACTGTCATCTTCACATATCTTGCCGTTATATCAGAAGCCGCTGAGCAGCGATATGGTACAGGAGCCACGTCTACAGCATTTCCTTGCTGGGAAACCGAGCAGGCTGTTATCCAGGTGGAATGATCGGCAGATGAGCTGAATTCAACTTGGATTGGAGTCTGAACGCCGGCTCCCGTGTATTTGTAAAAGTTCGTTTTGAAATTTTTAAAGGTTTGCGGCTTACCCAAATCAACTGTAAAACTATAACTTGTGGCATTAAATCTTCCCTGCCAAGCCGGATCCGCGAGCAGGTAGGAAGCCTCTACACCATCGGTCAGTTCTTTATGGTTTGTGTCCGGATATCCGGCATCCGCCTCGGAACTGGAGGTATAAGGTTTACCCAATAATAAATTCGTGCTCATTGCGGAAGACGGTTGAGGGTTGAATCCTGCAAGAGCGAACAGGGAAAATACCATAGTAAACAAGACGGTAATAGAGACGGAACGTGATTTCATAAAGGGACCCTCCTCGATAAATGATGGCTTGCGTGGAACCTTTGACGATGTGTATGTAGGGAGAAGATTTTATTGCGTGGAATTTTCGGCCTCCTTTGCAAAGTAATTCTCTTTATACCATAATTTCTTACAATAACATTATATACTAAATTTTGGGTGATGATAGCTGGTCTATGTGGCGCTGCTTAGTCTTGCTTTGGCTAATTGCATATGAAGCAAATTCTCACGCTGTTCCATCTCTACTTTAAAAAGGGATATCAGCAAGTCTTCCATTACGATCCCGTTAATTTTACCGTTTTGCTGCCGCACAAAGTTCAAAATAATATCTCTGCACGTTTCACACACTTGAATCATTCCGAGTAAATGAATCTCCTCTTGTTGGTAGATTTCTGCGACATCTTGCATGCTTGCTTCCTCCAATCCCTTGAACAAAATTTTTTGGCTTGTCATTTTAAATATGAAATAAGCAACAAATGCAGCTTCTACATCCCGATTAATGGTCATTAGTTTAACTCTGATCTTTAAACCGTGTCGCCCCTCCTCTTTCATTGCAGATTTAATATTGGTAGAATTGCATTAGCTGTACTCTCTTTACGCGCCACTATAGTCAACTAGTAATTGACTACACTTTAGATATTAGTAAATTAACAATTGACTGTCAAGGAGTTTTTATATGTTTAACAAAGAATCCTTTTCCGCAAGATTGCTTGAACTTCGCAATGAAAGGAAAGTAATGGCCAAAGATTTGGCAGAACATTTAGGCATCACAAAACAAGCCATGAGTTCGTTGGAAAAAGGAAAGAATATCCCAAGTGTTCCAACCCTCATTGCTCTTGCTGACTATTTCGACGTAAGCCTTGATTACCTGGTTGGCCGCTCGAATGACCGGACCTTGCTTTAATTTCCTTGCATCATCCGAACTGAGTCCCTTAGATAGAGGCTTCTTCTTTGCCAAGCTTTCCCGGATTTCTAACTAAAATGGCAAGTCATAGTTTTGTGCAGGAAGTTGCTTGCTATGTTAATAGTTAATGATCTTGAGCATGCAAAAAGGCTCATTTCTACTTATGGTTCAAGTTGAAATAAGCCTTAGCAAGTTTATCTAGCGTTCGTAAGTTGTTTTAGTATTTACTCTAATTTTTCACAGACCCCATATCCAAGAAAACTTGTGCAATCAGAGTTATGTAAATATCGATGCAACTATTAAAATGAATCCTGTCACTAGACCGACAGGGCCCCAATAATGCATAGGGATGAAAAACAGACTGTGCGAGGTTCCCATTTTATAGTGTTGTCCCGTTTCCACATCAACTAGCACTTTCCCTGATTGGGCGTTAAGTGCTTTCCCCATATACCAGATAATAAGTCCCGATACAATGAAGACGAAAGCCATCGGCAGCCTGGAATCTATTGACCTAAGCCCCAAAGCGGATAGTAAAAAATTAACTATAACAAACATAATCACTGGAACAACGATATTCAAAATTCCTAAACCTCTCCAAATAATCATATAAACATCCTTTCTGGTTGTATTTACGTTAATCGCAAGACTTTGCCGAAGACTGAATCACAATAACTTCTCGTAGGTCTATAATTCCCCATCTTAAAATCATCTACAGACCATTTTTTTAGATTTTTTGTTTGTTGCTTAACAACAAATTTTTCCCAAACCTCACTCAAAATACCCCTTGCACCTTTATTTTCAGCAGGAGAATAGCAATCGAAAACCTGTTAACTTTACATAATTTACACATTTTATGAAACCCTTTATATTAGAAATACCCCCACGGCTTAAAACCTCTGCCCCCGATTAATCTTTCCCATGCTTCTGTTGCATTGTCGCCTAATTTACCAGTACTGCAGTACACCTTTCCACTTTCTGAAACAAATAGCACTAGAAAATCGCTATCGATCAACCCTACAGGAACTAGTTTCTCTTGAGCATATTCTTCCTCTGCTTTGAAAGCTCCGTAGCTATTGAATCTTACACTTGTATTGTGCGTCTCATCGTTTATAGTATCTTCGATCACTAGATTTCCAAACTCTTTCAAAAATTTTTTCACTTCTGGAAAAACAAAAAAACCTATTTTCTCCAAATTTTCTTCTATTTCTTTAGTATCAATACTTCTTCCCTCATACCAACCAGAATCTCTTAAGATCTTTAAGGTTTCTTCACTCATCTTCACTTGCTTTTTCTCCCTAATCCATTGACAATAGTTCAGTAGTGCCAGATCTTCTTTATCTAAATAACCGGTTTATCTGAATGGGTATTGATCTTTAAACACCCTTTTATTCTTTTCATTAGTGAGTAGGAGGAATGATTTTCTACAAGCCTGTCTAGATCGTTCAACCGCAACAGCCTTCCAGATAGTTCAAGAATTTTAGAATACCCGATATCAAATAATCGAGTTATAAATTGAATATTGATTAGAACGTTCGTATCCACACCGTACGATTCGTGATTCATTTCTCGAAAACGTTCTATTCTTCCTAGACGAACGGCTAGCTTGCATTGTGGCATTGTTGGTTGTATTGAAAAAATGTTACACATAATTCTTGTCAGACCCTCTAATCTATTTTGTATTTTTCTTTAATTTGAATCATAATTTTTTTCGCTTCTTCTGCCTTTTCTTTATTTCTATCCATAAAAAATTCACATGCTACTTGTAAATAACAACATAACTCATCATGTGTAACAATATCATGCCAATCATCATCTATTCCATAATAAAACAGAACCTTATTCTCCCCAAAATAACCTTCATCCCCAATTTCATATTCATCTGAATAAACTACTCCGATAGTGTCCCTTCTTAGCACATTTTCATCTAAAAAACCAGTCAAAATTTTTATAAAATCGAAGTCTAATACAAATCTCGCTAAAACAGTAATAACAAAATCTTTACTTAGTCCATTCATTTTAAATCTATCAACTAGTAATTGATAATTTTCTTTGGAATTATCCATCGTTCTACTCACTCCATTCCAATACATGCCAGAAGTTTTCTATTTCACCTGTATCAACATTTCTTATACCTTCATATTTTAATCCATTAGTAGCAGTGCCTTGAATTAACTCCTTGCCCTGAGCTTCTAATTGTCTCACTTGATTCTGATTAATGCCATCTTCCATAGCCTCTTTACCAAATTTAACAATGTCATCACTCGATATAATATTTGGATCATATATTGTTTTTTTGAAAGGGTCTTTATTTTCTTTGGGGATATACTTATATTGACCTGTGCCAATCCCTCGATAATCCTTTATTTCAACCTTCATTCTGTATTCCAAATCATATATTCCATTAATATCAGGATGTGGTAATTTATTCACTTCTTCTAATACATACTTCCCATTTCCATCAAAATATTTCTTGAATTCATCGTAATTATGTCCACCGCTGACACCTTTCCAGTCCGTACATTTTGTGACTTCTCCGGTTAAATGTTCAACATAGTAACCCTCTTTATAATTGAGATTACCTGTCCCCTCAGGCCCCTCTTTATCCTCCAAACGCTTACGCTCTGCTTCGCGATGCTTACGCTCTTCTTCTTCCCGGCGCTTGCGCTCCTCCTCATCCTTACGCTTACGCTCTTCTTCTTTACGTTTGCGCTCCTCTTCCTCCCGGCGCTCACGTTCCTCTCTTTCCTTACGCTCACGCTCTTCTTCATCGTGGCGCTTACGCTGCTCTTCTTCATCCCGATGTTTGGGTTTATCCCGATCATGCCGGCCCGAGCCGCCGCGGCCGCCACCGCCCGTATGATCGCTTGCGCTGCTATATAGAGCATTGTAATCCTCACGCTTCATGATTGTAAACGTGTATCTGGGGCCGCCCTGCATGCCAATTCCGACGGGTACGGGCTGCTCCACTCTCGCAATCACATACGGAGAATTATCCTTCATCTCCTTCATCATCTTCTGGAGCAAGGCTCCAAGCGCATCCGACGGATTCGAGGCATCGAATCCGCCAGCTATATACTTCCCGTTCTTCGGCGGTCCGCTTGGGGCCGAGTCGCCTTCCGCGCTGCCGTGAGGCCGTTTCCCTGCGCCTTCTCCATGCTCGGATTCCTTCGCTTTGTTCTCGCTTGCCCCTTTTTTGAGGTCTTTCATGCTGATCTTTTTCCCGTCTTTGACCGCGTTCTTCAAGGTCTTGATTGCCGCTTTCGCTTCGCCGATTCCGACGAAGTTCAGTGCGACATCCACCTCGATCATCGTTCCCTTGAAGTCGGCCTCGCCAAGCTTGCGGTTTTCTTCCTCGCCGGTGACAAGCGGATTGTGCTGAAAGTCCCCCTGGTATTTCGTTTTAATCGGCTCTACATAATCTTCATACAACTGCTTCTTGACGTGCTCTATGGCATCGCTTCCCATCTCGGCCCATTGACCGTTCTTCACATGCTCGGCGACATACTGCGTTCCCGAGACCGCCGCTTTGGCGATGCTGTTTCGTTCCGCAAGCGGCGCCAGCGTGTTTCCGGTAATTTCCTCGTAGACGTGTTCGCCAAGAAGAACCGCCGGGGATGAGATTTCCACGGCATCCACGACAAAGCCCCATAGCCCTTTGACCCCTTCGATCAGCGCGTCTTGTTTTCCCTGCGCCCGGACGGCCTTGTTGCGTTTGGTCCGTTTCTCAATCAACCCGGACAGTCCCAGCTCGTCCCGCTGCTGCTCAAATGCGCTCTTGATCGGGGTATACTCCTGCGAGGAGGTCAGGTTCATCTTGATTTGGCCGCTGCTTGCTTTGAACCCGCCTTCGCCCAGCTCCAGCGTGTCCGACATCGTCTGGAGATGCAGGCTTTTCTCTCCGTACAGCATGACGCTGCGTCCATGAAGCTCCAAGTCGGCGCTCGAATTCATCCGAATGCAGGTGGCGCTGTCCATAAAGACGCCGATCCCCGACTGCATCGTGATATAAAGCAAGCCCTCCTTCGCCGTCATCGTCAGATCGTGGTTCCCCAACGTTATTTCTTTGCCTTGCGGATTCCCGAACGATTTCACGCCCGGGTCCTGCATTTTTCGGCCGCTCTTCTCGACAAATTCGCCCTGCGGCGCATGACGCACCGACTGGATCACCATCGCGTCGTCTTCCTCCGCGCTTGGAAAATACAGCTTGACCTTCGAGCCGGTCTCCGGCATGAGATACCATACCTGATTGCCCTCCGCGGCGTAAGGAAACCAGCGGGCGTCCTGCACGCTCTGCGCCTCGTCGATATCCAGATGGATCTTCACCTGATTGCGGCTGATCTTGAGGATGCTTCCCTCGATCGCAGCCCCGATGATCGGCAGGTTATAGGTCTTTTTCCGCTTGAGCCCTTGCGGCAGCGCACACGTGTACTCCCACTTGAGCGCCCCCTGTTCGATCGTCCCGCGCCGCTTCGTAATGACGAAGGCTTGCCCTTCCCGCAGCACTTCGTCCCCGATCTCAAGCATCGTCTCCAGCTCGAACCGGCAGCTCGTATAATCGCTCTCGTTGACGGCGGCTTGCCCGTTAGCGCTCGTCTCCCGGTACGCATCCATCTCCCGCTGAATCGTATACGGGACGTCCTCCAGCTTCACCTGCTTGCGCCCTTCGGGAATCCCGATCCAGAACCGGCTGCTGTGCGCCGTGATATCCGGCACCAGATCCGCTCCTACATGGGAAGCCAGCCGCCGCAGAAAGGCCCAGTCTGTCTCCTGATACTGCATCATGAACGTTCCCTGCTCCAGCTTGTCAAAGCTTCGATCGATGACCGCCGAGCCGGGATACGCCTCCAGGATGTGATCCACCACTTCCATATACCGCGCATCGACCTTTTGAAACGAGCGCGTCCTTGTCCCGATGTCCAGCTCATAGGTATGCGAAACCGCCGTTACGCTTACGCGGCACATACCGCGAACGACCTGGAGTCCGACCTCCTGAAGCTGCCCCATAAAAAGCGGACGCTCCTGCCCCGAAGCCTTCAGTTCAATCCGGTCGTAACGGCCGCTGCCGACGGCGATCGCATCTTCTTGCTCCGCATCCACGGTTCCCGTAAAATACAGCCTGGCATGATCGCCCATCTGCTGAACTAGCTCCAGGGCATCGAGCCGGATCGTTCCGTACGGCCAATGGACGTTTAAATCCGAATACGCGATGACGCGCTCTGTCTGCTGCATCGTCCCACCCCTTCAATCGGCCGCCGTCCGTTAATCCTGCCCGTCATGTTCTATCGTAATGGTGCCACCCAAAGAGCACGTTAACGTCGACTTGCTCAGCAGCGCTTGCTCGTTGTTAATCAGAAGATCTTCCTTGCCGCTCGACCATTTCCCGCAAATACCCGGGGTGCATACCGTATGCGGAGCGGTTATGGCATTCAGCTGATCCGCCCCGAACTCCAGAATCCCTTTAAGCAACGGGTTCGATTGTACCGGCAGGCTGTTGCTCGTCGTTCGGCTCCAGCCGGCGATATGGTCGAGGACGCCCCCCATCTTCGCCTGACAAAACCCGAAGCAGCCAATATTGTCGGGCGTGCAGTCCGCGACCGTCATCACGGGCTTCTTCTTAATGTACACACCGTGGCTTTTAGGCAAATTCAAGACGCCGGGGTCCGTGCCCAGGCTGCATTTCAGCGTTGCGCCGCGCACGACGTACTTCTGCTCCGCTTGAAGCAGACCTTTGACTATAGCTCCAATCAGCAGGTCCAGCATATGATCATCTCCTATATCCAATAGGTCTATTTGCGCCGCAATGCCCGGATCATGGCGGCAGACAACGGCTGCCACAGCTCCGCTCCTTCCAAAGGGAACTGAAAGCTGCCGAGCAGTAATCTTTCCTCCAACGATGTCATGAACAGCACTTGATATCCGTACCCTGTCGGCAGTTGAAATAACGATTCGCAGCAGCCTACCTGCAGCCCGTCCGCTTCCAGCATGATGGTTTCCATAATTTGCATATCCGATTTTAAGCTTTGCAGCTGCCGGAGCAGCGCATCCTGATACGGCTCGACCTGTTCCATGGCCAGCGCCTGCGTGGTCCATTTCAAGCCAAAAAGAACCTGCCGCCCCTTGTCCCGGAACAGGTGCTGGTCGTTCCCGCTCATGCCGTACTCCGTCGCCGCCAGTCCTCTCGGGACGGGCAGCAATAACCGCGGCAAACGAAAGCTCACCCGCTCCCCGAGCAGCCGGTGTTCGTCGAATTCGATCACTTGATCCGGCAGCTCGATCCTCCCCTCCTGCACCCCTCGATCCCAATCCTCCTGCGAGATCGAACCGTCGTTCTCAGCGCTTTTCTCCATCTGCTCTTGAATCTGCCGTTTATGGTCGATATCTAGCAGCAATTCGTCCCAATAGGTCGTCATCCGGCCCTCCGTTACGCCTGTTCGATTTTCTGCAAAATAAATCCCGTCCAATGTCTGCGCAGCAAACTTTCCGCCACATCGAGGCTAACCACGATATACGGCTCCAGAATGCCTTGTATGGCGAACATATGGTGCCCCTTCACTTGCTCCCGGTCCAATACGAGCCGTTTCAGCGTGCCTCCGGGGTGAAACTCGCTTTGCGGGGAAAGGCACTCGACAGCCGGCACCTGCATGACCCAGTAGGAGTGCTGCCCGCTTTGTTTCGTATCGATCAGTTCCATCCGCTTAAACCGGATGTGACGGTTATATTTCTCCATGAGGCTCTTCATCCGGTCCGATGCCATGCGCATCGGCTTGCCCAGCCAATCGACGTACTCGCAGGTTCGGCTATACTCAACAGGCAGGACCGCAACCGGTGGAAGCTCCTCGAATTTCACGTTGTTTCCGAGCCCGGCGGGCTGCGCTTTATCGATAATCCGTTCGTCATCCAGCAGCAAAAAATAATCGCGCATTCCATCAGCCCCTCTCTACCCGGATACCCACCGGATCGATGCGATTTGCGCTTCGCTAAGCCACGGCCGCAGCCGCTCCCGGTCCCGCTCCGCAAATACCGCCTGATTCAGGTTAGCGCCCTCGAAGTTCGCTTCGGGCAAGTCCGCATGCAGGAAGTTGGCGCCTTCCAGGTCGGCGTTGGCGAAGTTTACGCCCAATAGCCCCGGGGTACGGTGAAGCTTGTCGGCGAAGCCTTGGCCGTCTGCCATGCGAAAATTCGCCCCTATCAAATCGCAATCCCGAAAATCGGCATCGCACAGCTGCGAATAACTGAAATCCGTGTGGCGCAGCCGACAGCCGTGCCAGCGCGTTCCAATAAGCACGCAACCGTTGAACGTGCAGGATGTCAGATCGCTGCCGCTGAAATCCGAATAGCGCAAATCCAGTTCATCGTAATGGCCCTGGGAAAGCGGCAGCCCCCGAAAGCTCTCGTACGAGCAATCCGCTCCCTGCTTCTGCTCAAGCCGCCGCCTGATCTGCTGCACATCCTGCTGCCCCCGGTCCTCCACATAAAGCGGCTCGCTCCTATCTTTAAATTCGCCGATCCGAATTTGCAGGCGATCGGCCTTGGCAATCTGCTGAAATTCGGGAAGCTTCACCGCTTCCGGGATCGCCCAGCGGGCGAGAGCCGTGACAAACTGGCTGAAATAGTCGATCTCCTGCACCACAAGACGTTCCGAATCGGCGGAATGAAGGATATTCATATAGGCTTTGCGGCTGTCGTCCAGAACCGACAGGAGCGGGCGAATCCCTTGAAACGCCCAACCCGCATCGTAGGCGGCGTCGCAATACGCCGTATCCCAATACCAATCGTCCGAATACGCCTCGATCAAGTAGGTGTTGGCGCCTTCCCTTATCGACGTGCGCAGCATGGAATAGTGAATGTAGGCAATCGGCGCTTTTTCCTGCCGTTCCTGCATCGCCTTAATCTTTAGGCATAGCTCCCGGAACGACGTTACGAATCCGGCCGCAAGCTGCCTCTTGTGTTGGCGGAAATCGGCGTCCAGAGCCGAGATTCGTTCCGTAAGCGCAGGGTCCAACACATGTTCGCGCAAATGCAGCAGCGCTTCCTCCTTGCCCATCTCTCTCCTGCCCCCAGCCTAGTTCATCTTAATTTCCGAGCCTTTGAACTCCATATGGTTTTCCAGCGTGATCACATTTTCTTCTTTGCCCTTCAGCTCCAGCTTGTTCGCTTTGATCTTCAGATTTTTCGAAGTCATAAGGATGTCTTCGTCGGCAGAAATGATCACGTTATGGTCGCTTTTAATTTCGATTCCTTCTTTATCGCTGATGGTGATGTGCATTTTGCCCGATGAGATGACGATTCGGTCCGGGGCCAGCATAATTTGTTTTCCGTACTTGGTCTGAAACGTCTTGATAGCCGGATCGCTCATCCGGTCCTCCCCGGAATCTCCATGGCGGGCGGCCGACGCCGAACGGCTTGGTGGACTCTCCCGCTGTACCGAGCTGATCGCAATGCCTTCCTCTTCCTTGTTGCTTGGAAAATAAATGCGGATACGGTCGTTCACTTCCGGCATGCAGTACCAGCCCGTATTGTTCTCGGAAGCATAGATCGTCGAATAGGGAAACCAATAATCCGTGCTCGGGTCCACCTGTTCGTCCATATCCAGCTTGGCGCGGACGGTATCTTTGCGGATCTGGAGCACATGCCCTTGGATGGAAGCCCCGATAATCGCGTTGTTGAATATCCGTGGCTGCGCCAGCCCCTGACGCGGATACAATTGGTAGGTATACGTGAGAAGGCTGTCCTTCATTTGCGCAACCGCTTGGCCCACGACGAGCGGCTTGGACTTGAAGACGACCTCCTGGCCTACGTCCAGCAGCCGGGCGCACTCGACCTCGTAGACGATATAATCGGCTTCCCCGATGCCGGGAATATGATTCTCCGAAGCGTTCCGGTAATCGGCGATATGCTTCTTAAACGTATAGTGCGCAGCCTGGATTTCGACGACAGACTCGTTCCTCGGCAGGCCGAAATAAAACTTGGGGCTGTCAAAGCCCGTTGTCGGAATCAGTCCCGTATAAAACCGGGACGCCATGCGCTGCAGAAACTGCCAGTCCGTTTCCTCATACTGCATGACGAAGCTCCCGATCGCCTCGCCGTCCGAAGCGTAGTCGATGACATCGGCTTGGTCGTAGCCGGACAGAATGTCGCGGAGCAGCTCGGTATAGGGCATTTTTGGATTTTGGAAGGAGCGTTTGTGCAGCTTCACGTCCAGCAAGCAGGTATGCGAGGCAGCTTCGACCGTTAAGTAATAAATACCGCGGACGGCCTGCACCTGAATGTTCCGGATGATCCCTTGAAACCACGTTTTTTGTTCTCCATCGTCGTCGGTCAGGACGACTTTGACCTGCGTTTGCGCGTTGGCCATTTGGACGTAGCTGTCCCTTCGTTCTTCCGGCACAATCCCGGTTAAAGTCAGCTTTGCATGATCGTTGAAGGCTTTGATCACTTGCAAATCTTGCAGATTCGTCAATTCAAAAGGTCCCACTTCGATGTTTCCATAGGTGATGACCGAAACTCCCATGCGGATCTCTCCCCAATATGATCAACTGAGGTGCTTATTTGTAATTTTTGTCATTTCGCATATGTCTTTATCGACCTTGTTTATTGAAAACTTTAGGTTTTTAGCAATAAAGTGGTAAGTTTCACAAAAGCAGAACCAGCAGTTTCCAGTCCGGCCCCCCGGACACAAAAAAACAGGCCCAAACCCGGAATATCCGGGCCTGAGCCTAGTCTCAAAACCAACTTTGCGCTTAAACGAGTCAACCGCAGTCAAGCATTCGCCATCCGGCAATTGAGCCCAGAGCACAGAAATGTCCGGAGCTACAATCCAAACGACCAATAAATAATCATCGGCAAATATAAGAAGCTTGCAACCGTCGTTATGGCAACATTTAACGCTACCAACTCTTGGTCTCCTCCATATTTCTCCATAAGCACAACGGAATTGATGGCGGAAGGCATGGAAGATTGAACAAACAGCACGGATGCAATAAGGCCATGTATCCCTAGCAGAGTGAGGGTTAGCCAGGACAAAAGCGGTACTCCGACGATTCGCATGATGATTGCAATCCACAGTTCTCGTCGCAAGCTGCTGCGCCAGTTCGCTTTTTTCAGTTGCATGCCCAGCATCAGCAAAACAATGGCCGCATAAGCACCGCCAATGAGCTTGAATCCATCCTGTAAGCTCGAAGGCAGCGGGATATGGAAAACATACAAAATCAATCCGACAGCCGCAGCATAAATAAGCGGATTGTGCGCCATTTTGGAAACGGCTTGGCCGGGGCTGAATGAGCTTCGCGACGCAATGTACAGACCGAGCGTGTTTACAAGCACGATATGCAGAATCACATTCGTTACGCCGATCGCGAAGCCTTGTGTCCCAAAGGCCAACAACAGCAAAGGCAGTCCATAATTGTTGGAGTTGGCAAAAATCGTCGTCAGCTCCATGGCCCGCAGCGAAGGGGAGCTGAAGCGGAAAAGCTTGCCTGCACCGAAGGCCGCCGCCCAGCACAGAAAGGTTTGAACCAAGGTGAATAATGCAATATGACCAAAAGAGGACCCGTTTAAGCTGCTCTCGGAAAGCGAGCTTATGATCAGGCACGGGGACAGTACGAACAAGCTTACATCAGCGAGCACCTTGGAGTCGGGCGATTTGTACTTCTGATACAAGTAGCCTAAGACGCAAGCTAAAAGTATAGGGATGCTTACAGAACCGAAAATGCTGGCGTAATTGCCCACGCAGTGCCGCCTTCTTTCTATGCATGAATTTACTATTGATAGTAAAGAGAATATTTTAATTCATGAAATATATAAAAAATATAATTTTTATAGTTAAAAACTATAATATTCGGCAACGGCGGAGCGACCGTAACGGCTTTCCGAATTATTGCCGGAAAAATCCGTCCGTCTCCGCATACCCTAGCGAGTGCTTCCGCAAGAGAGGCTCCAGCTCCTCGAAGAAAGTCGGCGCTTGGGCCGGAGCTTCAAGCTTGTCGGTATCCAGTGCGTACACGGCTATCCGGTAAAGATGGTCCCCGGAATAGCGCGGCGGCTCCATGCCGTAGTAACCGTTCAGCTCGACTGCGCCGTTCTTGAGATGACCGGCCGCACCTTCAGGTAGTCCGTTGTCCGTAACCGGTATGTTCAGCACGCTCCAGTGAACGAAGTTGTCCGCTATCGGATGCACATCGTACATGACAACAGCGAACGATTTGGTCCCTTCCGGAACGCCCTCCCATCCGACAGGTAAACTGATATTTTGCCCGCCGACAACGCCTTCGTGTGCATATTGAACCGGAATCGTGCCGTATTCCTGGAACGCATCCGACCAGACCCGGAAGCCCGATGCGGCCGGTTTGGCGGAGGCAGACAGAACGCGTTCCGCGGAATCCCAGCGAAGCTCCAAGCCTAGCGCAGCCTCAACCAGCCTGGCGGAAACGAACGCGTTCCCGTTCTCAAGCACCGCCTCCTGGTCAAGCTCATAGGCAACTCCGTTCACAATCGCTTTCTTCTCCCCCAGCTTCTGTCCGGCGGTCATCCCCTTGCCCTCCGCATGCCAAGCTTGCTCGCTCGAATCCCAAGTCACGACCGCGCCAGCCGCTTCGAATACCTCACGAACGGGCACGAGCATGCGGGTATTGATCATCTCGCCCTTCGTTTCTAATTTCTTTCCGTTCACCTTGACCGTAAACGGCGTGTTCCACTGAGTATAGCTCGCCACATTCCGCATGACATCTTTTGTTGAAGCGGCGGAATCCGTTTTTTCCGCTGCGGTGGAAACCGCCGGCATAAACAGAGCCATCACAAGACCGCCCGCAAGAAGGTTACGGCTATACCGAAATTTCATCGTCATCGTCCATTTCTCCTTTTAACCGATTCTGAGGTACAATACAATTAGCAGCACTGCATTTGTAACATATTTTTCGTTCGTCGACGATATTCATGTTATATTGAATCTATCAAAATGTCAATACGGAGCGTGAACAGATTTGTTGTCGGTAGAGAAACAGATGCTCTTTCTTTTATCCAAAGCTGACGAACTGGAAACACAGGATATGATCCGAATCTACGAAAAACGGGGATACTCCGCCCCCTATATACGCAATGGACTGTCGCGTCTAAAAAAGGACCGTTATGTCATTTCTCCATCCCGGTCCGCCTACCGTATAACCGAGGTAGGACGAACGTTCATTCGCACGATCAACCGCAAACCGGAGCATTACACTCTTTCTTGGGACGGTTGCTGGCATCTGGTGTTGACTTCATTTCCCGAGACCGATCGCAAGCGTCGCGACCAGCTGCGGGCGGATTTGCTGCAAACCGGTTTCGGACAGTTGCACGCCGGTGTTTACATTTCACCTTGGCCTTATCGGGAGGAGCTTGACGAGCTGCTCCGCAAGCATAAGGCCGAGGGGTATGCGACCGTGTTCGCCGGTCGTCTCGAGCATGGGGAGGCACCTCGGGACATAGCGGCGAAAGTATGGCCTCTGGCCGATACGGCGCAGATGTATGAGGAGAAGCGGCGCTGGTTTTCGGAGGAATTCAAGCCTATACTGCTTAAAGCTGCAGGAAACGCCCCAGACGATGCGAAGAAGATGGAAACCGACCCGCTGGAGCTGTTCATCCTGTATCTGGAGCTTGGCGAACAGATCAACGAGCTGTACTTGATCGATCCGATGCTGCCGGAGGAGCTGCTCCCCGAAGACTGGTCAGCCCAAAGGATTCTCCGTCAGTTGACCGAATGCATGGCGCAAATTAAGGCGGCGATTCCGCACGACTCCGCCTACTCCCGTTATGTCAACTAGCTGTTCCGCTCCGCAAAAGCCGCCTGATTCAGGTGGGCGCCTGCCAAGTCGGCATTAGCGAGCTTTACGCCGAATAGTCCCCCTGACCTGAATGTTCCGAAGGCACGAAAAAACAGGCCCGGAGCCCGGAATATCCGGGCCTGAGCCTGTTTTCAAAATAAATCCAGCTGCCGTGGGGCGAACGGCTTCGTCGGCAAACCGAGCAGCTCCAGCATCTGCATCGCATTCGCCGCGGCGTCGCCGCCCGAGTTGTTGTTGAAAATAACGCAAATCTCCTTGCTCCGCTCCTGCAGCTTTGCGAGATGCTCTTTCCACTCCGCGAGCTCGTCCGCGTTATACCGGTACAAGTAGCGGACCTCCCGCCAGTTTGGGCCGCCTCCTTGGTTCCAGTTGGCCGCGTTGCGGCCGTGCATGCGGACGATCGTGACGTCCGGGTCCGTCGGATGCAGCACGGTCGGCACCGAGCCGACGCCGGCCTGCGGCTCGTCGCAGACGCTGTGAATCCAGCCTTCTTTTTCCATAAAAGCCAGCGTCTTTGCCTTCATCTCTCCGTCGAACCAGCTCTGGTGACGAAATTCCAGCGCCACGGGCAAGTCGCCCATCCGCCGCTTCGCCTCCCGGAGCTGCTCGACGTTCAGCCGGTTGCAGTCAAACCAAGGCGGGTACTGGAACAGCACCGCCTTCAGCTTGCCCACTACCCGCAGCGGCTCGACCGATTCGCGGAACGCTTGAAACATATGGTCCGCATCCTCGAAAGGGCTGTTCCCGCGCTGATGCCCGGTCATGCCTTGGTAGGCTTTGACCACGAAAGCGAAGCCGTCCGGCGTATCCGCCGCCCATCGCTCGAAGTTGGCGGACGACTGCACGGCATAGAACGAGCTGTCTACCTCGACAAGCGAAAAGTACCGGCCGTACACCTTCAGTTTATCGCGGGCCGGGAGGCCCTGCTCGTATAAGTCGCTATGGTCGCCCCATCCGGCCAAGCCGATTCGGATCATGAACGTGTGCCTCCTTGCCTTGCTGTGCCTTACTTTCTATCCTATTTCCGACAATATCACCGAAATGACGATGCCTGCCGCAGCGATCCAAAACAGCTTCGATTTGAAATATCTTTTCACCGCGTTATCCTGTCGTTTGAATTCTTTAGCAGGGTCATGCTGCATGTACAAATCCGTGGTGTACGCAGAGACGCCGGTATACCGCCATCCTCCGCCCACAAAACTCAAAATAAGCATCAGCAATGAGGCCATAAACAAATAGTCCGAAACGGTTTGCATTTTAATTCCTCCTCGGCATCCTGTTTTGGGTCTACCTATTTCAAGCGATCCGTCACTTCTGCTGCGCGCCTTCGGAAGCCGCAGGCTTCACCAGCTCAAGCAGCCGCCGTACCGCTTCCTCCACGGTAAGCTGCTCCGCTTCCGGCGCTTGGCGCTCCTTGTACTCGACCACCCGCTCGCCTGCTTTCTTGCCGACGACGATGCGAACCGGGAGGCCGATCAGATCGGCGTCCTTGAACTTGACGCCCGGCCGTTCCTCGCGGTCGTCCAGCAGCGCCTCGACGCCCAACGCGTGCAGCCGCTCGTACAACTCTTCCGCCAGCTTCCGCTGGGTATCGTCCGCCACGGCTACCGGAATGATATGCGCGTGAAACGGCGCCAGGGACAGCGGCCAGACGATGCCCTGCTCGTCGTGGTGCTGCTCCAGCACCGCGGACAACAGCCGGGAGACGCCGATGCCATAGCAGCCCATAATGACGTCGTGCTCCGTGCCGGAGACGCCCGTCACTCTCGCGCCCAGCGCCGTGCTGTATTTCGTGCCGAGCTTGAACACATGCCCGACCTCGATCCCCCGGTGCAGCGTCAACGGCTCGCCGCAGCGGACGCAGCGATCGCCGAGCCGCACCTCGCGGAAATCCCCTGTGTGCGCCAGTGAGAAATCCCGGCCCGGCCGGACATGGCGGTAGTGGTAGTCCCGCTCGTTCGCGCCGGCGATGCCTTCGCTCAAGGCGGCGACCTCGCGGTCGACCAGCAGAGGCACGTTCAGCCCGACCGGTCCGGCAAAACCGACCGGCGCGCCGGTAACGGTCTGCACCGTCTCTGCATCGGCCAGCTCAAGCCGATCCGTGCCCAAAGCCCGCTGTACCTTTAATTCGTTCACTTCGTCGGCGCCCCGGACCACGACGGCCACCGGCTTTCCGTCCGCCACATACAACAACGTCTTCATTAGCCGCGAGGCCTCCGGTCCGAGCAGCTCCGTCAGCTGCGCAATCGTGCGAATGTCCGGCGTATGCCAGCGCTCCAGCGGCGGCGCGGCTTCCTCAACTGCCGCGGCTTGCACGGCGGCCGCTTCCGCCTTCTCCAGATTGGCCGCGTAGCCGCAGCCGTCACAGGCGACGACCGTGTCCTCCCCGATCTCCGCCAGCGCCATAAATTCGTGCGTCTCGCCCTCGCCGCCGATCGCGCCCGCATCCGCTTCCACCGCCCGGTAATTCAGCCCGCAGCGGGTGAAAATCCGGTGATACGCCTCGTACATCGCCCGGTAGGTCGCATCCAGCCCTTCCCAGTCCGTATCGAACGAATACGCGTCCTTCATCAGAAATTCCCGCCCGCGCAGCAGGCCGTACCTCGGACGCCGCTCGTCGCGGAACTTCGTCTGAATCTGGTACACCGTCAGCGGCAGCTTGCGGTACGAGCTGATCTCGTCCCGGACGAGCGCCGTAACGACCTCCTCGTGCGTCGGCCCAAGCGCGAACTCCCGGTCGTGCCGGTCGCGCAGCCGGACAAGCTCCGGACCGTATACGTCGTACCGGCCGGACTCCCGCCACAGCTCGGCAGGCTGCATGGCCGGCAGCAGCACCTCCTGCGCGCCGATCCGGTCCATCTCCTCCCGGACGATCGCCTCCGCCTTGCGAAGCGCGCGACGGCCGAGCGGCAAATACGTGTACACCCCCGCCGCAAGCGGTCGGATCAAGCCAGCCCGCAGCATCAGCCGGTGGCTGACCGCCTCGGCATCCGACGGGACTTCCCGCAGAGTAGGCATAAGCAGATTTTGTTGTCGCATGGAAATCCCTCCAAGTTCGGATATAAAAAATAAACACGTCTTCGTCAGGGACGAAAACGTGTCGTGGTACCACCCTTGGTTCAACCGCATGTGCCTCGGATTGCAGGCGCGCGCGGTCCTTCATTCGGATAACGGGGGAGGCCCGGCAGCGGATACGTCCAGCTCAGTTCCCCGCTGCAGCTACAAGGTGGGGCGAAGCATACGGCGGTTGGGGGTCTTTCAGCCTCGGACGCCCTCTCTGGCGCAACCGGTCGCACGTTCCATGTCCTTGATCGTTGCTTTTCGCTTCATAAAACATTCGAGCAATCACGATGTTGTATGTTCCAATTTACACCAATTCAACCAAAGTTGCAAGTGCTTCCAATCAGCTTCTTCTTCCGCGCCGGACACCATTTTTCTCCAGAATCCGCCACCCCGAAGCAGCACGGAAAGTAACCCGGCCCGCGCTTGCATCCTTCCAAGGACTCGCACCGTAATACGGGGTATAAAGGAGCTGATCCATTCATGACGATACATGATAACGCTCATTCGCTGCCTGCCCCCGAGACGAAAGACGAGTTCCGGCAGGCGCTTCTCGACATCGAGGCATGGGAGGCAAGCCAGAAAGATTTGTGGTTCTGGGAGAAGCTCGGCAGGCTGCCCTTCCAGCTGCTTGACCGGCTCACGCCGAAGGCGCTGCAGAACAAGCTGGCGCAGGCCGTAGACGAGGTCGGAAGCTTCGTGCAAACAGGCGGCCGATATCTGATCTCGGAGCAAAGCGTGCTCGACGAGTTGAACCGGCAGCTCGCGAGCCGACAGAGCAACCCTGCGCTTGCCGGTGCGCACACCTTAGGCGAGGTCGCCTCGCTGCCGCTCGCCGTCATGGACGGCGCCGCGGACGAATTCGCCCGCAGCCGCACCCTCTTCGCGACGGCTCAAGGGGCGACGACCGGCTTCGGCGGCATCTTTACGCTCGCCATCGACATTCCGGCCATCCTCGGCTTGTCGCTCAAGGTGCTGCAGGAGATGGCGATGGTGTACGGCTACGATCCGAACGACAAGCGCGAGCGCGTCTTCGTGATCAAGTGCCTGCAGTTCGCTTCCTCCGACATCGTCGGGAAGAAGGCCGTGCTGGAGGAGCTGGCCGACTTCGACAACGAGCACCGACAGCGGGATGCGATCTCGCAGCTTCAGGGATGGCGCGAGGTCGTGACGATCTACCGCGACAACTTCGGCTGGAAGAAGCTGTTCCAGCTTGTCCCGGTCGCCGGGATGATCTTCGGCGCGGTGCTGAACCGCAGCACGCTGCAGGATGTCGCCGAAGCGGGCAAAATGCTGTACCGCAAGCGCCGGGTGCTGGAGCGGCTCCGCAGCGGCTAGAAGCGCAGCGCTTCGCCCGGCCCCAGCGAGTGCAGCCCGGCGAAGCCCTCCGCGGCCAGCGCTGCGCAGAGCGCGTCCGTCGCGCTGCGTCCCGTATGCACCGGGACCGACTGACGGCTGCCGAAAGCCCGCAGCATCCGCCTGACATCGGTCAGGCCTTGGTGCACCTTGTAGCGGATCGCTTCAACCGAGCAGCCGCCCCCGCTCTCCGGCTCGTCCAGCAGACGCTGCCCGAAGCTGCCCGCGGCCAGATGGCCGGTTAAGATGACGCAGCCGTTCCCCGCGGCGGCCAACCTGCGGTAGTACCACTGCGCGCGCTCCGACTGCATCATGCCGTCGGCGGTAAAATAAAGCGCGCTCCGCCCCGCGGCCAGCGCCTGCTCCCGCTCCGCATCCGTCGCCACTGCGACGACGCGCGGGTCTTCCAGGCAGCGCCGAATCCGCTCGGCCGCGCCCGGCTTCAGCCATTCGGGCCGGTCGAGCATCGGGCCGAACGCCTGAAGCAGCTCCCGCTCCGCGACGAGCGGAACGCCCGGGAACCGCTCCCGCGCCCAGACGAGCATGTCCTGCCCGCGCCCGAAGGCGGGAACCGGCAGCAGCACGGAGCCGCCTTGCGCCAGCGCCTGCCCGATCCGGGCGGCAAGCCGTTCCAGCAGGACCGGCTGCGCCTCGGCGTCCATCCCGTAAGCGGCGTCGATCACCGCGAGATCGGCAGGCTGGTGGCCCGCCGTCCCCGGCGGCAATGCCTCCGGCCCATCCGCCGCAAGCAGCACGGACTCCGAAGAGTAATCGCCGGAGAAAAAGACCCGCTTGCCCTCCAGTTCCAGCATCAGCCAGACGGAGCCGACCAAGTGCCCGCTCCGGCCCCAGCAGACTTTAACGTGAGGAGCCGCGTCAATCCACTCCCCCGAAGCTCCGGCCTCCTCCAAATACGCGAACCGGATCGCCTCCACATGCTCGTCGCCATACAGCAGCTCTGCCGACTGTCCTCTGACATATTTTTTCCAGGAAGCGAAATACGTGTCCAGTTGCTGCGCCGTCGCCCGGGTCGTCCAGACGACGCCGCGATAGCCATGCTTGTACAGCAGCGGCAGCGCCATCGAATGATCCTCGTGCGCATGGGACAAAAAAACGGCATTCAGCCGCGGAATGACGTTCGGGTCGACGAGCGGGTATTGTCCCGCACCCGTCTTTTTGACGCCGCAATCCAGCAGTACGCCGATGCGGTCATTGTGTAGGAGGTAGCTGGAGCGGCCGTGTTCGCCCGCCCCGCCCCAAATATCGAGCTGCATGAGATCTCAATCCACTTTCTGTTTTGAACTTAACCGGTCGATCCCGAGCAGCATCAGCGTCGTCAGACCGACCGAGACGACCGCCATGGCCATGCCGAGCGACACTTTCCCCTGCTCGAACTGCGCGAAAATATACGTGGCCGACGTTTCCATCGAAGGCGGCAAAATCATCAGCGACGCCACCAGCTCGCGGACCGAGATGGTGAACGTCATCATCCAGCCCGCCAGCATGCCCGGGACGATGAGCGGCAGCAAAATGCGGCGGAATACGTAGGCCGGCCGGCCGCCGAACACTTGCCCCGCTTGAAACAGCGCCTCGTCAAGCTGGGAGAAATTCGCTTTGACGTACTGCACCGTGTACGGCAGAAAAAAGACGACATATGTCAGAACGACCATCCCGTACGTGTTGTACAGCGGCACGGGCATCCATGGCGCGTTCCACAGCAGAATCAGGCCGACGACCAGCACGATGCCCGGCACCGTGTTCGGCAGCAGGCTGAACAAGTCGGTCATCCGCTGCGGCCATGTTTTCGACTGCTTGATCGTCAGCGCGAACCACGTACCCAGAAGCACTGAGATCGTCGCTGCCGCCAGCGACAAGCCGAGGCTGTTCAGCAGCGCGGTCATGCTTTTGGAGCCCCAGGTCAGCAGCTCCACGTAATGATTCAGCGTCAGATTGCTCCAGGCGAGCCCGACGCCCCGCAGCTTCATCATTGAAGCGGAAATAATCGAAAAGTAAGGAACGCCCACGGACAACACCAGCAGCACGATCACATAACCCCAAGCCAATAGCCGCGTCAGTCCGCTTAGCGGATAGATTTTGCTCCGCGTTCCCTTGCCGCCGACCAAACGGTACGTATACCGCCGGGTGACGACCGTCTGCGCGTACCACAGCAGCAGGCACGTGCTCAGCAGCACGGAAGCGAGCGCCGTCGCTTTGCCGAAATCGATCGGCCAACTGGAAATGTACTTATGAATTTCCGAGGTCAGCACGTAAAAGCCGATTTTACGGCCGAAGGTGGCCGGCGTGCCAAATTCGGCGATCGTCTTGACGAAGATGAGCAGCGCCCCCATTGCGTAGCTGGACAACAGCAGCGGCAGCACGATCCTTCGGAAGCTGTAGAAGAAACGGCCTCCGTGGACGGCGGCGGCGTCCTCCTTGCTCCCGCCGATCTGCAATAACGCGTTGCGGAGGATCAAATAAAGAAAAGGGAACAAGTGCAGACTCATGATCGCCACCATGCCGAAGACGCTGAAAAATTTCGGCGTCCACGTCTCCGCCATAGGAAGAAGCTGCTCCATGTAGCCGTTTTTTTGCATGAACAAAATCCAGCCCATCGAACCGATGTACGGCGGCGTCATGAACGGGATCAGCAGCACGATATCCAGCCATGCGTGCCGGCCGAGGCTTGTTTTAGCCAATATCCAAGCAAGCGGCAGCGCCAGCGCCGTCGTTCCGAGCACAACGCATAGGCCCAGCCAGATCGAGTTCCAGAATACTTCGCCGAGCTTGTTCTCCAGAATGGTCCGCAGCGGCGCGGACAAATCCAGCGTCTGCTCCGGATAGACGCTCGTCAGAAAGATGAAAAAAAGCGGGACGACCACCAGGATCGCCAAAAGAAACAAGGCGAGGGTCATCCCTACCGTTCGAATCGAAATCCAGCTTCTTACCTGCATGCCTTCACCGTCTTATTTGAACATTTGGGTAAATTTCTTCGTCACCGCGTCGCCGTTCGTGTCCATCCACGTCCAATCGATCTTCATCTGCGTGATTTGATCGACGCTCGCGCGGTCCTTCGCCTTCACGTCCTTCCGACCCGGCAGCAGGTAGGTGTCCGCCACCATCTTCTGCGCTTCGTCGGACAGCAAGTAATCGATGAACGCTTTGGCGTTATCCTGGTTTTTGCTCGACTTCAGAATCGCCGCCGGGCGGGGGCTAATGACCGTACCGCTGGCCGGATACACCATGTCCACCGGTTCGCCCTTCGCCTTCGCTTGGTACGTCATATAGTCGACGCCTGCCGCTACGATGCTTTTCGCCCCGGTGATGACCGGATCAAGCGCCTCTTGGTTTGCACCCGCCAGAGCGACGCCGTTTTTCTTGTATTGATCGAACAGGTCCCAGCCGCCGTCGCCCTTAGTGCTCAGATAGCCGGTGATGAAATCCAGCGCGGAGCCGGACAGCGCCGGATCGGGGATGTTGACCTTGCCCTTCCACTCGTCCTTGGCGAGATCGCTCCATTCCTTCGGAGGCGTCTTCACCTGCTTCGTGTTATACACGATGCCGAGCGCGGAGGCGCTGTAGCCGAAGAAATGACCGTCCTTGTCGGACCAATCCGGGACCAGCTTGTCGGCGTTGGCCGCGTTTTTGTATTCCAGGGTGAGCCCGCTCTTTTTGAGCCCTTGGGCCGACGGCAGGGAAGCCAGCACGACGACGTCGACGACCGGGTTCGCCTTCTCGGCTTCCATCCGGGCCAAAATTTTGCCCGTCGTCCCCTGGAACATTTCCACCTTCACGCCGGTTTTCGCTTCGTACCCTTTCTGAATGCTTTCGGCCAGCTCCTTCGGTCCGGCGCTGTAGACGACCAGCTTGCCCCCGAGCTTCTTGTCCTCTTTCTTGTCATCTGTCTTAGCAGTCGCCTGCTCCGTCTTCGGCGCAGAGGCTGCGCCCGTGTTCGCGGATTTGTCCGCAGCCGTCGTTCCGCAGCCGGCGATACCGAAGCCCATCACAGCCGTCAGCAGCAGCAAAGCCCCGTTTTTCAATCCCTTCCCCTTGTTCATCTGTCGTTCCTCCTCTTTCTATTCGCTAATATGGTGAATATGCTGCGGCGATACGTACACCGTCACGCGTTCTCCCGCCTGCAAGCGGGTGGAATGATAAGCCGTCCATTGGCCTATCCCCCCCATGTCCAGCCCGATCTCGTAGCGGTCCCCGACATAGCTGACGCTGCGGATCGTGCCCGGGTAAGCCGTAGCCGCACCTTCCTCCGGCTCCGACCAGCGAACGTACTCCGGACGAAGCAAGCTGCGGTCCGGCACAAGCCAGTTCGACTTACCAATGAAGCGGGCGACGAACGGATGGGCCGGCGTCCGGTAAATGTCCTCGGGTGCGCCCTGCTGCAAAATGCGGCCCTCCTGCATGACGACGATCTCATCGGACATCGACATGGCCTCCGTCTGATCGTGCGTCACGTACAGCGCCGTCAGCCCGATGTCCCGCACCAGGCTCATCAGCTCCAGCCGCATTTCGTCCCGCAGCACGGCGTCCAGGGCGCTGAGCGGTTCGTCGAACAGCACAAGCTGCGGCCTCAGCGCAACGGCCCGGGCGAACGCTACGCGCTGCTGCTGCCCGCCCGACAACTGGTGCGGGTACCGCTTCTCCATCCCTTGCAGCCGCACCTGCGCTACCGCTTCCTCCACCCGCCGCTTGAGCTCTTTCGTTTGTCCGGTGGCGCGCAGGCCGAAGGCGACATTTTCGAACACGGTCATATGCGGCCACAAGGCGAAGTCCTGAAAGACCATGCCAAAATGCCGCTTATGCGCCGGCAAATCGATCCGCTTCTCGGCCGAGAACAAGCACTCGTCTCCGAGCAGGATCTCTCCCCGGTCCGGCCGCTCCAGCCCGGCGATCATCCGCAGCAGCGTCGTCTTCCCGCAGCCCGAAGGCCCGAGCAGCGTCGTAAACCGCCCTTTCCTGATGACCAGATCCGTCCGGCGTAAGGCCTGCATCGCTCCGAATGATTTTTCCAACCCCCGTATGACCACATCCATGCTGCAACCCATCCTATCTTGCAATCTAGCTCTAGTTTACATGGCGAAATGCAGAAGATTGTCAGCGGGACGTAAAGATTGTGTTAATTAATTCAATGGGTACTATTCATTCTCATAGATTTTTTCTATACTGTGGGAAAATGCGGAGCCGAACAAGGGGAGTGGGCACATTGAACTTCAGTCTGCTGAAGCTGGAAATCGTGGAGCTGTTGGAGAAGCACAAAAAAATTACCGCCGTCGCCGAGCAGCTTGGGCTCAAGCAGCCGACGGTGACGTTCCATATGAAGAGTATGGAGCAGGAGCTTGGGGTGCAACTGTTCGAGACGCGCGCGGGCAAAACGATGCTGACCGAGGCCGGCCGGTCGCTCTACCACTACGCGGTCAAAATCAACGCGCTGGCGCAGGAAGCGGGGCGGGTCGTCAAAGAATTCGACGAGTTGGGCCGCGGCACGCTGAAGATCGGCGCCAGCTACGTGCCGGGAACGTACCTGCTGCCGAAGGTTCTGAGCGGCTTCGCCAAAGCGTATCCGCGAATCACCTTGTCTTTGCAGGTCAAGACGGCCCCCGTCATCCGGGAGCTGCTCCGCAATCACGAGATCGATCTCGGCCTCCTGTCCACCGAGCCGTTCCAATCGGCTCCACTGATCGCCGAAACCGTCTGCGAGGACGAGCTGGTCGTCGTCTTTGCGCCGCGTCACCGGCTGGCCGCCCACCCGCAGTTGTATCCCGACCAGCTCGCCGAGGCGCCTTTTCTACTCCACGGGCCGGAATCCAGCACGCGGCAAATGACCGACCGGTGGGCGCAGCGCAACCGCGTCCAGTTGAAAGCACATATGGAGCTCGATTCGCTGGAAGCGATCAAGCAGGTCGTCATGCAGGGGGAGAGCGTGTCGTTCGTTTCGCGGCAGGCCGTGCAGCGGGAAGTGGAGCGCGGGGAGCTCGAATTTCGCCCGATTCCGCAAAATCCGTTCAAACGCTACGTGTACTGCGCGTACAATGCGGACCGGCGGCAATCCGCCGTCATGGAACGGTTCATCGACTTTTTGCGGAAAGAAGCCCAGTGAATCTAGTATTTATATCAATTTCCAAATTTTTCTTTACAAAAACAACATATCTGCTTAACATCTAGATAACATACGATCATTACAGTCTAGCGTGTAAGCCTATTCCAAAACATGAAGGAGTTGTCGATGATGAACAAACGATCCAAATGGATTGGGGCGCTGTCCGCGGTCGTCCTGACCGCCGCTTTGACGGTATCGTCCGTCTTCCCTGCCGCGTCTGTCAAAGCTGCAAGCAACCTGGTGCCAGATTACGAGGTGAAGCTGCTCATGCCCGCGAGCGTCGTGCTGGGCTCGGACGACAAGCTGAAGAGCGAGGTCCGCAGCGCGTTCGGCATACCGGACAGCGTGACGAAGATGAACGTGCAGTTTCTGGATACGGACGGCAAAGACATTTACAGCAACGGCTGGAGTCCCCGCATTCGGAAGAAGGAAGGCGACAGCAAGTTCGAGCTGAGCTACAAGAAGCGCTATCCGATCGTCAACGGCAATATCGATGCGGCGCTGACGAAGGCTAATCAGGAAGGCTTCGACGCGTCGGACACGAACTACGAGGCGCAGGTGGAATGGGGCTACCAGAACAAGACGCTCAGCATCACACGCTCCAAAGACGTCAAAAAATCCGGCTACAGCGGCATGGATCTCCCCTCGGTCAAAGACTCCCGCCAGCTGCTGATCGATAACGCCCCAGGCAAATTCGACAAGTGGCTGTACGCCGGTTGGGGCTCCGAGAAGCTGCAAAAGTCCCGCATCTACGGCCCGGTTCTGGCCAAGCGGTACACCGGCACCTATAGCGGCCTGAAAACGTACATCGAAGTGTGGCCGATCCGCAGCGCAAACGGCTCCGGTACGGAGAACGTAGTTGAAATTTCGTTCAAAACGGACGACCGGGACACCGCCTCGCAGAAGCATGACGAGCTGGTGACTTATCTGAAAAACAAAGGCTGGTTCCTGGCCCAGGATTCGCTGAAAACGCAGCTGATTATGGACCGCTACTAAGCCTGCGCGAGCCGGGCGGATAAGCAAGCTTTTGCCGCACGGCACACCGCCGTTTTCGCATAACATACCAAAGGAGCTGTTCCCGTCCGCAACCGTTCGTGGCTGCAAGGGACCAGCTCCTTTTTTCGCAAGATGATGATGCGCATTGCCGCTCACGAACACCGACCGGCCGGCCTACGCCCGCTCCTTCCGCTCGTCCAGCCATTCCACGAACAGCGCATAGTCCTCCTCGACCTGATGCGCGTACGCGATCGCCCAATGCGCGATATAGTCGCAGAACGCGTCCGTGTCCGGTCCGATCGCGCGCTGGATCTCCTCCTCGCTGTGGTATGCCATCAGCCCGTGCTTCATGTCCGCATCCGCCCGCGCATGAAGCTTCGCCGTAATCCGGCCCATGCAGTCCAGCACGGACAGCAGATCTTCCTTCTCCGTCAGCTTGTCCGCCTTCAGCCGTTTCTTGTAGGGCGACCGCTCCCTGACGTAAAAATGCCGCCCGTCCATCGTCAAGAAGCCGAGAAACGGGTCCGCCTCGTGATGCATCGCCTGCTGCGTCACAATGACCCGCTTGCCCTGGTGGCTGAAATAGTTCCAGAACGCCTCGTTAAACGGCATAAAATAAGCCGGTATCGGCGCGCGCACTTCCTTGACCTCGATCACGATATCGTCCAGCGCCTGCTCGCCGCCTTCGCCCTCGATGAGCACATAGAAGCGGTCCAGCCCGATGGAGGCTGTGCCCGAGCCGTGCTTTACCGCCACGTCCTTGATGGCGTAATAGCCGTCGGAACGCTTCGTCTTCCACTCCAGCGATTGCAGATACTGCGGCCAGCTCTCCTCCAGCATGCGGCGCTCCTGCGGCGTCGGCGGAACGATCTCCTCCGATTTGGCGAACCGCCTCGTCGTCCTCGTCAGCGTCGTCACGCCTTCCAGAAACTGCGACGCAATCCGCTTCTCCGTCTTTTTCAGCAGCTTGCGGATCGGCCCTGCCGTGCGGTCCTTATCGAAGACGAGCGTCCGCGGGTCGTCCTTCCGCCGGGCGAAGCGCCGGATCTGGTTCGCATACGCGTCCAGATAAGCGGTGATCGCTTCCTCCTGCCCGTCGGCGCCGATGTCCTTCGTCCGGCAAACGAGCGCTACGCTGACCGACATCCGCAGCAGATCGTACAAGTAGGAGCCCAGATACCCCTCGTCAAAATCGTTCACATCGTACACGATCCGCCCCTCTTCGCTGCGGAACGCCCCGAAATTCTCGAAATGCAGATCCCCTTGAATCCACGTCGGCCGTTCCGGCGAGCTGTGGTACGGAAACCATTCCCGGCTGGCGTCAAAATAAAACAAGTACGCGCTCCCCCGGAAGAATGAAAACGGACTTCCCGCCATCTTGGCGTATTTCTGCCCCCGTTTGGCCTCGGGCAGCGCCATAATCTGTCCGTCGAACTCGTCCAGCACACGGGTCAGCAGCTCCTTGCGCAGCTTTTTCTGCGTGAGCCGGACACGTTCCGTAAGCAGCTCCGAATTCATGCGCGGTTTCCCCCTTTTGCGGCGATAAGCAAAGTATTTTTCTCATGGTAGCTTACGCGCCGACAGCGTGTCAATTCGCGCATAGAACGGCCCTCTTCGGCCTCGGACGCCCTATCCGCAAGTCACCGGGGACATGCTGGAAAATTAGGGATTGACGCCACCCTTGAAAACGATTACTATAGGCGTATAAAAATATAAACGTTTATAATTTTAGAGCTTCGATGCAATCCGCAATTCCCCCTCGTTTCAACAACATCCTAGTTTAACCGGCAAAACTTTTCAGAAAATCATGAAGAAAAAATCAATTTTATGTTGCGTGGAACCGGACGAGCGGCTTCGCACCGGCCGGCAGGGGGCGTGCCTTAATTCGACAAAAATATAAACGTTTATACTTTAAGGAGGGATTGCCCATGCGGCAGGGGGCGCGCAGACGGGAGACCAAATATTTTTACCTGTTCATTTCGCCGTGGCTGATCGGAGCGGCGATATTCACGCTGTACCCGATTCTGTATTCGCTCTACATCAGCTTCACGGAATACAACATCACCAGCCCGCCGAAGTGGGTCGGCCTGCAGAACTACACCAAGATGTTTCAGGACGATCTGTTCTGGCGCGGGGTGAAAACGACGGTGCTGTTCACGATATTCAGCGTACCGCTGCAGCTTCTGCTGTCGCTGTTTCTGGCGTTGCTGGTCAATCAGAAAATTCCGTTCAAGCGGTTTTTCCGGACAGCGATTTATTTTCCCAGCATGATCTCGGGCGTGGCGATGTCGCTCGTCTGGCTGTGGGTGTTCAACTCCAAGATCGGCATGTTCAACTGGGCGCTTGGGCTGCTTGGCATCGACGGCCCCAAATGGCTCGAAGACAGCAACTGGGCGCTGGCCTCCATGGTCATCATGACGATGTGGAGCGCCGGGGCGGGCATGGTCATCTTCCTCGCCGGTCTGCAGGGCGTGCCCCCGATTCTGTACGAGGCCGCCAAGATCGACGGCGTCACAAGATGGCAGTCGCTCTGGCGCATCACGCTGCCGATGATTTCGCCCGTCGTGCTGTTCCAGCTCATCATGGGCATCATCGATTCGTTCCAGGTGTTTACGCAGGCGTTCGTCATGACCAAGGGCGGGCCGCACTACGCCACCCAGTTTTACGTCTATTACCTATGGCAGAACGGCTTCAAGTTTTTCAAGATGGGCTACGCTTCGGCCATGGCCTGGCTGCTGCTCATCGTGATCATGCTCATGACGTTCCTGATCATGAGGGTATCCCGGAAGCTTGTTCATTATGAAGGAGGCGGCGGCGTATGAGCACGGCAACCGTAACGCAGAAGCGTCCGGTACGGCAAGCGGTCGGCAAGCGCAAAACAACCCCGTTCGAGTGGCTGGTCTTTCTGCTGCTGATCGTCATTGCGGTCATCATGATTTTCCCGACGCTCAACATGTTCTCGACCGCGTTCAAATCGCAGGCGGAAGTGCTCAAATTCCCGCCCAGACTCATCCCGGAGCAGTTCGCCTGGGGCAACTTCAAGAACCTGTTCACCCAATACCAGTACGGCCTGTGGTACAAAAACAGCCTGCTGATCGCCTTCTTCAGCGTCATCGGGACCGTGCTTTCGTCGTCCCTCGTCGCCTTCGGGTTCGCGCGCTATAACGCCCGGGGGAAAAACGTGCTGTTCCTGTTTCTGCTCAGCACGATGATGATTCCGTACCCGGCCCTGATGATTCCGCAGTTCATTTTGTTCAAGAATCTCGGGTGGATGGACTCGATTCTGCCGATTACCGTCCCTGCTTTTTTCGGCTCGGCCTATAACATCTTCCTCATTCGGCAGTTCTTCACTTCGTTATCGAACGAGCTGTACGACGCGGCCAAAATCGACGGCTGCTCCGAGTGGCGCCAGTGGTGGAACATCGCGCTGCCGCTCTCCGGTCCCGTGCTGGCGACCGTGGCGATCTTCGCCTTCATGTACAGCTGGAACGATCTGCTCGGGCAGGTGCTGTACCTGAACTCGTCCGAGCATTTCACCCTGACGATCGGCATGACTGCGATGTATTCGTCCGCTACCCGGCTGGTGCCGTGGAACCTTGTCATGCTGTCCGCCGTGCTGGCTCTCGTTCCGATCCTGGTTTTATTCTCCGTCGCACAAAAATATTTCGTAGAAAGCATCGTGCTGACTGGAGTGAAATGAATAACCCGTCTGCGGGGTCACCAAACGAAGGAGTGAGCAAAGATGAAAAGAAACAAGACGGCTTGTCTCGGCGCGATTCTGCTGACAGGCGCAGTACTGCTGCCGGCTTGCGCAAGCGACACGAAAGATGGCGGGTCCAAGGGGGACTCCACGGTCACGATCACGCAGTTCGTTCCCGACGTTCCGGATAAAACCTTTGTCGAGAAGCTCGTTCCGGAATTCGAAGCAAAGCACCCGAACATCAAGGTCAAGATCATGAAGACGCCGTACGAGGAATTCGATTCGAAGCTGCAGGCGATGATTGCCGCCGGTACGACTCCCGACGTCACCTCGCATTGGGGCGAAGGCGGCTTCATCGAGTATTACGATAAGGGCTTGCTACGCGACTTGACCGACCTGATGAAAGAGGACAACTTCAAAGCGTCCGATTACGGTATTCCCGACAACCTGATGGACATCTACAAAATCGACGGCAAAAACTACGGCATCCCGGTTTACAGCTACGTGACGATGCTCCTCTACAACAAGGACATGTTCGACAAAGCGGGCGTTCCGTACCCGCCGTCGGATTACGAAGACAAGTCCTGGACGTTCGACAAAATGGTCGAAACCGCCAAAAAGCTGAGCAAGCCGAGCGACGATTTTGAGAAAGTGGAGTTCGGCATGGACTGGGTCTGGGGCGAGAAGGATATGCGTCCGGTGTATTTCGGAGCGAAGGTCTACTCCGACGACACGTGGACGAACGGCGGCCATGCGACGTCCTTCCACTTCAATTCGCCGGAGGTCGTCAAAATCAACCAACGCTTGTCCGACCTGATCCTGAAGGACAAGGTGATGCCGTCGCCGGAATTCACCAAGGCTGTCGCCGGGCAGGGCGGCGATCCGTTCGCCACCGGGCGCGTAGGGATGTCCGTCGCCGGGGCCTGGATTCTCGCCTCGGTCAAGGATTACAGTTTCAAGGTCGGCGTGGCCGCCGTCCCGTACAGTGGCAGCGACAAGAACCGCAACGTGCTGTACGTCGACCCGCTCCTCATCCTGAAGGATTCCAAGCATCCGAAGGAAGCGTACGAATGGATCAAGTTCCAGCTCGGCAAAGACATTCAGGAAAAGTCGATCGAGCTGAGCGGCGGCACGCCTCCGGCCAACCAGCAGGCGGCGGAGAAGTATTTCAGTCTCTACAACCCGGCGATCGACGCCAAAGATATGAAAAACGTCGTCGAGGGCGGCCTGAAATACGGCGTCGAATCGTATAACCATCTGATCACCCACTACTCCGAGATTTTGAACATCGTCAAGAACGAGCTGGACCTCGTGGACAACGGGCAAAAAACCGTAGCCGAAGTCAGCCCGCAGCTGGAGAAAAAGGTGAACGACCTGCTGAAGGAGAAAAACGCCGGCAAAGCCAGCAAATAAGTGCGCAAGCCTTCCGACCCTGCCGCGCCACGACTCCCCTTGCCCCCCGGCCTCTCCTTGCGGAGGGGCCGGACGGAGCTATGGTATACTATTGCTTATAAGAATGAATACCGATCCGGGAGTTTGATCTAATCATGAAAAAAGTAAGCATATGGGACGTCGTAAAAAAATCGGGACTGTCGCTTGTGACCGTGTCGAAGGTGCTTAACAATTCGCCCACCGTCCGGGAGAGCAACCGTCAGAAGGTGCTGCAGGCCATTCAGGAGCTGGATTACCGGCCCAATGCCGCCGCCCGCAATCTGGCGCGGGGGTCGACGGGACTGATCGGCCTGACGCTGATCACCCTGCAGGATTCGGTGTTCGACGGCATCGTTCACGCCGTGAACGAAGCGCTGGAGGAGAACGGCTATTTTTTGGCGCTGAATGTGTGTTCTTCTCCGGACGGCGGCTTGAAGCCAACCAACTTTTTGTTTCAGGAAGACCGGGTCGACGGCATCATCGTGCTGTCGCCCATGGAAGAAGAACAGTATGTGCTGGAGCTCAAACGGAAGAAGATCCCGTTTGTCATTATCGATAATCAGATTGAAAAAACAAATGCCACTACGGTGAATGTGGACAACTATACGGGCGGCTACGAGGCGACCAAGCATTTGATCAGTCTGGGACATACGCGCATCGCGCACGTGAGCGGGCCGGAGCTGTTTCTCAGCGCCCGGGAGCGCAGACGCGGATTCGAAGCGGCCATGGCCGAAGCGGGACTGTCCCCGCTGGCCGTGGCCTGCACCGAATTCAACATCCGCAGCGGCTTCGACGTCGCCAAGGAATGGCTGCGCAGCGGGATCGTGCCGACGGCCGTCTTCGCCGGAGAAGACGGCCTTGCGCTCGGCGTCATGGATGCGTTCCGGGATGAAGGGTACCGCATCCCGCGCGATCTTTCCATCGTCGGGTATGACGACCAAGTGTTCGCCGCCGATATTCATCCGCGTCTGACGACCGTCAGACAGCCGATGGAGCAGATGGGACAGCAGGCCGTCCGCCTGCTGCTCAAGCTGATCGACGGCTCCCTGAAACGGAACACTTCGGTCTGCTTGAAGCCGGAATTGATCGTGAGAGAATCCACGTCGCCTTATTCCCCCACACCGTAGCTGGCTATAGGACGGGAGTGGAGTACATTGAAATACTACTTGGGGATGGATGCCGGCGGCAGCAAAACGTATGCCGTCATTACCGACGAAACGGGCCGGCTGGTCGCAGCCGGCAAGGGCGGCCCCGGCAACCATCAGATTGACCGCGATACGGCCGAGCAGAGTATCCGCCAAGCCGTTGCTCAAGCGCTCGGCCAAGCCGGCCTGCGCGAGCAGGATATTGCCGCGGCCTGCTTCGGACTGGCAGGCGCCGACCGCGAAGCCGACTTTCGCATTTTGCGCCCGATGATCGCCGAGCTGGGACTGCCCGGCTCCGACGTCGTCTGCGACACCGTCATCGCCCTGCGCGCCGGCACATCGAAGCCGTACGGCGTCGTGGCGATTTGCGGCAGCGGTACGAACTGCGTTGGCATGTCCCCTTCGGGCGAGATGTACCAATGCGGCGGCTTCGGCTATCCATACGGCGATTTCGGCGGCGGCGGGGACTTGGCGGCGGAAGCGTTCCGGGCCGTGATCCGGGCATGGGAAGGCCGCGAGGAAGAGACGCTGCTGACCGTTTTGGTCACGAAGGAGCTCGGCTACCCTTCGGTCGAACACATGTTCCACCACTTTCTGGACCATGCGCTGCCCGCCCCGCTTGAACTGACGCCGCTGCTATTCGAAGCCGCCGCCCAGGGAGACCGCGTGGCGGCCCGCATCCTCCGCATGCAGGGAACGGAGCTCGGGCTGGCGGCCCGCGCGGTCATCCGGCGTCTGGGGATGCAGAAAGAGACGTTCGATCTAGTGCTTGCGGGCAGTGTGCTGACAAGAGGAGACGGGCAATTCATTCATCCGTTTATCGTAGATATCGTGCAGCCGGAAGCGCCCGGCTGCCGGCTTCAGGCGCTGGATGTCGAGCCGGTGGTCGGGGCAATCTTGCTGGCTATGGAAAAAGACGGCGCGACCGTCTCCGAGCCGGTGCAGGAGCAAGTCCGACGCATATCCGATTTGAAGGGAGTGCTTGCAGGTGGCTGAAACCAAAGGACTGAAAGTCGTCGTGATCGGCGGCGGATCGTCGTATACACCGGAGCTGATCGAGGGTTTTATCATGCATCATGACCGTTTTCCCGTCACGGACCTGTGGCTGGTCGATATCCCGGAAGGGGAGCACAAGCTGCGCATCGTCGGACAGCTGGCGCAGCGCATGGTGGAGAAATCGCAGCTGCCGATCACGGTCCGCTTGACGACCAATCGCCGGGAAGCGCTGGCGGGCGCCGATTTCGTCACGACGCAGCTGCGCGTCGGGCTGCTGGAAGCGCGCATCCGGGACGAGACGATTCCGCTCCGCTACGGCATGATCGGCCAGGAAACGACCGGCCCGGGCGGCATGATGAAGGCCCTGCGCACGATTCCCGTGCTGCTGGATATCGCCAAGGATATGGAGGAGCTGTGCCCGGACGCCTGGATGCTGAACTTCACGAATCCGGCGGGCATGGTGACGGAAGCGATCCTCAACCATTCGAACATTCGGGCCGTCGGCATCTGCAATTCGCCGATTGGGGTGTACAAATGGCTGACCGGCCTCTACGAGGTGCCGATGGAGCGAATCTACGCCGAATTCGTCGGCCTGAATCATCTGCACTGGGTCACGCAGGTACGGATCGACGGCGAATCGAAGCTGGAGGAACTGCTGGCGAACCGCGACGGCTATTCCGCCAAAAACGTCCCGCAGTACGAATGGAACGCGTCGTTCATCCGTTCGCTCGGTGCTATCCCGACATACTATTTGAAGTATTTTTATTTGACCGAAGAGATGCTGGCCGACCAGATCGAGTCGTCCGCCCGGGAAGGCACCCGCGCCGAAGTCGTGAAGCGGCTGGAGGACGAATTGTTCGAGCTGTACAAGGACCCGGAGCTGGCCGAGAAGCCGAAGCAGTTGGAGAAGCGCGGAGGCGCATACTACTCGGAGGCCGCCGTCAACCTGATGACGTCGCTGTACAACGATACGCGCGACATCCAGACGCTGAACGTCCGCAACCAGGGCATTCTCGACTTCCTGCCGGCGGACGCCTGCATCGAGGTCAACTGCGTCGTCACGAAGCAGGGGCCGATTCCGCTGCCGGTATCGGTCATGCCGGAAGCTGCCAAGGGCTTGATCCATGCGGTGAAAACGTACGAGCGCCTGGCGATCGCCGCCGCCGTCTCGGGCGACCGCGGGCTTGCGCTTCAAGCGCTGGCCCACCATCCGCTCGTGACCTCGGTCAACAAAGCGGAGCCGATGCTGGACGAGATGCTGGAGCAGAACAAAGCGTTTTTGCCGCGTTTTTTCGCCGCGCAGACCGTGTAAGCCGTTCTAATGCTTCAAACCTTAAAATAGACTTACAGCAAGCCGGCATCGGTCGCCGAACCGTTAGCCGGCTTGTTCGATATTTGTGGTAAAAAAAACCATGTTTCAACCCGGCCGGAAACGGGTAATGGCAAGCATGCGTCCGCCCACCCAAGACTACCGGCAGTCCTCCGTCCGCAAAATCCAATTAGACGAAGGTGGTGTTTCTATGGTTATGGGAGGTTTATTGCTCCTGTTGGTTGTCCTTGCCGCGATGTACCTGCTATACAGCCGCTCCGCGCAGTGGAAGACGGTGATGGCCGCTTCCGGGCCCGAGGCACGCGACCTTCACGCGAGGCACGCCTTCTTAAAGTCGAAGCAGGTGAAATGCCGGGTGAAATCCGAGACCGATGCGGCTCTAAGCGCAATTCAGACGGCAGCCGAAGCCGTCGATCTCCATCACCCCGAAAGCTTGAAGCTCGATGTGCACGCCAAAGATTTAGACAAAGCCGAAGCGCTGCTGCTGCAGTATGAAGAGAAGCACGCTGCCTCGGCTCTGCTCTAAGCTTATATCCTCGCCAACAAAATCCCCTGCGATCGGCGGCCTCGCGCCAGACGCAGGGGATTTGCCTCGTGCGGATCTTTTGCCGCCTTCAGAACCCGCCGCCAAAGATCAGGTTGTCAAGACGGAACGGACTGGCCGCGTATTTGAAGCTGCACCGGATGCCTGAGCTTTCGATGGAGACGGAACGCAGATGCGAGGTCTTGATCATACTGCGGACCAGTCGGTCAAGCAGCCCTCGGTTGCCGCTGCGGATCGCCCGGACGACGATGCAGGCGAACGGCCGGTTGGTGACGATTTCTTGATAAAACGGCAGAATCGCCTTGGCCACCGCACGGTGAACCTTCGTATTAAAATAAAACTGTGTCGTTCCCGGAAGAATCGTGGTGCCGTTCGAATACAGCACGATCGGCTTCGGCGCGTTGAAATCGACGAAGTAGCCGATGCCGTTCGTGGACAAGGACGCATACCGCCGCTCGTTTAGACCGACTTGCCGAAACAGCCGAATCAGCGCATCCAGATCCGCGCGGCGCACGCCCCGGGTCCACGCGGCAGCATAAGCAGGGTCTGTGGCAATCCGCCGGTAAAACGGAATCATGGCGGCCAGCGTCTTCCGCAGCACCGGTACCGTCACGAGACGGTTCGTTTCTTTTACAGGGTTCGTTTTCACAATGACTCTCTCCTTTCCATGGCATCTCCCTCTTCTTTTCACCTTATGTTCTTTTGGCCGCAAGGTGCGGATTTTACGCCGTCTCTTGCAAAAGAGAGAAAAATCCCTCCCATTTTCATAGATACCGCCCAATATTCGGAGGGAAAACGCATAAAAGTCCGTCAAGTAAGGGCTTTCTTCAAAGAATCGTACGGAAAACCATTTATAATTGCCCTCCATTTTGTGTATTATAGAGAGTAATAGATTTTGACAGCTAATTTGTGAGAAAGGTTGATCCCATTGGACACGACGAAACCGGCTTCTGCATCATCCTCCAATTACATTAAAAACATCATGATCGAAGATTTGAACACGGGTAAAGTTCAAACCGTCGTCACCCGCTTTCCTCCGGAGCCGAACGGCTACCTGCATATTGGGCACGCGAAATCGATCTGCCTGAACTTCGAGCTTGCCGACGAATTCGGCGGACGTACGCATTTGCGTTTTGACGATACGAACCCGGTGAAGGAAGACGAGGAGTTTGTACGCTCGATTCAGGAAGACATCGCGTGGCTCGGCTTCGAGTGGGAGCAGCTGTATTTTGCCTCGGACTTTTTCGATGAAATGTACGAGCGCGCCGTACGCTTGATCCGCAAGGGTAAAGCCTACGTATGCGATCTGACGGCGGAGCAAATCCGCGAAACGCGGGGCACCCTGACCGAGCCCGGCCAAAACAGCCCGTACCGCGACCGCAGCGTGGAGGAAAATCTCGACCTGTTCGAGCGGATGCGCAAAGGCGAGTTTGCCAACGGCGAGAAGGTGCTGCGCGCCAAAATCGACATGGCCTCGCCGAACATCAACCTGCGGGACCCGGTGCTGTACCGGATTTCCCATACGCATCACCATAATACCGGCGACAAGTGGTGCATCTACCCGATGTACGACTATGCTCATCCGCTGGAGGACGCGATCGAAGGCATCACGCATTCCATCTGTACGTTGGAGTTCGCCGACCACCGTCCGCTGTATGATTGGGTCGTGCAGGAGTGCGAGATGGAGAACGTGCCGCGGCAGTACGAATTCAACCGGCTCAGCCTGACCAATACAGTGATGAGCAAGCGGAAGCTGAAGCTACTCGTGGAAGAGAACGTCGTCGACGGCTGGGACGATCCGCGGATGCCTACGATCTCCGGTCTGCGCCGCAAGGGCTATACCCCGGAAGCGATCCGCACGTTCTGCCGCGAAGTCGGCGTAGTGAAGACGAACAACAGCGTCGTCGACGAGAAGATGCTGGAGCATTTCATCCGCGAGGACCTCAAATTGAAGGCGCCGCGCACGATGGCCGTGCTGCAGCCACTGAAGGTGGTCATCACGAACTACCCGGAAGGGCAAGTGGAGATGCTGGATGCGGAGAACAATCCCGAGAACGAAGCGATGGGTCATCGTCAAATTCCGTTCTCGCGGGAAATTTATATCGAGCGGGACGACTTTATGGAGGAGCCGGTCAAAGGCTACTTCCGCCTGTTCCCCGGCAATGAAGTGCGTCTGAAGCACGCCTACTTCATCAAATGCGAGAACGTGATCAAGGACGCGGACGGCAACGTCACGGAGCTGCACTGCACGTACGATCCTGAAACGAAGAGCGGCAGCGGCTTTACCGGCCGCAAGGTCAAGGGGACGATTCACTGGGTGGAAGCGACGCAAGCCGTCCCGGCGGAATTCCGCCTGTACGAGCCGCTCATCCTCGACGAGGAAGCAGAGGAAGGCGAATCGTTCCTCGACAATATTAATCCGAAGTCGCTCGAAACGGTGCAAGGCTTCGTCGAGAACAATATGCGGGACACGAAGCCTCAGGACAAGTTCCAGTTTTTCCGCCACGGCTACTTCAACGTCGATCCGAAGCATTCGACGGAGGGCCGCCCGGTGTTCAACCGGATCGTGTCGCTGAAGAGCTCGTTTGACCCGAAAAAATAACCACAAGCGCAAAGAAGCCTTTTCGCCGGACGGTTTATCCGCTGCGAAAGGCTTCTTTTTTTGCTGTCGTCCCAGGACGCGGCGTTAGGACCGCGGAGCGTACAGCATGACGGCGACCCCGACCAAACACAAGCTCATCCCGAGCCAGTCGTAGACGTCCGGAGCTTTCTTGTCGATGCCCCAGCCCCACAGTACCGACAAGACGACGAAAACGCCGCCATAAGCCGCATACACCCGCCCGAAGCTCGGAAAGCTTTGCAATGTCGGAATGATCCCGTATACGACAAGAATCAGCGCGCCGACGATGCCGTAGCCGATCGCCCTTCCTTCCCGGAGCCATAACCAGACAAGGTACCCTCCGCCGATCTCGGCCAGCCCCGCGAGAATAAATAAGATAACGGCCTGTACCATCGCAGTCTTCCTTTCCCCGTTCCTTCTTCGGCAATCGTTTTTTCTCCATTCTAACCGCCGCTCCCCCTCAATGTATACCGTTTCCCTAATGCCAAGCATAAAAAAAGATCCCGCCAAAACGCGGGATCTTCAGGGAACTGCTCGCAATTAGATGAACAAGGAACGGGTAACGATTACAAGCAGAATGAAGAGAACGAGAATAACACCTGTGCTAGTAAACCCGCCGCAGCCGCCAAAGCCACCAACTCCGCAACCACCAAAACCCATTGTTCGGTCCCTCCTTTCGTTTACATGTTATATCCTATGGTCGTGTCCTTCGGCATGTTTGGACTATGGGGCAAAATGTGTGCTTTTCCCCGTCCATTTTATTCGTACCGTCAGGTCAACCGACTTTGCAGTTTTTGCGACTATTCCGAAAGGAAGCGATTAGACCGAAGCGCCCGGCTCCAAGTAAAAGGTAACGCCCCCTTCTTCATTCGCGGCTCGGGCCGTATAGCCGTGGTTGACGGCGATTTGCTTGACAATGGCAAGGCCTAAGCCGAACTGCCCGTCCCCTCCGGTCCGGAACGGCTCGAACAAGCTTTGCGCCGTCTCCTCATCGAGCGGCGGCCCGTCGTTCCATAGGCGAACGATAGGAGCTCCGGCTCCCCCCGGCCTCACTTCAAGCCGGATACTAGTTTTCGCATACCGCAACTGGTTATCAGCCAGATTCTCCAGCGCGACGCCCCACTGCTCCCGGTCGCCGGTGAGCATGACCGCATCCGGGACGCTGACCTCCCAAGCAATGTCTGCGCGGCGGTAGCGCAGCCTCTCCACGGTATCGTCGAGCAGCGCTTTCAGATCGAAGGGCTGGTGCGGCTTCGCCCGGGACGTAAAATAATTCAGCTTGTTCAAATAAAGCAGGTCGCGGACCCGTTTCTCCAGCCGCTCCGATTCCTTCATAATGACGTCCACGCTGCCTGCCAGCGTTTTCCGCGGAAAGACGCCGTCCATAATGGACTGGGCATAGCTGCGGATCACCATGACGGGCGTCTTGAGCTCATGCGAGATGTTTTGGAGGAAAAACTGCTGCGTTTTGTCCTGCCTTACAAGCTGCTGACGCATCGTCTCGATGGCCGATCCCAAACGCCCGATTTCATCCTTGCTGACCGTCTCCAGCGGTTCGTGCCAATCGCGTCTGGCAAGCCGTCCGACATGCCGCTCCATCTGCACAAGCGGACGCGTCAAATATTGGGCCAGCCCCAGACACGGGAGCCAGCTCAGCACGATCAGTCCCGCCATGAGCAGCGCCAGCCGGCCGAACATCGCCATAACCAGATCGTTGCGGTAATTGCTCGTGGTGTAGGATACCATGAAGCCGGGGCCGCCTTGAATGTCTTGTATTCGGATGACATAAAAGACCAGCTTGCCCTCGATATTGCTCATATACTTTTGTACGGGAGCCTGTTGCAGCCGGGCATCCTGCGCCATGGTTCGCACGAGAGGATCGGCCGAGGTCAAAGCGCCGCTCATTTCGAATAACGATATACTCCCTTTCGTACTCAGCATCAAACGTTGAACGGACGGACCATTCGGCGGCGGCAAAGAGGGCTCCGTCTTCTTGATAGCGCCCTCTGCTTTGAGCTTATCGTCCTCGATTGTCATTCTGGCAGCGGCCTCTTTCAACGAGGCCGTCTGCTTGCGATAATCGTCCAGCAGCTTCGGAAGCAATCCGCGGATCGCTTCCGCGTCCTCCGCTCGGATCGCTTGCGTATCTCCCGCTTCGACATCTCGCGCGTACGTCTCCAAAAGCTTCATCTTATCCGAAAGCTCCGATTCTTTCCCCCCGTTGATCCCGTTATCCGGATGCTTACCGATAAAAGTCGGGGTCACTCCAGCCGCAGCGCTTTCTTTAAAATCAATTTTGTCGTTCTGAGGAGAGGTCTTCTTATTGAAGCTGCGCTGTAGCTCGTCCTTAAACTTGGTGCGTTCCTGAGTCGCTTTCGCCATGTCGTTCTCCGCCAGCTCGCGCTCCCCAAACGCCTGTTTCCACATTTCCTCGCTTTCAGGAGCAACCCGCCTGATCATCTCCCGGAAGCCCGCCAGCCCCATAATGGCAGAAGCCGATATGTCTGAAGGAAGAAAAGAAGGCGGGGAGGACGCATACATTTGAGACTGGTCGAGTAAGGAATCGTACAGCTGTTCCGTAAAAAAATCTTTCAACGTCCATGGCAGCAGCACCGCCAGCAACGAGAAGCTGCCGATCGTCAAGGCGGTGAAGATCCCCCATAATTTGACGGCAAGAGGCCAATGCTTCACGCTTTCACCAGCCTGTACCCGTATCCGTATACGGTCTCCAGCCTCAGCTGCGGCAGCTTTCGCCTCAGCCGCCGAACGAGATCGTCCACAACGCGGTCGGACCCGTAATAATCGCTGCCCCACACGCCCGCCAGCACCTGCTCGCGATCAAGCAGTTGGCCGGCATGCCGGCCAAAATAAACAATCAGATCGAACTCCTTGGAGGTGAGGTCCACGGCCTTTCCTTTCTCCGTCCTGACCGTTCGCCCATCTTCATCGACGATATAGGGCGGCACGAGTAGCTGTGCGCGGCCGCGGGCCTCCGCTTCTTGCCTTCCGTCTCCGTATACGCGCTCCAGCAGCTTGCGCGTACGGATGACCAGCTCCCGCGGGAGAAACGGCTTGGCCATATAATCGTCGCTGCCCAGCTCCAGCCCAACGACCCTGTCGATATCGGCGTCCCTCGCGGAAATGAAAATAACCGGCAGCCGCGGCTGATCCGCCTTGATCTCACGAAGCAGCTGGTAGCCGTCGATACCAGGCAGCATAATGTCGAGGATCCACAGGTCCGGCCGTTCCCCTATCGCTTGGCGACCCTCCCCGCCGTTGAGAAACGAACGCACCTGCCAACCCTCGCTTTCAAGATAAGCGGAAAGCACCCCGTTCAAATGTTCTTCGTCCTCCACCAGAAAAATACGGTACATCCGAATCCTCTCCTGTATCTGTCCCAGCATGTTTGCGTCAAAGGAAAAAGGCGTCTTCGGCCTGACTGTGCCCGAAAAGAACGCCTTTTATAAAATGTGATTACGTACCGCTTTTTACAGACCCGCTTTGATCTTGGCATCCTCCGCTTTCATTCTTGCGGCCTCTTCTTTGATTGCGGTTGTCTGCTTGCGGTAATCGATCAGCAACTTCGGCAGCAGCCCGCGAATCGCTTCCGTGTCGCCTGCTTCGACCGCTTTCGCGTACGCCACCGCCCGCTTCGACTCTTCGGATTGCTCCGGTCTTTTATCGATTATACCATCCATACCCTCCATAGCGACAGCGATGCCTTCTACAATCTTGCCGTCTGCTATCGGCCTTCCGTTTGAATAATGATCTACGGGTTTACCGTCTATAAACAGTTGCTTTTTGCCCGTAGCGGAGTTTTCTTTATATTCGACATTGGGCGCTTTAGGGGCGGTCTCCGGTTTATAATTGCGCGATAGCTCGTCCTTAAACTTGGTGCGTGCCTGAGTCGCTTCCGTCATGTCATTTTCCGCCTGCTTGCGCTCTTCGACCGCTTTTTTCCACTCCTCTGCGCTCTCCGGTATGTAGATCTTCGCCAGCAGTTTCATATAAGCGCCGTTGCCGGGATTCATAACCCCCGATTGGACGCCCGGCGGTACCTCCTTCGCCTGCTCGGCCGCCGCTGCCGTACCCATCGCTCCAAAAGCCGTTGCCAGCAGTAGCGTGCCGATCGTACCCATCTTCAATATGTTTTTCATTGTCCTGCACTCCTTCGTTGATCTGAATTTGATTTTCGCAGGAGAATGCCCCTTTGCTTGACGGGCGTTTATCCCTGCAGTCTTAAACTAACAAAGCAATGCGGACAAAATATCGCAACAATATGGGAAATGATGTGTGATCTTGATCACAGGCAACGAGCGATTGCTAGTATAACCTTGTGGAGAGAGTTTTTTCCAATGCAAGGAAGTAAACTGATTCTATGGCAAAGGTGGCAATGATATATGAGATCCGCCAACCGAGGCAAGCTGCCCGTTTTGGACTCGGTGACGCTTTTTTTCATCATATCGAATCTGATTCTTATTTTTTTATCGAATGCCATTGTGAACGCGGTAACAAACTCGCTTGACGCTATGGGATACAGGGCACCGGATGTGCCGACGCTGCTGCGCTGGGGGCTGTTTCTGTTGAACTCCGTCGTATTTTACCGCATCCTGCAGCGCTATAATGTCCGGCTGCGGCGCGAGGCGGACCGGCGGCGGTCGTCGGAGGAGCATTTGCGGTTATATGCGCGGGTATTTCAATCCGCCCAGGAAGGCATCATGGTTACGGATGCGGCCACGCGGATTATCGATATCAACCAATCATTTACCCGGATGACGGGCTATGAAGCTTGCGAGCTGCTGGGCCAGACGCCCTGCGTCCTGCAATCCGGAAAGCACGACAATAACTTCTACGCCAACATGTGGGCCTGCATCTGCCATGGAAGCTGGCAGGGCGAGATCTGGGGACGGCGCAAGGACGGCAGCTTGTTTCCCGGCTGGCTGATCATCAACGCCGTCAAGGATGATCACGGACGGATCGCCAATTATGTGGGCATCTACTCCGACATCTCCGAACGCAAAAAAGACGAGCAGACGCTGAGGATGCATGCGGGCGTGTTTGAAGCGTCGCACGAAGGAATCATGATTACCAATATCGAAGGCCAGATTTTGTCGGTCAACCCGGCTTTCGTAACTATCACGGGTTTTTCGGCGAAGGAAGCGGTCGGGCAGACGCCAAAAATTTTATACTCGGGGCTGCACGACGAAGCTTTCTATCGACACATGTGGACGACGATTCGAAGGACCGGAAGCTGGCAAGGGGAAATTTGGAACAAGCGGAAATCCGGAGACCTTTACCCGCAATGGCTGACGATCAAAGCGATCAAGGACGAGCATGGCGATGTCCGGGCGTATGCGGGTATTTTCTCCGATATTACGGAGCGCAAAAAAGCGGAAGAAGATCTTCGTTATCTGGCCCATTACGACGGGCTGACGGGGCTGCCGAACCGGCGTCATTTTCAAAATCAGCTGCAAGCCGCGCTGGAAGATGCACAGCAAGCCGGCTCGATGGTCGGGGTGCTCTTCATCGACCTCGACCGGTTCAAGGTCATCAACGATTCGCTCGGCCACGACATCGGAGACCGGCTTCTCATGCAAGCTGGGCAGCGGCTGCTTCAGTGCGTCGAAGCGCCGCAGATCGTATCCCGGTTCGGCGGAGACGAGTTTACGATCATTTTGCCCCATCTGCGGGACCCCGAGGAGGCGACTGCCGTTGCGGATACCGTTTTGGCAGAGCTTGCGCGAAAGTTTCACGTCGAAGAACATGATTTTTATATCACCGGCAGTGTCGGCATCAGTCTTTATCCCAAGGACGGAAGCGACATGGAAACGCTCCTGCGGCACGCCGATTCCGCCATGTACGCCGCCAAGGAGAGCCGGAACGAGTATCGGCTGTACATGCCCAAGTGGACGGAGAAGCTGCCGCGTCAACTGATGCTGGAAAACGGCCTGCGCGCGGCCGCGGAGGCCGGCGAGCTGGAAGTGTACTATCAGCCGCAGATGGATTGCCGGACCGGCCACTTGACCGGATTGGAAGCGCTGACGCGATGGAACCATCCGGTGATGGGGCTTCTCAGCCCGCAAGAGTTCATCCCGGTAGCCGAAGAGATCGGCATGATCGCCGATATGGACGAATGGGTGCTGGAGAAAGTGTGCATGCAGCACGTCCGGTGGGAAGAGGTGTTGGGTTATCCGGTCAAGGTAGCTGTCAATTTATCCGCGCGGCAGCTGAACCGGCCTCATTTGCCCGAACGCATCCAACAGATCCTCCAGCGGCATGAGGTCGATCCTTCCCAATTGGAGATTGAGATTACAGAAAGCGCCGGCCTGACGAAGGCCGAGGCGACGATCCGGCTGCTGAAGGAGCTGCGCCGAATTGGCGTCGGGACGGCCATCGACGATTTCGGCACCGGCCATTCCGCGCTCGCTTACCTGAAAAAGTTTGATTTCAGCGTGCTCAAAATCGACAAGACATTCATCCGGGGGCTGGACCATGATCCGGTCAACCGCGCTCTGGTCCAAGCGATCGTCGACATGGCCCATGCGCTCGGGCTCCGGACGGTTGCCGAGGGCGTAGAGACGGAAGCGGAGCTCGCGCGGCTGAAGCAGATCGGCTGCGATACCGTGCAGGGCTACTTGCTCAGCCGGCCTTTGCCCGCCCGCGAGATCGAAGCTTTTCTGGCCTCGAAAGGCACGCCTCAGTATAACACCCTCCACAAATAAAACGTCGCATACGCTTCAAAGCCGCTCCAGCCGGCGGCAAGCCGCCGCAGCTCGGCCGGCGTCGGCTTGCTGTCCATGCCGAACAGATGCTTGACCGCATTCTGCAGGCCGACGTCCCCGGCGGGAAAAGCCGACGGCAGACGGAGACAGCGCATCATCACGTAATGGGCCGTCCATGGCCCAATCCCGCGTACGGCGGTCAGCTCGCGTTCGACCGCTTCCGCATCGCCTAAACGCAGCAGGCGCTCCTTGGTCAGCCGGCCGTCCGCCATGCGCGCCGCCGTTTCGAGCACATACTCGGCCTTTTTGGACGTGAGCTGCAGCGGCGTGAGGTCGGCCACCGACAGTTCCGCAATCGCTTCGGGCGCCGGAAAGGTCCAGAACTTCCGGCCGTCCCAAGCCATGGAAGCGCCGTACGATTCGACGAACCGCCGCTTGAGCGTGTAGGCGAACGCCAGATTGATCTGCTGCCCGAGAATGGCCCAGCATAGCGCCTCGAACAAATCCGGAATGCCGATGCACCGGAGCCCGTAAAACCGCTGTGTTAACGGTCCGAGCAGCAGGTCGCTCTCGGCCAGCCGGTAAAACGCGTCGAGATCCGTCCCCAAGTCGAACCATTCCCAGACGTAACGTGCCGCCGCCAAACGAGCCTGCGGATTCCCATGCGCCACTTCGTCAAGAAACCGCAGACGCACAGTACGATCCTCCGAACCGCCGAAGATTTCGACAAGCACCCGCTCACTTCCCGCTTCGATCCATTTGTACACGCGGTCTTGGTCTTGATCGACGTAAAACAGGCATTCGTTCTCCGATCTCCCCATATAGGCAAGAGCTGCGGAAAACCGGAAAGGCCCCCGCGGAATAAGCTCCCCTTCGTGTCCGCCGTCCTTCCATCCTTCTTGAAATTCAAGCTCGGCCGCAAGCTGTGCTTCGTTCATTATCCATTCTCTCCTTTGTCCAAGCAACGTCCGTTATTTTTCTTCATGATACCTTTTTACCATACTCCGGTCACATGCGCTTTTGAAATCTTGCGCTCTCACTCGTCCCCCCTTACATCGCAAGACCTGCCGGGGTATACTGAGCTCGTGAGGTGATCGCAATGACTGACCTGCCTAAACAGCCGGCGGACCGCGAACGGACGGAGCCGGCGTTAACCGACGATATTTGGAACGCCATCATCGCCAACGATGCGGCGCTCGACGGCCGATTGATTTACGCCGTGAAGACAACGGGAATCTTTTGCCGTCCCTCCTGCAAATCGAAGCCCCCGAGGAGGGAGCACGTGCGCATATTCCGCGGCGCGGCCGACGCCGCCGCTCAAGGCTTCCGCCCCTGCAAGCGATGCCGTCCCGACGGCAAGGGGATGCCGGACGAAGAATGGATCCGGCACACCGCCAAGTGGATCGAGGCACATTATACGGAGCCGCTGACCCTCGCCGTGCTGGCGGAAGCACAGCATGCCAGCCCTTACCATCTGCACCGTACGTTCAAGCGGCTGACCGGGGTCACGCCTGCGGAGTATATCGCAGCTACCCGCGTAGAGGAGGCCAAGCGGCGGCTGAAGGAAACCGGCGAGACGGTGACCGAAGTTGCGCTCCGCACGGGCTTTCCGAACGCCGCATATTTCTCGACCGTTTTTCATAAACGAACCGGGCTCTCGCCGACCGCCTACCGGCAGGCGCAGGAAGCTTCGGGCACATATCCGTCGAAGAGGAGAACAGAGGAGGGACGATCATGATAGATACAGCCGCCGTTACCAATACAAGGAACGCTACGCCGCCTTCGCGCGGCTCCGTGGAGGGCACGCAGACGCCGTACGTATATTGGACCACTTATCAGGACGGGGATTGGACGCTGAAGATCGCGGCGACGGAGCAAGGACTTTGCCGCATTCGCTTCCCGAACGAGAAGCCCGGGGCGCTGGCTGCTTGGGCGAGCATTCACTGGCCCGGGGCAGCGCTTGTGGAAAGCGCGGAGGCGCTGCGTCCTTATCGGGAGCCGCTCGCCGCTTATTTCCGGGGGGACTGCACCCCGTTCGATATGCCGCTTGACGTGCGGGGTACCCCGTTTCAGCTTGAGGTCTGGGAAGCGCTCCGGCTCATTCCGTACGGAAGCACCTGGACGTATGCGGAGCTGGCCGAGGTCTTGGGAAGGCCGCTCGCCGCCCGGCCCGTCGGTGCCGCCGTCGGCGCCAATCCGCTGCCGATCGTGCTGCCCTGCCACCGGGTGATCGGCAAGGACGGCTCCTTGACCGGCTACCTCGGCGGCCTGGAGGCCAAGACGCGGCTGCTGCGCATGGAGGGTTTCCCGCTCCGGGAGGAGCGCGGCTTGCGCCAAAATTAAAGTCAAAAAAGCCGGCCTCTGCCTATGTGCAAGAGCCGGCTTTTCCCTTATTTTCAATTAAAATGAAGCTTCCGCCCGATCCTTCTTCGCCGATCTGGCTTCGCGAACGGCAAAAACGGCAACGAGCAAAAACGACAGCACCCCGTACACCAACACCATGAGCTGCAGCCCGATGAAATCCAGCAGCAGCCCCGTGCTCAGCAGAACGACCTGGAACACGACGCGGTCGAGCATGCTGCGGAACGAGAAGAAGCGGCCGTGGTACGCTTTCGGAATCTGCTTCTGGAACAAGGTCGCCGCCGCCGGGAAAAATCCGCCCGCCGCCAAACCGAACAGTCCGAACGAAAGCAAAGCGCATAGCTTCGAATCGGCGAAAAACAACAGGCACTGCGCCGCTGCCACGATTGCCGCAAACAGGAACAGGCGATTCATCAAGCCGCCGCGATCGGCCATCCACTTGACCAGAAAGCCGGCCAGAATGAAGCTGATCCCTTCCACGGCATAGAGCAGCCCTTTCACCTGCGCATCGTGCTGCAGCTCGCTGATGTTGATGACCATCAGGTTGAAGCCCCCGATGAATAGCGTCGGCACCAGCGTCAGCCAGAGCACCGTCAGCACGATCGGCTCTGAACGCAGCAGCGGCAGAAGCGCCTTGAAGCCGCTTTGCTCCGCTGGCGGCGCCTGTGCTGCCGGATCGCTGCCGCGCCGGCCTTTTTCGGCCTGCTCCGGCTCCCCGCCGGGTACGGCCGCCGCCCCTTCGTCAGCCCCTCTCGCCCGCTGCAGGTCGGGCTCGGGCACGTTCAGGAAGGCCGTAGACGCAAGCAGCGCCACATAAGCCACGAAGGAGGCGACATACAAGCCTTGCAGGCTCATCACCGTCAGCATCAGTCCGGCCAAGGTCGTCCCCAGAATACGCGCGATTGTACCCGCGTTCATATGTACGCCGTTTAAGGCCAGCAGCTCCCGCTCCTTCACGATCAGCGGAATGACGGACTGTAGCGCCGGGAAATAGAACGCGGCCGATATTTGCAGCGTCACGGCGAACAGCACCATCCACCAGATGGAATCGAAATACAGCGCGACAAACATAAAGCAGACGCTGACAAGGCGTCCGGCACCCGAGATCAGCAGCACCTTTTTCTTCGAGGTTGTGTCGATGACCCGTCCGGCCAGCGGACCGAAGAGCACGCCGGCGAGCAGCCCGGCGAATAAAATAAGCGACTTCATGAAATCCGAAGGCACTTTTTGCTGCATAAACTCCAAGTTGGCAATAATCGACATCCACAAGCCAAGCCCGGCGATAAATTCCCCTGCCAGAACAATCCACACGTTCCGATTCTTCCACATATACGGTTCTCCCTTAGATTTGAAGCTGTCTTTGGATTGTATACCGAACCGGCCGAAATTAAAAGACTCGTTCGGCAAAATCAAGCGCAAAGCCCATTCTCTCCGGTTATCGAAGGGAATGGGCCTTGTATCGCCTTGAACGGCATATTTAATCCAACGGACGCTTCGGATGCTTTTTCATCGATTGGTTGAGCTTCTTCCACCGGTCTTTCTCCGCCCGCTGCAAGCCCTTGTCTTCCTTGCGGGCTTGGAACGCCAGCTCCTTCTGCAGCTTCACGTAGTTATGATACCGTCCCCGGTCGAGCGTGCCGTTCTCCAGCGCCTCCTTGACGGCGCAGCCGGGCTCCTCCTGGTGCGTACAGTTGCCGAACCGGCAGCCCACGGCAAGCTGCTCCACATCGCGGAAAGCGGCGTCCAAGCCGGATTCCGCATCCCACAGCTGCAATTCCCGCATCCCGGGCGTATCGATCAGCAGCGCGCCCCCAGGCAGCAGCACAAGCTCGCGGTGGGTCGTCGTATGCCGTCCGCGGTCGTCTCCCTCTCGGATCTCCCCGGTGTCCAGGATGGCCTCGCCGTAGAGCAGATTGGCCAGTGTGGATTTCCCGGCTCCCGAGGACCCGAGGAGCGCCACCGTCCGCCCTGGCTTCAGATACGAAGCCAGCGCATCCAAGCCTTCGCCGCGCGCGGAGCTGATCGCATGCACCGGCACGCCCGGCGCCACAGCTTCTACATCGGCCATTTTGCCCGGTACGTCCTCGCACAGATCCGCTTTGCTGAGCAGCACGACGGGCGCTGCGCCGCTCTCGTAGGACAAGGTCAAGTAGCGTTCCAGCCGCCGCACGTTAAAATCCGCATTGAGCGCATGCACCAAAAACACCGTGTCGATGTTGGCTGCGACGATCTGCTCCTCGACGGCCGACCCGGCGGCTTTGCGCGAAAACTTGCTCTCCCTCGGAAGCACCGCGTGCACGATCGCGCGCCCGTCCTCCGCCCGCGCCTGCAGCGCCACCCAATCGCCGACGGCGGGATAATCGGCCCGCCCGGCCGCTTGATGCCGGAGCCGCCCCGACACCTCGGCCAGCAGCTCTCCGCCAGCCGTGACGGCGCGGTACACGTGCTTATGCTCCAAAATAATGCGCCCGGGCTCGTGTCCGGCCTCCCGGTAAGGGGCGAACGCCTCCTCCCGCCGGTCGTCCCAGCCCCAATCGCGCAGATGGTATTCGGTCAATTGTTTTCCTCCCATTCTTCAAGCCGATAATACTGTTGTACCATTTATTGTAATGAACCGGACCGACCGCATCAAAGTAAAAAAAGACTTCTAATCATCCTTTACCAGAATAGCCGTCACGGCAGTTTGTAACCAGATTGTAACTTTCTTGCCAATCATCCGTTCTATAATCAAAGCATCAAGTCATTTACAACCTAGGAGGGACTTTTATGAAAACCCCGTTCAAATTACTGACTCTCAGCATCGCAGGGGCTTGCCTATTGACTGCAGGCATTCCTGTTTCCCGGGCAAGCGCCGAGCCTTCCTCCGCGAGCGTTCCCGTACAAGCCGTGCCGATCTCCGCAGCCGTTCAGCAGGGTGCCGTCAAAGTATCGGCCAAGGCCGTACAAGAGAAAACCGACCTGTACTCCGCGGATCTGAGCATCCCGGTCATCGAAGGACTGAAAGATAAAAAGTACCAAGACGAGCTGAACGATATTCTGGAGCGTCATGCGATGAAAGACTTGGAGCTGCTGAAGAAGCAAGCGGAAAATGACGCGGCCGAGGCCAAAAAAGCGGGCTTCGAATTCAGACCGTACGAGGTTACCGTCAAATACGAAGTGAAAGCCGGGGGCGGCGCGGCTGATGCGGATATGTTCTCCATCGCAGTGACGACCTACGCGTATACGGGAGGAGCCCACGGTTTACCGCGTACCGACACATACAACGTGCTGAATCAAGACGCCGCGAAGCGGATCGAGCTGCAAGACCTGTTCGGCGCAGACTACAAGCAGACGATCGACAAGCACATCAAGGATGAGATCGCCAAGCATCCCGACGATTATTTCAAAGACGGCTTCGAAGGCATCGCCGATACGCAGTCGTTCTATATTCATCGAGGCAGCGCCGTCATCGTCTTCGGGCCGTACGAGATCGCGCCTTACGCCGCAGGCATGCCGGAATTCACCATCCCGCTGCCGAAGCAAGCGCAGACACCGGGCATCGAAGCGGGCGGCCTGCCGCAGAAGCTTGTCGTGAACGGCACCGAGCTGTCCACCGTCGATGCAGCCGTCTACACGGACGCCAAAGGCACCGTGACCGTTCCTTTGCGGAGCGTCGCCGAAGCCCTCGGCTACGAGCTGAAATGGAACGCCGAGCAGCAAGCTGTCGAGCTGCAAAAGGGGGCTCGGTGGACGATCGTGCGGTCAGGCAAGGATGAGTACGTCATCAACAAAATGGCTCCGATCTCTCTGGGCACCGCCCCGGCGATTAACAGCGAAGGCAAAATGTACGTGCCGCTGGCCTTTTTCTCGGACATCCTGAAAGCCGACGTGAAGTCCGAAGCCGGGACGATCACGATCCGTTAGTCCCCCCTATAGACCAAGAAAGAGCGCTTATCGGCGCTCTTTTGCTTTGCTTAAAATGAAATAATCGTACTCGCATTGATCCGACAAGGTGACCCTTCGCCGATGCTCGAAGCCCGCTTTTTCAACCACCCTCCTGGAAGGGGCGTTAAACGGCTTAACGATCGCGACAATCTCCCCGAGCGACGTGCATTCGAACACGTGCGCAGCGACGGCTCTCACCGCTTCGGACACATAGCCTCGGTTCCGGTAATCCTTAGATACCGCGTAAGCGATTTCCCGTTCGGCAGGCGGGAGCAGATCATTAGGAAATACGCCGCACCACCCGATCAACCTCCGGCCCTGCTTATGCTCCAAGGCAAGCAGGAAGCGGACATGATCCGGATCGAAATTCTCGTAACTGGAAATGACGAAAGAAAGAAATTGATTTAGCTGCTCTTCGCTCATTCGCCAGTCCGGCAGCACATCCGTTATCTCCGATTGCCAGGTTAATTCCCTAAGCCCCGCCAAATCCTCAAGCGTAAACTCCCGAATGATCAGCGAGTCCGTCTCCATAATAAAAGAATGTCTGATTTCAACCATCCCCTGCGTCGATTTATCTTCTCTCTATACAGATTACCTTTCGGATAAAACAAATTTCCATGGAAACAATCATTAAAAGCAACTTGCCGCCTCTATAAAAAGGATTCGGCTGCCCCTGCGGAGAATTAGGCATGAACACCAACCGACATCAAATCGGAAGCAAAGGACGGCTGTATTGTATGAAACTTGACCGGCTGCTGGCCATCACCATGCTGCTGCTTAACCGCAAACGGGTGAGCGCCAAGGAATTGTCCGAGCGCTTCGAAGTATCGCTGCGGACGGTGTACCGGGATATCGAAGCGATCAATCAAGCGGGGATTCCGATCGTTTCTTACGCCGGTCAGACCGGCGGTTACGAGATTACGGACCGCTACCGGCTGGACCGCCAGCTCCTGTCCTTCGACGAGCTCCAGTCGCTCATCGTCGCGCTGCGCGGGATGCAGAACACCCTGGACGACCGGCATTTCGGCAGCCTGCTAGACAAAGTCGGCGCGCTTCTGGCGAAATCCGAGCAGGGAAGCGTGACGGATGCATCCAAGCAGATCATTATCGATATGAATCCTTGGAGGAACGGCACCGCCGACAAAGAAAAGCTGGAAACGCTGCGGCAAGCGATCCGGGAAAACCGGCTTACCGTCTTTGAGTATACGAACGGGAAAGGGGAACAGGCCGAGCGCCTGTGCGAACCAATGAGCGTGGTGCTTAAAGGCTACGTGTGGTACATGTATGGCTATTGCCGGTTGCGGGAAGATTTTCGGATATTCCGGCTATCCCGGATGCGAAATTTGCAGGCCGGAACGGAGACGTTCGAACGCCGCGAGCTGCCGGCGGATCAATTGGATAGCCGCTGGATGCGGCGCGAGGCTCGCCATTCCGTGAACCTCGTGCTGCAATTCACCTCAAAGGCCAGGGTTCCAGTAGAGGATTATTACAAGCCGGAGCAAATCGAATACGGCCCGGACGGGACGCTCATCGTGCGCGCTTCCCATCCAGACGCGCACTGGACGTATGCTCATCTGCTGTCTTACGGCGCCGATGTGAAGGTGCTGGAGCCGGAAGCCGTCGCCAGTCGGTTGCGGGAGGAGGCGCTCGCCATCGCGCGGCTCTACGAGCAACCCTGACATACAGCTGTCAGGGAATTCATGCTATTGTAAAGGGGTAAGCTAATTTGCGAGCACAGGGAGGAATTCGAGATGTTTATTAAAACAGCCGATTTTATAGCCGAATGGCAGCAAGAAGCTGCCGCTACACAGAGAATCATGGATGCCTTGACCGACGAGGCCTTGGATCAGGCGGTTACTCCGGACCACCGGACGCTCGGGCAGCTTGCCTGGCATCTAACGACGACGGTGCATGAGATGCTGTCTCGGACCGGCCTGGAATTCGCATCGGCCGGAGACGACCAGCATGCGCCGGACTCGGCAGCCGTTATCGCCGAAGCTTACCGGAACGCCTCTCAAGCGGCGTCGAACGCCGTCCAAACCCAGTGGACGGACGCCAAGCTGGCGGAAACGACGGAAATGTACGGCGACACGTGGCCGAATGGCCTGACCTTGCGTATTTTAATCCAGCATCAGATTCATCACCGGGGCCAAATGACCGTCCTGATGCGCCAAGCCGGGCTCAGAGTTCCGGACATTTACGGCCCGACGCGGGAAGATTGGCTGGAGAGAGGCATGCAGCCGCTTGTCTGACGGTGAGCGTTTCACCCGACTGAGTCAGCCTGACTCTAAGAAGCAAGACATGAATATGTAGCGCAAGCAGTGATATTATATATAGTATCAGCATCTTACATTTCAGTTTAAATGTGGAAACACTAAAAAGAGCCGCTAGTGCGCCAACATTAAACGGCTCTTTGGATAAACGAAGCTGTGGCTTACCCCACGGCGCGCATAGTTAAAACCTAAGCGAAAAACCACCGGTCAGGGCTGCAACCTTATTGACGGTGGTTTTTTCGCTTGCTTAGCTTCCGTTTGATTAACTTGAACAGCTCCCTACCGCTCAACCATAAGCTGAGAATAGTTGCAATCCATTTGACTACATTTCAGTTGTTAGATCAGTGAGCGTTGTAAATCCGAGTGCCCGTCCGTCTCAAAATTTTCTCTTTCGCAGCCTACCTACCCTATTCCGGCATCTCCGCTAATGCACATTTTCCCGCCCACCCAATCACAGGGCCCCTGACCATCATAAGGTATACTAGGCTAAACGGAAGGAGGATGAATGTATGAGCTGCGTAAAAGGGTTTGGCGGATTTACTTCTACGGGCGTAATCCTCGTATTGTTTATTTTGTTGGTAATCGTATCTTGTGCCGTATGGTTCTAATTCGAGGCACACAGCCCGGGCAGCGGCCGCCTGGGCTTTTTTTCTTGAATCACGGGTGTTGAGACTGGGGCTCGCTGCGCCCCCTCTTTTGACCTTGACCTTCAAGCTACATACTTCCGGTCACGGCTTTAGCAGACGAATGAATGCCAGCAGCGGCTGAGACATCCATTTCTTGGGATGGACAAACAGCTGCAGATCAAACCGGATATCAGGGTGGGCAAAAGGCAGCACCTTGAGGCGCCCGCGCCGTACTTCCTCTTCAACGACGATCTGTGGAAGAAGGGCTACGCCGAGCCCGTTCATCACGCACTGCTTGATCGCCTCCGGATTGCCTAGCTCAAAGCGGATGAGAAACGAGACGTTATGCGCTCTTAATACGTTCTCGAACATGCCCCGGTAATTGCAGCTTTCCTCCGACATGATCAGCTCGACTCCGTTCAGATGATCCACGCTTACACCGCCGGATAACTGCGTGAGCGGATGGCCGGGCGGCGCAATCAGCACCAGGGGCTCTTCCCGGATCGTCTCGCAGCTTAGAGCCGGGTCGACCGGCTTGCCGTCGAGCAGCAGGCCGATGTCGAATTCCCCCTCCTTCACTTTACTGACGATCAGCGACTCGCGTTCCGCTTGAATATGGATATTCAATTCAGGAAACCGTTCCCTCAGCTGCTGCAAATAGGGAGGAAGGTAGTAGGCCGCCAGCGAATCGATCGTGCCGATCGTCAGCGTCCCGCCGACTTGATTTCCGACGATTTCTTTGGATTGTGCATACAAATCCAGCATCTGCACGGCGAGCTTCAGCAGCACTTCGCCGGGCGGCGTAAGCCGAAGCAGCCTGCCGTGACGCTCAAACAAGGAAACGCCGTATTCCCGCTCCAGCTTCTGAATTTGCATCGTGACACTGGACTGCGCATAGCCAAGCTCCTCGGCCGCCCGGGTAAAGCTTTGACGTTTCGCCACCTCGCGAAACGTCTGGAGATATGTCAGCTCCATGTGAACTTCTCCCCTATTATCAATATTATTGATGATGATTATCACTTATTATAGCTAACTCCGATGATTGAAACCATGGTAAAGTAGAGCCAAAGAAAAAATATTCAAACCCCATGGAGGAATGTAAAAAATGCTAACCCAAGAACAGCTAACCGGTGTTTACGTCCCTATCGTCACCCCGTTCGACAGCAGCGGCGCCGTAGATCTAACTTCATTCGAGCGGCATGTTCGCTGGCTTGCGGACCGCGGCATCCATGGCCTGGTCGTCAACGGGACGACGGGAGAATCGCCGACGGTAGCATGGGAAGAAGTCGAAGCTTTGGTGAAGACCGCCAAGAACGCAGTCGGCGGAAAATTGCCGGTGATCGTCGGCACCGGAACGAACGATACCGCTTCGACCGTGAAGCGTACAGAGCTTGCGGGACGGCTGGGCGCGGATGCCGTGCTTGTCGTTGTCCCTTACTATAACCGCCCGTCCCAGGAAGGCATCGCCACCCATTTCCGCAAAGCGGCGGAGGTCGGCATTCCCGTCATCGCCTACGATAACCCGTCCCGTACCGGGGTGGGCCTTACGGCGCAGACGGCCGAAGCCGTCCTGGAGCTGGACGGAGTGATCGGCCTGAAGGACAGCTCCGGCGGCATTCAACTGCTTACAGAATTGTCTCGCTTGAGCAGCAAACCGGTGCTGTGCGGCGACGACTCCTACGCCTATGCGATGCTTTGCTGCGGGGCCAAGGGCGGCATCCTCACCGCCTCCAACGTGGTGCCGGAAGCTCTCGTCGAGATGCACCGGCAGTTCGCCGAAGGAGACTCGAACGGAGCGAAACAAACGTTCGAAGGACTGCTTCCGCTCATCCGGCTTCTATTCAAGGAATCGAATCCGGCGCCGGTGAAGTGGATTCTTGCTCATCGGGGCATTATCTCCTCGGAGGCTCTCCGCCTGCCGATGACCAGCATCAGTGCGAAGCTCGGGCAGGAGCTCGAAGCATATTGGAACCAAGCCGGTGAACTGGTAAAGTAAAACGACGGTCTGCACAATACCAACCGTCAGACACACGAAAAAGCCCTCCGCTGCAAGCGGAGGGCTTTTTTCGGACCCAAACCTAATGTTTCATACGGGAAAACAAATCGACAAACGCCCCGCCAACGAGCCAGTAGCTAACGATGCAGCTGAGCACGATGAGGATAACGTTTTTCAAAAACTTCATTTCTTCAACTCCAATATCATTTAGGTTCGCCAACGATAGAAGCGCCAAGCTTCACCCGCTTCCGGCGTACGGTGCCTAAGTGCGGCTCCTGGTGTCGTTAGACAAAAGGACCGTCATCTATTAGACGATTGAACCTATGAATAAGTTTCAAGCAAATGTTTCTCTCAGCCGGAACCCGGGGTCATAGGCGACGTAAAACGGCGGCTAGACGACGGATGCCTTCCTCGATCCGGTTCTCCGGTTCCCGGGCGTACGACAGCCTTAACGAGCTGCCCTCCGCGCCGTATACGCTGCCGGGCATAACCGCGACGCGGTGCGCCTCCATCTCCCGGACCAGCTCGCCGTCTGGGATTTTCCGGTTCAGTTTGCACCACAGGTAATAGCCGCCCTGTGGCACGAGCCATTCGGCCCGATTCCCGAGATGCTCCTGCAGCGCGGTCAGCATCCGGTTGCGGCGGCGCGTCAGCGCCTGACGCAGGTCCGCGAGGTGACCCTGCCATACGCCTGACGTCAAGTACAGCTTCGTCACCTCTTGAAGGATCGTACTGTAGCCGTAATCCATTTCCTGCTTCGCTTCGGCCAGCCGGCTCGCGACACCTGCCGGAGCTACGATCCAACCAGCGCGGAATCCGGGAGCGGCCATCTTGGACAGCGTGCCCATATACAGCACATGGCCGCTGCCGGATGACAGCGCCTTAAGGGATAGAGGCGGCGGCGCAGCCCCTTCCAACGCTAACAAGCTGTAGGGGTCGTCTTCGACGATGGGGATGCGGCGCTCCTCGCACAGCTCCAGCAGCCGCCGGCGGCGGGACAGCGAGAGCGTCGTTCCGGTCGGGTTCTGATAGGTCGGATTGACGAAGATCATCCGGATTTTATGCTTGTTATACAACTGAACCACTTCCTCAGGAATGAGACCGTGCTCGTCCATTGGCATTTGAAACAAACGCAAGCCTGCCGAGACGAAGAGCGAGCGGGAGTAAGCGTATGACGGTCCTTCCAGCCCGATTGCGTCGCCCGGGTTCAGCAGACAGTGCGTCACGAGATGCAAAGCCTGTTGGGCACCGGATGTCAGCAAGATTTCGTCCGGAGCGGCATTCACCCGGTACTGCTCCTTCAGATGCGCGGAAATCGCCTCCCGCGTCTCGGCTTCTCCTTTCGGATTGGCATAATCAAGCGGCATCGACAGCGTTAACTCCCGAAGTAATGCGCTGAGTTGCTCCGACGGCAGCAGGTCGGCCGACAGCTCTCCTCTGGAGAAAACGACCGTATCGGGAGCCGCTGCGATCTCCCGGACCCGCCGGACAATCGCCAGCGTCGGCACAAACGAGCCTCCGCTGACATAGGAGTGCCAATTCAAGCCGCGCTTCGGTGTATCGCCCCATAACGTTTCGCTTACACGCGTGCCGCTCCCTTGCGTGGACTGCACGAAGCCCGATGCGCGCAAATCGGAGTAAGCCGCCGTGACGGTGCTGCGGTTAATGCCGAGCCGCACGGACAGCTCCCGTTCCGTCGGCAACGCCGAGCCCGGCAACAGCTGACCAGAAACGATCTGCTGTTCGAAATAACGGGCGATTTGCCGGTATCTCGGTTCCCGGCTATCCGTATCCAACCTCCAGTTCACGCGCATCCCCTCCAAGTTACCTCAGTATACGCCAAATTGGTTGGCGATGGTACCCTCCAATTGGATGCATACAATCTCCGCCGACTCTTTTATGCTCTCATTAGAACAAAATCGTCAGGTCAAGGAGGGCTTCCGCATGTGGTTTGGAGAGAAAAAGTACGCCTGGGGGCTTCTCGCGGTCCTCTGGGTTTTCGGCTGTATTGCAGCGTTATCCCGATTCGTCATGGCATACTACCAAGCAGCCATTACCGAGGATTTCGCCGTGGGGCGCAGCTTCATTTCGCTGTCCTGGTCGCTGAACCTGCTGATCGCTGCGCTGTGTATGCCGCTCGGCGGGTGGCTGGTCGATCGATACGGTGTCAAAAAGGTGATGGTGCTCAGCACGCTGTTCGGTGCGACGGGCTCCAGCATGGTCTTTTTCATACATCATCCCGTCGCCTTCTTTATCGGCTACGGCATCATTACCGGTCTTGTCGGGATCGGTTCGACCACAGTGTTCACGCTCGTGCTCCATTGGTTCGAGCGCCACCGGGCGAAAGCCATGACGATCATTAACAGCGCTTCGCCACTCGGCCTCGCTATCGTCAGCCCGATCTTCATCAGCTACGAAGGACAGCTTACGTGGGAATACGCCTTCCTTATCACCGCCGCACTCGGGATCGGACTCGTTCTCCCCAGTACGCTGTTGTTCATCCGTGACGGGAGGAATTCCGGGAAAGGGACGGACTCCGGAGCGCCGGATCAGGCCGCTGAAGCTTCAGGTCAGCCGGAAGAAACGGGCCAAGCAGCCGCCCCCTCCCGGTCCGGGCTACCGCTGCGCAGGCTGAGGGAGAAATTCGTGCCTTACTTCGGCTCCCCAGTTATCCCGGTCGTCATGTTCGCTTTATTCACCTGCGGGTTCAACATGGGCACCGTCGAAATGAACATGGTAGCCATTCATCAGCATGCGCACGTTCCCGGCACAATGATTGCATCGGCGCTCAGTCTCCTTGGGGTCATGGAGGTGGCCGGCTCGTTCGTTTTCGGCTATTTATTGGACCGTATTTCGCGGGCGCTCGCCCTGGCCGTATTATACGGCTTCCGCGTCCTCGGGTTCACGCTGCTCTGGTTTCATCTGGATTTGTCTCCGGTTCTGTTCTCCGTCTTGTTCGGCGCAACTTACATCGGCGCTATTCCGGGAGGACTGCTGCTTGCCGGGGAGACGCTCAAAGGAACGTCGACGCAGACCGGCCTTCTTCTGCTGTTTCACCAAGCGGGCGGCATTATCGGGGCGTTGGTCGCCGGATTTTTGTTCGACAGCTTCGGCAACTACCAGTCGCTAATCGGGGTGAACATCACGATTGCCGCACTCGTGGCCGCCAGCTACGCCTGGCTGCATCTCCGCAGCCGGAGCAAGCGCGAAGCCACTCGGCCATCTGCCGCACAGGCCTGAACGGAGGCTTCAGTCACGCTGCTGTTCCAAACCGAACCCCGGCTTCATACAAATCGCCGCCAGCGCTCCTGTACCAGGTGAGGTACAAGGCCGCTGACGGCGACTTCATTGCCTATTCGATTCCGCCTGTGTGCTTACACCCAGCCGCGGGCTTCCATCGCTTTGGAAATCCGCTCCATCGAGATCATGTAAGCAGCCGTGCGCAGGTCGGTTTTGTATTGGATCGCCAGCTCTTGAACCGCGCGATACGCTTCCGTCATCGCCGTCTTGAGCTTAAGGTTTACCTCTTCTTCGCTCCAGTAATAGTTCATCAGGTTCTGAACCCATTCGAAGTAGGAAACCGTCACGCCGCCGGCATTCGCCAAAATATCCGGAATCACCTTCACGCCATTGCCGAACAAAATCTCGTCCGCTTCCGGCGTCGTCGGTCCGTTGGCCGCTTCGGCCACGATGCTCGCCTTGATCTGCGCGGCATTGGCCGATGTAATGACATTCTCAAGCGCAGCCGGTACCAAAATATCAACGTCCAGCTCCAGCAGCTTCTCCGGTTGAATCGCGAACGATGCGCCATATGCGGACAGGTCTCCCTGATCCTTCAGTTCCTCCACGCGGTTCAAATCGAGTCCTTGCGGGTCATAAATCGCGCCGCGCGAGTCGCTGACGGCCACAATGCGGCAGCCCAGCTCCGACAGCAGCTTCGCCGCAATCCGGCCGGCATTGCCGAAGCCTTGAATGGCTACCGTCGCGCCTTCCGGCGTCTTGCCCATATCCTTCAACGCCTCTTGAATCGTGAAGACGCAGCCGCGGGCCGTCGCTTCGTTTCTTCCCTTGGAGCCCCCGATAATCAGCGGCTTGCCGGTAATGACGCCTGGGCTGTTGAAGCCTTTCAAACGGCTGAACGTATCCATCATCCAGCCCATAATTTGCGGAGTCGTGTACACGTCCGGCGCCGGAATGTCTTTCTCCGGTCCGACGATATCAGCGATCGCTTCCATGAATCCCCGGCTGACGCGCTCCAGCTCGCCCTTGCTCATTTCGCGCGGGTCGCAGATGACTCCGCCCTTGCCGCCGCCGTACGGGAGGCCGACAACGCCGCATTTGAAGCTCATCCACATCGACAGTGCCTTAACCTCGTCCAGCGTCACGTCCGGATGGAACCGGATGCCGCCCTTCGTCGGACCGACCGCATCGTTATGCTGGGAGCGGTAACCTTCAAATACGCGGACTTCGCCGTTGTCCATCTTCACGGGGAACGTGACGGACAACACCCGTTTTGGGTGTTTCAGAATTTCTACGGCCTCTTTGGGCAAATTTAGTAGAGATGCCGCATGCTCGATTTGCCTTTGTGCGATTTTAAACGGATTTAGATTTTCGGCAGTCAGTGTAGTTACAGTCATCGATTCATCTCCATCTCCTTCTATGCTTTAACGTAATACTGAAATAATAAGTTGTTTTTTATTCTATAGGTATCGACTTCCACTTTCAACCGTTTTTTTTGACAATATTCGAAAAATTATCAGAAAACCTTATCAAACCTTTCATCATATGTTATTTTTAATCTGAAAATAATGTATAATATAATTGACATCTATTCAAAATTTATCTGATGGAAAGAGGAGAATATGCTGACGTTTGAGGAAAAGATCGCTGTAATCGAATCGTTTGCGGAGCTGGAGAGGAAGAACGTGTCCTTGGGCCGGGTAAACTATCATTATGAGCAGAGCGCTTATGACAAGAAGACCGTCGTCTATCATTTACATCCGAACGGCAACGGCTTCGTCTATGCCGGCCATCTATCCGGTTACGACATCGACGAGCGGGGGATGGTGAACATTAGGGACTATACCGCAGACGAGCTCCGCTCGATTGTCGAAGCCTCGATCCGCTCCCTTGCGCCCAAGACGGCAAAAGAACAAGCCGTCACCGGCGACGCGGAGATCGAAGAGCGCTGGATCGGTCCGGATAAGCAGGCCTTGATGCTGCTGTATGAGAACGAGCTGTGGTGCGTCTATGCCGGGTTGAATCTCGAAGCAGCCTTCGAGACGTACGGAGAAGCCGAAGAGTATTTAGTAGAGGAAGGCTTTTCGAGGCAATAGGCCTCGCCCACCTGCGAAGGACAGCAATCAGCTTACGTTTCAAGAGCTCTGTGAACTCGCCGGGGGTGCATCCGATATCCGCTCGCTGATCCGTCTTATTGTTTCCGGCGCAGCTTGTGGATACCCGGCAAACAGCCGGCTACGGATAAGGTCTATCGCAGCAAAATGACGCCATTCCCCGTCGGACTGGCGTTTTTTCACTTCAACCGCCGCTTCCATCTCAGGCCAGACCCTAGAGACATGTAAAAGAAGCCCCGGCCGGGAATGCGACCCGGACAAGGCTTCCACGAATACCTGCTTCTTCAAGGACGAGGCGGATCAACGCAGTCTTCGGGACCCGACTTCCGCTCCGTAATCGGCATCGTAGGTGCTCGCATTCCTCGAGTGATTGGCGCGGAACGTATCGTATACCTCGTTGTCAAGGTCGGCCCGAGAGTCTACAAGCACAAGGATGCTCCCTTCCTTCACATATTCGTTGTAGCGCTTCGCTTCGTCCTCGGGAATTCCCATGCCGATCAATCCGCCGACGATCCCGCCGGCCCCCGCGCCGACAGCCGCCCCGGTTAAGGTCGCCGCAATTGGGCCTGCCGCAATAATCGGCCCTACGCCCGGGATTGCGAGCGCGCCAATCCCGGCCAACAGCCCGGCGATCCCGCCCAGCATGCCGCCTGTAGCCGCTCCTGCCGCGGCACCCTCCGGCGCTTTGGACCCGGTCTGATCCGCTACGGCGGATACGTCCTTCTTATCCTTCGCAATCACGGATATCTCATCCGCCCGATAACCTTGCCTTTTCAAGCCTTCGATAGCCCGGATCGCTTCCTGCTCGGTCTGGAACACGCCTACGATTTTTTTCTCGTTGTTCATGGTCATGACCTCCTCGGTTGGTAACGAACCGGCAAGCGGTTCGTCGGCGTTTCGAAGCCGGACGGCCTGCCGCGCTTCGACGCGGGCCCGCCCGAATCGGCGCCTCTAGCAGCTTTCCGCTACACAGCTTCTTACCCCGAGGAAGGACATGCTAATCATTCGGCTTTTCGCCGCAGCCGTTTCTACGGATCGGCACGTCTGACCCGATCATGCATCGCAAGCCAGCTCAGCTTCCCTCTTGCGGGTCATCGCGGCCGAACCGCGAGACAGACTTCTTTGATCCGTCAGCTCCCCTTCTCCGATCATGGTCCGTCTGACGGGGCGACTGCTGCCGTGACGGCTTCCCCCGACCTTACAACTACCCGTCTTAGGTCTTCCACGAACAAACGCATAAGCCCCGGCCTGCGCCGGACGGCGAGCGGATGGTAGCTGACGGTCGTCGGCAGCCCGCCGATATCGTACCAGCTTCCCCTGAGCCGCTTGACCTCCGCTTCCGGATCTTGAAAAAACGCCTGTACCGCCACGTTTCCCAAGCAGATCATAAGCTTCGGACGCTTCAGCTCCAACTGCGAAAGCAGGTGTGCCCGGCAGCTATTCCTCGCGGCTTCTTTGTCGTATTTGCGAACCGGCCGGCATTTCAACACATAGGTCACGTAAACGTCGTTCATATCGAGTCCCGCCTCCGCCGCACCGAGCTGCAGCGTCGCACGGGTACCGCAGACGAAAGCGCGGCCCTCCCGGTCCTCCCGCGCCCCGGGATTATCCAGCAGCATGATGATCCGGCCTTCCGGATTGCCTTCCCCCCATATAACGCGAGTCCGCTGATTCGCCAGCTCGCATAGCCGGCAGGAGGCCGCATACGGCGGTGCGGCTTCCTCCGGCAGAGCAATTGGATCGTTGTCGGTCATGGATTCGGCTTCCTTCCCGATAAGATTGTCGGTTTACAGGATGTTCCGGAAGTTCTGCGTTTATGCATTTGCACGACTCTATTAAGTTGAAGCCCGGTTATCGAAAAAGCCGAAGCAGCCCTCCGGCTCCCTCGGCTTTTCGCCCTTTCATCTCCGCTACATTCGCTCCACAATCGACCGGGCCATCCACACGCCGGCTGCGCCCGCTTGGGCCAGCCCCCGGGTCACGCCCGCGCCGTCGCCGCCGCAGTACAAGCCGCCGATCACCGTTTCAAGGTGCTCGCTCAGCTTCGGCCGGGCCGAGTAGAACTTTGCCTCCACACCATAGAACAGCGTATGGTCCGATGCGATGCCCGGCGTCACTTTATCCAGCGCCTCGACCATTTCGATCAGACTTTTCATCGTATTGTACGGAAGCACGAGGCCCAGATCCCCCGGAACGGCTTCCTTCAGCGTCGGCTCCAGAAATCCTTCCTGAATGCGTCCTACCGTCGACCGGCGGCCGCGAATGATGTCGCCGTACTTCTGCACGATTACACCGCCACCTGACAAATCGTTCGCCCGCTTGCAGATTTCCCGCGCGTACTCGTTCGGCTTGTCGAACGGCTCGGTAAACCGGTGGGAGACGAGCAGCGCAAAGTTCGTATTCAGCGAGCCGAGCGCCGGGTCCTTGAAAGCATGGCCATTGGCCGCCATCACCCCGCTGTGGTTCTCGACCACGACATGGCCCGACGGATTGCTGCAGAACGTCCGCACCCGCGTGCCGACCGATGTGTTGAAAATAAATTTGCCCTCATACAAATGCTCATTAATCTCGCGCATGACCACATCGGACGTCTCTACCCGGACACCGACGTCCACTTGGTTGTTGAACATCGGGATGCGCCGCTTGCGGAGAATTTCCGTCAGCCAAGCCGAACCGTCCCGACCCGGCACGACGATCACAGCGTCCGCTTCCAGCTCCTCGCCGCTGGACAGCACGACGCCTTGCACCCGGTAGCCTTCCGCTTCTTTCACCGTCAGCACGTCAGCCACTTCCGTCTTGAACCGCACCTCGATATGCCGCTTCAAATAGTCGTTGATCGATTTCAGAATTTGCAAATTTTTCTCGGTCCCCAGATGCCTGACCTGCGCCCGCAGAAGCTTGAGTCCGGCCGCGTAGCCACGCTGCTCGATCGAGCGCACGACCTCGGTCATCGGATCGGTGATTGTATCGGGTGCGCCATGCCGCAGATTGAGACTGTCAACGTAATGAATAAGCTCCAGCACCTGCGACGGCGGCAAATAATCGGTCAGCCATCCGCCGAATTCCGTCGTAATGTTAAACTTCCCGTCGCTGTATGCGCCCGCTCCGCCGAACCCGCCCGTAATCGAACAGGCTGGCAGACAGCCCGCATATTCCTTTTTCCCCGCAGGAGGAGGACAGAGCCGGATCTTTTCTTCCAGAATCGGACACCGGCGGCTGTCGATATCGTGTCCTTTATCGATTAACAAAACGCGTTTGTGAGGCGCTTTCAACGTTAGCTCATAAGCGGCAAAAATCCCCGCTGGTCCGGCTCCAACAATAATCACATCAAAGCGATTGCCCATCTTCGCTTTCCCTCCATCGAACGAATAATCTCGTGCCTACCCGCCCGGAGACGCAAAAAATCCCGGCCTCGAGCGGGTATGGAAAACCCGCCGCTCGTAGCCAGGAATTGTCGGTTCCTTGTAGAGACCCCCGGCCCGTCATGCCGAAGATATACGAACAGTCTCATCTGTGACGCTTATTCGGTTTACGTAAATTACGTTACCGGAATTTCAGATCAGTGTCAAGGTATTATCTTGAATTTGTTCGTGATTTACAGAAAAAATACACGTTCATCCTGTGATCTCGTCCAATATAAAACGAAATTACGAACATTATCAGTGATTCCCCGCTCGCAACCCCATTGCTCGAGAACCATACGCCCCTAAATCTGCTGATGAACCTTTTTGCGGCCGACGAGGCATCTACAATAACTTAACACTATCTTCAAAGACGTTCCTGTAAGATGGAAAATATATAGTTCCAAGGGCCCGATTCTTTAGGTCTACAATAAAGAAAGGAACGATTTCCATGAATCTGTCTATCGCCAAACAAATCGTGATCGGCTTCCTCGTAGCGCCTCTGCTGCTCGCCGTCATCGGCGGTATGTCCTTTTACTCGTTGCAGTCCGTGAACCGCTCATACTCCGAGTTGATCCGCAGCGATATTCAAGCGGCGCTGGATACCCACGTCATTCAGTTCGACGCCGCGCAGCAGATGAACTTCCTCAATGCGTACTTCGTCGTACAGGAAAGCCAGTATTTGCAGGGTTTTCAGCGAACGAACGCGGATTTGAGCGAACTGGCGGACAAAGTGAAGCCCATGTTGGCTCAGCCTGAAGATCAAGCCGCCCTGGCGCAAATTACCGAGCGGAACCGCTCGCTGCAACAGAGTGCGGACAAGGTGGTCGCCTTGCTGAAAACAGACCCGAAGCAGGCGCGGGCGATCGTCAGTCAGGAGGTACTTCCGGCAGGCACGGAGATCAAAAATCAAGCCAAAATCATCGTCGACCGGCAGGAAGAAGCGATGCGCCATGCCTATGAAACCAACGCCGCCCGCGTCGCCTCCACCCAGCAGCTCATTGTGACGGCCAGCGCCGCGGCCATCGGAATTGCCCTTGTTTTCGGCCTGATCATAGCCTCGCGGGTTTCGAAGCCGCTCGTCATGGTTAACCGGCAGCTGAAAGAAATTGCAGAGGGGGAAGGGGATTTGACCAAGCAGCTTGCGATCCGGTCGGGAGGCGAGTTCCAAGAGTTGGCTTCGTCGTTCAATCATATGGTCCGGCACCTGCAAGGACTTGTACGGCAGGTTGGCGCTCATGCGGAACGGTTCGCGGCGTATGCAGTTCAGCTGAGCGTCCGCGCCGAGGAAACGAGCCGGGCATCCGAGCATATTGCGGCCACGGTGCGGGAGGTCGCAAGCGGAACGGAAACCCAGAATGAAGCGGTCGGGCACAGCTCTGAAATTATCGGAACGATCGCCCTGAACGCCCGGCAAACTGCCGCCAAGTCCGGAGACGTCTTCACCGCGATCCAAATGACGGAGGAAGCCGCGCTGCAGGGCAATCAAGCCATCCATACGTCCATGAAGCAAATCTCTCTGGTGCATGAGACGATCAGCCGGATGACCGAAACGGTGAATCGGCTCGATGCCCGTTCCCGGGAGATCGGGACTTCCATTCAGCTCATCACGGACCTCGCGCGTCAGACGAACCTGCTCGCCCTGAACGCCGGAATCGAATCCGCTCGCGCCGGGGAACAAGGCAAAGGCTTCGCCGTCGTGGCCGGCGAAGTTCGCAAGCTGGCCATGCGGTCGGCCGAATCGGCGCAAACCATCACCGAGCTGATCGAATCCGCCCGGACCGAGATTCAAGCGGCGATCGAGATGACCCGGCGCAGCGCGGCCGAGGCCGACTCCGGCCTCCAGACGGTGAACGAAGCCGGCGCTTCGTTCGACCATATCGTCCTGGCCATCCGAGGCATCCGTGGGCAGATGGAGGATGTGGCCGCCGCCTCAAGCAAAATGGCCGAGGACAGCGGGCACGTCGCCGGCTCCATCGGATCGATTGCCGCGGCTGCAACGGCCAATGCCGAAGGAACCCAGCATATCGCCGGAGCCAGCAGCAAGCAGCTCGATGCCATGGCGGAGATCACGGCGTCGGCCGGACACTTGCTGGAGATGGCACAAGAGCTTCAGCAATCGATCCACCGTTTTAAAGTTTGAAGCCAGTAAACAAAAAACGGCCCGGGTGGCTTCTCAAGGAAGCACACCAGGCCGTAAACGTTACTTGAAGATGTCCGCATGCTCGCGCAGAAAAGCATCCAGCGAGCGCGGCTCTCTGCCGAGCAGACGCTTTACGGTATCCGTAGGCTTTTCCGGCAGTGCCACCGACATGGACTGAATTTCCGTCACATGGTTCGCAAGCCAAAGAGGCATATGACCGAACTCCATCAGATCGCGGCGCAGCGCTTCGGGCTCCATATTGATATACCGGATCGGCTTGCCGAGCAGGGCAGACAGCTTGTCCGCAATTTGCGGATAACTGAAAACCTCCGCCCCGGTAAGTGTGTATACATGCCCGGCGGCCTCGGGGTTGGTCAGCGCCTCTGCGGCAACGTCCGCAATATCCCGGCAGTCGATGAAATTGCACGCCGCTTCGCCCATGCAGCCGTAGAATGCCCCTTGATGGATAACGGTCGGAGCCAGGCGCTGCAGGTTTTGCATAAAAGCATAGGGACGCAGCACGGTATTCTTGAGCCCGGATTCGGACAAAAATTTCTCGATTTTTTGGTGCCATCCCGCGACGGCTACCGGGGCGCTCGGGTCGTAGGCAGGACTGGATATTTTTACGATATGCCCGATTCCGGCTTCTGCGGCCATACGAATGATCGAAGTCTCCAGCTCCACTTGTCTCGGACTGTTGGACATCGCCATGAAAAGCTGGCTGGCCCCTGCGAAAGCGCGCCGCATCGACTCAGGATCGGCTGCGTCGGCCGCTGCGACCTCGATCGTCGATCCGCCCCACTCCCCAAGCTGATGCCGCAGCTTTTCCGGCTCTCTGCTCAGCGCCCGCGCGGGCACACCGAGATCAACCAAACGTTTCACAAGCGCACTGCCAATCGTACCTGTTGCTCCTAGAATAACAATCATCTTTATCTTCTCCTTTGATTAATTAGTTTTTGGCTGCAGTGAGCGCCAGCGCCAGATCATGATCGTGCTTGCTATCGCTCCGGACATCGGAAAATCGAGCCACACCCGATCAACCCAAGCCGCAGGATCAAACGGCCGCAGGATCCCGAACAAATATGCCGTCGCCCAGGCGACCAATAAACCGAAGGCAATACCGCCCAAGGTAAAAGTACCCGTGACAATCAGGCGATTCGCGCCGGCAATCCAACGATTTTTGCCTCCCGCACTTCGCAGCCAGAGGCCCAGCATCCAGGCGATCAAGGCCGATGCTCCGCCAATGGTGGTCAGCGCCGCAATTTGAAGCCCCTTGTCGGCGGTAACCAATCCTCCGATTCCCGCCATGACGGCGGGGGAGATATAGGCCATGGCCACTTCCCGCCATAGCACGAAGCTTTTTGCGCGAGAACCGGCAGACGCGATGTAAGAAGCGCCTCCCCGCTTATCCGCGGATTCCATCCTGTTCATGCACTTGCTCCTTTCTTTTGCTCATGTGGTTCGCACTTAATTTATACCACATATAATTAGGAACCTAACTATATGCGGGTGAAAATGGGCTAGTGAACCTAGCCCGTTTTACCCTTTGCTCCTGTGCTGCTTTTTCTTGGATTCCCCCGCCGGTTTGTTCGGTTCGATCGTCTCGTCCGTAAGTGCCGAGATCCCCTGCGTTACCCGCCCAAGCAGGTCAAGAAATACGCCGCGCTCCTCGATACTGAGAAGGCCAACCATCGCTTCCAGCCTCGCGAAGTGCTCCGGGGCCATAGCTTGAAGCCGCCTCGCTCCTTCCTCCGTCAGAATGACCGATCTCTGGCGGCCGTCTTGAGCGCTGGTCCGGCGGGATACGAGTCCGTCCCGTTCCAGAGTGTCGATCAGCCCCGTCATTGTAGCGCGCGTAACACCCAAATTTTCCGCCAATTGCGACGGCAACGCTTCTCCCTCGCTATCCTCCAGCTCGACCAGCACCCGGTACCGTCCTGTCGATAAACCGAATCTTGCAAAATGGACCTCCGAGGCATGCCCAAGCCTCGTTCCTGCTGCCAATAGCCTGGTAGCGACAAGAATGGCCTGTGCGTCGACATCCAGCCCATAACGCTCAATCTGACGCTTCGATTGGACAAGCGAGGGAATCGCGTCATTCTGATTCCAAACTTTGTTATCGTTAGCCATGAATATAGTATGGCACCTAACTAATTTGTTGTCAAGAATTTTTTTCTTGATCACTGCGCTTGAAGCGATCCATGTGGCTGACAATTAGTCAGACGTACTTCAAGACATCTTAATTAAATTATGGAATCCAACGCTCTTTTTAACCTCACATGAAGTAACTCTGTTTGCAAATCCATGTTCATTCGGTGAAGACATGAAACGATGTCTTCAACCGCTAATCTATGTAAAGACGCCTCTTGATTGCTTGCCATCTTCAGTACAGACATTGTGCAAGCTTCGTAGGTTTGAATTTGCAGTATTAATTCTCGTTCTTCGGCGTCCAATCTGTCTACGAGGAGAAGTTTATTTATATCCATGTCGCCCACCCTTCCTACGATTGCTGAAAGCTTTCCCCGCGGTTGAGACTAGAATATAGCTGGTTACATTCATTAAAAGCGACCTCCGTTGTAGAATATAAAACCAATACTACCCTTAAGCGATTAAACCGTTAAGAGTTCAATCCCTTCGATTAACTATACCACTCTTAAGAGTATAGCGCAATGTATTATTGACCAGACTATGGTATAATAAAAACTTAATTACGCTTAAAGGTAATGGAGGAGCTATGAAGATTCACATTAGATTACGAGATATATTAGCAGAACGCGGTATTTCACAACGGCAGTTTGCTCTCTCAATGAATATGCGAATTGCAACCATCAACCATCTCTGTTCTAATTCCGTAGACAGAGTTTATATTCGCACGTTAGAGCAAATTTGCGAAGCCTTGGATATTACCGTAGACCAACTTGTTGTCTCGGTAAACGAGAAAGAAGACGCGGCCGATAAATAACATACCTGCATAACCTTCCATACGGCTTGTAGAGCCATCTATTTTCTCCGCACACCCTATGTTGGCGGTGTTTTAGGTATGCAAAAAAAGCCCCTTCCTCCTCTTTACCCCGCATCCTACACATCAATGAGCAGCTTATAGCACACACGGTTTCTTTCTATATGAATCGTATCACCCACAACTGACGCCGATTGTAGTAAAATGGAGGATAGCATTTTCACTCCACGTATATATGAGAAGTGTGTTGCTGCATTAAACCGATCAGGATTGCATTTTGACAGATTGAAGGGATATGAAAAATGAAACACATGTTAGGCAAATTGCTCAACAATTACTGGAGCCCCTATGCCGCGATGGGAATCGCAGGTCTTCTGAGCGCACTCTACTTCGGAATTACCGGAACCGTATGGGCCGTAACCGGCGAATTCACTCGTTTGGGAGGGCACGTTTTACAGCTTTTCGGCGTGGATGTTTCCAATTGGGCCTATTACGGCTTGATTCGCATGGACGGAACGACCTTCAGCAGAACAGACGGCTGGATCGTGTGGGGCATGTTCATCGGCGCCTTGATTATGATTTTGCTCAGCAATAATTTTAAGGTAAGAGTTCCGAAGCAAAAGCGACGCTTGCTGCAAGGGCTGATTGGCGGATTCATCGCGGGTGTCGGCGCCCGTTTGGCGCTAGGCTGCAATCTGGCTGCCCTTTTCACTGGTGTACCTCAGTTTTCATTTCATGCTTGGATATTTATGATCGCCACCGCAATCGGCACTTACGCGGGCGTTAAAATCGTCAATACAAGATGGTGGAAAGGCAAGCCTGCCCTGCAAAAGGGCAATATAGCCCAAAGCGCTGCCAAAGCCAGAAAAATTCAACCTATTGCAGGGACCGTTATTGCATTGTTATATGCAGGTCTTATCGTTTACTTTTTTATCTCGGGCCGCACGATGTTGGGCGTAGCCGCTTTATTCGGGGCCGCATTCGGTATTTTGATTGAAAGAGGGCAAATTTGTTTTACATCTGCGTTCCGCGATTTATGGATCAGCGGGCGGGCCACCATGACGAAAGCAATCACGGTCGGCATGGCAATTAGTTCCGTGGCGACACTGCTAATCATTCTGATTTACGGCTTGGACCCGATTACCAAGATCGCCGCGCCAAGCACATTTATCGGCGGCGTGCTGTTCGGCATCGGCATCGTACTGGCTGGCGGCTGCGAGACAGGCATGATGTACCGGCTGATGGAAGGACAAGTCGTGTTCTTACCCGTATTTATTGGCAACATTATCGGGGCCACGGCCCTCGCCTATGCTTGGGATCATCTCGGTGTCTATAACGCGCTCGTGCAAAGCGGCGCCAAAATCAATCTGCTCACGATCATGGGGCCGGTCGGCGCGCTGCTGTTGACCTTGATCTTGCTGGGAATCGGATATGCCGTGGCCGTATACTGGCAAAAAAACTACCGCTTCGGCGTTGGATTCAAGAAAGGGGACTACAAAAATGTCGGTTGAAGTTGATTTCACGTTGGATCTTCGAGGGGAATCTTGTCCATACCCTGTTATTTATACGCTGGAAACCTTACGGGACATGACGAAGGGGCAGCTGCTTCATGTCATTGTCGACTGTCCGGCGGCTTTCCGCAACATCCCGGAAGAAGTCGTCAAGCACGGCTATACGTTCACGCAGGAACCTGTCAAAAACGGGCAGGATTTAAACTTTTATATTCAGGCGTAAAAAAACCAAAGGATTAGGTGCGAAAAATTCGCGGTCTAATCCTTTTTCTTATTGCAGTTTTGGCTATTCTATTGGCAATTTTTAAATTCACGCACTTGGGCCGTTGTCGTCTGTTCCTACGCCGTAACCGGCGTAATGTTCCGTGCTTTGAACACTTCGCTGACCACATTCAAGGCTCCGCATGCTTTCGGGAACCCGGCGTAGCCTGCACAGTGCAGGACGATCTCCAAAATTTCCTCTGGCGTCAAGCCGACGTTCAGCGCCGCATGCACATGGAACGGCAACTGCTCCGTCGCCCCCTGCGTGATGAGCGAGGTGATCGTAATGATCTCCCGCTGCTTCAGGTCCAGCGTCTTGCGCGAGTACAAATCGCCGAATCCGAAGGATACGATCTGATGCGCCATATCCGGGAAAAAAGCACCGATATTCCCGATCGTCTGCGCTCCTTCTTCTCCGACCATCTCCACTAACGTCTTCATGCCCCGTTCATACCGATCGGCGTTCGTTAACCGGTCTTCGCTTCCCATCGTACTCACCTCTGCTTATGTATTCATGACCCTCTCCAGTTACCCGCGCGCCATCGTCGGCGGAATTTCCAGCGGATCGGCCATCACTTCGATCACGGCCGTACGTCGCATCGCCAGCGCCTGCGTCACCGCAGCATACAGCTCGGCTTCGGTCGAGCAGCGGAACGCTTCCGCTCCCATCGCTTCCCCGAACTTGGCGGCGTGCACCGGCACCGTGTAATTCGTCCCGATCGCACGGCCCAGATGCCGGGCCATCCCTTTTTCCACCATATCCAGACTGCTGTTATTCATCACAACGAAAATGACCGGAGCGCCGGCATTCACCGCCGTCGAGATTTCCGTGCCGTTCATGAACAGGCATCCGTCCCCGGTCAGGCAGACGATCGTTTTGTCCGGCTCCGCAAGCTGGGCGCCGACGGCATATCCGATGGCGCGGCCCATCGTCGCATACACTTCTTCGAAGTAGAACGTCCCGGGCACCTCGATATCCAAGTGCTTCACCGCATAAAAGGAATGGCTGCCCGCATCGCCGTACACCACAGCCTCCTTCGGCAGCGCCGACCGCAGGACGCGCATCGTCTGCCGTCCGGTCAGCCACCGGCTCTCCGTCGGCTCCTCCGCTTCGGCGGCCGGTTCCGATGCGGCCGCAGCCTCGGCATACGCGCTTGTAAGCTCTACCCGACGGCCATCCGTCAACCGTAGCAGCTCCTGAAGATTGCGCTTCAAGTCGCCAAGCACCGGGAGCACCGGCACGGGCACCGCTTTGCCGATAAACGTCGGCTCGTAGTCGAAATGGATCATCCGCTGCGGGTACATGTCCGGCGTCAGTCCGGGCAGCTCCAAGTCGCTGAGCTGGCTGCCCACGACCATCATCACGTCGACACCTTCGCCCATATAGGCTTTGGACGTCTCGTTGCCGCCAAGACCGAACGGTCCGAGCGACAGCGGATGCCCGGATACGAACGCGCCCTTGCCTCCCGGCATCGTCATCACGGGAATGCTCCATCGTTCGGCCAGCTGCCGGAGCTCTTCGTAGACCCGGCAAGCGTGCACGCCGCCGCCCACGAACAGCACCGGACGCCTTGCCGCATCAAGCCATTCGATCACTTGATCGAGATTAGCGGAAAGAACGGCCGGATAATGCGTCGGCAGCGGAATTTGAAAAGGTCGGACTTCCTCTGTCAGAACGTCCAAGGGGATGGAGAGATGGACGGGGCCTTTCACCCCGGTGCAGGCTTGTTCGATCGCATGGCGCAGGTACGTCTCCAGCAGTTCGCCGCGCTCGATGCGCGCGCTGAATTTCGTCACCGGCTCGAACATCTTGACGAGGTCGGTGCCGAACAGCGTGCTGTCCTGCCCGAGCACCTTGCCGATCTCTTTGATCGGCGGCTGCCCGGTCAAGAACAGGACGGGAACGCCCGTCGCCTTCGCTTGTCCCGCGGCGGTCAGCATGTTGATGCCGCCCGGCCCCGCCGTGCTCAGCGCTGCGCCAAGCCGCCCGCCTTCGAAGGCGTACCCCGCCGCTGCGAACCCTGCGCCGCCTTCATGCTTGCTCAGCACGAAGGCGATGCCCTGCCGGTCCATCTCCATGACCAGAGGCGTCACCGGCTTTCCTGGGATGCCGAATACATGGGTAACGCCCCATCGAATCAAATGCTCCACTAATAATTGAGCCACAGTTTTCATGATGATCCCCTTTTTTTGAAAGCATCAATATTTTCTTTTGACCTTTTCCTGCAGCTCCTGAAAATACAGCTCGAACTTCTCTGCCGGGATCGGCTCGCTGAAGTAGTATCCTTGCACTTCGTTGCATTTTTGGTACTGCAGGAAACGGAGCTGGTCTTTCTCTTCGACGCCTTCCGCAATAACCTCCAGCCCCAGATTGTGCGCCATCGCGATGATGGTACCGACGATGTCCGAATCGTGGGAATTCGTCATAATATCCCGCACGAACGACTGATCGATCTTCAGGCGGTCGATCGAAAACTTTTTCAAATAATTGAGCGAGCTGTACCCCGTTCCGAAATCGTCGATACTGATCTGGACTCCGAGACCATGCAGCTGGCGCAGCGTCGGAATCGTATGCTCCACATCCATCGTCATCGTTTCGGTAATTTCCAGCTCAAGGAATTTCGGCTCAAGCCCGGTCTCCTCCAAAATGGCTTTGACCGTCTCGGCCAAATATTCTTTGGAAAATTGCTGGGAGGACAAGTTCACGGCGACGCGCATCGGCGGCAGTCCTTTTTCCTGCCAGCTCTTGTTCTGCATGCAAGCGGTGCGCAGCACCCATTGATCCATCTGGATAATAAGTCCGGTTTCTTCCGCTAACGGAATGAATTCATAGGGAGACACAAGCCCGCGCTCGGGGTGCATCCAGCGAATCAGCGCCTCGGCGCCCTTGATATCTCCGCTTTTGATATCGATTTGCGGCTGGTAATACAGCACGAATTCGTTATTGTCGATCGCGCGACGCAGCGACGTTTCCATCTTGATTTTCTCGTGGGACTTCGTCTGCATGTCGTCGGAATAAATGACATATTGATTTTTGCCGCGCTGCTTCGCCCGGTACATCGCCGTATCCGCATGAATCATCAGCATCTCGATGTCGAGACCGTCGTCCGGGTAGAACGCGATGCCGATGCTGGCCGTAATATGAAACTCGTACCCGTTCATGTTGAACGGATGCTGGAACAGGCTTAGTATGCGCTCGGCACGATGGACGACCTGCTGCTCGTCCGTCACGATCGGAAACAGAAACATAAATTCGTCGCCGCCCATGCGCGCAACCAGATCCGTCGCCTCGAGGCTGCTCGTCAGCCGCTCGGCAATTTGCTTGAGCAGCAGATCTCCGTTGGAGTGCCCCAACGTGTCGTTGACCAGCTTGAAGCGGTCGAGATCCAGATACATAATGGCAATGCCGGACGGATGCAGCCCCCGCTTCGCCCGCTCCAGCAGAGGGACAAGCACTTGCTTGTAATACCTGCGGTTGGGCAGCTTGGTCAGATCGTCGTGATTGGCCAAATAATTGTATTTCTCCTCCGCCTCATACCGGTCCGTAATGTTACGGAACTGGCCGAAGGCGCCGATAAGCCGTTTGTACTCATCGTAGATCGGGAACGCGTCGAACAGGCACACCGTGCGCGTCCCGTTCCCCTTGCGCTCAAAGCTGATTTGAATATCTTCGTACTTTTTCCCGTGGCGGATCACATCGTAGATGTATTGCCCCATGGGTTCAAGAAACAGCACCGACCTCCCCAGCGTTTGCTCTTTGGACAGACCTGTAAGATCTTGAGCAAAGTGATTAAAATCCGTAATTTCCCCCTCTTTATCGGTGATAATAATGCCGTTGCGCGTGTTGTCCATCAGAATTTGATTCATAATGTCCAGCTTGCGGTTCTGCTTGCGAAGCATCAGCTCCCTCTCGATCGAATCCACGGTGGTGGACAGCATGGTGACCATCAGCGGATTCTGGTATTCGATAGCCGTCATAATGATGAGGCTTCCTAGCAGATTGTTGGCATCGGTATAATGAAAAGCTACGGCGTAGCAGGCGGTTTGATGCAGGTATTCGTGGTAATGATCGGGGCCGATCAATTGGATGGCGTAGCCGCTGTGCTTCAAAGAAAGGTTCACCACATTGGTGCCCATGACTTCCTCGGAGAATTGAATGCCGGTGCGGATGCCGAGCTGATTGATCATGTTCTTGATGGTTTCATCCCCCATCATATGCAGGATGAACCCCCGTGCGTCGGCAACCGACAACAAGATCGGCGTGCCCTTCATCGAATCCAAAATCTTGTTGCCAAAAAACTGGACGACGGACAAGATTTCCTCATAGTCCTGACGCTTGTCCTCCAGCTCATTCGGCGTCATCACGACTTTGGGAAACGGAATCTCTTTCGGATTCATCCCCGCATCGTCACAAAACGACTTGGATTCGATAATGTAGTTACTTAGCGACATACCCCCACCCTCTTCCAACGTGACATAAGGAATGTGCGATTCCCTTGTAAAACGATATGTATATAGTATACTTCGCCACAAGAGCGGCGATAGTGAATAGGGAAGCTGACTTTCATGTCCGCTTTATTCTGATGGCGCGTTGAAGTGGCTTAACGAAAGCGGAAGGTACGGCACCATGCCGCTTGCCTTTTTCGGGCTGTTCTCGGTCTTGGCGGTGCGCGGGGGACTGCAACAGAAAAAACGGAGGCGTCATGTGCGTCTCCGTTTGTTAGCGTGCGATGATGTACTTCTATTGAATTGCATGCAGAACCATGCTAAAATGGAGATTGGTCGCCACCTATATTGTGGTTCCACTCTTAAATTTACCCACTATCATATTAACACATGCATCGGCGATTTGTCAAATCTTTTGAAAAAAGGGGCGGTAACGTGGTTAACATGCAGCAAGTGTGGCAGGAAGAGCAGGAGCGGGTCGAACGGGTAACCCGGGACATCGGCAAGAGCATCGATACCCTCCAGCGGGAGGTCGGCGAGCTAAGATCGGATATCGTCGATATCCGCAAGCATTTTTGGGACGATGTGACCGTCAATCTGGACGCTCCCGACGATGCCATAGAAACATACGCAAGCCTCAAGCAGCAAGCCGAGGTGCTTGTCGGCCGCGAGCACAGCCACCGGCATGCCCAGAAGCAACTGACGAAGCTGAAGCGATTGCAGACGACCCCGTATTTCGGGCGTATCGATTTTCTGGAAGACGGGGAACGGCGCGCCGAAGCCGTGTACCTGGGCATCGGATCGTTCCTGGACGATAGCGGCGAGCAGTTCCTGATCTACGACTGGCGCGCTCCCGTATCGAGCCTGTACTACGATTACCCGCCGGGACCGGCGCAGTATGAGACACCCGGCGGCGTCATCTCCGGCGAGATGGAGCTGAAGCGGCAATATATTATTCGCGACGCGGTCATCCGCAGCTTGTTCGACACCGGCGTCACGATCGGCGACGAGCTGCTGCAGGAAGTGCTCGGCAAGCATTCGGACGCCCAGATGAAGAGCATCGTCGCCACGATTCAAAAGGAGCAGAACCGGATCATCCGCAACGAGCGCAGCCGGCTGCTGATCGTACAGGGCGCGGCGGGCAGCGGCAAAACGTCGGCCGCCCTGCAGCGAGTCGCGTACCTCCTGTACCGGTACCGGGAAACGCTGAGCGCGGAGCAGATCGTGCTCTTCTCGCCCAATCCGATGTTCAACAGCTACGTCTCTACTGTGTTACCCGAGCTCGGGGAGGAAAACATGCAGCAGACGACGTTCCAGGAATATCTGGAGCACCGGCTCGGCGGTACGTTCCGTGTGGAAGACCCGTTCGAGCAAGCGGAATACACGCTGACGGCGGCCGGAGACCCCGGCTATGACGCGCGAATCGAAGGCATTTTGTTCAAAGCGGGCACTTCCTTCATGCATATGCTGGAGCGGTATGCGGAGCGGCTCGGCAGAGAAGGGCTGCTGTTCAAGGACGTGAGCTTCCGCGAGGAGCCTATCGTCACGGGCGGACAGATCGCAGCCTATTTCTACAGCCTCGATCCGGCGCTGCCGATTCCGAACCGGATGATCCTGACCTCCGAATGGCTGCTGAAGGAGCTGAAGCGGCTGGGGCGGCGGGAGCGATCCAAGTCGTGGGTCGAGGACGAGATCGAGCTGCTCGACAAGGAAGCGTACCTGCAAGCCTATCATCAATTGCAGCGCAAAAAACAGTATGCTGAAGACACGTTCAACGACTTCCAGCGCGAGCAGGAGCTGCTGGCCACGATGGTCGTTCAGGAGCATTTCAAGCCACTCCGCGTGAGCGCCAAACGGCTCAACTTCATCGACATTCCTGCCGTGTACCGGCAGCTGTTCGCCGAGCCGGGACGCTTCGCGGACCTCGCGCCCGAAGCCGGCCTGCCGCCGCATTGGGAGGACATATGCAAGCAGACCGCGGAAAAGCTGGAGCGCGGCGAGCTGGCCAGCGAGGACGGAGCGCCGTATTTGTACTTGAAAGAGCGGATCGAAGGCTTCCAAACGAACAACACAATCCGCCACGTCTTCATCGACGAAGGACAGGACTACACGCCGTTCCAGTTCGCGTTCATCCGGCGGCTGTTCCCGCGCAGCAAAATGACCGTCCTCGGCGACTGGAACCAAGCCATCTACGCGCACGCCTCCGCCAATACGGAAGGGTTCGTGCCGCTGACCTCGCTGTACGGGCCGGAGCATACGGAGACGAACGTGTTGACGCGAAGCTACCGCTCGACGCGGGAGATCGTCGAGTTCACCCGCGGCCTGCTGGCGGACGGCACGGCCATCGAGCCGTTCAACCGCGGCGGCAGCCTGCCCGTCGTCGCGGAAGCGGCGGACCGGGCCGATCTGGGCGCCAAGGTCGCCGGGCGCATCCGGGCCCTGCTGGCGGACGGCCACAAGACGATCGGCGTCATCTGCAAGACGGCGGCGGAGAGCCGGGAAGCATGCGACGCCCTGCAAGCCGCAGGGGTTCCGCTTCGCCTCGTCGGGACGGAGACGGCCTCCTTCGAGCCCGGCGTGCTGGTGATCCCGTCGTACTTGGCCAAGGGCGTCGAGTTCGACGCGGTCGTCATCTACAACGCCTCGATGGAGCAATACGGCCGGGAAGCCGAGCGCAAGCTGTTCTACACGGCCTGCACGCGGGCGATGCATGAGCTGTACGTGTACCATATCGGCCGGCGCAGCCCGTTTCTGGACGGCGCTTCCCCCGACACTTATACCGCCGGTCATTGATCTACGGTATCTCTAAAGCGCGCCTCCCTTCGACTTTCTTTTAAACGTCGCGGGGAGGCGTTTTTTTACATTCACGGGGATTTAGCCGCGCTAAACTACCGTATTGCCGGCGTTCAGGTCGGTCTTCTCGTTAAGCGACAGGGCCCCTTTCATGACGATGTTGTTCAGCACCTTCGTGCCCGTCGATTCTTTGGTGGCGATGGAATGGGTCAAGGCGTACTCGGAGTTGGAATATACGGTATTTTTTGCCACGATGGAATCCTTAGCATCTTTTAAATAAATCCCGACTCCGCCATTGGAAGACTTGTTAAAGGTTACGTTATTACCCACGATCTCGTGCTTTGCTCCGCCTACAATTTGGATCATGGCGGTGAAGCTGTTTGCATCGGCTATTTCGTTGTCCGCTATTTTGGCCCGTTTTCCGATGCCGCCCTCGCCGTAGATGGCGGTGTTTCTGGGGCCGGGAATCCGGTTCCCTTTCAGGGTTACCTCGCTTTTGGAATCGAAGGAGATGGCATAGGCGGTTTTTCCCTTGTATTCCGTCAGATCGATATGGTTGCTCTCCACGACGACTTCGCTGTTGGACGCTTCGCTCGAAATGTTGGTCACCTTGATGCCTCCGCTGCAATCGCGGACGACATTGCCGCGCAAGATGACCTGGGAGGAAGCGTTGGCTTCGATCGCCGTCTTGTCGGAGCCGTGCGCTTTATTGTTGACAAGTTGGACATCCTTGCAGCTGGCGATCCGGTAAGGCGTCCCTTTCGTCCGGTACACGGAGTTGTTCGCGATCCATACGTTTTCCGCGGCGAACGCGGCGATTCCCACCCCGGCCTCCCCCAAATGGGATAACGCGTTGCCGGTCACAACCACGTCTTTTCCCCGGATATCCATGCCGCTGCCAAAGCCTTTCACGATATTTCCCATGATGGTCACATGATTTGCTTCCAGACCCTGGGACACGCCTTGGCCGTCAATCCCCGTCCGCTGGCGATCCGTGCGGATCAGAACGTTGTTGGCAATGACGGTGTCGGTGCCGTTTCCGTAAGAGAGGGTATTGTCCGCAAAATTGCCCTCGATCACGACGCCGTATCCATTGAAATTGCCTACCGAATACACCCGGTTCCCCCGAAACTGGTTGCCCTGGATGACAATGTTCAGCGGGGTTTCATAATCGATATCGCCCTCGCCATACCCCTCGATGTCGATGCCGAATCCGGGGCCGATCTTGGATTTAAACCCGGGACCCGCATCGGTCTGAATCCCCGCGTTCAGGATGAGGTTGTTGCGGATGACGACGCCGTCGCAAGCGCTAATCGAGATATTGTTGCGTCTGGAGCCGTCCAGCGTACAGTTCTGAATCGTTACCTTCTGCGGCGGGGTATACGGGACGGTCCCGTAATTAATCATTCCGATGGCATTGACATAAATGCAGTCTCCCGAACAATCCTTAATCCGCACATTGTCGATCGTAATGTTGGTTCCTCCGCGGACGTTAATCCCAAATCCCCACTCATGCGTCGGCTTGGTTTTGTTGCTGTAATCGTGTTCGTTACGGTCGCCTGTCAAGATTCCGCCGGTAATGGTCACGTTGTGGACATTGTCCAGAAAAATACAGGAATAGCCGTATGAGCCGTTCGGCTCCACCTTTAATTCCGCTTCCGAATCCAGCGTCAGCTTGAGGTTGGAAGGAACTCTGATGCCTCCCCCGATTTCGGGCGAATGGTTGGTTTTGCACACGGCATCGATCAAGTATTTCCCTTTCGGCAGGTACACTTCGCCGAATCCCTTGGACTTGGCGTCGGCCAGAGCCGCATTGAGTCCGTCCGTCGTTGCCCGCGCGTTCGTTCCGTCCGTCGAAATGCCCCATTTCGCCGGGTCGATTAACAGGATATGAGCTGCTGCCCGCGCGTCTGCCGCCGCGGGTTGCGCGGTAGAGGTGGGCAACTGCTGCCCATATACTTGCTCCGTAACCGTCGCGCCGAACACCGGACTGCCAAGAGACGTTCCAGCCGCTACGGCGGCGCCTGCGAGTCCTAAAGAAGAAAGAAGCTTGCGACGGGTCATTTTGGACCCGGTCCATTGGGTTGGTTCCTGCTTGTCGTTCATAGCGTCCTCCTGAATATGTGCTGTTTTCCTCTTATGTAAATATTTCGGTGCCTCTCGCCGTAAATTACACCCCTTTTTAAAAATGTTAAAAAAGTCACGGTCCACCCCCCTGACGATGAGCGTACAAAAACGGTCTCCCGCCATGGCGAGAGACCGTTTTGCTATTGATTATTTCAGGCCGTCCAAGAACGGACGGTGGCTGTTGACAAAGCCGTAGCCGCTTGCCGCATCCCAGTTGATCGACCAAGTCATGAGTCCTTTGAAGCCGGGATAGCCGGCCGGGTTTTGCAGCTTGTAGCTGCCGCCGAACGACGTGCCCTTGACGAGATACGTAATCGCCTTTTGCACCTCGGCCGCCGATGTATATCCGCCTCCCGCGGCGCTCGGCACCGCAGGTACGCCGATGGCGACCTGCTCCGGACGCAGCGCCGGGAATACGTTGTTCGCATTGTTATTGACAGGGAAGCCCTTCAGCAGCATCTCGGCCATCGCGACGTGGAAATCCGCCGTACCTTGAGCGTAAGAACGGCCGTCAAGCCCCGTCATCGAGCCGCTGTTGTAATGCTGAACGTGAATATACGTCAGCTTGTCGCGCAGCGCATGGATGATCGGCAGATACGCGCCCCAAGGACCGCCGTAAGCACCCATTCCGCCTTGCACGTACGCCGTCTCCGGCGCCATCGTCAGCACGAAGCCGCTGCCGAACGTGCCGCTGAGCGTACGGACAGCGTCAACCAGGTTCACGATGCCCGGCGTGGTCGGGTTTTTGAAGTCCGTATCGCCGCCGTTCAGCGCGACCGAGCTGCCTTCCAGGTCGATATCGATCCCGTCGAAGCCGTACGTTTGGATAATCGAGGTCATCGTGCTGATAAATTGCTGCTTCTTCGTCGCATCGGACAGCGTAACCGTGCCGTTGGCACCGCCGAGGGAGATCAGCACCTTTTTACCTTGGCTCTTCAAATACGCGACATCCGCTTTGAATTCGTCCACCGTCGCATTGAATGGCGTAAAGGCAATTGTACCGCTGCCCGGAGAAACCGGCTCAGCGAAAGCAACGTTGATCACGTCGTATTTCTTCGAGACGTCCCGCAGTTTGAGCACCGAGGACCCGTTATCGAAGTTGTGCCAATAGCCGACGACGATCTTGCCCCCGCCTCCGGACGGCGCCGGTTCGGTCTTCCCTTGTACGCTGGCACCGGCCGAGACGTTGCCGGCGGCGTCCTTCGCCTTCACGGTGAACGTATACGTCGTGTCGGCGGCAAGCCCGGTTACCGTCGCCGTCGTGCCCGCGACGCTCAGGGTGCCGGAGCCGTACTCCACCGTATAGCCGGTGACGCCCACGTTATCCGTGGAAGCCGTCCAGGACAGCGAGATGCTGGACGACGTTTTCCCGGTAACGGTCAGATTCGTCGGCGCCGTCGGTGGCTGCGTATCGCCGGACGCCGGGTCCGTCGTCACTGTGACAGCTTGGCTTGCGGCAGACACGTTGCCCGCTGCGTCCTTCGCTTTCACCGTGAACGTGTACGCCGTGTTCGCAGACAGCCCGCCGATCGTCGCAGTCGTTCCCGTCACGCTCGCCGCGACGGCAGCCCCGTTGTACACGTCGTAGCCGGTGACGCCTACGTTATCCGTCGAAGCGTTCCACGCGAGGGTCACGCTGTTGGATGTTTTAGCGGTCGCCTTCAAGCCGGACGGAGCGGTCGGCGGCTGCGTATCCGTTCCGCCGCTGCCGCCGGCCTTCCACAAGGCCGGGACGTTCGGCGGCTCCCAGCCAGTCAGCGATGTATGCGGTTGCAAACAAGTGTACGTCTGCCCCGCGTAGGTAACCTCGTCGCCGGCTTTGTAGGCGGTGTTCGGCTGCCACTCGGCCGCGCCGAGCGCCATCGCCGGAATCAGACTAAGCAGGAGCACAGCGATTATGGTCAACGAAAACGCTTTCCTAAACGTGCGCCGAAGCGCGATTTGCGCAAAGCTCATTCATTAATCCCTCCTGAATATGGATAAAAACTACCGGAACATCCTCCATCAAACGACGACGACTGCGGCAGGCTCACCCCCTTTCAAACTGGGCTCGTACTCTCATTTAACCATGGCTTCGGCAGGGCGGTAAGGGATAGATTCCATTTTTTAGGGGATAAAATTGTGCAAAAAATCGTGGGTGCCAAAGCTGAACCATGACCCCCGGCAACAGATTCGGGCTGGAAACATTTACTATGGTTTAGCGGTAAAATTTTTATTGACCTGCAAATTTGCGTTCAAGTAAAATTAAACACGTTAATGTGATTGATAATGATTATCAATGTTAATTAGGTTCCATTTTTTGAGAGCGGGGGTTCCCATGCATAAACCGTTTTTCGCTTTACTTGGCCTGGTTTTGGCGTTCAGCCTGTTGTTTCATCCTCCTGCGGCGCATGCTTCCAGCGAAGGCGTCGAGCATATGACCAAAGCCGTCGCGGTCATCTCGCAAGCGCTGGATGCTGCAAAGCAAGATCAAGCCAAGGCCAAAGCCTTGTACGATCAGTTCCATGATCAATGGATGGACGTGGAGGATACGGTCAAGGCCGACTCCAAAGCGGCCTACAAAGACATCGAGTCCCAGATGGGGCAAGTCGATTATGCGTTTCTGGTCAATCAGCCGGAAGATGTCGTTTCCGCGCTCCAGCAGCTTCGGCAAGTGCTGGAACGTTATGTCCAAGGCCAATATGCCGAAGGAACGGACGGCAAGGAAAGCAACATCACGCTTCCCGGTTTTATCACCCTGCTGAAGCAAACGAAAGAAAGCGTCGCCAAGCATGATCAAACGGCGGCTTTGCAAGGGATCGGCGGCGTACGCGAGAGCTGGCTCAGCGTCGAAGGGCATGTCGTCGCGCAATCCGCTTCCGTTTACAGCGATTCCGAACGGGACATGGTCGTGATCCAGGCCATGATCACCAAGCAGCAGTACGATGCCGCGGCGAAACGGATCGACGACATGATCGCGTATCTTGCGCCGCTTGCGGAAAAGACGACCTACACCGTGTGGGATGCAGCCATGATTCCGATTCGGGAAGGGCTGGAGGCACTGCTCGTCGTGGGCGCGCTGCTCGCGTTTGTGAAAAAGTCCAAGTCGGCCAAAGGGAGCCGGTGGATCTGGTCGGGCGTCCTGGCCGGGCTTGCCCTGAGCGGCATCTTGGCCGTCATCGTGAAGTTTGTGTTTTCTTCGGGGGCTTTCGGCACGAATAACTTTCTCATCGCGGGCTGGACGGGAATTTTCGCTGCCGCCATGCTGCTGTATATGAGCTATTGGCTGCACAGCAAATCCAACGTCAAGCAGTGGAACGACTATATCCGTGTCAAAACCGAAACGGCGCTGAGCACAGGCAACGTATTTTCCCTCGCCTTGCTTTCCTTCCTTGCCATTTTCCGGGAAGGCACCGAGACGGTGCTGTTCCTGGTCGGGATGGTGAATCAGATCGGCCTTCAGCAGCTTCTGCTTGGCATTGTGCTGGGCATCGGCATCTTGGCCGTCCTCGCCTTCCTCATGCTGTACGTGGGCATGAAGCTGCCGATCCGTCCGTTTTTCCTGGTTTCGAGCCTGATCGTCTTTTATCTGTGCATCAAATTTACCGGTCTGGGCATTCACAGCCTGCAATTGGCCGGAACGTTGGGGACATCGAACAGCTCTCTGCTGCCCAGCCTTGATTTTCTCGGGATGTTCCCTTCATGGGAAAGCACCATCCCTCAGTTCACGATCGCTCTCGGCGCTCTCGCCTTCCTCCTTGGAAGCCGCATCAGCAAACGCTCGGCCAAACTGACATCTTAGACATTACATCGGAGGTATTTCGAATGAACAAGCCTGTGTCCCTGATCACCGCCACCCTGCTCCTCTCCGCCTCGCTCCTCTCCGCCTGCGGCTCTGCTCCGGCTCCATCGGCCCAAGCGAACAACGGACAAGCTTCCCCTGCACCATCCAAAACCGAGAACCCAACCGTATCCGACGCGGCTATCAAAGAAGGGACCGCGAAGCTACTAAAAACGGCGAAACAGCTGAGTAAAGCGGCAACGGCCGGCGACGAAGCCAAAGTCAAAGAGCTGGGACCTAAATTGGAAGACGCTTGGGGCGCCTTCGAAGACGGAGTCAAGCCGAAATACCCGGACCTGTACGAGAAAATCGAAAAAAATCTCGATCCGGCCATCGCGGCGTCCAAAGCATCGCCCCTGAATAAAGATGTACTATCCAAAGCAAACGACCAACTGATCCAAACGCTGTACGACCTGTCGCAAAAATTAATTCCCGTCGACCAGATCAAAGCCGGAGCCACTCAAATGCTCGGCATCGCCGGCGATTTGAAAAAAGAAATCGAAGCCGGCAACGAAGCGAAGGTAAAAGAGCTCGGCCCTAAATTGGAAGACGTATGGAGCACCTTCGAGGACGGCGTGCGCCCCCGCAGCGCCGAGCTGTACGAGAAGCTCGAAAAAAGCCTGAACCCCGAAGTGGCGGGTTCCCAGAAAAGCCCTCTGGACAAGCAAGCGTTGTCCCAATTGAATGACGGATTGACACAAGCCTTAAACGAAATGCTGCAAACAATAAAGTAATACGAAAAGAGAAGGATGCGCTCCTTCTCTTTTTCATTTTCAACTCAACATACCTCCCCCCGTTCAACAGTATGGAGCCCATCCTAACCCGGGCTCTTTTTTCGCTTCGCCGTTTGACATGCTCTGACCCGGAAGTTATAATTTGATCAATCAATCAGTTTTTTAATCGTATAATCAACTTCCTTCAATATTAAAGGAGGAATCTAAATGGAAACCGGGCTTTCGCTCAAAATACCACCGGAGAACGGGGTAGTTCAGCGCCTAAGCTTTTGGTCTCGCTTCGCCCCCGTGCTCGGGCTGTTCTTCCTTGCTCCGCTGGTCGGGGAGTACCTGCTCGGCAGCATTTCGATCAAGGAGCCCATGGCCCTGCTTCTCCTCTCTCCGATGTACGGCGGCGGCGCGCTCCTCATCCGGGAGGTCGTGCGCCGCACCGGGCGCGGCTGGCCGACCATCCTGCTGCTCGCGCTCGCTTACGGCGTGGCCGAGCCGGCGCTGTTCGACCACTCGCTTTTCAATGCGTCGTTCCAGGGTTACGACTTCCAGGACGCCACATACGTTCCCGCTCTTGGCATCAGCGTCTCGAACGCCTTGGCCTTCTGCGTAGGGCATGCGGTTTGGAGTATTAGTGTGCCGATCGCCATCGTCGAGATGCTCGTGCCCGACCGAAGGACGACGCCTTGGCTGGGCCGAATCGGCCTGACAGTTACCGGCGTGCTGTACCTTTTGGGCGGTACGATCGTCTTCCTGTGGGCGGCGAAATCGCAGCACTTTCTCCCATCCGTGCCGCAGTTTGCCGTCTCGATTGCCGTGGTGCTCGGCTTGATCGGGGCTGCCTTTGCCCTCCGGCGGCTGCCGCTCGGGGCATCCGATCGCCCAGGACCGAATCCGTGGCTGGTCGGCGCGGCCGCGTTCTTCGCATCCAGCCTCTTCTTCCTCCTCGGCGGGAATTGGCTGCACGTTGCGGTGAAGACAGGGCTCATCGCCGCAATGGCGATTGCCGTTGCGCTATGGTCCAGCCGGGCGGGTTGGGGAGCGCGCCATCGGTTCGCCCTGACCGGCGGTACGCTGCTCACCTACGTCTGGGGCGGGTTCGTATGTGCGACCTTTGTGGGCAATACGGGGTTGGTCGACCGGATTGGCAACGTTATTTTTTCCTTGGGCGCGATCGTATTGCTGATGCTGGCTGCGCGCAAAATACGTAAAATCTAATTCGCCCTTGGAGCAACCTGTTTTATTGCAACGGTAATTGGACGATCCCCGGCTTCGCTGGTATCATTGGTTACAGTCCCCCTGATGGCGCTTGCCGGCATCCGGAGCCGGTAAATTCGTACAACCATTGAAGGAGAAAAACGATGCGTGATAAAAAAGCGGACGAAAAGCAAACGTTCATTGCCGAGGCCAGACGTGCGCAGATCATCGAGGCGGCCATCTCGACACTGGACGAAATCGGATATGTTCATGCGAGTCTCGCTCAAATCGCCAAAAGAGCCGAAATCAGCACCGCTTTAATCTCTTACCATTTTAAGGACAAAACCGATCTGATGGACCAAACGCTGATAATGCTGGTTGCCGACACCGCCTCCTACGTATTGACAAAAACGCGGGCTGCGGCAACTCCCCGGGAAAAGCTGCACGCCTACATCGCGGCCTGCCTCGCTTACCAGGGCACCCGTCCCAAGCACAATACGGCGTTAATCGAGATTGTCTTTCATGCCCGAACGCCGGATAACGTTCCGTATTACAAGCTGGGCGACGACGATGAGGAGCCGCTTGTCCTCGAGCTTCAACAGCTATTGCTTGAAGGGCAAAAGAAGGGCGAGTTCCGCGAATTCAACGTTCAAGTTATGGCAACCGCGATCCGGGGAGCAATCGGGGAATATACGATGACTTCGGGCATTTCCGGTAAAATCGATTTGGAATCCTATAGCGCCGAACTGATCAAGCTGTTCGATAAAGCTATTCTGAAGGACGGCGATCCCCAGTAAGGCCCTCAGGTTGTAACCGGGGACCGTAAATAAAAGCGTCTAGGCAACTAAAGTAAACAAAAGACTGCTCTCGTTCGAGCGGTCTTTTAGGAGGGCACATGAATAAAAGAAGAGCTTGGATTATTTGGGGCTTACTATTCGTGGGCGTTATCACCATACTGTATTTGAATTTCAACCAGAACGATAAATTCGATATCATTTCCGCCTATGCTAACAAGAACGTAACCTTTGACAAAGACTCCCTTCGGACGTATCCGGAAGATAAATTTGAAGTTGTTTTCTGTACTGATAAAGCGCAAAAAACTCACGTTTTTCTGCTAAAAAACAATAAAGTCCTTACTTCCACATCGTTTGTAAATGCTCCCTTGAATGAAAAGATGGTTGATTGGCAGATTTCTAAGAACCCGCAGCTAAATTATTGGCTATTATCCGGGAGATTGAACGATGCGATCGAATCTCTTGAGGTAAATGGAACCAAACCACAAGACCTAAAAATAATACAATATAATCATGAGAAAATGTTCTACAGTTTGTCGGAGGATATTAGAGAACCGATTGATATTCAAGCCAAAAATAAAGACGGGAATATCATTTATAAAACGCTGCCCTAGTAAAAAAGAGAAGGAAAGCTCCTTCTCTTCCTCCGTGGGGATTGATCGTCCCCCATATGATACTTCATTCTTCCGCTTTCCGCAGCTCCTCGGCTTTCTCCCAGCTCGTGAACCAATCCTCCCAAACGATGTGACAGAACGACCCGTTGACGGCGATCACCGTTCCCCTCGCCCCGTCCGGGATAAAGATGACGCAGTCCCCCACCGCAAACATGTGCAGCTACCCCAGCCGGAAGATGATTCCGTGACCGCCTTTGGGATATTCCCACTTGATGTTCTGATGCGGACAGCCGATGCGGCAGCTTCCGCACTCGTGACAGCCCTCGTATCCGACATGCATCCGGATCTCTTCCCATTTGTACACTTCGGCCGGGCAAAAAATCGTACAGATCTTGTCGGGGCATTTCGTCGCGCAGATATCGTAATCGAGCACGTGGAGATGGGAGTTCGTATCCGCCTTGAACCGGATCAAGTACTGCTTCTCTTCGATGGTCTGCCCTTTTCCCTTGGGCTGGTCGCTCATTTCATCACCCTCCATGCCTTGAACAAATCTTGGGCGATCTTGAACTTCTCGCCGGCGGTGCCGATGCCCTGCCAGATTTTGCGCTGCTTCTCTCTCTTGCTCGTCCCGTCGACGGTGAATAGCTCGCCCGCCGCCCGGTTCATGAGCGGGATATATTTTTCGAAGTAGTGCGGGTATTTCTCAAAATGATGCGTCGCGTCCTTGTACTTCTTCAAGTCTTGGCCGACGAAGCCGTCCAGCAGCCGGGCCCGGTACTTATCGAGCCGCGCGGCGGAATAATCGCCCGCTTCCTTCGCTTCCAGAATCGTCTCGCCCGCCAGTACGCCGGACGCCATCGCCATATTCGAGCCTTCGCGGTGAATGGCATTGACGAGCTGCGCCGCGTCACCGATTACGATCACGCCGTCTCCGACGACCTTCGGCATGGAGCGGTACCCGCCCTCGGGGATCAAGTGGGCCAAATATTCCTGCTGCTCGCTGCCTTGAATATAAGGCCGCAGGATCGGATGCGTCTTGACATACTCCAACAGCTCGTACGGCTTCAGCTTGCGCTTGATCAGCCCGGACAGCATCGCCCCGACACCGATGTTCAAGCTGTCCTTGTTCGTATACAGCCACGCCGTGCCGAGAATGCCATGGGTCGAATCGCCAAAAATCTCGAACGTGCAGCCTTGGTCGCCTTCCAGGCTGAACCGGTCTTCGATAATTTTGCGGTCCAGCTTCAACACTTCCATGACGGCCAGCGCCACTTCGTCCGGGCGGAATTCCTTATGGAAGCCGAGCGACTTGGCGAGCAGCGAGTTGACGCCATCCGCGAGCACCACGACGTCGGCATACAGGTCCCCATCCGGGCGGTCGGTGCGGACGCCGACGACGCGTCCGTCCTGGGTGATGCATTCGAGCACGACCGTCTCGTTGACCAGCAGCGCGCCCTGCTGCACCGCTTTCTCCGCGAACCATTGATCGAACTTGGCCCGCAGCACGGTGAAATTGTTGTACGGCTCCTGCCCCCACTCCTTCCCCTTGTAGCTGAAGGTGACTGCCGATTCTTTATCCAGCATCATGAACCGCTGCTCGACGATCGGCCGCTCCACCGGCGCATCCTTGTAGAATCCTGGAATGATGTCTTCCATCGTTTTGCGGTACAGGACGCCGCCCATGACGTTTTTCGAGCCGGGGTACTCTCCTCGCTCAATGAGCAGAACGTTTACACCTGCCTTGGCTAACGTATAGGCGCACGAAGTCCCGGCCGGACCTGCGCCGACCACGATGACGTCGAATTTTTCAGCCATATTGAGGCACCTCGCTTTGCAGCGCTTTTTGGAACGCTTCGATCAGCAGCGGGACGATGACGAATGCATCGCCGACGATGCCGTAATGGCAGGACCCGAAGATCGGCGCGGCAGGGTCCTTGTTGATGGCGATAATGAGCCCCGAGTTTTGCATCCCGACCAAGTGCTGGATCGCCCCGGAAATGCCGATGGCAAAATAAATTTTTGGCGTCACGGTGACGCCCGTCTGCCCGACCTGATGATGATGCTCAATCCAGCCGGCCTCCACTGCATCGCGGCTCGCCCCGACCGAAGCGCCCAGCGTCGCCGCCAGCCGGTGAATCAGCTCGAAGCCGTCCGGACCGCCGAGCCCTTTGCCTCCGGCGACGATCACGTCCGCTTCGTCGATCCGCACCCGCTGCGTCGTATCGCGGACGATCTCCAGCACCTTCGTGCGCAGGTCCTCTTCGCGGACGGAGACGGCTTCCTCGACGATCTCCCCCTTGCGCTTCGGGTCCGGGGCTAGCCGCTTCATGACCTTCGGGCGCACGGTGGCCATTTGCGGGCGGTCCTTCTTGCACAAAATCGTGGCCATAATGTTGCCCCCGAACGCCGGACGGCTCGCTTCCAGCAGCCCGGTCTCCGCATCGACGTCCAGCTGCGTCGTATCCGCCGTCAGCCCCGTCACGAGATCCGTCGCCACGGCGCTGGCGAGGTCCTTGCCCGTCGATGTCGCGCCGAATAGGAAAATTTCCGGCTTGTGCTTCTGGCAAGCCTCGATGACGGCCCGCATGAACGATTCCGTCCGGTAATGATGGAAGATCGGATCATCGTATAAGTACACGGTGTCCGCCCCGTAAGCGATGACATCCGCAGCCAGAGGCCGGACGCCGTCGCCGATGAGGATGCCCGCCAGCGGCACGCCGCGCTTATCTGCGAGCTTCCGCCCGGCTCCCAGCAGCTCCAGCGATACCGGCGCAATCACGCCGTTCTTCTGCTCAATGAACACCCACACACCGCGGTAATCCTGAAGGTTCATCCGCTTTCACCTCCGTTCTGGACGCGGAAGAGCTCTTTTTTCTCCAGCAAAATCGAGAGCAGCTTGCCCGCCTGTTCCGCAGGAGTTCCCTCCAGCAGCTCTCCGCCCTTCGGCTTCTCCGGCGGCCATACCTTGGCGACGATCGTCGGGGAGCCTTTGAGGCCGAGCTTTGTACGGTCCACCCCCTCCAAATCGTCGACGGACCAGACGACTGGCTGGTACCGCGCCGCCCGCAGCATGTTGGGCAGCGGCGAATACGGGATGTCGTTGATGTCCTTTTCGACGGAGAACAGACACGGCAGCGTCGAACGGACGACCTCATAACCGTCCTCCAGCTTACGGTGGATGATGGCGTAGCCCTCGTCCTTGTTAATTTCGACGATCTTGCGGACGTTCGTCAACGGCGGAATATCCAGTCTGCGCGCGATGCCCGGACCGACCTGGCCGGTATCGCCGTCGATGGTCATTTTGCCGCAGAGGATCATATCGATCGGCTTGATCTTGGCGATTTTGTCGATCGCCTTCGTCAGCGAATAGCTGGTTGCCAGCGTATCCGCCCCGGCGAAGGCGCGGTCGGTGATCAGGTAGCCTTCGTCCGCGCCGATCTCGATGCATTTGCGGATCGCCTTGACCGCGGGCGGCGGCCCCATCGTCACGACGGATACCGTTCCTCCGTACCGCTGCTTAAGACGCACCGCTTCTTCGACGGCATGCGCATCGTACGGATTGAGGATGGCCGGCGCGCTGGAGCGGTCCATCGTGTTCGTTTTCGGGTTCATCTTGATGATTTTCGTATCCGGCACCTGCTTGATACAGGCGACCAAGTGAAGCATCGGCAGTTCCCTCCTTGTCGGACGCTTCGGTTCTCGACAGCGGCCCGCGAGACAAGCAGTCTTTCCCGGGGCCATGTCCATCTTCTCTTTATCAATCTATTGGCTGTCCGCTCCTTTTATTCGGCGATCCGAAAAAAAGAAGCCGGCCGTCCTGCAGAAAGTAATCGTGTTCATTGAAAAGATAGGCAGGCTTTTATGGAATACAAGGTGATCATGTACAATAAACCGATAAAGTAGGCGATGCTCAAGGTCGAATAAAGTGCATACTGGATTTTTTTGGATTTCGGGAGATGAACCAAATAATTCGGCAAGGGTCGGAAGGCGGCCTTACAGAGCAAATATTGGAGCGCCCTTCTTCGCAAATTGAATTCGCCCATCAGGGCTTCAATCGTGCGGAGTCCGTCGCTGGGCAGCAGCGGATTGACGTTAAACAAAAAGATCGTGAATTGAATACCCAGCAATACCTGGAACTGATCTCAAGGGTTCACCCGGCAGCGGGGGCAAGGAAATCACGTTTTGCAGCAGCCCGCCGATGGGTTGAACGAGCTTTTCGACAAAATTCATGGTCATCCTCCGATCCGGAACGATTTTTTGGCATTTTTACGGGCGTCCTTACGACGGGCTCTTTCTTGATTGGAGCGGTCGTCCCACTGAAAAGTATACAGAGCGATGACCAGAAACAGCGCTGCCGTCGCCGTCATCACCAAACAATCGACAATTAAAGACGCCATCGCTTCCGTCCCGGTATTGACGAATTTCCTTAAGCCGTCGCCGAAATACGTTAAGGGCACGTACTGCGCGAACGTTCTGATCAAAGGAGGCATCCATTCCAGCGGGTAAAACAAACCGCAAACAATCATTAAAGGCCTCATAATCAGTCCGATGACGCCGTTAACCGCTTCCTGGGAGTGGAGCATTCCTCCGAGCATATAGCCCAAGGAAAAAAACATCAGCAGCCCAAAACCGGAGACCATTAATATTCCGGGCACCGCATCGGCGGTCAAAATGCCGGTTTGAAAACTGTAGACCAGCATGATGGCCACTTGAATCATTGCAATGACGGCCCTGACCAAAATTTGCGAAGCAATCAGGTTAAACCGGTTCACCGGCGTCAGGGCAAACAACCGCAAGCTCCCTCTTTGCCTCATTTGAATAATCGGAACGGAAGTTCCCGTAAGGCTTAAGGAAAGAAAAGCCAGAATCAAGACGGAGGGGAAGGTAAACTTCAATATGTCGAACGGCTTCCTTGCCTCCCCTATCGGCTCTGTTACCGTCTGCGGTCCGCCGGTCGGATGAAGCTTATCGTATAGCAGGCTTTTCAAAATCAGAACGAGATCCTCTTTATTCCGGTCATAGACCAGTCTGACCAATCCTTGCGCGTCCAGCGTGCGCGGCAATACAACGGCGGCGTCTAGCTCTTTCTTCGCAAATTTGGCGTTCAGCTCCGCTTCTTCGGCATTCGATACCTGAAACCGGTCATGCTGCCGAAGCTGTTCCGTCAGATTTTGCACCCTCGCGTCGCTGCCGGATTCCATAACGATTCCTACCTTGATAGGGGCAGGCTGGGATTGGTAAGAAATGAAAGCAATTGAACATTCCCACCACCTGCGCTATGGCG
>NZ_BIMB01000014.1 GCF_004000865.1 Paenibacillus elgii NBRC 100335 | reverse complement strand
CGGATCATTTGTGCGTCGAGTCGGTCGACGGGCTGCACATCAAGCAGGAGACGATCTCAGGCTACCATCTGGTGCCGGGCACGATTTCCTTCATTCATTTGGAACCGTCGCTGCAGGCACTGCTGAACAGGCGGTCGGCTGAGGAAGCACAGGACGATGCCGCCCACACGGCCGTTGATCCGGAGCAATTCGATCCAATCGGTGAAACGGAAGACCCCGGCATCCAGAGCGAAATCGAGACACCGGATGCGGAAGAAGCGGAAGAAGCGGAAATAAGCTTGGAATCGGGGGCGGAACTGGTTGCAGAGCTCGAGCCGGAGCTGGCGGAGGTCCATATTAGTGCGCTGAACCTCTTATTGGACGCCGTAACTGCGCAAATATCGGAAGCTGATGTCACAGCGGGCGGCCAGCTGCAGCCGGAGAGCGTCAGGTCCGAGCATTTGGCGGCAGGAGCGGTCACTCCGGAGCATTTGTCCTTCCAGCCGGTGCAGACGGTTGGAGTCCGGACGACGGTGCAACAGTTTGGGATGAGTCCGTTCCTGCTCAAACTCGAAGACGAACTGACGGAAGTGGTGCTGATATTTGACCGGCCTTTTGCAGACAACAATTACGTACTGGTAGCTTCCACAGATCAGACAAACACGTACGCGGTCATTCAACAGAAGGAACCCGACGGCGCTATTATAGAAGTGGTCCGTTCCAAATTTTCGCCGGAGCTGCAAGGAGTGGTCAACTGGATTGCAATCGGCGCGGCGAACGAGTAATTGAAACGGTCATGTTTTCTTCAATGAGATCAGTATATCCTCGCAGAGCGGCGGCTTTGAAGCCGGGCTTTGCGGGGATATTTTTTTGACCTGACACCCGGTCTGCGAAACTATTTTTCGGCCTTCCTCGTATAAAAGCTGAATGAACGGACAAGTATGCTACTACAGGGGAAGGGCGGACCTGAAAATATGGACGATTTCGCTTTATATACGATGCTTTCCTTGATCGTTCCGATCATCGTTTTACTTACGATCATTATCTGCAAGATGATTGCCGGCAAAGCGATCCCGAGCAGCGACTACACTCCCTTCGATCAGATTACGGGAAATACGCCGATCGAATTTCACGAAGAAAAGCAGGAGAAGGAAGAAAAAGACGAGCAGGGCGACGATAAGGACAAAAATGTAAGAAAAGCTCCATATTAAAGCCTTTTCGGGGAACACCCTTTCTAAGCGGCGGGCGAAGGAATTACGATCCTTCCCCGTCCTTTTTATTATGGGCGCAAACGCGAAGTTGTTTTCCGTCGAAACGCTTGTAATCTGCGGATTTTGGTTTATAATCAAGAATATCACTTGAATTTGCTTAATATAACTTATTAAAACTTAATTAAAGGTCAAGTATTCGGAAGGGGAATACGCATGTTTCAAGAAGAAAGACTGATTGCGATTGTACAGAAGTTAAATGAAAAACAGCGTATCACGGTCACGGAAATTTGCGAGTGGCTGCAAATCTCGTGGGATACCGCCCGGCGCGATCTGATCAAGCTGGAGGAGCAGGGGAGCATCATCCGTACCCGCGGAGGCGCTATGCTTCCGTCGATTTCTAAGGAGGTGCCGAACTACGAGCAGAGGCTGCAGTTGGACACTCCGTCCAAGCAGGCGATCGGCAGGCTGGCGGCGACGCTGATTCACGACGGCGATTATTTGTATACCGATTCCTCCACTACGGTGCGCTGTGCGATGGAATCGATGCGGACCCGGCGCAATGTGGTCGTCACCAACTCGATCGATCTGGCGGGCATGCTGACGCAGAAGGATGAAATCCGCATCCATCTTCTCGGCGGCCTGCTAGATAACGAGCAGCGGCTGGTTTTCGGGGCGCGTACGCTGGAAATGCTGTCCGAATATCAGGTGGACAAAGCGCTGCTCGGCACATGCGGCATCGCGCCGCACGGTCTGACGACCATGTTCGAGGAGGAAAGCTATTTGATCCGGCAGGTTATGCGCAAGTCGGACCAAGTTATTGTGCTGGCCGATCATACGAAATTCGGCAAGAAGCTGTTTCACCGCGTCGCCGGGCTGGAAGGGATCGACATGATCGTAACGGACCGGGAGCCGAGCGACGAAATGAAAGAAGAGCTTCACAAGCATCAGGTGGAGCTGCTGATCGCCGGTGAAGGAGAGCAGCATGATTAACCGGTTGATTTGGATGGGATGCTTGTGTTATGTCATCACCGGCGTGGGCACGGTCATCGTCGGCGCTGTGCTGCCTGAGCTGCTTAAGCATTATTCGCAAAGCTACGGCAGCGGAGGCATGCTCATTTTCGTGCAGTTTGTCGGCTTGCTCAGCGGGGTGCTTTCGATGCCGGCGATCTCCCGCAAGCTCGGCCGTAAATCTGCGGTTATGCTCGGTCTCGGACTGGTCGGGATGGAGCTGCTCGCTGGTTTGCTTCCTCCCTGGCCGGCGGTCGTCCTGCTGGCGGGGATGGCCGGATTCGGCACCGGCTTGGTCGAATCGTGTATCGGCACGATCATTCTTCTGGCGGTAAAGCAGAAGCAGGCGGCGGCCATGAGCAAGCTTGAGGTGACGTTCGGTGTCGGCGCGCTCGCCATGCCTTCGATCGCCAGCTTGCTGATCGCCAAAGGGCTGTGGACGTATTCGTTTTTTCTGCTCGGCATCGGCGCGCTTGCGACGGCGCTCGTCTGGAAACGGATGTCCTTTGGGGAAATGGACGGCATGCTGACCCGCAAAGAGGCGGAGCCCGGCGGAGGACATGTGCAGCGCCCGGCGTATGCGAGATCGGGCATTCCGTTTCTGGTGTTGTGCGCCGTTTTCTTTTTCCTGTACGGCGGCAGCGAAGTGTCGGTCGTCCACTTCTTCCCCTCGATCTTTATGGAGCGGTGGGGAATCGATAGCTCGCTTGCGACGCTAACCGTCACCGTCTACTGGACGGCAATGGTGATCGGACGAATCTTGACCGGCATTCTCGGCGACCGGTGGACGTACTTCCGTTTTTTGTGGGTGGCAACGCTGCTGAGTTTAGCGTCGCTGCTCGTCCTGCCGTTCAGCCACTATGCATGGGGAGGCTTCGTACTCAGCTTTCTGCTTGGATTGGGCATGTCCGGGATGTTTGCGGTGGCGCTCATTTACGCCAATCAATCGCTGCCGGGCATGACCGAGAGGACGACCAGTATTTTGCTCGCGGCTAACGGGCTCGGCGGTTCGCTGCTGCCGCTGGGCGTCGGACGGGTCATGGACGCTTTCCCGATTCAAACGGCCATGTGGCTCTACTCGGCCGTGATGCTCATCATGCTGGCCGTGCTTGCGATTTCGCGAAGACGCCCTCAGACGCAAGGCGCACCATTGCACGCCGGCCGCAGCATGGAGTAGACCATGCAGGGCACGAGTGAATGAACGCGCGTAAACTTTATTGCGAGAAGCGGCGCACAGGACAGCCATTTGAAGAAAAACAAAGGACGGCCCTTGCCGCAACAGATGCGAACAAGAGCCGTCTTTTTAAATTGTCTCACGAAATCGAAATCGCCGCTCAGGGTTAAAATTCATTGATGACGAGATTATGCTGGCGATCCTCCCCCGCCCCCAAAGCTCCGTTTACTGGCTGAAGTGCTGACCTTGCTCCAGATCCGCGATGAGTCCATGGTGTGTGGGCTCCCAGCCTACACGTTCCCGAGTCAGTGCGTTGGAGGACGTGTTGTCGGTCGTCGCGAAGGCGCCGAGGAAGCCGAAGTGGGCGTCTGCCTCCTCGCGGGAAATACTGGCCGTCGGCACGTTCAAGCGGCGGCCGATGACCTCCGCGATGTCGCGTAGCAGCACCCCCTCCTCGGCGACTCCGTGGAGGATCGATCCCGCCGGGGCGGACTCCAGCGCTAAGCGGAACAGCCGCGCCGCATCGAGGCGATGGACGGCCGGCCAATGGTTCGACCCGTCTCCGACGTAGGCGGAGACGCCCTTCTCGCGGGCAATGCCGATGAGGAGCGTGGCGAATCCGGCCAACACCTCGTTGTGTACGCAGGTGGAGAGGCGGACGATCGAGGACCGCACGCCGCGTCCAGCCAGTGCAAGCGCCACGTTCTCTGCGGCGCCCCGAGGTTCGTTATCGGTAACCGTATCCTGCTCCGTCCCGACCTGACCGGACGGGAGTACAAAGGAGAGCGTCGCGGTTCCAGAGGTGATCACGAACGGCTTGCCGGTCCCCTCGAGCTCGGCACCCATGGCCTTAACGGCTTGCAGATCGGTCGCGACCCCGCCGGCATAGTCTGAGAAATCATGGACGAAGGCCAGATGAATCACGCCGTCCGCAGCAGCAGCTCCTTCACGCAGGCTGTCGAGATCGTCGAGCGCGCCGCGATGGACCTCGGCTCCGGCCGCCGTCAATGCGGCGGCAGACTGGTCGGAGCGGGCGAGGCCGAGCACCTGATGTCCGGCTTCAAGCAGCTCGCGGACCACCGCCTTTCCGATGAAACCTGTTGCACCTGTAACAAAAACTCGCATCATCAATTCCTCCTTCATGTGAATACCCCCATTATAGGATCCCCACCGTCTGACAAGTTGCCTGTTTCGCCCGACTTCTTGCCTGTTTCGCCGGAATAAAAAATAGCCCCCCCAGCCTGCGGCTGCGGGGGGCGAGCGGGTGATTAGCCGATTCGAGTCATTCCTCGAACGGCTCCTGTTGACGCAGGCGGGCGATGTCTCGGCCGGGCGGGCTGCCGAAGAAGCGGCTGTAGTCCCGGCTGAATTGGGAAGCGCTCGCATACCCGACCAGCTGACAGGCGGCCGCCGCGTCCAGGTGGCTCACGGCCATCAAGCGCCTCGCTTCCTGAAGGCGCAGCGTCTTTTGGTATTGCAGCGGGCTCATCGCCGTAACGGCTTTGAAATGCTCGCGGAACCTCGATACGCTCATATGGACCAGTCCGGCCAGCTCTTCGACCTTCATGGCTTCCGTGAAGTTGCGGCGCAGCCATTCGATGGCCCTGGACACGCGCTGCACCCCCGAGTCGGCGAAGCCCATCTCCGCCACGTAAACCCCAATGGGGCTGCGCAGCAGCCGGATCAACAGCTCATCCATCGCAAGCGGCGCGAGCCACTCGGCATCGCCGGGATTCCCCAGATAGTCTATCAATCTGATCATCGCGCTTACGAAGTCCAGATCGGCCTCGAACCCATAACCCGCGCTGCGCTGCCGAATGGGCGGCAGCCCGCGAGGAAACATCTTCAGCGCCAGCTCGCCGATTCGCTTCGGATCGAGACTCACTCCGGCCTTGAGAAAAGGCTCGGAAGGACTGCCTTGCAGAATCCGTAACGTGAGGGGAAGGGCAACGGGAAGCATGAAGATGCGCGGCTTGGCGGATACGTAGACTTCCTGCCCGACTGTGAAGGAGATCGCCCCCTGCGCCACGATGCCGAATGAAGGCGTGTAGAACGTTTCTGAGCCGGTGCTTGTTGAAGAGAAGCGGACAAGCGTCAAGCCGGGAATGCGCTGGCGAAAGATTCCGTCATGCGGGGTATAGGTATCGATCAGACGAGCCAATCGGGCTGTTTCCGTTTCAAGACCTTTTTTGTTTTGGGACTCCGTTGGAAGCGAATGCGTCTCCTGCATGCTCATACGCTCGAATACATCTCCTTCTGGACGACTGAGGCACGTAGCCGTATCGGCTGAAGCCATATAAATCATCACCTTCAAATCGGGGTGAGTCGGCGGATTCAAGGTCACGTGGACGAATTCCAGTTCTTACACCTCGAAGCTCTTTCCAATCGATCAGCATGAGCCCGAGGATTTAAGGTTTAAAAAGCCAAGGACAACCAAAATAAATCTAAAGAAAAAAACAAAAAACGGCTCTTGCAGTAAATGCAAGGCTGTTTTTGCATGGGTTGAACGAATCATATTTTTGACTTTTTCTTTAATGCATCTAAAATTACAACAAAAATTGTTATAAAAACAGAGTATAATAAAGACTTTGCATAGCTTGGTTCAGAGAAAATAAAGGAGGTAGCTACAAAGTTGGTCAAGAAAAAAATTAAGTAATTCAAGGTGATATTCATGCTTTCGACCTCCTATTCTTAGAACCAAGGTTCTATAATAGTGGATCTTGTTCGATACCGGGTGAAAGTATCCGTTGATAGTTCACTTGGATTTATACTCAACGTAAAACTTTGTTATAGGGATTTTCAAATTTTTCTCCGAAATAAATTCTCCATTATCCCAATACTTTATTGTCGTTATGAGTTCTTCGCCAACTGCTTTTTGAACCGTACCGGAAATTGTATAAGAAGGATCATGAATTAGATTGTATCCTGCTGATGGCGTTGTAAGGGTAATGTGACTAAAATCCCCGTATTCACCCGGTTGCTCTACATTTAGCGGAAAGGCTTCAAAAGGACTGAGTGTTAAGGTTTTTGGATCGTATGCAGTCTCACGTCGTTCTGGCGCTGGATATAGCATCTCTAGCTTTGACTTCACGTTTTTTATAAAAGTGACAGCTTCTGCCCGTGTTAGCAACTCGTTTCCTTGGAATCCCGAAACCGTATTGTCTGTTTTACCGTTGGATAGTCCGCTATCCAAAAGAAAACGTATGGAATCATCAAAACCGTAGCTTCTACCGCTTGCGTTTGTGATGAGTTTCGCAACGTACATTCGCGGTTCCGGAAATTCAGGTTTGGGGAAAGAGGATAATTTACTTGCTGGAGGTGTAATATAGCTTGCACCCCATCCCATTTTAAAGCCATATTGAATATAAGGTGTTCTCCAGTCGTTGTCACTAGATTGTTCAGAAAATCCTATCGGTTTGTAAGCCCGAATAAGCATGGCAAGAAATTCAGTCTGTCCTACGGACTGCTCAGGTTTAAATGTACCATCAGGGTATCCATCAACAATGCCACTTTCTTTGGCCCACGAAATGGTTTCATATCCCCAATGATCCGGACTCACATCCTTAAATTCACTTCCGTTTGCGGAAGCACCTACTGGCATTACAGTACAAAGCAATAACGCGCCTAACACAACAGCGAGTGCTTTGCTTTTTTTCTTATGACACATACATAAGTCTCCTCGTACTTTACTTCTGATATGAAATTAGACGCGCTTTAAGTTAATTTGTTTCATAAAATTTATAAAAATCCCAACAATAGGATTTGTTTGTGTCCATAAACTTAGTTCAAATTGGCCAAACCCCATCATCCCAAACACCTTCAGTTTCAGCTTAGATGGATCGGGCCGCACCTGAAAAAAGTAAAATATAGGTTGAATTTGGGTTAATTGGATTGGATATATATATTTTGCTATAATCAAACAAAAAAAGAAGGGTGAAATCTAATTGTATGTTCACTGGTTCGATCTTATTTTGGTGCTGATACTTTTCATATTAATTGGAGCTGCTATTACCCTAGCGATTTTATTTTTCTTAAAAAAATATGAAAAGAGTGTGGTGAAATCTTTAAAAAACTTTGTTACTTCAAAAGGCTTCTGGTTGTCAGTTTTAATAGGCGCTTTTCTTGGCCCCTTATTGGTCGCACTTGTTATTTGGAGTGCACTTTACGTTGAGGGGCCATAGAAGCCGGATTTCTGTAACAGGGGTCCCGCCGACAAAACGCGATTTGAGGCTTGTTTTAAAAACTCCGGATTTTGTTCTCTTCCTGCACGTTCTTTCAGTTCAATAACTCCCGTGCCCATAGCGTGAATGGATGAAGTCAGATCGTTTAAGAAGTGAGCTTCATCATCTGGGTCCGTTTCTCGTCTTAATTTTTCTTTTTCAATGTCAAGCTGTTTAAGCCCTTCTCCTTCTGAAACAACGGCATCCTGTTCCTCTTTGGTTTGATTTGGCATCTCGTGGAACTCTTTCTGCATAACCGTTGCGCCGATCCGCGCAAAAAATAGCCACACCATATTTGAACGTTCCGTTGCGGGTATCGCAGCTGTGCCAATTGATGCTTCCTACGATTGGCCGTCTAGCCGTTTCGATGGCAAGCATGATGTTGTCCTCTTTAGGCAACAAAAGGCATGCACCGCTTCTTCCGAATGGGAGAGCGGGCATGCCTTTTTCGGCTGCATCGTTTTTTTTGAAGTTGACATTTTTGGATTACGCGTGTAGTCTAATAAAGGATTACATCGGTAATCCAGATGAACGGAAAGGAGAACACAAGATTCATGAAAGAGCTGCCTAAAATATCCGAGGCCGAGTGGGAAGTGATGAAAATCCTCTGGTCCCGGTCACCGCAAACGGCCAATGAAGTGATCGAGGCCCTCGAAGGGCAAATGGACTGGAAGCCGAAAACGGTCCGGACACTGATCAGCCGTCTGCTGCAAAAAGAAGCAATCGCCTTTCAAGAGACGGGCAGAACCTACTTGTACTATCCTCTGGTCTCGCAGGACGATTACGTGCAGACCGAGACGCAGTCTTTTCTCAAGCGGCTGTACGGCGGCGCGGTCAAACCGCTGCTGGTCCATTTCTTGCGGGAACAAAAGCTGTCTTCGGATGAAATTAGCGAACTCAAACGGATTCTCGACGAGAAGACGGAAGAGGGGCCGGATCGCGATAGAAGAAAGGACAGATGACATTGGACGATCTAAGCCTTTCTCTATTGAGCTTTTTTGTCTGGGTATTGGAAACCTCGCTGATGGCTGGCGTGCTGGTGGGACTTGTCTTGTTAGTCAAAGTCATCGCGAGAAACAAGCTGTCCCCCACATGGCACTATATGCTGTGGCTGGTCATTATGGCCAGATTGCTGCTGCCGTGGGCGCCCGAAAGCTCGTTCAGCGTATATAACCTGCTTTCCTACGGCCAAGAAGCTCTGCGGACTTCCGATGCGCCTTCGCCGCGTCCGCCGCAAGCATCGCCTGTTCACCAGGAAATGACGAACAACGCGCCAACGAAGACCGCTCCCGTAGAAACTAAGCAGGAGCCGCCTGTTCAGACAGCCGAACCGGTGGAAAAGAGGCCTTCCGCAAGCTTTTCGCTCTACAAGCTCGCGTTTGTCGTATGGCTGCTGGGCGCGGTTTGTCTCGGGATCTTGACCGTCGCCGCGAACCGGCGCGTGTATGCCCGGCTCGCCAAGCAGCCCGTCATTACGGACCCCGGAATTGTCGGGCTGTTCGAACAATGCCGGGAGACGATGGCGGTCCGGCAATCGATCCCGTTAATCACGGCGGGACCGATCTCCAGCCCGGCTGTGTTCGGGTTTCTGCGTCCGCGCGTCGTGCTGTCGGATTCGCTCATGAACATACTGGACGACCGGCAGCTGCGGTTTATTTTTTTTCACGAGCTGGCCCATGTGAAACGCAAGGACGTCGCCGTGAACTGGCTGATGAACGGCTTGCTGATCCTGCACTGGTTCAATCCGGTTCTGTGGTATGCCTATTACCGGATGCGCGAAGATCAGGAAATCGCGGCCGACGCGCTTGCGCTGTCCTACATCGGTGCGGAGCAAAAAGAAAGCTACGGCCATACGATCATTCGCCTGTTGGAGCATTATGCCACCTTGTATCCGACCCCGGGTATGGCCAATTTATCGGGAGGCAAACAACAAATAAAAAGGAGAATCGTCATGATCAAAAATTATCATAAAAAATCTTACCGCTGGTCGGCGCTCGGGCTGGCTTCCGTCATTGCCCTTTCTTCCGTGACGCTGGTCAATGCCAAAGCTCCCGAGTCCGCATCCGGCAATCTGTCGGCGCCCCCTGTGATCGCGACGGAATCGTCCGGCGGCACTTCGCAAGCGAAGAAAAAGCTCACGATTCACGATATCCCGTTGGACAAGAACGTCGTTGAAGCGGCCCAAGAAGAGCTGCGCCGCTTTCTGGGAGATTCACAAGCGGAGCTTTACGAAGTGGCGGACCCTGATATCACCTCGAGATGGATCCTGCTGAATAAAAACGGAAAAGGACAAGTCGGTATCGACCGGGATACGAAGCAAATTGTGAATGCTTATGTCCAATATACGTGGGACGAAACGGATGCGGCCGTGAAAAAGGCTGCTGCGGAGGCTTTTCGTCAAGTGGATGCGAACAAAACATTTACCGCCGAGACCGTAGAGAGACAGAAACGGTTTGCGGCCGGTAAATCGACGCATGAATGGACGCTTCAAAGCAAGGACATGATCGTAACCTTGGATGCGGACGCACTGAGCGAAAGAGGCATATTGATCAGCTATCCTTTCGCACAGGGGAACGAGAAAGCGAAAAACGCTGCGTTGAAAGCACTCCAAACGATAAATGTCGGAAAGCCGGTAACCTTTAAACAGGCGGACCATAACTATTCCGAGGGGCAATACGATACATGGAAGTTTTTTGACGACGGCGGCAACTATGCCGTAGTGATTGGCTCCAACACAGGCACAATCAAGTCGATCTCGGCCTACGGCAAAAAAGACGACAATGAAGCGAATTTGGGCCTTCTCCTGGATAAGGATAGAAAGCCGATCTATACAAAAGAAGAAGCTGTCGCCGCGGCCAAACCGATGGTGAATAAGCTGTTCGGCATCGATCTGATGGGTTATTCGGTTGAATTCTCCACGGAAAATCCTTACGCTCATACCTTTACGAAGAAGGAACAGCCGACAGTCCACGCCACAGTTGATAGAACGGGCGAGTTTTGGAACTATTGGGTTGACCCTGTGGACGGGACGATGAACGATTAAGCTTCGGACTTCTCGCAGGATTCGAGTGAAAGACAACGAAGGGAAGGATGCGTTCTATGAAAACGATGAAACAACGATTCCAATCGATTCTGGCTTTAAGCATGCTGTCCGTTATGATGATGACATGGATGCTCGCCTTCGGTGCCCCGGCGGCGTCGGCTTCCGTACAGCCAACCGGAGAACTTACTTTCTCGGCGTTGTCGGGCAAATACGAAAAGGACGCGCTGCTCGTCAAAGGGGTATTTGTCAACATGAGCGACGTAAAAATCAACAAGGTAGAAAAGTTCAAACTTATCGTAAAGGACGCTGCAGGGAACGAATTGGCGACGCGGGAATGGGATAACGATGCGTTTCTGACAGGTCTGAGCCTGGAGCCGGGCCAAAGCCAAAAGTGGGATGTTATGCTCCCCGGTGCGGTCCAAGGGGCGGACTTGAAATCGCTCGACGTTACGTATCAAATGACTTGCGCGACGGAGAAATGGGACGGACGCGGCGAGGGAGTACATATTTTCATCGACAACCGGAAGCTGAATCCGGAGGTGGCTCCTTTTATCAAAGACGGAAGCATGCTTGTGCCGCTTCGTTCCACACTCGAAGCGCTTGGGGCGAAAGTGGAATGGAGCCCTGAAACCCAGACGGTGAAGGCGACGAAAGGCAGCGATGTCATGACCTTCAAGATCGGTCAGAAGTCCTCGACGATCAACGGAAAAGCGATCCAATTCGGCGTTCCCGCGCAAATCGTGGACGGATCCAGCTTCATTCCGCTCCGCGACGCGTCGGAAGCTCTGAACTGCACTCTTTTTGTCCGCATGCACAGCGCCACATCGATGACGATTGTAATCGTGGACAAACAATAGACGGCATATGGATGCAAAGCAAAGAAGACGGCGCCCGCTCAAGGCAGGGGCCGTCTTCTTGTGTCCGCAATCGCACGAAGCAAAGTACGGAGGTTAAACCTTGTTAATGTGCGGAAACCCGTTCGCCTCCGCCTCCCGAAGGCTGTGCCCGTTTCAGGAAGAACGAAACGATCCAAGCGGCGACGACCAGGCCGAAGGCCAGCAGAAACGCGCTTTTCATCCCGGCCATCATCGCCAGAATAGGCAGCGGAGCCTCCGCTGTCGTTCCCGCGGCGTTTTCCAGAAAGCGCTTGGAGCCGTTGGTCATCACCGTGACCAGCAGCGCCGTTCCGACCGCGCCCGACACCTGCTGAAGCGTGCTGATAATGGCTGTGCCGTGCGGATATAGCCGCGGCGGGAGTTCGTTTAACGCATTGGTCATGACCGGCATCATCAGCATCGAAATGCCGAGCATCAACAGCGTATTCAAAATCATGATCATCGCGTACGGCGTCGACAGCGAGATCGAGGAAAACTGCCACAGCGTATTGGCGATCAGCGCCAGCCCGACGACCGCCAGCCACTTGGCGCCGAATTTATCGAACAGACGGCCCGTGATCGGCGACATAATGCCCATCAGAATCCCGCCCGGCAGCATGACCAGACCGGCTTGCAGCGGACTGTAGCCAAGTGCGCCCTGGAGGAAAATCGGCAGCAGCATCATGGCAGAGAACATCGCCATCATGACGATCATCATGATCAGCGTCGACAATCGGAACACGTTGAATTTAAACGTTCCCAGATCCAGCAGCGGTTCCGCCAGCGTCAGTTGTCTCCAAACGAACAAGCCTAAAGCGACGGCGCCGATGATCACCGGAATTAGGACTGCGCTGCTCGACCAGCCGCCGTGCCCTTCGCCGGCGCTGCTGAAACCGTACACGATTCCTCCGAATCCACAGGTAGAGAGCAGAAGCGACAGGACGTCGATTTTCGGATTTCTCGTCTCGGTGACGTTCCTAAGCTTCAGATAAGCGATGGCGATGACCAGCAGCGCGATCGGGATGACGCCGTAAAAGAGCACGCGCCAGCTAAAGTGCTCGACGATGATCCCAGACAGCGTCGGTCCGATCGCCGGGGCAAAGGTAATGACGATGCCGATCGTTCCCATAGCCGATCCTCTTTTTTCCAGAGGGACCGTAGCCAGCACGACATTGGTCAGCAGCGGAAACAGCAGGCCGGTTCCCGACGCTTGCAGCATCCTGCCGAGCAGAAGCATGCCGAATCCCGACGAGACGGCCGCCGCCAGCGTACCCAGCGTGAACAAGCTCATCGCCGAAAGGAACAAGGTTCTTGTCGTGAATTTTTGAATTAAGAAAGCGGTGACCGGGATCAGCACCCCGATAACCAGCAGGTATCCGGTTGTTAACCATTGCGCGGTACTCGGTAAAATTCCGATATCCGCCATAATTTTGGACAAAGCGACATTAAGGAGCGTCTCATTCAAGATGGCTACAAATACCCCAAGAATCATAACCAAAACGACCATTAAGTTGGCTCTGCTCCCGAATGTCCCTCCGCTGTCGTTTGGTTTTGCATGGTTCTCCACGTTGTTACTCCTCTCTTTTCTAAAAGCATGGTTTCTGTCAGACGACTTCTCTCTAATTCCTCCCGTGCGACATGGAATTGCATTGCGGTAAGTAGGGGCAAAAGAATGTTCAGCAGCCATTCTATTGTAACATGTATCACACGCCGTTGTTTCTTATCGATTGCGATTTTTCTATTAAAACTAAAAAATACCTATCGTACAAAAAGCGAAGAGACCGGCTCCTCTTATGAAGAATTTCGGTCTCATTATTATTTCTCTTTCGCTTAAATTTCTTTCCTGCGGAAATAAGTAAGCCCGCCGGCGAAGAAGACGAGGAAGCTTCCTAGAATAACGAACAGCAGCGTCTCCAGCGGGACGTTAAATGCGCCAAAGTCCGCTTCCCCCTTCGGCATCATGGACAGGATGGGCTGCGCCCAAGGGTAATACGGACCGTAGTCACTCGAATTGACGATGAGCAGATTCGGAATCGTGAAGATAACATTGATCGCAAGCGGCGCGGCAAAGCTGGACCAAGCGACCGATACGAGCATTTGAAGGGAGGCCAGCGGCATGGTCGCTACCCAGCCCCCCAGCACGCTTCGCAAAAAAATGTCCCATGGAACGGGAGAAGTAAAGCCCCGGACCGTCCCGACGCCTAGAACGACGGCGAGCAGCAGCAGTTGGGTTACGGCAAGCAGCGCGATGACGATCGTAAATTTGGCCATGTAAAGCTGCGTACGGGAAACCGGCAGAGCCAGCACCTGCTTCCAGCCTCCGCCCGCATGCTCGTAGCGGCAGACGAAGGCGGCGAATATCCCGGTTAACAGCGGCAGGAACAGAAAAGCATGCATGGCGGCTGCGATTGTGAACAGCCACTCCCATTCGGGCATACCCGCAATCATGGGCTGCACAAAGCCGGCGAGGCCCGCCAAGACCGGACTGACGAAGACGAGCAGCCAAATGTTGGTCTTGCGCATTTTGAGCCACTCGGAGCGCAGCACATTCAGAAACGTTCTCATTCAATTCACATCCCGTCTCGTAAAGTGAAGTAATCCGATGGCGAAAATGACGATGCCGACCGCAAGACCGGCAAAGACCGAATACTCCGGTTTGCCCGCTTCGTTCATCAGCAAAGGAAGCTTCCACAAAAACCAGTCGGGCATCTTGACGGCATAGAGGGACAGAACGCCTCCGAGAATGCCGACCGTCAAGGGGAGCGCTTGATTGCGCATCGTCACCGACAGCCACAACTGCAGCGCCAACGCCGGAAAGGCGGCAATCATCGGATAGAAGCTCAGCTTGAGGATATTGCCTAGCGGCACGTCCGTGCCGAGCTTCAGTCCGAGCCCCAGCCCAACGATGCCGATGCCCAACAGGACGCACGAGACGAACAGCATCAGCGAGCATAACGTAAACTTGGCGCTGAACACGGCAGTTCTTGTGATCGGCAGCGCCAGCAGCTGCTTCCACGAATTCATCTGGTGCTCGATGCTCGCAACCATCGACGCAATGATGGCGATGCCGAGCAGGATCGTCACGGGAAGGAGAAATTGAATGTTGCCGAGGAAAGCGCCCCACGGGTTGGCCGCGTATTTTTCCATCAAGTAATCGTACCGCAGTCCGTAATTGGCCGCTTGCAGCGCAATGACGCCGATCGGCCCGAGGAAGATCAGAAACCAGATCGCTTTTCGGCGAATTTTCAGAAAGTCGGCAGCCAGCACCCGGAACATCATAGGCTGGTTCCCTCCCCGACCATCTCAAGGAAAATATTTTCCAGCGATTTCTTCACTTCCTCCACGCGGTAAATCGAGTGTCCCGACTGAACGAGCAGCGCGACGATTTCCGCAAGCGTATCGTCGGATATATGCTCAATCAGCAGAGAAGATTCGTGGAGCTCGGCGTGGCACCCGGTCAGCGCGACGGTGCGCTGGGCGCCTTCGGGGCTCGATAGCGCGATGCGGATGCTGCTCTGGGCCCGCTCGCGCAGCCTGTCGATCGTGTCCTCGAACATCATCGCGCCTTGCTGAATGATGCCGACGCGGGTAGCCATCAGCTCGATTTCGCTGAGCAGGTGGCTGGATACGAGCACGGTAATGCCATGCTCCTTCGGCATCGCCTTGATCAGCTCGCGGATTTCCAGGATCCCCGTCGGATCAAGGCCGTTGGTCGGTTCGTCCAGAATGAGCAGCTCCGGGTGGCCGAGCAGGGCGGAGGCGATGCCGAGCCGCTGCTTCATGCCGAGGGAGAAGCCCTTGACCGGGCGCTTCGCTTCCTTGGTCAACCGGACGATGGCGAGCACTTCGTCGATGCGCGATTTCGGCACGTCCAGAATACGGCGGATCGTCTCCAGATTTTCATAAGCGGTCAGATGGCCGTAATAGGAAGGATACTCGACCAGCGAGCCGACCTTGCGGAGAATGGTCCGCTGCTCTTGCCTCAGGTCCTTCCCGAAGATGCGGATCGTGCCTTCCGTCGGCCTGATGAGTCCGAGGAGCATGCGGATGGTCGTCGTTTTGCCCGCGCCGTTCGGACCGAGAAAGCCGTAGATATCGCCTTTGCGGATATCCAGATCGACCTTGTCGACCGCTTTGCGCGAGCGGTAATGCTTGGATAAGTTATGTGTAGTTATGATGGATTCCACTTCAATCACCTCAGCCTCCATGATAGACGCCGAAGGTTAAAATGAAAGGGAGCTTTCGTTTAAATTTCGTTTAAAATTTCGGATACATATAGATGGCCGTTCCGTCGCGGGAGCTGACGATATCCTGCTTCAGGCTCATTTCCTTGATCATTAACGCAACGATGGTTAAGCCGATGCCGGCTCCTTTGTTGCCTGACTCCGCATGGATGCCCGGCCCCTTGTCCGCGATGACGACGGCTGTGGTTCCGCGCCGCTCCTCGGTACGGACGCAGACGTATTTTCCCGAATCGGCATGGCGGACGATGTTCTGAAGCAGGTTGTCCAGAATACGGGTAAACCATTGCGGGTCGACGTTCCAGTACAAGGCGGCTTCCGGCAGCTGCACATCGATGTCGAAGCCTTCTTTCTCAAAGACCGGGTACCAGGAGGCGACGGAGGTCCGGCACAGCCTGAGCACGTCCGTCCGGACGGTCTGCAGCGGGTATTTGCCCGCCGACAGCAAGGTATAGGACATCAGGTTCTCGATCAGTTGGGCCACATTGTCTACCTTCGTTTCGATCAGGTCGAGCGATTGCTTCCCCTTGGGCGTTAACGTTTCCTTGCGCAGGGAATAGGCGTGGCCGCGGATCGTCGTAAGCGGCGTGCGCAGGTCGTGCGACAGGTTGGCGATAAGCTGCTTGCGCAGCGCTTCCTCCTCTTGTTCCCGCCGGCGTGCACCGTTCAATTGGTCGATCATATGGTTGAACGCCAACCCAAGCTGTCCGATTTCGTCGACTCGCTTCACGGTGATCGGCTGCGGAATCCCGGATTCGTCGGTCTCCGTCATCGCGATTTGGAAGCGGAGAAGCCGTTTGCGGATGCGGGCGAAGAACAGCCAGGAAGTGAACAGAAAGAACGAAAATACCGAAAGAATAAACACGGTAAGGAACCGCTCGTTGGACGGATAGATCGCTTCGTTTTTCATCATATGCCGCGGAATTTGCACGACCATGAAGCCCTGCTTCGGATCTTCGCCGATAAAAGCGACGACGGTGAACGGGTCCCCGCCATAGCTGCTTTTCATAAATTGCATGCTATCCGCCATCGTCCATTGCTCCGGAATCGCAACGGTTACCCCGAGTTTAAGCCGCAATCGGCCGGAGGCGTCCACCCAGAACATCGATGCGCGCGGGTACTGCTCCTTCAAAGCCCGAAGCTTGGCGTCCACCGCATCTTCCGCCGATTTGTCCAGCGTCTTCGCTTCTTGATGCCATGCTTTTTCCAGGTTGCGGCTGTCATAGATGTTGAACTCCTCGGGGTAAAACAATTGGTTCTGCACGTAATAAATCAGGCTGCCGACCGGAAACACGAGCGGCCATATGCACAGCGCGATTAAAATAATAAACACATACCGGGCCAGCAGCGAATTCCGGAACTTCGTTTTGGCTGCGAGCTTCATAATCTCACCCTATAGCCGATGCCGCGGATCGTTTCGATGATTTGCGGGTTTCCGGGATCGCGCTCGATTTTCTCGCGAAGGTAACGGATATGCACCATTAACGTCTTATCGCCCTCCAGGTAGGGCTCTCCCCATACCGCTTCGTAGATTTGATCCTTCGTCAAAATTTGGTTCGGATGCCGCAAAAAATACATGAAGATTTGAAACTGCTTGCCCGTCAAAATAATTTCTTCGCCGGTCTCGCTGTCGACCAGACGATTCTCATCCGGGTGAACGCACAGATGGCCGAGCTGGAGCTGCGGGGAAACCCGCTTGTCGAAGCGACGCAGCAGCACTTCGATCCGCGCCGCCAGCTCGTCGGGATGAAACGGCTTCGTCACATAGTCGTCGGCAAATTGAAGCCCATGGAGCTTGTCCTCGATCGACGACCTCGCCGATATCATCAGAATAGGCGTAGCCGGGTACTCCTTCTTCAGCCGCTGTCCGACCGTAAAGCCGTCGAGTCCCGGAAGCATCACGTCCAGCAGCACGAGATCGGCTTCCTTCATCTGCTCACCCGCCCGGTCGCCGGACGTGAGCCACAGAACCTCGTACCCCCTTTCGGTCAGATCGCCGCTGACCCATTGTCCGATTTCCGCGTCGTCTTCAATATATAAAATTTTCATCTCGGATATCCTTTCTTTCGTAAGCGGTATGAACTCGTTGAAAATTATATCACGTTTTGGACAGGCAGGAATTTCCTTGGTCCTGTAGAATTATGTCGAAAGTACCAATCGATCAACCATTTGTACATATTTTAATGAATAGGGGAATTCGCTCGCATGTTCCGTAAAAATCGTATGTATGCCATCACGCTTCTATCCGCATGGGTCATGGCGGCGCCGCTCGTCATGCCGCTGCCGACGGAGCGCGTATGGAGCGCGGCGGCCGCCCTGGTGCCCGACGCCAATCTGGAAAAGGCGATCCGTAGCCAGTTGAAGAAACCGGATGGGGACCTGACGCCGGAGGACCTGCAAAGCCTCTCCCGCCTCATGGCTTCGGACGGCAAGAAAACGCGGCCGATCGAACAACTGGTCGGGCTGCAGTACTCCGATCGGATGACGTTGCTCGCTGTGAGCGGTAACCAAATCAGCGACGTCTACCCGATCAGCGGGCTCAAGCAGCTTACCTATTTGGATCTGTCGGATAACCGGATTGCCGACGTGCGTCCGCTTGCTTTGCCGAATCTGCGGTACTTGTCCCTGAGCGGCAATCCGCTGCAGGACCCACAGCCGCTTTGGAAGCTGACGCGGCTGGAAAGCCTGGCGGCAAGCGGCGCGGGGATCAAAACCGTGGACGGCATCGGCTCGCTGGCGGGACTGCTCTACTTGGATTTGTCCGGCAATCCGCTCGGCAAGCTGGGAGAGGTTGCGAAGCTTGCGGGAGTCCAGCAATTGGAGCTCCGGAATACGCAGCTTGCCGACCTCTCGGGGATTGCCGCTATGAAGGAGCTGAGGTCGCTCGACCTGCGGGACAATAAGATCACGGATATCCGTGCGCTGGCGGACTTGAGCAAGCTGAGCGAGGTAAAGCTCAGCGGCAACCCGCTGGAGGCGAGCGCTGTGGATACGGTACGGGCGCTCCAGGACCGCGGAGTCCATGTCGAATTTGACCCGACTTTGTTCCCAGGCTATGAGCGCAGCATCAACGTGTTTGTCGACGACGAACGGATCGCCTTCGAAGAGCCGCCTCTCAACCGGAACGGCTCCGTGCTTGTACCGTTTCGCGGCGTGTTCGGGAAGCTCGGCTTGCAGGTTGCCTGGAACGAAGAGCAGCGTCAGGTGAGCGGGACGAAGCCGGGGCTGGAGCTCGTGCTGACGATCGGGCAGGACGAAGCCCGCGTGAACGGGAAGCCCGTCAAGCTGCCGGTCGCGCCGGAGCTTCGCAACGGGACGACGCTGGTGCCCCTGCGTTTGGTAGGGGAAGCCGCGGACAAGCTTGTCGTCTGGAATCAGGACAGGCAGGCCGTTTATATTGTCGACAACGTCACGAACGGTACTGGCAAGCGGTATGACGAGAAGGGGCGGCTGATCTACACCGGCGAACTGAAGGACGGCAAGTATAACGGACAAGGAACTCAATACGCAAGCAGCGGCGAAATCGACTATGAAGGCGAATGGAAGGACGGCCGCAAGCACGGCAAGGGCAAGCAATATGATCCGGTTGGCCGTTTAATGCTGGAAGGGGAATTTCGGGACGATCTGCCGAACGGTCAGGGCAAGAAGTACAATTCGGACGGAAGCCGGCAGGAAGGCGAGTTTGTCCGAGGCAAGCTGAACGGCCACGGCAAGCTGTTCGTGGACGGCCGTCTGCTCTATGAAGGCGGCTACAAGGATAACGATATGCACGGCAAAGGAACCATCTATTTTACGACGGGGGAAAGGTATGTCGGCGAAATAGAGCATAATGTCAAAAAAGGCCATGGTATCGTCTATTATAGGAACGGCCAACGGTTCGAGGGCAAAGTCGACAATCAGACATTGGTCGAAGGCAAGTACTTTGTCTCGGACAAGCTGCTGTTCGAAGGAACGTTTAAGAACAATCGTATTCATGAAGGGACGATGTATTTTTCAAACGGAGCGGTCTACAAGGGGACGTTTGTGGACCAAGAGTTCGGTAAGGGGACGTTCCTCGACGCGCAAGGAAGGACGATTGACCCGGCGAAGGACGGCAAGGGCATTCGATTCTACGCCAATGGCGACTGGTACGAAGGGGAGACGGCTGCCGGAGAGCCGAACGGACAAGGGATATACCATATTATGGTAGGTGGGCGAGTCGAAGGATCGTTCCTAGGCGGCGTAATGAACGGCGAGATCAAAGAATACAACGCGGAAGGCAAGCTGGAGTTCGAAGGACGTTATGCGGACGGGGAGCGCAGCGGCGGCGGCAAGGAATACAACTGGGAAGGCAAGCTGCGCTACGAGGGCGGCTACCAGGCCGGAAAGTACAGCGGACAGGGCAAGGAATACGATTGGGAGGGCCGCATGGTCTACTCCGGCGAGTTCCGGGACGGAACGAGAAACGGTCAAGGCACGGAGTACCGGAAGGACAAAGCGGTCTATGAAGGCGGGTTTCGCGGACGGCTTTATCACGGCGAGGGCAAGCTGACGTTCTTTAACGGAGATACGTACACCGGAGAATTCGATCAAGGAAAATACGGAGAGCGCGGCACCTTCGCCGATTCCTCCGGGAAGGCGATTGCGAACGGAGCGGATCAGGGCACGGGCGTATACCGTTTCGCCGACGGCACGGTTTACAAAGGCGAATTTCAAGGCGGCGTCCGGCAGGGTCGTGGTGAAACGTACAACGAGGACGGCACGCTGAACCATCGGGGCGAATATCGGGCCGGCAAACGAAGCGGCTTCGGTCAAAGCTTCGACCTGGACGGGCATGTATGGCACGAAGGCGCGTACGCGGACGATTCCGCCAAAGGCCAGGGCAAATCGTTCTTCGAAAACGGCAAGCTGCAATACGAAGGCGAATTCGATTACGACATGTGGTCGGGCCGCGGAAAGGTCTATACGAAAGAAGGCCGCCTGCTCTACGAAGGGGAATTCGCGGATAGCGAATTCCAAGGCCAAGGCAAGCTGTACTATGCCGACGGTACCGTCTATACGGGGGCCTTCGAGTACTCCGAATTCGGCGAGGGCGGCAGCTTCACGGATGCCAAAGGGCAGCCTCTATCCGGCATAAACACGGCGCGCAGCGGTACAGGCAAACTGTACTACGCCGACGGCACGACGTACGAAGGCGAGCTTGCGGAAGGGAAGGCGGACGGACGGGGCAAGCTGTTCGACGCGGACGGCAAGCCGGAGTACGAGGGCGAGTTCAAGAACGGGTACCGTAAAGATTGGTATAACGAATAAACAGGGCTATATGGGAGGCCTGTCTCTATTAACGGAGGCAGGCTTTATTCGTTTCCTATTTTTCGGTACAAGAGCCAATTTTTCGCCCCGCATGGTATTCGTCCACCAGACCGTCCTTAGGGATGCATATCATATGAGCATGGTATTCATCCGTACAAACCGTGCGCACTCATTATACGAAAGAAAGGAGAAGCGCGATGAAAGGCATAATACTCGCAGGCGGCACCGGTACCCGGCTGCGTCCGATGACGAATATTATCAACAAGCATTTGCTCCCGGTGGGCAAGTACCCGATGATCCACTACGCCATCCGCAAAATGGCGGAAGCGGGTATCACGCAATTGATGCTGGTGACCGGCAAACAATCCGCCGGATTATATACCGAATATATCGGCAGCGGAAAACCTTGGGGGGTACAGGTGAATTACGGAATTCAAGACGAGGCGGGCGGCATTGCTCATGCGCTCGGCATCGGCGAATCGTTCGTCCGCCCCGGAGAGAAGCTGATGGTACTGCTTGGCGACAACTTGTTCGAGGATTCGTTAAAGCAGGCGGCGGACGAGTTTCAGCGGCAGAAGGGAGGAGCCCACGTGTTTCTGAAAAAGGTGCCTGACCCGGAGCGTTACGGAGTGGCGGAGCTGGTGGACGGACGCATTGTCCGGATCGTGGAAAAGCCAGAGAACTCGCCTTCTCATTACGCCGTTACCGGGATTTATTTATATGATTCGAACGTCTTCGACGTCATTCGTTCGCTGAAGCCTTCGATGCGCGGCGAGTTGGAAATCACGGATGTGAATAACGTCTATGCTGCGGCCGGACAGCTCGGCTACAGCATGCTGAGCGGCTGGTGGACCGATGCGGGGACGCATCGCTCCCTGATGGAAGCGGGCGTTCGTCTGATGGGACGTGAAGAGCCATGAGGACGCTGTTCGTCACAGGCGGGATGGGCTTCATCGGCAGCAACTTTGTTCGCTATTGGCTGCAGCGCCATCCGGAGGACCGCATCGTCAATTACGACTTGTTGACCTATGCGGGCCAACCGGCCAATATGGCCGATGCCGCCGGTTTGCCGAATTACCGGTTCGAGCAGGGGGACGTCGCGGACGCGGACGCCGTGAGACGCGTGCTGGGCAAGGAGGGCGTCGATACGATCATCCATTTTGCAGCCGAATCGCACGTCGACCGGAGCATTGCCGATCCGCAGGCATTCGTGCGCACCAATGTGCTAGGAACCGGTTGTTTGCTGGAAGAAGCGCGGCGCGCAGGGGTGTCGCGGTTCGTTCATATTTCCACCGACGAGGTGTACGGAGCGCTCGGTGAAGAGGGGATTTTCACCGAAACGACGCCGCTTGCGCCGAATAGTCCCTACGCCGCAAGCAAGGCGGGTTCCGATCTGCTGGCCCGCGCTTATTTTGAGACGTACGGCTTTCCCGTCGTCATCACCCGCTGCTCCAACAATTATGGGCCTTACCAGTACCCGGAGAAGCTCATTCCGACGATTATTACACGGGCGATGCGCGACGAACCCGTTCCGGTGTACGGCGACGGTCTTCACGTTCGCGATTGGCTGTATGTCGAGGACCATTGTGCAGCCGTCGACCGGGTCGTGCATCAGGGCATTCCCGGGGAAGTGTACAACATCGGGGGCCGCAACGAACGGACGAATCTCGACATCGTCAGGATGATTCTTGCCGAGCTCGGGAAGCCCGAATCGCTGATCCGGTTCGTTCCGGACCGTCTTGGTCATGACCGGCGCTATGCGATCGATCCGGTCAAAATCGCAAGCCGGCTTGGCTGGCAGCCTGAGGTTCCCTTTGAGGAAGGGCTGAAGCGTACGGTCGCTTGGTACGCCGCCAATGAAGCTTGGTGGCACGAAGCGGCCAAAAGAGGCGGTGGCGTATGAAGGTGCTCATTACCGGTGCCGGGGGGCAACTGGGCCGGGATCTCGTCCGGGTGCTCGGGCGGCGGCACGACTGCGCGGCCTACACCCGGCAGCAGTTGGACATCGCCGACGAAAAGGCGGTACGGCGGCTCATTGCGGAGGCGAAGCCCGAGGTCATTGTGCATGCGGCGGCCTATACGAAGGTGGATCAAGCCGAGGTGGAGCTGGAAGAGACGTACCGGATTAATACGATCGGTACCGGCCACGTCGCCATCTCCGCGGAAATGATTGGCGCCAAGATGGTGTACGTCAGCACCGATTACGTGTTCGACGGCACCAAGGGGGAGCCGTACGACGAACAGGACCGTACGAATCCGCTCGGCGTCTACGGCAAATCGAAGCTGCTCGGCGAGCAGTTCGTGCAGGCCGTATGCCCGCACCATTTTATCGTTCGGACGTCATGGCTGTACGGTAAAGATGGCAACAATTTTGTCACAAAGGTGCTGGCGCTTGCGGAACGGCAGCAGGAGCTGGTCGTCGTCGACGATCAGTTCGGTTCGCCGACCTACACATACGATTTGGCCGAATGCATCGGCCGGCTGCTGGAAACGGACCGCTATGGCACCTATCATGTGGCGAACCGGGGATATTGCTCCCGATGGACGCTGGCCAAGACGATCCTGGAAATGACCGGACATACCGGAATTGCTGTCCGGCCCGCCCGCTCGGACGATTATGTGCTACCTGCGCCCCGCCCGGCGCATTCGGCTTTCTCGGACCGGGGGCTGCGTCTCGCCGGATTGCCGAGAATGAGGGATTGGAAATCGGCGCTGGAGGCATTTTTGCGCAACGATTGGGGGAAGAGCTGTGACATCGACGATCGAAGGAGTTCAAACGAAGCCGCTGGTTAGGCACAGCGACGACCGCGGCTTTTTTATGGAAATTTTGCGGGAAGACGACGATTTGTTCGGCCGGTTCGGTCAAGCGTCGCTGTCCATGTCGTTTCCGGGCGTGATCAAGGCGTTTCATTATCATAAACGGCAGGACGACATTTGGTTCTTTCCGAGCGGGCACGCGCAGGTCGTGCTCCATGATATGAGGGCCGACTCCCCGACCTATGGGCAAACGTCCGTGCATTATATGGGCGAAGATCATCCGTATCTGCTGTTCATTCCGCGGGGTGTCGCTCATGGATACCGGGTGCTCGGCGTCAAGCCGGCGACGATCGTTTATTTTACCAATCTCGCTTACGATCCGGGGCAGCCTGACGAATACCGCATCGCCTACGATGATCCTGCGATCGGCTTCGACTGGACGACCCGGTTCCGGTAATCGATAGGGAGGGTGACCACAATGAGCCGGACTCAACAATCCGCACGCCGGAAAGCGGCCGTGCGGGAGAAGGGGAGCCGTGCAGGAGGACTTCTCGGCTACCAGCAAGGGTATCGGTACGGACGGTGCGAGGCCGTCCGGACGTTAACCCCGCAGGTCACGCCGGTCCGGCATGACCTGAAAGTGCTCTTTATCCCGCAAGGCTTTCCGGCTATCGATAATGGCGTCGCAGCCGCCTTGCAGCGGACCGTTCGGGAAGCCGTCGTCGGGACGCCGGAAGCCATGCTCGCGCTGGCGGAGCAGCACCGGCCCGATCTGCTGCTGGTGCTGAACGGGCTTCACGTGTTTCCCTCCGACCATCTGCAGCAGGTGGACCGGATTCGCGAGCTTGGCATTCGTACGGTGATTTGGTTCGCCGATGATCCTTACTTCACGGACGATACCGCAGCAATCGCCCCGCATTACGATGTTGTGGCGACGCACGAGCAGAGCTGCGTGCCGTTCTATTTGTCGCTCGGCTGCCCGTACGTGCTGTATGTGCCGATGGCCGTAGATACCGACACATTCCGGCCCGTTCCTGTCGGTTCCGGTTATCATGCCGACATTTGCTTTATCGGCATGGCGTTCTGGAACCGCGTCGAACTGTTCGATCAAATCGCCAAGTACTTATCGGGCAAAAAGGTGGTCGTCGGCGGCGGACTGTGGGAAAGAATGCGGCTTTACCGGCTGCTCAAGCCGAGCATCCGCGACGGATGGATTCCGATTGACGAAACGGTACGCTATTACAACGGAGCGAAGATCGTCATCAATCTGCACCGCGGCTGTCGCCATCACGGGAGAGATAATCGCAACCTCCGAGGTCTCCCCGGCCAATCGATTAACCCGCGTACCTATGAAATGGCCGCATGCGGAACGATGCAGCTTACCGACATTCGCGACGATCTGACCCGTTATTATACACCCGGCGTGGAGCTTGACGTCTACCGGTCGGCAGGAGAGCTGATCGATAAGCTGGATTATTATTTGAAGCATGATGCCGAGCGGCAGACGATCGCGTTGAACGGCTTGCGGCGGACGATGCAGGAGCATTCGTTCGTTACGCGGATCGGCCAGCTGCTAGGCTTGCTCGGTTGCTGAAGGTGGTAAACATCAAATGGCCAAGCGCAAGAAAGGAGGCAGGAGCATGTCCAGAAAAACAGCGCGTTTCACCGTAAAGCGAGCGGTAAAGCGTGTGATAAAGCGAGTGCCGCGGGCCCGCCGCCGAAGGGCTTGGCACCGCGGCTGGGAGAAGGGATTTCGGGTCGGCATGAGCGGCGGCTATCATTACGGCCGGTGCGAGGCCGTCATGCAGCAGCTACCGAACGATCCGGTCGGCTGGTGGGATGTCCGCGTTATGTATGTGACCTCGGGCAAAGGTGTACCGTATTCCCCGCTTGACGAAGCGGTGATCGTTTCGCTGCAGGGGCTGGTGCGAGAGTTGATTGTCCTGCAGCCGACGCATGATTTGAAGTCCGCAGCCGTAAAGATGCGGCCCGACATCGTGCTCGTTCTGGAAGGGTTGGTTATTCCCGTCGAACGGATTGACGAGCTGCGTGCCGAAGGAATCCGCACGGCCATCTGGCTGACAGACGATCCGTATTATACCGATCTGACGGCGTCTCTCGTCACGCATTACGACATCGTATTTACGTTGGAGCTTGCTTGCGTGGAGTTTTACCGCCGGCTCGGCTGCAAGCAGGTTCACTACCTGCCTTTTGGCTCGAATCCGTCGATCTTTCGACCGAAGCGGGTGCCGGCCCAATTCCGGCACGATATCAGCTTTATCGGCTCCGCGTATTGGAATCGTGTTGCCTTTTTCAATCAGATGACGCCTTTTTTGGCAAAGAGGAATACGTACATCGCGGGCATTTGGTGGGAGCGGCTGCGCCAGTTTCAGATGCTCAGGCCGAAGATTGCCCTGAACAATTGGATGGGGCCGGAGGAAACGGCCACGCATTACAGCGGGACGAAAATCGTGATCAATCTGCACCGGGCAACGGACGATCCGAGCTATAATTTCAACAGTCAACGCATCGGAGCCGTATCGCCGAATCCGCGCACGTTCGAGATTGCGGGCTGCGGGACGCTACTGCTTACCGATGTCCGCAGCGATATTACCCGTTTCTATACGCCGGGACAAGAGATCGTCACCTATGCTTCGCCAAGCGAGCTGATGCACAAAATCGACTATTACCTGCACCATGAAGAAGAGCGGCGGTTTATCGCGCTTAATGCGCTGCGGCGCACGATGCTGGAGCACACGTATCCTCGCCGGATGGCGCAGATGATGCGCATTATGTTCGAAGGCGCCACCGGATGATGCGGTAGCTTTCCGTCTTCCGCGAAATAGGCGCTTTCGCTTCGTCCGTTTCTGCCGCCATCCGCATATGGTATAGGGACGTATGCGGATGGAAGGAGGGACGGAGGATGGCCAAACGCACCGCGCGCAAGCGGGCGGGCAGAACCAGGCTGCGCCGGGTCCGGAAAAGGAAACGCAGTCTTCGGCCGCTCCGCAATCGACGGCGGGCCAGACGCCGCACGCTGAAGACCGGGCGCCGTACGCGGAAAACCGGACGGCGGAGGCGGGTCGTAAAGCCAAGGCGGCGCAGCTACCGGCAGATTTATAACGAGGCATTCGACAAAGCTTACAGCGAAGGCTTTGCGCTCGGCTTCGCCAGAGGGCTTCAGGACGGTGGAGCGCCGCAAGGCTGAGGGAGAACCGCAGAGGCCGACATGCCGGGGATTCCTCAAGGAGGAATGTCCCGGCGTTCCGTTTCCGCGGAACCGGACAAGCCCTTCAAGGACAGGGACGGGCACGGAGCCGCCTCTTTAGGCGGCAGAATGGGTAAATGTCGTGCCGGACTGGTTATTTCCCTAATATATTATAAAGACTTGAGAACAAACCGAGGCGGAGGGGATGCAGGTGGAACAGGACAGCGGCACACTGCGGGCGGAACGTTCTCCGGCTCCGCTCCGTATTATGCTTTTCGCTCCGAACGGCGGCAGGCAGGCGTTGACGGGTATGGAAAAATATATGCTGACGCTGATCCGGGAGCTGAAAGAGCAGGCCGAATGCCTGCTGGTGGCCGACGAACCCGGCGTCCTGGCGGCTGAAGCCGGCTTACCGGTCATCGCACACCCGGTGCCGCCTTATCATCTGCCTGCAGAACATGAGGAATCGCCGGACACCGTCATCCGGCGGCATCCGGCATGCGGGTCCCTTGTCAATCTGCTGCATATGCGGCAACCGGATATCGTGATTGTCGGCGGTCCCCATCCCGTGCTTCCCGCGTCAGCGGCCAAGACGCTCGGCATTCCGGTGCTCTGGCTGTTGACCGAAACGGTGACCGATCCGGCTTGGACGTCGCAGACCGGGCAGTGGATCGAGAGTTACGCCGACTGGATTGTCGGCGTGTCGGACGCTTCGCTTGCGCCGCTGCGTACAAAAGCGTCCGAGAGAAAAATTTTCCTTCTCCCTCCCACCCGAAGGGGCGAGGAACTAAACCCCGATCTTCACCCCGTCTATCGCCACAAGCTCCGATCGGTTCTGCCCGTCGAGGAGGAACACCGGATCGTCGGCTTTGCCGCACCACGCTTGAAGCCCGAAATGGGGCTCTCGTGGTTCGCCGCTATGGCCGTGCAGGTGGCGGCCGTGCATCCGGACGTTCGCTTACTGGTGGCCGGCAGCGTCTGCGACGAAGCGCACTACCGCTCTTGCCGTCGCCTGATCGAAGAATCGGGGTACGGGAGCCGGTTTCATTACGTGGAACTCGAACCGCATCGCGAGCAAGTGCTGGCCGCGATGGATCTGATCGTCGTGCCAAGCTTGTTTGAGGAAAGCTTCAGCATGACGGCACTTGACGGATGGCTGCTCGGCAAAAACGTCATCACTTACCGGAGCGGCGGCTTGGAAGAAATGATGACGGCAACCGGCAATTCCGGGCTGCTGGCGCCGCAAGGGGACGTTGAGGCTTTGACGGATTGCGTGCTGAAGTGTCTGGAGACCGGGGAGCAACCGGGCTCAAGGGCGGAAGCCAGCCGGCGTTCCGCCGAAGCGGCGTACGGGGAGGAGGCGTACCGGAAGCGGCTCGCGAAACTGATGGCAAATGTCTGCAATCGTGCCCTAGTGCTTCGGCGCAGGCGGAAGCCGAGTTCGCGTCCTATGCTCCGGTCCAACGCCGTCTATAAAGGAAAGTGGAGCCCGGCCTTGTTTTTGCTGGAGCGAGGCATGAAGCGGCCGTTTGCTTCTGCAGAGGCGTTCCGCTTTTACCGCTATCGGGGAGACGATATCCGCGTGGTGCCGGATGCGGTACTGAACCTTTTCCCGACGGGGCGCATCCTGCGGCACGATCCTCCGTCGCCTCCGAATCGTCCTTCCGTTATGCTGGCTAAGGGCAGGGGGAGGCTCGTGTATCTGTTGACCGGCGGCCGGAGGCTGCCGCTGCCGGTCGTATCGCAAGCGGCGCTGCGGCAGCGGGGCCTCGATCCGACTCGTGTCGTGCTGTTGCCGAGCGACGAACTGCACGCCATGCCGCTCGGCAAGGCGCTGCAAGGTCCCGGAGACCGCAGGCGGAGCCCCAAGGGCCAGCGCCGCCGGTATCTCGGATCGAAGCAAGCGGGCTGGGCCATAGACGATAACCCGGTTCGCGGCAGGAGGCTTAAAAGCCGAAAGCACTCACGGGCCCGCCCATGACGGCTGGCTGCGGTTGGCGGAAGCTTGGGAAGCGGGGATTGCAATCGGGGAGGCGGCAAAAGGTGGTCAGGCACCGCGATAAGGAAAGGTGGCCGTACGGAGAGCGCGAGCCGATGAAGGTGCTCGTGATCGGCGGCGATGGGATGGCGGGACATATGCTGCTGCGGTATTTGGCGGCTTGCACTTCGTATGAAGTGTTCTATACGACGGAGCACGGAAAAACAAACTGCGGACGGTCTTGGGCGCTCCCGGGGGCGGGGCTTTGCCTGGACGCAGCGGATAGCGTGATGGTCGATAAGCTGGTCGAGGCGGTGTGTCCCGATCTGATCGTCAACGCCCTCGGGATCATGTACGATGCAGCCCGGCAAAGGGAGCTTGAGGCCGTCCGGATTAATGGCCTGCTGCCGCACCAGCTTGCGGAGCTGGCCGATCGGCTGCACGCGCGGCTTATCCAGATCAGCACGGACAGCGTGTTTCTGGGAGATCGCGGCCACTACGAAGAGCGCCATGTGCCCGACGGGACGACGGCGTATGCCAGAACGAAAGCGCTTGGCGAAGTGGTACGCTCCCCCCATCTGACGATCCGCACGTCGTTGATCGGACCGGAGCTGCAGGAGGAAGGCGGCGGACTGCTTCCATGGTTCCTGAGGCAGCGGGGGGAGATCCGGGGATTCGTCCGCGTGCCGTGGAACGGAGTGACGACGCTGGAGCTGGCGAGATTTATCCATTATGCGGCGGAGCGGAAAGGCCGGTTAAGCGGCATTGTTCATTTGACCGCGGCGGAGAGCGTCAGCAAATACGAGCTGCTGGAGCGATTACGGCGGATCTTCGACAAGCGGGATGTCTACATCCGGCCCGACGATACCGTTGCGCTAGACCGTACGCTGCGCTCGACCCGCCCCGAGCTTGACTTCACCGTTCCTGGTTACGACCGCATGCTTGAAGAACTGCGCGAATGGATGGAAGCGGCCCCGTAGCGGAGAGACGGCGTTTTCTTTGGCGGGAGCGTGGCGGAATCGTTTCATGGAGAGGAGGGACACCTATGCGGCATATTCGCAAGTCTCGCAATCGGAGAGGCGGCGCCTTGGGGGCGGCTTCGGTGCGGACGGCGAACGTCTCGGTCATTATTCCGGTGATCAACGAGCGCAAAAAACTGCCATCCGTGCTCCGGGAAGTGAAGAAGATCGGCGCGGGAAAGCTGGAAATCATCGTCGTGGCCAACGGCTCGACGGACGGCTCGAAGCAAATCGCCGAATCGATGGGCGCAAGGGTCGTCAGCTTCGAGGAGCCGCTTGGCCACGACGTCGGACGCGGCATCGGGGCCGGCCTGGCGAGCGGGGAAATCCTGCTGTTCCTCGACGGCGATATGGTGATTCCCGCACGCGATCTGAAGCGGTTCGTTCATGCAGTGCATAGCGGAGTGGATGTGGCTTTGAACCGCTATCTGGGACCGATCCGGACACGAAGCACCCATCCGGTCGTGCTGGCGAAGCACGCGCTGAACGTGGCGCTCGGCCGGCCCGATCTACGGGGGACCTCGATGACGACCATTCCCCATGCGATCAGCCGCAGGGCGCTCGCCGCGATCGGCGCGGCGGCGCTTGCGGTTCCCCCCAAGGCGCACACGATGGCCGTGCAGAAGGGGCTTGTCGTGCGGCCGGTCCATCTCGTGCCGGTCGGACGCATGAATCCGCGGCGCAAACGGCCCTTGACAAAGCATGGCACTGATACGATCGGTCAATTGATCATAGGAGACCATTTGGAGGCGATTCGCTGGTTGACCGAGACGGCGGGGGAGCGAGGATGCCATACCGATTTGATGCGAAACCGCAACGTGGTGAGGTGAATGGATCGATGAAGCAGCAACAGGCGATGTTGTTTGAGAAACCGGCGGTTCGGGGCCGCCTGGTCCGCAAGCCGCCGCCGGAAGAGGACGGCAAGGCGGTCGTCTCGGCTGCGCCTGTGCGGAAGAAGCCGACAGCGGCGGTCAAGCGCGCCCGGAAGCGCACCGCCTCCGGCCCTCGGCTGTTTCTGCCCCGGAAGCGGGCGGCGTCCAGGGCTTACGGCGGGGCCGCCTATCGGCTCGGCCTGCAGCTTGGCCGCGCGGACGCTCCGTCTGGGCCACCGGAGGGCGAGGGCGAGCTGCGCCGGCTGCTGAACTGCCGCTGGGCGGCGCGGGTGAAGGAACGGGGCTTGGGCGGTTATCCGTGGGCCCGCTATCACGCTGCTGCGGCCGGCTATGTCCGCGGCTTCTTCGCAGGCATGGGCCGGTCGGCGCCGGACTGGGTGCCGCTTCCGACGGAGCGTTCGGTGGCCGTTATCGTGACGGCCAAGAATGAGGAGCGCACGATCGCCGCGGTGCTGAAGGAGGCGGACCGGCTGACGGACGAGACGTATGTCATCGTCAACGGCTCGAGCGACGAGACGTTCCGGCAAGCCAGAGCGGCTTCACGGGCGATCGTGCTGTCTTACCCGCAGGCGCTCGGTCACGACGTAGGAAGATCGATCGGCGCCAAGCTGGCCCGGGCGGACATCCTGCTTTTCACGGACGGGGATATACCGATTCGGGCGGAGCAGCTCGTCCCCTTCGTTCACGGCATCGAGCAAGGACTCGACGTGGCGCTCAACAACATTTATCCGTACCTGAGGCCGTTCGGCCGGCAGGATACCGTCACGGTCATGAAGCAATTTTTAAACCTGGCGCTGGGCCGGCGGGATCTGAAGGCGAGCTCGCTCACGGCCGTGCCGCACGCTTTGTCGCGGCGCGCGGTAGAGACGCTGGGCCTTGAGCTGCTGTCTGTCCCGCCCAAAGCACAGGCGCTTGCCCTGCTCCTGAAGCTCCGGGTCGGCCATGCGGGCCAGGTGAACGTCATCCGGGGCAACAAGCGGCGCAAGCTGAACAGCGGCCGCGGCAATCCGGTGGCCTCGATGATCGTGGGAGACCATCTGGAAGCGCTGAAGCTGGCCGGCGACCGGCTGGGCGAGCGGCTCGTGCATCCGGACGTGCTGCGTAAACGACGCTATATCGGAGGCGATGCCTGATGCAGACCGTCAGTATCATTATTCCGAATTATAATGGAGCCAAGTGGCTGGCTATATGCCTGGAATCGATCCGCCAGCACGTCGCCGTGCCTCACGAAGTGATTGTGGTCGATAACGGCTCCGCCGACTCGTCGCTGCGGGTGTGCCTGAAGCATGAGGTCAAGCTCATCTCGCTGCCCAAGAACCGCGGTTTTCCCGCTGCGTGCAACTTCGGGCTGCAGCTCGCTTCAGGCAATGCGCTGATGCTGCTTAACAATGACACGCGGCTGACGGCCGGCGCGCTGGATAATATGTTGCGCTGCCTGTACAGCAGCGGCGATGTCGGCATCGTCGGCCCCATGACGAACTATGCCAGCGGCAAGCAGCAGATCGAGGAGCCTTTCACCTCGATCGCCGATATGGCGGCGCGCATGAACCGGCCGAACAGCGGAAAATGGCGGCAGACGGAACGGATCGTCGGACTGTGCTTCCTGTTCAAGCGGGAGCTGGTGGAGCGTATTGGAGAGCTTGATGAGCGCTTTTCACCGGGACATTTTGAAGACGACGACTATTGCTACCGCGCCCGGCAAGCGGGGTACCGGCTGCTGATCGCGGGGGACGCCTTCATCTACCACGAAGGCAGCGCAACCTTCCGGCTGGAAAACGAACAAACAATCAAAGCTCTGCTGGCAACGAACCGCCAGAAGTTCATCGACAAATGGGGCGTCGATCCGCATTCTTTTATATGAACCGTGTGGGCGTGAGCCGTGGACCAGGGTGCCGCAGGCGCATAGGATACTAAAAAGATATTAAAAAAGCGGAACACATGCGGCCGGCGAGGAGGTGGAGGGAACGATGCATCGGCAAGTGACCCGTATGATCCGGCATATGGCGGCGTCCCAGCAGGAAATGGCCAACATTCTCGAAGCGAACCGGCATGTGGCCGTGCGCATGGCCCAATTGGTTCACGACATTCCACCCGACAACCCTTCCTTTCAGGATATCGAGTCGCTGACGGAGCATTCCTTGCACGTCTCGAAAAGCATCGCGGTTTATTTAAGCGGGCTCGCCGATCTGGAGGAGGCGTTGGCGGAGCATATGGCGCTCATTGTCAAAATCGTTGAAATCCCGGACGACGAGGAGTAAATCCGGCATCCCTTTGGAAGAAGGAAGGGGGGTATACGTGAGCAGAATCGAAAGCTACCATAAAATGATGCAGGCCGCTTCCCGATTCCAATATAACATCGCACTGATTCTGGAAGCCAAAGCGCTGGAGGCAGCGCGCTCGTGCCAATGGATCTGCGGGCATTTGTCCAGCGCCCACTTTGCGGACCATGGCGACCAAGTGAAGAAGTCGCTGGAAGTGCACGATCAGATGATCGAAGTGATCGAAAGCATGACGAAGATGGAGATAGCGCTTGCCAAGCATTTGCACATCCTTCTTGGAAGCGGCGAGGCGGGTGGAACGGACCCGGCAAATGGGGACGGAGGAAATTATTATTCGTAAGGAAGCGACGACTCCCAATGAATTGGCATGAAGAGGAAAATAAAGTAAAGCTCCATATTCTTCATTCGCTCGCCCGCAGCCAGCGTGCGCTGGCCCGCATGATCGAAAGCATGGCCGATGTCGTGGAGAGCTCCGAGGAAGCGGCCCGCAAGCTTTCGGCGCACATTGAGGCGATCAGCCGGTATCAGCTCCAAATCGCTATGAAAATGGCCGGGGTCCGCATACGCCGCCGCTTGCGGCGCGGAATTCCGGGCAAGCCTTGGCTTGGCGAAAAGGTGAAAAAGACCGTAATAAGGAAGAGAGTCCGTACCTAACCTCCAGGAGGAAGGGCGGACTCTTTTTCTCGTGTCTAGACTTTCGGAGTTAGCGCCTTCCAGCGGAGCAGCAGTCCGCCGTAAACGAGACCTCCACCGAAGCCGAACAACAGAACGGTATCGCCGTCCTTCAGCTTCTGTTCCCGGGTAGCTTCTTCCAGCGCAAGCGGAATCGTCGCCGCAGACGTATTGCCGTACTTCTCGATCGTGTGCAGCGTCCGCTCCATCGGAATCCCCATCTTCTCGCATACGGAATCGATGATGCGGAGGTTGGCGCTATGCGGGACGAACCAGTCGAGGCGATCCGTAGACAAGCCGGTTTGGCTCAGCAGTTCGTTAACGCCTTTCGGAATCGTTTGGACGGCGAATTTGTATACTTCACGGCCGTTTTGCACAAGCTTGCCGTTCGTGTTCACCGGGTTGCCATCGATATGATCGGCAAGCAGGGAGCGGTAAATGTGCGCCCCGCCGCTGCCGTCGGTACCGCCCGTATAGGCAATAAATTGAGGGGCGGTGTCCGAATCGTCCCGCTCGAGCAGGACCGCTCCGGCGCCGTCGCCGAATAGCACGCACGTCGTACGGTCCGTATAGTCGACGATCTTGGACAGGGCGTCAGCGCCGATGACGAGCGCTTTGCGGTGCAGGCCGGAAGCGATCATCCCGTTAGCCATATGTAGGCCATAGACGAATCCGGCGCAGGCTGCGCTCAAATCGAAGGAGGTCGTCTGCTTCATGCCGAAATGCGCCTGAACCCGGCAAGCGGTGGCAGGGAAAGCGAAATCGGGGGTGCTGGTGCCGACAATGACCAGATCGACATCGTCCAGCACGGCGCCGTAGCGGTCAACGAGCTGCTGTACCGCCCGGATGCACAAGTGGCTCGTATACTCCTCCGGCGCGCTGATACGCCGCTCGCGGATGCCGGTACGCTGCACGATCCATTCGTCGTTGGTCTCCACCATGCGCTCCAGATCGGCGTTCGTCAGACGGCGTTCGGGAACGTAGCTGCCGATGGCGGTAATACGGGAGCGGTAAAGTGTCGAAGGGGAAGCAGGTTGAACTGATGATTCCATACGGGTTCACCTCGTAAAATTTAAAATGTAAAATAAATTGCCTGATATCATGAGTTAGTATTAGTACCTGGTAATAAAAATGATACTTCGATTTCTAGCTTTTGTCAATTGCCCAGTGGCCCTATGTATCCGGTAACCGTCTTTCAATCCTTTCTAATAAGCCTAAAATAGCCATATAGGCATATTGCTTCCTGTTCCGCATCAATCTATAATGTAAAAGAATAAATGTGGATTATTTTGGCTTATTTTGGCTTTAACAAAAAGGAGAATGACACAATGCTAAACAAGAAGCTAATCGCCTCGGTTGCGGGATTGTCTCTGCTTGTTGGAGTAGGGACCGGCGTTTATGCCGGCAGTAACTTGCAAGAAATCAAAGCCTATTTAAACGGCGATCTCAAAGTGCGCGTCAACGGCACCGTGGCGCAATTAAACGACGAGCAGGGCTCGGCCATTTTGCCGATCACGTATAACGGCAGCACTTATTTGCCGGTCCGTGCCGTAGCCAACGCTTTGTCGGTAGCTGTCGATTACAATGGGGCCAACCAAGAGGTCATTCTCGGGGAAAAAGTGGACGGGACTCCTTTGAATGCGGAAAAGTTCAATAACTACATGTATACGAAAGATCCTGCCCAAACTACCTATAACAATAAAAACTACAAGGAAGCTTTTTATTATCATGAGGGATCCGGCGGACCAACGATCATTATTACGCCGGACAAAAAATACCAAAAGCTGCACCTGAAGATGGCGGCGATTGATAAAGAATTGACGGGCATTAAAATTCACGATCTGGATAATAATGTGCTCTTGAAAGATGTAGGCACCATTGCAACGAAAGACGGATTAAAAGAAATCGTCGTCGATATCGGCAACGTGAAAACCGTAACCATTGAGGCACAGGTGAAAGATGGCGGCGGCTTATTCGTGCCTCTCATCGATTCTTACTATAAATAAATCCATACAATGAAATAAGATCGCCTAACAGCCTTGGTCGGATTTTTATCGACCAAGGCTGTTTTATTTTGCACTCCTTTTCTTTTAAGAGACTAAGTCATAGGAGTTGACGATAGAAACCGCCGTGCTACATGCCTTAGAGATAACCGCGTATTTATTGGTCTGGCCCCTTGCCCTCCTCTACGAAAACCGCTCCTCCAGTTGCCTTCCATAGGTTTCCGTACAGGCGTTCCGAAGAGGAACGCATATGATGAACAAATGGATGCCGTGGTTCAGGACCGTACTATTATTGAAGGAGGAAATCAATGTGGATAAATTTTATCCTGTTGCGCTGCCTGTCTTGAACGGGAATGAGAAGAAATACGTGATGGATTGCCTGGAGTCGACGTGGATCTCCTCTAACGGATCATATATCAAGCGTTTCGAAGAAGAATTCGCCGCCTTTTGCCAGGTGAAGCACGCCATCGCCTGCAGCAACGGCACGACAGCGCTGCATCTGGCTTTGCTCGCGCACGGTGCGGGGCCCGGAGACGAGATTATCGTCCCTACGTTAACGTTCGTCGCCACAGCGAATGCCGTCACCTATTGCGGGGCGAAGCCGGTGTTCGTCGATTCGGAGCCAGAGACTTGGAACATCGATCCGAAGCGGATCGAAGAGCGGATCACGCCGAGAACAAAAGGCATCGTCGCGGTCCATCTGTATGGGCATCCTGCTGACATGGACCCGATTCGGCAGCTTGCGCAGCAATACGGCTTATTCGTCATCGAAGATGCGGCTGAAGCGTTGGGAGCCGAGTATAAGGGAAAGCGTACCGGGGGACTGGGGGACAGCGCGATCTTCAGCTTGTTCGGCAACAAGATCATTACGACGGGTGAAGGCGGGGTATTGACGACGAACGACGATGCGCTTGCGGACCGGGCCCGGCTGCTTCGGGGACAGGGGATGGACCCGGAACGCCGTTATTTCCACACCGTCGTCGGTTACAATTACCGGATGACCAACATTCAAGCAGCTATCGGCTGTGCGCAATTGCAGAACGCGGAGTGGCACATCGCGCAGAGACTGCGGATTGCAAGTTATTATACCAAGTATTTGCGGGGTTGCAGCGCGCTTGCACTGCCTGTCCAGCAGGATTGGGCGAAGAACGTCTATTGGCTGTTCAGCGTCGTGCTGCGCGAAGGCTCGGAAGCCCAGCGCGATGAAGTCATCCGTCGGCTGCAGCTCCATGGGATCGAGAGCCGGCCGTTCTTTTATCCGATGCACGTGCTGCCGCCCTACGAGAAGCTCCAATCCGCAACGGAGTTTCCGGTGGCGGGCCGGATTGCCGCTCAAGGCATCAATCTCCCGAGCTACGGCACGCTAACCGAAGCCGATGTGAGATATATTAGTTCTACGCTGGTAAATATCGTTTCGGGTCTTTGATTCGTCCGGTCGTTGCGGCAAAGGAGTCCCTGACCAGTTCACCCGGCTGGCGGGGACTCTGTTCATTTTCTCCAGCCTTTCAACATAATCGTAAAAGAGGGATTAATTCATGAAGGAATTTTTTGAGCAATTCATTGCCGCAAGACGGAATAATATTGAATCCAAACAACAAGAACTGGATCTTCTGCGAGATATTGCTGGAACCGGCAATGAAGAGCTTATGAGATCATTTTTAAACTACAATATCATTACCAGCCCGAGGCAACCGCTTCCTTCCACGATCACGAATCCCCCCAGTCAACCGGTTAGCGTATCCAATTTGAATGACTTGCGTTCGGTGACAACCGTTACTGGCAAAGTATTCGGTTCTACGACCGACTTTTTAACGGCGGGTAACAATCAAAACATTGTTGCCGTCCTGTCTAATCCTGCGGGATCAACCTTTAATTTAGCCATTTCCTTAGTCACGCTGGCCACTTTAAAAGATGTAACCAATCAGCGGGATATTCGAAACGGTACCATAGCGGGCACGTTGACGGCCAACACGATCTACAACTTGAATAACAATTTTGGCAATACCTCCGTCGCTGCCTTTCAATCCGCAGGGGGTTCAGGCATCGACTTAACAGGCGGAACCCTTTTGGCAACAAGGGCGTTTCCGGCGAATACGACAAGTGTTTTTGACTTCTCTTCAGCGATTATTATTAAACCGGGTGACAGTTATGGAGTCAAATTTAATTTTCAGTCCGGCGGTACGGCAGCCGTTAATATGATTTGGGAAGAACAAACGAGATAAACTAGTAGTCCCTGACGATTTTTTACATAAGCCGCCGTCCCGCTCCGGGTTTATAAAATCCGTTGACTTTATAGGCTTGGAATAACTATTATGGTTATAACAAGAAGGTGATGCAAAAATGAAAAAATTAAGCAGTCGTTTCTCGATAGCCGTTCATGTTCTCTGTTTGATCCATTTAAGCCCGGCACTTTGTACCGGGGATTTCATAGCAGCGAGCGTAAAGACCAATCCGGTTATCATTCGCAATATTATTGCCCAACTCAAAAAAGCCGGACTTGTCGACGTACGTCCCGGAGTGGGCGGAACATTTTTGCTGAAGGACTTGGGAGAGATCTCGTTGCTGGACGTATACCATGCTGTAGAAGTTATTGATAACGGCGAGTTGTTCAATGTACACGCAGAACCGGATACGAATTGTCCGATAGGCAAAAATATGGTAGCTGTTCTACGGTCGGAAATGAGAGCCGCTCAATCCGCCATGGAACAGAGGTTAGCTCAAGTTTCGTTACGACAATTGGTTATAGAACTTGGCGAACGGAACGATGCTTAACGGAACTATTTTTTTAATCTCGTTATAATCAAAACACTTATAACGAAGTTGATTATAACTTGATGATATAAAAACGATGAAAGGAAGATCCGTTCATGAAGATTATGGTTACAGGAGCAACTGGTCAGCTTGGAGGTCTCGCTCTACAACATTTGCTCCAAAAAGTTCCGGCAAGTCATATTGTTGCCGTCGCGCGTAGTTCTGAAAAAGCCGCCGCACTTGCAGGGCTTGGGGTTGAAGTTCGTCAGGGCGATTATAATGATCCGGAGTCTCTTCGCAATGCTTTTAGAGACGGTACCAAGCTGCTGTTTATCTCAAGTTCGGAACCCGATGATCCACTACGCGTCGTTCAACATGCCAATGTCGTAAAGGCCGCCCGCGATGCAGGTATCAAGCACATTGCCTATACCGGCTTCGCTTTTGCCGAGGACAATCCGTTCGCTCTCGTTCATCTGGCTACCGAGTATGCGATTCGCACCACGAATATTCCGTACACCTTTTTGCGTAACGGTGGTTATGCCGAGTTTTTTATCAATCCGTCACTAAAGGCAAATGTAGAGAACGGGACGATCGTTACAAATACCAATAAAAGAAAAGTGAATGCGGTTAGCCGTAGCGATTTGGCCCTGGCTGCCGCAACGGTTCTGACAGGGGAGGGACATGAGAACAAGGAATACAATCTTGTTTCCAATGATCCTTGGAGCTTTGACGATTTGGCTGAAATTGTTTCCGAAGTTTCCGGTAGAAGCGTTGTTCATCAGTCGGTTTCCTTCGAAGAAGAGAAGAGCATTCTTGTTCAATCCGGCATGCCTGAATCTTTTGCTCAAATTACGGCTTTTATCTATGACACCATTGCAGCGGGGAACATGGAAAGAACGACCGATGATTTACACAAACTGATCGGATTTCAGACGCCTGTTAAGGAACTCGTCATAAAAGCTTTGCAAGGCTAAGACGATAGTTGATATACAGAAAAAAGCCGACCAAGACTGTGTATTGTTCCAGTATTGGTCGGAATACCATTGAGTGTATGTAGGTTTCATGTTCGGTAATTATCTCAGGACTTTTGATTTTTTGGCATGCCGGGTACAACTTCCAGAATACTGTCGGCTTGGTTAGACTGGGCCTTTCCGATTGGGCGTACGTGCCGAAGCTGCGTAACAACAAGGACGATGATAGCAAGCATGATAGCACCACTGGCTGCCGCAACAGCGTGCATCCCGACGGTAAAGGCTTCGCGTGCGCCAGTGAGCAATGCCTTGCCGACTTGTTGGGTGAGCCCTTCCGCAATAGCCGTTGCACCAGCCAAGCTGTCCTGGGAAGCTTGTACCGCAGACGTCGGCAAGTCGGCGGGAATAGAATTCGCCACCTGGTTGCGGTAAACGACCGTGCCGATGCTACCCAATACGGCGATGCCCAGCGCGAAGGCGAATTCACCGCTGGTTTGGAGCATGGCGGCCGCCGATCCCGCCTTTTCCGGCGGGGCTGAGCCGATGACAAGGTCGCTGGACAGGCTTGGGAGTGGGGCTGCACCTAGATTGAAGCAGATATACCCCAGCACCAGAAACGTGAGACCTGATTCAACCCCCACCTGGGTCAGCAGAAAACAGCCGGCGGTCGATACCAATAGACCCGTTCCGATAAGACGGGCCGGGCGGACCCGACGTGCGATAAGCGGTGAAAGAAGCATACCGGCCATCGAGGCAATTACCCCGGGGAGCATGTATAACCCTGCCTGAAACGGCGACATTCCTTGAACGAATTGGAGATGCTGCGCAATGAAGAGCATGGTCGCTCCTGTCAGTGTTATACCGAACATGCCCCCTAGTGCAGCTCTGAATCCGGGACTCGCGAACAGACGCAGGTCCAGTAAGGGACTCGTCAGCCTGCGCTGCCGCGACACGAACATCGTGCCGAGGACAACCCCCGCCAGTATTGATAGCGCAGGAACCATCTGCAGACCGTGCTTGGCGATTTCCTTGAGGCCGTATATGACTGGCAGGATGGTGCCTAGCGATAACGCGACACTGGTCACATCCAATTTGCCGGATTCCGGGTGCCGGTATTCGGGCAGCAGTATGGGGCCGGTTATTAGTAGAAGCAACATGACCGGCACGCCCAGAAGGAACACCGAGCCCCACCAGAAGTGATTCAACATGATACCTCCAACCACCGGGCCGAGGGCCATTCCACCCATGGAGCACGTTAACCATATGCCGATGGCGAAGGAGCGCTGCTTGTGGTCACGGAACATGTTGCTTATCAAGGCTAGAGTAGAAGGCGATATAGTCGCCCCGGCAATGCCGAGTAGTGCGCGGGCCGCAATGAGCATCTCAGCGCTTTGGGAGAATGCAGCCAATATCGAGGCTATGACGAATGCAGCCCCGCCGATCAACAGCAGCTTGCGGCGGCCGATCCGATCCCCCAGCGAACCCATGGTGATCAAGAATCCGGAAAGCATGAAACCGTAGATGTCGATGATCCACAACTGCTGAGCGCTATCGGCACCGAGGTCGGCGCCAATATGCGGCAGTGCGAGAATCATTACGGAGAGATCAATTGAGACTAGAAGGGCGGGCAGGGCTAGTACCGCAAGCCCTGTCCATTCCCTGATGCCGGCCTGCATCTCGTTTCCATATAATGCATTCTTCATTCGTTCTGCAGCTCCACGCCAAGCTTATCCAACATAAGCTTTGTTCCGTCCTCACGCTGTTCCGGTGTATCGTGACCATCGAGGAAGGCTCCTTGTTCGGTGTAGATGAGTTGAGTGACGCTGCCCGACCGCTTTATTTCCACTGTCGTCACAGAGACTGACATCCGCGAGTCTCCTTTGTCCAGGGTGTAGGCATAAACGATGCGTTTGTCTTGAACGATTTCTTGATAGCAGGCATCGAAAGTGTATATTGGTCCGTTCGGCGGGCCGCCACGGTTGATTTCTCGCCCACCGACCCGAAAGTCGAATTCGTCGGCTTTCGGGAACCACCGGGCTTTGGCCGACGGGTCCGACCAGGCGGAGAATACCCGCTCGGGCGATGCATTATAATTTTTCTCGATAACAAAGGTAGAGTATTTTACAGATCGTTCGTTCATGGTTTATTTTGTCCTCCTTTGGGAATCGTCATCTGGATACTCGTCAAGAAAATCGCCTATCCGGTCGAGATGGGATTCCCAGCTCGCTTTCCGCTCAATAACGGATTTGACCTGATCCAACGACAAGCCGAGCTCCTTCAATGACAGAATTTGCTGCAGCTGTGCAATATCGGATTCTGTATAGATCCTGTGTCCTGAGTCAGTATGGCCGGATGGAGAGAACAAACCGATCTGATCGTAGTATCGCAATGTTCGAACCGTTAATCCTGCTAATTTTGCAAGTTCTCCAACTTTCCACTCCCGTTTCATGATCATCCCCTTTTTTTCGCGCGAGGTTTTTACCGGTATCCACAGCATAAATCATTACGTTACGGTAGTTTCAAGTAATGGGAAATTTAAAACCGAGCGTTCGTATCGGCGACGAGCCAAGTGGTTTATTCCTTTTTCCAATGAACAAAATTTAGACAGGCCGGATCGCTGTGGATTGGATTCATGTCCATTCCCAAAATGTAAGTTGAATCGTATTTTAGAATATTCGGGAGGTGGTTGCGGCATGGAGATGAAAAAGCACCTGTTGGCGAAGGGCAGCAGATTTGAAACCCCTTATTACGTCATTCGTGGAAACTCAAAAGGAAAGTCAATGATGCTAACTGCCGGAGTGCATGGGAATGAAATTGCCAGCATTCTCGCGGCCGAAAGACTTGTAGACTTGCTGAAGAAAAACAGGCTCTGGATCGAAAGAGGGACATTGATCGTTGTTCCGATTGTCAATCGACAGGCATATAAGCTGCGCATCAGGGGAATTCCCGATTTGAACCGGACGTTTCCGCGAAGCGAAAAAGATAAGGCGCGCCACCGGCTGTCAGTCGCGTTATTTCAATTAGCGAAGCAGTACCAGCCGGCGTGGTATGTCGATCTGCATGAAGCGAACGGCTTGTCTAAAATAAACCCGCAAAGGCTGGGGCAGACATTGATAGCTAATCCCAAAAATGCGGCAATCCCTGCAATAAAACGAATTGTTGCACATGTGAACCGCCCTATTGTTCAAAAATCAAAGCAGTTTACGGTGCGCTTGCGGAATTTATCAGGTTCGGGACGCCATGCCGCACATCACTTATTGAAAGCAAAAGCAGTTACCGTAGAGACATGCTGGAGCCTGCCTATGTCCGACAGGGTAATCTATCAAATGAAAATCATGAAAGGCATTTTAGCTGAAGCTAATCTGATTTAACGCGAAAGTATGACCGAGGCTGCAACAAGGCGGCATCCTGCTTTTGCTTTTAGCTGCCATAGGGTATATAGTAATAATTACTATTTTATATGCGTCCAGCGGTACTGATGAACGAACTGGGCAGGACAGCCTGATGGAACCGCAATTGATCGGTCGTGTGCATCTCAAATGGGTGGTGACCGTGCTGGATGCGGGGCATGTAATCGAGTGGCATGATTTGGATCATCGTATTTTAATACGAAATTAAGCTTTATTCGTTATGATGTTGAAATTAGTGTACCTATTTCGACAGGAAGCCAAAGGTGTGAAGATCGATGCCCAATCCATAGGGAAAATCAAGGCACGGAAACCGCCTTATGTGTATCCAAATCACGACTTCGTTGATCATTATCAGTAAAGCAGGGGGTACGATGAACAAAACAATAGTTTCCCTTTTTATGGCGGTCACGGTTCTTTTAGGAGGATGCGCAAAAAATACAGCCGAGCCCGTCCTGACACCATCAGCCTCCTCTCCAGACGCGTCTGTTGACAGTCCAGTTCCCGGAGCGGCGACGCAGATGAAATCCGATACCGCGGGAGTTCAAACGGTCAAGGACCCCGATAGCATAACGGTGCTTGTTAATAAACACTTTGCACTCCCGGCAGATTACAAGCCGAAAGATATGGTTTTTCCCGATGTTCCTTTTCTGTTCAAAGAAAAAATAGAAAAACGCGAAATGCGGCAAGAGGCAGCACACGCGCTGGAAGCGTTGTTCGCCGCAGCAAAGCAGGACGGCACAAGGCTGGCAGGCGTTTCCGCTTACCGGTCCTTCACGACGCAGAAGGTGCTGTATGCTCATTACGCGGAACAAAGCGGCAAAGCCAATGCCACAACCTACAGTGCCGCGCCCGGAACCAGCGAACATGAAACAGGGCTGGCTATTGATCTTTCCGGCAGCGACGGCAAATGTGCGGCGCAAGATTGCTTCGCCGATACCAAAGAAGCAGCTTGGCTTGCAGCGAATGCGCCAGCCTACGGATACATCATCCGTTATCCGAAAGGAAAGGAATCGATCACCGGGTATCAGTATGAACCGTGGCATATCCGTTATGTTGGAACGAAGGCGTCCAAAGAGATTGCGTCGAAAGGACTGACATTAGAGGAGTATTTGAAGCAAGAGTAATGAACAACGTGTTAAGTTACTTAATCGGGAACGGAGAATACCAACGATGCGGCTGTCTTTTCAATGGATTGGAACGATCTTTTTAGTTATCATGTTCACTTGTGCTTTTATTAATGACGGGTTAAAAAGCAGTAAGGGAACCCACTTCAGCAATGAGGTAGCTGTGCTTGAGTATCATCACATCGATCCCGAAGCTTCGGCCTATACGATTACTCCTGAAGCTTTCAAACAGCATCTGCTAGCATTAAAAGCAAACCATTACAACGTTATTTCGATGGAGGATTTTATCGAATTTCTGGAAGGGCGGCGTTCGTTGCCTTCGGATGCGGTAGTACTCACCTTCGATGACGGTTACGAATCATTTTACAAATATGCTTATCCGATACTGAAAGAGCAGAACATGGTAGCGACCAATTTCATTATTGTAAACTATTTGGGTACAGATCCAGGCACCCCTTTTTTGAATTGGAACGAAATTCAGGAAATGAAGAACGATGGATTTAGCTTTTATTCCCATACCTATAATGCGCATGATTTTGCAGCAGATCTGAACGGCAAGCCCGTTGACCCACTGACCAATCCGATTTATTTGCAAAATAGGAACCGAATGGAAACCGAAGAGGAGTACGAGCAGCGAGTCAAGGCGGATCTTGTGCAGGCGGATCAGATCATAGAGAGCAAGCTGGGAGCGCATGACAAGTTGTTTTGCTTGCCGCATGGAAGGTACAATGAGAAGCTTCTCGAGCTTGGAAATACGGTGGGGATTCAATATTTCTTTACGGGGATGGACGGTTTAAACGCTCCCGGAACCAAGCTGGTGAAACGGATCAATGCGGGGTCTGCAGACGTAACGCCAGGGAAGCTGCTTCACAAACTGAATGACGAAACAACCTTAATTGGGAGATTAAAAATTACGTTAAAGAATTATCTTACAAGTCAGCGCATGTCGGAATAACAGGAGGGCATCTTATTTTCTTTTTGTGAAAATAAAGATGCCTTTAGCATTTATTGGAAATTTCATAAAAGAAACAGATTTTTTCTTGCAAGCGAGTTACATCGATTTCTTGATAGTTCACGATGGTGCGTTTGGAAACATATTTTTTTGCTTCTTCATACTGCTTTTGCATGGTTAGCGCAATAGGTCATGGGAGTTTTGCTGGCTCAGAAATTTTACCTAATTTAATTACTCCTTATACCGAGAGCCAAGTGAGCATCAGATTTAATTAAACACTAATTATCAAATATGCATCTTCCTTGAATTAAGGGGGATGCATATTTTTTGGAAATCACGTAACTTTCAATTAATTTAGTTCGTTTAATTCATTAAGGTTCAGATGAAAGGGTGATTTCTTTTGAAAAAATTTGTTATGGGTGCAATAGTTGGCGCAAGTTTGTCCCTTGGAGCCTCGACACTTGCATCCAACTCTCCAGAGGTGTCCTTTTTTTCAGTTAAATATATTTTTAACAGTGTAGAAAAGCAACTTCCCGAAGAATACACAAGTCTAAACTATAACGGCCATGCTTACGTTCCGATTAGGTTCATTGCCGAGAATAGCAGTATGAATATTGGATACGACTCTGTAGAGAAAAGAGTAATCATCAATTATGGAGTGAATGGCCAAGAACCCGCTCCCATTCCATCTGAATATCTCGTTAATGATGTAACTTCAGCGGCACTCCCATATATAACAAACAACCATATGGCATATGGAAATATTAAAGTTACTAAGGAAGGAATCAATTCGAGAGTATCCTTCCAAATTAAGAATGATATTCCTCAAAATGATCTTGGAGGCACTTTAAGATTATTTGACGAGAAAGCTAATCTTATTGGGCAATTACCAATAAATCATACCTTTGATACAGGAATATCCACTTACGAAAACACAATAGAAGGCGATGCAACTAATTTTAAATATGCTACTTTAACATTTGGAAAGGTTGAGGGTGCCCTTTATCATCCTTTGTTAATTTCCCGGGAACAAAAGGAGCAAGACTCGATTATACATTTAAAATCGAAAATGATTACAGAAGATCAACTATCAAAGCTTGGTGATAAGAAAATGGATATAAGTAATATTGCATCATACATGAAACTTAGCAACAGTCAAGTATTGCAACTGGTAAATGCTATAATCTCAGGTTGATGTCTTCTTGTATCGCTCTATTTAAGATCGATCCTTTTTTAATTTTCATTATTAATAAGTTGCAACCAGACTTATGTATGTTTTGTTTTATAGTAATCGTCAATTCCATTAATCATATTTCTTTTCGCCGGGCATTTCTTCCACTTTCTTTTGAATTCCTAGTTGTTCATTCGTGCCGTCGATTTCATATAACATAGCTAAAGCGAAAAGCAGATCCTTGATGCCGCAGGTTCTTCTTATGTGCGCTTTTTCTCAAATTGTCAGTTAGGCTTTTGTTAGTATAAGGAGTTGTATTGAAAAATGAAATATGTATATTTTTTAATACTAATTTTTTTACTGCCGGGCTGCTCTCTTGCAACGAATGAGAACATTAATAATAATCAAGCGTTATCGGATGTATTCCCGGCCAACGACTTAAGATTGATTAACATCCATCTGTATCGTTCAGATTCCTATAAAACTCAACCGGAACTGATTAATGTTTTTTTTGACGAAAAAGAAAAAAGTAACGTTATACAATGGATTAATTCGATACATAAAAGACAGGAACATATCATGTCGAAGGGCATAAATGAAATATATATATTACAGTTTGAATATCCGGATGGCAACAGTGAAGTCAGTAAATATTTGGTATATGCAAAGGACTCCAAAGGGAACTATTACGCGAAAAAATTCGAGATGACGGCAGAGTTATTTAACTATGAAGCTTTTACCAAAGAAATGCTTGCATCAGTTATTGGAAAAATGGGGGAAAAAGACTGGTTTGACGTAGAAAAGTTAGTCATTCTAACACCGTGAACTATTGTAAAAAGGGCCCTTCCACTGCCAAGTTCATGGCATTCTGGAACAGCCCTTTATCTTCTTTATATAACGTCAGCCGCCAACTCCGCCATGGTGATCTGTCTGATCCAGCTTATCTGCCGTGATAGGATGCGCCTCTGTTAAGTGTCCGCCATTCAATAACATTAGTGCCATGAGCAGTGACAACAATATTTTTTTCATTGTTCAGACACTCCATTCAATATGTTTTTGTACTCCCTCTTTTGCTGTTCCGTGGCGTATTCGTCATGATCTTCGAATAACGTAATACATCGCTCAAATCCGGAATAGTATTGTATTTTACGAGAAAGGTACAAAGCATACAGCAGTTCATTGATCCCGTCGCCAATTTTTCCGTTATTAAAGCTGTAGATCGATTTCTCATACCAATAGTGAAACAATTGCGTGCCGTTGATATAGCTTATAGATGAATTTAAAGGGGGGATTCTTTGGCAAAAACGCTCAATAATTTCATCGATGAGAAGATTGAATTTGTTAGCGGCTTCCATAATACTGAGCAAATAAGGTAAAGTATATTCCGGGTGTTCATCAAGGAATTTGGCAAAATCATGCAGCACGTTTTTGTTCCCGGTCATGAGCTCCAGCGTATACATATTCCCCTTACCCCAAATTCGAAATTTCTCAACCTCCCTTCTCCCGGTTTCGTCCAGAAGCTCAAACCATCCAAGATCGGAATACTCTTTCACATAAGGTTTCGCTTCTTCGTATTTTCCTTGCATAGTTAATGCGATCCCTTTCAGGAGGAATCCTTGTCCATAATATACGACCAAATGACGTTCTGTTGGCTCATCTTCAAAATGATCTGATAGTTTTTGATCGTATCGCTTTTTTGCCAAGGTATGTAATTCATCCGCATAGCTTTCCACTTTGTCCCAATCCCAAAACGTATAGTAAACGTTTGCCATTTGCAGTATAGCATCTAACCGGACATGTTCCGGCAATTGGTTGTAGTAAGACTCAAAACGAAGCAAGGCTTCTTTATTTTCCTCTGCGCCAATCCCTATTAAAGCCAGAAATAAACGGTACTGACTCATGATGAATTGTTCATGATCGCATTCTTGTTCATGATTTACGACATAACGAAAGAAAGGAACAGCATCTTTTTTTCTCCCGAGCTTAAAGAGATGCTCTGCTATTGAATACATTTGCGAGCATGACAATGGCTTGTCCTCCGACAAAATATCTTCTAATTCCATATTGGGATGTATAATCATGTATTAACCTCCCTTATAAGTAAAATAATAACACAATATATTTCAAAAATACAGTTATTTTTCAATATATTACCATAATATTCTATCTATTTTTAATATGAAGTGTAGACATAGAAAGAAAAGTGTCGTTCAACGCATCGGTTAAAAGAACAGCATGCCGAAATCGTTGCTACAAAACATTGGTCAATTCGAGCATGAGGAACGCAATAGGCCAGCCACAAACTTTTGGGCCGGCCCTTTTTTATTACCTCTTAATTCAACTTATTCCAAACGCTAGGTAGCGTTTGAAGACGGGCGAGCTGCTCGGCCAGCTCCTTCTCCGGATGAGCCGTAAGGTCGTCGTACGGGTTGCGGAGCCCCGGCAGGCGTCTCCGCCTTAACTGCGTGGCAATGGCCTGCTCGATCCGGGCGGCGTCGAAAGGGATGGAGACCACGTTATCGGCCGCTTCCTATGTGCGCCGAATCAAGCATCACCCGGAGTTGACGATATTTCACGGAAGGTCGGAATTAAACAGGCAGGGCATTCGAAAGATGTACGATCGGATGACGGAATCGGGTAAGTAATTGATCTTAAAACCGAATGGACCGCATAGGCATTATAGAAGAAGGAAGCATTTAAATGCGGGGAGGAATGTCCATGTCGGATCTGTTCGTTGCTCGTTCGCTTGAAGAAATAAGGTTTTGGTCCCGTATTATGAAGGAACATTCCTTTTTTCTTAGACTAGGCTTCCGATGCGAAGATACTCAGTTGATTCATGAAGCCAATCAATTTTATGCGGTATTTGAACAAATTGAACTCAAATCGCACGCTTATGAAGCGAATACGGATCCGCAGACGATTCGCCAATTTAATACGGAAGTTTACACGGCGGCCAGCTATATTTGGGCTTTTAAAAGAAAAGTGTTGGGGCTAATCCTGAGCTGCCAATTACCCGGGGCCAATAACTTCCCGCTATTGGTTGATCATATAAGCCGCGAAGCAAACTATTTTAGAAATCGATTGGCCGAGCTGAACGCCGGAAGGCTCGAACCGCTACCCGATGCCATTATCGACGAAAACGTATTTTTCTTAAAAATCATGGCCGACCATGCCAAATTCATCGGTCATTTGCTTGATCCGTCAGAACGAAAGCTGGTGGAACAAGCGCGAGAATTTAGCCATGATTTTGACCAGCTTGTCTTTCAAGCTATAGATTTAAGCTCCATGCGCCCCCAATCCCAGACGGTTCCTCTGCTGAGCCAATTTGTCGGTCAGAATAAAGTATCCGTCAAATCTTTGCGCGACTTTAAGAAAACCGCGCGCGATTTAATAAACGACTGTCGTATAAAAAGCATTATTCATCCACTGTTAGCGGATCATGTATTTAGGGAAGCCGAGCATTTTCTTGTCATTCTAGATATGTTTGAACACTTCTTACAAGGCCGGAATGGCTCCGAATCATATTGACGACAGGAATGAACCGGGTTAAGCGATGTTCCTAGTTACTTAGGAGCATCGTTTTTTTTCTGAAAGAGGCCAAAAAGCCTCTTTTTATTTGCATTAGCGGCAGTTCCCTTGTTTTATTCACTCGTTCTTGGACATGGCGAGCGGATATCCGGACGAAACGTTCCAACTGAATTGTAACTACATTTCGTAAAATGGTACCTTATCCGATCAACGTGGGCTATTTGACGCTTCCGTTCTGCCAAATTGGCAGGTACAGACGGGAATGTGGGCTGATATAATTGCATGTCAATTGCCACCTGTCAGTAGTCTATACATTCAATTCTGTATCTGCATATTGTAGGATTAGAGTTACCGCGAAGTGATCAAGACGGTACTCAATACTATTTAAAGGAGTGTTGACTAATGAGCTCCGTTGGAGGCTTCGGTGGTTTTACTTCGACAGGCGTGATTCTTGTTCTTTTTATTCTGTTGGTAATTATTAGCTGCAGTCTTTGGTTCTAACATGAAATCGAGCTTTATTTTGGAGGGGTCGCCGCAGGCGGCTCTTTTTTTTGTGCTGTAATTTTCATTATCTGGATAGGTGCAGAAACGGCAGATGTCATCGAATGATGAGTGACGCTTATTTCAGGAAGTGACTTGTACAGACGGGAATGCGGGCTTATATAATTGCATGTCATTTGTTACCTGTTATTTGTCCAAACAATCTTTCCACTAACGAATACACTAAATCATGGGTACTCGGGAGGGATCAAGCCGATACTCAATAATACCCAAAGGAGTGTTGACTAATGAGTTGTGTAAGAGGTTTTACTTCCACAGGCGTGATTCTGGTTCTTTTCATCCTGCTTGTTATCGTTGCTTGCAGTATCTGTTTTATTTAAGCACCGGTTTATCGCATGTAAATTTTAAAAATATGGAGTTAATTAGAAGGGTCGCCGTCAGGCGGCTCTGTTTTTCTATGTCCAAAGTAACCAACCAAAGAATACTAGGACATCGTTCCCTGTAGAAGCACACCATTATTTTTGAACTATAGGTTTACACCGTGTTTGAAATTTATATTCATCATAAAATGTAAAAAAAATATTAAGGAGAAAAGAGGATAGCCGTGGGAATTGGAAAAATGAAAAAACATAGGGAAATGCTGCAGCACTCCGTTTTGCGGCACCATATCCCCGAAACGCTCTGGTTTACCCATGCGAGGGCTCTGAGGATGCTGAGATCGTATTCGACGATCTTCATCAAACCCAATCATGGCAGCGGGGGTAACGGCATCATCCGAGTCAATAGGGTCCGCAACGGCTACGAGGTCCGGTGCGGTCTTAGGCGCACACGCGTCGGTCCCGCCTCTTTATATAAGACGATTCAGTCTTATTTGCAACCATCCGGACAATATCTGGTGCAGCGGGGACTTCGTTTGGCCCAATATAAGGGATCGATTTTTGACGCCAGAATTTACATGCAGAAACCGAATAAGAAATGGGAAATTTCCGGTATGGCTGCCCGAGTGGCCGCTCCGCGCCGGTTCGTCACAAATTATCACAAAGGCGGACATGGGGTACAGCTCAACCGGGTGTTATCGGGGCTCTTTAAGGATCGAAAAAAAGTAAATGACACGCTGCGAAAAATAACAACGATCTCCCATCATATGGCTAGAACCATCAATAAACGGCATGCGATTCGTGAACTGGGAGTTGATCTTGGGATTGAGAAAAACGGCCGTATATGGATTATCGAAGCCAATTCGAAGCCCGGCCATATGTTGTTCACTCAACTTCCAGACAAGACCCCGCTGCATAGAATTATGAAAAATAAGCGTTTGATTCGGAGGCGGCTCATGAACTAGAAAGGAAAACGGCCAATGAAAAAGACAGAACAACTAAAACAAATGATCAACTCGCAACATTTGGAATTTATTATGGAAGCCCATAGCGGGCTGTCGGCTGCCATTGCCGAAGAGGCCGGGTTCAGAGGCATCTGGGCCAGCGGATTATCCATCTCCGCGGCAATGGGAGTAAGGGATAACAATGAAGCTTCCTGGACGCAGGTGCTGGATGTTTTGGAATTTATGAGTGACGCAACGTCTGTTCCGATCTTGCTTGACGGGGATACCGGCTACGGAAACTTCAACAATGCCAGAAGATTGGTGAAAAAATTGGAACAGCGCCAAATTGCAGGGGTTTGTATCGAAGATAAGCTCTTCCCGAAAACCAACTCCTTCATTCATGCCAAAGCTCAACCGCTTGCTGATGTGGATGAATTTTGCGGCAAAATTAAAGCGATGAAAGATACGCAATCGGACGAAGATTTTGTCGTCGTGGCAAGAGTGGAAGCGTTTATCACAGGATGGGGGCTGGAAGAGGCGCTACGGCGAGCCGAGGCTTACCGGCAGGCGGGTGCTGACGCTGTTCTCATTCACAGCAAGAGATCGGACATCGTGGAAATCGAATCGTTTATGAAGGAATGGGGCGGAAGGCTGCCGGTCGTGATCGTGCCCACCAAGTATTACACCACTCCGACACTCCGGTTCCAGGAGCTCGGGGTCAGCCTCGTTATCTGGGCAAACCATAATTTGCGGGCCTCGATTGAGGCGATGAAAAAAACATCCAGCCAAATTTTTCAGGAAAAGAGCCTTGTCCATGTAGAAGACGGTGTCGCTACGCTTGAGGAAGTGTTCCGGCTTCAAAGGGCCGGGGAGCTCCAGACAGCGGAGCAAAAATATCTTCCTTCCACGGGAAAAGATTCGGATGAACGCCCATGATCAACACGAGGTTATTTGGAAAGGAAATGAAAAACCTGGGATTTCAGCTGTTCAGCGGTGTTCCGTGCTCTTTTCTGAAAAATTTAATCAATTATGCCATCAACGAATGCGAATACGTTGCAGCAGCGAATGAAGGGGATGCGGTCGCCATTGCATCCGGTGCCTATGTGGGGGGAAAGAAGTCGGTTGTGCTCATGCAAAATTCGGGTCTGACCAATGCCGTATCCCCATTGACCTCCCTTACCTATCCGTTCCGGATTCCGCTGCTTGGATTTGTCAGTCTTCGCGGGGAGCCGGGTATTCCCGATGAGCCTCAGCATGAACTGATGGGCAGAATCACAACCGGGCTACTGGATTTGATGCAAGTGGAGTGGCAGTATTTATCCAACGATTTGGAAGAGGCCAAGCGTCAACTGGTACAGGCTGACGAGCATATCGCAAACAACCGCTCCTTTTTCTTTGTCGTTCGAAAAGGGACGTTCGAGGTAGAGGTGCTGCGAAAACAACAATCGTCGATCCATGGGAATCAACTCATAACGCACCGTCATGCGGAGCTTCAGATGCCGACGCGTTATGAAGCTTTGACCGTCATCAATGCATTGAAGGATAGCAAGACCGTACAGCTTGCCACAACCGGCAAAACCGGGCGGGAATTATACGAAATCGAAGATGCCGATCATAACCTGTATATGGTAGGCTCCATGGGCTGCATTGGTTCTTTTGGACTTGGGATGGCATTGACCCAAAGCGGCATAGATATTGTGGTGATTGACGGAGACGGTTCCTTGCTTATGCGGATGGGAAGCTTGGCTACGAACGGTTATTACCACCCGCCCAATATGATTCATATTCTGCTCGACAACAACGCGCATGAATCGACAGGAGGACAAAGCACGGTATCCCATAACAGCGATTTCGTCACGATTGCCGCTTCCTGCGGCTACATGAAGTCGCTATATATTCATAGCTTGGAAGAACTGGAAACTGCACTGAGAGAATGGAAACAAACTAAAGGACTGACTTTTCTATATATGAAAATATCTAAAAACTCCAAGGAACAGCTTGGACGTCCGCAAATGAAGCCTTACGAAGTAAAAGAACGGCTGCAGCGGTTTTTGAAAAAGGCTATCGGACAGTAGGGAAGAGGGAAGGCTATGCAGGCTGTGAAGAGGAATATCTTGCTTAATCCCGGGCCAGCGACAACAAGCGATAGCGTGAAGCTCTCGCAGGTGGTGCCGGATATTTGTCCCCGCGAACCGGAATTCGGCGATTTGATGGCCTATATCTCCGCAGAGCTGACCCGATTGGTCGGCGATCCGGATCATTATACGACGGTGTTGTTCGGCGGCTCCGGCACGGCGGCGGTTGAATCCATGATCAGCTCGGTCCTGGCGGAACAAGATGTAGTCGTGGTCATCAATAACGGGGCGTATGGGAAACGGATATGTGAGATTGCGGAAGCCTATGGACTCCATTATCTGGAATTTAAAAGCCCTTCCGATGATGCGATTAATTTGGCTGCTCTGGAAGGGTTCATACAAGCCTCCGGCCGCGCGATCTCGCATCTCGCCGTCGTGCATCACGAGACGACCACCGGTCTGCTTAACGACATTAAGGCGATTGGCGAATTGTGCAGCCGGTATCGAATCGACATGATCGTGGATGCCATGAGTTCTTTTGCCGCTGTTCCAATTCAGATGATGGAAATGAATGTCCGTTATTTGGCCGCAAGCTCCAATAAAAATCTTCAGGGCATGGCGGGAGTTTCTTTTGTCGTAGCGGAAAAAAACAAATTGGAGAGCCTGAAGCACAAGAAGCCGAGAAATTATTATTTGAATCTTTATGCGCAGTATAAGTATTTTTCCGACCACCGGCAGATGCGGTTTACGCCGCCTGTACAGACCCTTTACGCTCTGAAACAAGCGATTGAGGAATTAAAGCAGGAAGGCGTGCAGGAACGCTACGAACGGTATGTGAATTCGTGGACCACGCTCATTCACGGCATCACCCGGCTAGGTTTAACTTACCTCGTCCCCGACCAATATCACGGCAAAATCGTCACTTCCATCCTCGAACCGGATTGCGCCGCCTTTCATTTTCAAGAGATGCACGATTATTTTTACAGCGAAGGGATTACCATTTACCCTGGTAAACTTGATCGATTGAATACTTTCAGAATCGCAACGATGGGGGATATTGCTTATCAAGATATCGAAACGTTCCTGGAACGGCTTGAGCACTATCTCCAAAGCATCGGTTTTGTAAAACGGGAGGAGGAGACGGGCGATGTCGGCGACAAAAGATAAGTGGCTGAAATATTGGTTCTTGAAAAAATACAAACGGTTGGACCCCTACGTGCCGGAAACGAGAATGATGTCGAGATCTGCTCTTTGGAATCTTATTTCCAAATATCAGCACGTCATTTTGAAACCGGTAAGAGGCAGCCGGGGACGGGGCGTCATTCAAGTATCTTCGTTAGGCGGCCATACGTATGCTTTGCACTTTGAGAATATCAAAATCAAGCTACAGGGGAAAGAAAACACTTACAAATATATCCAAAGAAGAATCGGGAACACCCGTTATATGATTCAACGCAGAATTGCCCGCCCGACCATAGCCGGTTGTCCTTTTGATATGCGGGTCATCATACAGCGGAAAGGGTACTCTAGTAAATGGAAAGTAACGGCAAAGATTACCAAAGTCGCAGGCAGGGGCTATATCGTCTCGAATAATGAGAGAAGCAAAGGAAGGCTGCTTCCAGTGAAGACGGCTATTCAAAGTTCGACAATTAAGCATCTTTCTTCGCAAAGATTGCAGTGGAAGATGGATCGAGTTTCTTTAAGAGCGGCCAGAAGATTAAGTGTTCTATTTCCACACCATCGAATTTACGGATTGGATGTCGGATTTGATCTGAAAGGCCATCCGTGGATCATTGAAGCCAACCTGTTTCCGTCCATGTCCCATTTTCTTAAACTGAAAGATAGAGCCATGTATCGGCGAATTGCGGCATATAAATAATCTGTGCAGATCTAATAAGCAGTGAACCGCGGGCCTCTCTATTATTCATTAGTAGAGGGGCTTTACCATGTCTATAGGATGTTTACATTTTTTCCTTATATAATCAATTGATTATATAATTGAGTTGGTATATATTTATTTTTGTAATTTCTATGAATCCGGAGCGATAGAGGGGTTCTATGGAACAAATCAATGAAATGGCCGATAGCTTCAAGCTGCTTGGCGACAAGACACGTCTAACGATTCTTGCTTTATTGAAAGAGCGGGCCCTGTGCGTTTGCGACCTCGTGGAGCTGTTGGGGACGTCGCAGCCCAATGCAAGCCAGCATTTGCGCAAATTAAGAGCTGCCGGGCTTGTATACGAAACGCGCAAAGGGCACTGGATTTATTATTCCTTAAACCTCGAACACAAGCCCTATCTTCAAGTGGCTTTGGACTCCGTTCCTTCGTTTAAAGAAAAAATCGGGCAGATCAAAAACGTTTGCGAATAGGATGGAGGAGTTTATGGCTGTCACTGCGTTTCTTATCTTTTTGGTTACTCTAACGTTTGTTATCTGGCAGCCCAAGGGGTTGAGTATCGGCTGGTCGGCAAGTGCGGGAGCTGTCCTTGCTTTAATGTTCGGCGTGGTGAGCTTCACGGATGTTGCCGCCGTAACCGGCATCGTATGGAATGCCACCTTGACATTTGTAGCCATTATTTTAATTTCATTGGTGCTCGATGAAGTCGGCTTTTTTGAGTGGGCGGCGTTACATATGGCGCGCCTTGCACGAGGCAACGGCATGCTCCTATTTATAAGCATCATTTTGCTTGGATCGGCGGTTGCTGCCTTGTTTGCCAATGATGGCGCAGCCTTGATCATGACGCCGATTGTGCTCGCTATGGTCCGGGCGCTTCGGATTGAGGACAAAATGGTTTTGCCGTTTATTATGGCGAGCGGATTCATTGCCGATACGGCTTCCTTGCCATTGGTCGTGAGCAACCTGGTCAATATCGTATCTGCCGATTATTTCGGCATCGGCTTTGCGGAATATGCAGGCCGTATGCTCGTTCCTAATTTCTTTTCCATTCTGGCGAGTCTTCTTGTACTGTACCTGTATTTTCGCAAAAGTATCCCAAGGAATTACCAAGCCGCCCGGCTCAAAAGGCCAAGCGAAGCCATTAAGGATATGAGGCTGTTTCGATGGTCTTGGGTTATTTTGCTGGCGCTGCTTATCGCTTATTTCGTAAGCGGGTTGTGCTCCGTTCCCGTATCGGCTATTGCGGGCATCGCCGCTATCGCTTTTCTTGCAGCCGCGAGAAAAAGCCCGGCTGTTCATACCTGGAAGCTTGTTAAAGAGGCTCCCTGGTCGATTGTCGTCTTCTCCATCGGCATGTATGTGGTTGTTTATGGATTGCGAAATGCCGGACTAACCGATGCGTTGGGCAGCGTCATCCAAGCCGTCGCAGACAACGGATTGTTCGCGGCTACCGTAGGGACAGGGTTCATCGCGGCTATCCTATCGTCGATTATGAACAACTTGCCGACGGTCATGATCGACGCGCTGGCCATTAAGGGGACGGAAACACAGGGCTTCATTCGCGAGGCATTAATTTATGCTAACGTGATCGGTTCCGATTTGGGACCCAAAATCACTCCGATCGGCTCGTTGGCCACTCTGCTGTGGCTGCATGTATTATCTGCGAAAAACATGAAAATCGGCTGGGGCTATTATTTTAAAATCGGCCTAATTTTAACCGTTCCTACCTTGTTTATTACTCTCTCAAGTCTTTATTTATGGCTTTATCTGCTGCAAGTTAGCCACGCGAACGTATGGATTTCTACGATAACGATTACCGTGGTACTGGTTGCTATAGCGATGATCGTGAAAGTGGTGTTGGGGAGCAAGCTGAGCAAAGGCAGACAACAAGGCGTTTAATTCGGATTCATTCGCGATTCCGTTAAAAGCCGGATCGAACAGAATAGCACAAAAAGGCGCTTCCATCCCGATTAGCGGGGGAAGCGTCTTTTATTGATTAACAGCCTGTGCCAAGCGCCCGCCAACGAAGTCTATTGCCTTCGCTTTATGACCCGCGCCGGAACGCCGACGGCCGTGCAATCGTCCGGAATGTCGCGGACAACGGTCGCTCCGGCTCCGACGACGGACCATTCTCCGATCCGGATGCCGTCGATCACCTTCGTTCCCGTGCCGAGCAAGGTGCCCCTTCCGACCGTCACGTTCCCGGACAAGGTTGATCCCGGCGCGATATGGCATGCGGTGCCGATCCGGCATTCGTGATCGACCGATGCGTTCGTATTGATGACGGCGTAGTCGCCGATATGCGCTTCGGCGTGAATCACGGCGCCGGCCATCACGGCAATCCCGCTTCCGAGTGTCGCCGATTCCGCAATAAAGGCTCGCGGGCTAATGGCATTGACGAGCTCGAAGCCGGCCTCGGCCGTCTGCCGGCACAGCTTCTCGCGCAGCCAGTTGTCTCCGATGGCGACAAAAGCGTGCCGGACGCCCTCTTTATACAGGCGTGGAAGCACGGAATCGTCGCCAAGGATAGGAATGCCCGACACTTCGGAACCCGGCGCTTTCGTTGTGCAGCCTGCAAGGCATACGGTAGGATCGGACTTCAGAATATCGATAACGACTTTGGCATGCCCTCCCGCGCCGATAACGACCACTTTCCGTACCCCCGTCATACGGAATCTACCTCCTTGCGATCCCGGTCACCGGTGAATGAGGCTTTGAAATAGCCGGTAATATTCTTGCGCCACGTCGGACCACGTACGCTGCAGCGTTCCCCGGATGGCGGCTTTCTCTTGGGCGGCCAAGGAATGGCGATTCTGGTAAAGCCGCGCGATGGCGGCGGTCATCTCGGGCACCGAGTAAGGATCGAACGTGACGAATGCGTTCATATCATTGACGACTTCCCGGGTCACCTCGATCCGGCTGATCGCTACTGGCGTATCGACGGTCAAAGATTCGAGAATCGGGAAGGGGCAGCTTCCTTCGAAAAGCGTAGGAACGATTGTACCCGCTGCATACTTATACAGCGAAGGCATGTCGCGGGACGGAAGTCTCGACAAGTAAACGATGCTTTTTAAGGCTTCATGGTTCCGGCATCGTCCCAGCACCGCGGCGATTTCGTGTTCCAGCGGCCTGTGGCGGTAATGATCCGTCAGAACGAGCTTCAGCTTGGAAGCCCGGCCTTCGGGGGATTGCCTGTAATTCAGAAAAGCCTCCAGCAGCCGGTCGTGATTTTTATGCGCCCGAATGATGGAAGGGAACACGAGATAATCCCCGTGCAATTGATACTTGCTGCGAAAAGCCCCTTCGTCCAGCAATCCCAGATTGCGGTATTCCTCCACGGGGGCTGCCAATCGGATCACCTGCGTTTTATGATGCGGGAGCTGCAAGTAGCTGAGGCCTTCATAATTTTGAACGTACAGCGAGTTAAAGACGACTTTGGCCGCTTTGTCCGCCATGGCATGAACGATCCTGTCCAAGCCTTGAACCAATTCCGGATGCTTACGGACGTACAGCTCCCGAAAATGCGTATACACGAGGTCGTGAACGCATAAAACGACAGGACGCTCAAGCTGCAAGGCCAGATCCATTCCTACATAGGGCACGCACCAGACGTCCACCGGGAGATGCTGGTTCAACCAAGGGACGCTTGGAAAATGATGCATAAACAGCCGGTTCGGATAGAGCGAGGCGAAGGCTTGGAACAATTTCTCCACTTCCGCAAAATTATGCTCCGTCGTCGCGACGTGGATCATAACGTCCGGAGCGTTCAGCAGCAAGCCTTCTGCCAATCGGACGACAAAGCGTCCGATGCCTTCCCCATCCAGATAAATCTTCGGTTGATACCCGAGAAAGATGCCGATATGCTTATAGGACTGCGCATGGGGCAGCGGAGGCGCAGCTAACGGAGGTACCGCATGTATTTTTTCCTGAAATTCCCCGGATTCGATAAAGCTGCAGAGCAGCCGGACCCGGGACAAGCCGAGCGAGAGATGGTGAATATGGCTGTGAAGTCCCGGCAGATCGGGCTGGCGCAGCAGCAAGTCTTGATATAAGTAATATACGAATTCCACATCGGTCACGTGATTAATCCGGTGAAAACTACCGATGAACGTCGTATGGGGATATTTCGCCGGCGACTGGGACGGGCTGTACAGACGTTCGGCTTCGGCGCTCTGCAGGAAATAGAGCAGGAAGCTGGTTTTCGGCACGCCGGCGTTCAGCCCGTTTATATGGGATTGAAAGCCTTCCGGATCAGCCTCCCGGAAAAAGAACTGCCGGTACAGTTCCCAGACGAACTCGTCTCCTTCCAGCAGCAGCAGATTGCGCAAAATGTCTATAAAGCGGAGCGTCGGCGCCTGCTTCAGCTTTTCCGTAAAGCGGGCGCTGCTCAATCTTAAGTTGATAATGTCCATACGACAAACCTCCCTTACCATAAATTTCTTGCCGTTACAGCAAGCCGAGCTGGGCCAGACGCTGCTCGATCAGGCGGCCTGCGGCAGAGGGCGAATACCGGCTGCGGATCGTCTCCTGCCCGGCAGCCGCGATTCGGCTTCGCCATTTGGCATCTCGGACGAGCTTGCGCATATGTCCGGCTGCCTGGCCGATGTCGGGATCGGCCCATACTTGATGGGCGCCGTAAGGTCCGAGGTCTGTTCCTACTTGTACGAGCTTATACCCGACCGTGCACGAGTTTTCCGGATTCATGAAATCCGTATTCCCCGACCAGTGCGTGCCGATCACCGGCTTGCCAAGATACATGGCTTCCGCCAGTCCGAGGCCGAAGCCTTCGGCGCGGTGCAGCGAGACGAAGCTGTCGGTGCAGGCGATCAGGGCATTCACTTCATGTCGCGCAAGCGTACGGTCCATAATCATAATTTGGGGGAAGCCGGCAGTTACGCGATGCAGAAGGGCTATATCGTCCGGTATCATCCCCGCATTGTTCACTTTAACGACGAGACCGGCCGACGGATCGTCCTTATCGAAAGCCGTCTTGAACGCTTCAATGACGGCAAGCGGATTTTTCCGTTCCTGAAAGCTTTGCGTGTCATACATGGAGCAGAACAAAAAACGATTGTCCGGCAAGCCGAAGTAGGTCCGGTTCATCGCCGCATCGTAAGCTACCTCGATGCCGTGCGGGATATGGATGACGGGAAGGGGAGACCTTTTGGCAATATTGGCCGCCACATACGCCGAGGGAGCCCACACCTCCTGCAGGTATTGGAAGCCTTCGGCGTAAAAATCGGGAAGCTCCGGCAGCTCCCAATGCCAGAAGCCGATATTGTAGCGCCCGTGCAAAAGGGAAGCGCCAAAGTGTTCGACGACATGCTTCATCGTGTTCCCGTTGATGTGAAAAATGTTCACGTTATAGGCAGGTCCCTGGATTTCTTTATGCGCCCACGTCATATCCTCGTTGCGGTAATCCCCGTATACGGGGCAGTTCAATATCCCGAATGGAATCCTCGTCGTCTGTAGCGCCCGGGCCGCTAACCTGCCGGATTCGCCGATGCCGGTCTCGGCGCGGATTAAGCCGATCAAATTCACCCCGGCGGCGGACGGGGCGGCTGTCGGGGGAGGGTTACCTGCCTTGGCCCCTTTAGGCCGGCGGGCACGCAAGGACGACGGGAGCGTGGACCGCCGCTTTTTTCGCTTGCGGCTCGCGTCCTTTCGAAGACCTGTGCGGCGTCTCCGGCCCCGTTTCCCGGCAGCTTGCGGCGTCTTTTTGCGCTTCGGACTCCTGGAGGCTTTGGACAAGGCACGCTTGGGGCTCCGACGGACCGATGCGCGCCGGGTTTTCTTCTTTCGCATGTCTTTCATCTCCAGACTTGATTGATCTGCAGCCTGCTGTTTTACGGGAAAGAGCGCCAATAATTCAGAAGATCTCTGAGCGTCTGGTCCAATGGAATTTCCGGCTTCCAGCCGGTCGTCTCATGGAATTTCCGATAATCCCCCAGCAATATTTCCACATCCGACGGGCGCAGACGGGCCGGATCGACCTTGACCTCGATTTTTGCCTTGCTAAGCGCAAGCAGCTTCTGAAGCAGCTCTTCGATCGTAATGCAGGAGCCGGAAGCGATGTTGTATGTTTCCCCGGGTAAGCCTTTTTCCAGCGCCATCCAATACGCGCGCACGACATCCCGGACGTCCGTAAAGTCCCGCTTGGCTTGCAGATTGCCGACATAAAGCACCGGGGGCTGCTTGCCTTTTTCGATATCGGCGATTTGCTTGGAGAAGTTCGAGGTGACGAAGTTTTCGCCCCGGCGCGGTCCCGTGTGGTTGAAGGTCCGGGTCATGACAGTGTGGAGACCGTAGCTTTTGTAATATTGGTAGCCCAAAAACTCCTGCGTCACTTTGCTGACGGCATACGGGCTGAGCGGCCGAAGCGGGTTCGTTTCCTTGATAGGCACCTCGTAGGCTTCGACGTGGCCGTATTCCTCGCTGGAGCAGGCGATTTGGATTTTACAGTCGGGCTTGATCCGCCGGACGGCTTCCATGATGTTGATTTGGCTGGCGGTGTTGTTGTAGATCGTGTCCACCGGAGAATTCCAGGAGGTCGGCACGAAGCTTTGGGCGGCCAGATGAAAGATCCGGTCGGGCTTCACGCTGGCGATCAGGGCCTCGACGGAAAAAGGATCGCGCAGCTCACATTCGATCAATTCGACCAATTGAAGATCCATTAAATGCTTAATGTGATCCAGTCGGCTTCGCTGGCGGATCGTCCCTACGACTTCATGCTCCTGGAGCAGATACTCCGCCATATGGCTGCCGACAAAGCCGGAAATCCCGGTAATAAGCACCTTCATAAGTTCGTTATCCTCCTTTAACGTCCATAAATTTCTGCGCGTCCTTGATATGCTGCTCGTGAGCTTTGTCGCATACGAGCAAGCCGTCGGGGGTAGAGACGACGATTAAATCTTTGACTCCGATGACGACGGTCTTCAGGTTCTCCGTATAGATGATGCTGTTGCTCGTATAGAGAGGGGAGGCGTCTCCCATCACGATGTTTCCTTGGTCATCCGGTTGATGCACGCGTTCCAGCGAGGTCCAGGAGCCGATATCGTCCCATTCGAAATGAACGGGGATCGTATAGATCGACGAAGCTTTCTCCAAGATGGCGTAATCGACGGAAATTTTGGGCAAGCACGAATAGACGTTTTCCCACTGACCGCCGCATCCTTCGAGGAGCGTCCACATGTCCTTTTGGCTGCGGCTCATATAGTAGGCGATGGTCGAAGGCTTCCAAATGAAAATGCCGCTGTTCCAATACACGTTCTTTTGCTCGATCAATTGCTTGGCCCGCTCCGGAGGGGGCTTCTCGATAAAGGCTTTCGCCGCAAGCGCCTGCCCCTCTGCCGTCGGCTCTTCCGTCACGATATAGCCGTATCCGGTCTCGGGCCGGGTCGGTACGATCCCCAGGGTAACGATCGAACGATCCGATCTGGCGACGACCTCCGCTTGCTTCAGTGCTTCCCACAAGCTGTTTCCTTCCGGGATGTATTGGTCGGACGGTGTCGTCACCAGGACGTCGTCTTCGCCTTTTTGCAAGAAATGCAGCGCCGACAAAGCGATGCAAGGAGCCGTATCCTTCGGTTCGGGCTCCAGAATGATGTGTTCATGCTTCAGCTCGGGAAGCTGCTCGTGAACAAGGCCGCTGTATTGCTTGGTCGTCACGACGTAGATGGACGTGTCCGGCACATATTGGAGAAATCTGCGATACGTTTGCTGCAGCATGGTGGCTTTGGAGGTTAGGGAGAGGAATTGCTTCGGCTTCGATTTGACGCTGCGCGGCCAAAATCTCGTTCCTTGTCCGCCGGCCATGATCATGATTTTCATCGGTTTCATCCTCCTTATGCAGATGATCGTTCTGCCTCCGATTAATATATTGGGGCGGGCCCGTTCATCGGCACGTCGGTTGTCCCCTGTACATTCGTACAAATTACAAGTAAAACCCCCGATAATGGAAATGGGCAGAATGAAATATGGCGATGTAATATTTGGCAATATCGTCCCACGAGACCGTCGGATCGTTCATGCCCTGTAAGGCGGATTGCTTGAAATGCGCATAATTGTTAGTCAGGCTTTCCATCGCGCGGGTCATATCGTCCGGCGATTCGGGGTTAAACCAGGCCACTTCCGCGCTCCGCCGTGCCAGATGCTCCCGCATGACCGGAATGTCCGAGCATAAGACCGGCGTTCCCATGCTGAGCGCCTCCTCCACCGGATAGCTGCCTCCTCCTTCGGCAAGACTTGGCATAATCAGAGCGAAGGCGTTCTTGATTAACGGAGCGACCAACTGGTCCTGCACCAGCCCGAGCGGGAAGACGTCTTTATCAATCTGGAGCCCGACTCTTTTGATCAGCGAGACCAAGGTCGGAATCGAAGCCAGCTCCGGCCAGTAGGGCGGAACACTTCTCAGCATCTCCGTATTGTAGCCGATCAGAAGAAGCGGGTGCTGGCTTCGGCGGGAGTAGCGCGAGTAGGCGAGCAGCAGATTGTAGTGATTTTTGTGCGGAGAGGTATTGGCCGGATAGATGAAATAGGGAAACGGGAAGAGCTGGGTAAGTGTCGTATCCACCGACGGATTCTCGAAATATTTGGACGGCGAAATCGCATGCGGAATCAGGAAGGCGGATTGGCAGACCGGGCCGAAATGCGCGACGAGTCTTGACTTCACATACTCGGAGGATACGACGACGTGCGTGCTTCTCTCCAGCCAGTCCTTGGCTTTCTCCCAATGCTCCCGAACGACCGATCCCGGCGTGAAAGGCGGCACGTAATCGAAGAGGGTAGCATCGTGAAACGTAATGACGGTCGGCTTGTGAAAGTCGACGAATGCCGGTCCGTGCGGCCAAAATACGTACACGACGTCACAATCGGCAATGTACGGGTGGTTCGGAGTGTTCCGAATGTCCTCTTCGCTGTAAACAATGTCAATTTTAGGATGTTCCAGCGTGCTCACTCTGTCTTTAAAACCGGTTTGAGCCGACAGGACGACCCGGACATAATGCACGTCAGGCTGCCGGGCAAGCGCCGTCGCCAAATTGCTCAGCAGCCTGCCCCCACCTCCGATGGAGAACATGTAGCTCCATATCAAAATTTTCATTCCGCAACCTCTCCTTGAGGGCAAAGTTCATCAGGTTCGTGTCTTCGTATGTACTAACATATGGGATAGGCCCCTTCATCGGCACGACGGATGTCCTAGTCGGAATAATTTTGACGAGACCCTAATTTTCGTACAAACAAAAGCCTGCCATCGAGGGATGACAGGCCGCCGGGGTTGCCGTAAAAAAGTTTCGCGTAGAAAAGAAAAGGCGTATAACCTTGCCAAGCTTTTACCCATATACTGGACTAATGTAATGGCGAATGGGTATACAAATAGTCCGCATATTGCAGCGGACGCTTATAAACCGCGTCTTGGCCGCGAAACTCGTCATAAATCTCTTTTTGCGGCTTTCCGTTAACCTCGATGATCCACAGCCGCTCGTCGTTGTCCAACGCAAAATCGACGCTAAGCTCGCCCAGATGAAGGCCTGTACCCGACTCTACAGTTTCTGCGGCTTTCAGACTGATGTCGCGTATCGTTTGAAGGAAGGCGTCGGCCTTCTCGTGCGGGTACAAATGCCGAAGCACCTCATCGGACATACAAATTTTGTCGCAGATGCTCGTATTGAAGCAGCCCTTGTGCGCGATCCGGCTGACGACGTTCGTTACCGACCATACGCCCGACTCGTCTTTTTGAACAAGCGCCCGGACATCGAAAACCTGATCGTTCCATTGCTGCAAATTGACCCCTTGTTGGACGAGGTAAAGGGCGGACCCCAGAAGTTTGTCTAGCTTCGTTTGGTATTGCGGGACGTCTGCAGCGACAAATTGAGGTGAAAAATAATGCTGACTAATATGAATTTCCCCTGACTCCTTCGCCTCCACACGGTATACCCCTTTCCCTTGATATCCGTAGCAAGGCTTCACATACAGCACTTTATGCGTTTCCAGCAGTTGAGCCGCGGTCTCCCGGTCGTAAGGAACGGTTTCGGGCAAATAAGGAGCGAGCGGTTGGCTTAACAGCTTGTAGATCTCGTATTTGTCGAATCGATTTTGCTGATTGAAGCATTTGCTGCTCCCGATAGCGGCCTCGAGCCTTTCGATGGTTGTCTTTTTCGTCGTGTAGCAGCGGTTATATACTACTTCGGGGAAAGGAAACCGTTGCTGTACCCACTTCCATTTCGAATGATGGAGGCCGAGGATGGTTTTCCGCTTCCAATCAATCTCGGACGGCGTGAAACAGAATAGTCTCATGTGAGCCGCTTTGCGGGCAAGATATTTTCTTAGAACATACTTTCTCTGCCTGGGGTTCGCGACCATGATGCCGAAGGTTCTGACAGTACGGCTTTTCTTTTTCATACGTGTTCTCCTTTAGCGCTATAAAGTGAGTTGTAAACAAGGTATGTGGCTGCATTGAAAATGCATGGACAACAATACAATCTGATAGAAAACAGGCGTGTGCATGAGACGGTAAAAAAAGATTGGGATGATCTGGGCAAACGCCCTGTCTAAAGGCGGTCGTAATGAGTACATTGTTTTTGAAATCAAAAAGGAGAGTGAGCACATATGGGTAGAATACCGGGCCCTCCAGGCCCTCCAGGTCCTTCGGGACCACAAGGACCACAAGGACCCCAGGGACCGCAAGGACCGGCAAGGATCACCTCGTTTGCATTTCTGTGCAGTACGGTAGATCAAACCATTGCCGCAGCACCGACTCCGGGCGGGAAAGGCGGGGCCGTATCGTTCAATAGTACGGTCATCAATGGCACGGCGGTTAGTTTCACCCCGACCTCAACCATCAACATTCTTGAAACCGGCATTTATCACATCAATTGGGAAGTATTCCCGACAGCAGGCAATAACGCGTTCGGATTGTTCTTCGATCCGGACGGCAGCGGTCCGCTTCCGGCAACGCTGGTCATGTGCAGTAATTACGGCACCAATGCAGGAAACCAGCCTTACCCGGGGCAGGTCGTCGCTAACTTGACGGCGGGCGGCACGCTGACGTTGAACCGGATTGACAATACGGGGGCTCTGACCCTACAGAGCACTATCGGGGGCGGCACGCCGGTGGTAAGCGCATCGCTTTATATCGAGAAGCTCACCTGACGGGTGGAGTGAGGATCGCGCCAGACCCAACCGACACCCGCAAGGAAGAGAGTAAGCGGCGTTTCCGCGTAAAGCGGGCGTCGCTTTTTTCCGTGCAGTATCAGGGGAGAGGGACGGGACGGCGTTTGGCAATCTGTCACAAAAAAGAGGTTGATTCCTTTTCCGCGGAGTGCTATATTGTATGTGTAACCGGTACCATATAATTAATCAAGAGAGAATTGTCATATTTTATAAAAACCGATTAGCAGTATCTACTATTTTTTTTAATCGATGTGTAACCGGTACCACATAGCAGAGGTGAAGGAGTATGGCGACCATTCGGGATGTAGCCAAGCTGGCGGGCGTGTCCGTTGCGACGATTTCCCGGTACTTGAACAAAAGCGGCTATGTGAACGTGGAGACGGAACAGAAAATTAAGAAGGCCATCGAAGCGCTGAACTACGAGCCGAATGCGGTGGCACGGGGATTGGCCGGAAAGAAGACGAATACCATTGCCTTGATTCTTCCTGACATTTCCAACCCGTTCTTTCCGGAGCTGGCCCGCGCCGTCGAGGATGTCGCCTCGATGTACGGGTATACGGTGATTTTGTGCAACTCCGACGACGAAGGGGTCAAGGAGAAGTCGTATATTGAGGTTTTGAAGAAAAAATATATCGACGGTATTATTTTTGCTTCCAACACGCTGGATTCCTCCGATGTCGAGCAGATGACGAAGAAAGGCATTCCCGTCGTCTGCCTCGACCGGGTGCCACCGAAGCAGTCGTGCAGCGTGGTCCGCTCCAAAAACCGGGAAGGTGCGAAGCTGGCCGTTGAGCATCTTCTAGACATGGGCTGCCGGAAAATCGCCCACATCTACGGCCCGCAGGAATTCATTACGGCCAAGGAGCGGCTGGCCGGATACGAGGAGTCCGTGAAGCATCTGGACTGGTACTCGCCGACGTTTATGATTCAGGGAGACTTCCGGATCGAAGGCGGAATCCGGGCGACGGAGCTGCTGATGGAGCGTCACCCCGATGTGGACGCGATTTTTGCCGGAAACGACCTGATGGCGGTAGGCGCGCTCAAGGCGCTTCACCGGATGGGCGTGCAAGTGCCCGGGCAAGTGGCGGTATGCGGCTTTGACGGCATCGGCATGACAGAGATTACGCAGCCGGAGCTGACGACGGTCGCCCAGCCGATCTATGAGATGGGGGCGCTCGTCTCGCGGATTTTGATCAAGAAAATCGAAGGCACGCTGGAAGCGGATCAGACGTACGAGCTGGACGTCGCGCTCGTGCCCAGAGAGTCGACTTTGAGGAGGAACGGACATGAAAGCTCCTAAAATCGTTGTGATCGGAAGCTTGAACATGGATATTGTCATCGAAGCGGACCGGTATCCGCAGCAGGGGGAAACGATGCTCGGACATGGCATCCGTTTTCTTCCCGGAGGAAAGGGCGCGAATCAAGCCGTTGCGGCGGCCCGGCTCGGTGCGGCCGTAACGATGATCGGCGCAGTCGGTACCGACGGATTCGGACAAGAGCTTGTGAAAGCGCTGCAAGCCGAGAACGTGGGCACGGATGCGGTGCGGGTCGCGGAGCAGGCGGCTACGGGAGTTGCCAGCATTTACGTTTGTCAGGGAGATAACAGTATTGTCGTCCTACCCGGCGCAAATCATACGCTGCTGCCTGCGGACATCGACGCTAACCGGGAAATCATTGCCGCAGCGGACATCGTACTGCTTCAGATGGAAATTCCCGTGGATACCGTTACGCATGCGGCTCGGCTTGCGAAGGCGTGCGGGCGAACGGTCGTATTGAATCCCGCCCCGGCGCAGAAGCTGCCGGAGGAATTGCTGCGTAACGTCGACTACATTACCCCGAACCGGACAGAGCTGGCCTTGCTGACCGGGCGTTCCGCGGAAGGCGGCGCATTGGAAGCCGCAATGCGGGAGCTGGCCGGCATGGGCGCCCGGCACGTGATTACGACGCTCGGCGCGGAAGGCTCCGCCTTTATGGCGCAGGAGGGCACGCTGACCCGCGTTCCCGGTTATGTCATGGAGGTTGTGGATACGACCGGGGCCGGCGATTCGTTCAACGCAGGGCTGGCTTATTCGCTCGCTTTGGGGCAAAGCTTAGAGGAAGCCGTATCGTTCGCGGCCAAGGTTTCGGCGCTTGCCGTGACGAAATTCGGGGCTCAACCGGGGATGCCCACGCTGCAGGAAGTGCTCGATTTTAACGGGTGAGCGGAGGGGAAACGATCATGAAAAAAATCGGAATCATCAACAGCGAAATTTCCGAAGTCATCAGCAAATTGGGCCATACCGATACGATCGTGATCTGCGACAGTGGGCTGCCGATCCCCTCCCATGTGCGGCGGATCGATCTCGCCTTGAAGCAGGGCATGCCTTCCCTGCTGGAGACGCTGTCCACCGTGCTTGAGGAAATGGAAGTGGAGGCCGCGTTCGTTGCGGACGAAATGGAGCGGGCCAGCCCACAGTTCAAACGGGAGCTGGAAGCCGTCATGAAGGGCGTCCCGGTTCGGACGGTCAGTCACGAGCAGTTGAAAAGGCTTACGCATGAAGCGAAAGCGGTTATTCGGACAGGCGAATTTACACCATATGCGAACATCGTTCTGCAGGCCGGCGTGATCTTTTAAGAAAGGAGTGGCCGTCATGACGACATACCTGCTGGAAATGAACGACATCAGCAAGAGCTTCCCGGGCGTCAGGGTGCTGGATAAGGTAACGTTCAACCTGACCGGCGGGGAAGTGCACGCGCTGATGGGGGAGAACGGCGCGGGGAAATCCACGCTCATGAAAATTCTCGGCGGCATTCACCGCAGAGACGGCGGAACCGTGATCCTGAAGGGGACGCCTTGCGAGATCGCTTCTCCTTCCATGGCGCAAAGCTTGGGCATCGCCATGATTCATCAGGAATTGAACTTAATCCCGCATTTGACGGTGATGGAAAATATTTTTCTCGGACGAGAATTTACTTACGGCCGGAGCGGGATGATCAACTGGGGCAAAATGAGGCAGGAATCGGTTCGCTTCTTGTCCCAGCTCGGCTTGTCCATCGATCCCGGCATCATCGCAGGCGAGTTATCCGTCGGACAGCAGCAAATGATCGAGATTGCTAAAGCGCTTTCCATGAATGCGGAAATTCTCGTGCTCGACGAGCCGACGGCGGCGCTGACCGACCGTGAGATCGAAGCGCTCTTTACCGTGATCGAATCGCTGAAAGCCAAGGGCGTCGGGATGATCTACATCTCCCACCGGATGGAGGAAATATTCCGCATCTGCGACCGGGTTACCGTCATGAGAGACGGGCATACGGTAGGCACGGACCGCGTAGCGGATACGAATATCGACAAGCTGGTCAAAATGATGGTAGGGCGGGAAATCAAGGATCGCTTTCCCAAAATCGACGTTTCCGTCGGCGAGCCCAAGCTGGAGGTTAACGGCCTGTCGCTGCCGGGCAAGCTGCAAGACATTTCCTTTGCCGTCCGCAGCGGAGAGATCGTCGGCATCGCCGGTCTGATGGGGGCCGGCCGGACTGAGCTGGCCAAAGCTCTGTTCGGGGTGACGCCGGCCCGCCAAGGGGAAATCCGCGTCGACGGCCGGCCCGTCGCCATCCGCAAGCCGGTCGATGCGATCCGCGCGGGCATCGCGCTGGTTACGGAGGACCGCAAGGACGAAGGACTGTTGTTGAACTTGTCCGTGAAGGACAACATTTCGCTGCCTAATTTGAAGGACGTTTCCTCATTCGGGTTTGTCAGCCGCAGCAAAGAAACCGGCATCTCGGACCGGCTCATCTCGCAACTGCTGATTAAGACCCCGAACGGCGAGCAGAAGGTCGGCTCCCTGAGCGGAGGAAATCAGCAGAAGGTTGTTATCGGCAAATGGCTCGAAACGAATCCGCAGGTGTTTATTTTGGACGAGCCGACCCGCGGGGTGGATATCGGCGCGAAGAAGGAGATTTACGATTTGATGAACCAGTTGATCTCCAGAGGCGTAGCCATCCTGATGATTTCGTCGGAGCTCCCGGAGGTTCTCGGCATGAGCGACCGTATCCTGGTGATGCACGAAGGCCGGATTGCCGGAGAGTTCGCCAGAGGGGAAGCCACGCAGGAAAAAATTATGCACTGCGCGACAGGAGGAGGAAAACATCATGCAAACGGAAGCGAAAGCGGGCGGTAAGCGGGCAGGCAAAGCGTTCAGCCTGGGTCCGCTGCTCGGACTCGCCTTAATCGTCGTCGTTTTATCGGTGATCAACAGCGACTTTTTGACCGTCACCAATATTTTCAACGTGCTTCGTCAAATTTCCATCAACGCGTTAATCGCGTTCGGGATGACGTTCGTTATCCTGACCGGAGGGATCGACCTTTCCGTCGGAGCGGTTCTGGCGCTGTCCAGCGCGTTTACCGCGGGCATGATGGCCTCCGGCATGAATCCGTGGCTGGCCGTGCTGATCGGCCTCGGCTGCGGAGCGGTGTTCGGAGCCGTCAACGGCCTGCTGGTCACCAAAGGCAAGGTTGCCCCTTTCATCGCCACGTTGGCGACCATGACCGTCTACCGCGGCTTGACGCTCGTCTACACGCAGGGGCGGCCGATTACGGGACTGCACGAAGATTTCGCCATCATCGGGAAAGGGTATTTTCTCGAAATTCCGATGCCGATCGTTTGGATGGTCCTGACCTTTATCATCCTGTTCATTATATTGAAATACACCACCTTCGGGCGGCGCGTCTATGCGCTGGGAAGCAACGAGGAAGCGACTTGGCTTTCCGGGATCAATACTTCCAGAATCAAAATCATGGTTTATTCGGTAAGCGGATTATTGGCAGCTTTAAGCGGAATTATACTCACCTCCAGACTCAACTCCGCGCAGCCGACGGCAGGCACCTCTTACGAGCTTGATGCGATCGCCGCGGTTGTTCTCGGAGGAACCAGCTTATCCGGCGGACGGGGCTGGCTGGTGGGGACGCTGATCGGCGCCATGATCATAGGCGTATTGGACAACGGTCTGAACCTGCTGAACGTTTCATCCTTTTATCAGCTGGTCGTGAAGGGCGCCGTCATCTTGATTGCGGTGCTGCTGGACCGTTCCAAAGCCGCCAAATAAAAAAAGCAAAGGGGAAAAGTAACATGAAAAAAATGTACATGGTTCTGTCGCTCCTGCTGGTATTCGTCATGGTAGCCGCCGGCTGCTCCACCAAGTCCAATCTGGAGGGCGGAGCGAAGACGGCCGAGCCGAAGAAAGAGGGAGGCGCCGCCTCCGGCAAAACAACCATCGGTCTCTCCATCTCCACGCTCAACAATCCGTTCTTCGTGACGTTGAAAGAAGGCGCCGAGAAAGCGGCGAAGGAAGCCGGAGTCGATCTGGTCGTTGTCGACGCGCAGAACGACACTTCGAAGCAAATCAGCGGCATCGAGGACCTGATCCAGAAAAAAGTAAACGTCATCCTGATCAACCCGACCGACAGCGTGGCAATCATTACGGCGGTGGAATCGGCTAACAAAGCCAACATCCCGGTCATCACCATCGACCGCGCGGCGAACGGCGGGCAAGTCGTCTCGCATATCGCATCCGACAACGTCAAGGGCGGACAAATGGCCGGCGACTACATTCTTAAAGCGATCGGCGGCAAAGGCAACATCGTCGAGCTGCAAGGCATCGCCGGAACCTCGGCAGCTCGCGACCGCGGCAAAGGCTTCCACAATGCCGTAGACGGCAAAGACGGCGTGAAAACGGTGGCTTCCCAGCCGGCCGATTTCGACCGCGCCAAAGGGCTTTCCGTTATGGAAAACATCCTGCAAGGGAATAAGGACATTGCAGCCGTATTCGCCCACAACGACGAAATGGCGCTAGGCGCGCTGCAGGCCATCCAAGCCTCCGGCAAAAACATCGTCGTGGTCGGCTTCGACGCGACCGACGATGCGGTGAAAGCCGTAAACGAAGGCAAAATGGCCGCGACGGTAGCGCAAAAGCCGGCAGCCATCGGCGATGTGGCCGTAAAAACGGCCGTGAAGGTATCGAAAGGCGAGAAAGTGGAAGCTTCGATCCCTGTCGATTTGGAGCTTGTTACGAAAAAGTAAGGCATAGCGTTTAGCTAAAAGAAACGCTTTATACGGAAAGAGGACGATCCTCGTAGCGGAATGAACATGTGCCGCGGGATTGTCCTCTTTTTTTAAATATGATGAATATTTCGTAAACGGTGGCACCGCACATAAGGGGGCAGACGAAATCTAGCTCTTGAAGTATCTGATTTTGAATCTCAAATATAAATTCTATTCATCCATTCTATATTTATGGTATGATAATCCAATCACAATAGAATGGTTTTATGGGCGGTCGGCTAACCTCTCGGAAGGGAGGTGATGCCAATGGACGTGAAAGACGTGATGATTATAGTTATTAGCTCAAGTGGACTTTTAATTGCTCTGCTGACGCTGATTATAAAGATCATCGAACTTTCGCAGAAAAAGAAATAGACCGCCCTCTCGCAAAGGTAAACGGTCTATTCTTCGGCATACCCTTTGAAACCAACCGCCCTTAAAAGCGGCTATTGTGATACGTGAGGGGAATGTTAGATGTTAACGGCATCTACATTCCCTTATTTAGTATGTGCTTAAATTCAGTTGTTAGTGCCAAAGAAAGTACTACACTTTATTTTACTCTTGTTATATGGTATTGACAATACCATTTGAATATATTTCTGTTCATTAAACTGAATACATTTCTAAACACTAAACTGAATATTTAAAGTAAACAGTTGATCGATATAAATTGAATATTTACGTCCTTGACGGCCATGGGGTCAAGGACAACATATATAAGGAGTCCTTGGTGCGGTCCGTGGGTTCCTTTTTAATTTTTTCGCCAATTGAATGCGACATAACCTATTTTTATTTCATCCGGATTTACATTTCGGCGAATTTGTCTCGAAGCTTGCGACTTATCGGTATATAATGGATACGGAAACGGCGACGGGTTAATATAGGAAGAAAGGCGATGGAATAATTTTATGTCGATGCGCAAGCTAAAAATATTGACGATTCTGCTTCCGCCTCTGGTCATTGGCGGATTCGAGTATATACGCCACGACTTTCTGCTGGATGTGCTGTCCATGGAGACGGGCAATTTCTACATGACGCTGCTTACGCTGCTGCTGTCGTTCTTGTTCGGCAATTGGATGTTTAACCGCATCGAAGCCATGAATGCGAAGCTGGCCGTCGAGCAATCGAAGCGGGCGGTATACGAGGAGCGCGAGCGGCTTGCCCAAGAGCTGCATGACAATATCGCGCAAATTTTGTTTTTCCTGAACGTGCAGTTGAAGAAAGGGCAGATCGAGGAAGCGCGTTCGGCCGTTTCCGAAATCGACCACCATCTGCGGCAGGCGATCTTCAACCTGCGGACCGCGCCGGAGGAGGGAGCCGATTTTGGCTCGCGTCTGCGGACGTGGCTGGAGGAGTGGAGCGGCATGAGCGGTATCGCCGTCAACCACCGGATTACAGTTCCGGAGGAAGGGATATCGCCCTCGGCGGAGGTGCCTTTGTTCTCTATTATCCGGGAGGCGTTCACGAACATCCGCAAGCATTCGTACGCGGATCACGCGGAGGTGGAGCTTGGTCCGACGCCGGACGGGCGAAGCTGGAGACTTCGCATTGCCGACGACGGCAAAGGCATGGAGGGCGATGCCGGACAGCGGCCGAATCGGTACGGGGTATCGATTATGCGCAAGCGGGCGCAGGAGCTGGGGGCGGAGCTGGAAATCCGGGCACAGGAAGGACAGGGGCTGGAGCTGATTGTGACCGGGCCGCTGCGGGAGGTGAAGCTGTGATGATGAATTACCGGGTGCTGATCGCCGACGATCATCCGTTAGCCCGCCGCGCCATCCGCTCACTGATCGACGGGGAGGCTGGCTTCGAATGGGTAGGCGAAGCGCGCAGCGGCGCCGAGGCCGTCGAGCTGTGCGGCCGGCTGCTGCCGGATTTGGTGCTGATGGACATTCAGATGCCGGAGATGAGCGGCCTTGAAGCGACCAAGCGGATTAAACAGCTGTATCCGCACATCCGCATCGTCATGCTCACCGTGTCCGACGACGTGACCGATCTGTTTACGGCCGTGAGGCATGGGGCACAAGGGTACCTGCTCAAAAACATGGACCCCGACGACTGGATCGCCTACTTGCGCGGCTTGCTCGACGAGAACAGCGAAATTTCCCGCGGTATGGCGGACCGGCTGTTTCATTCGTTCCGTTCGGCCGGCGAATCCGCGGCAAGCGACATCGGGCCTGGTGTGCTTTCCCAGCGCGAATGCGAGATCCTGAGCTGCGTCGCCAGCGGGCAGAGTAACCGCCAGATCGCCGAGACGCTGATTATTACGGAGAACACGGTCAAGAACCATATCAAGAATATTTTATCCAAGCTGGCGCTGGACAACCGGGTGCAGCTGACCGCTTATGCGGTGCGTCACGGATTGACACAAATCGGACAAAAACAAGGCGGGAAATAGCCCGGTCGAGCCATTCTTTCGATAAGCGGTTTACGATAAAGTACAGTAGGATAAACTGATCGCTTATAGAGAAAGGGGCTTTTATTTATGAAAAAATTGCATTTTGCGCTCGCGCTCGGACTGCTTGCTTCCATGCTTGGAGGAGGCTTCGCCAGCGCGCATGTGACGGTGCTGCCGAAAGAAGCGACGCAAGGAAGCTATGAGAAATTTGCCGTTCGGGTGCCGACCGAGAAAGACATTCCGACGGTAAAAGTCGAAGTCAAGTTCCCGCTTGACTCCGTATCGATTTCCCGTTTCGAGCCGAAGCCGGGCTGGAAATACGAGCTGACGAAGGATGCGAACAATAAAATTACCGGTGTAATATGGACGGCTACCGGTGAAGGCTTGGGCGCTACCGAATTCGGCGAGTTTTACATGCAGGGAAAAGTAGCCGATAACGCTACCGCGATTACGTGGAAGGCGTACCAGACGTACAAAGACGGCAGTGTCGTCGAATGGGTCGGCGCCGACGGCTCGGACAAACCGGCTTCCGTGACGAAAGTAAACGCGAAACCGGCCGGAGCCGGAACGGACAGCCACGGCAATACGACGGCCCCTGCGGCACCGGCGGCCAATAAGGCTGCATCCGAAGCTCCTGTCGCGTCCCAAACGCCGCTTTACTTGTCCATCGCGGGCGTCGTGCTCGGAGCCGCAGCTCTGATCGTTTCGCTGATGCGCAGAAAAGCCTAGTCCGTCAACTGTCTGACGGCTATATGTAAGGCCCGTTTCCATCGTTTGATAGGAAATGGGCTTTTTGGCTTGTCTTTTCCCCCGAAAAACGGTTAAACTGGTGAAAACGCCATTCTAAACTACACCAAGTCAAAAAAAGGAGACAGCTGTAGGATGCCGTCAAAAATTTTGAAAGAATTCAAAGAATTTGCAATTAAAGGAAATATGATCGATCTGGCGATCGGGGTGATCATCGGAGGCGCATTCGGCAAAGTCGTTACGTCGATCGTTAACGATCTGGTCATGCCTCCGGTCGGGCTTCTGCTCGGCAAAGTGAATTTTACGGATTTATTTATTAGCTTGGATGGGAAGTCCTATGCGACGCTTAAAGAGGCAAAGGATGCGGGTGCAGCCACGTTTAACTACGGATTGTTCCTCAGCACGCTGCTCGATTTTCTGATCGTCTCGTTCGTCATCTTTATCGCCGTCAAGCAGATCAACCGGTTCCGCCGCAAAGAAGAGGTCAAGCCTGACCCGAAAGAAAACATGAAGGAATGTCCGGAATGCTTGTCCGAAATCCCCAAAAAAGCATCCCGCTGCAAATACTGCACCGCCGTTCTCGAAGCTCCAGCGGCGGAACGCGCCTAGCCCCCTTACAGCTCAGATAGCCTGTGCTCCTGTTTAAAACCTTATGGAGCCTGGCTTTTTTCTTAAGAAATAATTCAGAAAAACCTCCATTTGTTCTAAAGATATTTTGGATATCCTAAGTACATCGACTTCCATTGGACGAAACAAACGGACTCTTACTTTCGTTTTAAAAGTAAATAATTGAAGGGAAACAAGGTTCGAACAGCGTCTAAATGGTTAAATCTAGAGCAACAAGGAGGGCAATGCATTCATGAGTTTCCACGCCAGCGTTCAAGAAAAGGTGCTTTTTTTAAATAAATTTTTTCAATCTCCCCGTGAAATGGGCAGCGTTACGCCCAGCTCCCGATTTTTGGCCCGGGCGATGACCAAGCCTGTTCCTTGGGCTCAAGCGCAAGTTGTGGCGGAACTCGGAGCCGGAACAGGCGCATTAACCCGGTTCATCCGGCAAGCCATGGGACCGAAGACGAAGGTGCTGCTGTTCGAAAAGGAACAGGTGCTAAGGGAGCAGCTGGCCGTACAGTTTCCAGAGTTCTCCTGTCATGCCGACGCCTGCAGTATGGGGCAAGTGCTGCATCAGCGGGGGATCGAGGGACTGGATGCCGTCATTAGCGGCCTGCCGTTCTATAATTTCCCGCAGCAATTGCGCGACCGGCTGATCGAACAAATCACGTCGTCCCTTAAGCCAGATGGCCGGTTCATCGCGTTTCAATATTCGCTGCAAATGAAGTCCCAGCTCGAACAATACTTTGACATTGAGACGATTCGCTTCGTGCCGTTTAATTTTCCTCCTGCATTCGTGTATGTGTGCCGGAAGCCGGGGGGAACGCCGTAATGACCTACGATACGCTAATGCTGTGGATCGGGCAGTTCGGGTATTTGGCGTTGTTTTTCGCGCTGTGGCTCGGCATTGTAGGGATGCCGATTCCCGACGAAGTTATCGTGATGACCGGCGGTGCAGTAACGGCCAGCGGCCTGCTGCACCCCGTTCCCGCCTTTCTTTTAACCTATCTTGGCGTCGTATCGGGGTTATCGCTCGGATACGTGCTCGGCCGGTACGCGGGCACTCCGGTATTGGAGCGGCTCCGAAAAAAGAAGAAAATGGATAAAGCGATCGAAATGTCGGAAAAGCTCAATCAAAAATACGGCAGTCTGGCCTTGATCATCAGCTACTTTTTCCCCGTTGTCCGCCACGTCTTGCCATACCTCGTAGGAATGAACAAAATGTCCTTTCGCCGCTATGCTCTCCTTTCCTACACGACGGGGTTCGTATGGACTCTTGCCTTTTTCTTCATCGGGCGGCTAACGGCCGGTCACGCTCAAGAAATCGGCATGCTCATCTATAGTTACGGGCTTAAGCTGCTTTGGATTCCGCTGGCGCTTGCTGCCGGATGGGTCCTTATCAAGCTCGCGCAGCGCAAAAAATTGCAGGAGGGCGGTTCGATTGGAGCAGGCGAACAGCGTATTGGTAGCTGACGACGATCCGGATATCCGGGATATTATTCAAATTTATTTGCGGAACGAAGGCTACCGCGTACTGGAAGCCGAGGACGGAGTGCAAGCCTTGAAGCTGGCCGAACGGGAAAAGGTGGACATCATCATTTTGGATATTATGATGCCCCAGATGGACGGCATTCGCGCGTGCGTGAAAATCCGGGAAAAGAGCGACGTTCCCATCATTATGCTGTCGGCCAAGGGCGAGGATCTGGACAAAATCACCGGCTTGTCCACGGGCGCGGACGACTACGTCGTGAAACCGTTTAACCCGCTGGAGCTGGTCGCCCGGGTCAAGGCCTGCCTGAGACGGCAGCACATGATCGGCAAGAAGGCGGAACGCGGCCGGGTGGAGGTCGGCGACCTCGTCGTTGATCCGGCCCGTCACTTGGTGTCGGTTCGCGGCAAAAAGGTCAATCTCACGCCGATCGAATTCGCAATACTGGCTCTGCTGGCCAAAAACCGGGGCCAAGTGTTCTCCGTTGATGCGATTTATGAGCAGGTATGGAAAGAAGGCGCTTTCCATTCCGACAATACTGTTATGGTGCATATCCGCAATCTCCGGGAAAAGATCGAAGACATCCCGCGGGAACCCCGGTATATTAAAACCGTATGGGGAGTGGGCTATAAAATTGAGTAGGGTGCGTTTGCCGAAATGGCCGTTTTTGGTAACCCTTCGCGTGAAGCTGATGCTGACCTTCGTCGGATGCCTTATGCTGAGCACGCTAGCCTCGACTTTATTGGAATGGGGTTACCAAGAAATTCAGCCGAACGATTCGGACAATTACGATTCGATCCGGAGGACGGTGAACGAACGGCTGGACAACCTCGACAAGAAGTGGGCGGCCTTGAGCGCAATAGATTCGGATGAACGGACGGCGGCTTCGCTGGTGGAACAGGCCGGACAGGGAGGCAAGCTGAGAGCATACGTTTCGGACGAGTCCGGACGTGTGCTTTTTCGCTCTTCCGAAGCCTCGGAGAGCAGGCTCAGCTTGTATGAACTGCTGATGTCGGCCAAACAAGCGAACAACAGGCAGCCGGGTGCGGCGTACACGGCGGTGCTGCCGGCGCAGTACCGGGGTCAGGCCGTCTATTTGATCGTTTCCAGCAAGTTGGTTCCGCAGCCGGGGAATGCGTACGAGACTAACGAGGTATGGTTCAAATTTTTACTGTTCATCGCTCTGTTCGTGCTGTTCTTCTATGCTCTGACCTGGCGCAAAATGAGGCAGATTCGGTACATCAACCGCGGATTGAACGAAATCGCCCACGGCGAGCTGTCCGTGCGGCTGGCGACAAACAGCCGGGACGAGCTTGGCTTGGTCGCCGCCAATATCAATTCCATGGCGGAGCAGCTGGCCCGGCAGCAGGAGAAGGAGCGGCGCCTGGAGAAGTCGAAGATGGACTTGATCACGAACGTCTCCCACGATCTGCGGACTCCGCTAACCAGCGTTATCGGGTATTTGAACCTGCTCATGAATCCTGCACAAACGGATGCCCCTGAGCGGGAACGGTATTTGACGAGCGCTTACAATAAAGCCAATCAGCTGAAGAAGCTGATCGACGACTTATTCGAATACACCCGGCTTTCCGGGGGAGAGGCCAAGCTGGAACGGCGAGAGATCGACATTCACCATTTGCTGGAGCAATTGGTCAGCGAATTCGAGCCGATTGCGGAGCAGCGTCAGATTGCCATCGAATGCCGGCTCCCGGAAGCCCCGTTGTATGTTGTTGCCGATGCGGAAAAGCTCGTTCGCGCGCTGGACAATCTGCTGATGAACGCCGTTAAATATTCCGTCGCCCCCGGCCGCGTAACCGTGACGTTAGCGGCCTACCCGAAGCGTGCGGCTATCGAATTCGAGAACGAAGGCCGGCCGATTACGAAGGCGCAGGAGGAGCTGCTGTTTGAGCGATTCTATAAAGCGGACGAATCGCGGAGGGGGGATTCATTGCCTGACGGCGCGGGACTCGGACTGGCGATCGCGCATAACATTGCCGAGCTGCATGGAGGACGGCTGACGTTCCGGCACGAGCAGGGACGGTTTGCTTTTCGCCTGGAGCTGCCTTTGAACGAGTAATTCGGTGAGCTTCTTCGCCAGTTTCAATAATTTAACAAGCGGAAATTCCTTATGTTCTTATTGACTTTACATGAATAATTTTGTACACTAACAACGTTTCATACCATTGGATTGAAAAGTTCATTTAATTTCATAGAAGCACTTCTTATCAAGAGAGGCGGAGGGAAAAGGCCCGATGAAGCCCGGCAACCGTTCCTTAACAATTCGGAAATTCTGAATTGTAGGAAATCAGGTGCCAATTCCTCCAGAACCGGAGCAAGGTTCTGGCAGATGAGAGGGACATGAGTTAAACCGCTAACCCTGTACCTCGTCGTGCAGGGTTTTTTTGCGCTAAGCGAACGTGCCCGTTTAACCGAACAAGGGCCGTTTATTCCGGGGAGGAAGACGATTTGATTCATTTGAAAGGCGTTATGAAAAACTACGATGTCGGGGGCAGGCAGGTTACGGCGCTGCGGAATATCGATTTGACGATCCGCAAGGGCGAGATCTTTGGCATCATCGGCCATTCGGGGGCAGGCAAAAGCACGCTGATCCGGACGATCAACATGCTGGAGCGCCCGACTGCCGGGGAAGTCGTCGTGGACGGCGTCGAGATGACGAAGCTGGGCACCGGCAAGCTGCAATTGGAGCGCCGCTCGATCGGGATGATTTTTCAGCATTTTAACCTTCTGTCGTCCGCGACGGTAGCCGATAATATTGCGTTTCCGCTGCGGCTCGCCAAGCTGCCGAAGGAAGAGATCGCCCGCAGGGTGGAGGAACTGATCGGACTCGTCGGATTAACCGGCCACGGCAGCAAATATCCGGCACAGCTGTCGGGCGGCCAAAAGCAGCGGGTCGGTATCGCCCGTGCGCTGGCGACGAATCCGAAGGTACTGCTGTGCGACGAGGCGACGTCGGCGCTCGATCCGCAGACGACCGGCGCAATTCTGTCGCTGCTGCTGGACATAAACAAGCAACTCGGCATTACGATCGTCCTGATTACGCACGAGATGAACGTGATTCGCACGATTTGCGACCGTGTGGCGGTCATTGACGGTGGAGAGATCGTGGAAGAGGGGCCGGTGACCGACGTGTTCCTGAAGCCGCAGCATCGGACGACCAGAGAGTTCGTCGCTCAAGTTTCCGATGTGGCTGCGATCGGATTGGAGACATCCGGGAGCGCAGCGGCAGGCAACCGGACGCTTGTCCGGGTGACTTACATCGGCGAGCAGACGTACCAGCCGGTACTGTACGAAACGATGCGCGAGACGAACGTGCCGTTCGTCATCCTGCAAGGGACGGTATCGAAGCTCAAGGATACCCCTTACGGACAGCTTGTCGTAGAGCTGCAGGGGCAGGAAGGCGGCGCGGAGCAGGCTATCGCTCTGCTGCGAGGCCGCGGATTGGATGTGGAGGTGATTCAGCATGGATGAACTGCTTAATCTGGATTGGGGAGCGATCGGAGAGGCGACCTACGATACGTTGACGATGCTTGGTCTGTCCATGGTGTTTACCGTGCTGATCGGTCTGCCGCTCGGCATCATCCTCTTCGTCACTTCGCGGGGACAGCTTCTCGGGCAGCCTGTGGTGTACGCGCTGCTGTCGCTGGTGGTCAACGTGCTGCGCTCCGTGCCGTTCGTAATTCTAATGATCATGCTGATCCCCTTCACCAGACTGGTCGTCGGCACATCCCTCGGGGTATCGGGCTCGATCCCGCCGCTGGTCATTGCCGCGGCTCCGTTCTTCGCCCGTCTGGTGGAGACGTCGCTGCGCGAGGTGGACCGCGGCGTCGTGGAAGCCGCGCAATCGATGGGCGCGACGTACTGGCAGATCGTATCGCGGGTCATGCTGCCCGAAGCGCGCCCCGGCTTGATCGCCGGGGCGACGATTACAGCGGTTACGCTCGTATCGTATACGGCCATGTCGGGGGTTATCGGAGGCGGCGGTCTTGGCGACTTGGCGATCCGTTTCGGCTATCAGCGTTTCCAAACGCTCGTGATGATCGTTACCGTGCTTCTCCTGCTCGTGCTGGTTCAAATCCTGCAGTCGCTGGGCGACCGGCTTGTCCGGAAGTTTCAGCGGAAATAAGGATTTTTATATACAAAGCAATCGATACTATACTATACAAAAAGGTGGAGGAATCTTACTATGAAAAAAATGATGATTACCGCATTGTCCGTCGTAATGGCCTTCTCGCTGGCTGCTTGCGGCAGCAAACCCGCTCCGGAATCGGCAGCTTCGCAAACCGGAGGATCGACGCCGGCTCCCGAGAAAAAAGAAGTGACGCTGAAGGTCGGCGCTTCCGCCTCGCCGCATGCGGAAATCTTGAATTCCGTCAAAGCGAAGCTGAAAGAACAAGGCGTCAACCTGGAAGTAAAAGAATTTACGGATTATGTGCAGCCGAACGTACAGGTGTTCGAGAAGCAGCTGGATGCGAACTTCTTCCAGCATACGCCGTACCTGGAGCAATTCAACAAAGACAAAAACATGAATCTCGTTACCGTGACTGGCGTTCATATCGAACCGTTCGGCGGCTACTCGCAAAAAATTAAAAAGATCGACGAGCTGAAAGACGGCGCAACCGTTGCAATTCCGAGCGATCCGTCCAACGGCGGCCGCGCGCTCGCGCTGCTGGAGAAAAACAACCTGATCAAGCTCAAAGAAGGCGTTGGCGTCAAAGGGACGGTCAGAGACGTCGTCGAAAACAAGAAAAACCTGAAGTTCAAAGAGCTGGAAGCCGCCATGCTGCCGCGTACATTGGGTGAAGTCGATCTGGCGCTCATCAACACGAACTACGCGCTCGAAGCGAAGCTTGTACCGACGAAGGATGCGTTGTTCATCGAATCGAACGATTCCCCGTATGTGAACATTCTTGTATCCCGCCCGGACAACAAAGATTCCGACGCGATGCAGAAGCTGGCTAAAGCCCTCACGTCCGAAGACGTGAAGAAGTTTATCGAAGACAAGTACAAAGGCGCAGTCGTGCCTGCGTTTAAATAAGGGATAGCGGTAAGCTGAGCGGGGCCTTCGGGTCCCGCTTTTTGATTTGTCTGTCATAGGTGCCTCCTCTGATTTGTCACGCATTCGAGGGATTTGATATAATTGACATAATGATATTATCGATAGCAGAGGTCGTGACGCATGCAAAGCGAAAGACAGCCCTTGTACGTGCAAATTCAGGAGCACTTCAAACAGCTCATTTCCTCCGGCAAACTGGCTGACGGGGACCGGATTCCGTCCGAGAAAGAACTGATCGCGAAGTTCAACGTCAGCCGGATTACGGTAGCCAATGCGCTAGCCCAGCTTGCCAAGGACGGCTGGATTTACCGCATTCCCGGACGCGGCAGCTTCGTTGGCAGCGGAGAGGGCGCTTCGATCGGCCCTCAAGCGGGCAGTGTACAGGCCGGGAAGGGAGCACATGGCGCCGCGGCCGGTTCCCCTATCGATCGGCCCGCGGCCGGGGTGCGCAGAATGATCGGTCTTCTCATCCCGTCGATGGCCGATTATTTTGCGCTGCGTCTGGTGCAGGGAATCGTGAACGCACTGAATGATACCGGCTATTATCTGGCCACCGTCCTGACGCACAACTCCAAGGAAAGGGAGCGGGAAGCGATCGTCGAGCTGACCCGCATGGGGGCGGCCGGCTTGATTATTTTCCCGGTCGATGCGGAGACGTATAACGAAGAAATTTTGGCGCTCAAAATCAACAAATTTCCGTTCGTATTAATCGACCGCTACCTGCCCGGGGTGGAGACGAATTTCGTTTGCTCGGATAGCGCGCTTGGCGCCAAATTGGCCGTGTCGCATCTATGGGAGCTCGGGCACCGGAGAATTGCCATCTGCTCGGACTCGCCGCTGCCGACGGTATCCGTAGACGAGCGCATCGCCGGATATATGGAGGCACTGAAAGTGCAAGGAGCGATGATTGATCCTTCGTTAATCTTGACGGACTTTCGGATCAATGACGTCCGGCTGGACGAGCAGCACCCGCTGTACCGGCATTTGCAGAGCCAATCGGCCACGGCTTATATCGCGCTGAACGCGAAGCTCGGCATTCATTTGGCGATTCTGACCCGGCAGCTCGGGCTTCGTGTGCCTGAGGATCTGTCTATCTTGACGTTCGACGACCCTTCTCCGGGGCTGGAAGAGCCCGGGAGGTATACGCACGTTGCCCAATCGGAGGGGGAGATCGGAAGCAAGGCCGCGGAAATTTTGATCCGGCTGCTAGAGCACCCGCAGGGCAAAGACAAGGACAACGTGCAGTACACGAAAATCATCTTAAGACCGGAGCTTGTCGTAAGAGGGTCAACCGGACCCATAAGGCCTTCCTAGCTTTCAGTTAATCCCATGGCATATTGCGTTGTAGGAGCGGAATTTTCCTGGCGTTTGCTGTCTTCCCCATCATGCAGTGTTTGCAAGTCCCCGCCAAGATGCCTGACGGGGGCTTTTTGCCGTGTATGCAATTCAAATTTTATAGCAAATATGCATATTGATAATATATTTGATATATCGTACATTGAAGGTATATCTTAGCGATAGAAAAGGAGAACGGACATGAGATTCGTACAAGAAAAGCTAGAGCGCCGTATTAATGAATTGGCGCACGCCAGATACCGGGATCGGTTCCCGTTGACCAATATTTGCATTGTGGAGCAAGCCGCTTCCCCGCAGGAGGCTCGGCAGCAAGCCGGAACACCGGTATCGGTCGGCATCCGCTGGGGAGGACGCGACCAGACCGCTTGGTTTGTGGGCGCACTGACGTTCCCGGAGGCATGGAAGGATCGGGATGTCATAGGCCTGATTCGGCTTGGCAACACGGGCGGAGGCAATTGCAGCGGCTACGAGGCGCTCGCTTATTTGGATGGGGAGCCGGCGCAGGCGTTGGATCGGAACCATGGAGAGCTGTTTATCCCGGCTGAAGCCGTCAATAAGGGCGGCACGGAGCTGATCATCCAAGCCTGGAGCGGCTTGACGCCGCCGGATGCGGGACATCAGCCGTTCGATCACCGGATCGACGAGCTGGATCTCGCTTGGCTGGACCCGGCTACGGACGACTTGTACTATACTGCGCTGCATGTGCTGCAAGCAGTGCGCTGCCTGGAGGACCGCAGCAGCGAGAAGCACGGCATGCTGTCGGCGCTGGACGATGCGTTCCAATTGCTGGATTGGCGCGCGCCGGGCGCGGACGCTTTTTACGCTGCAACGGAACAGGCTTTGGCGCTGCTCAAGCAGCGGCTGGAAGAGCTGCCGCGCGGGACAAGGCCACAGGTGACGGCGGTCGGACACTGCCATATCGACGTCGCCTGGCTGTGGAGATTGAAGCATACGCGCGAGAAATCCGCCCGCTCTTGGTCGACCGTGCTGCAGCTGATGGACCGTTATCCGGAATATATCTTTTTCCAATCCCAGCCGCAGCTGTACGCTTATTTGAAGGAAGACTATCCGGCCATCTACGAGAAAATCAAACAGCGCGTGGCAGAGAACCGCTGGGAAGCGTCCGGAGCAATGTGGCTGGAGTCGGACTGCAACATTCCTTCCGGCGAATCGCTCGTCCGGCAGCTGCTGTACGGCAAGCGGTTTTTCCGCGAAGAGTTTGGTGTGGACAACCGGATTTTGTGGCTCCCCGACGTGTTCGGCTATAGCTGGGCGCTGCCGCAAATTTTGAAGAAGGCCGGCATCGATTACTTTATGACGACCAAAATCAGCTGGAGCCAGTATAACCGCTTCCCGCACGATACGTTCCATTGGCGGGGCATCGACGGTACGGAGCTGCTGACTCATTTTATTACGACGCCTAACAATGACGGCAGCTGGTACTACACCTACAACGGCAACGTGACCGCGTCCAGCGTGCAGGGGCTGTGGGACAATTACCGGCAAAAGGAACTGAACGACCAACTGCTGCTCGCTTACGGATGGGGCGACGGAGGCGGCGGACCGACGCGCGACATGCTGGAGGCGGTACGGCGCTTCGAGGATATGCCGGCGATGCCTCAGGTGCGTCAAGGCCGGGTGGAGGAGTTTTTCGAAGCGCTCGATGACCGGGTATCCGATCACCCTAGGCTGCCGTTATGGGACGGGGAGCTGTACCTGGAATACCACCGCGGCACGTATACGTCGCAAGCCTACAACAAACGGATGAACCGCCGGATGGAGGCGCTGCTGCACCAAGCGGAATTCGTCAACAGCCTTGCGATGCTGCTGAACGGCGGGCATACGTATCCGGTTGAAGCGCTGCGGAAGAGCTGGATCATTACGCTCCGCAACCAGTTCCACGACATTATCCCGGGCTCCTCGATCGGCGAAGTATACGAGGACAGCCGGGAAGAGTACGCGGAAGCGGAGCAATTGGCGGTCGCGGCGTTGGAGCAAGGCACCCGGGCGCTCGCAGGCGATCGCGGGCAAGACGAAGCCGCGGCGGAGGAGGCTGTTGGTTATCGGGTGATCAACCCGTTAGGCTGGGAACGGTCGGCGCTTGTGGAAATTCCTTCGGACGCCCTCCCTGCGTCTGCCGAGCAGTTCGCATGGTTCTCGCCAAGCGGCGAAGCGCTGGAAAGCCAGCTTGTTCGCGGCGCCGACGGACAGCCCGTCTCGATGCTTGTTCATACGCCGAACGTTCCGGCATTAGGCTATACGACCATCGTCGGCAAAAGCACGGACAGCGCTGCGGCGGCAAACAGCGACGTATGGAGCATCGGCGACCGGCTGCTGGAGACGCCTTTTTACCGGATTGAGCTGAACGGCAGCGGCCAGATCGTATCTCTGTACGATAAGCGGAACGCGCGGGAAGTGCTCAAGCCGGGCGAAGCGGCCAACGTGCTGCAGGTGTTCGAGGATAAGCCGATGGCGCACGATGCTTGGGATATCGACATCTACTATCAAGAGAAGAGCTGGACTGTCGATGAGCTGACCGAAGCGGTTGTGGAGGAGCAGGGACCGCTGCGTGCCGTGCTTAAGCTCGTATGGCACTATCACCGCTCCGTCATCGAGCAGAAAATGACGCTGTACCGCGACCATCCGCGCATCGATTTTTGCACCCGGGTCGACTGGCGCGAGAAGCAGCACCTGCTCAAGGCGGCGTTCCCGGTCGATGTACGGTCGACGAAGGCGACGTACGAGATCCAATTCGGCAACGTCGAACGGCCGACGCACTGGAACACGAGCTGGGATTGGGCGCGGTTCGAATCGGTGGCGCAGCGCTGGGTCGATCTGTCTGAAGGGGGCTACGGCGTCAGCCTGCTGAACGATTGCAAGTACGGCCACGATATCCGCAATCATGTGCTGCGTCTCAGTCTCATTAAGTCGGCGGTATCGCCCGATCCGGAAGCCGATCAGGGGCTGCACGAATTTACTTATTCGCTTTATCCGCATAAAAACGGTTGGCTGGAGGCGGACACGCATCGTCAGGCATGCGAGCTCAACCTACCGCTGCTTCCGGTGCAGTTGGCCGGAACGGCTCATGCGGACGGCCTTCCTGAGCAGTTGGGACTGTTCCGCGTCGATGGCTCCCATGTCATGATCGATACCGTCAAAAAAGCCGAAGACGACGAGACATTCATCGTCCGTTTGTACGAGTATGGCGGTATTCGGGGAGACGTCCGGTTTTGCGCGGATGCGCGGATCGGGGAGTTCGTCTCCGTGGAAGAGACGAACCTGATGGAGGAGCAGCCGCAAGCGGTGGAGCACGGTCCGTATGAGGTCAGGCTGTTCATGAAACCGTACGAAATCAAGACGCTCCGGGTCGCTCTGAAAGCTTAGCGCGAAGCCCATTTTTAAGTGCGAACGCACCAGCAAGTGCTGCCTTTCATAAACTGAATTTGACTGTATCCCTTGACCTTGTAATGAAACCAAAACCCGGGCAAGGAGGGGTGACACTTTGAAAGGCAGCGATCACAAAAGTAAATTTTTGCTCACCAATCGCGAACGTGAGGTCTTTGAACTGCTGGTGCAGGACAAAACGACAAAAGATATCGCACAGCAGCTGTTTATTAGTGAAAAGACAGTGCGGAACCATATTTCCAACGTCATGCAAAAGTTAAATGTCAAAGGCCGTTCGCAAGCCGTTGTCGAGCTGATCAAGCTTGGGGAACTGCAGATTTGAAGCCTTCGCGAAGCAACCACACCAGCCTTCTTTTTCCGCTTTCCTTCCGGGGAAGCGCGGGAAGAGGGCTATTTGGTTTTCGGTAGATCTAACGCCATAAAAACGTGCCAAAATTTACATGAACTTGGAGAGGCATATGGCCGATATATACAGAGGTATTTGAATCAAGCCCACGTGAAATCGAAAGGAAGCAACTTATGCAAAGCAGATTTTTCAGCCATACAACGAAATGGTTCATGATCATGGCATTCTTGGCCGCAGCCATAGGCTGCGAGAAGTCAACGGAGGATAAGCCGGAGGCGCCGCAGAATAACGCAAGCCATCAGCAGGAAGATCGTAAACCAAATGCGGAAGCATTGCAGGCCCAAGCGCAAACCCAAGCTCCATCTCCATCCCAACTGACGTCCGACACGCAATCCAAGCCTCAGCCTGAGCCGCAGCAGACTGGGTCGGCGCAAGATATCCGTAACCTTTCTTCTCTCATTCCGGTCGGCAAATCACTCTCGCTTCTGAGTAACGGTCAGAAAGCCATCGCCCGTGGAGATCTCAACAAAGACGGAATGGACGATCTGGCCATCATCGTAGAAGATCCCAAGGATTCCATGACGGAAAGGGATTTGATTTTATTCTTTGGAAACGCTGCGGGAGCTTACGAACAGTCGATCTACGCCAAAGAAGCCATTACGTGTAAAGACTGTGGGGGTGTCTTCGGAGAGCCGTTAGAGGAGCTTTTCATCAAAAATAATACGCTCCTCTTTACCTTTCATGGAGGGTCAAGCGATCGGTGGTATTCGAAGTATCGCTTTCAATACCGGGATCGGGACTGGGTTCTGATAGGCTATACGGGCGGAAGCTATCATACAATGGACGTTTATCAGGGAGAGGAAGAAGACATCAATCTGCTGACAGGAGATTTTATCCTCAAAAAGAGCGACAAAAACGATCCGGCCGGCAAGCTGATTGAAACGGAAAAGGGGAAGCGGCCCAAGCGCAAGCTGGTCAAGCTAAGCGAGTTCAAAGGGAAGATCTACGATGAGGCGGTCATCGAACGTGTGGAGGCAGATAAAGGCAATCGCGATATAACCCCGTCACCCGACAGGCAATTTGTCTTTTTTACCAAGGAGAAGAACGAAACGAATTTTATCTGGAATATCGATGAGGCGCAGCCCAAGGAAATCAGAGGGATTGCTTCCAGAGTCGGTGATGCCATTTGGTCGCCGAACAGTAAATGGTTGATGGTCGATTCGGGTACTTCACCAATCCGTACGGGGCAGCTCGTTGATCCGGCAAGCGGTCAAATTATTTTGGAAGTAAGTTACTTAGGCTCAGGGCAAATCTCTTTTTCACCCGATAATTCCAGGCTGCTGTATGCTCGTGGTTTGGAGGGACTTCCCTCGATTAAGGACCGCCATGTTGACGGAGGCCGCATAAGCATTATGGTGCTGGATCTCGGCACAGGTAAGGAGAAGATCGTAAAGCAGGGTACGGAAACCGTCGATTATGATTTTCCGAAGTGGGAGGACGATCATCAAATCTCCTATACGAAGACAACGAACAGTGAAGCCCAGGGAAAGCTTGTCCAGACGAGTACTAAAGAAACGATGAAGCTTGAAGAATAATCCCCGACAAAAAATACCCTCATCCCGCAAAGGATAGAGGGTATTTGCTCGTTGTAAGTGGACTGGTTGGTTTGGTTCGATCAAACTTCCATAATAATCGGAAGAATCATCGGCTTTCTTCTGGTTCGCTCATATAAGAATCGTCCAAGCGCATCTTTTACATTTGATTTTATCGTAGACCATTGGTTCTCATTCTCGTGAGTTAATTTGTTGATCGTATTGGACACTATGCGGCTTGCATCGTCGAGCAAGCCTTCCGATTCGCGGACGTATACGAAGCCGCGGGAGATGATGTCGGGTCCGGAGAGGATCTTGCCTTCCTGTTTGCTGATCGAAACGACAACAATCAGGATGCCGTCTTGAGACAAGTGCTTACGGTCTCGCAGGACGATATTTCCGACGTCACCGATGCCTAAGCCGTCGATGAGGGTGTTGCCTGCAGGAACTTTGCCGCGTTTGCGGGCTGCGCCGTTCTGGATTTCAACGACTTCGCCGTTGTCGACGATGAAGATGTTGGCCGGGTCGACGCCGACCGCTTGCGCCAGCGTGCTGTGCTGACGGAGCATCCGGTATTCCCCGTGAATCGGGATGAAAAATTTCGGACGCATCAGATTGATCATCAGCTTCAATTCTTCCTGGCTGGCATGTCCGGAAACGTGCATGCCCGTCAGCGTGCCGGAGCCGTAGATAACGTGGGCGCCGAGACGGAACAGCTCGTCGACCGTCCGTCCGATATTTCTTTCGTTCCCCGGAATTGGCGTGGCCGAGATGATGACCGTGTCTCCGGGGAGAATTTCCACCTGCTTGTGGTTCGAGCGGGCCATCCGGGTCAGCGCCGACATCGGCTCGCCCTGGCTGCCCGTACATAGAATAACGATGCGGTCAGCCGCATATTTATTCACTTCGTTTGGCTCAATCAGCATGCCGTCCGGAATGTTCAGATAGCCGAGCTCGGAGGCGATGGTAATCATATTGACCATGCTGCGTCCGATGACGACCAGCTTTCGGTTCGAAGCGATGCCCGCTTCGATGACCTGCTGAAGCCTGTGCACATTGGAGGCAAAGGTGGACACGATCACCCGCTGGCGAGCGGTCCGGAATACGTCCTCCAGATTGACGCCGACGCTTTTCTCCGAAGGAGTGAACCCTGGACGCTCCGCATTCGTGCTCTCGGAGAGCAGAGCGAGGACGCCTTTTTTGCCGATATCCGACATGCGGTGAAGGTCGGCATATTGGCCGTTAACGGGCGTTTGGTCGAATTTAAAATCGCCGGTGTGAACGACTGCGCCTTCGGGGGTATCAAGCACGACCCCAAGGCTGTCCGGGATACTGTGATTCGTTTTGAAGAACGAAGCGACAATTGTTCCGAACTTTAATACGGAATCCGCGTGAATTAACACCCGTTCCGTCGAGCCCAGCAGCCCGTGTTCTTTTAATTTCCCTTCAATAAGTCCCATCGTCAGCTTGCTCGCATAGACGGGCATATTGAGCTGCTTGAGGATATAAGGCAACCCGCCAATATGATCCTCATGACCATGCGTAATGACGAGCGCCTTGACTTTATTCCGGTTCTCGATCAGATAGGAGATATCCGGTACGATAATATCGATGCCGGGCAGCTCCACATCCGGGAATTTCGAACCGCAATCAATGACAATAATGTCGTCTGCGTACTGTACCACATACATGTTTTTGCCAATTTCGCCTACGCCGCCCAAGGCAAAAATGGACAACTTTTTTTCTGAACTAGCCAAGTTAGACCTCCTCGATGGAATTGACGACGAACATACAAATCAAACTCAAAAGATCCGAACCAGTCACTTGCTTTTATTATAACACAACTCTCGAAAAAAAAGTAAATGTTGGTCGAACCGTTTGAAAAAGGCGCGTTATTTTGCCACGGTCCGATGGTTCGGGGAGGATTCGCGCGGCGGGACAAAGGGAGCATGGCAAATGCCGGCGCTTTTGGTACAATGGAAAGGAAATGCAGCCAGGCACGGCACAAAAGACGGAAGGGCTGTACGGTAGCCGTTATTCCATAAATAATTCAATGTATTCAAGGAGGAATTCTTATGAGCGAGCAAGCATCCGGATTGCGGAAGCAGCGTTTCGAGCAGCCGATTGACGCCGGGCTTACCCTTCGGGGCGAGGTAACGGTACAGGAGACGACCGACAGAGGACCGGTGCCCGTCGTGATCATGGCTCACGGCTTTAAAAGCTTCATGGACTGGGGCTTCCAGCCTTATGCAGCCGCCGAGCTGGCCCGCCGCGGATATTACGTCGTCCGGTTCAATTTTTCCTGCAACGGGGTGAACGAGCGGGATTTCGACGAGCTGGACAAATTCGCCGTAAACACGTACTCCCGTGAGCAGGCGGATCTGGCGTTTGTATGGGAGCTGCTGCAGGAGAAGCGGCTGCCCTTTGCGGAGCAGGCGGATACCGGACGGGTTGCCTTGCTCGGCCACAGCCGCGGGGGTGGAAACAGCATCGTGTTTGCCGCGGAGCACCCGGACGTGCAGGCCGTCGTCACGTGGAACGGCATCGCTTCGGCCGACTTGTTCGACGACGCGTTCAAGGAAGAACTCGCCCGCAGCGGCGTCGCTTACGTGGCGAACGCGCGGACAGGGCAGAACATGCCGATTCGGCAAACGTTCTACGATGACTTGAAGAAAAACGCGGAGCGCTTCGATATTGGCGCACGGCTCGCCGGGCTGCAGACTCCGGTGCTGTCCGTACAGGGCGACGCGGACTCCGACCGGCTGAAGGAGGGCTTCCGCAGGCTGCGCGAAGCCGCTCCAGACCAATCGTTCGTGACGATTGCAGAGGGGACGCATACGTTCGGCGCGGTACATCCGTTTGCCGGAACGACCCCGCATTTGGAGGAAGCGCTCGAAGCGACTGTGCGTTTCCTGGACGACCGGATGCGCGGTGCCGGCGAAAGGGGCAGGCAGGGTTGAACGCAGAACGAAAAGCCGGGACATCAGTCCCGGCTCCATTGGATTTTTACGGACAGCGGATTCTTCCCGCCGTACGCAAGCTGAAGGATTTGGAGCATTTGCTCGCATCGTCCTATGTTTGGATCGTCCTGCTGGACAGCCATGTGTCGCAGTTGATGAGCGTCGCACAGCTTGTCCGGCAGCACAAGAAGCAGCTGCTGGTGCACGTGGATTTGATTCACGGCCTGAAAAACGACGATTATGCGATCGAGTTTTTATGCCAATCCATGCGGCCGGCGGGCATCATCTCCACCCGAAGCAGCGCCGTAGCGACGGCGAAAAAGCATAAAGTGCTCGGCATTCAGCGGCACTTCCTGCTCGACTCGATTGCGCTCGACACGACTTACCGGCAGTCGGAGAAAGTGACGCCCGACTACATTGAAGTGATGCCGGGCGTGATGCCTCATATTATCGCCGAGATGCACAGCAAGCTCGACATTCCGATTCTGGCCGGCGGATTGATCCGGACGAACGAAGATGTCGAGCTTGCGCTCGGCTCCGGCGCGGTAGCCGTCACCACATCCCGCAGGGAGCTGTGGGACGTCTATGCGCCGGTATAACGGCTTGCCGGGACCGGGCGATTACTCGGAAGCGGCAGGCGTCGCCGCATCGTGCAGCAGCACGTCCAGCCGGCGCAGATGCTCCTCCGCGACCTCTGGCGTCCAGCCGAAGCGCTTCGCCATGTAAGCCGTCGCCGGCTGCTTCCAGCGCTGCGCCCAGGCGATGTCGAAGTACACCGCGCCGGTACGGCGGACGAAAAAGTCCTGCGGCGTCGCGACCATTTCCTCCTCAATGCCATAGGCGAGCGAGGCCAGCACGTCCACCGGCAGGCCGGTTTGTTCCGCTTCTTCGCGCATCTGCGTGCAGCGCTGGAAGATGCGGTCCGCGTTGGAGCCGTAGCGCTGCACGATCGACTCGGCTTGACGCTTCGTCAGACCGAGCGCTTCGCCAGCGCGTACTTTCGCTTCCGAGAACGCCTTGAATTGCGCCGAACCGCCGACGTCGCCGCCGGACAGCTTGATCCGGTCTGTCGTACAGCCCGGATACGATGCGCCGCCTTGCTCTTGGAGCTGGCTCGTGACGAGGTTGACGATGCGCTCCGCCATTTTGCGGTAGCCGGTCAGCTTGCCTCCGGCAATGGTAATAAGACCCGAAGGAGCGATGAAAATTTCATCCTTCCGCGACAGCTCCGACGGCGATTTGCCGTCTTCGTGAATGAGCGGGCGCAGCCCGGACCAGCTGGACTCGACATCGGCCGCCGTCAGCTTAAGGCTCGGGAACATGAAGTTCGCCGCCGTCAAAATATAATCGCGGTCGGCCGTCGTCATCCGCGGATGAACGATATCGCCGCTGTAGTTCGTGTCTGTGGTGCCGACATACGTTTTGCCGTCCCGTGGAATGGCGAACACCATGCGCCCGTCCGGCGTATCGAAGTAGATCGCCTGCTTGAGCGGGAAACGTCCGCCGTCGATGACAAGGTGCACGCCTTTGGTCAGGTGCAGCCGCTTGCCCTGCTTCGAGCCGTCCTTTTCCCGGATCGTGTCGACCCAAGGTCCGGCCGCATTGACGATTTTGCGGGCAAAGATGTCGTACGTTTCGCCGCTCAGCATGTCGACGACGCGTACGCCCTTCAGCTTCCCGCCCTCATAGAGCAGCTCTTCCACCTTCGCATAGTTGACCGTCAAAGCGCCCCGGTCCGCAGCGGCTTTCATCGTTTCAATTGTCAGCCGGGCGTCGTCCGTCCGGTACTCGACGTAGTAGCCGCCGCCCTTCAGCTTGTCTTCGCGAAGCAGGGGCTCGCGCCGCAGCGTCTCGGCTTTGGACAGCATGATCCGGCGCTCGTTCCGCTTGACACCCGCCAGCGAATCGTACATCATCAGCCCGACGGAGGTTGCCAGCTTGCCGTAGGTGCCGCCTTCGATAATCGGCAGCAGCATCCACTCCGGTGTCGTCACGTGCGGCGCGTTCTCGTAGACGATGGCCCGCTCTTTGCCGACCTCGGCCACCAGCTTGAATTCGAACTGCTTCAAGTAACGCAAGCCGCCGTGAATCAGCTTCGTGGAACGGCTCGACGTGCCCGCGCCGAAGTCCTGCATTTCGACCAGTCCGGTTTTCAGACCCCGGGTTTGCGCATCGAGCGCGATTCCTGCTCCGGTAATACCTCCGCCGATAACCAGCAGATCGAGCGGGGCTCCGGCCATCTCCCGAAGCTGTGCTTGTCGGTGTTCCCCTGAAAATTGCGCCTGTTTTGTCATGTGTATCGATCCCCTTTCGAAATATGCGGCCGCCCGGTTCCGGGTAAAAGCAAAAAAGAGAAGACGTGAAACAACTCTACGTCGGCACGTCGCTTGTCGCATACGCGCTCCTGAAGAGCTTGCTCACGGTCTTCTCTTGATCTCTGACCTGATTAACTTGTTAACTTTATCATAGCACGAGACCGGTTTTGGATCAACCTTGACAGCAAAATCGGGCTTATGATAGATTCCCTTTGCAACCTTTTTCCTATATATATTGCTCGGTTAAATAGTTAAACGAGGCCCGCGGCAAGCGAGGGGTCGTCTCAGCCGGCCCGATCAGCGATTCGCGGGACTGTACTCGTTCATGACATGGAGTCAAGGGGGACCCCGACATGGAGCCTGACCGTTTCAATACCGCGCACCGCCCGTGGCCGCTGCCTGATCTGCCGTGGGTCATGAAGCAGACTTGGCGCAATCTGTTGTTTGCCCATTGGTCCGTTCCGGCGGATGAGCTTCGCGCTTATGTGCCGAAGGAGCTGCCGCTGGATACCTTCGAGGGCAGCGCATGGCTGGCTGTCGTCCCTTTCCGGATGACGGACATCCGGCTTCGCGGCTTGCCGCCGATTCCGGGAACGAGCCGGTTTCCAGAGCTTAACGTCAGGACGTACGTCACGCTCCATGACAAGCCCGGCGTCTATTTTTTCAGCCTCGATGCGGCGCATACGCTTGCCGTCAAGCTGGCCAGATGGCTGTACCATCTTCCGTACTACCGGGCCGATATGGGCGTAACCGTGCAAAACGAAACCGTGTTTTACCGGAGCGAGCGCCGGCAGGCGGGTCCCGACTTTGCCGCGCGTTACCGGCCCGTGTCGGCGCCGTATACGGCCGAGCCGGGATCGCTGGAGCATTGGCTGACCGAACGCTACTGCTTGTATACCTTGAACGGGCGACGGGACGTCATGCGCTGCGACATCCATCATCGGCCCTGGCCGCTGCAGAAGGCGGAAGCCGAGCTTTACGAGAATACGATGCTGACGGGCAACGGCCTTCCGTTCGCGCCGGCTGTACCTCCGCTGCTTCATTATGCGGAAGCTCTCGAAGTGCGCATATGGCCGCTCCTGAAGGCCGCTGACCGAATGATTTAGCGGGACGAATCCATCATAGCTCTGTAACCTGCCGATACGTTTCATTCTGAACTGTCGGCTTTTCCTTATTTTGCTCTTTTTCAAAAAAGCAAGTTCGGAAAACGAAAAAAAAGACGCATATTTTGCCAATATCCTGAATGTTTCGTGTCTTTTCGGTGTATAATGGAATTATATGAACCTATTATAGTAAACTATATGCATATAGCTTTACGCGAGGTAAGCCAAGGAGGAAAACGGATATGGATCAAATTTCATCTCTGTCGGAGCTGCTGGCGGAGCAGAAAGCGTCATCGTATATCGAAATTCCCGGGGCGATGTCCCGGACGTTCGGACAGACTACGCTTTCGACCACGCTTCCGATGAGCAAGCTGTTCGCCATTTATGAAGTGGATTTGGAGGTTCAGCGCTCCATCGTTCCGCAAAACTTGTCCAAGATGATGGACTATATCATGCTCTATCTGGATCACGGACAAGGCATTTATTTTCCGGGGATCATCCTCTCGGCCCGCGGCGCGGGAGAGTATGACGCGCAGGCGCAGGTCTACCGTTTGCAGGCGATTGAGAAGCTGTACGTCGTGGACGGCCAGCACCGGCTTGCCGCCTTCCGCCGCCTGATGGAAACGCTGCAGGGCGCAATGGCCAGGGCAAAAGACCGCCGGGAGTACGACCGCATGGAGGAAATCAGCGCGAAGCTGAGCAAGCTGTACGCTTTCCCGATGTCCACCATGATCTACCTGGACATCAATGCGCGTCAGGAGCGGCAGCTGTTCTCCGACATCAACAAGCTTCCGCGCAAAATCGGCGGAAATCTGGCCGTTCTCCGCGAGCAGCGCCGGTTCTACCATGTGCTGGCCTCGAGGCTTGTGGAAGATGCGCCTGTGATGAAGAATCTGCCTGTCGACATGTTCACGGAGCGGGGGAAAGGGCCGGAGTATTTGTTCTCCTACCACCTGCTGATCGAAATTTTGATCGGCTTGTTCGAGGGACGGCTCAAGTCGGCGGCGCGCAACAACGGGTACTATTTTGAGGAAAAAGAGATCGAAGAGCATTTGAAGCTGGCGGCGCTCTATTTCGAAAGCCTGCTCAAGTACTTGCCGGAGCCGGAAAAGGGCGAGCTCTGCTGGACGGAAAACCTGCAGATTGCGCTGGCGATGTTCTTCCACGACGAAGTGACGAAAACCGGCACGTTCAACAAATACGCGCTCGATTACGCGCTCAAAATTTTGCCGCATATCGACTGGAGCGCCATTTACAGCGGGGACGAGAAAGACCGTTTGCCACGACGCTCGCGCATCGTAAAAGCGTATCAGTTCGTCAAAGATTTTTACGTGGAGCACCACATGTTCCTGATCCGCGACGATTCGATGGGGCAGCAGGCTTTTCCGGGAGATAGCTCTAAGGAGGACGTCGGTTAATGGACGGTTTAAATTTGCAAATGACCATACATCCGTTTTGCGATCGGTTCGGACTCGCAACGGTTGCGATACAAGTGCAGGATCTGCTGAACTACACCACCATTGATCCGATGGTGCAGCGGAAGCTGAGCGGAGGACAACGCCGCAAAATTTCCAACTACTTGCAGGAGCGCGAGCTTGACCGCGTCTTTTTCGGTCCGGTCACCTTAAGCTTGCGCGACGTAAGCAGCTTGGCTAAGGTGCAGAACGGCCTGTACCTGCGTCCCGGTTCGAAGCTGAGCATTCTGGACGGCCAGCACCGCATTCTCGCCCTCGGCTACGTGAACGAGCAAATGCTCAAAGAAGCGCGCAGCCTGGACAAGAAAGTCGCCGCTATGAAAATCAAGCACCGGAAAGCGCCGGACAATGCGGAGATCGCAAGCGAGCTGGAGCAGTTGGAAGGTCAGGTCGAGCAGTTGGAACGCCGCCGTCTGGAGCTGATGGAAAGCGAGCTGGCGGTACAAATCTACATCGGGCTTAGTGAGGAAGAAGAGAAGCAACTGTTCGGGGATATCAACTCCAAGGTGCAGCTCGTCAGCAAAGAGCTCGGCCATTCGTTCGACTCGATCGATCCGCTCAATGTCGTCATTCAGCAGGTCGTGGACCACAACGTCTTCTTGAAGTCCGCGGGCGTAGAGCGTCGGGCCAACCTGACCGCTTACAACAAAAACTTTACGTCGTTCAGCTGGATGTACTCGACCGCGACGATGCTGTTTACGGGCAAAATGCAGCCGTCCTACGAGCTGGCGCGCCGGATCAAGCAGGACCCGTCCACGTACATCGAGATTTTGCACCAATTCTATAGCACGCTGGTTCCTCTCATGCCGGAGCAGCCGGGGCTGCCGCAGTACACTTCGGCGTCCCGCGCCATGCAGGAAAGCGTCGCGTTGTATGCGCACCGTCATTTGTTCACGGACGGCAAGTATACGAAGAACTGGACCAATTGTCTGAACATCTTCGAAGGCTTCGATTGGACGCATGAGAACGAGCAGTTGATCGAACGCTTCGGAGTGCTGGACAACGGCAAGCTGAACCTGATTCACGAAAAATCGCTGCGCAAGCACGGCAAGCTCGTTCAGCTGTTCCAAGAGCTGCACGGCGATCCGGTCGAGGAAGGCGAAGCGTCGGCTTAAGGCAGATTGAAGCGGAAATATAAAATTAGGCGTCCCTGCATTGCATTGCGGGGGCGCCTTTTTGACATGTCCGTTGAGGGCAAGAGGCGATAGGCCGGGGGGGAGCTGAGTAAAGACGAGGCGAGTGAGGGCAGTACGGGAGAGTGGACAGAGGGACAGGGGCGTATGAGCATTCCAAGACGATAAAACGGGAAGTTGTCTGTAGGAGAAACTATTTTGCGCCGGTGCGTTATTATGAGTCATCATTCGTGTCGGAGTCACTTGGCAGGGTGGGTTAAGCGGGGCTTTTAAACGATGTATCGGGGATAGCGGAACCGAGGTGCTCTAATCGTGTCGAAAAATGTTCATATCCCCTAAAAGAGGGCTGTTAGGGCACCACAGATTCGCTATTTTGAAATGCCGGGCCAATTTTGATGGCATAGGGTACGTGCAGTTCCGCTAATTTTGGTGAAACTTTCGGGTATTCGCGCAGGAGCCTTGCCATCCGCTTTTGAATTGGTACCCGGCACGGCATCTGGTCGCCAGCACTTGGTCGTTGGTACCACGTCAGCGTCCCACGGCGATCCCCTCGGTACCTGCTCCCCAGCTCATAGCACCTCGCCATCGGCACCCGTCCCCGGCTCCTGTACCCGTCCCCGCCCGATTATACCGCGCTCAGCTTATTCACGACCAGCAGCGCCGCCCCGGTGGCGAGCGCTTCTTCGCCGAGCGTGCCTTGGCTGAACACAACCTGATATTTGGGATAATAGTATGTTCTTTGAATCGCGACGCGCGTCGCGGTATGGAAGAAGCCGGCATGGCCGCCGATCAAGGCGCCGCCCAGAATGACCTTCTCCGGATGCAAAATGTTCAGCAGGTTGGATAGCCCGATGCCGAAATAGGTGGCCGCCTGCGTAAACAGTTCGACTGTCAGCGGGTCGCCGGCCTGCAGCGCCTGCTGGAGATGGGCGAAGCCGATCTTCTCCGGATCGGGTTCCAGCCGGAGCAGCAGGCTATCGCGGCCTTGCTTGAGCCGGGCTTGCGCTTGCTGCTCCAGCGCATGAATGGAAGCATACGATTCGAGCGCGCCGAAGTTGCCATGATTCCACAGCCGGGGGCCGTCCGTTTGAATGATCATTTGGCCGATCGATCCTTCCATATCTACCGCCCCGTAGACGACCTGCCCGTTCGTCATCATGGCCGAACGTAAGCCGACGCCGACGTGAACGTACAGCAAATGGCGGTAATCGCGCTCCCGGTCCGACCACGATTCGCCGATGAGCGCCGTATTTGCTCCGTTATCGAGCAGAACTGTGAAGCCGAGACGGCTTTCCAGAAAGCCGGTGACGCTGACATTTTTCCAGCCGGAGGCGGCGAAATGAAGCGGCTCCAGCAGCATGCCGGAAGCCCGGTCCAGCGGCCCGACAGCCCCGATGCCCATCCCGAGCACCTTGTCAGCCGAAAGAGAGCGGCGCTCCAGCATGGCGCGGCACTCGGCCACGATCTCTTCGAGCAGTACCTCGGGAGTGACGTCCTCCGTCATGACCCAGCGCTTGCTGTCCAGCTTGTTCAGCTGCAGGTCGAACAGAATGAGCTTGGAATACATTCGCGATATATCCAATCCGAACACATAGGCATAATCGGGATTTACCGTATATAGAATCGGCCTGCGCCCCCCGGTCGATTCGCCGAAGCCGGCTTCCGCAATAACCCCCTGGGCCGTTAATTCCTCCAGCGTTCGGGTTAAGGTACTGCCTGTCAGCCCGCTTTTCTCCAGCAGGTCGATCTTGGAGACGGTCCCCTGCTTGCGGATTTGCTCAAAAATTTCTTTATGCTTACGCCCGGCAATGCGCTGTTGAATGGCAGTTGTCATCTTTTTCCTCCGTTGCCAGAAGGGTCTCTTTCGTTTTCAACCGTTAATTATACTACAGTCCTTGTCGGCCTGCTATCCTTCCTGAAGAAAAACGAAGTTCGGCTTCGGCTCGGACGGCGGATTCGAACAAAAGCGTGCGTTCAGGCGGGACCTTCTGGTAAAATAGGGCTTAGTTTGTCCAGGAAAGCTGGGATAGAAGGGACGAAAGTGAAATGACCGAATGGTTCGAAAAAAGCTTCGGACGGGATTATCTGCTCGTCTACAAGCATCGCGATATGCAGGGCGCTTATGAGGAAGTGCGCCGGATGATGGAATGGCTGGAGCTGCCCGAGGGAGCGGAGGTGCTTGACCTGTGCTGTGGTATGGGACGGCATTCGATGGCGCTGAACGGATTCGGGTTTCGGGTTACCGGGATGGACTTATCGGAGGTGCTGCTGGCGGAAGCGAGAAAGCTGGATACCGCAGGCGAAGTACGCTGGGTCCATGGGGATATGCGCAACGTGCCGATCACCGATCAGTTCGATGCGATCGTCAACTTGTTTACGTCGTTCGGTTATTTTTCCGGCGATCGGGACAACGAGCAGGTGCTGCGGGAAATGTACCGTCTGCTCGCCCCGGGCGGGCGGTTCATTATCGATTATTTGAATCCGGCCTATGTGGCGGCGCATTTGGTACCGCACTCGGTCAGAACCGTCGAAGAAATCCATATCGATGAGAAACGCAGGATCGAGGACGGATTCGTGCGCAAAACGATCGTGCTGCAGGACGGAAGCGGATCGGGCGAGCGGGTCTACGAGGAACAGGTAAAGCTGATCGGGCGGGAGCGTTTCCTGGAAATGCTAGAGCTAGCCGGGCTGAAAATCGACGCTATTTACGGCGATTACGACGCTTCGGCTTACGAGCCCGACCGATCGAAACGAATGATCTTTGTCGGCAGGAGGGACGCGTAATATGGACGGATCGCCATCAAGCCGCCAAGGGAGCGTGACGAAGCACGGCGACGTGCTCCAGATAAAGGTGCCGCTACCGTTTCCGCTGCGCTGGGTAAACAGCTATTTGCTGCCGGGGGAGAGCGGCTGGACGCTGATCGACCCGGGGCTGCGGACGGAGGCCGCCGAAGCTGTCTGGACGTCGGCGCTTGCGGAGCTTGGGCTCGGCTACTCCGACATCGACCGCATCGTGCTGACGCACCATCACCCGGACCACTACGGGCTGGCCGGATGGTTTCAAGAGCGTACCGGCGCGCCCGTCCTGATGTCGCGGAGCGGGCTTGAACAGACGCGCTTGCTCTGGGGAGACGGGCAGCCGATGACCCAGCGGATGCTTGCGCTATTCCGGCGGGAAGGAATGCCGGAGGAGCTGGCGCAGCAGATGGAAGAGCATATGCAAGGCTTTGTTGCGTCCGTTTCGCCGCAGCCGGAAGTCACCGTCGTGGAAGCCGGGGAGCGCGTAAGGCTCGGCCGCGAGGAATACGAAGCGATCGAAACGCCGGGGCATGCCGCAGGGCATTTGTGCTTTTACCATGCGGAGACGGCCGTCATGTTTTGCGGGGATCATGTGCTTCCGCAAATTTCCCCGAACGTCAGCTACTTGCCTGGAGGGATCGACGAGAATCCGCTTGCCAGCTACTTGGCTAGTCTGGAAACGATTCGCCGCTACGAGGTGCGGCTCGCGTTTCCGGGTCACCGGGAGCCTTTCGGCCATCTGCAGCAGCGGGCCGACGAGCTGATCGCCCATCATGCGGAGCGTCTGGAGGCGATGCGGTCGAAGCTTGCGGAGCCGGCAACGGCGTATCACGTATGCCGGGCGACCTTCGGGGAGCGGCTCAGCCTGCACCAGCTGCGCTTTGCGCTGTCGGAGACGATCGCGCACCTGATCTGGCTGTGCGAAGCCGGCAAACTGACCGAAAGCGTACGCGAGGGGCTTGTGTATTACCGGCAAGCGTAGTGCTATTCCAATCCGCCGGTTTCGACCGACCGGCTGCGTGCGGCATGCATCCGTTCATCAAACGGAGCTTGCCGCTTTTTGACATGGACCGGGTGCGATGAAGTAAGTTCTGGAATAAAAAGGGAGTCATTGGGGAATAGTAGATGATCTGTAACGTGTTTTTCGTAACGTAACGGTTATCGGACTATTTTTCAATTGGAGGCGGCTTCCTTTGAACATAAAGCGAATCTTGATGAACCGGGCGGTATCGATGCTGCTCGCCACGGCTTGCCTGCTGCAAGTTACGGGGTGCGCCCGCTTGACGGATGCGGATCCTCGCGCATTGCAAGTGGAGGAAGCGCGGTTCGTAGCCGCAGGCATTGATGAAGGCCCCGGCGGCCTTCGCGTAACGACTGGCTACGGACCGCCCGCGTCCGGCCGCCCGCTGCGCGCTTATTCAAATTCCGGACTGCGGACGCAATCGTTCGTTTCGTTCCAGGCCGCAGCTTACCCATGGGAGCGGCACAGACCGCCGGAGCTTGTGGCGATCGGCGAAGCCTGGGCGCGTTCGCACGGCTTCCCCGCATCATGGACGAGACAGATCCGGATGCTCGGCGTAAAGCAGGGCCGCAGACCGCTTGTGGCGGTGGTGGAAGGGACGGCCGAACGGTTCGTCAGCAGCCCGGAAACGATGAACGGCGGCATTGCACGGCTCCGGGAAGGAGGCTGGACCGCGGACCCGCTCCGCTTCGCGGGGAGCGCGTACGAGGACGATGTGGTTCTGCCCTACTTGTCCGCAGTCCCGGCCGTAATGGACAATATTCCCAGCGGGTCGGGTGTTTCAACCCGGGCGCTTTTGTTTAAGAAGCAGGAGCTTGTGGCCGAGTTGAGCTCGTCCCAAAGCAATCTGCTCGCTTGCATGATGGGGGGGTACGGTCTGTCGAAGCTCGAATGGTCTTCGGAAGAGTCGCCTTTTGCTACCGATTCCCCGCTGCTGCGTAATATAACTTGCCGGGCTGAAATTGCGAGCAACGGCGATTTGAAGCAGCCCCGGCTGAACATCGTGATGCGGGTGGCGGCTTCGCCCGGCGGACCATCCGTTACCGCCGATAGCTGGGCATCGAACCTGCAGCGGCAAGGAACGGAATTGATCCGGTTGCTTCAAGGCCTGCGCTCCGATCCGCTGCGCTTGGGGGAGTCCGTGCGGCAGCAATATCCTGGCGTGTGGAACCAGGACCGCTGGCGTGATGCTCTCACCCGCGCCCGAATCGATCTGCAGGTTAGGGTTACATTCGACGGAGGTGCTTGACGATGAAAACAAAAAAACACGCACATTGGATGAGAACGGCGGCTCTGTTGTCCGCATTGATTCTTACTGTGACGCTGACAGCTTGCAAGAAAGAGGCGGCTCAGCCGCCGAAAACCCCGGATCCCGCTCCGACGGAGCAGACAACGCCGGGACAGACGACCCCACCGGGGCAAACGACTCCGCCGGGCCAAGCCGGGCAGACGACGCCGGGACAGACCGGTCAAGGCGGAGAGGCGGCCAAACCGCCGGCAGAAGCTCCGATCAAGATGGGGCAGCTTCAATACAGCGAATTGGAGCGGACGACCGTCGCCACGACGGCCAAAACCGCCAGCGTTCCGACGTATTATTTGCCGGAGCGGGGAGCCTCGGACGATAAGATCGATCAGATGGGAACCAGCGCCAAGCTGTTGACGCTGAAATATTACAAGATGACGATCATGGAATCGCCGGAGGAGATCAAGCCGAGCGGCAAGGTGGAATCGAAGCAGGAAGTAAAGCTCAATAACGGAACGGGCCAATGGATCACGGCCGATGGCAAAGCGACCTTGCATTTGAAGCTGGACAAGACTTATATTGCTCTTAGCTCGGACAAGCTGTCCCAAGCAGACCTGCAAACCGTAGCCGAATCGCTTGCGAACTTGAAATAAGCGAAGCGGTCTGTCGGCGGGATGAGCGAAACGGCAAACGATAGCCTTTTTTAGAGAACCGGGCGGCATGCATCCGGTTCTCTTTTCCTGTAGCGGCATAACCTGTACAAGAACGATGCGATTTTTGCAGGAGGTGTGGCGATGGGGGAAGGGATTGACCGGGCGGCTCCTTTTACGACGGCAGAGCCGCTTGATTGTTTGCTGCAGAACGGAATTACGTTTATAGGCCGATATTACAGCAGCTCCGAATGGAAAAATTTAACCCGCACAGAGGCCGAGCTGATATCGTCCCGCGGGCTGTATATCGTGGCGGTCTTTCAGGATGCCGCCAATTATGCGGATTATTTTACGTATGAGCGGGGGATCAACGATTGCTCCGCCGCGATAGCCCGCGCTTTGAACGTCGGCCAGCCCTACGGCACCCCGATCTATTTTGCCGTCGACTTCGAAGCGCATACGGGAGACCCATCGCTCGGACAAGTGGAAGCCTATTTCGAAGGGGTACAGAAGACCATGCGCCAGCATGCGGCCGCAAATGGCGGCGACAAGTGGGAGCTTGGCGTATACGGCACGTACGATGTCGTCACCTACATCGCGAACTGGATCATGGATATAACCTATGTCTGGCAGACGTACGCATGGAGCAGCGGACAGGAGTTTGGGGGCTGGAATTTGTACCAGTACGAGGATGACCGGTCGTTGGCGGCATGCGGCGCCGCGGGCGTAATCGACCGCGTTCGTTCCAACGGTAACGGAGGCGGCTTTCAAGTAAGCTGAGACGATCATCGTGTAAATTTTTCCGAAGCGATGATCTTGTGAAAAAACGAACACGGCGCTCTCTCCCCGGAGAAGCGCCGTTTCCTTTTACGTCTGCGTACTTTCCTTTTCCTTCTGCTTGCGGTGGGCGATGCGACTGCTGGCGGACGCCGCGATAGCGCCGACGATATCGTCGAGGAACGTATGCTTGTGCTCACCGCTCTTATCGTTCAGCCGCCCGACCAGCCCCGGCTTGATTTTGTCAATATATCCAAAGTTGGTGAGCCCGATGCTGCCGTATACATTGACGATCGACAGAGCCAGAATTTCATCGCAGCCGTACAGCCCCTCGTCGTTCTCGATCATCTCCTGAAGAGGAGACAGCAGCTTGCCCTCCTCGGCCAGCACGTCGAGCTGAATCCCCGTCAAAATGGCATTCTGCACTTCACGTTTGCTGAGGACCTGCTCCACGCTTTCCCGGCACTCGTCCATCGTCAGGTTGGAGTAATAGTCTTTTTGCAGAAAATAAGTAAGCTCCGCCATATCTTCCATGGTGACGCCGCGCTTCGATAGCCACAAGGCCGAAGCTTCGGCAACCTGCTTGCTGTTCAAGCTGTAGCTCATAGAGACCTCCTTAGGGATTCGAGAAAAACCGGAAGTGGTTTTTGCCTTGCTGCTTCGATGCGTACATCGCCGTATCGGCGCACTGGAGCAGTGCGTCGATATCATGCCCGTCCTCGGGATAGCAGGAAACGCCGATGCTGCTCGTAATGCTCATGGTTTGGCCGTTCAGCTCGAAAGGCTGGTTTAGCGTCTGTGCGATTCTGCCGACAATCTTGGCAACATCCTCGCGGTGCTCAAACTGCTGCACGAGCACGACGAACTCGTCGCCGCCCATCCGGCAGACCGTATCCGGTTCCCGGATGGAATGCGAGAGACGGGAAGCGGCCATGGTCAGCAGCTCGTCGCCGGTCGCATGGCCGTATGTATCGTTTATGCGTTTAAAATCATCGAGGTCCAAATAAATAACGGCCAGCTTATGGTGGTAGCGCTTCGCCATATGCAGCGATTGTATAAAACGATCTTGAAACAGCCTGCGGTTCGGCAGTTGGGTCAACGGATCGTAGTAAGCCAGACGGGTCAGCCGTTCCTCCTGCTTCTTGAACGCCGTGATGTCTTTGGCTGTCAAGGCGGCCTGCCATCCCGAAGACTTGCCTGCTAACGGATATCCTTGGCCTTCAAGCCATACGAGAGCTCCGTCCGGCAGCACGGCCCGAAACGTCATCGCGAACGGTTCGCGCTCTTGAAGCAGCCGGCGGCATGCCTGCTGCAGCGGAAGGAGATCGGATTCGTATACCCAGCGGAACAATGCCGAGCCGTAGTTGGGCTCCGGGGACAAGCCGACCGGTGAACCGGTTTCGTCGAATACCCACAGCCAATCCGGAGATTGAAGCACAACGGCCCGGTATAGGTCGTCAGGCACGAAATCATGAAGACGGTTTTCCATGGGAAATCACCTCTTTTTGGAAAAACACATCTATATTATAGGCTTTTAGTACCGTGTAAATCAAGGATACATCCGTCCAAAGTACCATAAATCCAATCTTCCTCCGAATCGGACAAAATGGTGTCATAAACTTGTCTGCCGCCCGTATACATAAAAGTAAAAACGGACAACACCCCAATACCAAGGAGGAACACGCAATGAAACAATACAAAGGGATACGATGGGCCGCCGTTGTCGGAATGGTCGTTCTGCTTGCCTCCGGCTGCTCGCTTCCGGGAAAGAAGGAGCAGTCTCAGCAAATCGATCCTCCGCCGGCCGGGGCGGACGCCATGGCCACAAGCGGCAAAGTGTCCCAGACGATTGCCAATCCGATGCAGGTGACGGTTTACGCCAAGGATGAAAAAGGGTTCGTCGCTCCGATTGCCGTTCAAGTCGAGAAGTCCCAAGGCGCCGCCCGCAAGGCGCTGGAATACATGGTGGACGGCGGTCCGGTACAAGGACGTCTGCCGGCCGGATTTACAAGCCTCCTTCCCAAAGGTACCGAAATTAAAGGCATTAACATCGTGGAAGATCAAAAGCTGGCTATCGTTGATTTTTCCAAAATGTTTGCGGATTATAACCTGCAGGACGAAAGAAAAATTATGGAAGCCGTCACCTGGACGTTGACGGGCTTTCCTTCGGTGGAGAAGGTGCAGCTACGCGTCGAGGGCAAGCCTTTGAAAGAAATGCCGGTCGGCGGCACGCCGCTGGACGAATCGCTGACCCGGGCGATTGGAATCAACGTGGAGAAGCCGGAAAGCGTAGAGTACGGACAATCGACGCCGGTTACGCTGTATTTTTTAAATCAGAATCAGGAAAATTACAGCTATTACGTCCCCGTCACCCGGCTCGTCCCCAGGACGAACAACGTCGCGGAAGCAGTCATCCGGCAGCTTATTGCAGGACCGGATCAGAAGAAAGGCTTAGTTGCCGTCATGGCTCCGGGAGCCGAGCTGCTGAAAGTGGACAAAACGGACGACTTGATTACCGTCAATTTCTCGGACAAAATGCTCGGCCCGGATAAAAAAGCGCCTGCCGAAGCGTTGAAAGCGGTCGTCTTGTCGCTTACGGAAAATACGAACGCGGCCGCCAAGGTGCAAATTCTCGTGAACGGCGACGCCAAAGTAAGCGCAACCGACAATCAGAGCTACGCGAAGCCCGTATCCCGGCCTCAAACCGTGAATCAGCTGAAGCTGTAGCTTTGGCAAGCTGCCAATAAACGAACGCTCCTTCCTGTGCGGCCCGCTTCCGGAAGGAGCGCTTTTTCGTTTCCGCAGGCTCGTTTGGTTTTCCTGGGGCGCTCTGGTACAATGGGAACGTGAAAGCCAAAAGGAGGAAATGAGACTTAAATGAGAAGCGACGGGAGAAAAGTCGATCAGGCGCGTCCTGTGAAAATTACAACCAATTACAATAAACACGCCGAGGGCTCGGTGCTGATCGAAGTGGGAGATACGAGGGTCATCTGCACGGCGACGGTGGAGGAACGGGTTCCGCCGTTTATGAAAGGGCAGGGCAAAGGATGGGTAACCGCCGAATACTCGATGCTGCCTCGGGCGACTTCGGTCCGCAATCAGCGCGAAGCGGCCAAAGGGAAACTCGGCGGACGCACGATGGAAATTCAGCGGTTGATCGGACGGGCGCTGCGCTCCGTCGTCGATCTGGAAGCGCTGGGCGAGCGTTCGATTACGCTGGACTGCGACGTGATCCAGGCGGACGGCGGCACCCGGACGACGTCGATCACCGGCGCATTCGTTGCCATGACGATCGCGATGGATAAAATCGCGCGGGAACGGAATTTGAACCGGTTCCCGATCACCGATTTTCTCGGTTCCATAAGCGTGGGCATCATTCAGGAGCGGCCATGCCTGGACCTGAACTACGAAGAGGACTCCAAAGCGAAGGTCGATATGAACGTAGTGATGACCGGCCAGGGCAAATTCGTCGAGGTGCAAGGAACCGGCGAAGAAGCTCCGTTCTCCCGGGAAGAGCTTGACGCGCTGCTGGCACTGGCCGAAACGGGCATCCAGGGCATGATTCGGGAGCAAGCGATGGCGCTTGGGCCGATTGCCGAACGCATTAAGGGGGCGTCCCATGCGGCTCGGAGCTGAGGTCGTCATCGCGACGACAAACGCCGGTAAACTTAAGGAATTCGAGAAGATGTTCCGGGAGAAGGGCATCGCGGTCAAAAGTCTGCTCGATTATCCGGAGATCCCGGATATCGTCGAGGACGGGGATACCTTTGCGGCGAACGCCTTGATCAAAGCCAGAGCGGTGGCCCGGCGGCTCGGCGTTCCTGCGGTGGCGGACGATTCCGGCTTATGCGTGGACCGTCTGAACGGTGCGCCGGGGGTATACTCGGCCCGCTACGCGGGCGAGCCGAAGGACGACGCGGCGAATAACCGCAAGCTCGTCGGCGAGCTGGACAAGCTGGAGCCGCTGCCCCGGCCGGATGATGCGGCTCATCCCGAAGCGCTCAGCCCCGCCCGTTTCGTCAGCGCCATTGCGCTCGTGGATGCGGACGGAACGCCGCTTGCCGAAGTCGAAGGGACGTGCGAGGGCGTCATCATTCGCGAGCCGCGGGGCAGCGGGGGCTTCGGCTATGATCCGCTGTTTTACGTCCCGCAGCTCGGCCGGACGCTGGCGGAGCTGACACTCGAAGAGAAAAATGCGCTCAGCCATCGCGGTCAGGCGATCCGTAAATTATGGGACTTTTTGGCCTGAGTAGGCCATATTGCCATTATCGAATCGACACTTTGTAGTGGCGCAGCCACGTATCGATTTGGGCCAAATAAGCGAACAGCTGCGGCCCGGTCATCAGCTGGCCGAACCAAGGCAACTGGAAACGGCCTTCGGCGTCCTCGGCAAGGGTGCGGATTTTGGCCGTATCGATGAACGGAAGCAGAGGCGAGGAAGGGTCGTTTAAGATGTCCAATACCCAGGAGCGGACGGCGGTCAAATAGTTCGGATTGTGCGTTTTCGGATACGGGCTTTTTTTGCGGGTCAGCACGTCTTCGGGAAGAATGCCGCGGAGCGCCTTGCGCAAAATGCCTTTTTCCCGCTCGCCGGCCGTTTTGACCTCCCACGGAATGTTCCATACGTATTCGACCAGCCGGTGATCGCAGAAAGGCACGCGCACTTCGAGACCGACTGCCATGCTCATCCGGTCTTTGCGGTCGAGCAGCGTCGGCATAAAGCGGGTAATGTTCAAATAGGACATTTCCCGCATCCGGTTTTGCTGTCCGTTCTCGCCGGCCAGACGGGGCACTTCGGAGAGCGCTTGGCGGTAACGGTCCTGCACGTATTGAGCGGGCTTCACCCAATCGACGAATTCGGATGAGAGCAAGGCGATGCGTTCGGGGGTTGCCAGCGACCAGGGGAACGTTCCGGCATTCAGCGCTTCCTCCCGGTGAAACCAGGGGTACCCGCCGAAAATTTCGTCGGCCGCTTCGCCGGATATCGCCACCGTGGCGCCTTTTTTAATTTCACGGCAAAATAAATAAAGCGAACCGTCCACATCGGCCATTCCGGGCAAGTCCCTGGCCAGCACGACGGTTCGGAGCGCCTCGACCAGTTCCGGCGTATCGAATTCGACCGCATGATGCACGGTTCCGAGGTGCTCTGTCATCCGCTTGATCCAAGGCGCATCCGCATTCGGCTGAAAGGCGCTTGCTTGGAAATGCTTATCGTTATCGACATAATCGACCGAATAGGTGTGCAGGGCGTCGAGCCCCTGCTGCGCATAGTAATGTGCGGCAAATGTCGTGAGAGCGCTGGAGTCGAGCCCGCCGGACAGCAGCGTGCAGATCGGCACATCCGAAGCGAGCTGGCGGATCACCGTGTCCCGCAGCAGCTCGCGCACTTTGGCGGCCGTCGTCTCCACGTCGTCCTCGTGCGGCTTGCTTTCCAGCTTCCAATAGGCGCGTACGCTTAGGCCGCGCGCATCCATGACCATGCAGTGACCCGGCTTCAGCTCCTGCATATTTTTATAGACGCCGTGGCCCGGCGTGCGCGCCGGCCCGATGGCGAAAATTTCGGCCAGTCCTTCGCCGCTGATTTGAACCGTAAAGTCCGGATGCGCCAGGATGGCCTTCGGCTCCGAACCGAACAGCAGCCGGCCTTCCGCGTAGGAATAGAAAAGAGGCTTGACGCCCAGCCGGTCGCGGACGAGGAATAGCGACTGCTCTTCATTATCCCAGATGGCAAAGGCGAAGATGCCGTTGAGCCGGTCGACGCAGGCTCGGCCCCATTCGACGAACGAAACGAGCAGCACCTCGGTGTCGCAGGTCGTGGTGAACCGGTGGCCCCGCTGCTCCAGCTCTTTTTTTAATTCGGGCGCATTGTATAGCTCGCCGTTATAGACGATCGTTATTGTATTATCCCCGACTTTCCGGGTCATGGGCTGGGCTCCGCCTGCCGGGTCCATGACGCTCAGACGGCGGTGCCCGAGCGCGCAGCGGGGCGTGATCCAGCTGCCGGAGGCATCCGGACCGCGCGAGGCGAGCGTATCCGTCATCGTTTCGAGAACGGACGGATACTGGGTCAAATCTTTGTTCCAATCAATCCATCCCGTGATTCCACACATAGCTTTCATCCTCTCCGGTCTTCCAGAATCTGTCGCTCTCTTGAGGGGCCCAAAGATGACAGCAAGATGTTAAAGGTTATGCGTGGCAGGGGCGGATGATGTCTGTCCGGGCGAGGCCCACCGCGGAAAACTTGATGAAAAAATGGACAAACGGCCGAAGAAAAGTTACACTTAGCGTATAGGTGTATTTTTATAACGGCCTGCGTTTTGGAAACCGATGTATAGAAAGCGCCGGTTTTGTCTCACGCTATAAGCTGAAGGAACGATAGGCAGGAAGACAATTGATCAACAGGTAAAGGTGGTTCATCATTAATGAAAAGAACGTTCTCAGAACAGCAGAAAGAATACAAGGAAGCTAAAGAAAACTTTGAGAAGGCGAATAAAGAATTTGAGCAAAAGCTCGCTACGACGAAAAAACTCGGTAACGTAACTCCGGAAGTGATGGAGCAGCTTGTCGGCGATACGGGACTTCATATTGCATTGAACCGGCTTGGCGCCGCGGAAGCCGCGCTTCTGAAATGGTCGCACGAGATGATTCAGAACGAACGCGACTATTTGCAAAATAAAGAGCAGGTCGACCGCATGTACAGCTTCATCGAACAAAATCCGCACATTAAAGCGCAGCTCATCCAAGCCGCGATGAAAATGGAATAGATTTCGGAAAATGGAACGCTGAACAGCGCCTGCATAACAGGCAGCCCGGATGCCGTATTTATTGCGCATCCGCGGCTGCTTTTTCACGTCCGCATAACGCGCGTCCGAATCCGGCATCTTATTTAAGGGAACGATGGAACGGACAGGCAAGCGGCTAACAGCAGGAGATTTTGCTTTCGCTTCTTTTTTGGGGTACACTGGCATTCATAAAGAAGCTCAGCAAGAAAGGCGGTGTTTCATGAGCGGGCAGATCAATGACAATGTAATTCTTTTTCCGAAAACCGTCGAATTTTACCAGTTCGAACTGACCCGGCTCCTTGAAGCGGAACGCTACGGAGAAGCGATCAAGCTCCTCCGCTTTTTGCTTGCCTGCCAATCGGACGACGACCGGGCGCGGGAAGAATGGCAGTCCTTGCTCGACTGGCTGCAAGTCATGTTCCCGGATCTGGCGCTGGGGCAGGAGGACGAAAGCGAAGAGCTCAGCGAAGCGGACCTACTGCGGCAGCATTTGCACGCCAAAGGCGAGGAAAAAGGCGACTATGCGAAGCGGCTGCTGGCCAGCCTGCGGGAGCAGCGCGCCGTGGACAAGCAACTGCTGGCCTTGGATCAGCTTGCGTTTCTGGAAGACGAAGGGATCGACGAAGAGCTGATCAAGTGGTTGAAGGAGGATGCGGGGCGGCATCCGCTGATCCAGTTCAAGACGCTGCAAACACTCAAGAAGCGGGGTGCGACCGGCAGCGTAACGCTGCACAAGAACGGCGAAGCGACGGTCGTCGAGATCGAGGATACGCCGGCGGCGTTCGATCAGTTTCCTTCGCAGATTCAAGAGATTATTAACCGCGTGCAGGAAATCAGCGAGACGCAGCATCCGGCGCTCTCGTATTTTGCGGCGGAAACGTGGAACGAATTTTTGGCGTTTATTTACGGAACTTCCGCTTACCGGCAAATGCTGCGGCAGGACTCGGCCTGCGTGGACGTATGGGCGGCGGCGCTGCATTTGACGTTGCTCGAGCAAGTATTTGAAGGCGGGGACAAAGCGGAGCTGTTCGAATTGTACGGGATTACGTCGGATCTGGCGTTCCAGTGGGAACAGGCTTACCGGATGATGCAGCAATTTGCCGCAAACGTATTCACCCGGAGATTATAAAATGGCGCCGCGGGACGATTTCCCGACGTTTCCGCGTTAGAAGCCTTGAAAACCGCATTTATTACGGTTATAATATAATGGTTATATCGGCGGGCTTGTCCGGACTGTACCGCGACTCCGCCAGAACGTGACAAAATTGCGATGGATAATTTTTGGAGGGGAAAGCATAAAATGAAAGCAAGCTGGGAAAAGATAGAGAAGAACGTAGCCGTTCTTGATATTGAAGTGGACGCGGACCAAGTAGCCGCCTCTCTGGACAAGGCATTCAAAAAAGTCGTGAACAAAGTTAACGTTCCGGGCTTCCGCAAGGGCAAAGTGCCCCGCGCTATTTTCGAATCGAAGTTCGGCGTGGAAAGCTTGTATCAAGACGCTCTCGATATCATCGTGCCTGAAGCTTACATTGCAGCCGTTCAAGAGACGGGCATCCAGCCGGTAGATCGTCCGGAAGTGGACGTCGAGCAATTCGGCAAAGGCCAAGTTCTGAAATTCAAAGCGAAAGTTACCGTGAAGCCTGAAGTTGAGCTTGGCGAGTACAAAGGCATCGCTCTAGAAGCTCCTTCCGTCGACGTAACGGCCGAAGAAGTGAACGAAGAGCTGGAAAAACTGCAAAAGCGCCATGCGGAACTCGTTCCGGTAGAAGAAGGCGCAGCTCAGAACGGCGACATCGTCTCGATCGACTTCGAAGGCTTCGTCGACGGCGTTCCTTTCGAGGGCGGCAAAGCGGAGCGTTATTCGCTTGAGCTTGGTTCCGGCAGCTTTATCCCGGGCTTCGAAGAGCAAGTGATCGGCTTGGAAAAAGACGGCGAGAAGGACATCACTGTAACTTTCCCGGAAAACTACCATGCAGAAGAGCTGAAAGGCAAAGAAGCCATTTTCAAAATCAAGCTGCATGACATCAAGCGCAAAAACTTGCCTGCACTCGACGACGAGTTCGCTAAAGACGTGAGCGAGTTCGATACGCTGGACGAGTACAAAGCGGATCTGGAGAGCAAGCTGAAAGAGCGCAAGCAAAGCGAAGCCGACCGCAAGAAAGAAAACGATCTGGTAGAAAAAGCTTCCGAAACTGCGCAAGTGGAAATTCCGGAAGTCATGATTAACGACGAAGCGGAGCAAATGGTGAAAGAATTCGAAAACCGTCTGCGCACGCAAGGCATGAACATCGACATGTACTACCAGTTCACCGGTCAAAGCGCCGAAGACCTCAAAGGTCAAATGCGTTCCGACGCCGAGAAGCGCGTACGCAACAACCTCGTGCTTGAGGCGATCGCGAAAGCGGAAAACCTTGAAGCGACGGAAGAGGAAATCAACGCCGAGCTGGAGAACCTGGCCCAAATGTACGGCCGTTCCGTTGACGAAATCCGCACCATCTTTGCATCCAACGGCAACTTGGGATCGCTGCTGCAAGATATCGTCAACCGCAAAACCGTGAAATTCCTGGTTGACAACAGCAAAACGGCTTAATTCGGAAATCGTATAAACGCGAACATACATGCAAAGGCACGTGTACATCCATGCGTGCCTTTGTTTTACCTTAAACCGCGTGTGACGGTTCCAAGAAACATGCACATAAGAAGTACATAAGCATAACATAATAAGCGTTACATATGAAGTAAACGAATCAATACATATGCGGTACATAATGAAATACAATAGGCGGCAGCAAGGCTGTCCTGCCCGGCAAAACTTGCGTTAGCGGCCGCAACGTTTGTTCGTATCGGGCAGGAAATGACTTTAGTCTTTAAACGTGCTACAATGTTTTGAGTAAGGCTGAAAATGTTTTGCATTTTATGAAGTAAAGGGGTTGGGACGATGACTCTGGTACCTATGGTTGTGGAACAGGAAGGCCGAGGCGAACGCTCTTACGATATTTACTCGCGTTTGCTGAAGGATCGTATTATTTTTTTGGGCAGTGCGATCGACGACGACGTCGCCAACCTGGTAATTGCCCAGTTGCTTTTCTTGTCGGCGGTAGATCCCGAGAAGGATATTCATTTGTACATTAACTCCCCCGGCGGTTCGGTGACGGCCGGTATGGGTATATATGATACAATGCAATTCATCAAGCCGGACGTTTCGACGATTTGCGTCGGCATGGCCGCCAGTATGGGTTCCCTGCTGCTCACGGCAGGCGCCAAGGGCAAACGCTACGCGCTTCCGAACAGCGAAGTGATGATCCATCAGCCGCTAGGCGGCGTCCGCGGGCAGGCATCGGATATAAAAATTCATGCCGACTGGATTATCAAGACGAAGCAGAAGCTAAACCAAATCTATGTGGAGCGTACGGGGCAGCCTTACGAAAGAATCGAACGCGACACGGACCGTGACAATTTCATGAGCGCCGAAGACGCGAAGGCGTACGGTCTCATTGATGCGGTTATCACTCGCAGTGACCTGACTTAGAAAAGGAGTGATCCCATGTTTAAATTTAACGATGAAAAAGGCCAGCTTAAGTGCTCGTTCTGCGGCAAGTCCCAGGAGCAGGTGCGCAAGCTGGTTGCCGGGCCCGGCGTTTATATATGCGACGAGTGCATTGAGCTTTGCACGGAAATCGTTGAGGAAGAATTGGGTCACGAGGAAGAGCTCGACCTGAAAGACGTACCGAAGCCGAAGGAAATCCGCGCGATTCTGGATTCCTACGTCATCGGGCAGGAACAGGCCAAAAAATCGCTGTCGGTTGCCGTATATAACCATTACAAACGGATCAATTCGCAGCAAAGCAAGCTCGAAGATGTCGAACTGCAAAAGTCGAACATCGTCCTTGTCGGTCCGACAGGCAGCGGTAAAACGCTGCTGGCCCAAACGCTGGCCAAAATTTTGAACGTTCCGTTTGCGATCGCCGATGCAACGTCTTTGACGGAAGCCGGTTACGTAGGGGAAGACGTCGAAAATATTTTGCTGAAGCTCATTCAAGCGGCCGATTACGATGTGGAAAAAGCCGAGCGCGGCATTATTTATATCGATGAAATCGATAAAGTAGCCCGTAAATCGGAGAATCCGTCCATCACCCGCGACGTTTCGGGCGAAGGCGTACAGCAAGCTCTTCTGAAAATTTTGGAAGGCACGGTTGCATCGGTACCGCCTCAAGGCGGACGCAAGCATCCGCATCAGGAATTTATCCAAATCGATACGACGAACATCCTGTTTATTTGCGGCGGGGCGTTCGACGGGCTTGAGCAGATCATTAAGCGCCGGATCGGCAAAAAAGTGATCGGCTTCGGCACCGACGGTCATAAAGCCGACCTGAAGCCGGGCGAATACTTGTCTCTTGTCCTTCCGGAAGACCTGCTGAAATTCGGTTTGATTCCGGAATTCGTAGGCCGTCTGCCGGTCATCTCGACGCTGGAGCCGCTGGACGAAGCAGCACTCGTTCGCATTTTGACCGAGCCTAAAAACGCTCTTGTCAAGCAGTATCAGAAGATGCTGGAGATGGATAACGTATCCCTTGAATTCGAACCGGAGGCGCTGGAGGAAATTGCGAAAGAAGCGATTAAGCGCAATACCGGAGCGCGGGGACTTCGCGCCATTATCGAAGGCATTATGCTGGAAGTGATGTACGAGGCGCCATCCCGTACGGAGAGCTCCAAGTGCATCGTGACCAAGGAAGCCGTACAAGCGAAGATCATACCTCAGATCACCGCAGCGGACGGCCAGTCCATTAAGAAAAAAGAAGAAAGCGCGTAAGCGCCGGATATACAAAAAAACTAAACGCCTCCAATTCGCAGGACCGATGATTCGTCCTGCGGAGCGGAGGATGTTTGGCATCATGGGAGAGAAGAAAACACATGTTCCATAGAACGGAAACGGTTCCGGTTAAAGTCGGCAATCTAACCATCGGCGGCAGCAATGACGTGATCATCCAGAGCATGTGTACGACCAAGACGGCGGATGTAAAGGCTACGGTGGCTGAGATTCATCGGCTGGAAGAAGCGGGATGCCAGATCGTCCGCGTTACGGTCAACAATAAGGAAGCGGCGGAAGCGATCAAAGAGATCAAGAAGCAGATCTCCATCCCGCTTGTAGCTGATATTCACTTTGACCACCGGCTCGCCTTGCAGGCCATTGAGAACGGGATTGACAAAGTAAGAATCAATCCGGGGAACATCGGCCGCCGCGAGAAGGTGGAAGCCGTCGTTAAAGCCTGCAAGGAGCGGGGGATTCCGATTCGGATCGGCGTCAACGCAGGTTCGCTTGAGAACCATTTGCTGGAAAAGTACGGCTACCCAACGCCGGAAGCGATGGTCGAAAGCGCCTTGTATCATATCGGCATTCTTGAAGAGCTCGATTTTCGCGATATCATCGTCTCGCTGAAGGCATCCGACGTCCCGATGGCGATTGCCGCTTATACGAAAGCGGCCGCAGCCTTCCGCTACCCGTTGCATCTTGGCATTACGGAAGCCGGAACGTTGTTCTCCGGCACCGTGAAGAGCGCGGCAGGCTTGGGCGCGCTGCTTAGCATGGGGCTCGGTTCGACGATCCGGATTTCGCTCAGCGCCGACCCGGTTGAGGAAGTCAAAGTATGCCGCGAGCTGCTGAAATCGTTCGGGTTGATCACGAATGCCGCCACCTTGGTATCTTGCCCGACCTGCGGCCGATTGGATATCGATCTGTTTTCTATCGCGAATGAGGTGGAAGAGTATATCTCCAAGCTGAAGGTGCCGATTAAAGTATCCGTTCTGGGCTGCGCGGTAAACGGCCCGGGCGAAGCGAGGGAAGCCGATATCGGCATTGCCGGTGCCCGCGGCGAAGGCATGTTGTTCCGTTACGGCGAGATGATCCGCAAAGTTCCGGAAGCCGAGCTGCTGTCCGAGCTAAAGAAGGAAATCGACATCATCGTCGAGCATTTCGAGCGTACGGGCGAAATTCCCGGCCGCAAGCAACACGCAGCGATGTAACTGAAAAAACACCCTTGTGCCCTAAAGTCAACGGAGGCGGGCAAGCCTCCGTTGCTTTTGCGGCAGGGGTGTTTTTTTTGTTGCCGTCATAGCGAGCCTTTATATCAACCTCTCCCCTCATAAAGTTCGGATGGTTGGGGCGTAAATTGAGACAAGTCGTAAATGCCCAAAGTCTGTTCAATTCGAGAAATGAATTGTACGATCCGTTGAAAACCATTCTTTCCAAAGCGTTTTTCTTCGATCTCCTCAAATAGCTCACCTAAATTTTTGAATTCTTTGGGAGTTACAATACTGCGCAGCGCAGGGAAAAGATCGGTATCTTCTCTTGCTTCGTGAGGTTCATACATGCGGATATACAGTGACAAAACACGGACCAAATGATAACGCTCCGGAAAACTATAATGATGGGGTACACGGGAGTAATGAAGAATAATATTCGTCATCTGACGGGCAGCAAGATGTTGAGTCGATAGCACATGGACTAACGAAGTTTGCTGCTGGGCTTGTAGAAACTTCGGGAAAACGTATTTTTCTTCAAGATGTTGATGATGATCCTCGATAAACTGCCGCACAATAGAAGCTGTATGGTACAAAGTGGATGTAATCATTTGTGGATCATAATGCTTTTCCCCAATCAGACGTCTTATAACCTCTTTATAAATAAGAAGGATACGTTTTAAAACACCGTGTTCACGCATTAAGTCTTCAGTAGGTGGAATACCTTCCGATTTCGTTGTGTCTTCTTCAGACAAGGACATCACTTCCTTATCAAGGTATCTTTACAGGTCTATAGGCATCTATACAGTATATTCGAGAGGCAACCAAAACAGAATCGTTACAGATGCGCTGAGGTTCTCCCGATGTTCATTATCCAACCTGGATTAGGCTAATGTCATAGGGCATTTTCGGGCTACTGTCATATATTGTTATTGCCTAGAAAATCTAAAAAGGAGTGTGTTATTTTGACCGGAACGGTTTATTTACAAGATAGGTCTTACAATCCCGAGCAAATGGCCGGGTATCATTTTGTGAAAGCTGAACATTTTGAGCGAATGAAGATGGCCTGTGCGGGCAATCCTCCGTTGTTTTACCAGTATGCCGAGCAGGAATATTTTCACAAAGCTCTCGCACACCGTTATAAAGGTATGGGCGGCTGGATGCAATAATAGAAGTTGACACACTGTCGGGATTTCCATTAATAAAAATACGGACAGCGCGACGTGGTTCGGATATATACTCGAAAAATAATCCGAAAGCATCGGTCAAGCAGCTTCTGGCAGCATGTCAAAAGCTGCTTTGTTTTGTCAATCTTCACTATTTACTGGTGTTTTTCAATTTATGACAAAAGGAGTATGCAACACATGAATAGATTTGTGTACTATGGCTATCCGCAAGCCTCATTCCCAGTTCCGCAATATTATCGGAATGAAGACGTACAGCGCAAGGAAACTTTGGTATTGCCCAAAAATGTTACGTACACGACAGCTGTGGAGCCCAAATTCACCGAGCATTTGATCCAACACAAAGGGTTAACGATTGTCATCACGACGACTGTCGGCAAATTGGTAGGTACTCTGGATGATGTTTTCATTGATCACGTAGCTCTTGTAGTTCGTGGAAAAAAGCATCACATTCGATTATGTGAAATCGTTTATTTTGAAAAAGCAGATGAGAAGAGCGGGTAAAGCCCCCGGTCTAGCTTTTTCAACGAAAAAAAGCAGTCAGGGAATCGATTCCTGACCGCTTTTTATGAAATTACCTCTATTTCGTTTCCCGCACTTTTCGATGGGAAGACATCGCATTTTTATTCCCTGCGCTCAAAAACAATGGGCAGTTCTTCCACGCCATAAACGAACGGGCTGCGAATCGGTTTGAATTCAAAATGATCCGCAAAGCGAATATTCGTTATCCGATTCGAGAGGATGCGAAGCGCTATTTTAGCTTCCAACCGCGCCAAAGGAGCCCCCAAACAAAAATGATTGCCGAAGCCGAAGGCCATATGAGGATTGGGCGACCGGTCCGTGATAAACCGATCGGCGTCCGCAAATTTCTCTTCGTCACGATTGGCCGAGCCGATCCAGGGAATAATGAGTTCACCTTTCCGGATTTCGGTGTTACCGATTTGAACGTCTTTGGTCGCATAACGGCTTAGAGATAGAACCGGTGAATAGTACCTTAGAACTTCTTCGATAAAGCTCTCGATCAAAGCCGGTTGATCGTAGAGTATTGCCTGCAGCGCCGGGTCTTCAGCCAGTTTCCGTACCGAATTCGTAATCAGATTGGTCGTCGTCTCGTTACCGGCTGCAAGCAGCAAAATGCAAAACTCCACAATTTCCATATCATTTAGGCACTCGCCGTTCACTTCGGCTTCAACCAACTTTGTGACCAAATCATCCTCCGGACGATTGCGGCGCTCCGCAATGATTTTCAGAAAATAGTCGTCCAATTCGTGCCGGGTTTTCTCTCGTTCCAGATACAGCCGGTGCATATCTTCTTTGCTGCCGGAATCCGGCCCTTTGACAATCGAATCCGACCATTCTTTGAAAAGCCGGCGGTCTTGCGCCGGAATCCCCAGCAGCTCGGCAATGACGATCACGGGCAGGGGAACGGCCAGATCGTGAACCAAATTCGTCGCCCCTTCATTTACAACCGCGTTCAATAATTCTTCGGTAATAGAGGCGATGCGCGGACCTAGTTCCTCGATCGATTTCGGAGTAAACGCTTTGCTGACGATGCCGCGCATCTGCATATGCTTGGGCGGGTCCATCCCAATGATGCTTCCGAGCAGGACAGGGCCTTTAATCGGTCTTACCGAAGAGAAGGTAGCAGGATCTTTGAGCACGTTGTACACATCTTCATAACGAAAAATATCCCAGCATTCCCTCTGGGTATCGTAACGTACGGGAGTGGACTCGCGGCACTGACGAAAAAACGGAAACGGATCGATTTGCGCTTCTTTTGCAGACAATTCCTTCACCGGCGCTATGGCTTTAGGTAACTCTTTGGCAGACTCCATCCGTGTCATCCTTCCTAGATAATAGACTCGTATAACAATAATTTGGTCGATATTACTATTATAGTAGATAAATAATCAAAATAGAATAATTTTCTAAATGATTTTCTGAAGTGGATATCTATTTAAGATAAGGAGTACAGGAGTACCGCCGAAAAAAACAGGCTGGAGCAAAAAGCTTCTTTTTTCTTACCCTGTGGTCTATTTCTCAAAACCAAAAAACGTTCAATGACTAGAAACAAAACACCAAGTACGGCAAAAATCAACAGCGGCTGGCCTGCCAGTACGGAAGCCAGAGCGAATAGCACCAGGACGCTCATTTTCACCGCATTCGTCACGATAATCCTTAAAGTACGCCTCAGCTCAAACCGTTTCCTAAGAACCAGCAAATAATAAACCAAGAGAAAGACCCCAAACCAAGCAAGAGCAAATTTCGCAAGCATCCACAGTGATCCCGTAAGCAGCCTTTGCAGCAATCCGTTCTCCCCCAAGCGTTGTTCCGTTTGGGCTCTCGATTCCCGGGCAAAATTCGGGTCGTAAGCCCCGTCCAAGAGCGCTTGAATGGCCTCCGCAGACAAATCGGGGATTTTTCTTACCTCGTCTAGACCTTGGAAAAACGATTGATTGTCCCGGTACCGAATGATAGCTTTCGCCTCAGCCTCTCGGATGCCTGGAAAAGTCATGAGATCGCTGACATCCGCCGCATTCAGATCGAACGCATAAAACGGCATTCGAATCGAGCCTGCCTCATCGATCGCCAAATAGCTGTGCGCATGGCTCTTGTTCAACAGCCAGATTTCCGCCGGACTTGCTTCAAGCTCCTTTGTACTTAGCCCCGTAGCTTCGCCTAGGAGTCGGTACAATGTTTCTTTCTCGTCCGGATACTCGGCGGCGTAGCCCTGAACGAAATCCGCCAGCGGAGAATCAGTTCGATTCACATACTTATGGAGAACGTGAAATATTTTCATGTACTCGTTTTGCAGTGGGGTAAATACGGCTTTGGCATCCACGGTACGCGAAGCGTCCGCCAAAAAAGCCGAATAGAACGTATCCTCCCTATACCGGTGCTTCAAGTCGCTGGAAAGCAGCTTCGTAAAAAAAGCGGAAACGATCCCTTCGGTAGCCAAGGCTTCCGATACGTTTCTTGGTTTGTTTTCATCATAACGAACGCCCATATTGCGGTATTTGATGCTCTGTTCGGGGGACCCTACAGTTGGCTGCGTCGTCGAGAAACGAATCGTTCCTTCCATCACCCAATCGTGCCGCTTCAACATTTCAAATCTCTGATACCAGAACGGAACTGCGGCCCGATAAAGCTGCAATCGCATCGGCCAGGCATAATCCCTTTCGTATCCGGTAACCATGGTTGCTGTGGTTAACTGAGCCTGCCGGACGCTGGATTCAAGGCCGGCTTTTCTTGATTCGTCCGGTTCATGATCCAAAGACACATTTTCGAAGTGCTCGGCAAAGCCTTCGTCAAACGCGACCCGCCGGTCCGTGGTCAAGGACACGTAATGTATATCGACCGAACGGCTTTCGGTCCGGTCCCAGTCCGGCGAAAGCAAATGGTACATGACATGGCCGAGCTCATGCGGATAAATTTGGCTCATGGAGCCCAAGTAGTCGGACGCGGCCGTGCTTTTCATAAGGTCGACATACGGCGTGCCCGTATGGTCGAGCAGCTCCCCATTCTGCTTCAAATAAAAGCCCGTCCCGGGGAAGCCGCCTTCCCGTTCGGATAATAACAAGTAGGCAGGGTGGCTTGCCTGACGAAGTTCCGTTTGCGCCTGCGTTTCCTTAGGGCGGTTAACCAAGTTTTGAGCGAGGAAAAACAAACGTACGGACTCAGCCATAAACGAATCGCGGAATAAATGCTCCGTCTTCGGATCGTCCGTATATTCGAAAATCGGGTATTCGCCTTTCTTCTCCCCGGTATCCCGAACGATTCGGAACGGCGGGGATGGGTCCGGTCTGACATAAGATAGAAAAGAATCGGATTCCTTAACCGAAGACGCAGCGGCTTGGGCGGTATCGCAAGCACACATCCCCATCCATAAAAGCCCTGTGAAGCAAAGTAACTTCCATCGTTTCATTTGAGCTCCCACTTTCTTGTCTCTATGCAAATAATTCCAATAACTATAGACGAACAAGACTGCATTTTTCCTTCAAATAGGGATAAAAATTTCTGGACCTAAAATCCAAAATTAGCAATCCTTCGTATAGGTTTTTGGCGTAATGCAAACAATGAGGTTAGGACATTACGGATAAGGAGGTGCGGTCCATGAGAAGGAAATGGTGGGCGTCCGTCACAGGATGGCTTTGTCTATGTCTCATCATTCCGGTCACCGCAGCCGGTCATTACATAGCCGTTGACCCGGCGGCAGGAACGAAGCAAATCGCCGTCGTCATCGACGATTTCGGCAACGGTCAAGCAGGCACCGAGCAAATGATGGAGCTGCCGATTCCGTTTGTCGCGGCGGTCATGCCTTTTTTGCCGACAACGAAGCGTGATGCGGAATGGGCGCATAAGCTTGGCAAGGAAGTCATCGTACACCTGCCGATGGAGCCGCGGAACGGAAAGCCGGAATGGCTCGGTCCGGGTGCGATAACCACGAGACTTCCCGACGATGAAATCCGGCGAAGAGTCATTGCCGCCATTGAGGATGTGCCGCATGCGGTAGGCATCAATAATCACATGGGATCGAAGGCGACATCCGACGAACGGGTCATGCGCATCGTGCTGACCGTATGCAAAGAGCGCAACTTGTATTTTTTGGACAGCAGGACGACCGACAAAAGCGTCATCGGTAAGCTGGCGAAAGAAATCGGTGTGCGCACAGCGGAAAATAATTTGTTCATGGATGATACTTACACCCGGAGCCATATACTCAAGCAGGCGGTAAAGCTGCAGAAGCTCGTTCGCGAGAATGACAGCACGATTGTCATCGGTCATGTCGGTCCGCCGGGGAAGCATACCTCCGAAATTTTAAAACAATCGATTCCGACCCTGCAGCAGCTTGGCGGACAGTTCGTACCGGCATCGCAAATGATGAAATAATGGTCCCAATGCAAAAAAAGACCGCGCGCCACGTGAAATTGGCTTGTCGACGCGGTCTTTTACTTTTTTTGCTGCTGCAAGTACTGCTCGACGCCCGCAGCGATTGCTTCCGCAATACGCAGCTGGGACTGGGCCTCGGTAAGCATCCGGCGGTCTTCGGCATTCGTAATAAAACCCATTTCAACGATAACCGTTGGCGCCTTCGAATATTTTAACAAATAAAACGTGCGGCTAGGCACAGGCTCGTCGCTCGTACCATATAACGCGTTCAGCGCTGCTTGCACGGATTTTGCGAGCTGCTCGCTTTGCGGTTTTATTTGATGAATGACGATTGCGCCCCGTTTCGAAGAATGGCGGGCAGAGTTGACGTGCAGGCTGATCATAATTTTGGGCTTGATCTCATTGCACAGATGGCTGCGCTGGGCCAAGTCCTTGATATGTCTCGAACGGCTTTTCAACCATAAATTTTCTCCGCTTAGCGCGTAATCGTCCATCCGGTTCATTAAGACGACGTACCCTTTTCTGCGCAAAGTCTCGTACGTTTTTTTGGCGATCGTCAAATTGATGTCTTTTTCCAGCAAGTCACCATACGAGGTGCCCCCGTCGATTCCGCCGTGTCCTACATCGATTAAGACGTCGACGCTCGTTATGGCGGGATTGGCAGATTTCAGCTCCGGCAAATACAAGGATTCAGGCACCGCTGCTCCTGCACGTCCGGCTTGGAAAGTCAGAACGGTCAGCGCCAGCATTGCGGCAATGACAAGTTTCATCGCCTGATTCCATAAATTCGGCCACGACATCCGCCGCCCCTCCTTTCGCATAAAATCGTCCGCAGCTTATTTCGTATACATGGCTTTAGCATTCCCCAAAAAGTTTCTTAAAGTGCAGCGATTAATGCTACCATGACAGGGCAATACTACCAATTATATGAATGCCGTAGCGGCCGTTCTGGCGGCCGTGAGTAACAGGAGGGATTAGATTGAATATCAGCGTGGTTTTGATGGTTATCCAGTTGTTTTTTGCCATCGTTATCGGTATGTATTTTTGGAATTTGCTGCGCAACCAGCAAACGAACCGTTCCGCCGTCGACAAGGAGTCGAAGAAAGAGCTGGAGAAGCTGCGCAGGCTGCGATCCGTCTCTTTAAATAAACCGTTAGCCGAAAAAACAAGACCGACTGCCATGGAGGACATCGTCGGACAAAAGGAAGGGGTGCGCGCTCTGAAAGCGGCGCTGTGCGGCGCCAATCCGCAGCACGTGATCATCTACGGTCCGCCCGGCGTAGGCAAAACGGCCGCCGCTCGCGTCGTGTTGGAGGAAGCGAAGAAAAATCCGGAATCGCCGTTTCGTCCGGACGCCAAATTTACCGAGATCGATGCGACGACGGCGCGGTTTGATGAGCGGGGTATTGCCGATCCGTTAATCGGCTCGGTTCACGACCCGATTTATCAAGGAGCGGGAGCCATGGGAGTTGCCGGCATTCCGCAGCCGAAACCCGGGGCAGTGACGAAGGCGCACGGCGGGATTTTGTTCATTGACGAGATCGGTGAATTGCATCCGCATCAGATGAATAAATTATTAAAGGTGCTTGAAGATCGCAAAGTATTTTTGGAAAGCGCGTATTACAATTCCGAAGACACGAATGTGCCGAGTTATATTCACGATGTGTTCCAGAATGGCCTGCCTGCGGATTTCCGGCTCGTAGGCGCAACGACGCGCAACCCGCAGGAGCTGCCTCCGGCGATCCGCTCGCGTTGTATGGAAATTTATTTCCGTCCGCTGCTGCCGGAAGAAATCGGCTCGATTGCCGCCAAAGCGCTGAAAAAAATCGGATTTCCCGACTGTCCTTCCGCTATTGAGGTTGTCAAGAAATATGCGACCAACGGGCGTGAAGCAGTAAACATTATTCAGCTGGCGGCGGGGATGGCGCTGACCGATCAGCGGAGAGAGCTGTCTGCCGCCGACATCGAATGGGTTGTCAACAGCTCGCAAATTCCGCCGAGGCCGGAGAAAAAAGTTCCCCAGCGTCCGGAAATCGGGCTGGTTAACGGATTAGCCGTATACGGACCGAATCTCGGAATGCTGCTTGACATTGAAGTGAGCACCATTCCAGCGGTGCAGCCGGGTACGGGCCAGTTTACGATTACCGGCGTCGTGGATGAGGAAGAGATGGGCGGCGGGTCGCGGACGCTGCGTCGCAAAAGCATGGCGCGCGGCTCCGTCGAGAACGTGCTTACCGTCCTGCGTCGGCTCGGCATGCAGCCTTACGATTACGACATGCATATCAATTTTCCGGGCGGCATTCCGATCGACGGGCCGTCGGCCGGTGTATCGATGGCCGTGGCGATTGCTTCCGCCATCAAACGAATTCCGGTCGACAACCATCTGGCGATGACCGGCGAAATCAGCATTCACGGCAAGGTGAAGCCGGTAGGAGGCGTTATCGCCAAGGTTGAAGCTGCTTTTCAGGCCGGAGCGACCAAAGTCATCATTCCGAAGGAAAACTGGCAGGAGGTTTTTGCGGGGCTTAATGGATTGGAGGTCATTCCGGTCGATTCCGTGGAGGAACTTCTCCATCATGCCCTGGGCATTGAAAGCGCCCATCTGGCTGCCGAGCCTCCTGTCACGCCTCAGGAGACGGTCAGCAGCGCCTCCGTTACGATTCTGCACGCCGATGCGCTCGAATAGAGCGGTTGGCGTCTCTTTGTTCGTAAGAGCGGAAACTGCCGCCCCCGATTGGTGTTTTAAAATCAATTTTGATAAAATGTAAATCACATGCATGTAAGTATAGTCTGGAGGTGCTCGCGGATGGGAACGAGCAAACAGAAATTGCGACGCTTGCCGCTGCTTCCGCTCCGGGGGCTGCTCGTGTATCCGAGCATGGTTCTGCATTTGGACGTAGGCAGGGAGAAGTCGGTACGGGCCCTGGAGAAGGCTATGGTCGAAGACAGCATGATCCTGCTGTGCTCGCAATCCGAGGTTAACATCGAGGAGCCGAAGACCGAGGATATTTACCGGATCGGCACAATATCGAAAGTGCGGCAAATGCTCAAGCTGCCGAACGGAACGATCCGCGTGCTTGTGGAAGGCGTCGTTCGCGCCGAAATTGCGGAATTTCTGGTTAACGACGAATACTACGAGGTTCATGTCAGGGAGCTTCCCGAGCAGGAAACGTCCGATCCCGAAATCGACGCGCTGATGCGCACGGTGCTGAACCAATTCGAACATTATATCAATCTTTCGAAAAAAGTGACCCCGGAGACGTTGGCTGCCGTATCCGATATTGACGAACCGGGGCGGCTCGCGGACGTGATTTGCAGTCATTTATCGTTAAAAATTAAAGATAAGCAGGAAATTTTGGAAACCGTCGATGTCCGGATGCGGCTTGAGAAGCTTCTTGCCATCCTGAACAACGAGCGCGAGGTGCTTGAGCTCGAACGCAAGATCAGCCAGCGCGTCAAGAAGCAGATGGAGAAGACGCAGAAGGAATATTATTTGCGCGAGCAAATGAAGGCGATTCAGAAAGAGCTCGGGGATAAAGAGGGACGGGCCGGCGAAGTCGAGGAGCTGCGCAACCAGCTTGCACAAAGCGACGTGCCTGAGAAGGTGAGGGAAAAGATCGAGAAGGAAATCGACCGGTTGGAGAAGATGCCGGCGACTTCCGCCGAAGGCTCGGTCATCCGCAACTACATCGATTGGCTGCTTGGCTTGCCTTGGTCCCAATCGACCGAAGACGACCTCGATATCCGTAAGGCCGAGGAGATTCTGAACCAGGATCATTACGGCTTGGAGAAGCCGAAAGAGCGCGTCCTTGAATATTTGGCCGTGCAAAAGCTGGTCAAGAAGCTCAAAGGACCGATTCTGTGTCTCGTCGGCCCTCCGGGGGTCGGGAAGACGTCGATCGCCCGTTCGATCGCCAGGTCGCTCGACCGGCAGTTCGTGCGCATTTCTTTGGGCGGCGTGCGCGACGAAGCGGAAATCCGCGGACACCGCCGTACGTATGTGGGCGCGATGCCAGGCCGGATTATTCAAGGGATGAAAAACGCGGGAACGAACAATCCCGTCTTCCTGCTGGATGAAATCGATAAAATGGCGATGGATTTTCGCGGCGACCCGGCTTCCGCTCTGCTGGAAGTATTGGACCCGGAACAAAACAGCACGTTCAGCGACCACTTCGTCGAAGTGCCGTTCGACCTGTCCAACGTCATGTTCGTGACGACGGCCAACGCCGTGCACAACATCCCGCGGCCGCTGCTTGACCGGATGGAAGTGCTGTACATTCCGGGATATACGGAAATCGAAAAGCTGCATATTGCGCGCAATTATTTGCTGCCGAAGCAGCAGGAAAATCACGGGCTGCAGGACGGTCAGCTCGTCATAGACGAAGACGCCCTCATGAGCACGGTGCGCGAATATACGCGCGAGGCCGGCGTCCGCAACCTGGAGCAGCAAATTTCGTCCATCTGTCGGAAGGCCGCCAAGGAAATTGTCGGCGGGGCCTCTACCGTGCATCTGAAAGCCGACAACCTGAAGGAGTATCTCGGCCAGCCGAAATTCCGCTACGGCATGGTGGAGGAGCGCGATCAGGTTGGCGCGGTGACCGGGCTTGCCTGGACGGAGGTCGGCGGGGTCACGCTCGTTATCGAAGTGACGGTGATGCCAGGCAGCGGCAAGCTGACGCTTACCGGAAAGCTTGGAGATGTCATGAAGGAATCCGCTCAGGCGGCTTTCAGCTACACCCGTTCGCGGGTCGAGCAATTCGGAATTCAGCCGGATTTCCATGAAAAATACGATGTCCACGTCCACATGCCGGAAGGCGCCATCCCGAAGGATGGACCATCCGCCGGCATTGCGATGGGCACGGCGCTCATCTCGGCCTTGACCAATATCCCGGTCTCGCGTCACGTCGCGATGACGGGCGAGATCACGCTTCGCGGCCGGGTGCTCCCGATCGGCGGCTTGAAGGAAAAAGCTATGGCCGCTCACCGCGCCGGCATCCGTACGGTTCTGCTGCCGAAGGATAATGCCAAAGACATCGAAGAAATTCCCGAGAGCGTGCGCTCCGAGCTGACGTTCATCCCGGTCGCGCATATGGATGAGGTGCTCGAGCACGCTCTGGTCAAGCCTGTAGGCGTATAATAACAGGCGTTGGGTCAGATGGTTTGGGTTATTATTGGTTCTTTTCGAAAGGAAGGGAAGAAATGGATACGGAAAGTTTACGGCCGTCTTTGAAATCAAGTTGTATCCGCTAAGGATCATAATAGACAACTTGAATTTCAAGAGCGGTGGAGTAGCCATTTTTTTCCGGTTCGGCAGAAAGGAAGAAATAATATCCTTTCCATCCAGCCCAACGCTCCACCAAGAAATGAGTGAAATCCATGAAAGTCAATCAAGCTGAATTCATCATCAGCGCGGTTGGTCCGAGCCAGTACCCTATGGATGCCTTGCCGGAGATTGCTCTGGCAGGGCGTTCCAATGTAGGGAAGTCTTCGCTGATCAACCGGATGATCAACCGCAAAAACTTGGCTCGTACCAGCTCCAAGCCCGGCAAGACACAGCAGTTGAACTATTACAAAATTAATTCCGATTTGTTTTTCGTCGATTTGCCGGGGTATGGGTATGCGCAGGTATCCAAAACGGAACGTGAAAAATGGGGCAAATTTATCGAAAATTATTTGCTTCACCGGGAATTTTTGAAGCTGGTGCTGCTCGTGATCGATCTTCGCCATCCGCCGTCCAAGGACGACCAAGCGATGTATTCGTGGCTGAAGCATCACGGCACGCCGCTTTGCATCGTAACGACGAAAGCGGATAAAATTCCGCGCAGCAAATGGCAGCAGCATGTCAAGATCGTCAAGGAAACGCTGGGAACGGACAAGTCGGACCCGGTCGTCCTATTTTCGTCCGAATTGGGACTCGGGAAAGACGAGCTGTGGCAGATCATCGAGCAGAAGATCGGCTATGGCGCCGATACGACTGTGGAGGACCAGCCCGAGACGCAGACCAAATCCGCCGAGCAAGAACATTAAATACGCCCCTCGAAGGGCGGAAAACCAAAAAAGGCTATTCCCCGATCTCCGGCTTCTTGTGCCGATCAACGGGAATAGCCTTTTTAAGCTTGATGTTACGGTTTAAGCTCATAATCCCACCACGTCCGGCTCTGACCGGACGTCAGGTCGGAGATACGGTTCACCTGACGGTCTACGACGTAAATATGCCCCTTGCTGTCCACGTAGCCTCTGCCTGCTCCTTTGTACAGAAACAACCGCGTTCCATTCCCCTGCAGGTCCAGAAGATAGTACGTCTCCCGTTCTTCCGCGTCAAGCGGAATGAAGCTGTTATGGTAAGCTTTAAAACGGTTGTTGTAGGCTTTGACCGTCAAGCCGTCGGCGGTAGCAGCCAGCAGATCGATGTCTTTTTCCCCAAGCTTCGTGTTCATGCCGTGAAGCTGTCCTGAGGTGTCCAGCAGCGCGAGTTGACCGTTTACGTTCGGCGTCCGGCTTGTCATCCGGTCTGCCGCTTCGCTGACGATCCAGAACGAACCGTCCGGGTTGCGGACGACGCGGGTCGGCACTTGGGTCAAATCCGGCACGGATGAAGCTTTCCCGTCCCGAATGACGAAAGCCTCGTGCGTATAGGGCGTGTAAGGAGCCGGGATATGCAGAAAGCTGGAGATCGAGATGACGGCGAGCACCGTCCGGTCGTCGAGCTTCATAATTTTGGATTGTACGTCCAGTCCTTTATTTACATATTCCGTTTGCGATTCGTAGAAGGCGGCGGCTTTTTCCAAAATGGGCTTGAGCGACATCAGTTCGATGTTGTCGTAATAGACCGAATCCCCCAGGCGTACGGCGGCTTGCTTCGGGTCTCCGGCAAAAGGCACGCCGGGCTTCCGCTTTTCCGCTAACTGACTCACGTTAGCTTTCGCTTTGTCGTCTACCGGAGACGGATCGCCTTTCAAATCTTTGTTTACCTTCAGCATCCGGTTCGACTCGGCTTCCACGTAAAGCGCTTCCGTATCCTCGGCAATAATGCGGTGAAGCACCTTTTGCTGCTCCGTTGTAAGCTGAAATCCTTCCTTCGCACTCCAATCCGTCCGCCAACCGAACTCGTTACGGGTAAAACGCCAGGTCATCGGAAAATAGGAAACGTTATCCACCAGCAGCAGGGGATACGGCTCGGCGGCATTGTTAATCGATTTTCCGTTCACTTCGATAGGGAACCCGGGCAGTACGGCATCATAACGCCGGCTTACGGATGCTTTGTCCTTCGATTCAACAGTCGGCCTTATCGCCGAAGGGCGCTCGCGGCGGGTAATTTTAAGCCCGCGGGCGGCGTCCCAAACCACTTCAAGCCCGAGGGTGTCCGCGAATGGCTTTACCGGAAGATAGACCATATTGTTATACGTCAATACGGGATAAGGGCTTCGCTCGTTGTCGATCTTGAGGCCGTTCACTTGAACAGGGAACGAAGGAAGCTGCATCGGGACAGGCGTTTCTTCGGCTTGGGCGGGGGCGCCGGAGGCAAGTGTGAGCAAAATCCCGGCGACCAGCCCGCCGACCGTATGGCGTAAACGAATGCGATGATTTTTCATCCAGCGGATTCCTCCTTCGTATAATCTGCCGCCTTTTACACCAAACTTGGAGCAAGAGACTTTGCTTTCCATCCTGAGCGAGGAGCGTCAGAGCGAATTGAACCTACTAACCCGTTTCAGCTTGAAAAATGCGGCCGCCATCATATTAGGCTCTATCCTGCTTATGCTCGGCGGAATATATGCTTTCACGTCCCTGAAAGTGGACCTGCTGCCGGACGTGGAACTGCCCACGCTAACGGTGCAGGCCGTGTATCCCGGGGCAGCTCCCGCCGATGTGGAGGAGCGGGTGACGCGCGAGCTGGAACGAAGCTTGAAAGCGCTCAGCGGCCTGGAATCGTTAACGAGCCAATCGATGGAAAGCTTCGCTGTGGTGCAGATGAAATACCCGATCGGGACGGATATGGAGCTGGCCTCCCGTCAGGCAGAAGACGCGTTCAAGGGACTGAAGCTTCCCGAAGGCGTAACGCCCAAAGTGACGCGATTGAATTTCAGCGCGCTGCCTATCCTGAACTTGGCCGTATTCTCGAAGCAGAGCGATTCCATTGAAGAGCTTATCGTTCAGGACATTCAGCCGGAACTGGAAAAAATACCCGGTGTCAGCAGCGTCGCGGCAGGCGGATTAAAGGAAAGCTATATCCGAATTGCCGTCGATCCCGCCAAAGCCAAAGCGTATAATTTAACCTTAACCCAAATTCAGCAAAAAGTGCAGGGGCTATTTTTATCCTTCCCGGCTGGCTCCGTTGTCCAGAACGATCTGGTCATACCGGTCCGGGTCGAGCAGCGCGCGGCGGGCATTCAGGAATTGAAGCGGCTTGCGCTTGATCTCCAGACTGGTTTCCCGCCTATCCCCGCAGAGATCGTTCTGGAAGATATCGCCGCGGTGCAGCCGATAGAGGAAGCGTCCGAGCTGGTACGCTACAACGACAAAAGCGCCCTGGCCCTATCCATTTCCAAAAAGCAGGATGCCAATACGGTCGAAATCGCCGATCAGGCATTCGCCGTGCTGAATAAGCACCGGGACCGGATCGATTACACGCTCGCTTTCGATCAGTCGGAAGGAATCAAAAAGTCCGTCGAAAGCCTGCAGAGAGAAGGGCTATACGGAGCGCTGTTCGCCTCTTTGGCGGTGCTTCTGTTTCTGAGGAATCTAAGAGCGACGCTCATCGCCGTCTTATCCATCCCTTTGTCTTTATTGATCGCATCGATCGTCTTGAATCGCATGGATATCACCCTGAACATTATGACGCTGGGCGGCATGGCCGTTGCGGTAGGGCGGGTGGTCGACGACAGCATCGTGGTGATCGAAAATATTTACAGGCGCATGAGCCAACGAAAGCCCGGCGAAGACCGGACGCAAATTACGCTGGATGCGACCAAAGAGATTATGGGCGCGATCACATCGTCCACCTTGACGACCGTCGTCGTGTTTTTGCCGCTCGGCTTCGTAGGGGGAATTACCGGAACGTTTTTTAAGCCGTTTGCGCTGACCGTCGTCTTTGCGCTCATTGCTTCGCTGCTTGTCGCCGTTACCCTCGTTCCAATTTTGGCCAAAGCTTCGTTCGGCCGCATCCGGGAGACGGAGGAGCGGGAAAGCGCGCTGCAGCGGGGGTATGCGGCCATGCTTACCTCGGCGCTGCGGCACAAATGGTCCGTCATCGCCGTTTCGCTGGCGGTGCTTGCCGGGTCGCTTCTGCTGGTACCGAAGCTCGGATTTATTTTTTTGCCGAACGAAAAACAGCGGATCGTTGCCGCCGGAGTACAGCTGCCGCCCGCTTCTCAGCTTCAGAAAACGAATGAAATATCCAAAGACATTGAAAAAATGCTCCGCGAACAGCCGGACGTTTTCGAATACGTATTTACAACCATCGGCGGCCTTGATTACCGTTCCGGTCTCAAGCAGGAGAATCGGGCGCAATACATGATGAGCGTGAATCGCTCGGCCGATATCGAAGCCGTCGTTAAGACGCTCGCGGTCAAGATGGATGCCATCGTTAAAAAGAGCTCGCCGGAGGGAACCGTAACAGTGCAGGAAATGAGCTCCGGCGGCCCTATGACCGGAACAAGCGTCGAAGTTCGGCTGTTCGGCAGCCAACCGGACCTACTGGGGGAAGCCGCCAAGCGGATGGAGGACCGTCTGAAGCAGATTCCTTATCTGCGCTCGGTCCAAAACAATTTCCGCGAAAAGCAGCGGCAGTGGACCGTCCGCATCGATCCCGGGAAAGCCGCCGCGGCGGGAGTCGATCCCCAGCTGGTGCTCGGACTCGTCGTGGACCGGACCAAGCCGGTCGAGATCGGCACGTACAAGCTGGACGGCAAAGCGCAAAAGCTGCAGGCCAGCTATACGGCGGGTCCTGCCAATGCCGCCGAACTGGAGCAAATGCCGCTATTCGGTAAAAAAGGCCCGGTGCTGCTTCGCGATGTCGCAGCCGTCGAAGCATCCGATTCCGTATCCGCGATTCAGAAGCTGGACGGCAAGCCCTATGCCGCGGTCAGCGCGGAGCTGACCGGAAACAACATCAGCCAAGCGACGCAGGAGGTGAAGGACGCGGCTTCCGCTGTCCCGCTGCCGGAAGGTGTGACGCTTGGTTTAGGGGGCGGCAGCGATGAGACGGAGAAGACGTTTAAGGATCTGGGCGTGGCGATTGCCGCGGCCATCGGGTTAGTTTATTTGGTTATGCTCGTTACCTTCGGCCAAGCGCGCGTTCCGTTCGTCATCTTGTCTTCGCTGTTGTTCGTACCGGTCGGCGCAGCCTTCGGCCTGTATTTGACCGGAGAGCCGCTATCGGTCAGCGCCATGATCGGGCTGTTGATGCTGGTCGGCATCGTCGTGACGAATGCGATTGTGCTGATCGACCGGGTGCGTCAAAACCGCGACAGCGGGTTAAACATACGCGAGGCGCTTATCGAAGCGGGCAAAACGCGGCTGCGTCCTATTCTGATGACCGCATTTGCTACCGTCTGCGCGTTGATTCCTTTGGCGCTGACCGAATCGGAGGGCAGTTTGATTTCCAAAGGGCTTGCCGTCGTCGTGATCGGGGGCTTGGTTACGTCGACGCTTCTCACGTTGGTCATCGTGCCGGTGATGTATGAATTGTTTTTTCATCGTCAGCGCCGCAGGGAACTGCGGAACAAAAGGAGGTAAAACGAGTTTTTAAGCTTTTATGCCGTCCTTCTGCGAGGAAAACGCGGAATTTTCTGATTTCCGGCGAAAATCAATGGCTGCCTGGCAGGAATATTAAATAATTATGTAGTATAATGTATATAGACAATAGAATCAGGCTCACAGACACATGGTTTGAAAAAAATGAATCGAGGGATTTTTATGGCAATTAGGTTAGCGACCGAATACGTCAAAACCTGCCTGCAGCTTACGGAAGCCGAGATGGCCAAGTTCATTCGGATGTTTGTCGATCACGGAGCCTCTCTGCAAGTCAAAGTACTCGAAAACGGAAATCAAGAGGTGGTATTGCCGGACGACGCCGGCGAAGAAATCGTGCTGTCGTTCGAACGTGAAATGAACTTGTATGTATGCCGGGGAACATGCCGCATCCGCAACAAAAATTTGGTCAACCTGATGCGCAAAGCCGTAGCCGAATTTAAAGGCGACGCGGTGGTGCATCGCATTTATGCAGCATACACGATGGTCTATACGTACAAGCAAGGCGCAGTTATCCGGATTACCGAGAAAAAGGGCGCCGCGGAAAAAGTGATTTACGAATACCGGGACACCGCCGGACAATTGGAGCAGCTGTTCCATAAGAATGAGGTGGAGCAGGAAATCCAAATGCTCAAAGCCCAGGTGAATCATCTGCTCGACATGAGAAACGAGATGCAAGAAGCCGCCATCCGCGAGCATATCGACGGGCGTTTGCACAAACTTACCCATCGCTTGTTCGTACTCGAAGCTTAACATATATTATTTAGACTTCTCGATCATAGCGGAAAAAACTCTTCCTGATCGCCCGTAAAAAGGGCAGGGAAGAGTTTTTTTTGTATTTTTATGCATCGGAGGGTATATTTACCTTAGGAAAGAAGCGACAAGAAAAAAACGGAAAAGTTGGGCTTATCCGGGGCTTCGCGGCTTACACCCCGGGCGGGCCTCAGGCATAATTTATTGTTGTGTGCCACCCTCCCACAGGTAAATATGGCCTGTGCAAAAAAAAGGGTTGCATTTCTGTTCAATAGATGTTATTTTTATCTTCGTTGAAAACAAAATAGGAACCAGGATTCACTCAGGACATGTAATGTTGCGAGAGATTATTCCCTCGGGAAGTGAATGACGTAGGTCCTAGCGGATGAAATTTTCAAAACATTTTATTCCTAGGAAGGGGGAACCGGAAGATGGAATATTCAACTTTCGGAAGACACGTAGCTGTAGACACTTGGGGAGTAGATTTTGAGCTTCTCAACAATGCTGAATGGTTACAAGCGCAAATGGTAGAAGCTGCTGAGGTATGTGGAGCAACCGTTTTGTCGGTACAATCCAAACAATTTGAGCCCCAAGGGGCAACCGTTCTGGTCATGTTGTCGGAAAGTCATCTCTCCATTCATACGTATCCTGAGAGAGGATTTGCTGCCCTTGACTGCTATACTTGCGGCGAGACGGTAGACCCTCAACTCGCGATCGAGCACATGCTGTCCGTGCTGAAGCCGGAAGTATCTCACGCGAAAAAACTGGTTCGCGGTATGGGTGAACTGCAAGTCGAAACACCGGCATTGAAGCAAGCTGAATTGGTAAAATAATTACAAGCGCATATACGATAACCACGGACGATTCCGTGGTTATTTCTTTTGCCCCGGGCCCATACACTCTCAAAGAGAGCTTGGTTCCTGCGGCGTCCGTCCGCCGCAGGCAGAGGAGGGGGACCCGGGTTGAAAAGATTCAGAAAAAAGCTGTTCATGTACCTGATCGTAGCCGTGCTGATCATCTGGCCCGTTCTGCAAATCGCAGAGCTGATCGGCCATAAGGCACCGCCCGAAAAAGCGGAGAAGCTGCTGTATCAAGTATCCCTCTTTCAAATGGAGCTGCTTGGCAGCTACTTGCAGGAAACCGGAAAGCTCAAGGATACCGACTCGCTCAGCGCGCTTCGTCAAGCCGTTTACTCCGCTTCATTCGCACACGATCATCTGGCGCTTGCCTACGGCGACAGCAGTTTGGCGAAGCTCGATTCGCTCGCCCAGCTCATGCAATATTTGCTGCGTCTCCAGGTCGGCGGCTCCCGCCCTCTGCGCGCGGAGGAGGCCCAAACCCTCGGAGACGTTTCGAAGCTATACACCGACCTGTACGAGGCTTACGCCAAACTGATGTCGAGCGGTGCCGATATTGTCGGTTCGCAGAACGACCGTTTGATGAAATCCGACAAAGCGATCGCCGACCTCCTGCGCAAAAAGCTGCTGCAATAATCGCCGGAGTCGTATAGGCCCGCCCGTTTCGGAGGAAACTAAAACTGGCAGCCTTAGGCAGGTCAGGGCGGTATGGTAGAAGGTAGGGGAAGGAATCAGGAGAGGGTAAAAGGTTGGTAGACGCATAGGTAAGGTGAGCGTGATTTCAATCACAGCCTGCTTTAATCGTGCGTGATAGGATGTTGGGGGAAAGTTAGGGAATGATCTGTGGAAGGGTGCGGGCATGGCTCGCTCCCATCGGGGAGTGTGGGAGTCGAGCCGATCGCAGTGAAGCGTGTTCAGGAGACGGCCGCTTCCCAAGGGAAGCCGGCCTCTCCTGAACAGACGCGATCCCGGCGCCACAGTCAGCTCTCATGCGCGTCTCTACGCCTCCCACGTTCTTTACCCGTTCCCGCACGCCGTTAAGCGTATCCTTGCGTTAACCGGCCCTCCTCTCCATAAGAGGGAGGGGCCGGTTAACACAAGGAGGAAAAGCGATCACTCCACCAACTGTGCATCGAAGCTCGGGGGTCCAGGGGGCAAGCCCCCTGGGGTCCCCCTTACGAAGGGGGATTTAGGGGGATGGAGCCCCCCCCTCTTCCCTGTAATAAAACTTTCAAAATTATTGTCGCAAAAACTCGGACTTGTTCCACATGGTGTGATATAATAAATTGACTTTACGAGGAGGAGGCAGGTGAACCAGATGCATATCGTCGTGGCGGGTTTAAATTATCGCACAGCACCGGTGTCCATCAGAGAAAAATTTACATTCGCCGAAGGGGATTTGCCGCTGGCGCTCAAGGAGCTCAAGGAAACGAAGAGCGTCATGGAGTGCGTCGTCGTGGGAACCTGCAACCGGACGGAATTGTACGTAGCGGTCGACCGCCAGCCCTGTGCCCATTATTTGCGGGCATTTATCGAGAAATGGTTCGGCGTGCCGCGCGGAGAGTTTCAGGAACATTTGTACGTTTACGAGAACGAGAAGGCGATCGAGCATTTATTCCGCGTAACGAGCGGTCTCGACTCCATGGTCATCGGCGAGACGCAAATTTTGGGGCAGGTTCGGGACGCGTTCCTGCTGGCTCAGCGCGAGAAGACGACCGGCGTTTTGTTCAACACGTTGTTCAAGCAAGCCGTAACGATGGCCAAACGGGCCCATTTTGAGACCGGCATCGGTGAAAATCCGGTGTCTGTCAGCTATGCGGCCGTCGAGCTGGGCAAACGTATTTTTGGCAGCTACGCACACAAGAAAGTGCTGATTATCGGCGCGGGCAAAATGAGCGAGCTGACCGTTAAGCACCTGTACGCAAACGGAGCCGACAAAGTAATCGTCGTGAACCGGACGCTCAGCCGGGCGCAAGAGCTGGCGGACAAGTTCCGGGGCGTGGCGAGCACGATGGACCGGCTGATGGCGCACCTGGAAGAAGCCGACATCGTGATCAGCTCTACCGGAGCCGCCGGTTACGTACTGACGGCTGAGCAGGTATCCTGTATTTTGCAGCGGCGCCGTTCGCGACCGCTGTTCATGATTGATATCGCGGTTCCGAGGGATCTCGATCCGCGGCTTGGCGAGATGCCGAACGTCTTTTTATACGATATCGACAATCTTCACTCGCTCGTGAACTCTCATTTGGAAGAGAGGCGTAAAGCTGCGGTGCAGATTGAGAAAATGATCCGCGAGGAAATGGCGGCCTTCGAGCAGTGGACGAAAACGCTGGGTGTCAGCCCGGTCATTCAAGCGCTGCAGACCAAAGCGGCCACGATTCACGAGGAAACGATGGACAGCTTGATGAAGAAGTTGCCGGATTTGGACGAACACGAATTGAAGGTCATTCGCAAATTAACGAAAAGCATCGTCAATCAGATGCTGCGCGATCCCATTGTCCGCATTAAAGAAATGGCTGCCGAGCGTCACGGGGATGACGCGCTGGACATGTTCACGAAAATTTTTGCTTTGGAAGAGCCTTTGGCTGAGCAAAAACGGGTGGAGCAGGCGGTACGGAAGCAGGAGGCGGAGGCGGCGCAGGATCGGATCAAGGAAGAACTGCTATCCAAAGTGCGGGCTGCGGCACCTGCCGAAGCGCTTGACGTTCTGGCCAAAGCTTGACCGGAAAGGAACAGCATGGTCACTCAAACCTGGTTGTACGATGTCATTTTATATATTTATGCCCTGAGCCTCCTGTTTTACTTCTCGGACTTTGTCGGTCCGAACCGAAGTGCAAAGCGGATGGGGACAGGGTTGCTTTCTTTTGTATGGGCACTGCAAACCGCCTACTTAATCTACAGCTTGGTCACGCACGGCAAGTTGTCGGCGTTTTCCATGTTCGAAACGCTTTTTATTTTATCTTGGCTGCTTGTGACCGTCTCGCTGATCGTGAACCGGTTTTTCCGGATCGAGCTGTTTGTGTTTTTGGTAAACGTGTTCGGATTCGCGACATTTGCGCTTAACGTTTTCAGCCGGCCGGGGCTGGCGCCAACCTTGGCGCATTGGAACATTAACGATGAGCTGCTGTTCATTCATATTACGTTCGCGATTTCCGGCTATGTCGCATTCGTCGTATCCGCCATTTTTTCCGGCATGTACTTGTTCCTGCACCGCAAGCTGAAGGAGAAGCAGTGGTCGCAGCAAATGCTGCGGCTGCCGAGCTTGGAGAATACGGACCGTTACGCGTTTGTTTCCGTAGTTATCGGAGCTCCGCTTCTGCTGCTTACGCTGTCGCTTGGAATCGTCTGGATCGCGCTTGAGGGCGATTTGATGCTGTTTTTCGATCCGAAGGTGCTGAATTCCTGGTTCGTGCTGTTGGCTTATATTTTTTATTTGTTTCAACGGTTGGTGATGAAAGCGGCAGGCAACCGACTGGCGTTGTGGAATTTGGCCGCGTTTATCATTACGCTGCTTAACTTTTTGTTGGCTAATCAATATTCGAACTTTCACCAATGGTCCTAAAGGGGGCGTAGGAAATGACGAAAGCTGGCGAAGGAAGGCTCCCGGGGCCGTCCCCCGGCGTCAAATCCTACTATCCCGCTATGCTCGATCTTGAAGGGCGGCCATGCGCCATTATCGGCGGCGGCCGGGTAGCGGAGCGCAAGGCACGCGCGCTCCTCGAGGCGGGGGCTCACGTCACCGTCGTGAGCCCCGTTTTTACGCCGCAGCTGGAAGCGTGGGCGGCCTCGGGCGCGGTGCGCGCGCTGCGCGAGCGGT
>NZ_BIMB01000013.1 GCF_004000865.1 Paenibacillus elgii NBRC 100335 | reverse complement strand
CGCCATTAGCGCAGGTGGTGGGAGTGTTCAATGCCTTTCAATATTCGCTGCAGATGAAACGCGCGCTACAGCAAAAGTTCGTTCTGGAAAAAATAGCGTTCGTTCCGTGGAACGTGCCGCCGGCGTTCGTGTACGTATGCCGCAAAAAATAGACCGGAAGGTGACTTATGCGCGTATTCGCGACAGGCACCTGTCCTGATCATAACCAGTAATACGTAGAGCCGAAGCCGGCTCTATTTTTTTGTTTGTCGGGAGCGAGCCTTCGTCGTCCTAAGGTTGCAATATAGAATATCATATGTTACTGTTAACATATGATACTTAGTAAGGAGAAACAACTGCCATGTCCATTACGCACGCCATTCTGGGGATTTTAAGCTGGAAATCTGTCACAGGCTATGATTTGAAAAAAATCATCCAGGAATCCCCCTTCATGTACTGGTCGGCCAACAACAATCAGATTTACAAATCGCTGGTGCAGCTGCTGGACGAAGGCTTCGCTACATGCGAAGTTCAGCATCAGGAAAGCTCGCCCTCGAAGAAGATTTATACGATCACGGAAGAAGGGTTGGCCGAGCTGAAGAATTGGGTGATTTCCACGCCCGAACCACCGGATTTGAAAAAATCGTTTCTGATTCAGCTTGCTTGGGCCGATCAGCTGAACAGTGACGAATTGAACGCCCTGCTCACAAAATATGAAGAGGAAGTCCAGACACAGATTTTATTGCAGCAAGAACAAAAGCTCAGAGGCCCGTTTTCTCCTGGCAGAACCGCCAGAGAGATCTACTTATGGGATATGATCTACGACAATTTAATCCAATTCTACAAGCGCGAATGGGAATGGATTCAGAAGCTGCGCAGCGAATTGCGCATTCCCATAGAGAAGGAGGCAAATCAAATGAACGTTCAAATTATCGAAAGAGGTACGAAAAAATACGTGGAATGCGCTTCTGCCGAAACGCCGCTGAGCACAAGACAAGATGCGTTGGATCTTATTGCAAGATGCTTTGAACATGACACCAATCTGTTAGTGCTTCACGCGGAAGCCCTTTCCGGCGATTTCTTCAATCTTAAAACGGGACTGGCTGGAGAAATGCTGCAAAAATTCATAAACTATCGCGTAAAGGCAGCCCTTATCATAACGAACGAACAGGTGGTGAAGGGGAGATTTAAAGAGCTGCTGGCCGAAGCCAACAAAGGAAATGATTTCAGAGTATTCGGCAGCGTCGGGGAAGCGGAAGCGTGGCTTCTAGACTTGTAACGAAATGGGGCGCAGTCCGGTGAAAGTTAACGTTGCGTTTAAATCCGCAGAAGGGAAAAACGAGGTCTACAGCATGTACGATTCGCTGCTCCAGCAGTGGGCGTCGCCGCATGAAACAGGGTACGTTCCTACCCGTTATGGGGATACGTTCGTGATAGCGAGCGGCGAAAAGACCGCTCCGCCCCTGCTATTGCTTCACGGAGCCGGGATGAATTCGGCCATGTGGCTCGGAGAGGCGGGAGTATTCCCGCAGCTTCCGGGTATATGCCGTAGATATCCCCGGAGATCCGGGGAGAAGCGACGAGCGCCAACTGCCGTTAAAGGGCAGGCTCTAGGAGAGCGGCAGCGATACAGTGAAGGCCGCGCCTTTGCCGGGTTCGCTGTGTACGGTTATCGTGCCTTGATGCATATCGACGATCTTTTTGACGATGGATAATCCGAGTCCGCTGCCACCGCTTGAGCGGCTGCGTGATTTGTCGGCTTTGAAAAACCGGTCGAAGACAAAAGGAAGATCCTCTTCGGCGATGCCACAGCCGTTGTCCCGGACGGTAACTACGGCGCGGTCGTCCAACTGCTGCAGCCGGATGGCAATCACGCCGCCTTCCGGGGCGAATTTGATGCCGTTGCTCAGCAAGTTGAGCCACACCTGGCTCAAGGTGTCTTCGTCGGCTGTTACGGTGACGTGGTCCAATTCGACGTCCATCTCCAGATGTTTCGCGACCCACTGCGGCTCGCAGGCAAGAACGATCTTCCGCAGCTGATTGTCCAGCCGATAGCGTTTCGGTTCGAACGGATGATGGTCGGATTCGAGCGACGTCAGCTTGAGCAAGTTGTCGCTCAGCTTGGATAGCCGCCTGCTTTCCGTCTCGATAATCCCCAGTATTTCTATCCGCTCTTCCTTGCTGACGTTATCGTTCTGAAGCTCGCGCGAGAAACCGCTGATTGACGTCAGCGGCGACTGGATTTCGTGGGAGACGTTGGCGATAAACTCCTGCCGCATTCGCTCCATCTGACCGAGTTCTCCGGCCATCCGGTTAATACCAGACGCCAGCGGCTCGTATGGGCCGATCCGTTTCGGATCCGCGTCCAGCTTGATATTAAAATCCCCTTTAGCCATCCGGTTCAGGGTACCGACCATAAGGTGGAAAAACTCCCGGCGCGACGTCCGGCCGAGGCGGATGAAGGCGAGCAAAGCCGCCATCTGCAGCAGACCGCCGACGAGCAGCGCGAAGAGCTGCCAGCCGTAATGACGGAGCGGCGACGGCGTGTCCGTGCGGATAAACAAGGCCGCCTCCCGTCCATTCGCCGCAAACAGCTGCCCTATCGTCGCTTCGCCGGGACCGAGCAGGTCCGACCGTTCGAACGAACGGAGCGTACCGCCGTTGAACACGTTCGCCGCAGCCTCTCGGCTGATCTCCCCGGAGAACGACTCCGCCTGCTCACCGTAGGCGATATGCCGTCCGTCCGCCTCCACCAGCACGATGCGCGCCGGAAGAAGCAGAGCGAGCTGGCGCAGCACATCGTCTGCCCGGGCCGGGTCCTTCGCCATAAGCGCTGTGGTCGCTGCGCCGCTAGCGAGCATTCGTTCCCAGGTATGCTGCTTGGCATAGCTGCTCTCCAGCCCCGATGCGACCGCAAAGCCGATGCTCCAGAAAAATAAGATGGAGAGCGCGAATGCGGCGACTCGCCACGCTTTCGGCCAGAGCATCATGGCAGCAGCACCTCCAGCCGGTAACCGAGCCCGCGGAGCGTACGGATGCGGAATCCACAGCGTTCCGGGGGAAAACGATCCCGCAGCCGGTTCACATGCACGTCGACCGTCCGTTCGTTGCCTTCGAAATTGCAGCCCCAGATGAGCTCGATGAGCTGCTCCCGCGAGAACGTCTGGCCCGGATAGCTCGCCAGCCGGAACAGCAGCTCGAACTCCTTGAGCGGTAAGGTTTGCCCGATGCCGTCCTCTGTTACTTCATATGCTTTTTGGTTAAGCTGCACCCGTCCGACCTGCACGATCTGGGAAGCGGCGATCCGGTACCGCTTGAGCAGCGCCTTCACCCGGGCGACGAGCTCGCGGGACTCAAACGGCTTCACGAGGTAGTCGTCGGTGCCGAGGTCGAAGCCCTTCACTTTTTGCTCCGTATCCCCCAGAGCGGTAAGCATGAGCAGGGGAAGGTCGTAATGCTCCCGCAGCTCGCGGCACAGCTCCCAGCCGTCCATCCCCGGCATCATAATGTCCAGAATGACCAGATCAGCTTTTATCGCTTCGAGCGTTCGCATCGCTTTGGCGCCGTCGGCGGCTTCAAGCACCTCGAAGCCTTCGCCCCGCATGATCATCTTGATCAGCCTGCGGATATGCGGATCGTCGTCCACGACGAGAATTTTTGCCATGGGAACCGCAGCCTCCTTTTCGAATCTTGCTTCTATTATACAGCAGATGCCGTGACAGGACTGTACGGTTTTCGTTCAAACGCGCTTACGTTCGTTTCGCGTCGGCGGTTGCCGAGGCTGCGGGGGGAGCGGCCGGTTGGATCATTCTCGCATTGCCCATCAAGAGCGCGGCGACGAGCCCGATGGCGGCGATGACCGTTCCCGCAAGGAATACGCCGTCGACCGCATGGGTCAACACGTTCTGCAGCTCCGCGAGCAGATCAGCCGGAAGCAGCGTGCGGACTGCCGGATCAAGCAGCGCCTGCGGGTCGGTGAACTTGTCCAGTTGATCCGCAGGGAGGGAGGCGAAACGCTCGCCCAATCCCGCCGTGCCGGAAGCCATCCGGCCGGTCATCAGGGCGCCCAAGACGCTGACTCCGATCGTTCCGCCAATCGACCGGAAAAACTGTACCAGCGACGTGGCGGTACCGCGCCGTTCTCTGCCGATGGCGCCGATGACCGAAGTGTTGAGCGTCGGGATAATCAAGCCGATCCCGAACCCGGTGACAATCATATAGACAATGACCTGCAGCTTTGTGGTGTCCGCATCCATCGTGGCGAACAGACTGAAGCCCAGTCCCATCAGCACCATGCCGAGCACGTTGAACGTGCGGTAAGCGAATCGATCCATCAGACGTCCGCCGAGCGTCACGGCAGCGGCGACCGCCAGCATCAGCGGAGTCAAAATGTAGCCGGCAAGTAAAGGGCTTACCCCGATGACGCCCTGGACATACAGCGGAATATAGGTCACCGCGCCGAACATGCCCGCACTCATCAGGAAAGCGACGATAGAGGTGACGGAAATGATACGATTGCGGAACAGCGGCAAAGGGATGATTGGTTCTTTTGCCTTCGTTTCGATCCACAGGAACAAAGCGAGCAGCACAGCCCCGAGCAGAAACAAGCCTGCAACCTGCGGCGAGCTCCAAGAATTATGCTGCCCCGAGCCGAGTCCGGATTCCCCTCCGCCCAAGACGAGAGCAAGCAGGATCGCGACGACCGACCCGCACATCGTTAGCGCGCCGAGCCAGTCAATGGACGGCTTTCCATGGTTTTTGGTTTCCTTCAAAGCCGGGATGAGAATGAGGATTGCGGCAAGGCCGATGGGGAGGTTAATATAAAACACCCACTGCCAGCTCAAATATTCCACGAACATTCCGCCGATGGCGGGGCCGATGACGCTTGCCAGCGTCATGACGCCGGCGAACATTCCCTGCATCCTGCCCCGCTTCTCCAGCGGCACAAGATCGCCGATGATCGTCACGGCAAGCGGCATCAGCGCCCCGGCCCCAAGGCCTTGCAACCCGCGGAAAACGATCAATTCCATCATGCCCCCCGCTAAGCTGCAAAGTACCGAGCCGAGCATAAACAGCGTCATACCGGCAATGTAGAGCTTTTTTCGGCCGTACAAGTCGGCAAGCTTGCCGTAAATGGGCATGCTGGCGGTTGATGTCAGCATATAGATCGAGAAAATCCAGCTGTACAAAGACAGTCCGCCCAATTCTTGCACAACGGTAGGCATCGCCGTCGCCATAATCGTCTGGTCGAGAGCGCTGATCAGCATGCCAAGCAGCAGGCCGACGATGACCAAAGTCACATTCGTTTTTTCGTTCGTCATGGTGATTTCTCCTTTAGCTTCGGTTTGTCGATGCTGCTTAGCATAAGGGAGATTTATAAATCGAAAATAAACGGAGTGTAAGAAAAAGAAGCTTGCCAACCGTAACAAGAGCGGAGTTCAATTCATAAATTAAAGTATGTTTTATCGAGGTCTATAAAACGGAGGTAAAAAAAATGGACGATTTCAAACGAGAGCTTCAGGGATTGAGCGTTTCCGATTTTCAAGCAGGCCCGCCGGTGCCACTTCACTTTCAAGGCTCACCTAGTGAAGCTCGTCTATGCTTCTTCACCTGTTTCGGTTTCGGTTTCGGCTGCTTTGGTTGCGGTGGTTGCAGCTGCTTTGGTTGCGGTGGTTTCCGCTGCTTTGGCTGCGGTGGTTTCCGTTGCGGGTTCCGCTGTGGCCGTTGCGGTCGGTGCTTTTAACGTTTCAGTGATATAGAGATACGTTCTTAATTTTCTTCCCCGCTGCTATTGGTGGCGGGGATATTTTCGCGGAAAGCTGGCCCCGGAATAACAAAAAGGCTGACGCACGTTGGTTCATAGCGCCAGCCGCCGGTCCACAAGGTTACCCGTTCAATTGATACAGCGAAGCCATGCAGTCGACAAACATCTTGTTGTACTCCTCGCGGGACAAGTCCTTGCTGCAGTAAATATCCCGGCCTAAATAGTGATACCAGGTAATTTCGGTCCCGTCCTTTTTGTAAATAAAATTAGGGATACGCTCGTCAGAGATGTCGCCGTTATTCGCATGGCGGATCAAAAACGTCTCGTTCTCAAACGAGGGCACCTTCTCATAGTCCAGTTCCATCCCTTGCTGCTCGGCGACAAGATTCAGCAGCACGATCAGCATTTTGAACGGATCGCGGAACATTTCGAATTGAGCCGGTTCATTCGTCGTCATAATAGGTCGCTCCTTCATCACGCGGGAATGTTGAGATCATAATAAGACGTGCACAAAAGGATTGAAAATCGCGGGGGAATCCGTTATTTTAAAATTAATAAAGCGCTTAACCATCTGTCGAGCTTAATTATATCCAGTCAGCCTCAGAAAAGCAACGAGAAAATGGTAAACGCTTTCAAAAGAGATTTCAGCACAATGACAAAATGGGGGTCATCCGGGTGAGAATGAGCATCGGTAAAAAGTTGGCGGGCGGTTTTTTGGCTTTGGCGGTCATTTCCGGCATTTCCAGCGCTTTGTTTTACAGTTCGCTGCAGCAAATGAACCGGTCGTATGCCAACTTGATCGAAAGGCAGGGAGAGCTGAAGACGATCGCGGGCCAGATCAAGTTTCATACGGCCGTGCAGAACGGCAGCCTGAACACGTACCTTTTGACGCAGGATTCCGCTTATATTGCCGAGCTGAATCAGGCGAACGAGCTGATCGAGAAGGAGCTGACGCAGTCCAAGGCGCTGCTCGCCGATTCCGGCGAGGAAGAGAAGCTTGGTTACATCATGGAGCTGAACCGGCAGTACCGTACGAAAGCGGAACAAGTATTTCAGTTGGCCGGCAAAGATACCGAAAGTGCGCGCCAGGAAGCGAGAACCGGCATTGTTCCGTTGGGGGCGGTCATTACGAAGTTCGCGCAGGATTTGTCCGACCGGCAGGACAGGACAATGGCCGCAGAGATGGAAGCGAACCGGAGTCTCGTGCATAACATAACGATGTTCACCCTATGGGTGAGTCTTGGCAATTTTGCCGTGGCTGTCCTCATCGGCTTTGCTTTTGCGCGATACTTGTCAAGACCGCTCGTAACCCTCAGCAAAGCGGCCGATTGGATCGCCGAGGGGAATCTCGGGGTTAAGGATGTGCGTGTCCGGCGGCAGGATGAAATCGGGGATTTGGCGAATTCCTTTCACCGCATGGCCGACAGCTTGCGGCGACTGGTCCGGCAAATCAACGATAGCTCGGGCCAGGTCGTAGGAATTTCCAGGGAGCTGCGGTCAAGCTCGGAACAAACGGGGACCGCCGCCGAGCATATCACGGAAATTATGCAGCAGCTGGCGGATGGCTCGGAGAAGCAGGTGCAAGCTGTGGAGCGAAGCAGGGAGTCGATCGGTGGCATGCTGGAGGGGATTCGGCGCATTGCTGATAACGGCAGGCAGGCCGGTTCGTTGTCCGGGCTTGCGTTGGACAAGGCATCGGCCGGAGACAAGGAGATCGGCGTTGTCATCCGCCAGATGGATTCGATCCAGGCGACGATGAACAACTTGGACCACGTCATTGGGAACATGAGCCGGCGTTCCGCCGAAATCGGACAGTTGAACAAAGTGATATCGGATATCGCCACGCAGACCAATTTGCTGGCATTGAATGCGGCCGTGGAAGCGGCAAGAGCAGGCACGCACGGGCGGGGCTTTGCGGTCGTTGCGGCGGAAGTCCGCAAGCTGGCCGAACAGACCGGGCAGTCCGCCAAGCAAGTCGCGGCGCTGGTGCATAATATTCAAGCGGAGACGGGGCACGTCGTCGGCTCGGTTGCTGCGGCGTCCCATGAGGTGGCGGACGGAATCCGGGTGGCTGGCGCTGCGGGACGCATATTCGAAGGGATCAAGCAGCTGGTCGACGAGGCGACGCAGCAGGTGCAAGCCGTGTCTGCCGATGCCAGCCGATTGTCTGCCGGGGCTAACGAGATCGTCCGGTCAATGGAATCGATCGCCTCTTTATCCGAGACGATGGCGGCGGGGACCCAGCATGTGTCGGCAGCGACCGAGCAGCAATTGGCTTCGGTACAGGAGCTGTCGGCGAATACCTCGGTACTATCGACCATGGCCGAAGAGCTGCAGGGGACGGTTCAACGATTCAAATTATAGGGACTTTCGTCGCACATTTTAAATTGATTATTGCCAACGAAGGAAAGCGTGAGTTATAATAATCACACATGCAAGGTAAAGCGCTTACTCTAAGCTCGAAATAAAACACTCTGGTTTCAAACGGTCTGCTCAAAGCTTTTTGTTGAAATGTAAGCGGTTTTATTAACGAAACGGTGATTGCGAGACCATGTAAAATCCTAAATTCACCGGATAAAGGAAGCTGCTTCAAAGGAATCGCGAAAAAATGAAAACGTTTTTTTGCCAAGTATCGTTCTTTATTCATGAATATAGGGTAAGCGCATACTCATAAAAGGGAGGACCTGTATGAAAACGATTCGTTTAACGATGGCGCAGGCATTGCTGAAATTTTTGGATAACCAGTACATCCAGATCGATGGGGAAGAACGCAAATTTGTCAAAGGCGTCATGGGGATTTTCGGGCACGGGAACGTTACAGGTCTCGGCGAGGCGCTGGAGCAGGACAAAGGCGCACTCCAGTTCATCCAAGGCAAAAACGAGCAGGGCATGGCGCATGCGGCCATGGCTTACGCGAAGCAGAAAAACCGGCTTGAAATCTTCGCGTGCACCTCTTCCATCGGCCCGGGCGCGTTGAATATGGTAACGGCGGCGGGGACCGCGACGGTGAACCGCATTCCGGTGCTGTTCCTGCCCGGAGATATTTTCGCTTGCCGACAGCCGGACCCTGTATTGCAGCAAATCGAAGATCCGACCGATTACACGATTTCAGCCAACGATGCGTTTAAGCCGGTCAGCAAATATTGGGACCGCATCTCCCGGCCCGAGCAGTTGATCACGGCGGCGCTGAACGCGATGCGCGTGCTGACCGATCCTGTCGATACGGGCGCGGTGACGCTGTCGCTTCCGCAGGACGTGCAGTGCGAGGCGTACGATTATCCGGTCGAATTTTTCGCGAAGCGGGTCCATTACATCGAGCGCCGTACCTTGTCGCAGGGCGCGTTGGAACGGGCGGTTCAAGCGATTCACGGTAAGAAGCGGCCGCTGATCATCGCCGGGGGCGGCGTTCATTACTCGCTGGCGGTGAAGGAACTGATCGCCTTTGCTGAAACGTTCCAGATTCCGTTGACCGAGACGCAAGCCGGCAAAAGCGCAATGCCGTGGAATCACCCGCTGTATATGGGCGCGGTTGGCGTAACCGGATCGCTTGCCGCGAACCGGTTGGCGAAGGAAGCCGATCTGATCATTTCCGTGGGAACGCGTCTGGCCGATTTTCCGACCGCATCGAAGAGCGCGTTCCAGCATCCGGACGTATCGTTCCTGAACATTAATGTCAGCTCCTTCGACGCGATGAAGCTGAATGCGCACATGGTCGTCGCCGATGCGAAGGAAGCGCTCATCTCCTTGCAGGACGCCTTGGGGAAGGCCGGCTATGAAAGCGCATACGCTGCCGACGAGCTGAAGGCGGAGAAGCAGGCTTGGGACCAAGAGGTCGACCGCTTGTACGCTATGGAGCTGCCGGACGGTTTGTCGCAGACGAGAGTCATCGGCGAAATCAACGCATCGCTTGATCCGAACGATGTGGTCGTATGTGCTGCTGGCAGCCTGCCTGGCGACCTTCACCGGCTGTGGAGATGCGACCATCCGAACACGTACCATATGGAATACGGCTTTTCCTGCATGGGCTACGAGGTGTCGGGAGCGTTTGGGGTGAAGCTGGCCGATCCCGGGCGCGAGGTGTATGCGTTCGTCGGCGACGGCAGCTTCCTGATGCTTCATTCCGAGCTGCTAACCAGCATCCAGGAAGGGCGGAAAATCAACGTGCTGCTCCTGGATAACCATGGCTATCAGTGCATTCATAATCTCCAGCGCGGACACGGCAGCCAAGGCTTCGGCAACGAATTCCGCTACCGCTCCGCCGATACGAACAGGCTGACAGGCGACTATGTGCCGGTCGACTTCTCGCTCTATGCGCGGGCGCTCGGTGTGAAGACGTACTCGGTGCGCACGATTGACGAGCTGAAGGAAGCGCTCAAGAGCGCCAAGGAGCAAACCGTCTCCACCTTGATCGAAATCAAGGTGCTTCCGGGCACGAACACGGACGGCTACGAATCGTGGTGGCGCGTCGGCGTGGCGGAAGTATCGGAGAGCGGGAAGGTGCTTCAAGCCTACGATACGATGCGGCAAAAGCTCGAAGTTGTGAAGGAAATTTAATTTTTATTATGAAGGGGCCTGCATATGAACATCGATCGCTTGAAGCTGGGAATTTCCCCGATTAACTGGGTGAATGAAGATGTGCTTGAGCTAGGGGATCACTATACGTTCGAAGATCTGTTAGCCGATTTCTCGGCTCTCGGCTTCGCCGCAACGGAGAATTGCCGTAAATTCCCGAAAGATCCGGACGTGCTGCGGGAAGCTTTGGCGGAGAAAGGAATCCTGCTCACTTCGCAGTGGAAAGGCGTGCTTTTTTCGGACCCGAGCTATCGGGAAGCGGAGCTGGAGGCTTACCGCAAGCATGTGCAATTTTTGCAAAAAATGGGCAGCAAGCACGTCGTCACCTGCGAGCTCGGCGGGTCGATCATCGGCGATCCGAGGCGGTCGCCTGCGGAGCGGAACGTCATTCCTTTTACCGATGAAGAATGGAATCATATGGTGGACGGCCTGCATCAAGCCGGTGAAATTTGCCGCGAGCATGGCATGAAGCTGGTGTACCACTATCACATCGGCACAAATGTCGAGCGTCCGGAGGAAATCGACCGCTTGATGGCCACGACCGACCCGGAGCTGGTTCATATGCTGTACGATACGGGCCACGCCTACTACGGCGGCGCCGACCCGCTTGCGCTGCTGCAGCGGTACGCCGACCGGATCGCGTATGTGCATTTGAAAGACGTGCGTCAGGACGTGCTCGACCGGGTAAGGCGGGAAAATATCCCGTTCCAGTCGGCGGTGATTCAGGGCGTTTATACGGTGCCGGGGGACGGCTGCATCGATTTTGCGCCAATTTTCCGGGAACTGTTCGCCCGCGGATACGACGGCTGGATGATCATCGAAGCGGAGCAGGACCCGTCCGTGGCCAATCCGGTCGAATACGCGCGGAAGTCGAAGGAATACATTGCTGCCATCGTCAGCGATTTAACGACCAATATATCCGGATAACGGGGAAGGGGAATGGTTTCAGATGGCGGATCTTATTGTGCCGAGCCGTAAGACGGCGGACGAGCAAGGGAACGTACTCACGATTACGCCGGAATCGGCGGGTTGGACATATGTCGGCTTCGAAGTGTACCGGTTGAGCCAGGGACAGCGCTTGAAGAAGGAAACGGGCGACCAAGAGGTGTGTCTGGTGCTGCTGTCAGGCAAGGCGAATGTGGCGACCTCCGAGCTTAAGCTGGACAACATCGGGCAGCGCATGAGCGTCTTCGAGCAAATCCCTCCGTACAGCGTCTATGTCCCGAACGGCGACTTCTTCGAAGTGACGGCGACAACGGAGCTGGAGCTGGCCGTATGTGCGGCGCCGGGCTACGGCAGTCATCCGGCGAGACTGATCGCTCCCGATCAGGTCGGAGTGGAAACGAGAGGCTATGGGAATATCGAGCGGCATATCCATAACATTTTGCCGGAACAGTCACCTGCGGACAGCTTGCTGGTGGTCGAGGTGTTTACGCCGAACGGGCATTGGTCCAGCTACCCGCCGCATAAGCATGATCAGGACAATTTGCCGAACGAATCGTACCTGGAAGAAACGTATTACCATAAAATCAACCCGGCTGAAGGCTTTGCCGTGCAAAGGGTGTACACGCTCGACGGAGAGCTGGATGAAACGATGATCGTAAAAAACGGGGACGCCGTGCTGGTGCCCAAAGGCTTCCATCCTGTTTCCGCGCCGCCGGGGTATGATGTGTACTATTTGAACGTGATGGCGGGGCCGGTGCGCACCTGGCGGTTTTATAACGATCCGGCGCACGAATGGCTGATGACGAACGCGAAAAAATAAATTTTCCAATCGCATACGATGGAGGTGCGCCGAGAGATGAACCATATCACGTTTCAGCAGGACCGCGAGCTGGATTTTATCGGGCTTGGCCGGCTGTGCATTGACCTGAACGCCAACGAGATTAACCGACCGATGGAGGAAACGCTTACTTTTACGAAATATGTGGGGGGTTCGCCCGCCAACATTACGATTGCGTTAGCCAAATTAGGCGCGCGCACCGGATTTATCGGCAAAGTATCGGACGATCAATTCGGCCGTTTCATCAAAAGCTACCTGCACAAGCTAAACATCGATACGCGCAATGTGGTGACCGATCATACCGGTGCGGTGACGGGGCTTGCTTTTACCGAAATCAAGTCGCCGACCGATTGCAGCATTCTGATGTACCGTAACAACGTCGCCGATCTGAAGCTGGAAGCGGGTGAGGTGCAGGAGGATTTCATCAAGCGGGCGAAGGCGATCTTGATCTCCGGTACGGCGCTGGCGTCAAGCCCTTCCAGAGAAGCCGTATTCCAGGCGATCGAATATGCGCGGAAGCATCAAGTGGTCATTATTTTCGACGTCGATTACCGCCGCTGGACGTGGAAGTCGAAGGAAGAGACGGCCATTTACTGCAATCTGGTTGCGGAGCAGTGCGATGTCATTATTGCCGGCAGGGAAGAGTTCGATGTCATGGAAATCGTGACCGGGCCGGAAGTCAAAGACGATTCCGCCACGGCGCAGCGCTGGTTCGAGCGGCAGGCGAAAATCGTCGTCGTCAAGCACGGCGGAGACGGCTCCATCGTGTTTACGAAGGACGGGGGCAGCAGCCAGGGCGGCATTTTCCCGGCGAAGCAGGTGATCAAAACGTTCGGTGCGGGAGATTCGTTCGCAGGCGCGTTCATTTACGGCCTGCTGCAGGGCTGGCCGGTCGAGAAGTGCCAAGAGTTCGGAAGCGCATCGGCTTCCATCGTTGTTTCCAGCCATAGCTGTTCCGATGCGATGCCGACGGTGGAGCAGATTGAGAATTTGATTAGAGAGCACCGGGCGAATAGCAGCATTTAAAAGTACGGTGAATCCCAGCGGAGCGGGCGGAATCGTCTTGAAGAAGCGAAAGCGGTCGCCTTTGTCCCCGGGTTCTAACCGATAAAGAGTTTATAAAATGAAAAGAATCCGGGGGCAAGAGCGATCGGAAGGACGATCCGCACGCGCAGCGGTCTTATATTCACCGTACTTTTAACCACACAACACAAAGAAAAGGGGAACAGATAACATGTCGAACGAAAAGCTTCTGCAAAATTACATTGGCGGGCAATGGGTGGATGCCACTTCGGGCAAAGAAGATATCGTGACGAATCCGGCGACCGGCGAAGTGCTGGCGAGAGTGCCGCTGTCTTCGCGGGAAGATCTCGACCAAGCCGTCCGGACGGCGAAAGAAGCGTTCAAGCAGTGGAGCCGCGTGCCGGTGCCGAGAAGAGCGCGCATCATGTTCAAATACCAGCAGCTGCTCGTGGAGCATTGGGATGAGCTGGCCCGCCTGGTGACGCTGGAGAACGGCAAAAACTACGCCGAGGCTTACGGCGAAGTGCAGCGGGGCATCGAATGCGTCGAATTCGCAGCGGGTGCGCCGACCTTGATGATGGGAAGCGTGCTGCCGGATATCGCGACCGGTCTGGAATCGAACATGTACCGTTACCCGATCGGCGTGGTCGGCGGAATTACGCCGTTCAACTTCCCGATGATGGTGCCTTGCTGGATGTTCCCGCTGGCGATCGCTTGCGGCAACACCTTCGTCCTGAAGCCGTCGGAGAGAACGCCGATTCTGGCGTGCCGCTTGGCGGAATTGCTGCAGGAAGCGGGCCTGCCGGACGGCGTGTTCAATATCGTCCACGGGGCGCACGATGTCGTCAACGGCTTGCTGGAGCATCAGGACGTAGCGGCGATTTCCTTCGTCGGCTCGCAGCCGGTGGCGGAATACGTCTACAAGACGGCGGCTGCCCACGGCAAGCGCGTGCAGGCGCTTGGCGGCGCCAAGAACCACTCCATCGTGCTCCCGGATGCGGATATGGATCTGACCGTCAAAGAAATCATTAATGCGGCTTTCGGCTCGGCGGGCGAACGGTGCATGGCTTGCTCCGTTGTCGTGGCCGTAGGCGATACTGCCGATACGCTGGCCGAGCGTCTGGTTGCGGCGGCTAAGCAGCTCACGATCGGCAACGGCATCGAGAAAGGCAATTTCCTCGGCCCGGTCATCCGCCAATCGCATAAAGAAAGAACGGTCGGTTATATCGAAAAAGGAAGCGAAGAGGGAGCAGCGCTCCTGCTGGACGGACGCGAATGCGAAGCGGCTTCGGGAGACGGCTATTTCGTCGGGCCGACGATCTTCGACCACGCGAAGCCGGGCATGACGATCTGGAACGACGAAATTTTTGCGCCCGTGCTGCAGATCGTACGCGCCGACAGCTTAACGGAGGCGATTGACATCGCCAACCAGTCCGACTTCGCCAATGGCGCCTGCTTGTACACGGACAGCGCCAAGGCTGTGCGCCAGTTCCGCGAAACGATCGACGCCGGCATGCTCGGCATTAATGTAGGAGTACCTGCTCCGATGGCTTTTTTCCCGTTCTCCGGCTACAAAAAGTCGTTCTACGGTGATTTGCACGCCAACGGCAAAGACGGCGTCGAGTTCTACACGCGCAAAAAAATGGTCACCGCCCGTTATTAAGGCGGAAGCGGCTTCGCTTTTTTGGCAACGGCGGAGCCGCTCCGCTACAAAAAAAAGGTGTAAAGAAAATCACAGAAGCATATTGCAATTTCTCAAAACCCTAGATATAATCGCATTAAGGAAAGCGCTTTATTTATCTCGATTGGGGTAGCTCTTCCAAATGACAATGCCGATAAATAAAGGAAAGTCATGGAAAATGGATCGTTATCAAGGTCATGGTAAAGCGGCTGATACAGCGGAAAACGGATTATTTTTTTTAGATTTTGATTAAGCGCTTACTTTCATTCCTCGCGGTACACACGGAGAAAGGCTTTGCTTTTTGAAAGGGGTTACGACATGGGAGAACGCGATGCTTTATTGGAACTGAGGGGAATCAACAAAGGCTTCTCGGGCAACCAGGTGCTGAAGGAGATTCATCTGGACATCCGGCCGGGCGAGGTGCATGTCCTGCTGGGGGAGAACGGAGCGGGCAAATCGACGCTGATCAAGATTATGACCGGCGCGTATACGAAAGATTCCGGCGACATCTTCTGGGAGTCGAACAAGGTGGAAATCAACGGACCGGTCGACGCGATGAATCTCGGGATCGCCACGATCTACCAGGAGCTTAATCTCATTCCTGAGCTGACGGTATACGAGAACATCTTTTTGGGCCGGGAGCTGAAGAAGAACGGCAAATATTCGCTGCTCGACCGCAAGACGATGCGGCTTAAGGCCGAAGAATACTTGAAGCAGCTCGGGCAGGATATTTCCCCGGACGCCAAAGTTTCCACGCTTGGTATCGGACAGCAGCAGCTGGTCGAAATTGCGAAAGCGCTAACCATCAATGCGAAGCTGATCATCATGGACGAACCGTCCTCAAGTTTAAGCGAATCGGAAATCGAGCAACTGCTGACGACCGTGATGGAGCTGCGCAAGCAAGGGATTGCGATCGTCTACATCTCGCACAAGCTGGAAGAAAACAAGCGGATCGGCGACCGGATCTCGATCTTGCGGGACGGCCGGAAAATCGAAACGCTGAGCATGGCGGAGACGGATACCGAGAAGATGATCCAACTGATGGTCGGCCGGAGTCTGGACGAGAAATATCCGAAAATGAACTTCCAGCTCGGCGAAGAAGGCTTGCGAGTCGAAGGTCTGCGGCTGAAGAACTCGAGCAAGGAGATCAGCTTCACGGCGTATCAAGGACAAATTCTTGGTTTTTCCGGTCTTGTCGGCGCTGGGAGAACGGAGCTGGCCCGGGGCATCTTCGGGGTCGATCCGGTCGCTCAGGGCAAGGTGTACGTGTTCGGCAAAGAGGTCAAGATCAAATGCCCGGAGGACGCGATCAAAGCGGGACTCGCTTTTATTACCGAGGACCGAAAAGGCGAAGGCTTGATCCTCGATCAGACGCTCGAATTCAACATCACCATCGCCAACCTGAAGAAGTTGAAGAAAAATAAGTTTTTGTACAAAGACAAGATGAAAGCGCTTGCTAATGATTATTTGAAGGAGCTGCAAGTTCGTCCCGGAGATATTACCGCACAAGCGCGCAAGCTCAGTGGAGGCAATCAGCAGAAGGTTGTCATCGCGAAATGGCTTTGCACGAATGCCAAAGTATTCATCTTCGACGAACCGACAAGGGGGATTGACGTCGGCGCGAAGGTGGAGGTATACCGGCTGATCAATTCCTTGGTGCAGGACGGTGCGGTAGTGATCATTATTTCGTCGGAGCTGCCCGAGATACTGGGCATTTGCGACCGCATTTTGGTTATGAACGAAGGGCAGATCGTGGACGACATGCTCAGGGAACAGGCGGATCAGGAAAAAATCATGAAGTCCGCGACAAGGGGGAATTAAGATGTCTGCTGTCATCGTTGAAAAAAGCGAGGCAAGGAAAATCAAATCCAACGGGTTTATAAGCAAATTCGGCGCACTGATCGGCTTGATTATTTTATGCACGGTCTTGACCATCCTCAGCGATAATTTCTTGACCGTGGACAACGTGATGAACATTGCGCGCCAATCTTCCATCAACGCGCTGCTGGCGATTGGAATGCTGCTGCCGATTTTGACAGCGGGGATCGATTTGTCCGTCGGTTCGATTTTGGCGCTGTCCATCATGATGATGGGGATCGTCTCCGTCAATCACGGGCTTAACCCGTATCTCGGCATTGTCGTATGTCTTGGCGTCGGCGCGCTGCTCGGCTGGACGAACGGCATCATGCTGACGAAGCTGAAGCTGCCGCATCCGTTCATCTCCACGCTGGGTACGATGAATATCGCCCGCGGGATTGCCTTGATTATTACCGGAGCCGCACCGATTGCCGGCTTCGCCGCACCGATACAATTCGCAGGCAACCAGTTTGTCGGTCCCGTGCCGTTCAGTTTTATTTTGGTCATTGTCGTTTACATTCTCTTCGATATTTTCTTGAACCGCACCTCGACAGGACGCTACATCTACGCGATCGGCGGGAATAAGGAAACGGCCCGTTTGTCCGGGATTAACGTGAATAAAATTCTTGTCATCGTCTACACCTTGAGCGGCTTGATGGCCGGTTTGGCCGGGCTGGTTATGGTCGGACGCGTCAATTCGGCGTTTCCGCTGGCCGGGATGGGCTACGAGCTGGATGCGATCGCTGCAGTTATCATTGGCGGCGCAAGCTTCTTCGGCGGCGTCGGCACGGTCTGGGGCACGCTGATTGGCGCCACGATTATCGCGGTGCTCCGCAACGGCTTGAATCTGCTCAACGTCTCCGCCGATTTTCAGATGGCGATCATCGGTCTCGTTATCGTAGCGGCGGTCTATGTAGACGTGCTGCGCCAGCGCTCATTCAAGAAATAGACATCAACTCATACAAGGAGAGAACACAATGGAAAAACCGATTCGCTGCGCGGTACTGGGGCTTGGAAGACTGGGCTACTGGCACGCGGAAAATGTAGCCTCGAAGGTGAAGGGAGCCAAGCTGGTATGCGTGGCCGACCCGCAAGCCGGTCATGCGGCCAAGGTGGCCGGAGAGCTCGGCGTTGACCGGTACACGGGGAACTTGAACGAGGTGTTCGAGGACGACTCGATCGATGCGGTCGTTATCGCGTCCCCGACAAGCACGCATGCCGACATGATCACGCAGGCGGCGCGCAATGGCAAGCATATTTTTGTCGAGAAGCCCCTGACGGTGGATCTGCAGGAAGCTTCGGACGTTCTTCGCGTCCTTGAAGAAACGAAGGTCGTTTGCCAGGTCGGTTTCATGAGAAGATTTGACCCCGCCTATGCTGAGGCGAAGAAAAGAATCGCGCGCGGCGATATCGGCAAGCCGATCTATTACAAGGGCGTATCGCGCGACCCCGGCTCTCCGCCGGCCGAGTTCATCAAAAACAGCGGAGGCATCTTTCTCGACTTAGGTATCCACGACTACGATTTGGCGAGATTCTTGCTAGAGGCCGAGGTAACCTCCGTTGCGGCGCACGGTAGCGTGCTAGTTCACGGCTTTATGGAGGAATTCGGCGACGTGGATCAAGGGATCGCTTACGCCACGTTCGACTCCGGAGCGGCCGCCGATATCGAATGCAGCCGGAACGCTTACTACGGCTACGATATTCGCGGAGAAGTCATCGGCACCGAGGGAACGCTGCTAATCGGTTCTCTCCGACATCGAGACATTTCCGTACTTACGTTTAAAGGCAGCTCCCAAGACATCGTGCCGGACTTTCCGACCCGGTTCGAAAGCGCTTATGTGCTTGAAATGCAGCATTTTATCGATTGCCTGCTGAACGGCCAGAAACCGTCAGTCACAGCAGAGGACGGGAAAAAGGCGCTGGAGATCGCCGTAGCGGCCAAGAAGGCCTTTGAAACCGGAAGCCGGGTACCGTTGTAACGCCAAAAGCTTGACATAAGAAAAGCTTATAAAAAATCGGGAGGTCTTTTCATGAAAAAAAGCGCATTGATGTCTATCGTATTGGCTCTGTCTCTGGCAGTTGTAGCGGGGTGCGCCAGCCAAGGCGGAGGCAGCTCGGCTCCGGCGTCGTCGGACAAAGGGGATAAAGGCGGAAGCTCCGGCCAAAAGCCGAAAGTGCAGGTCGTGCTGAAAACGCTCAGCAGCCCTTACTGGAAATACGTCGAAGCGGGCGCGAAAAAGGCGTTTCAGGATTTGAACGTGGACGGGACCGTCACCGGGCCGGCTTCGGAATCGCAAATTTTGGAGCAGGTCAACATGCTGGAGGACGCGCTGAACAAGAAGCCGGATGCTCTGGTCGTTGCGCCGACGCAGCCTTCTACGGCGATTCCCGTGTTGAAAAAATATAAAGACAAGAACATCCCGGTGCTGCTCGTGGATACGGATACGGCAGACTGGGCGGATAAAACGTCCTTTATCGGCACGGATAACGCGACTGCGGGGAAAAAGGGCGGAGAATACTTGGCTTCACTGCTGAAATCCGGCGACAAAGTGGCGCTCATTGCAGGTGCGCTCGGCAACCCGGCGACCGACGAGCGGATCAAGGGCGCGAAGGAAGCGCTGGAGGCGAAAGGGATGAAAATCGCTGCTAACCAGCCGGCCGACAGCGATAAAGCGAAGGCGATGTCCGTCATGGAAAATATTTTGCAAAACAACCCGGATCTGAAGGGGGTCTTTGCCGCCAACGACGACATGGCGCTCGGCGCTTTGCGTGCGGCGGAAGCAAAAGGCCTGAAAATTCCGATTCTCGGCACGGATGGTACGGTGGAATCCATCGAATCGATTCTGGCCGACAAATTGGGCGGTACGGTCGCGCAGAACCCGTATGAAATGGGCTACAAAGGTGTAGAAAATGCCGTCAAAGCGATCAAAGGCGAAAAAGTGGAGAAGCGGATCGACAGCGGCGTGGAGGTCATCAACAAAGAAAACGCGCAGAAGAAGCTTGATTTCTTGAAAAGCTTGACGAAGTAAGAGGCACTTCATTATAGAGAGGAACATGGGTATGGAGAGAATAAAAATAGGCATTATCGGCGCCGGCCGCATCGGCAAGCTTCATGCGGAAAACTTGAAGCAGCTTCCGCAGGTGGAAATCAAGACGATTTCCGATATCTTCGCCGACAACATCCGCGATTGGGCGGTACAGAACGGCATTGCCAATGTCACGGCCGACTATCAGGACATTATGCGGGACCCGGAAATCGCAGCCGTCTTCATCTGCTCGCCGACGGATACGCACATTGCCATCATCGAAGAAGCGGCCAAGGCCGGGAAGCACATTTTCTGCGAGAAGCCGATCAGCTTCGCCTTGGATAAGACGGTGCAAGCGCTGGAGCTGGTCGAGAAATCGGGCGTCAAGTTCCAAACCGGCTTCAACCGCAGGTTCGACCATAACATGAGCCGGATTCAGGAGTTGGTCCGGGAGGGCAAAATCGGCGACACGCATATTTTGAAAATCACCTCCCGCGACCCGGCGCCGCCGCATAAGGAGTATATCCCCGCCTCCGGAGGCATGTTCATCGACATGACGATTCACGATTTCGACATCGCCCGGTTTATGGTCGGCAGCGATGTGGAAGAGGTGTTCGTGCAAGGTGCGGTTCTCGTCGATCCGGTGTTCGCCGAGTGCGGCGATATCGATACCGCCATCATTTCGCTCAAGTTCAAGAACGGCGCTCTGGGCGTCATCGATAACAGCCGTCAGGCGCATTTCTACGATCAACGGGTTGAAGTGTTCGGCTCGAAGGGCTGCCTGACGATTCAGAACGATTATCCGAGCAGCGCAGAGCTCTATACTGCGGACGGCGTGTACCGGGATAAGCCGCTTTACTTCTTCCTGGAACGGTACAACGAAGCTTATGTGAAGGAAGTCAAGGCGTTTATCGACGCTCTCGTGCACGATACGCCGGTGCCGGTCAGCGCGAACGACGGCTACCAGGCCGAATTGATCGCGCATGCGGCCAAATTGTCCTTGCAAGAAAAGCGTCCGGTCAAGGTGGAGGAAGTATTAACGCAATGGCATATTAGTGTATAATTGTTGATATGTCATTTCGTTGAAAGAAGTGGAAAAGCGATGAAGGCTACAATTTATGACGTTGCCAAGCAGGCAGGCGTATCCATTGCCACCGTCTCCAAAGTGATCAATCAAACGGGACGCATCAGCGAGGAAACGCGGGCCAAGGTCAATCGGATCATGCAGGAGTTGAATTACCAGCCAAGCGTCGTGGCTTCGGCTCTGACGGGAAAGCAAACCTTTACGCTCGGCTTGTTGTTGCCCGATTTGGCCAACCCGTTCTTTGCGGAAATCGCGAGAAGTGTGGAGGATCGTGCGCACGAGCTCGGCTTCAGCGTCATGATTTGCAGCACGGACAACAATCTTTTGAGAGAAGAACGAAATATTTCGTTGCTGAAGCAAAAAAGCGTGGACGGCATTATCATTGCCACCGGCGTACGCAACGATGCGATATTGAAGGACTTGAAAAAACAAAACTTTCCGGTTGCGCTCATTGCACGCGATATGCCTTCCATGGCGATCGATACCGTGCTGGTGGACGATTTCATCGGCGGGCATATGGCGGCCTCGCATCTCATTGAGCAGGGCCATCGGCAAATTGCCGTCATCGCCGAGGACACCTTGGTAATGAGCAGTCAGGAACGGATACGGGGGTACCGGTTCGCGCTGGAGGAAGCGGGCATTGCCTATAATCCGGAGCTGGTGCGGATCAGCGATTTTAAAGTAACGGACGCGAAGCAGGTCGCCGGGGAAATGCTGGACGCCCCGCAACCGCCGACGGCCATCTTTGCCTGTAACGATCTGCTGGCCACCGGCGTGATTCAAGCCGTTCGCGAGCGAGGCTTGTCCGTTCCTGGCGATTTATCCGTCGTCGGATTCGACAACACGCTGCTGGCAACGATCATCGATCCTCCGTTAACGACGGTTGCGCAGCCCATTCAGGAAATGGGGCAGACGGTCGTCGATCTGATCATTCGCATCATCAACGATAAAAATACCACCAAGCAGCGCATCGTAATGCTCCCCGAGTTGGTTATCCGTTCCTCTGTGTCCCGGCCTGGCGAATACCGGAATAAGTGAGGAACAAAGGAGCCGCTAGAAATGACGATTGTTTCCATGAAACACATGCTGGAGCGGGCGCTCGACGGGCGGTATGCAGTCGGACAGTTCAATCTCAATAATCTGGAGTTCACGCAGGCGATTCTGCAGGCGGCGCAAGAGGAGCGGTCGCCGGTCATCCTCGGTGTGAGTGAAGCGTATATCCCATATATGGGCGGTCTGCCGTTCATCGCGGGGATGGTCAAAGCGCTCGTTGCGGAATACGGCATTACGGTGCCGGTCGCGCTGCACTTGGATCACGGTTCCACCTATGAGGTGTGCATTCGGGCGATTCACGCCGGGTTTACTTCCGTCATGATCGATGCGTCGCATCATTCGCTGGAGCACAACATCGAAGTAACCCGCAGCGTGACGCAGGCCGCACATACGCTGGGCGTCAGCGTGGAAGCCGAGCTTGGCCGGATTACGGGCCGGGAGGACGATCTCGTGGTCGACGAGGCGGAAGCGATGTATGCCGTGCCCGAAGAATGCCTGCGGCTGGTCCGGGAAACCGGCATCGATTGTCTGGCGCCGGCGCTCGGCTCCGTGCACGGTCCGTATCGCGGCCAGCCCCAGCTCGGATTTGACCGCATGGTGGAAATTCAGCAGCTGACCGGGCTGCCTCTGGTTCTGCATGGAGGAAGCGGCCTGCCCGAGGAAGAGATTCGCAGGGCGATCTCGCTCGGCACGGCCAAAATCAATGTGAATACGGACAATCAAATGGCCTTCACGGCCACGATCCGAAGCTTCTTGAACGACCATCCGGAAGCATACGATCCGCGAAATTATTTGGTGCCTGCCCGTGAAGCGATTAAAGAGGCGGTCAAAGCTAAAATCCGTCTGTTCGGCAGCGGGAATCGAGCCTAATTGCATACAGAAGAGCGCCTCCGGCCCCGGAATGAGTATGAACTGCTCATTCCGCAAGGCCGGAGGCGCTTTTTTGTTGGGATGTAAGATCGGATCGCCTGACAAAATCGAGATAATAGAGGTATACGAGTGGGGATCTACTTCTTTTGCTTTTATTGCTTTCTAAAATCATCAGTCAAAATTCCTGAAAACCCCCAGTTTTCATCCTCAATTTCTTCGATGACAATATGAATATGTTCTGGTTTTTTGTCAAGAACCCGAACCAGAGTCTCTGTAAACTCTTTAACAACTTGGGCTTTCTGATCACGAGAAGCGCCCTTTGTTATTTGAAGATTAATATAAGGCATAGTTCTTCCCTCCATATATAGGTTACTGTTGATACTTAAAGATATAGCTGATATATTCTTTTGCACTGTGATTGATTTCCCCATTGCTAGCTTGAAATGAAGCTCCGAAGACAGCAAAATAGGGTAATGCCATTGCGCCCACATGTCCTGTACTGGCCTTGAAAGGCGCGATCACTTCATCCACGGTAAAAGAACTAGAGCCCTCTGGCAGATAATTTTCTTTTTTATCGCCGATGGACATGGCAAGCCCTACCTTTTTCCCTTTAAGCTTATCACCTTTTGATCCATATGCCCAGCCGTGAGCAAAAACATCGTCAAACCACTTTTTCAATAGAGGCGGATAACTGTACCAATACAACGGGAGTTGCAAGATAACATGGTTATATGCTTCTAATAGATTTTGCTCTCTAGGAACATCAATGTTCCAGTTAGGGTACTCTTTGTAAATCTCATGAATTGTAATTAATGTCCGGTGAAAGGAGAACAAGCGAATTACAGCGCAATATTCACGGCATTTCACAAAAGGTTCTGATCCAGCAGCTTCGCGAACTTGAAAAGGATGGTCTCGTAAGAAGATATGTGTACCAGCAGATGCCGCCAAAAGTCGAATATAGCCTCACGGAATATGGAGTTACAGCCAATAAGATCGTTGAAGTTATGTGTTCTTGGGGCAAAGAGAATATTAAAATAAGACAACAACAAGGAGAAGATATCGTCTTGCTGGAGGATAGGTCACCGGGGAACTTTGAAGACTCTCTAAATAAAGGATGACACATATGGAGTGTCTAATAGTTCAATGAAACAGCGGCAGTCTAGGACTTTACTTTCTCGTCCTTGACTGTCGCTGTTTCAATTTCTAGAGTCAGTCTAACACTTTATTTTCTGCTGACAGAAGCAGCTTAGTAGCGGGAAAAACACATTCTCGACGCTCTGATGCTTTTCTTACGCGGCCACGTCCTCGCTATCCGGAGAATCGTCGCCGACTTCGAGCTGATCGTCGGTGCTGTCGGTTGAATCCAGATCGTAGGAGTTCCCGGTCCAAGCTTGGATTAACGCGTTGGCATCGGCGATCAATGCGGCTTTTGCCGCTTCGGAAATCACATCCTTCTTGGTCGCCTTGTCGATTTTCTTCTTAAAATCGTTCATCGCTCTGGCGGCCTGTTTCAGCTTGCCTTTATTTTCATGCTTCTGGGCGGTCTTCAAGCTCGCGGACAGATTATTCTTGAGCGGTCCGCTTAACTCTCCGGCAGCATGATAAGATTCCAGCAGCCGCTGCATGGAAGCGATGTTAGTCTTAACGACCATCGAAATCACCGCCTGCGATACGTTGCCCGCCTGATCCGTCGCTGTGATTTGGACCGCGTGGGTTCCCAATTGGCCTGCTAAACGCAGCGGAGTTCCGGGGGCATACGGCTTGCCGTCTACCGTGATCGTTGTCCCGGCAATGCCTGACACCGGATCGGAGGCCTGCACATCCAGCACAAGCGTCTCGCTGTCCGTAAATTCGATCCCGTCCGCCAAGGGGACGCCGTTCGCCGTTGCAGCCAGGGTTGGAGCCGTTGTATCGACTTTGAGGAGGAGGGGCTTCGCCTTTTCCACATTGCCGGCTTTGTCCGTAGAGCGGTACCGCAGCCCGTACATTCCGTCTGTGCTGAATTGGATCGGTTCCACGTACAAAATCCAATTTTTCCCTAAGTCCAAGCTGTATTCCGTTCTGGCGACGCCGGACTGTTCGTCTTGTGCGGACAAGGTGACGGTTACCGGATGGACAAACCATCCATGCTGCCCGTCCGGCCGGGAAGGCGAGACGCTCGCCGTCGTCACCGGCGGCGTTTTATCGTTTTCCCATTCAATCGATTCCTTCAATCGGGCAATCAGCTCCTGAAGCGGGCTTATCGAGCTTTCGTAGTCGTACGGGAATTGGTTAAGCATCTCCTGCAGCTGGCTTCTCAGCCCGCTATCTCCTTTGCCCAAGGCCAGCAAGCCTTCCGCTTGTTTCACCAGCTCCAAATAGCTGTTCAACACCCCCGGTCCGTACACTTCGAACTCCAGAATGGAATAGCCGTATATCGTAGCTCTTTCGATCCCTTGAAGCTTGACGTATCTGGCCTTGACGACGGTGTCGAACTTGATCGTCTCGACTCCGCCTTTGCCGTCGATCACCGCATCGCCCGCTTTTACATTTTGCCATTGCTGGCCGTCGCCGGAAACGAGTATTTTGTACTTCTTGGCGTAAGCGCCTTCCCACTTGATCACGACGCTGTCGAGTTCCTGCTGTTCGCCGAGATCGACGCTGAACCAGTTATCGTCTGCAAAAGAACTCGACCATCTCGTGCCCGTATTTCCGTCGACAGCCTGATCCGGCGACAAATGAGGAGCCTCGCTGGTGGATGCTTCCGCATGCTTGTTTAACGCCAAGTTCATCCCGTCGAAGCTGACCGCCTTATTGTAAACGATCAGATTGTCGATGACGCCTTTAAAGGAATTGGTGGAGCTTCCGATTTTCTCAAGCGGCAGCACCAAGGTATCGATCTGGGGCGATGCGCCGTTCGTTACCCACAATTTTTCCACGTATTCGTTGCCGTTGACATACAGGGATACGCCTTTGTTGTCTCCGGTCAGCAGCAAATGCGTCCATTGTTCCGCCGGAACCTTGTATTGGAACGTGCTGTGATAGTGCTCCTTGGAAAAGCCTAGCAGCCCGGTCTTTCCTTCCTTGAGCTTCACTTGGCCGACAGGCGACTCCAGCAGCACCGCATCGTCCGGGTTGTCGGCATCGGGCTTGATCCACATGGAAACGGTCCATCCGAACCCTAACGCTTCTAGCGGCGTCTTGATGTAGCTTTCGCCGCCGCCGAACCGTACGCCATTGCCGTATTTGCCGTTCGCTGCCGCTACACTTTTGCCGATGCCATTGTAGCCGTTGCCGGAAGCGTCGGCGAACCCGTTTTCGAACGAATACTTGATGACGTTGCTGTCTTTATTCGGGACTTGCAGCTTGTGGGAGATGTTGGCGTTCGGCGCTTCGCCGATCCGTTCTGCTGCGGCTGCATAAGCGTTGTAGTCGCCGTCTTCCCGGCTTCCCGTCCACATTTTTTCGGACAGCACCTGCACGCCGGGGAACAGGCGGTCATGGGAATCGTCCATCGATAATCCGACGGAATCCGAAATGTCGTTCCACAGTGCCAGCATGGCGCCTTTCAGCTTCGGATGGCCGTAGGGCAGCGTCGTATCGCTAAATACGTTCGGTTCCCACATGTTATACATATACTTGGGGTCGATCCGGTCTTTGTACAATCTTGGCACAAGATACATATAGCTGTTCTCCGTGTTCAAGATATCGTATCCAAGATCGATCGCTTGTCGGGCATCGCCGTAAGGCACGTGCCACACATCCATCGTGGCCTCGGTGCTTACCGGGGTGACCCCGTTGTATTCCTTCATGCCGCCCCAAATATGGGGGTGCTTGCCTTTGCCGTTGATATGCTTGACGAGCGTATCCATATACCCACGAAAAACCTCGGTATTGCCCCAATATTCGTCCGTCCCGACATGGACGTCAGGACCGATAAAGGTCGGGTTGTCGCCATCGATATATTCGTCGAGCAGACTTTTGACGAAATCGACCGTTTTCGGCTTCGTAATGTCGAGATGAGGTCCGGTTCCCAGAGAAGGATCGAAGCTTGTAAAAGCTCTGGAATGCCCCGGCGTATCAATCTCCGGGATGACATTCACGCCATAGTCCATGCCGAGCCGCTGAAGATCGCGAAACTCCTCTTTGGTGTAAAAGCCGTTTTTGCTCGCAAGCCCGGGGTACTTCGTACTCTCCAGACGATAGGCCGCAGTCGTGCCGTCTTGGAACGGCGTTCCTACATCGTCGTTCAAATGAATCTGAAATTGATTCATCTTGTACCAAGACAGCAGCTTCACGTAGTCTCTCAGGAACTCAATCGTATAAAACTTTCTGGCAACGTCGATCATCAGCCCGCGCGTTTCATACTTCGGATAATCCCTTGCCGTCCCTTTGGGAATCAGGGTATGAGCTTCATCCTGCTTCAAAATTTGCAGCGCCGATCTCGTCCCGAAAAAGACGCCGGTCACATCGGCCGATGTAATCGCGACATAATCGTTAACGTCGAAGAGGTAGCCTTCTTTTCCGAGCCAGGCTAAGGAATCGTCGATGGACAAATAAAGGTCGCCCGCCTGCGGAGCGCCGTAAATGATGCTCGCGTTGATGCCGGTAATATCCCGCAGGTCTTCCTTCGTTTGCTCTGCGGCTTTTTTCAAAGTCGTTTTATGCGCCGGATTGACCACGATTCGCGAGGTCGGCTTCAAGGTGAAATTTCCGGTCCGGCCATACCATTCGCGCAGCGACGGGATGACCTTCGGCTCCTTGTTCAAATCGTCCGTTTGCGTATACTGCCCCGGTACCGCAGCAAGCACGTTTCCGGTGACAGCCTTCTGACCGGTGCCCGTATGTTCGACTTGAAACAGGAGATTCACTTTCGTGTCCACAAGAGGCGTGTGGATTTTCCCCGCTTGATCGATCACCGGCAGTCTGTCGCTGCCGTATACGGAAACCTTGTAGCCTTCAGGCACCTGAGGCAGAACGATCTCCGTCTGTCCTTTGGCAATAGGCGGGATTTGGGTAATGCCCTTCACGATTTTGGGCAGCTCACCGGCGTTATACACCTCGAATTCGAAGAAGGAATACCCGTAAAGGGTGCCTTCCACCGGGGCCCGCTGCACGCCTTGAAATTTCACGTACCTTGCTTTCACATCGTCAAAATCGGTCGATTCCGTCCCGCCTCTGCATGCGATTTCGCCGTCATTGCCGAGCACGTTCGTCCAATGCTGTGCATCGCTTGAAACCAGCAGCTTGTACTTGCTGGCGGGGGTCTGCCATTTTATGGTCACCCGGTTTATGGTGAACTCCTCGCCGAGGTCCACATAGAACCACTGATCGTCTTGCAGGGCGGACGACCATCGCGTGCTGCCATTGCCGTCAACAGCATTGGCCGGCCCAAGCCAGTCCACTTCGTTCCCCGAAGCGTACACCGCTTGATGTACCGCCAAATTAACGCCGACCGGGGTACTGACAACATTTGCGGGCATGGCTCTGCCGCCGTAAACGGTTTCATAAACAGACCGGGTAACGGGAAGCGTCGGAGAAACGTCGCCTGTCCGCCCCGCCTCAGCGGCTGCTTGCGGCAGGCCTGCGGGGACAAGCGTGGAGAGAAGCACCAGTGACAACAAACTAGAAAGCGTTTTCCTTTTCATGTTCTCCTCCTTGTGCATGTTTGAGAAAAGCACCTCAACTTTTATATTAAGAGGCCGGTTTTTCGATTCAAATAGACAACTTATTACTTTCCATATACATTTGATTACTTTTTACCAAAAAAAGAGAGCCTGCCGCTTGGCAAGCTCTTCGATAATTACTTCTTCACAATCGGTACCCAAGCTTCGCACCGGTAGTCCTCTGCCGTCGTATCGCCAGGCGGATAGACTTCCAGCTCCGGCGCTCCGGAAATTTCATAGCCCGTCGCCGGAAACCATTCTTGAAAGATGCGGCCAAATACGCTCTGGATCGCTCCAGGGAGCGGCCCGACCGAGGTGAAGATCGCCCAGGTGGAAGCAGGGATCGTCTTCACGGCGAATCCTTCCGTTGCGGCTTCGGGGCCGGCTATGCTTGCAATCGTATAAGTCATGGTCTCGTTGTCCGGCTGCATCTCGACGATGCCGAGCAAATCCTCGTCCGCTCCCAGAGAAGCAAGCTTGGCTATCGTGCCGTCACGATGACATTCCTGCCACAGCTTATGGATGTGTTGCGATTGCTCTCCGTTCTGACACGTCACTTGAATGGACTTGCCGACAACCGTAAAAGCCTCTTTTTCCACAATGCGGTAATCCATATCTTTGTCTCCCTTCAGTGATAGATGGAAGGAGATCCGGGGAAACGCTTTAAGGCTAACGCCCGGATTGCGGGCCTCCGACGGCGATATGCCGTGAATTTTGCGGAACGCCTTGGCGAACGACTCCGGAGAGTCGTACCCGTATTTCAGCGCAACGTCCAGCACCTTGGCGGAAGTCGTAGCCAGCTCCTGCGCGGCCAAGGTCAATTTGCGCTTGCGCATATACTCGGCCACGGTCATTCCCGCCAGCATGTGAAACATGCGTTGAAAATGGAACGGGGACACCTAAGCGGCTCTGGCGATTTCCTCGATATCCAGCCTTCCGTCCAACCGCTCTTCCATAAGATCGAGAGCTTCTTTCATCCGATCCAGCCCATCCAACAGTACCCGCCTCCTTCGTACCTTATCGTAACACCGAATAACCGATCGATCCTGTCATTGCGTGCTTTCCGCAGACCGGTTGCCTGTACGTTGATCTTAACAAAAAAACTCGCGGTATCCAAAAAGCGCAGGGTACACGAAACGAAGCTGCTGCTCATCCTGGATATTCTATCGCAAGCGCCCTAACGTCAGCCTTGGGGAAAAATGGGCGCCAACGCGACAGGGAGACGCTGTTCGTGCGCGTACAGTTTTGCATGTCATGGAATATTGTAAGATAAACGTCCGACTGTTTTTGCGATGCTTGAACTGAACGTAATGCTGCACCGATAGATCTCCCAGCTCCTCTCCCGGAGAATTGCCGATTTGCTCCTGGGAGTTTTTGTTTTGCCGGTGCGAAATGATGGTAAGGTATAGTTGTCACAAAAATATGGAGTAAATCCCAAAATTTCGGTTACAGGGAAAAAGGAGGAGAAACGATGTGGAAGAAAATTGCGGTTTCGGTGGGTGTCCTTGTCGTTCTATGCGTTGGAGGCGCGTTTGCCTATTTGAAGGTCAAGACGGGTACGCCTCCGCACATCGATGCATCGAAGCGCGAGCTGTGGCAATCGGAAGGATACAATTACATTCTTGAAATGGATGATAAGAATGTCATCGTTTATAACTTTACGAAGGATAGCTTGCTCCCCTTTGCCTACGGGCAAATCGAGAAGGATGGCGTCATCTATGTTGAGAAGTTTCATGGCAATCCGCTGCTGAATACCACGCTCTGGAAAAGGGCGCCGCTGGGTCATTTTCAGAACGGGATTTTAACGGAAGAAACCGGGGCGGTGAAACAGTATAAGAAAATCGACGAGCTGCCGAAAGTAAAAATCAACGCGTTTACGAAAGATCCGGTCCAAAACTTCGAAACACTCTGGCAAATTTTCGACGAACGCTTCAGTTTGTTCGAGCTGGCCCACGTGGATTGGAAGAAGGTGTACGAGGAGTATCGGCCTAAAGTAACGCAGCAGACGACGGAGGAGGAGCTTCGGCTTTTGTTCAAGGAAATGATCGGAAAGCTGAACGACGGACATACGATGATTCTTTCGGGCACAACAATCACGCCTTCCCGGGAGGAAGGCGAGCGGGAGAAGATTTATAACGAGAACGAAGAGACCATGCGGAAAAATATTCTCGGCTACCTCGGCGGGCCGCTGCAAAAGCGGTTGAACGACCAGCTTCAATACGGCAAAACGAAAGATGGCATCGGTTATATCGACATGAACGGGTTTGGTGAGTTCGACATGAAGAAGATTGACAAGGCACTGGCTGATGCGGCCAAAGAGCTTGCCGGGAATCGCGGGATCGTCATCGATTTGCGTTTTAACGGCGGCGGGTCGGACGCCTTTGCGGTGGCTTTTGCGAACCGGTTTGCCGACAAAAAGAAGCTGGCGTTCTCAAAGCAGGCGAGAAGCGGCGGCTATGAGCAATTTTTCGCGCCGACGCCGATTTATATCAAGCCGCAGGGGGAGAGTATCCCGGCCGACAAGATCGTCGTCATGACCAGTGAGGTCACCGCCAGCGCCGCAGAGATTGCAACGATGTCCCTGAAGGAGATCGACCGGGTGACGGTGATTGGCGAAACGACGAGAGGCATTCATTCCGATGTCTTGATGAATATTTTGCCGAACGAATGGATCGTCATGCTCTCCGCCGAGCAATATAAAGCCGCCGACGGCAACGTTTACGAGCGGGTCGGATTGAAGCCGGACGAAGAAGTGCTGATCCGCAACGAAGATATTCAAGCCGGGAAGGACCCGGTGCTGGCAAGAGCGGTCGAGCTGCTGAAAAAATAGCGAAAGGCGCCGTCCGCCTTCATCCGATGATGATTTTTCCTTCCGGGTACCGGTACAGCTCTTTTTTCGGATTCGGCTGCAAGGCGAACGCCAGCGTCACGAGTCCCACCCTGCCGATAAACATGACGCAAATCATCACAATTTTGCCGGCAAACGTCAAGTCGGCGGTCAACCCCATACTGAGGCCTACCGTGCCGAAGGCCGAGGTCGTCTCGAACAAGATTTTTAGAAAATCCTGGTCCTGTAAGGTGGACAGCAGCATCGTCGCGAAGGAGAGGAACACTACGGCGGTCAGCGTGAACGTGACGGCTTTGTAAATGTCCTTCGCGGGCAGCCGGTGGCGGAACAGCACGACGTCTTCCTTGCCGCGCAGCATCGCAATGAAAGCCCCGACCAGAATGGCGAACGTCGTGAGACGGATGCCTCCTCCGGTGGAGCCGGGGGCCGCGCCAATGAACATCATGACGATCATCAGAAACTGCGTCGCGGTCCGAAGCTCGGCGATGTCAAGCGTGTTGACGCCGGCGGAGCGCAAAGTCATCGACTGGAAGAAGGAGGCGACGAGTTTCGTGTCCCAAGGCATGCTGCCCAGCGTCTTCGCATTGGTGAATTCGAAGATCAGAATGAGCACGGCGCCCGCCAGCACCAGAATGCCGTTTGTCGACAAGACGACCTTGCTGTGTAGGGACAGCTTGCGGGTCTTGGGAAACTCGATCAGCTCCGAGATGACGACAAACCCGATTCCGCCGAAAAAGATCAGCATCATGGAAACGAGATTAATGCCGAGATCGTTGACGTACGGCGTTAAGCTGCGGAATCCGCCGAACAATTCGAAGCCCGCGTTGTTGAAGATCGAAACGGAATGGAAAAGGCCGAAATAGGCGGCCTTCCCGAGAGGCATCTCCTGCGACCAGCGCAGCATGAAATAGAGCGCCGCGATCCCTTCGATCGTTATCGAATACAGGAATACCCGGATGATCAGCCGGACGATGCCGTCAATGTTAGCGTGGTTCATCGACTCTTTCAATAAAAGACGGTCCCGCAGCGAGACTCGGCGCTTCAACGCCAATGTGAACCAGGTGGCCATCGTCATGAAGCCGAGTCCTCCCAATTGCACCATCAGCAGCAGAACGATCTGCCCGAACAATGAAAAATGAACGCCGGTATCGACAATAATCAGCCCCGTGACACAGGTGGCCGACGTTGCCGTAAACAAAGCGTCGATGTATCTCATGGACTGCCCGTCCGCAGAGGCGGCCGGAAGGTTCAGCAGAAAAGAGCCGATAATTATAATAAGAGCGAAGCCCCCCGCCAATACGCGCGGCGGGGTTACTTTGATCAATTTGGATTTGGCCGGAGCACGCACCGGATTCACCTCAAGGTCATATTCCCACGGTTGTTGTCATGGCTTTCCATATCATAGCACGGGATGATGCGAATTTCACTATGCGTAAGGGAAGGAGAATAGGACCCGGAAAGCCGAGCCGGCAGCGGGCCTATGGCCGCACGGCCGTCCGCTTCCTTGGCAGCTGCGTTTTAACGGCGTTGCAGCGCCGCCGCCGGGAAGGGGCGGCTTTTTGCCGTGTCACTTCCGCACGAATACACGCTGTACGGCGTGGCTCGCCCCTTTTTCCAAAATCATCTTCGCGCGTCCTTTGGTCGGCAAAATGTTCTCGTGCAGATTGACCGCGTTGATATCCCGCCAAATTCCGGAAGCGGTTGCGACGAGCTCCTCGCCATGCAGCTCGGCAAAACGGTGGAAGTACGACTTCGGATTGAGAAACGCCGTTTCGCGGAGCATCCGGAACCGTTCGACGTACCACTGCTCGATGTCTTCTTCCTTCGCGTCGACATAGATCGAATAATCGAAAAAGTCGCTGACGAACACTTGGGACTGCTTTCCGACTTGCAGGACGTTGATGCCTTCCACGATCAAAATATCGGGCTGGCGGATCGTCTCCACTTCGTCCGATACAATATCGTACGACAAGTGCGAGTAAACCGGCGCATGGACGACGGGCTTGCCCGCTTTAATATCGCGGATAAACCGCAGAAGCTTCTTGATGTCGTAGCTTTCGGGGAAGCCTTTGCGCTTCATAAGCCCTCGCTCCTCCAGCACGCGGTTCGGGAACAAGAAGCCGTCGGTCGTAATCAGCTCCACGTTCCGGTACTCCGAGCATCGCGACAGCAGCAGTTGCAGCAGCCTCGCCGTCGTACTTTTGCCTACGGCCACGCTCCCGGCGATGCCGATAATGAACGGAACCGGTTCGGCGCCGTTCTGCAGGAACGAAGCGGACGTGCGGTGAAGCGTTCTGGCGTTCTCCACCAGCAGATCGAGAAAACGCGTCAAGGGAAGATAAATTTCTTCGACCTCTTGAAACGGAACTTTATCGTTCAGGCCTTTGAGCTGCTCGAACTCTTCCATCGTAATGCGAAGCGGCGCGGTAGCGGGCAGCCCGGACCATGCCTGACGATCGAATTCATAATAGAGGGAGTACGGATTCATCGGGACCTCGCTGTCCATCAAATGGTTTAGTAGTAACGCATTTTCATATCATAGCATGACCCGGCGGCGATTTCACTAGTTTGTTGCTCCTAAAAAAGGGCCGGTTCAGAGCGAAAGCGGACAAACACCATATGTGGAGCGTGACCTCAGCCGTGAGCGGCACGGCTTTTTTTATTTGAATTTATGTATGTACTGGTTTATAATGGAACCAAATGATAGATTTTTCTATCAAAGTTTTATCGAAAGCGAGGCGGAGAGATGGGGACGGCCAGATCGGCAACAAAGGAGCTCAGGCTTCGTGCCATACTCGATGCGGCTACGGAGCTGCTGGTCGAGAAGCCTACGGCATCACTGAACGAGATTGCCGAATACGCGGGCATCGGCATCGCCACCCTGCATCGGTACGTGGCGAGCAGGGAGCAGCTGATGCTGCAGCTGGGGCTAAGAGCGGCGCAGGTCGTGGAAGAGACGATAAGCCGTATCCCGCTGGACGAGGAATCGAGCGAAACCTACATATCGCAGCTGGTGGAAGCGCTGATTCCGCTAGGAGACAAAATTTATTTTCTTGCACATGAAACCTCGCTGAATTACAACCCCGAGATGTCCGCGGCCGAGGAGAAGCTGAAGGAACCGATGCGCCACATGATCCAATTGCTGCAGCGCAAAGGCCATTTCCGGCAAGATATGAGCAGCGAATGGATTCTGAACGTGCTGTATTCGCTCCTCTTTGTCACCTGGCAGCAGGTTCATGAAGGCCACGTTGCCAAAAAATCTGCGGCGGCGCTAGTTCTGGAGACGCTGTACCACGGGTTTAAAGCAAGCAAGCCGTAAAGCAGGTTTAAAGCGGTTCGGCAAGGCTAATGGAATCGGGAGGATGGTTGTTATGAGTGAAGCGGGAGTCATTCCTCAACCTAAAACTTATGGTCCCCTTGGAAATTTACCTTTGATCGACAGCAAGAAACCGACCCTTTCGCTTTGTAAACTCGCAGAAGAGTACGGCCCTATATACCGGATCACGCTTCCGGGTTATTCCAGCATTATGGTGTCCGGACATGACCTCGTAGCGGAAGTTTGCGACGAATCGCGCTTCGATAAAAGCATAAAGGGCGACTTGGAGAACGTGCGCGCTTTTGGCGGAGACGGATTGTTTACAAGCCGCACGGATGAGCCGAATTGGCAAAAAGCGCACCGGATTCTTCTCCCCACCTTCAGCCAGCAGGCGATGAAAGGGTACCATGCGATGATGGTCGATATCGCTTTGCAGCTGATTCAAAAATGGGCCCGTCTCAACCCCAACGAAAGCATCGATGTTGCGGAAGACATGACCCGGCTTACGCTGGACACGATCGGCTTATGCGGATTCAATTACCGCTTTAACAGTTTTTATCGCGAAACGCCCAGCCCTTTTATTAACAGCATGGTCCGCGCTCTGAACGAAGCGATGCTGCAAGGCAGCCGCCTAAAGATCCAACACCTGCTCATGGTGCGAACGAGACAGCAGTTTAACGAAGACATTCAAACGATGTTTTCCTTGGTGGACAAAATGATCGAGGAACGAAAAGCAAACGGGGACCGGGGGGAAATCGACCTGCTTGCCCGGATGCTGAACGGGAAGGACCCGGAGACAGGCGAGACGCTGGATGACGAAAATATCCGGTATCAGATCATCACGTTCTTGATCGCCGGACATGAGACGACAAGCGGCTTGTTATCGTTTGCTTTATACTTTTTGCTGAAGCATCCGGATGTGCTGCAGAAGGCTTATCTGGAAGCAGACCGGGTGCTGACGGATTCGTTTCCGACGTATTCGCAGGTGCTGCAGCTTCATTACATTCGGATGATTTTAAACGAATCGCTGCGCTTATGGCCAACGGCCCCGGGATTCGAGCTCTATGCGAAGGAAGATACGGTCATTGGCGGCAAGTATCGCATTTGCAAGGGGGAAGGCATCGGAGTGATCCTGCCGCAGCTTCATCGGGACAAAGCCGCTTGGGGCGCGGACGCGGATGAATTCCGCCCCGAACGGTTCGAAGATCCTGGCAAAATTCCCAACCATGCCTACAAGCCGTTCGGCAACGGGCAGCGGGCTTGCATCGGCATGCAGTTTGCGCTTCACGAAGCGACGCTGGTTCTCGGCATGATTGTCCGGCATTTTGAGCTGGTGGATCATACGAACTATCAGTTGGACGTGAAGCAAACTTTGACGCTCAAGCCGGGCGATTTTCATATCCGCGTGCGGCTGCGGCATAAGACGGCTAGCCCGGCGGTTCATGAACAGGCAACAGCAGGCCATGCCAAAGCCGTTGCATCGGATCAAGGGCAGGCGCAGGCGAGCCGTCCGCTTGCAGGGGTGGAAAAGACGTCTCTGCTCGTGCTTTACGGTTCCAATTTGGGCACGGCGGAAGGGATTGCCCGCGAGCTGGCGGATGCCGCTCGGGCGTGGGGCTTCCGAAGCGAGGCTGCGCCGCTGAACGATTGGGTCGGAAGGCTGCCCAGTGACGGGGCGGTGATTATCGTCACCGCGTCCTATAACGGCAAGCCTCCGGGCAATGCGCGCGAGTTCGTGAAATGGCTTGAAGGCGTGCAGCCTGGTGAGCTTCAAGGGGTTCGTTACGCCGTATTCGGGTGCGGGGACCGCAACTGGTCCAATACGTATCAGGATGTGCCGCGGTGGATTGACGAAGAGCTGGCCCGGAAGGGAGCGGCGAGGCTTTCGGCGCGCGGCGAGGCGGATGCCGGCGGCGACTTCGAGAAGCAGCTCGACGAATGGCGGGTCCGCCTATGGTCCGAGCTTAGGCATGTTTTCGGACTGGAACGAAGCGACGCAGCAAAGATGAAAAGCAGTCTTCATATCCAAATGGTCAGCGGATTGGAAACACTTCCGCTTGCCCGGGCCTATGATGCTTTCTATGCTTCGGTGACGGATAACCGCGAGCTCCGAATGGCCGGGAGCGGCCGGAGCACACGGCATCTGGATTTTGCGCTGCCGGATGGGATTACCTACCGGGAGGGCGATCTTCTCGGCGTGCTGCCAAGCAACAGCCTGGCGAACGTCGGCCGGATTTTACGGCGGTACGGCTTGAAGGGGAACGACCAGTTGATTGTCACGGCGGCAAACGGTAATGGCCTCGCGCATCTCCCGCTGGATCGACCGGCCGGTATCCATGAGCTGCTGAGCCGGTGCGTAGAGCTGCAGGAGGTCGTCGCACGCGAGCAGCTTCGTGAGCTTGCGGCCTATACGGTGTGTCCTCCGCACAAGCGTGAAATGGAAGCGATGGCAGAGGAGGGCGTTTACGAAGAGCAGATCCTGAAGAAGCGCATAACCATGCTCGATCTGCTTGAAAAATATGAAGCTTGCCAGCTGCCGTTCGAAAGACTGATCGAGCTGCTGCCGCCTCTGCAACCGAGATATTATTTCATATCCAGCTCTCCGCGGACCAGCCCAAGGCATGTCAGCATTGCCGTAGACGTGGTGCAGGACCCGGCTTGGAACGGGCGCGGCGAATACCGCGGGACTGCTTCGAATCACTTGGCCGAATGCAGGCCCGGAGAAGAGGTCTTGATCTTCATCCGTACGCCCGAAGCCGGATTACGGCTCCCGGAAGATCCGGCGACGCCGATCATTATGGTCGGGACCGGGACGGGGGCGGCGCCTTTCCGGGGCTTTATGCAGGCGCGGGCCGCGATCCGGGAGAAGGGAGCCGCTTTGGGCGAGGCGCATCTTTATATCGGATGCCGGAGCGAAGCGGATTCGATTTATCGCGAGGAGCTTGAGCGCTACGATAGGGAGGATGTCGTTACGCTTCATCAAGCATTTTCCCGTGCGGAAGGGAAAAGCAGCATCCATATACAGCATTTGCTGGAACGCCATGCCTCGAATTTGATGGATATCCTTGATCGGGGAGGACGCATTTACGTATGTGGGGACGACGCAGAAATGTCCCTGGAGGTGGAGTCGGCCTTGCAAAAAGCATACCGGACCGTGCATGGAGCCGGGGAGCGGGAAGCGAAAGCTTGGCTGGATCGCCTTCGAACGGAGGGGCGTTACGCGAAAGCAGAATGGGTGCGCATGCATCCGGAAATTAGCGCCGCCATAGTCAAATAGCAGCTTACCGGCGCTGTTTTGACCTCGGACCGGACCGGAGGAGCAAACCGTTTTATCCAAACTGTCCCTAATGATGATTGCTGCGCGGATGTTACACTGAAAGCAACACGAAGTTCGCGGGAAAGGGGCATTCGCATGAAACACGATGAAGAAACTGCGATTTATCTCATCACCGGGGTGATGGCAAGCGGCAAATCGACGGTCGCGCAGCTGCTGGCCGAGCAATTCGGCCGGGGAGTTCATTTGCGCGGCGACGCGTTCCGCAGGATGATCGTCACAGGCCGGGAAGAGCTGCTTCCCGGCGCTTCCGAGGAAGCGACTCGTCAGCTGCTTTTGCGGCACCGACTGGCTGCCGCCACGGCCGATACGTATGCCGATGCCGGCTTCACCGTCGTCGTGCAGGACGTCGTCATCGGTCCGATGCTGGAAGAGTTCATCTCGTTCGTCCGGCATCGTCCGCTTTATGTCGTCGTGCTTGCGCCGGGCAGCGAGGTGGTTACCGCAAGAGAGGCGGCCCGGGCGAAGAAAGGCTACGGATTGTGGACGGTTGCCGGGTTGAACGGCATTTTGCATAACGAAACGCCGAAAATCGGCCTTTGGCTCGATACGTCCGAGCAGACTCCGGAAGAGACGGTAAGCGAAATCAAGAGACGGTCCGCGGAAGAAGCGGCTGTCTGACTTTTGTTGAGGCTGCGGCTGCGCAGCCGGCCTTGATCCGATGCTTTTGCGCGGATGAAGGCTTTTTTTCTTTTCCCGGAGTTCCAATCTTTTCCGTTAATATTCCGTTTAAAAAAGTATCGTAAAGTACAGATTGTCAAACGGAAGAGAGTTGTAGGAAAATAGAATGGGAGTTGGAACGTACATGTCAAAACCGAAAACATCGGCGAATTGGCGGCAATTGATCCGGCTGGTCCGGGAAACGAAGCCTTCCAAGGGTCTGCTTGCCGCCGCGCTGTTTCTAAGCATCATCTCGACCTTGGTCGGCTTGGCGATTCCGCTGTTTACGAAAAATATGGTCGACAGCTTCTCGCTGACCTCCTTAAGCCTGACGCAGATCGTGCTGATGGGGGTAGCTTTCATCGTTCAAGCGATTGCGGGCGGCGTCGGCGTTTATTTGCTCAACCGGGCGGGGCAGAAGGTCGTTGCGTCCCTGCGGGACCGGTTGTGGAAAAAGCTGCTCGTGCTGCCGGTCTCCTACTACGACAATCATGAGACGGGAGAGACGATCAGCCGGATGACCAACGATACCGGCGTCGTCAAAGGCTTGATCAGCGAGCACTTGACCGGCTTTTTCACCGGCATTCTGGGGGTCGTCGGATCGATCTCGGTACTGCTGTATCTCGATTGGAAAATGACGCTGATGATGCTAATCGTCGTGCCGCTGGCCATCTTGATTTTGGCTCCGCTCGGCAGGCAGATGCATAAGATTTCGGTTGGCCTTCAGGATGAAACGGCCGGCTTCACGGCGGTGATCAGCCGGGTATTGTCGGAGATCCGGCTTGTGAAAGCTTCGAATGCGGAGACGGTTGAATACCGGAACGGGCAGACGGGCATTGAGAAGCTGTTCCGGCTTGGCTTGAAGGAAGGTATCGTTTCGGCGTGGGTCGGGCCGCTTATCTTCTTCATCCTGATGCTGCTGCTTGTGATCATTATCGGGTATGGCGGCGCGCGGGTCGCTTCCGGCACGCTGACGGCGGGAGATCTGGTGGCGTTCATCCTGTATTTGTTCCAATTCGTACTGCCGATTACGCAAATTACGAACTTTTTCACGCAATTTCAAAAGGCGGTCGGCGCGACGGAACGAATTGCAGCGCTGCTGGAGCTCGGGGAAGAGAATCACGCCACCGGCAAGCCCCTTGATAACGCAGGCCGGCCGCTGACGCTCGAACGAGTAACCTTCGCCTATAAAGCTGGCGAAACGATACTGGACGATGTCAGCTTCACCATGCAGCCCGGCAAAGTCACAGCCATCGTCGGACCAAGCGGCAGTGGAAAAACGACGCTGTTTGCGCTGCTCGAGCGGTTCTACCCGCCGACCGGAGGCGCGATCAAGCTCGGGGACGAGCTGATCGACGAGTACTCGCTGCCGTCGTGGCGCAGCCGCATCGGCTATGTCTCCCAGGAAAGCCCGCTCATCGCCGGGACGATCCGGGACAACATCTGTTACGGCTTGCCGCACGACGTGACGGACCAAGAGCTGGAGCAGGCGGCACGCATGGCCTATGCCGATACGTTCATTCACGAGCTTCCGAACGGCTACGAAACGGAAGTCGGGGAACGGGGCGTCAAGCTGTCCGGAGGTCAGCGGCAGCGGATCGCGATTGCGCGGGCGCTGCTGCGCAACCCGCAAATTTTGATGCTGGACGAGGCGACCTCCAGTCTGGACAGCAAGTCGGAAATCGTCGTGCAGCAAGCGCTGAACAATTTGATGCAGGGACGGACGACGCTGGTTATTGCGCATCGGCTGTCGACCGTGGTGGATGCGGACCAAATCGTCTTTCTTGAGAAAGGCAAAGTAACGGGCATCGGCACGCATGAGCAGCTGTTCCAAACGCATGCGCTGTACCGCGAATTCGCCGCACAGCAGCTTCGCATTCAAGAGCAGCAGGTGTAACCTATCGCGGATAAGGAGGGACGGGAATGGAAGTACAGTATCAGGCGAACCGGAAAACGGCTCGCGGATGGAGATTTTTTAAAAGCGTTTGCGGGATTTGCCTATTACTTTTATTTTCGCTGGCGAGCTGGTCGGCCGCTTATTTCTTCATCCGCTATTTGCTGAATGCGCTTGGAAGTCGGCCTTCCGATTATGTCGGCCAGCTATTCACCCAATTGGTTGCCTTTGTTACCAGCATGGGGATTATGGGGACGATCGGAGTCATTTTTCGCGACAAGCGCATGGAAGTGTTCCGGCCGATGATCGATGCGATGAAGCGGATCGCCAAAGGCGATTTCACCGTCAGCATTCCTTCGGACGAGCGCGTCCCGGGGCAGTTCGGCGAGCTCGTCGAAAGCATCAATCATATGGCCGTCGAGCTCAATCAGATGGAAAAAATGCGCCAGGAGTTTATCTCCAACGTCTCCCATGAAATTCAGTCGCCGCTGACATCGATCGGCGGCTTTGCCCGCATTCTGCAAAGCGACGAGCTTAGCCGGGAGGAACGGATGCATTATCTCGGCATCATCGAAAAGGAAAGCGCCCGGCTGTCCAAGCTGAGCGAAAACCTGTTGAAGCTGACCTCCCTCGAATCCGACCATCATCCGTTTGAGCGGAGGCGGTACCGGCTTGACAAGCAGCTGCGCAGTGTGATTTTGGCGTGCGAGCCGCAGTGGAACGATAAAGGAATCGACATGGATGTGTCGTTGGAAGACGTCAGCATCGAGGCTGACGAAGATTTGCTGAGCCAAGTGTGGGTCAATCTTCTGCACAACAGCATCAAATTCACCCCGGCCGGCGGGACGATCGGCGTTCGGCTTAAGCGCAACGGGCAGCAGGCGGTCGTTTTCGTCACCGACACCGGGATCGGTATTCCCGAGAACGATGTGACGCATATATTCGAGCGGTTCTACAAGGCGGATAGGTCCCGCAATCGAAGCACGGGAGGGAGCGGGCTTGGGCTTGCGATCGTTAAGCGGATCGTAGAGATGCATACGGGCTCCGTCGCCGTGCAGAGCGTTCACGGCAAGGGAACGACGCTAACCGTCAGGCTTCCGGCTTTGCCTTCAGCAGTTGCGCCAAAATGAAGCGCGAGGAGAGTACCCATGTAAAATCGAGGGTGCCGCTTCGGCGCATGCTCGATTTTTTACGTCGATGTTCGCAGCGCTAGCCTTGCTGCAGCTTGACAGAACGAGCAAAGCGGGCATATAATACAGGAAAATTGAACCGGTTCAAATTAGTTATGGATCATGATGGGAATGTTTTTATCAAAGCATTTCCTTTTATTAAAAAATAAATTTGAACCGGTTCAAATCGAGGAGGCGCGGATCGATTGAAGCTCACCATTAGCGACTTGGCGAAAATGACCGGTCTCGCCAAAAGCACCATATCGGGCGTGCTGAACAACAAGGACGGATTTTCGGAGAAAACGAGACAGAAGGTGCTGAAGGCAGCCGAGCAGTACGGCTACGTTCCGAATGAGATTGCCCGGGGATTGTCCATGAAATATACGAAAACGCTCGGGCTTGTCATCAAGGACATCACGAATCCGTTTTACAGCAGGCTGACCAAGGGCGTCCAGGAGGTCGCAGGCGAATACGGCTATACGGTATTTCTATGCAGCAGCTTCGAGGATCATCGCACCGAAAAAGAGCAGATTCAAGCGATGCTAAGCAGACGGGTGGACGGCCTGATCGTTGCGCCGCTGCTTGAGGAGGTGACGTTCGACCATTTGTTCGATCTGAAAGCGAAGTCCGTCCCTTTCGTCCTGCTCGGAAGCGTGCCGGGGCTGGACAACTCGTATGTCGAGTTCGATGATTACAACGGCGGGCGGCAGGTGACGGAGCATTTGCTCGAACGGGGCCATCGCAGCATCGGCTTCGCTGCCGGGCTTCCCACGTCTAGGGCCTCGCGGGAGCGCCTTCGGGCATGCCGGGATGTTTTGTCGGCGCGCGGGCTTGCTTTGCGGACGGAGTTTACTTTCGAAGGAGCCCAAGAGCTGGCTGACGGGGTCGAGATCGGTCGGAAGCTGATTGCGATGAAAGAGCGGCCGTCGGCGTTCATATGCTTCGACGACGTGGTTGCGCTGGGGGTCGTCAAAGCTTTTCAAAGTGAAGGGCTTCGGATTCCGGAGGATATGTCCTTGATCGGTTTTGACGATATCGACCTGATGATTTTTCCGCTGACAACCGTCTCCATCCCAACCTATAAGGCGGGCAAAGCGCTGGCGCGTATGCTGTTCGGGCAGATCTTCGGCGGCCCGGACACACCGCCGCAGCGCATCGTCTTCGACGAGAAGCTCGTCGTGCGGCAGTCCGTCCGAACGGTGACGAACTGAAATGAGTCTTGAGACTTGAGCCGAAAACAAACGAATGGAGGATGACGGATAATGAAGCAATGGACGATCGAACAGGTGACCGCCGAAGCGTACGATACCCGGGAAGCCATGGGGCAAGCGGCGGCGCAGCGGCTGGCGGAAGCGATCCGGACGAAGCTGCAGGAGAAGGAGACGATCGCGGTCGTATTTGCTTCCGCTCCGTCGCAGAACGAATTTTTGCGTTCGCTGCGCACAATAGACTCGGTCGCATGGGAGCGCATCCGCTGCTATCATCTGGACGAATATGTCGGTCTGCCGACTGAGGCGCCGCAGAGCTTTGCGACGTATTTACGGTCGGAGCTGTTCGCATTCCGGACGCCGCTCGAATTTCATGCCTTGAACGGCTTGAACGATCCTGCTGAAGAGTGCATTCGCTACACGAAGCTGCTGGAACGGCACCCGATCGATATTGCCTGCATCGGAATCGGCGAGAACGGGCATATCGCCTTCAATGATCCTCATGTGGCGGACTTTGCCGATCCCGTCCGCATTAAGAAGGTCGGGCTGGACGAAACGAGCCGCAGGCAGCAGGTTAACGACGGCTGCTTCCCGCAGCTTGATGCGGTACCGCACGAGGCGCTGACGCTGACGATCCCGTCCATCGTATCGGCTTCGCATATTATTTGCACGGTGCCTGGCGAACGCAAAAGTGATGCGGTACACCGGACGTTGTTCGGCCCGGTCGACTTGTCCTGCCCGGCGTCTATCTTGAGACGCTCGGCCCGCTGCGATATGTTTCTGGATTTCGCCAGCGCTTCCCGCATTGCATCGCAATAACGGCGCATACAAAGGAGGGATGAAAGTGACCGATCCCAATACGACGGTAATTGAAGGACGGCGGGCAGATACGGGGAGCCGGGTTCGCTTGGTTGCATCCGGGGGTATCATTGCGTCGATGGAAGAGATGGAAAGCTTAGGCACTGAGGCGTCAGGACCTGACGAGCTCTGGATTGCTCCGGGCTTCGTCGATCTGCAGATCAACGGGTACGGGGGAGAGGACATCAACCTGACGGGGGCCGATATGCACCGGCGGGTGGAGACCGTGAAGCGGCTGGTCCGAGCGGTACTGACTTCCGGTACGACGTCCTTCTGCCCGACAGTTATTACGGCGAGCTTCGAGCAGATGAGAGACTGCATGACGGCGGTTCGGCTCGCTTGCGAGCAGGATGAGCTGACGGCTTCCGCTGTAGTAGGTATTCATATGGAAGGGCCTTATATATCGGACGAAAACGGACCTCGGGGCGCCCATCCGGCGGAGCATGTGCGGGACCCGGACTGGGCCGAGTTCAATGTATGGCAGGAAGCTTCGGGGGGCCGCATCCGGCTGGTTACGCTGGCGCCGGAACGCCCGGGCGCTGCGGCATTTATCCGCAAGCTGACGGAGGCGGGCATCGTTGCCAGCATCGGCCATACGGCCGCCGATCACGATTACATCGCGGCTGCTGCGGAAGCGGGAGCGCGGATGAGCACGCATCTCGGGAACGGAGCGCATCCGCAGCTTCCGCGCCATCCGCACTATATTTGGTCGCAGCTGGCGGAAGACCGGCTTGCCGCCAGCGTCATCTGCGACGGACATCATCTGCACTCTTCCGTCGTGAACGTGATGCACAAAGTGAAAGGCGACGCCCTGCTGCTTGTCAGCGATGCCGTACATTTGGCGGGCTTGCCGCCCGGCACTTACCGCACGCATGTCGGCGGTCAGGTCGAGCTGCTGCCGTCCGGCCGTCTGCACATGGTGGAGAATCCGAACCTGCTCGCCGGAGCGGCGGTCAGTCTGGCGGACTGCGTAGGACGATTCGCACAGATGACGGGCTCCTCGCTGGCTTCGGCCGTAGCGATGGCGACGGACAGACCGGCGCGCCTGCTTGGCTGCACGGGGATCGGTACGCTGGAAGCCGGGCAGGCTGCGGATATGGTGACATTCCGCTGGAACGCCGAGGCGGGCAAGCTGGCCGTACATAAGGTGTACAAGAGGGGCCGGCTTGTCGGGGCAGGATAGCATGGAGATCTGTTCTCGAGCACATAATTCATATATTTTGCTAAAATTAAGATAATATGATATATTTGGGATTAGATGGAAGTTGGCCAACTTTATATCTACTAAAAAATAGAAGAGGTGAAACCATGCAGAGATTTAAACAAGGTCGTCTTCTAGCTGCTTTTTTTATGGTACTTTTTTTGACTGTCGGGTTGGCCATCTCAGTTTCCGCCGACAGCAAAACTCAAATCGCTTTTCCGCGGAATGGCACTGGATATATTGGGACAATAACTACGGTTCAATGGTATCAGACACCTGACGTTAAAGGTGCTCAATTTACGCTTGCTGCGACGGACGGCAGTTGGTCTTATAATTCCGGCCCCATTTATATGGCGGAAGGCCGAACTTTCTATGAATATCATCTTCCAGCAGACGTTTACAATGCTATGCCAAAAGGAAAACAATATCGTTTGTCCGTTGAAAATTATCATTATTCCGGCGGCAGCTACACGGGATATAGTGGTGATGTGTCGTATTTTAACCTGCAATGACTTTTGTCATTTTCGCAAGGACACCCTATAGATCCACAAAACCCACTGACCTTTATTGTCGGTGGGTTTTGAATTTCATACAGCCTCTTATTAGACCTCAAGCAGCCTGTCCACGGCGTCCAGCACCCGCGAGCCTTGAAGCGGCTTGACGACAAAATCTTTCGCCCCGCTCCGGATCGCCTCAAGAATCATCTCCCGGTGCCCCATCGCCGAGCACATGATGACTTGCGCCGCAGGGTCGCGCTCCATAATCAATTTCAACGCCTCGATGCCGTCCATATCGGGCATGGTAATGTCCATCGTGACGAGGTCCGGACGAAAAGTAACATACTTCTCAATCGCTTCCCTTCCGTTGGCTGCCTCGCATATGACTTGATGCCCCGCAGTTTCCAATATATCCTTCATAAACATCCGCATAAATGCGGCATCGTCTACGACCATAATTTTGGCCAAATGGTATCACCGCCTCAAGAAACTACGGCTCTTGCACGTGCCTGCACCGCACGCGAAGAAGCCGTCTCCTGAGTATAGCCGAAGATTCTGAACATTTTTTAAACAACGCGCTCCCGGTACCACTGCTCAAGCGATCTCGCCGGCTTCGTACCGAATTCGTCGTGCAGCATTTGCGACAGCGTATCGTACTGCCGTTCCACAGACACCCGGTCCCCGATATACGTAAAGAGCTTGATCAGCGCCCAATACACCTCTTCCGTGAACGGGAACCGACGCTGGATGAGAAAATAGAGCTGGAACGCTTCCGCCGCATTGTCCCGTGTTTCCAGAAAAGCCGCGACGCGCATCGCATGCCGGTACCACAGCATACGCAGCCGCTCCCGCTCGTTCTCCGCCCACCAATAACCGCAATCCTCCAGATAGTCGCCGCGATACAGCTCCAGCAGCTGCAAATGCCGCGCGAGCGTATGCTCGCTGAGAGGCGGGACGGTTTGCAGTCCCTCCTCCCAAGTCACCACGTCAACGCCGACTCCGTTCAGCTCGAGCCGGTACCCTTTATCGCCGCTGACGATCCGGATGCCGGGATGGACGGCGTTTGCGGTTTTGCGGATTTGGTAAATGGTCGTGTAGAGTTGCGTGTAGCCTTTCTTCGGATCGATATCGGGCCAGAACATCTCCAGCAGCGCATCTTTGCGTACGGGCTGGTCCCGAAGGTGAACGAAGTAGGCGAACAACTCCTGCGCTTTGTTCGTTCGCCAATGCACGGGCCCGGATTCGCCGGTGTCGACCTCCAGCGTCTGAAAGCAGCGGATCGTAACCTGCTCCTTCGTCCTAGACGTCCCCGCGGGGTGGTCCGGTTCGGTTTTGGCGGCTTTGGCTTGCGACAGCCGGGCTAATGTTTTGGCAAGCCTTTGCGTGGAGACGGGCTTCAGCAAATAGTCGATCGCCGCCAGCTCGAAAGCCTTGAGCGCATATTCCTCGTAAGCCGTCGCGAAGATAATCTCGGTTTCCGGCAAGTGCGACATGATGATCTCGGCCGCTTCCAAGCCGCTGAGCTCCGGCATGTCGATGTCCAAAAAGACAGCTTCCGGCTTCTCGCGCAGCACCGCCTCGACGGCTTCCGCCCCATTCTGATAGGCGCCGACAATGACGCCGCCGTTCAGCTTCTCAAGCTGCTTTTGCAAGCTGAACAGAGCCAGCGCTTCGTCGTCTGCAAGAATGATCCGAATCATCGGCGCACCTCGCTTTGTGTAAACCGTGAAAACCCGACCCCATTGACGTGTTGTTGGGTGGCCAAATTCGCGCCCTCCTCTTTCTGTATACAAGAGTAATCTATTGGTTAAAAAACCTGTTTACCCGGCAAAATTGTTCGTTCCAGCGAACGGCTTAAAACCGCCGTTTTCCTATTCATGATCATATCAAAATTTCGTCCTCTTCTGCATTTTAAAACGAAAAAATGTTAATTATTTCACAAAATAAAAATATGGACGAATTGGGAAAAAGATACGAATTTGAGTTATCTCACCCTTTCCGGCAAGTTTTGCGGCCGGTGCGGACTCGAACGGCTGTTTTTTTCGAAAGGTGTTCAGATTTTGTTCAGAAGCGGTTGGTAAAGTGAACAAAAAATGTTCTTTAAAACGAAGGAGGGTGAGACGCGAAGATACAAAAACGAAAAGTAGAATTGCTATTTCAGGAGAGATGAAAAAGGAGCGGGAACGATGAAATTGCATCGATCGAAATGGATGTCATGGCTGCTCATGATTTCTATGGTGGTAACCCTGCTGCAGCCGGCTTTGCAGGCCCATGCGGCGGAAGACAGCGTGAGGTGGGTTACTTATAAGAATGACGATTTTTCCAATGCAAAACAACTCGCGCTGTTCTCGTTGAACGGCTCTGCCAAAGTAGAAACGGACAACAAAAACCGCCAGGTGTTGCGTTTAACCGAGGCATTAACCAACAAGTTCGGCACGGCTTTTAACAAAAAGCTTATTGCTCCGGGTGACAATTATTCGTTCAGCACGTTTTTTAAATTCCGGTTGAATGAGAATAAGTTAGGTAATCCGGCCGACGGCATTACCTTTACAATTCAAGCTGAATCCAACACTGCGGGATCGGTAGGGGTAGGTATCGGATACGGGGGAATCAAGCCCAGCTTTGCGGTGAAATACGATACGTATAAAAACACCGATATGTCCGATCCGTCGAACAATTACATCGGGCTGGCCGTAAACGGGGACGTTAAAAACTCGACCCCCGGTTGGTATACATCGGCGAACGAGCTTAATTCGCAAGGCATAATTCTTTCAAGCGGCACAGACTATTATTCGTGGATCGATTATGACGGGTCCGGCAATAACGTCAAAGTTTATATCAGCAGCACGGAAGCTCGGCCGATCGATCCTGTATTGAATGTCAACAATATCGATTTGGCCGACACATTCAAAGGGAAGCCGGGGGTTTATGCAGGATTTACTGCGGCAACAGGTGGCGCTTTCGAGAGACACGACATCATTTCGTGGTATTTCACGAACGAGCTGGCTCCGATCGATACGACGAAATATCAATACAAGCAGGCTCCGACGAACGTAACCGTCAATACCGTGCCGACAGGGCAGCCTGGACAATTCCAAGTCATTGCCACGCTCTATGATGTCGACGGAAATCCGGTTTCGGACGCTCCGGTCCGCTTTGCCTCGACACAGGGCAATTTGACGAACAAGGATGCGATTTCGGATGGTAGCGGCCGGGGAACGACGGTTCTGGATTTCGGAAGCGGTACGCCTTCGGGCGAAGTGACGGCCAAGGTGATGGTCGGAGGCGCTTATGCTACCGTTACGATTCCGCCTTCGCCGACGAACCTGAAAGCCGGAACGACGCCGGAGACGGCTAACAAGCTGACCTGGAATACCGTGACCGGCGCCACGTATTACAATCTGTATAAAGACGGGGCGTTGTATGCGACGAATGTCAGCAGCGCCACGTACCAGGTAACCGATCTTGCGCCGGGAGAGTTTGCGACATTCACCGTGACGGCGGTAGTCAAAGGCGAGAACGGCGTGATGGAATCCGCGCCGTCCAACAGCGTAACGCTTCCGACTTCGGCAAACCTTACGTTGGATAGCATCCGCTATACGCTGCCGGTAGGCTCTACACATCAAACGGTCGTTTCTTCCGTTTACTCGAACGGAACCAAAGTCGAAGTAACGAATCAATCCGTGTTCAGCTCCGCTAACAACGCTATAGTCACCATCAGTCCGAGCGGACTCGTTACGGCTGTCGGTGCAGGAACGACGGTGATCTATGCCGTTTATAATGGAACAACATTGCAAGCCTCGATTACGGTGCCTATTGCGGCTCCGACAGGGGTTGCAACGGACAATGTGACATCCACAAGCGCAACGTTGAACTGGAATGCGGTTCCGGGCGCGCAGTCCTATAATATTTACGATAACGGGAAATTGATTGCCTCCGGTATAACCGATACCCGTTATATGGTGACGGGACTTAAACCGGGAACGAACCACAACTTTACCGTAAGCGCGGTAAGCAACGGGATCGAATCGCCGGCTTCCGGCGCTACGGGAACGACTACATCGACGATGCGCGATCTGGTGGTAACTCCGGCTAACTATACGCTTGTACCGGGCGCCACTCATCAGACGCAGGCGATAGCCGTTTATTTGGACGAAAGCATTAAAGATGTAACGAAAAAAGCAACCTACGTTTCCTCGAATCCCGATATCGTGTCGGTCGATGCGAATGGTGTGATTACGGCCAAAGCTCCGGGAACGGCCGTCATTACCGTAACCTACGATGGAAAAACCGCGACGGAAACCATTGTAGTTCAAGAGCAGGTGCCGCCGTTCAACTTAACATTGAAAAAATCGCCTGACTCCATTCCGGGAGACGGCAGCTCCAAAGTGACGTTGAGCGCGGGCGTCGTGTCGACGGACGGAAGCCCGGTTGCCGGCGTGCCGGTGACGTTCCACTTCGGAAATAGTAAGAATGATGTAACGGCAATTACGAATGAGCAAGGGATTGCTTCCATCGAGTACACTGCACCGGCGCTTCAGGGCCTTACGCCTCTGAACGAAGTGGTCACGGTATCGGCGAAAGATCCGAAATCCGGATTGACGAAGCAGGAAAGCATAGAAGTGACTTACATGCCTGCAGCCGTTCGAGGGATCGTGATCGATCAGGTAACAGGAAAGCCGGCGGCGGGAGCCACGGTTTCGATTTCCGCCGATTTTAACGGGGACGGAATCGTCGATTTCATTTCGACTGTAACGACCGCACAAGACGGTTCCTACCAAATCGGGGTACCTCGGGGCAACTTCGCGTATACGATGAATATTCAAACGCCGGTACAGCTCGGAAACCGGACGGTAACCTTGAACAGCACGCAAACGGCAGTTGTGGGCCAATTGAATGCGGCAGGCCAAAAGATTGATTCCGCCAACAAAATCAGCGGTCAACTGTTTATCGCGCCGTCCGCTTCGAACGTGCAGCAGACGCCGGAAAGCTTGTTCGGAAGCGGCAATGTCAGCGCCGTCATCCAAGGCATCAACGGGACCGTTTTCCAATCGACCCTGGCGCTAAAAGCCGATGGAAGCTTCGAATTGGAGAAAGTACCAGGCGGCCAGTACAAAATTTCGTACCAGATTAAAGCGCCGAATGGCGTCGTGTTGGCCGGACCGCCGGCGATCGTGAACGTGAAGCAAAACGGAGAATTGGGCGTTGTCTACTCCTTGATCGATCCTTATGGCACGATTACTGACGAGGCTTCCGGCAAGCCGGTTGACGGGGTTAGCGTGAAGCTGTATTGGGCAGATACGGAGCTGAATAAACAAAACGGCCGTACGCCGCATACGCCTGTCGAACTGCCTGAATTGACCGCTTTTGCGCCAAATAAGAATCACAACCCGCAGCTGTCGGACGCTGCCGGACAGTACGCTTGGATGGTGTATCCGAATGCAGACTATTATATTGTCGCGACAAAAGCGGGGTACTACGATTACAGCACACTTACAGCGAAACCGAACATGCCTGCGGCAGATGGCTCGGACAGCTACATTAAAGACGGCATTATTCATGTCGGGCAAGATATCGTAGCCTTCGATTTCAAGATCCGGCAAATTCCTGCGAGTAACAATTCATCCACTTCGTACGGCGGCGGATTTTACTACGGATCTGCAACGTCCGATGTTACTTTGAATCTGTCTGTGGATAAAAACCTTGTAAAAGAAGGCGAGCAATCGACGATTACGGTCGACTATAAGAACCAGTCGGTCTTCTCGATCGATGCTGGAGTCGTCACCGTCACGATCCCGGCCGGAGCGGAAGTGATCGATGCGGACGGCGGTACCGTGAGCGGAAACACGGTGACGTGGAAAGTCGGCAAGCTGTCGGCCGGTCAAGCGGGAAGCTACAAGCTCAAGCTGAAATGGAAAACGGTCGCCGCAGCGGATGCGGAATTCGACATTCAAGCAAAGTTCACGGTGGAAGGAAATACATCGAGCTCTGCGAAGGCCGACTCTGCGGTCAAGATGAAAGTGTTTTCCGACCGCTTCGGAAATCTGAAGCATCAACGCTATATTTTAGGATATCCGGATGGCAAGTTTCACCCGGAGAACGCTCTGACCCGTGCAGAGCTGGCAGCGATTGTTGCGAGAATGAAGGAAAATGCAAAGGTAACCGACGCTCTTGCTTATAACGATGTTCAAGAGAGCCATTGGGCGGCGAATTACATCAAGATTGCAACGAAATACGGCTACTTTAACGGCTTCGAAGACGGCAGCTTCCGTCCGGAAGCGAAGGTATCCAGAGGTGAGCTGGCCTCCGTTATGGCGCGTTTCCTGAGCCTGAATGTCAGCGCATCCGGCGAGAATCATTTTAAGGATGTCAGCGAACATTGGGCAGGGAATGCGATTGAAGAACTGTACCGCGGCAAATTTCTTGCCGGTTACGAGGACGGAACCTTCAAGCCTGCGGACAGCATCCGCAGGGTCGAAGCGGTAACGATGATTAACCGGATGCTGTATCGCGGTCCGCTGAAAGGGGTTGCCCCTCAGTTCCCGGATGTCGCGGAAAGCCACTGGGGTTTTGGCGACGTGCAGGAAGCTACCGTTTCACACGAATCCGTAAGGAACGCCGACGGAAGCGAAGCTTGGAAGAGCAGCATGACAGACGATGTGCAATAATTGAAACTTAAAAGATAGACCGCTCCGTCCCTAGTGGGATGGGCGGTCTATTTTTTGTTCCGCGAAAGGCGAAGGAGTTTACCGCGCGGTAGCGATCAAGACAACGGACAGCGCAAGCATCAAAGCGGCGTTAGTGGCCATGACAGGCCGGTGCTTCGCCCGGAACAGATGCGCGTGAATCGCTCCCAGCATCAAAGCGACGAAGAACAAACCGACATAAGGCAGCAGCACGGGAAACCGGAAACCGACGAGAAGCGCGACGACGCCTGCAAGCTCTCCGAGGCCCGTAAGGGTCAAAAACCACATTGGGTAACGGTATTCGTTCCAATGCTGAACCATCGACGGCGTCCTCTTGAGTTTCATAAATGAGGACAGCGAAAACATCCCGGCCAGTATAATTTGAATGGCGATAACGAGGGTGGACAAGATAACCGCTCCTTCACACAAATATATTACTTTTAAGTAATGTTACTATAAAGTAATATAAATCTGATGTGAGCGTTTGTCAACGCAAAAAAAAGCGGGCCGAAGCCCGCTTAGAGTGTTGAGATAAAAAAATAACACCCACATCAAATATGGGGAGTTATTGGCCATTCCAATTTGTAGCTCCATGTATGAAGCTTAAAATAATGACTTGATCTTCTTCGATTTTGTAGATCATCCTATATCGGTGTAAAAAAATCTCTCTTACATCCGGGTTGCTGATTTCAGGTACGATTCTCCCTCTATTGGGGAAAAGACTCAACGTCTTGGCTCTTTCCATTGACTTGCGGTTTTTGTCCATACTACTGATTTAGCCATTTAGACATCCGCTTCTCGATTTCTTCATGAGATATAACGTCGCCTTTGTCTATATCATCAAGTCCTTGTTGAATCTTCTTGCGAACATATAATGTATATTGAATATCCTCAAGTGAGCAATCGTCAGGCAAATTGTCAATGATTTGTTTTACTTCGTCTTTAAGCATAATTATCACCTCAGAAGAAGTATAACATATTTTTTAAGTCGACAACTATGAATGGGGGCTTTGAGACACGGAAAACAATAAAAAAATGAGCAGTATTTCTCTGCTCATTATCGAGTTTAGCTTATCTAATCATTTTAGTTATCAACGGAAGGCTAACGCCCGCTCACACATAATTCAACCCCGCCGTAAACGGAAACGGCACCGGGAACAGCTCTTTCAGCCCGCTGCGAAGCACGGAGTGCTCCGCCATACCTTCGTCTCCGCCGAAGACGAGCGAGATGAACGCCTGCGGGTCCAGCTCCGCCGACAAGCCGTCGTATTCGAGCTTGACCCGTCCGTCGCCCGCGGATTGCACGCGAAGCGCTTCATGGCGGCCCGGAGCCGCTTCCGCCCAGAACGGCCGGAGCTGCTCGATCAAGCGCTCGGGCCGGAGCACGTTGACGGTGCCTTGATTCGGCTCCTCTTGGTACGGCACCGATTCGAGCGCATCCAGCCAATCGCTTTCGTGCACGGAAACCGGGAGCTGGATCTGCTCCAGCTCCAGCCGCGTGAGCGCATGCGCGGCCAGCAGCGCAATGGCCGGGCCGTCCCCGGCGGCTTCGATCAGGAACGGAACGCGCTTCGGAACGAGCGGCGGATTCGGCACGGCGGCGACAAGAAACGCCGCTGGCTTCCCGTCCCGCTCGGCGATGAGCACCCGGTGCTTCATCTTAATGCAGCTGACGAGCGCCTCGTTATGGACCAGATTCGCCAGGTCGGTGACGCTGTGCTCGAAGCGGGCCACTCTTGCGCCCGCCAATTCCCGCATATACAGCCAATCGGTCGGTTCCAGATCGCGCACCTGTATTCCTTCCGAAGCGTGTCGGCTTTGCAGCGCCTGCGCCGCAGCGGCATCCACCGTATACCTTCGGACAACACCGAACGGCAGGCAATTGACCCGCGTATACAAGGAACGGCCGCCCGAAATGAGCAGCAGGGACGCGCCCGCCTTGTCGATATGATCAAAAATGCGCTGTAGAATCAGGCTGGCGTAGCCTTTGCCCCGGGCATCCGGATCGGTGCCGACGGAGCCAAGCTGATACGTGCCGAGTGCTGCTTTTCCGATGCGGATCGTAACAGGCACGAGTCCCATAAACGAGACCAGCTTGCCGTCCTCGAACGCCCCGTAAGACTGGCCCAAGGCCGTTGAAAACACGTCGGGAAACGCAGGTTGCATCGAAATCTGCTGCGCATCGCGAAAAATCGAATCCGAAAGCTTAACCGCTTCGGCCATCTCGTCCGGCCGGACGAGCCGTATGTCTGCCACCGTAAATTCTCCTCCTTGGTCCTCGATCCCGTGTTAATTGCCGTTTGCCAGCGCCACCGCCTGGCGTACAAAACCGCCCGAGCGCTCCAGCAGCTCGCGCGCGCCGTCCCGGTCCGTTTTCGCCAAAATCATGACGATCGCGGTTTTGACGTGTCTTCCGGACGCGGTATACGCTTCGCTAATCACATCCTCCGGCGCACCGGTCGCCATGCCGATAATCCGTTTGGCACGGTAGACGAGCTTCTCGTTGGAAGGAAGGACATCCACCATAAGATTCTCGTATACTTTGCCGATGCGGATCATGGAGGCGGTCGTCAGCATGTTCAGGATCAGCTTTTGTGCGGTGCCCGATTTCATCCGGGTCGAGCCTAGCACGGCCTCTGGACCGGCGACGGCTTCCAGCATCAGATCGGCGATGCCGGCCATCGGGGTGTTCTCGTTATTGCAAAGACCGATCACGGTCGCTTGCTTTTCCTTCGCGCGCTTCATGGCGCCGAGCACATATGGGGTGCGGCCGCTGGCGGCGATGCCGACGACTACGTCGCGGTCCGTTACGCCGTGCTCGTCAATATCCTTCGCGCCAAGCTCCTCGCTGTCTTCCGCACCTTCGACCGGGTCTTTGACCGCTTGAAAGCCCCCCGCAATGATGCCCTGCACCATGGACGGGTCCGTTCCATAGGTCGGCGGACATTCGGACGCATCGAGAATGCCGAGCCGCCCGCTGGTGCCGGCGCCGATGTAGAACAGCCGGCCCTGCCGCTGAAAAGCAGCGACGATCCGGTCGACGGCCTGCGCAACTTGCGGCAGGATGCGGCCCACCGCTTCGGTGACCAGACGGTCCTCTGCGTGGATGAGCCGTACGATTTCCTCGGAACTGAGCCGGTCGATTTGCGTCGTATTCGGATTGCGCTGTTCGGTAGTTAATTCGTTCAGCAGGTTATACATAGGGACTGCTCCTTTTATCGCATTCTTTGAAAGAGCTCGAAGCCGAGCAAGGCGGCGCCGTAAGCAGCGGGCTGCTCGGAAGCCGGGTGCAGGCGCAGCCCGGGGAACGTTTCGGAGATCGTCTGCCGGAACGTATCGGCGAACAAAGGAGAATGCTTGAACACCGAGCCCGTCGTTACAAGGTCCGAACCTGAGAACCAGGCGTCCTTGCGGACCAAGGCTGCCACGGCGACGGCTAGCTCCGCAGCCGCGCTTTCAATAATGCGCACGGCAACGGCATCCCCTTGCTTGCTTGCGTTGATGCACAGCTCGGCGAAGGCGGCGACGTCTTTTTTGCGAATGTCCGGTCCGTAGATGTACGTTTTCAGTTCGGTAATTGCGTCAAAGCTATACGTGTGCCGGATCATATCCGTTAAGGCCGTTGCCGGACTGATGTCATCATGACTGCGCATCACGGCTTGCAGCGCGTGAAGTCCGATTTGGTAACCGCTTCCTTCATCGCCCAGCAGATGCCCCCAGCCGCCGACCCGGTAGCGCCGGCCTTCCGGTGTGCAGCCGAAGACGATCGAGCCGGTGCCGGAGACGACGGCGATGCCGTATTCGCGGCGAAGCGAAGCCATCAGGACGATTTCGGCATCGTTGCGCACGAAAATCTCGAACGCGGTACCGGTTCGGGTCTGGTAAGCCCGGAGGACGGCTTCGACCGCTTGCTTTTCCTCCGGCGTATCGGTACCGGCCATGCCGATGCAGACGGCAAGACAGCGTCCGTTTGCGCAGGCTTCATGTTGAAGCACTTCGTCCAACACGGCTTCCAGATGACGGGAGGCCAGCTCGAAGCCAATCGCCTTCGAATTTGTCGATTCGCCCGTACAACCGAAGAGCCGGTTGCCTGAAGTGTCGATGACGAGCGCTTCCGTCTTGGTTCCGCCGCCGTCGATTCCAACGATATAGTCCATCCTTTTCACCCTCTTTGCATAATTCGAGTATAAGACAACGAGGCTTGGTTTGTAAAACAAAATTTCACGTTATAAAAATAATATTGATTTAAAATTTCAAATGAGATATAATGAGTTTGATCATTGGAAACGGTATCAATAACATGAATTTGTTTTAATTAATAACTTTATATGTGATAATATCTTACATATAGGAGGGGGTGAGCGCAATGCATGGAGGTTTGGTTCGGTTAAGAGAGATTTTAGAAGGGCTGAATCCTTCGGAGAAAAAGGTCGCGGAATACGTGCTCGCGCATCCCGAGCGGATGATCGAGCTGTCGGTCGCCCAGTTGGCCGAAGCGAGCGGAGCCAGTCAGGCCGCTATCATCCGGTTGTGCAAATCGATGGGCGTGAAGGGTTACCAGGATTTGAAGCTGAAGGTGGCGGGAGACCTCCGGGAAACGGGGGGCGTGCAGGGCTACCAGGAAATCCGGCCGCAGGATTCGATTGCGACGATCGTGCAGCACGTTTCCAACAATAATATTCAAGCGATCCACGACACCGTGAAAATTCTCGATTTGGAGCAGGTGTCCAAGGCGGTGGAGGCGCTTCATCAGGCGAAGCGGATTTATTTCTTCGGCATCGGCGCTTCCAATCTGATCGGCCAGGACGCGCAGCAGAAGTTTTTGCGCATCAACCGGACGTGCTTCTGCTTCGCCGATCCGCATGTGCAGCTGGCGTCGGCAGTTACCTTGACCGAGGAGGATGTCGCCGTCGGCATCTCGTACTCCGGTGAAACAAAGGAAGTCATCGCCGCCCTGAAGGCCGCTCAGCAGAACGGTGCCGTGACCATCGGCATCACAAAGTACGGCAGCACAACGCTCGCCCAGTACACGGACATTCCGCTCTGCATCTCCTCGACGGAGAACGAGATTCGAAGCGGAGCGATGTCGTCCAGGATTACCCAGCTTAACGTGATCGATATTTTATATCTCGGGGTCGCCAGCAACAACTACGAGCAGTCCGTCATGTACCTCGACCGGAGCCGTCAGGCGATCCGGGAACTTGCGAACGGCATGGCCAAACTTAATCATAAAAGCTAACTAGGGGGATGGATGTATGAAGGTCAGCAAACTGCTTGCCATGACGGTAGCTTTAAGTCTCGTATTTGTTTCCGCCTGCTCCAAAAAAGAGGGGGGAGCCAACGCCCCGGCCGGCGAAGCCGCAAAAGACGACAAGAAGCCCGATACCGTCAGGGTATGGGCCTACCCGGTTCATGGGGATTACGAGAAGGACATCAAGGAACTGATCGCCGATTTCAACAAGCAGTACCCGCATATTAAAGTAGAGTACGAAGTGCTGTCCTGGGCCGAAGGCCCGAAGAAATTCGACATTGCTCTGAACGCGGGCGACCCGCCGGATTTGTATTACCATGCGGTGTCGGGGCACTATGTCAACACGGGGCTTGCTATCCAGCTCGACCAGTTCCTGACCCCGGAAATCAAGGACGATTACTTGCCGGGTATGCTTGATCTGGGCAAAATTCAAGGCAAGCAATACGGGCTGCCGCTGACCGCGGGACAATGGAATTGGGGCGGCAACAAGCGCATTTTGGAAGAAGCGGGTGTCGACTGGAAGAAGATTCAGGAGAAGGGCTGGACCTGGTCCGAATTCAGCGACATCGCCAAGAAGATGACGAAGAAGCTGCCTGACGGCTCGATGCAGTACGGTCTCGCGACGGACGGCACCAGCCTCGATTTCAGCCAGTTGATTGCGCAAAACGCCGGTCTGGTCGACGTATTGGACGAGAAGGGCAAGTTCATTTGGAACGACGACAAAATTCTCGACTCCCTCAAATTCATCGACGGTCTGATGAAGGATGGCGTGATGCCGAAGGAAACGGGCGGGCTCAACCCGCAGCAAAGAACGCAAATGTTCTACGATAGCAAAGCCGCCGTCATCAGCAAAGCGCTGCCTTATTACGATACGATTATCGCCAACCGCAACAAGGATATCGACGCGGGCAAAGTGAAGGGCGAGAAAATCGAATTCGTCCTGCTTCCGGTTCCGCATCATGAGAATGCGCCGGGCAAGACGTACGTGATGGGTGAAGGCTACGTCATGTTCAAGCAGAAGAACGACAAGGGCGAGCAGCACGCGAAGAACGCTTTCCTCGTGATGGAAGCGCTGAGCGGTGCGAAAGCGGGGAACTCCTCCAACGAGCTGAACCTGCCGTTCGTCCGCAAGTCCCAGGCAACAATGTACGAAGGCAAAGGCAAAGCCCAGAAGTACAACTGGGAAGCCGCACAAAATTTCATGAAGAGCACCACGAGATCGGTCGAGAGCAATCTGGACGTCGACAAGTCGACGAAGCTGAAGCAGTTCCAGGAGCAAGTGCAGAAACCGGCCATTCAGGCGCTGTTCGCCGGGGAGAAAACACCGGAGAAAATCGCCGAAGAATTCAAAGCCAAAGGCAAGCAAATGTTCGGCCAGTAATGCAGCAACAAGCCGCGCGAAAAGGTGCCCTGTATGGAGTCATATGGGGCCTTTTTTTTCGGACTCGCCGGCATAGGCATGATGAAGGAGGATCGCCATGAACCATTTACACAACGGGCCGGGCGTGCCGGGCCCAGCCATCCGGCAGAGGAAGGCGAACACTTCCGTCAAGCAGTTCATCCGGGATTACGGCTGGTCGTACTTGTTTATCCTCGTTCCGGTGCTGCTCTTTCTGGTGTTCACCCTGTATCCGGTCATCTCGGCGTTTCTGATGAGCTTTCAGAAGTACACCGTCATGAAAACGGACTGGGTCGGCCTGGATAACTACAAGTTTATGTTTCAGGACGAAGTGTTCTGGAAGTCGATGAAAAATACCGTGATTTTCACCATCGGCACGGTGCCGGTCAACATTATTTTGACATTCGTGCTCGCTTTTCTCATCTTTCAGATGCGCCAGTCGTGGCAGACGTTTTTTAAAGCGGCCTTGTACTTGCCGGGCGTCGTCTCGGGTGTGACGATCTCGCTCGTCTGGCTGGCGATCTTCGATCCGACCCCTTGGGGACCGATGAACACGGTGCTCGGCTGGTTCGGCATCGATCCGGTCATCTGGCTCGGCAAATCGAACAGCGCGTTGTTTTCGCTGATGTTGATGACGTACCTCGGCTCGCACGGGGGCGGCATCATCCTGTACCTTGCGGCGATGGGCGGCATTCCGAAATCGCTGTACGAGGCGGCGGACATCGACCATGCGAGCGGCTGGACGAAGTTCACGAAAATTACGTGGCCGCTGCTCAAGCCGACGACGCTGTACTTGCTGGTGACGGGGGTCATCACCTCGTTTCAGGTGTTCATCAGCGTGTACCTGATGACGCAGGGCGGCCCGAACTTCGCCACGACGACGATTGCCTATCTCATTTACCAGACGGCGTTCGTATTTTACGATTTCGGCCTGGCCTCCGCGCAATCGTTCGTGCTCGCGATCGTCATTATTCTCATCTCGATCATTCAATTCAAATATTTCTCATCGGACATCGAATATTAAGGGGTGAACGCGTTGAGCAACCAATCGAAAGTAATCTTCATCGGAGTTGCAGCGATCATTCTTGCTTTCTGGGCGGTCATCACGGTCATCCCCTTGTACTGGATGATTATCGGCTCGTTCCAAGATTCGCTGGCCTCGGCCGTCTTTAGGCCGCAGATGATTCCGGACATTTGGTCCGTCGCGCCGTACGAGCGCTTTTTCACGAAAAATAACGCCGTCCAATGGCTGTTGAACTCGCTGTTCGTCTCTTCGGTGCTGACCGTCACGAACCTGCTCTTCGCTTCCATGGCAGGCTATGCGTTCGCGAAGCTGAAGTTTCCCGGGAGCAATTCGATCTTCTGGGTGCTGCTTGGCACGATGATGATTCCGGCGCAGGTCACGCTGATTCCGCTGTACGTGCTGGTGATCAACGTTTTCGACCTGGCAGATACGTATACGGCGATGATCGTGCCGACCTTGGTCAGCGTCGGGAATATTTTTCTCATGAAGCAGTATATGTCCACGTTACCGACATCGCTTATTCATGCCGCACGCATCGATGCCTGCAGCGAATTCGGCATTTTTTATAAAATCATCCTGCCGATGGCCAAGCCCGGGCTCGCCGTTCTGGCGATCTTCACGTTCGTGGCGAACTGGAACGATTTTTTCTGGCCGTTCCTCGTGACGCGCTCGAGTGAGATGCGGACGATTCAGGTCGGTCTCGCCAGCTTCAAATTTGCCGAGTCCACGGACTACGGCGCGATCATGGCGGGCGCGACCATCGGGGCTCTGCCGATGATCATCCTGTTCTTCTCGCTGCAAAAATATTTCCTGCAAGGGATCACCATAGGAGCCGTGAAAGGCTAGAAGGAGGAAGCGAAGCGATGGCACGCGTGGTGTTTCAAAATATACGCAAAGAGTATGTGGACGACAAAAAAGGGACTTTCACCGCGGTCGAAAGCTCCAATTTTGTGATCGAAGACCGGGAATTCGTCGTGTTCGTCGGTCCCTCGGGCTGCGGCAAAACGACCTCCCTGCGCATGATCGCGGGGCTGGAGCGGCAGACAAGCGGCGATATTTACATCGGAGACCGCCTCGTCAATCAGATGCACCCAAAGGACCGCGATATTGCAATGGTGTTTCAGGATTATGCCTTGTACCCGCATATGACCATTGAAGAAAACTTGTCCTTCGGCCTCAAAAACCTGAAGCGCCCGAAGGAGGAGATCCAGCGCAAGGTGAAGGAGGCGTCGGCGATTCTGGGGCTGACCGACATGCTGGAACGCAAGCCGCGGGAGCTCAGCGGCGGGCAGCGCCAGCGGGTGGCGGTCGGACGCGCGATCGTGCGCGATCCGCAGGTGTTCCTGTTCGACGAGCCACTCTCGAACCTCGACGCGAAGCTGCGCATTCAGATGCGGGTGGAGCTGGCGGAGCTGCACAAGCGGCTCGGCGCGACCATCGTCTACGTAACCCACGATCAGGTCGAAGCGATGACGCTAGGCGAACGGATCGTCGTCATGAACCAGGGGCGCATTCAGCAGATTGCGTCGCCGACGGAGCTGTACAACCGGCCGAGCAATATGTTCGTCGCCGGATTTATCGGGTCGCCGGCCATGAACTTTATGGACGCGCGCATCGAGCGGGGACACGTGCATGTGGAAGGGGCCTCCTTCGCCCTGACGGATGTCGCTGTCCGGGGATTGAAGGCGTACGAAGGCAAAAGCATCATTCTGGGCGTGCGTCCGGAGCATATATACGGCGAGGAGTTCATGCCGCCGGCCGCATCGGCGTACCGGCTGAATGCCGTCGTGCAAGTCGTGGAAAATCTGGGCGCGGAGAACCTTGTCTACTTCCGAGTCGGCCAGCGGATGGTGACGGCCCGCGTCCATCCGGAGACGGCGGCGCAGGTGGGGCAGTCGAAGCTGTTCGCCTTCGACGGAGGCAAGCTGAGTTTCTTCGATCCGGCTACGGAAGAGCGCATCGTGCTGGAGGCGTAAGCGTAAAAGAAGCCGGAAAGCCCGGTGAATAGCAAACGCTGCGCATCCGAAGCGCTCTTCCGATCGCTCTTGTTCCCGGATTTCATGATCATATAACCCCTTAAAAGGTTGAAATCCGGAAACAAAGGCGAACACTTCGTTTCTACAGAGCGCTTTCGGCTGCTTCGCTCATATTCACCGGACTTTTCTAGAAAAAGGAGGTATGTCCGATGCGAAAGCTTAGTGAAATCATGGTGCGGTCCGGATTGCAAACGTACCGCGAAATCATACATGTCGCCTTGTTCAGCATCGTCAGCTCGCTCGTTTTGTTTCCGGTGCTGCTCTTCCTGCCTGTGCCGCTGGCCCTGCTATTGCTGGTGCTGCTGAACGTGCCTTTGGCGGCGGGTGCGCTCTACGCGTGTCACCGCATCCTGCAAGGGGAGAAGGGGAGCGTACGGACCATGCTCAAAGGAACGTTGGCCCATTACGGCTCTTCGTTCGTCTTTGGGCTCGTCTGCGCTTTGTTTGTGCTGATCCTCGTTTCCTCCTGGTGGTACTACGGCAGCCGGAGTGGGATGATGTCTTTGGCGCTGGCCGTGTTTCAGACTTACTTCGTAGCCCTCTTTTTCATATCGCAAACCTATACGCTGTCTTTGGTCGTTCAGGAGCGGCTCGGCATCTTCAGCGCCATGGGCCGCAGCGTCAAGCTGTTCGTCGCCCGTCCGATGTATACGATCGGCGCTTGCTTTCAGATGCTGTGCTTTGCCGTTCTGCTGGGCGTGACGGTTATCGGCTTCGCCTGCTTGTATATGGGCATGATCGGATTTTTTGCGAACCTGGTGACGGCGAACGTGCTGCGGAAGGATGAGGAGGCATCCCCGTCCGGCAGCGGGGCGGACGAATCGACCGCCGTATCCGGCGACTTTCATCTTGCAGGCAGGGAGAGCTGAACGATGGAGAGGATGGTACAGACCGGAGCAGATCGTCTTTCGCTGCTGGAATCTGAGCTTCATGGATTGCGTTTCGGGCTGCTGACGAACCCGACGGGCATCAACCGGCGGTTCGAATCCGTGATCGACCGGTGCGCCGGGTTCAAGTCGGCGGCTTTGACGGCGCTGTTCGCTTGCGAGCACGGCATTCGCGGCGAGCGGCAGGCGGGGGTACGCTTTGGCGACGAGAAGGACGACAAGACGGGGATTCCCGTCTTTAGTTTATATGGGGACCATAAACGGCCCACGGAAGAAATGATGGCCGGTGTGGACGCCGTCGTTTTCGACATTCAGGATTTGGGCGTGCGCTTTTACACCTATTTAAGCACGCTGGTGTACATGATGGAAGCGTGCGCGGCCTACGGAAAACGGCTAATCGTGCTCGACCGGCCGAATCCGCTCGGCGGGATCGTCAGCGAGGGCGGGATGCTGGAGGCGGGTTACGAATCGATGGTCGGCGCGTGGGTGGTGCCGTTCCGCACGGGGCTGACCATCGGCGAGTTTGCAGAGTACGTGAACAGCCACATGCCTGTGCGGTGCAGCTTGCAGGTCGTGCCGCTGCTCGGCTGGAGGCGGGACATGGAGTATCCCGCGACGGGGCTGCCATGGATCATGCCTTCGCCCAATATACCGACGATGGACACGGTGCGGGTATATGCGGGAAACTGCCTGTTCGAAGGCACGAACGTGTCCGAAGGACGGGGGACGACGCGGCCGTTCGAGCTGCTCGGCGCGCCCTGGATGGACGGACGCGCGGTCGGCGAAGCGGTGAACCGTCTGGGACTGTCGGGCGTGCACGCGCAGCCGGTTCATTTTACGCCGACGTTCTCGAAGTATCAGGGCGAGCTGTGCAGCGGCGTGCAGTTATTCGTGACCGATCCGGCGGCATACCGTTCCGTCGCGACGGCGCTGCATCTGCTGCATACGGTTGCGGTGCTCTACCCGGCGCAGTTCCAATGGACGCCGCCGTTTAAGGAAGGGCGGAAGCCTTTTATCGACTATTTGTCCGGCAGCGATCTGGTCCGGACTTCGATTCATACGGAGACGGGGCTGAACCGGATTTTATCGTTATGGGACGCGCAGGCGAAGGCATGGAACGACGCGAGGCGGCCTTATTTGTTGTACGGAGGGGAAGCGTGATGGAGCTTGCAGGCATGACGTTGGAGGAAAAGGTCGGACAGCTTATCCAGGCAGGCTTCCACAGTTTGGAGCCGGACGAGCATATTTTGGACCTGATCGAACGGCGGCGGATCGGCGGCGTTATTTTGTTCGCGCGCAATGTGCAGAGCACGGCGCAGGTCGCGGCTTTGACCGGGAAGCTGCAGGAGGCGGCGCAGCGGGCGGGGACGGCTCCGCTGTGGATTTCCATCGATCAGGAAGGCGGCATGGTGGCGCGTATAACGGAAGGCGTCGCACTGATGCCGGGAGCGATGGCGATTGCCGCCGGGGGCTCGGTGGAAGCGGCGTACGAAGCGGCACTCGTTGCCGGGCGCGAGCTGCATGCGCTTGGCGTCAACATGAATTTCGCGCCGGATCTGGATATCAACAATAATCCGGCCAATCCGGTGATCGGGGTGCGCTCCTTCGGTGAATCCCCGAAGGCCGTTGCGGAGTACGGAGCGGCTTCGATCCGTGGCTTTCAGGACGCGGGCGTGTCGGCGACGGCGAAGCATTTTCCGGGACATGGCGACACCGCGACGGATTCACATCTCGACCTGCCGACGATCCCGCATTCGCGCGAGCGCATCGAAGCGGTCGAACTGGTGCCGTTCCGGCGTGCCGTTGCCGCAGGCGTCGATGCGGTCATGTCGTCGCACATCGTGTTTGCGGCGTTCGAGCCGGAGCGGCTGCCCGCGACCTTATCCCGCCGCGTGCTGACGGGACTGCTGCGAGAGGAGCTTGGCTTCGACGGCGTCATCGTGACGGATTGCATGGAGATGCAGGCGATTGTCGCTCACTACGGCACGGTTGAAGCGGCAGTCATGGCCGTGGAAGCGGGCGCGGACATCGTCTTGATCAGCCACAGCCGCGAGCTGCAGGAAGGCGCCCTCGACGCGCTGCTGGAGGCGGTCCGCTCCGGGCGGATCAGTGAGGAGCGGATCGACGCGTCGGTTCGCAGGCTGCTTGCGCTGAAGCGGAAGCGGCTGGCCGCCGGGACGGAGCCGCATGAAGCGGCGCTCCGCCTCGTCGGCTGCGAGGCGCACCGGCAGACGGCCCAGCGGATCAGCGAGGCCAGCGTGACGCTGGTCAAAGACGAGGAGCGGCTGCTGCCGCTGCGGCGCGTTCCGACGCTGGTGATCCATACGTCGGCGGTCGCGACCTCGATTGCCGACGAAGCCGTCGATATGCCGCATACGCTCGGAAAAGCGCTGGCCGCGCAAGGGCTGGACGTTATCGAGCGGATCATTCCTGTATCTCCGGACGACGAGGCGCTACAAGCGCTGTTGACGCAGGCCGAGCCGTTCGGGCAGGTCGTCGTGGGCACGTACAACGCATCCTTTTATCCCGGGCAGGTCCGGTTGATCGAAGCGTTGCAATCGCTGGGCAATCGTCCGGTAGTGGTTGCGCTGCGCAATCCGTACGATCTGCGCGAATTTCCAGCCGTATCGGCCTATGTGGCCGTGTACGAATCGAGGTCGCTTGCGCTGGAGAGCGCGGCCAAGGGGCTAACAGGCGCGACTCCGATGAGGGGCAGGCTGCCGGTTACGATCAGCGAAGCTTACCCGGTCGGATGGGGGGCGGACGGATCATGCTAGCGTCCTACTTCCGCAAGCCGCAGCGACTGGTCGTCGGGCTGATGTCCGGCACGTCGCTCGATGGCGTCGATGCCGCGATCGTCCGCATCGAAGGGCAGGGACTCGATACGAAGGTCGAGCTCGTTCATTATACCGCGGTTCCTTACGACGACACGCTGCGCGAGAAGCTGAAGGAGCTGTGCAGCCTGGACCGGTCGAACGTGGCGATGGTGTGCGGCATGAACTTTTACCTCGGCCGCATCTTCGCGGAGGCGGTGCGGCTGGCCGCTGCGGAAGCGGGGCTGCCGATGGACGAGATCGACCTCGTCAGCTCGCACGGCCAGACGGTGTGGCACATTCCCGAAGCCGACCCGAGCGAGTGGCATCAGGTCCGCTCGACGCTGCAAATCGGCGATCTGTCGGTGATCGCCAAGCTTACCGGCAAGCCGGTCGTCGGCGACTACCGGACCGCCGATATGGCGGTTGGCGGGCAAGGCGCGCCACTCGTACCGTACGCCGATTTCATCCTGTTCCGGCAGGCGGACAAGGGCCGCATCGCGCAAAATATCGGCGGCATCGGCAACTGCACCGCCATCCCGGCGGGCGGTCTGCCGGAGGATGTCATCGCCTTCGATACGGGACCGGGCAACATGCTGATCGATGAAGCCGTGTATCAGTTGTCCGGCGGGTCGAAGAGCTATGACGACGGAGGCGCTTGGGCGGCGCAAGGGCGGGCGGACAACTCGCTCGTAGAACGGATGCTGAGCCATCCGTACTTCGCGCTGAAGCCCGTGAAGACGACGGGCCGCGAAATGTTCGGCAAGCCGTACGCCGCAGAATGGATCGGTGAAGCACGGCGTCTGGGGCTCGCAGACGCGGACATCGTCGCCACATTCACGGCCTTCACCGCGCGCTCCATTGCCGCAGGCTACCGCGACTTCGTCTTCCCCGCCTGCCGGGCGGACGAAGTGATCGTGTCTGGCGGCGGGGCGCACAACCGGACGCTGCTGCGCACGCTTGCCGGGCTGCTGCTGGAGCAGCGGGTGCTCACGTCGGATGCGTTCGGCATCTCCGGCGATGCCAAGGAAGCGATCGCGTTCGCCTTGTTCGCGAACAATTTCCTGCACGGTATCCCGAACCAACTGCCGTCTGCGACCGGCGCTTCGCGTCCTGCCGTTATGGGCAAGCTCGCTTTGCCGGAATGACCGGATATTTACCCAAAAATGTACCGCTTGACTTATGCAGCAAACCTTTCTCAAGAGAACGTTCTTGGAAAGGCTTGCTGCTTTTTTTTTTGCCGCCAATTTGACGCATCGCACATAAAAAAGGAAAATAAATAATATTATTTCCATATTTTGCGAGGTTGCTCTTATGGATCAAAACGATTATTTAAAGCAAATTTACACACATTTGCAGGACGGGATCATTGTGATGGATCAAGAGCGAAGAATTCTGATGATGAATCCGTCGGCCGAACGAATTACCGGCTGGAGCGAAGGCGGGCACGTGCCGTACTGCTCCTACTGTCAAACCAGAGCGCTTGAGCCGGGGGAAGAGCGCTGCTATTTGCTGGCCAAACGGGAGGTTCCGTACTTTCTGTCCTCGATGCCGACGTATGAAGGCGGTCTGGTGGAAATGGAAATGAGCACGGCCGTCATTTACGAGAATGCGGCGCAGAAACGGCAGGAAGTGCTGCTGGTTCTGAAGGACTTGACCGCCAAGCGGAAGGAGGAAGAAGCGAGACTATCCAAAATGGTGCTGCAAAAGACGCTGGAAGCCCAGGAAAACGAGCGCAAACGGCTCGCTCAGGAGCTGCACGACGGCGTGGGGCAATCGCTATATTCCGTGTCGGTGGGCCTTCAGGCGATCCGCTCCCGGACGAAGCACCAGGAGGAGGCATGGGGGAATTATATGCAGGAGATCGTGGACGAACTGGAAAAGGTCATCCGGGACGTCAAGCTTTATTCGCTCCAGCTTCGTCCCCACAGTCTGGACCGGCTCGGCCTCATTCCGACGGTGAACCATCTCGTCTCCACCTTGAATAAAGCGCATCCCGACCGGCAGCTGACGTTCAGCTACAGCCAAGTCAGCCACCGGCTGAAGCCGGCTCTGGAAATCCATCTGTACCGGATTATTCAAGAGGCGCTGCACAATGCTTTGAAGTATTCGCAAGCCGCACTCATGGAAGTGATTCTGTACCGCGAAGGGGCCGATCTCGTCTTAACCGTACAGGATAACGGCATCGGATTTATCCGCGACCGGGTGGAGGAAGGACTCGGACTCAAGCATATGGAAGAGCGGGCCGGCCAAATGGAAGGGCGGCTGCACATCCGGTCCTTCCCCGGCGAAGGAACTGTCATTCAAGTGAGAGTACCGTACAAGGAGGCGGAAGAGCATGATACGCGTACTGTTGGTCGACGACCACACGATGGTCCGGAAGGGACTTCGCATGCTGCTGGAAGGCTACCCTGAGCTGGAAATCGTCGGCGAAAGCCAAGACGGCTATGAAGCCGTCGACATGACCGACCGGCTGCTACCGGATGTCGTCGTGATGGACTTGTCGATGCCCAGCGGGCTGGATGGCTTCGCCGCTTGCCGGGAAATCCGCAGGCGGCATCCTTCCGTCAAGACGGTCATGCTGACCATGCATGACGAAGAAATTTTCGTCCGGCAGTCCGTTCAGGTGGAGGCTGACGGGTACATTTTGAAGAACAGTCATGGTGAACTGCTGCATCAGGCGATTGTCGAAGTTGTTCAGGGCAAACGCTTTTATAAAACCTCCGTTTCGGACGATGTCATCAGGCAGTGGATTAATGCTGATGAGGAGCGGCAGCCGTCTCCTCTGACGGCCCGCCAGAAGCAGATCGTCCGCCTGACCGTGCTGGGTTACGCCAACAAAGAAATAGCCGAACAATTGTCCATCAGCGTCAAAACGGTGGAAAACCACAAAACGAACATCATGCAAAAGCTGGAGCTGGATACGAAGCACGAATTAATCCAATATGCGATCAAAAACAACTATCTGGAGCTGGCGCTTTGAACGGCGGCCATAGGGGAGTTCCCCTATGGCGCAAGGAGCGGCACGGCAGTACACTGGCGTTGACGGAAATCGCACCGCAAGAACAGCAGTCAGTATTCGGGGGCAACCCTAACACGTAAGCGGGAGGATGATTATGACAGCTCCAGAGCATTATTCCGTTGTGATCGCAGGGGGCGGAACCGCCGGGATTTCTGTGGCGGCGCGTCTAGCCCGGGCTTCCCGGGCGCTCCGGGGACGAATCGCGCTGATCGATCCGGCGGCGAAGCATTATTATCAGCCTTTGTGGACCTTAGTCGGCGCAGGCGCGGCGAAGAAGGAGGAGACGGAGCGGGACATGGCCTCGCTCATCCCCGAGGGCGTCGACTGGATTCAAGAGGCGGTCGCGTCGTTTGCCCCGGAGGACAACCGGCTCCTGACGCAGCCGGGAAGGGTCGTCAGCTACGATTGCCTTGTGGTGGCGGCAGGGCTGGAAATCGACTGGGGACGGATCAAAGGCTTGAAGGAAGCGCTGGGCCTTGACGGCGTATGCAGCAACTATGCGTACGAGACGGTAGACAGCACGTGGGACGCGATCCGGAATTTTCAAGGCGGGACCGCGATCTTCACGCATCCGAATACGCCGGTCAAATGCGGCGGGGCGCCACAAAAAATCATGTATTTGGCGGACGACTATTTCCGGAAATCGGGGGTGCGCGACCGGTCGAACGTGATTTTTGCCTCGGCCAAGGACGTCATTTTCGACGTTCCCAAATACGCGCGCACGCTGGAGCAAGTCATCCGGCGGAAAAAGATCGAGACGAAGTACCGGACCCATCTGATCGAGCTGCGTCCGGGGGCCAAGCAAGCGGTGTTCGAGCATCTGGGGACGAAAGAGCAGGAAGTCCTCTCCTACGACATGATTCACGTTACGCCGCCAATGCAAGCGCCGGCGTTTATCCGCGAAAGTCCGCTTGCCGACAAGGGAGGCTGGGTCGACGTCGATCCCTCCACTTTGCAGCATAAGGCGTACCCGAATGTGTTCGGTCTGGGGGATTGCTCGAATTTGCCGACGTCCAAAACCGGCGCCGCCATCCGCAAGCAGGCTCCGGTCGTCGAACGAAACGTGCTGGCGTTCCTGCAAGGCGGGCCGCTGACCGCGAGCTATGACGGCTACACGTCCTGCCCGCTGGTTACCGGGTACAACCGGCTGGTGCTGGCCGAGTTCGATTATAAGCTGACTCCGCAGGAAACGTTCCCGTTCGATCAATCGAAGGAACGGCTCAGCATGTACTTGCTGAAGAAAAACGTGCTGCCCGTTATGTACTGGAACGGCATGCTAAAAGGACGGATGTAACGAGGCAAATCCCAATAAGCAAATTTTAAAGGGGGAAGAACTATGCTGCTGCGGTATTTTTACGACGAAAAACTGGCTCACGCCTCTTATCTGGTCGGCTGCCAAAGGACGGGCGAAGCGATCGTGATCGATCCCGGCCGCCATCCGGCACCTTACTTGCGGACCGCTGAAGCGGAAGGGCTACGCATTGTTGCCGCTACGGAAACCCATATTCACGCGGACTTCGTCTCGGGTGCGCGTGAGCTTGGCGTCGCGCATGGCGCAAAGCTGTATCTGTCGGACGAGGGCGGCGACGATTGGCGTTACCGGTACGCGGAAGAGGCGGAGTGCCAGCTTGTAAAGCACGGAGACCGGTTTACGGTTGGCAACCTGTCGTTCGAGGTTTTGCATACGCCGGGCCATACCCCGGAAAGTATCTCGTTGCTGCTAACGGATCTCGGCGGGGGCGCCGACGAACCGATGGGCATTTTCACAGGGGACTTCGTCTTTGTAGGGGATGTCGGTAGGCCGGACCTGCTGGAAAAAGCGGCCGGACTTCGCGGCACGTCCGAGGCCGGAGCCCGGGCGATGTTCCGCTCGCTCCAGCAATTCAAGCGGCTGCCGGATTACCTGCAGGTGTGGCCGGCACACGGAGCAGGCAGCGCGTGCGGCAAGTCGCTCGGAGCGGTACCGTCCTCGACCGTCGGCTACGAGAAGCGGTTTAACCCGGCGCTGTCCTATACGGACGAAGAGGCGTTCGTTCAGGCGCTGCTTGACGGCCAGCCCGAGCCGCCGCGCTATTTTGCCGTGATGAAGCAGGTGAACCGAGAGGGGCCGGAGCTGCTGATCCGCCTTCCGGCGGCGGCGGAATTGGCGTCGCTGGAAGCGTTAACCGCCTTGCGTGAGGCGGGTGCTGCGGTGATGGATACCCGTCCTGCCCAGGAGTTCGCCAAAGGACATTTGGAAGGGACGATCAATATTCCGTATAACAAATCGTTCCCGAACTGGGCCGGCTGGCTGGTGGATTATGAGCGTCCGCTGGCGGTATTGGCGAAGCCGGATCAATGGCCGGACATTTTGACCGCGCTCCGGTCCATCGGCATCGACAACGTGGCCGGCTATATGGATGCGGGCAAGCTTCACGCGGACGGTTCCTTGCACCTGGAGTCGTATGCCGAAGCGACCCCGTCCGCGATAGCCGGGAAGGTGGAAGCAGGGGATGTGCATCTGGTGGATGTGCGAAGCTTAAGCGAATGGCAGGAGGGACGCATTCCCGGGGCGCAGCATCTCATGCTGGGCACTTTGCCCGGCCGCTTGAGCGAAATTCCGCGGGATAAGCCGGTCTTGCTGCAGTGCCGTTCGGGCGCGCGTTCAGCCATTGCCGCAAGCGTGCTGCAAGCCGGCGGGATCAAAGAGGTGATCAACTTGAGCGGCGGGTATATCCGCTGGCGGGAAGAGGGACTGCCGCACGAAGACGGCGCGAAGCCGCAGACAGCCGGAAACAGGTAATGCGTAATAAAAAGGGGCATGGCGGGGCTGCGAAGGCCCTCCATGCCTCTTCCTTGTAAAGCGCGATTAACACTGATTTATTTATAGCCGCCGAGCAAATAGTTGTAGAACGGCTCATCGACCCAGAAGCGGTAAGACTCCACTTTGGCGTCGGGACGAATCTTTTGCAGGCCGGATGCGATCTCTGCGGTTTTATCCGGCAAGGAGAACGTCTGCGCATAATAATGGCCTTCGGTCAGCTTATTGTTCGAGATTTCCTTGTACACGTCGATCGGGGTGAGCGAATAGTAGAGCGGCTGCCACCAAGAGCTGGCGATCAGGCCTTTGGCGTCCTCGCTATTCTTTTTGGCGTATTGGGAAACAACGTCCTGAAACTTCGCTTTTTGCTCCGCCGTATCGAATTCGAAGGCAATGTCATATTCCTTCGCATAGGCGATGTAGTTGCCGTTCTCGATCTGCACGACTTTGTAGCTGTCCGTTTGCTTCGGCTCGCCCCATTCCTTCAGGTAGACGAAGGCCGACGTTTTCGGCTCCAGCTGAACTTTGGCGTTCAGGCCCTCGCTCCGCAGCAGTCCGATCAGCTGCACGGCGTGCGTAATATCGTCGTGCCCGTAGGTGAGCGACAGCTTCGGATCGAAGTTCGCGCTATAGCGGGAGTCCTTGAGATTGTAGCCGGTGATCAAGTTCTGCTTCAACGCTTCGTCCACGACGGCCTGCAGCTCTTTCACCTGAATCAGATCCTGCGTTTGATAAGCTTGGTACAGCTTGGCGAAAATATCCGCGTCGGCCACGGAGCCGATCGTGTGCTTGTAAGCGCCTTTGAATGACAGGACGCTGCCGAGCAGGTCGGCGGCAAAATCGCCGGATGCCACGTCTCCGAATCCGAACGAGCTGTGCCATGCGGCAGGGAGCAGGCCCGTATCCACGGCCGCCGCCAGCTCCTGCGCCGCTTGCAGCGACAGCTTCGGATTGCCCGGATAGTCGATGCCGAGCTTGTGCAGCGCCGGTTTGATTTTTGCTTCGGGGTATGTATAGGCAAGCTCCTTCAAATCGGCGGCTTTCAGCGCGATGTAGACGGCTGCATCTTCCGTAAGGGGAGCCTCCACCTGCAGCGTTCCGCCGGACAAAACGCCCTTCTCGGCCAACGCCTGAGCGGCCGCATACGCTGGGTCTTCGGGCTTCAGATCGTTAAACCGGTTACCCCCGGTGGAGGAGCCGCCGAGCTTTAGCGTCTTCGCCACGTCCTGAATAAATTCGCCCTTCGTAGGCGCTGCCGGCAGCTCGATCTTGTACTGGTTCTGCAAAAAGGCTTTATAGGCCGCCGCAGAGGGAGACGACACTGTCGCCGAAGACGATACCGCAGGAACGGTGGCCGCTTCCGCACGAACTGCGGTACCGCCGTACAGTCCGGAGTAGAGCAGAGCCGCCGATAAGCTGACGGCTGCGAGCGGGAATAACGTTTTCTTTTTGTTAACGGAACGATGCATGGCGAAAGCCTCCTCTATGTTGTTAATTCCAATAGAAAAACTTGTATTTGGATCATACCTCCTCGGGTTACTGCTGTCAATATCGGTTTACAAAAATGAAAAAAGAAAAACCGTATTCTGGCGAATACGGTTAACGTTCGTAATAGCGTTCAGTTTTGTTCTTAATAACGAACTAATAGACCTGAGTAATCGTGTAATCGGCCGCATTTTTGATCATCGGGGTATTCTCGCCGTTTTGCACGCGGGCTGCGTCGTACGTCGTGTCGATCGTGACCCATTGCCCATTTAAGAAAACTTGATTCCACGCATGGTATGTTGTCGGAGCCGAGACTTCATATCCCATGATCAGGCGGGTCGGGATATTTTGACTTCTGGCCATCGCCGCGAACAATGCCGCGTAGTCGTAGCAAATGCCTTTCGCCGAATCGTAAATGGCATCCAGATCAGGAACATAACCGGGTTTGACCGATTGAGCCTTCTCGTAATCGTACTGGATGTTTTGCGTGATGTAAGCATAAATGGCGGCCGTTTTTTCCATATCCGTCATGGCGGCGCTCGTCAGCTTGTTCATCTGGACGACGGCTTTCGTATTGCTGTTCCAGTTAATAAGCGGAATCGATTGGACGAAAACCGCATTTTCGTTATCCAATTTCAGCTCGATGCTTTCTTTCGAAACGACTTTATATTTATTATCGCTCATTAACTGCGCGATCAGGACGCTGTATGTGCCATTGCCTCGCTGCAATGGATAGTGCGCCCCGTTCGTCAGGGTATAGTCGTAGTTATCATTGCCCTTCGAGATTCGAACAATCGTTTTCGTATCGGTATCTTGCGCATAATTTACCGCGATGAGACCTTTATCCAGAGCGGTTCGGTCGATTTGGTAGTTTTCGGTTGCGGCATATGTTCCTTTTGGTGCTGCCAGCAGCAAAGTTGTGATGAATGTCATCGCCAAAAGCTTTTTGAACATAAAAAAGCTCTCCTTTCGGTAACTGGCTGCCATCTTAGTTACCAAACTAAGGAAGGCCCTGTAGCTTTGCGTCCCCAACTTTCGTTAGGTTTGCCTTTATCGGTTGAAAGCACCGAAAATATTTTTTTATGCTTCTAGCATACCATATTATTGCTTCTCTATCAATTTCCCTTTCACTATGAGACGGTGGGTCGGGTTCTCCATAGGATGACAGGTAATTAGCGTAATTTCCTTGTCTTTGCCGTTACCTTTCAACACCCAGACGTCCTCGGGGAGAACGTACTGCTTCTCTTGGACCTCATACTGGAACTGCTGCTTTCCCGTATCGACTTCGACGATATCTCCTTTGTCGACCTCATCCAGCCGGTTGAAATTTTTGCCGTACGCAAAGTTGCGATGTCCGGCAATGGCGTAATTCCCCACGGCGCCGGCCTTCCCGGTGCCTGCGATGCTCGCGACGGAAAGCTTCAGATTGTTCACGGTCGCGTCCGTTATAATCGGCAGCTTCAGTTTAATCTTGTCGATGATTAAAATTCCCTCGATGGGCTTTCCCTGCAAAGGGTCCGGTGCGGCTTCCGACCCGGCATTCGAAGGACTGTCCGCAGGAGCGGGATCGGGAGCGACGACTGCCGATACCGGAACGGGATTCAGCGTATTCTGCTTTGGAACCGCGGTTTCGGTCGCTTGATCGATACGCTTCAAGGTTTCCGTCCACTGGTCCATCATTTGCTGCTGCCGGTAGATCTCATAGCGATCCATGATCGTAGGGTAAAGAAAAATCGCAATTCCCAGTAAAATACACAGGATCGGCAGCGTTCTTTTGATCATTCGAGCTCCCTCCTTCGTCCTGGCAAGCGCCTAACGCGCGCCGGAAGTGGCGCGCGTTAGGATGAGTTTTTTTAGGTATTCTTCATAAATTTACGACGCAGCATAAATCCAAGAACGACCAAGGCAGCGCCAGCCAGTTGGATGTAAACAGGGCTGGATTCTCCCGTTTTCGGCAGTGTTTCTTTTTTGGTTTTGTCGCTCGGCGGGTTACCAAGCGGCACTTCCCGATTCACGAGGTCGATCGTTTCGTTACCGTCCGGTTTTTCCGGGATTTTTGGCTGATCCGGCGGAGTTGTTTTATCCCCATTCTGCGGACGGTCGACCGTTGGCGGGCCTAACGGCACCTGCGTGTTGCTATCGATCGTTTCTTGCCCGTTCGGTTTGTTGCCGTCCGGTTGAACTCCCCCAGGAGTCGGGTTATTCGGCGTCGTTGTCGATGTATTTGTCGTCGGCGTTGTTGGTGTTGTCGGCGATGTAGAACCCGACGAACCTGACGAATCCGAATCCGACGAAGACGAAGACGACGATTTCGCGTTAGTTACCGTTAACGAATAGCCTTCCGTGGTTACAATCGAAACCGGATGCTCCTTGGAATCGAGCACATAGCCTGTCGGAGCCGCCGTTTCCTTCACCACATAGTCTCCTGCAGGCAGCTTATCGAATACGACTGTTCCGCGTGCATCCGTCGTTTTTGTGCCAATCAGGTTCAAGCTTGCGTCTTTCTTCTCATACAGCTCGAAGGTCGCGCCGCTGAGCAGCAGATCGTTTTGCGCCGAATCTACCTTTTTCACCGTCAACGAGCCTTGGATGGTGACCGGCGGAATTGGCGGCTTAGGCGTGGTGGTCTTATCGTTTGTGACGGTGAGCTTCACGCTGTCCGCGGTCACAATCGAAACCGGATGCTCTTTGGAATCGAGCACATAGCCGTCCGGCGCCGCTGTTTCCTTCACCACGTAGTCTCCTACGGGGAGCTTATCGAAAGAAACCGTTCCGCTCGCATCCGTCGTTTTCGTGCTGATCAGTGTCAAGCTTGCGCCTTTCTTTTCATACAGTTCGAAGGTCGCGCCGCTGAGCAGCAGATCGGTTTTCGCCGAATCTACCTTTTTCACTGTCAACGAGCCTTTGATGACCGGAGGCTTCGGTGTGGCAGGCTTGGCGTTGGCGACCGTTAACTGAAAGCCGTCTGCGCTATTGATCGAGACCGGATATTCTTTGGAATCGAGCACATAGCTGTCCGGAGCCGCCGTTTCCTTCACGAAGTATTCCCCGGCGAGCAATTTCTTGAATAATGCAGTCCCGCTCGCATCGGTTGTTAGCGTGCCGACAAGCACCTTATCCGAGCCGGATTTCCGGTAAAGATCGAAGGTTGCCCCGCCAAGACGGGTCTTATTGTCCGCTGCGTCCACTTTCACGACGGTAAGCGAGCCTCTGACCCCGCCGATCGTACCGGAGCCGCTGCTGACTCCAACGACGATGCTGGTGGATGTATCCTTGGTTACCGTAGTTTCGTTATTGCCTGTAAATGCGATTTTGTTGGAGACCTTATCCTGATCTTTCGCAACGATTAAAGATTGATATTCCAGAATCGCTGAGGTAGACAGTTTTTTCAGGAAGCTTAATTCAAAGCTCTGCTTCCCGTCGTCGTCCGTCTTGATTTCCAGTGAATAATCTACGTCCTTGACCAGTTCGGTTCCCTTGGTGACCTTACCGCCAGCGTCTACTTTAGTTGTAAACAATTTGAACGTACCTGGCAGCAGAAGCTGGTTCTCGGACGGCGTATCGACGATTTTGGCATTGGTTACCGTGGATTGTCCGCGGTTGATGAGAATCGTCCAATTGATTTTATCGCCGTTTTGGGTACCACTCTTGTTCAAGTATTCGCCACCGAAAGGTATGTTGACGGAAGCCGTCAAATTTTTCGATACCGGCGTTGTTCCATCGAAGAGGGTTGCCGTGTTGTTTACTTTATTGTCAATCAGCTTTCCTTCAAGACTTGTCTTAAAGACAATAGTGTATGGAGCCGAAATAGGCTTCAGGAAAGTCACGGTCAACTTGTTGTCTTTGTCGACCGTATAATTGTAATACGTGCTGTCGACAACGGTCCCCAGCGACGGAGTGCCGTTGGCTGCAATGTTCATGTTGTATACGGTCAGCGAATTGTCGATCAGCTTCTGCCCGGACTCGAGCGTATCTTGAACGACTGCCCCGGCAAGTGTTTTGCCGTTATAGTTCACGCCAACCGTCCATGTAATCTGCTTCAGCGAAGCGTCATAGACGCCGTTCTTAAACCCATTGTTTTTCACTTCGATCCGTGGATCGAACGTGGCGGACACCGTCTTCGTCTGCGCCTTGGAGTTACCGTCGACCCATGCGACCGTTGCTTGGTTCAGAAAATTCGTCGCGTTGTTGCCGAGCCAATCCATGTTGAACTCGGTGCTGTAAGTAATCGTCACCTGTCCGTACAACGCCCGGTTAAACGTAATTTTAAAGCCTTGATCCGCCGGTACGGAAGCGTCCACGGTATAATCCGTCGCGTCCATCGGCTTGTTGCCTTCCTTAACGGTCAGCGATCCCGGGATAAGACGCATACCCTTGTTCGGGAAGCTGTCCGTCACGACCACGTTGGTCATTGGCGCGCTGTCCCGGTTTAGCGTAATGCTCCAAGCTGCCGTTTTGGCTTGGTAGTCCACCGCCCCGGCGCTCTTGGTAATAATCACCTGGTTGATGTCGCGTGTAGCCGTATCGCTGTCTCCGCTCCCGGAAGTTACCTTGTTCGTGATCTTCGTGCCGTCAAACACGCGGTTATTGGCTTTGGTTTGATATTTGATTTTGTAAGCGGACGAGATGTCCTGCAGGAACTGCAGTTTAAAGCCGTTGCTTTTTGCCGCAGTCTCCGGGGTTACCTTGTAGCTTGCTGCAGGCAGCTCCGCTCCGAGGATCTCGCTTCCCTTCGAGTCGATCGTCACTTGATAGACATGGAGGGAGCCCGCTACCAAATCCTGTGTATCGTTGAACAAATCCGTCAAGAAAGCGTTGGCCTGGGTGATCGCCTTCTCGTTGTAATTGTACTTAATCTCCCAGTCGATCGTTTGCGTATTGGAATCGTACTTCGTCGACGATTTGTCCAGAGCCGTGCCGCGCTGTACCGTAACGGTAGCCGTAGCGCTGGCTGGCGGCTTGTTGCTTCCTTCAAATGTCGCCTTGTTCACGAAGGAAGTTTGGTCCTCGTTGGTCACCGGCGTTGTGTACTGAATACGGTATGCCGTCCGAATCGGACTTTCATTAAAGCTGAGCTTCAATACGTTGCCGTCCGTGCTCATGCTGTACTTGCTGCCGTCCACCGGCGCACCCTGAACGACCTTGCCGTCCAAGCTTACGTTCAGCTCGTATACGGCGACGGTGACCGGAGCGCCCAGCCAAGCTGGAATCGGATCGGTCACGACCGCGTTCTGCACAGCGGCCAGCTCTTTGTTCACATCGACCGTCCAGTCGATGCTTTTCGCATTGTAGCCTTTTGGCACGCCGCTTTTCCCGATGGTCGAAGTCACGTTCGGCTTAAAGTGCAGCGTAAAGACCTGCTCGCCGCCTTTCACCGGAACTTTAATAATCTGCGTCGTACTGCCATTGATCACCTGCATATCGAACGCCGTCTGGAAAGTCAAAGTCCCTTTGACATCCGCCAGGTTCTCAATCGCCTCCAAGGTCATGACAACCTCGTGGCTGTCTTTGTAGACCTTGAATTTCCCTATCGCTTCGCCGCCTGAGACAAGCGGTTGGTCAGGGATATCGTTGTAAAGCTTGAATTGCTCCGGCAGCTTGAACGTGTACGTATCTCCGTTCTTGTAACCGTGGCCGTTAGGCAGGGACCAAGTGTAGTCCAATTTCACCTTCGAGCCCGGCTCGTAAACGTCATCCGTCACCACGTTCCCGGACTTGTCGTACACTGCCATCGTTACGCTATCGATAATGCTGTTGGAAATCGGGGCTGCGTTGACTTGCGGCGATAAGCCGAATGCATACAGCCACTGCATCATGATCAATAGAGCAACGAGCAGCGTACTGATTTTCTTCTTTGCCATTACCTCTTTACCACCTCCATCAGTTTCTGTTGGAACGGCAAAAAACACCTTCCAACTGAAAGGTGGTCCGGTTGCACTACTAGCTCCGTCGAATCCAAGTGCCCAGATACAGATTCGAAATCATCGCTTACCATGTGTTTAATAATAATGGATAATGTCTGGGATTTCTGTGTTGTTCTACACCAAATTTCGAAAATTTTTATAAATTTTTTTTGGAAACGCTTAATGGCCGAGTTAGCAGGGGAGGGGCGGTACCAAAGTCCGTAAAACCGCACGGGAAGCGATAAAAAGCGGTTTCTGCCGAGGATTCCTAAGATCGAAAAGATGTAGAAAGATGTAGAAATTTGTAGTTGACAATTTGTAAGCGAATACAATAAAATGATGACAAGAAAACTTTGTTAGTCATTTTAACTAACTTAATCGGAGAGGGGGGACAGCATATTGATTGGCAGAGGCCAAACGGGAAACGCCAAGCTGGTGAAGCACATTAACCGCGAAGGCATTCTTCATCAATTGAAAGAAAACCCCCGGGTATCGAGAGCCGATTTGGCGAAATTAACGGAGCTCAGCCGTCCGTGCGTATCGGCCTTGGTGGACGAGATGATCGTGGAAGGCTTGATCAGCGAAGTCGGGTTCGGAGAATCGAAGGGCGGCAGGAAGCCCATCCTTCTGGAATATAATTTTCAAGCTTACGGCGTCATCGGCGCGGTATTCGAAGGCAGTACCCTGCAGCTGGCCATCGCCAATCTGAAGGGGGAGCTGCTGGTTCAGCGCACGACGTGCCTGCCGCATCCGATGAACGGAGAGACGGCCATTCAGAGCATCGAGCAAGGGCTTGCGGCGCTGCTGAATGAAAGCGGATTCGATAAAGCAAGGCTGCTTGGCATGGGGCTCGGCTTGCCGGGGATTACCCAGCGAAGCGAAGGTACGGTCAGCTACGCCCCCAGTACGGGGTGGATGGGGCTGCCCGTGCGGAAGGAGATCGAAGCGGCCTTGGGGCTGCCTGTGGTCATCGAGAACGACGTTAACTTGATGACGCTCGGCGAATTTCACAAGGGCATCGGCGTCGGGCATTCCAATCTCGTGTATATGTATGCGGGAACAGGGATTGGCGCCGGCATTATGATCGACGGGCAATTATACCGCGGAGCCAAAGAGGCGAGCGGGGAGATCGGTTATATGGTAATCGGTCCGGTCGGGAACCAGACCAAGGGAGAATACGGCGTATTCGAGCGCAACTATTCCGTACGGGCCATTCGCGAGAAGGCCAAAGCCGTCCTCCCTTCGATGGACGAGGAATCGAGCATCGTCAAGCAAATCGCCGATCAAGCGAAAAGCGGGGGCGAAGCGGCGCAGACGCTTCTCGACGACATCTGCCGGCACTGGACCTACGGCATCGCCAATTTAACGAGCGTGATGGACCCGGCGCTTCTGATCCTCAGCGGAGAAATGCTGCATATCGGGGACGAAGGGGTTCATAAAATACAACAATGGTTAACCGACTGGGTTCCTTCCGTTCCCCGAATCGAGATGGCCTCGCTCGGCGATCAGGCGGGACTTATCGGGGCCATTCATTGCGCGCTGGAGGCTTTTCCGTCCACTTCCAAGCTGCAGCGGTAAGCGGCTTTATCGCTACCGATGCCGTTTGGTTCAAGTGAAGACGCTTACATTTTGTATAAAGTACAGGAGGTCAAAACATGACAAAGAAAAAAGCAACGACTTGGTTAACGGGGGCCGTGCTCAGCATGGCGATGCTGACGGTTACGGCCTGCGGAGGAAGCGCTTCCGACGGCGGTCAGAAGCCGGGAGACAAATCATCCGAGGGATCGAAGTCCGAGAAGCAGAAGCTGGTCATTTATACGGCGAGAGACAAAAACGTCGTCGAAGAAATTATCCCGAAATTCAAAGAGCAAAACCCGGGGATGGACGTTGAGGTTCTTACCATGGGGGCGCAGCAGGTGCTGGAGCGCGTGCGCGGGGAGAAAGCGAACCCGCAGGCAGACTTCTGGTGGGGTGGCACGCAATCGGCGCTGATGACGGCGGCGGACGAAGGGCTGCTCGAAAGCGTCAAGCCGAGCTTCGCCGACAAAATCCCGGCGATGTACAAAGACAGCAAAGACCGCTGGTACGGCGAAATGCTGCTGCCGGAAGTCATCATGTACAACTCGAAAGCGCTGAAAAAAGAAGACGCTCCCAAAGATTGGGACGACCTGCTGGATGCCAAGTACAAGGGCAAAATCATCATTCGCGGCGTGCTCGCTTCCGGCACGATGAGAACGATTTATTCTTCCTTGATTTACCGTCAAGACGCGGGCGATCCGAAGAAAGGGTACGACTGGCTGAAAAAGCTTGACGCCAACACGAAGGAATACGCCCAAGATCCGACCAACCTGTACCTGAAGCTGGCGCGCGAGGAAGGCACGCTGTCGCTGTGGAACCTGCAGGATATTATGATCCAGAAGGAGCTGCAAAAGCAGCCGTTCGACTTCATTTACCCTGCGAGCGGAGCGCCGATTCTGGTTGACGGCGTCGGGGTGGTCAAAGGCGCGAAAAACATGGAAGCGGCGAAGAAATTTTACGAGTTCCTCTTCGATTCGAAGCTGCGTGTCGAGCTTGCGGAGAAGCTGTACCAGATTCCAACGCGTACGGACATTAACAAGGATACGCTTCCGGCATGGCTGAAAGGGCTGGAACTGAAACCGCTTAATATCGATTGGGCTGTTATGGCGCAAAAAGAGAAAGAATGGATGCAGCATTGGGATGAGAACATCAAAGGGAAAGGTTCCAAATAATGCATTCGGGCGGAGGAGCTCCTCCGCCTGATCATTTTACCAAAGGAGGAAACCTGCTTGATAGAGGTCGTACTGGATCACGTAAGCAAACAATTCGGAAACGTCAAGGGAGTTACAGATGTCAATATTCGGATTCAACCGGGGGAATTCTTCACCTTTCTCGGGCCGAGCGGCTGCGGCAAAACAACGACGCTGCGGATGATTGCTGGGTTTTACTATCCGAGCGAGGGCCGTATCGTATTCGGCGATCAAGATGTTACAAACCTTCCCCCAAACAAAAGAAACACGGGAATGGTGTTCCAAAACTATGCTTTGTTTCCGCACATGACGGTGTTTGAAAATATCGCCTTCGGTCTGCAAGTAAGAAAGGTTTCGAAATCCGAAATCGTTCAGCGCGTCGAACGCGCACAGAAGCAGGTTCATTTGGAAGGCTACGGCAACCGCCGTATCGATCAATTGTCCGGCGGCCAGCAGCAGCGGGTTGCCTTGGCTCGCGCGCTGGTTATCGAGCCGCAAATTTTGCTCTTGGATGAGCCGTTATCGAACCTCGATGCGAAGCTCAGAGAAGAAACGAGAATCGAAATCAAGAGACTTCAGCTGGAGCTGGGAATTACGACGATCTACGTCACGCACGATCAGGCCGAGGCGATGGCGATGTCCGACCGGATTATGGTCATGCAGGGCGGGGTCGTCCAGCAGATCGGAAGTCCAGAAGAAATATATAACCGCCCGGTCAACCGGTTTGTCGCTTCCTTTATCGGAGAGTCCAATCTGTGGGAAGGAACCGTGGAACGGGTCGAGGGCGGCGAAGCGGTCATACGTTTTGCTCCGGGCCTCAGCCTGAGAGGCTTGACCGCCAACGCATCGCCGGATTGCAAGCTGGAAGCGGGCAAGACCGTGACGATGTCCATCCGTCCGGAAGCGGTCCGCGAAGCGCTGCAAGGCGAGCAGCAGGACAATGTGGTCAAAGGAAACGTGGTCATCTCCGAATTTACGGGAGTCAGCGTGAACTATGTATCGCAGGTGGCAGGCCAGCAATTGAAAGCAATGTTCGTCAATCAAGGACATCGGGTGCGCGGACGCGGGGAAGAGATCGCCCTGTTCATTCCAAAAGAAAGCATCTATTTCTTGGGATAGCGAGGGGATGAATCTATGAGATCTAAACCGGGAACAAGTTCATCCAAGCTGGGCTCCTTTACGCACTCGCCTTATTTCGTCTATGTCCTGGTCGCACCTCTGTTTTTGGTGCTTCTGGCTTATGTCGTGTATCCGTTGTTTCAGACGTTCGTGCAAAGTATCCGGGTAGAGGATCAGATGTCGCTGAAAAACTATGCCAAGTTTTTTAGCCTGGAGCATACGTCCAACCTGGAGGCGCTCTGGACCAGCATTTATATTTCCGTCTTAAGCGTCATCACCTGCGCGATCGTCGGGGTCGCCATGGCGTTCCTGCTGGAGCGCTACGAGTTCCCCGGCCGGAAAATTTTGGCCGTCCTCGTGCTTGTGCCGATGGCTTTGCCGCCTCTTGTCGGCGTGCTGTCGTTTACGTTCTTGTACGGCGAAAGCGGCATTATTCCAAGGGCGCTCAAAGCGCTGCTTCATCTCGATCAGGTGCCGTTTTCCTTGAAGGGCATTTGGGGCGTGCTCGTGGTGCATACGTTCACGATGTACACCTACTTTTATATGACGGCCTCCTCGGCGATCCGCGGTCTCGATCCGTCGCTGGAAGAGGCGGCGGCGAGTCTCGGCGCTGGACGGCTCTATATATGGCGGCGCGTCATTTTGCCGATGCTGACGCCGGCGCTGGTCGCTTCTTCGCTGCTCGTCTTCATGATCGCGATGGCGTCCTATACGGCCCCGCTGATCTTCGGGATCGAGCGGACGATGACGATGCAGATTTATTTGTCCCGGACGAACGGCAATCTGGATATGGCTGCGGCGCAGTCCACGATCCTGTCCGTCGTGTCGATCCTTTTCCTGCTCGTGATGCGCTGGTACCAAGGGCTGCGCAATTACCAGAACATGAGCAAAGGCGTCAGCGTGCACCGCACGGAAGTGAAGAGCGCCGCAGGCAAATATATCGCGATGATCCTGTCAATTATCGGCGTCATCATCCTGCTGCTGCCGATTCTCGTGCTGGTCTTGATCTCGTTCTCGACGGACGGCACATGGACGACGCAGATTCTTCCTCCGGAATATACGGCGAAGCACTATGTGAAGCTGTTTACGGACAGCAAAACGTGGCGGCCGATTGCGAACAGCTTCCAGATGAGCTTTGTCGCGACGATCGGCAATATCATCTTCGGCGTGGCGGCGGCGTATGCGATGGTCCGCTTGAAATTTAAAGGCAAAACGCTGCTGGACGTGCTGATCATGCTGCCGTGGGCGCTGCCGGGAACGGTCGTCGCGGTCAACCTGATCGCCGCCTTCAGCGAGCCGACCGTATTCAGCTTCAATCAAGTGCTGATCGGCAGCTTCTGGATTTTGCCTTTGGCGTATTTCGTCCGCCATTTGCCGCTTGTGTTCCGCTCCACGTCGGCGACGCTGGTGCAGATGGACGCTTCGGTCGAGGAAGCGGCGCGCAACCTGGGCGCCTCCTGGTGGTACAGCTTCAGGCGGGTCGTCTTTCCGATGGCGCTGAGCGGGATACTTGCGGGCACATTGCTTGCATTCGTGCAGGGCATCGGGGAATTCGTGTCCTCCATTCTGCTCTTCACCGCGAAAAGCACGCCGCTTTCCGTGGAGATTTTCCAGCGGATGTACTCGTTTGAATTCGGTACGGCGTGCGCATACGGCGTGCTGCAAATTACGTTGATCATCATCGTGCTGTTCGTTTCGCGCAAAATGACGGGCGACAGCACGGCCGTGTAAATGACGGTCATCTCGTGGGGGAACACTTGAAAGTCCGGTGAATAAGAAGCGGAGGGAGCGGAATCGTTCTGGAGAAGCGCAAGCGGTCGCCTTTGTCCCCGGATACTCACCACTTCATGGGTTAAATAATCAAAGAATCCGGGGACAAGAGCGATCGGAAGAATGATCCGCTCACGCAGCGTCTATGATTCATCGGACTTCAAAGTTCATCATCCACGTTATGATATACAGCGGGAAAATGGCCATTTCCGGCTGAGGAACATTCCACCATCAGAGGAGGAGTTAGATGATCAAGGGTAAGTCGACCTCAAAGTTTTGTTCCATTGTCATGAGCGCCATACTGGCGGGCGGCATGCTGCTGCCCGCTCAAGCTCAGCCCGCGTATGCGGACCGGGGCGTCGTCGATTTGTGGAAGTCGATTAAACCGCTGACCACGATTGCCAGCGCGATGAACACAGGGGCTCACCCGGATGATGAACACAGCGCGACCTTAGCGTATCTTTCCTTGGGGAGAGGGGTTAACACCTCCAGCGTTATTGCTGTCCGGGGAGAAGGGGGACAGAACGAAATCGGGAGCGAGCTGGGGCAAGCCCTCGGCATCATTCGGACCCGCGAGCTGCAAGAGGCGTCCAAAATTACCAATGTAACGTTGGGCATGCTGGGCGAGCAGTTGGACGATCCGATCTACGATTTCGGTTTTTCCAAGAGCGTAGAGGAAACGCTGGAGAAATGGGGCGACTCGGTCGCTTACGAACGATTGATCCGTAAAATTCGCGAGCTGCGTCCGGATGTAATCATTCCTTCGTTTTTGAATGAAGCCTCCACGCACGGGCATCACCGAACGATCAATGTCCTTACCGTTCGGGCGTTCAAAGATGCCGCGAATCCGGAGATTTTCCCTGAACATCTGAAACAAGGGCTTCAGCCTTGGCAGATCAAGAAGCTGTATCTGCCGGCCAGCTCCAAGGACTACACCGTGAACGCGCCGATCGGGGATTACAACGAAATCTATGGGGCGTCTTATCTCCAGCTCGGGGAAGAATCCCGCTTCATGCACAAGAGCCAGGGCATGGGGAAGGTGTATGACGAAGGTCCCGTACAAGGCGATCTGTTCAGCAATTACTACAAGCTGGATCAAAGCACGGTGAAATCGGCGGACAAAGAAAAAGACTTCTTCGACGGGATTTCTTTCACCTTCGAGGATTTGGCGAAAGAAATCGACGCGAAGGGCAAAGACAACAAGATCGTCAAGCATCTGCGCGATCTGCAAAAGGATGCGGACGAAGTCGTTGCCGCTTACCCGAGCTTTGCCAAGGTGTTGAAGGAAGTCCATGAAATGAAAGCAGACGTCCAGACGGCGCTGGCCGACGTCAAAGCATCCGGCCTGGAGGCGGCGACCAAGGAGGATCTGCTCCACCGGCTTCATGTCAAAGAAGAGCAGTTGAATAAAGCGAGCATGGAATCGGCGTCCGTCGTGGCGAAGGTCAAGCCGGCCACAAGCGAGCTGGTTGCCGGTCAGACGACGAAGGTCACCGTGTCGGCCTTCAACGGCGGTTCCGTGAAATTGAACAAAATCAACCTGAGCCTAAACGTGCCCGCCGGTTGGACGGCGAAGCCGGCCGGAGCGACCAGCTTCGAGCAATTAGGCTACAACGAGACGGCATCGGCCACCTTCGAGGTGACGATTCCGGCGGACGCACCGCTGTTCAAGCCTTACGATCCTTCGGTATTCAACGCGAAGGTTGAGTATCAGGCGTACGATACGGCAACGACGCTGAAGGTTACGCCGCAGAACGCCGTAGCCGTGCTGCCTCCGTATTCGATGTCGCTCAGCCCGAGCGCAACAATTTTGAACACGCTCAAATCGCAAGAGCCGATTCCGGTGAAGGTCACCGTGCGCAACTATACGCCGGGCGCTTCCAAAGCGACGGTGTCGCTGAACGTGCCGGAAGGCTGGACGGCGGAGCCGGCAGCCGAAGAGCTGAGCTTTGCGACGAAAGGCGAAACGAAGTCCGTCGCGTTCACGGTCAAGGCCGCTTCGAACGTCGTTCCGGGTAAATTCACCGTGACGGCTGTCGCGAAAAATGGCGATGTGCAAAGTACGCAGGGCGCGCAGGTCATCGAGTATCCGCATATCGGCAAGACGTACATGGTGCAGCCGGCCGAGCTCAAAATCCAGGCCTTCGACCTGAAGGTTCCGGACAAATTGAAGGTAGGCTACGTCTCCAGCGGCTTCGACAACATAGATCAATACTTGCGTCAAGTGGGCGTCGATGTCGTGAAGCTGGAAGCGAAGGATATCCAATACGGGGATCTTTCCCAATATGACACGATCGTGCTGGGCATTCGCGCTTACGCGTTCCGTCCGGAACTGATTCCGAGCAACCAGCGCTTGCTGAGCTACGTTCAAAATGGCGGCAATCTCGTCGTCCAATATCATAAGCCGGAAGACAAATGGTCGCCGGAGCTTGCTCCGTACCCGATCAAAATCGGCTCCCCGCTCATCCAGTGGCGCGTAACGGACGAGAATTCCAAAGTTACGATGCTGGCTCCGGATCATCCGATGTTCAATTCGCCGAACAAGATTACGGACCAGGATTGGAACAACTGGATTCAAGACCGCTCCGCCTACAATCCGTCGGAATGGGGCAAGGAGTATACGGCGCTCATTTCGAACGGGGACCCGGGCGAGAAGGAGTTTACCGGTACATTCCTCACGGCGCATTACGGCAAAGGGGTATATACTTACAGCTCGTTAGTGTGGTACCGCGAGATTCCGGCTTTGGTTCCGGGCTCGATCCGCATGTTTGTGAATATGATTAGTCAAAAGCAGTAATTGCGTCGCGCAAGTAAACTTACAGCAGTGGGCGGGGACCCTTCGGGGTCCTCCCCCATACGATGAAGAAGCGGAGGTTTAAGGAGCATATGAATGTAATCGGAGTTCACGGGCGGGAAATCGGTCAAGTGACGGAGCGCGCGCAATTCGCCGTCGTCCCTCTGGGTTCGGTGGAATACCACGGTCCGCATTCCCCACTCGGGACCGATACGATCTTGGCGGACGGCTTCGCGGAACGGATCGATGCCTCGCTGCATCCTTTGATCTATCCGACGGTACCGTACTCGGCCTGCCCGGGCAAAACACAGCATTACCCCGGAACGATATCGGTGCGGCCCTCGATTTTTATCGACTATCTCACTGATGTGGTCGAAGGGATCTGCCGGTTCGGCATCCGCAATATCGTGCTGCTGAACGCCCACGACGCCAATATGGGCCCGTCCCGGACCGTTGCCGAGGCGGTGACCGGCAGCTACCCCGACGCCAGCTTTCTGCTGATCAACTGGTGGCAGATGGCGACCGTCGATTTTACGCAGCGGTTGGGGCTGTTCCAAGGGATGGCGGGAAGAGGGCACGGCGGTCCGTATGAGATGTCGGCCGTGAAGGCGTTTCGCCCGGAAATGGTGATCGTGCAGGAATCGGACTTGGAATTAGATTCATGTCCTCCTTTATCTCCTTTGCCTTACGTATTGGTGGAAGGAACCCCCCAAGGCTGGGACGGCTATACGGGCCGCATCCGGCAGTGCTCCTTGGAGGCGGGACAGAGTATCGTAGAAGAAGCAAGCCGCAATATGAACTTGCTCATTAAAGAATGGCTGGATATGAGAACAGGAAACAATGGGGAGGCCAAGTAACGCTATGGGATATCGCGAACAATGGATGGAGACCGAAGGGACGACGTTTCCCGGCAAAACGTATACGGAGGTTGTGCTGGAGCCGGCTTTTAACGAAGCCAAGACTCACTTGCTGGGTCCGATGATGGCTATCAACAAGGCTCACTTGATCATGTTGGAGAAGCAAAAGCTGGTGACGACCGACGAAGCGAAGCAGATCGCCAAAGCGATCCGGTCGATCGATCCGGAGGCGCTCCGCCAAGCGAGCTACACGGGGCAGTTCGAGGATTTGTTCTTCCAGGTCGAGCATCAAATGCTGGAGCATGCGGGCGATATCGCCGGCAATTTGCATCTGGCGCGGAGCCGCAACGACATGGGCATTTCCATCTACCGGATGGTGCTGCGGGAGAAGCTGATCGTGACGCTGACCTCCGCGCTGAAGCTCAATGAACAGCTGCTGCTGTTCGCCAGAGACCATGCCGACACGCTCATGATCGGCTACACGCATACGCAGCAGGCTCAGCCCACGACGCTTGCGCACTATTTTATGGCGGTCGTCGATTCGCTGAACCGGGATATCCGCCGGATTATGGCGTCGTACACGAACTGCAACCGGAGCAGCATGGGGGCGGCGGCGCTCACGACATCGGGCTTTGCGATCAGCCGGGAGCATATGATGGAGCTGCTTGCCTTCGACGAGCTGATCGACAATTCGTACGACGCGATCGGCGGGGCCGATTACTTGGGCGAAGTGGCGACGGCCGTGCAATTGGCGGCGATCAATCTGGGCCGGGTCGTGCAAGACATGCTGCTGTGGTGCACGCAGGAGTTCGGCGCGCTGAAAGTGGCGGCTCCATACGTGCAGATCAGCTCGATCATGCCGCAGAAGCGCAATCCCGTCTCGTTCGAGCACATGCGCGCGTTGCTGTCGAGCTGCGTAGGCAATACGAACACGGTGCTGTCGATGATTCATAATACGCCGTTCGGCGACATTGTGGACACCGAAGACGATATGCAGCCATACGCTTGGCGAAGCCTTGACATTATGGACAAAATGTACCGTTTGTTCGCTGCCGTCGTCGGTACGATGGAAGTGAACAAGGAGGTGCTGCGAGAGCGGACGAAGGGAAGCTTCGCCACGGTGACCGAGCTGGCGGACACGCTGGTGCGGACGGACGGCTTGTCGTTCAGAAAAGCCCATCATATCGTCAGCGACGTCGTTAAGCTGTCCCTGGCGCAAGGTCTGGCGGCCAACGAAATTACGCTGTCCATCGTTAACGAAAGCGCACGCCGCCACATCGGGCGGGATACGTCGCTTACCGAAGAAACGCTTCGTCAGGCGCTCGATCCCGTGCATTTTGTGGAAATCCGCTCGCTGCCGGGAGGACCGAGTCCGAAGGAAATCAACCGCATGGTCGACCTCCGAATGTATCAGCATCAAGCGCATCTGAATTGGCTGGGACAAGCGGAGGGCAAAATCCAGCGGGCGATGGAGCATCTGGACCAAGTCATGACGGAGTGGAGTGGTTCCTGATGGCAAAATGCAGCATCCCTCTGCTAGCGATTGACGGCGGAGGGACGAAATGCCTTGTCATCTTCATGGATCGGCAGGGCAACGTACTCGGGCAAGGAAAAGGCGGCTCGTCCAATTACCAGGGCATCGGGAAAGACGGTGCGATGCGTGAACTGGTATTCGGAATCGAGGAAGCGATTGCGGACTTGCGTCAAAAGGACGATAGCGCTCTGCCGCAGGCGGAAATCGAGGTGGAGTGCGCCGTGTTCGCCCTTGCGGGGCTGGATACGGAATATGACCGGCGCGTGATTACCGGGCTGGTGCAGGAGGTGCTGGAGCAGCTGCCGATCAGGGTCCAACATCTGATCGTGGAAAACGACGGCTATGCCGCATTGCTCGGCGCCACCGGCGGCCAGCCGGGAATTCTGGCCATTGCCGGCACAGGCTCCATCATCTTCGGGATCAACGAGCAGGGACAGACGGCCAGAGCCGGAGGCTGGGGCCACCGCGTCGGAGATGAAGGCAGCGGCTATTGGATCGGCAAGCAGGCGGTTATGGCAATTCTCAAAGCCTATGACGGCAGGGAGGAGGGCACCCGGCTCGGCGACTGGGTGCTGCCGCATCTAGGCATGGACCAGGAAGAGGACTTGTTCAACTGGATGTACGGCCCGGACTACTCGGTCGAGAAATTGAGCGAGCTGTCCCGTGTGGTAGGCCAAGCGGCTTCGGCAGGGGATCGGGAAGCACAGCGGATTCTTGAGGCGGCCGCTCACGAGCTGTTCATCGGCGTCGCTGCAGTCGTCCGGCGCTTGTCGTTCCTAGACAAACCGTTTACAATGATACTACAGGGCGGCGTGCTGCAGAACGAAGGGCACGTCAGGGAGCTGCTGATGAACAAGATCAAAGCGTACGCTCCGCAGGTTCAACTGGACGAGGCCCGGAAGGAGCCGATTTACGGCGTAACGGCCATGGGGCTCTCCTATTTGCAAACGAAGACGTCCACAGAGGCGTAGTGAAATACGAACAACAGGGGGCTGAAGGGGAATGAAGAAAAGATGGTTATTCGTTTTCGCCCATCCCGACGACGAATCCTTTGCAGCCGGAGGGACAATCGCCAAGCTTAGCGGCACCGGCCACGAGGTCGTTCTGGCATGCGCCACCTCGGGATGCAAGGGGAAGTCGGGCGAGTTTCAATTCGCCACCCGCGAAGAGCTGGCCAGGCACCGGGAAGAGGAGCTGCGCAGCGCGTGCTCCGTACTCGGCGTTGCTGAGCTGATTCTGTACCGTTATCGGGACGGCGAATTAAAGTCGATCGATCCGGAAGCGTTGGCGGAGCGGATTCGCTCGACCATTGCGGAGCTGAAGCCGGATGCGGTGCTGACGTTCCCGCCGGACGGGGTAACGGGGCATCCCGATCATATCGCGATTTCCCAAGCGACGGAGAAGGCGGTCGCGCTGGCGGAAGCGGAGTACCCGGAGGGACGGCGGCCATCTTTTTATTACACCTCGATCCCCCATTATTATGACCACTGCCAGGACTCGGGACCGAAGGATACGTGCCCGATTACGGCACGGGTCGATATCAGCGACTACCGTCAGCACAAGGGGCGGGCTTTGCAGGCTTACCGGAGCCAGGTTTACTCGGTGAACCGCGCCTATCCCGGGGTGATGGAAGACGACTTCACGGTGATCCGAAACTACGAATATTACACCTTGGTTCGCGCCAACGGCCAGCACGTTCAAGACATGACGAAGACGGCTTTGAGCGAGCTGCCGACGATGGATTTGACCTGACGGATCGCGATAAATCGAATAAGCGGATTTCCGATTTAGTTCCTGCCGTTCCTTTGCGAGCGGCAGTTTTTTTTGTTCGGTCTTGACAAATGAATCAAAAATGTCATAATGATATTATCGAAACGGAGAATTAGAAGGAGGAGTGGCGCATGACTATGGAAAACGGTTCGAACTATACGGCAAGCAAATACCGGACGCCGGACGGGGCGCCGGCGGATATCGTCATCTTCACCATTACGTCCGAGCCGCAGCCGACGGCGACGAAATCTCTGCCGAAGCGGGAGCTGCAGGTGCTGCTCATCAAGCGGAAGGTATGGCCGTACGAGGGCATGTGGGCGCTGCCCGGAGGCTTCTCCCGGGAGACGGAGTCGATGTACGAGACCGCGAGGCGCGAGCTGCAGGAGGAGACCGGTGTGGACGGCGTTCACATGGAATATTTCAACGTCTACAGCGACCCGGGCCGGGACCCGCGGGGATGGATTATCTCCCATGCTTTTTTCGCGCTGGTGCATGAGAAATATTTGGCCGCGCGGGCTGCTGCCGACGATGCGGCGGAGGTGGCGCTGTTCCCGGTGTCCGAGGCGCTGACCCGGCTGGAGCTGGCCTTCGACCACAGGCGGATTCTCTCGGATGCGCTGGAGCGGGTCAAGCAGAGCATGCTGGTCACCCCGATTGCCGGAGAATTTCTGCCGGACGAGTTCACGCTCGGCGAGCTGTATCAGGTCATCCGGACGGTGGTGCCGGACTTCGAGGAAGCGAACTTCATCCGCAAAATGAAATCGACCCAGAGCCGCAGCGGAGTGTTGGAGGAGATTCGCGACGCGAACGGGGAGCCGAAGAAATCGAACCGCTACTCGCAGCGCGCCGCACAGTTGTACCGTTTTACCGGCAATCTGCCGAAGCTGTCGTTGTACAGCTAATTTTTTTAGGTTTCGATATAGTCGTTTTGAAAGTATTGAAGTTGTATTGTCAACGTAGAACTACATCGGGAGGATGAGATTCATGGACAGATGGTATACGATGGTCGGACTGCTCGCCTGCATGCTGTTGGTCGCTTATTTCACGTCGTCGACGCCGCTGGAGATTGTGGCTACGACGAGCGGACTGCTCAGCGTATGGCTGACGGCGCGGCAAAACATTTGGTGCTTTCCGGTCGGGCTGGTGAATGTAGCGTGCTTTTTCGTCATGTTCTACGATGCAAAGCTGTATGCGGATATGACGCTGCAGGTCGTGTTTTTCGTCTTGAGCATTCAAGGCTGGATCGTCTGGCTGACCAAGCGCGGTCAGGCCAAGGTGCGGCCGACGCGGCGGATGACGCCGCAGCTCGGCTTGGGGCTGGCGCTGCTGCTCGTCGTCGTGACGGCAGGCTGGGGCTACGTGCTCGCCCGCTTCACGGACGCGTCGATTCCATATGTGGACGCGTTCATTGCGACGCTGAGCATTCTTGCGCAGCTGCTGCTGTCGAACAAGGTGCTGGAAAACTGGCATTTCTGGATTGCGGTCGACGTGCTGTCGATCGGGATGTATGCGTATAAAGAGCTGTATGTTTTGGCCGCGCTGTACGTAATTTTCCTCGGCATCGCGACAAGCGGGCTGATTCAGTGGCGCAGCGAATACCGGGCCGCGCGGCGGAACGGACGCATGGGGGTGAGCTTATGAGCGACAAGCGGTTAACGGTCGGGTTGACGCTCGGCAAATTCGCGCCCTTGCACCGGGGGCACCAATATATGATCGAAACGGCCCTCGCGGAGACGGATCACGTGATTGTCGTCATCTACGATTGTCCCGAAACGACGGACATTCCGCTGACGGTGCGGGCGGACTGGATTCGCGCCTTGTACCCCGAGGTCGAGGTAATCGAGGCTTGGGACGGGCCGACGGAAACGGGCTATACGCCGGAGATCAAGAAGGCGCAGGAGGATTATATCCTCGGCCTGCTTGGCGGGCGAAGAGTGACGCACTTTTATTCCAGCGAGCCGTACGGCGAGCATATGAGCGAAGCGCTGAACGCCGTGAACCGGCAAGTCGACGCGAAGCGGGAGGCATTTCCGGTATCGGGAACGGCGGTGCGGCACGACCCGCCCGCGAACCGGGCGTTCGTCCATCCGCTGGTGTACCGGGATCTGGTGACGACCGTCGTCTTCCTCGGCGCACCCTCGACCGGTAAAACGACCGTGTGCGAAGCGCTGGCCCGCGAGTTCGGGACGGCCTGGATGCCGGAGTACGGACGCGAGTATTGGGAGCAGCATCAGACCGACCGACGGCTGACGCCGGACCAGCTGGTAGAAATAGCCGAGGGGCATCTGGCCAGGGAGGAAAAGCTGCTGCCGGAGGCGAACGGGTATCTCTTCGTCGATACGAATGCGATCACGACGTTTATGTTCGCGCACTATTACCACGGAATGGCGCTGCCGCGGCTTCGGGACTTGGCGGCGCAAGCGGCTTCGCGTTACGATCTCGTCTTTATGTGCAGCGACGACATTCCGTACGACGACACGTGGGACCGTTCAGGCGACGTGCAGCGCCGCGTGTTCCAGAAGCAGATTGCCGCCGATCTGGCGGCGCGTCGGGTGCCTTACATCCCGCTGCATGGCAGCTTGGAGGAACGGATCGCACAGGTGAAGCGGGTGCTGAGCCGCTACCGCAAGTATGCGAGCCTCGGCACACCGTGGGCGGAACTATAGGAGGGGGAAAGCAGAATGAGCGATAAAGGAAAAAGCTTGGCGGACCGCATCAAAGGCGGGCTGTACGGCGTCGCCGTCGGCGATGCGCTCGGCGGGACGACCGAATTCATGAGCGCCAAGGAAATTCGCCGCAAGTACGGCTATTTGACCGACATTGTCGGCGGTGGCGTATGGGATCTCGAACCGGGGGAAGTGACGGACGACACGATGATGACGCTTTGCGTGGCGGAGGGCATTCTCGACTACCCGGACGACCCGATGACGAGCATCGGGGAGCGCTTCCTGGCGTGGTACCGTTCCGATCCGAAAGATATCGGCAATATTATTCGCCGGGCGTTCACACGGTATGGCGGCCATTGGTTCGAGGCGGCCTTCCTGGCCGACCAGGATCTGGGCCGCAGCGCGGGCAACGGCTCGCTGATGCGCTGCCTGCCGGTGGCGCTCGCCTATGCCGATCCGGATCGGGTAAACCGCATGTCGCGGATGCAGTCGAAGATGACGCACTACGACGAGCGGTGCAACGAAGCGTGCGGCTTGTACAACCGCATCGCGCTGCGGCTGCTGAATGGCGAAGAGCTGCGCCCGGCGATGGCTGCGGAAACGCTGGGCACGCCGTACGCTTCCGCGCTGGCCGAAGCGCCGGACTGCGAGCCGACCGGCTTCGTCGTCGATACGCTGCGCTGGGCGTTCTACTGCTTGCAGCAGGGGGACGGCTTCGCCGATGTCGTGCAGCGGGCCGCCAATCTCGGCGGCGACAGCGACACGATCGGCGCCATCGCGGGCGGACTGGCGGGCGTGTATTACGGCTACGCCGGCATCCCGGCTGCGTATGCGGACGCCATCTTGATCAAGGACCGGCTGGACGCCGTGGCGGAGCGGCTGACGGCGCTGCGGCAGGCTACCTCCGACGGTTCGCAGTAGAAGCGGCTTAGCTTTTCTCTTTTAACATGGAAGGCCGTTTCAGCTTCAGCTTTTGCGAATTGTCCATCCGGACCTTCACCTTTACGCTTTGCAGAGAGTCTTTATTGAGGAAAAACTCGTCCTTTTGGGCGAGTTTTCGCCATTTTTTCGGATCCTTGCGGTATAGCGCGTCGGATAGCTGCAGCACATCCATTTTGCGCTCCAGTCCTTTGCGGTACGTGTGCTCGATTTCTTCTTTTATTTTCTGCTCCGCTTGCCGCTGAATTTCCTTTTCGTCCATTGGACGGTTGTATTGAAATACGCCGCCGGAAGTGGATACCTCGATGTTGAAGCTCACCCGGTTTTGCTGTACCACGGGAGAGATCACGGCTTTCGGCTTCTGCATGACCACCACCGCCGTCGGCTGCTTCGGATCGCCGAGCGCAAGCACGCCCCGGGAGGTGGAGCGATTCATCCAGCGAAAGCCGAGCAAATCTTTACTCGGCATCGCCGCGACCAGCTTGTCCTTCTTCATGCCGTACACTCCGTCCATCATCAGGTTCTTATGCGGAGCTGTGTTTTTGGTCCACGCTTTTTCGTTGATGGTGATGGAAGGCAGGAGAGAGGTCATTCCGGGCTCGTACAGGGTAGACATAAAATGGTACAGCCGCAGCGGCTGGATAAAAGAGCTTTGCCGGTAGATATCCGTGGGACTGCTGAGCTGGGAGTAAAGCATCGAAATGTTCAGAATCGGGTTAGCCGATAAAATCTCGCGCATCGGACGGTCGGTTCCGAACACCCACGGCGTCTGCCGGAATTCGTTGAATCGGCCCCACAGATCCATAACGTCCGTGATTCCATGCTCCAGCAGCGCTTTGCTAAAGACGATCGAGGAGATGTGACTCCAGGAAATGGATTGATGCGAAGTGCGGTACACTTGAAAGATGGCTTCATCGAAGGTGGAGGCCGTGCCTTCCCCGATAAAATTGCTCGGATTGGCCCGCCGCCCGCCGCTCTCGACCTTGGCGATGTTCGTGAAATCAATCACTTGGACGTACACTTTATATTGGCCTTTCACATAATCGATACCGATCGCATTCGGGTAAATGACTTGCTCGACGGACCTCATGCCGCAGGCGGAGAGCAGCAGGAGCGGCGGTAAAATAAGCATCAGCTGGAGCAAGGGATGCCTGCGCATCGGTCATTCCTCCCGTTCGGGCGAAGTCTTCTGCAAAAAGCGGAGCCTTTTCGTCAGTCGGTTGAACGGGGTGCGAAAAAACTCCGGAACAATCTCCTTGAAGGATGTAGGAGACAGCGGCGCCATGAGCGGAACGCCAAAGGAGGTCTGGTTCACCAGATAGGTGATGATCGCAAAGGCCGAGAGCAGAAAGCCGAACAAGCCGAAGCTTGCCGACAAGATCAGCACGAAAATGCGCAAAATCGAGATCGTCCCGAACAGCGTCTGGGTCGTCGTCACGAAGGAAGCGACCATGCTAGTGGCCATCACGACCACCATGCTCGGCGAGGCCAGACCGGCGCTGATCGCGGCCTGACCGATGATGAGGCCTCCCACCACCGACAGCGTCTGTCCGACGTTAGGCGGCAGGCGCATCCCCGCTTCGCGAAACAGCTCGAACAGGATCAGCATGGCGAAAAGCTCCAGTTGGCTCGGAAAAGGGACGCCTTGCCGCGAAATGACAATCGTCGCCAGCATGCTCACCGGAAACTGGTCTTGATGAAACGTCAGCAGCGCGATCCAGAACCCGGGCAAAAAAACGGCCAGAAACAAACCGAACATGCGCAGCAGTCGGCCGAAGGCGACAAAGTAGAAGTGGGTATGTGCGTCCTCGGCGGATTTGAAGGCGAACGTCACGGTAATCGGCGCGATCGCCACGGTGGGCGATCCGTCGAAGAGAATGACCAGCCTGCCTTTCAGCAGGGCCCGGACGGCGAAATCCGGGCGCCCCGAATGATAAGCGGCGGGAAACAACGCGAACTTGGAATCGACGATCCGCTCGATCAGCTCCGAAATGCTGAAGAGGCCATCCATCTCCAGCCTTGAGATGCGCTCCTCTACCACCCGAATGGTCCGCGGGTCCGTCGTTCCGTCCATATACATCAAACCGACCCGGGTGCGGGATTTGAGGCCGACCCGGAATTCCTTATAGCTCAGATGATGGGATAGCAGCCGTTTCCGGATCAGCGCGACGTTCGTATCGAGCTGTTCGATGAAGCCGTCCCGGGGACCCAGCAAGGAGGTTTCCGTCTTGGGTTCTTCCGGGCTTCGGCTTAGCGGAGCGGCCAGATTGCAGCTGTATAAGCGGTCCGATTCCGTCAAAATCAGCAGGTGGCCTCGGAACAGCAGGTCATTGGCCTGCCGAAACCAGTCCTTTCCTTCGACCGGCTGCAGATTCAGCCCGGTGATGCCGGAAAGGACGTGAGGAGCTTCACTCGCAATGTCCGGGGCAGCCTCCGCCAGTCTTGGCAGGACGGTCTGGTTTAGCTTGTCGGTATCGGTCAAGCCTTGGCAATAATAGAGCAGCAGTCGCGTGCTTTCGCTCGAAGAGACCGGATATTCGACGGTTAAGAACAAAATGTCCTGGCTTTTCTCATAGACCGAGCGCAAATACGGCTCGTTTTTTACAGGCGGCAGCTCATGATGAGTATTCATGGTCCATTCCCTTTCTGGCGACGGGGCAGCAAGGTCATTCCTGCCAGCGTGAAGGACAGCGCCAGCACCGCGCCCGATATATAGGGCAGCGTCGTTTGCAGCGTGCCGAGAAACCGCAGGCCCGTTACAGGAAAATAGGGCGCAATAATGAACACCCCCGAGCATACGATCAGCCATGGAAGCGATTTTTGTTTCCATAGAAGGCTTGCCATGTCTGCGATCAGATACATCGCCAAGGAAATTCGAATGTAGGCACCCGACAGCCATTGGTATACGGATAAAAAGTCGAGATGCTCGATATATTTACCGAGGTTCACCAGTCTCCATTCTTCAAATGCGGGATACCGGAGCAAGCCGGCCCGGACCGGCCCGAACTCGACGATCGCTCCGATCAGCGGCCCCATAGTCAGTCCTACCAAGATGATGCCTAGCGCCAGAAGATGAATGTACTTTAACGTTTTGCGAATGCGGTGCCGCATCAAGACAAGGACGAACAATTCGGTTAAGCCGGCCCCGATATACGGAATTCCCCGCAGTGCGGGCCCGTAGCCATTCTCGAAAAACGGCCGCAATAAACCGTAATTTTTGTGCGGGATATTAGACGACATGACGAAGAAACCGAGAATGACGACAATGGGAAGCAGCAGCGCGGCCGTCATGGCGATGCTTCGCAGTCCTTTATAGGCATTGTAAAAGCAAATCCCTACGAGCAGGACTGTAAGGGAAAGTCCGGGCATCAGCGGCAAGTAAATCCGGGACCATTTGATCGTATCCACGGTCGTAATTGCGCCCATGTACACCAAATAAGCGGCAAAGACGGCTGCGAAAAGGATGGCCCAAAACTTGCCGAACCGGATGCGGATCCACTCTGTAATGTGCCGGTTTCCGGTTCGCCGGACGATGCAATAGATCAAGGCCAGCCATACCATATATAAAACCGTCGCAAACAGGACGGAGATCCAAGCGTCTCTGCCCGATACCTCCAGCATAACCGGAATAATGATGACGTGATTCATCAATCCCGTCGACAACATCAGAATCATGGTTGCTTGCAGGAGTGAAATGGTTGGCATGTGCTCTCACCGTTTGGATTCGTTACCCAATTTACCAATATTGTCTTCCATTGGGTAAAGTTTTATCCAAACGCTATCGCGTCCGGAGAAGCGGATGTTAAAATAGGGCGAGGGAGGAGATGTAGGATTGATGAAATTAAATCATGGTTTTTACAGCAGATTTAATGAAGGGTTTGTCACCAAGATTAAAAATACGCCTCAATTCATGAAAGAAATGATGGAACACGCTTTTCCGGATGAAGAGACGCCCATCGATCACTGGGGATCCGATTCATTAGGGGGAGCCGAATTTTTTGTCGATAATACGAATCAAATCGTTAAAATGATCAGCCTCGATTATGAGGATTCGGAGCGGTTTGGCGAAGACGATGAGGAATTGCTTCAGGATGAAGATAGACGCTGGAAACAATACGAAATGACAATAAAACAAAATAAAGAGGATAATTCTCATTTTTTTGTTGATATTGTTGATTTGATAAAGGATGAACTGAAGATTGCCGAACCTCAATATATTGCCGGGGGCGATAAACAGGTTTTTTGTGATTTCATGCCTGAACCTACCAGCCAAGACCATTCTATATTCGATGCTTCAGAATACTTTTTTAGCAGCTATGCGAACATCAGTGCTTATTGGATGCTTAGCGATCGAATCGCCTTTGTTCAATATGCGGAGTCCGATGGGGATGGAGACGTTCAGATTTATGTCACGATAGGCGTTATCCGCCGAATAATAACTTAAATATTTCTATTAAAGGGATAGGAATAATGCTAGTTTTGAGATATAATCTGCATTGGAAATCTTGATTGTGAATGTAGATGTACGGTATACTTTTCTCGCCAAAACAAAACAAGTAAGGAGAATAAGGATGGATAAAGTACTTATTTTCGGACATAAGAACCCAGACACCGATACGATCTGCTCTGCCCTTGCCTACGCGCATTTGAAAACTCAGCTAGGCCAAAATGTCGAGCCTGTCCGCTTGGGCAGCGTCAACGGGGAAACCCAATACGCGCTCGACTACTTCAAAGTAGAAGCGCCGCGCCTCGTCGAGACGGTGGCGAATGAAGCGAAAAACGTCATTCTGGTCGACCACAACGAGCGCCAGCAAAGCGCGTCCGACATCGATCAGGTTCGCGTGCTGGAGGTCATCGACCACCATCGCATCGCTAACTTCGAGACAAGCGGCCCGCTGTACTACCGTGCCGAGCCGGTCGGCTGCACGGCGACGATTCTGAAAAAGCTGTACAAAGAAAACGGGGTCGCCATTCCGAAAGAAATCGCCGGTCTCATGCTGTCCGCGATCATTTCCGACTCGCTCCTGTTCAAGTCGCCTACCTGCACGGATGAAGACGTAGCGGCTGCCCGCGAGCTGGCTGAAATCGCCGGCGTGAACGCCGATGTCTACGGTCTGGACATGCTCAAAGCCGGCGCCGATCTGAGCGACAAAACGATCGCCCAGTTGATCACGCTCGACGCCAAAGAATTCCAAATGGGCAGCTACAAAGTGGAAATCGCCCAAGTGAACGCCGTCGACACGAACGACGTGCTGTCCCGCCAAGCGGAGCTGGAAGCGGCTCTCTCCGGCATCATCGCGGAGAAAAACCTGGACCTGTTCCTCTTCGTCGTGACGGACATCCTGAACAACGATTCGATCGGCTTGGCCCTCGGCCGCGCCGCGCATGCCGTGGAGCAAGCGTACAACGTGAAGCTGGAAGACAACAAAGCCGTGCTCAAAGGCGTCGTCTCCCGTAAATCGCAGATCGTACCGGTGCTCACCGACACGTTCAACAAGCTGTAATATAGGATGCAAACAAGGCCGCCGGCGCATTGCGCTTGGCGGCCTTTTATTTCTCTGAAGCCATCGTGCTATGTTAGTTTCATTTTTGGTATTCGGCGTACCAGGCTTTCACGTAACGCATGTACGTCGTCCAATCCCAACCGGACCCCGGGTCGGTGTGGGTCTGATTCGGGTACTCGCTATGCCCTTTGATGTGACTCCGATCGACCGGAATTCCATAGGTGTAGCACATGAGAGCCGCCAGCTTGGCCGACTGGTTGTACATGGTCGAGGTAAACCATTTTTTCGGATCGCTAACGTAGCCTTCATGCTCGATCCCGATGGTGTAAGAGTTCGCGCTGCGGGCGTGATAAGCAATATCTTTGTCTTTGACCATCTGGGTAATTTCTCCGTCCGAGCTTCTTACGTAATAGTGTGCGGCCGAAGGCCCGTCATGCTTTTGCTGCGCCCAACTGATGGAGCCGGCGTAAGTGCCCTGCATGACGTGGATCACCAGATGCGTAATGGTTCCGCGGCCGCGGTTTCCGGTTGCATAATTGGTGGGATGAGCCGCTTTCCAAATCGGCTTCACCACCGGCTTTCCGGCAAGAGCGGAAATGACGATTTCGTTTTTAATCGTTACCTTATTCCCCGAGGGAATAAACAGCTTGGAAGTGCCCAGCACTTGCTGAAGATAAGAGACGTTCAGCTCGTCATTTTCAGAGCCCAGATACATTTTGATGGCATTGGACCAGTCCGACAGATTGGGCGATTCCCGGAATTCGGGGTTAGCCGTCTTTTGAAATTCGGCAAGAAGCGCGGCCGCTCCCATAATGTTCGACTTATCGTCGGATTTCAGCAAATTCACGTCCAGTCTGGAAAGCTGAGAAGCTTTCTCCAGCGTTTGCTTGACCGGATTGGAAACGAGGTTCATCATTCCGTAACCGTTTTCAAAACTGGGAAGGCCTTCATGGTTGCTTAACCGGGATTCGTTCCAGCCCATCGCAATGAGCAAATCGCGGGGGACCTTATACTGCTTCGATGCTTCTTCGAATGCTGCCAATAAGGTATCGGGCACGACGTAAGCCTGCTCATTTGCCAGCTTGGCTTCCACGTCCAATTGCTGGAGCTCCATGTTTATTGGGCTGCCGCCGTTCTTTGCCGCTTCCTCCGCGTAGCTTGCCCATGGCGCGCTGACCGCGAACAGTGCCGCCAAAGATAAAATGCCTAGTACATGACGAGCCTTCATTCGAGAACCCTCCTAAAAAATGGAATGACGTCCATCTAATAATTAGGCGGGAAACTGCAAAAATCCTCCTTTTATTTCTAAATATTTCTTAATCCAGCGAATTTTCGACATCTTCCGTGCGTCATAACGCCGTTTTTCTGCAGGATCATTCATAATCCTATGCGGGCCGGCCCTTTGTTATATAGTTGCATTGTGCGCGAAATCAGAGCGCCACCGATGCCAATCCAAACTGAGGAGGAATGAATGATGTTCGGTAAAAAAATAGCTGCAAGCGCAATCATGTTATTTGCTTTAACTTCGGCCGTCGCTTTCGCCGATGACACGACCCTGAAGGCGGGCGATGCGAAAGTCCGGGAAGAGGCCCAAAAATTCGTTGTCGATTTTGTCGGGCAAGCATACAAGCCTTACTACACGCTGAATACCATCGACAGCGACATCTCCGAGTATTCGGTGAAAGACAATGTGCTGACGGCAAGGGTCAATATTTCTTTGAGCAAAACGTTAAAAGCCAAGTCGGTCGACGAAATTCCCTACGTCAAAGGAATGAAAGGTCAATCCGCCGCCTTAAAGCAAACCAACGCGATCAGCGCGATGGAAACCGAACAGGTCATCAGCGACCGGCTCAAAGACCTCAGTGAATATATCGGCACGGCAACAGAGCAGAACGATTCGTTCCGGCTCACAGCCAAGGTCGTCAACGGTGTCATCGATAACCAGAGCGCGAAGCTTGAATTTTTGAATTATATGGATTGGATTCCGGCGGCCCACTTCATTCCTGAAACCGAGGAAACGATGATGAAGCATGGACAAAAGGATTTGTTGGAAGCAGTTACGACCAATCGGGCTTACACGGTGCGAAGCGCAGTCCAGCCCCAGGCCGCTTTTACGTACAACCGGATTGCGGCAAGAGATTATGCGAACAAGTACACATCTACGGTGACTAGCTCGCCTTACTACGATACAAGCAAGTGGAATAAAAACTACAAGTTTCATACGGAGAGCGGCGGGGTCGATTGCGCGAACTATGTTTCCCAAGCAATGTATGCCGGCGGGATTCCGACGGATAGCACGTGGAAGCCTGAGTCGATTGCCTGGGTGAACACAGGCCGCAACATTAGCAACGGCTTGGAAGATTACATGGTGCGCACGAAGAAATATTTCTACAAAACCACGAAAGCTACCACGCCGGCCGGCGGATTTATCAGCGCGTTGGATTACTCGCATGTGATGTTTGTCGTGGCTAACGATACCGTGACGATGCAGTACAGCGCCCATACGAACGACAAATTGAAAGCTTCATTCGCCAATTTCAGCGACAGCAAGTTTGAGTTCTTCTATATTAATTCGGCATATTTAAAATAGTGGCTGGGAGATCAGTCCGCGCACTGAAAGAGCAAGGCATCAAAACGGAGCCTGCCTTCGCCAAGGTTCCGGGAATGGAAGGCGATCCGTATGACGCCTTGCTTGGTTTTTCTACACATGGGAATCCGATCTGAAATCGGGTTCCTTTTTACATTTCACTCAAGCGAAGGAATAAGATGTCTGGGACCGATAGGCGATGACATCACGATGAGGATCGTATACGTCCCGTATTTATCGCACTTGTTTCCAAACTCCTCAAGCGCGCGCGTGGAATCGGCCATCACTTTCAATAAGTAGTTATGTTCTCCGCTTGTGCGGTGGCATTCGACGACTTCGGGCGAGGAGCGGCAAAAGTCGAGAAAAGCATGACAATCCCTCGTACGGAACAAAATGTACGCGGCAGCGTGCTTCCCGATTTTTTCCGGTGACACCATCGTCCGATATTCCTCGATGATCCCTTTTTCCTCCATACGCTTTACTCTTTCCGTTACCGCAGGCTGCGACAAGCCTACTTGCTTGCCCAGCTCCGTCATCGAAATTCTCGCCTGACCTTGAAGATGGAAAAGGATTTGCTTATCTACGTGGTCCATCGTGTTCCCCACCTTTTAAATTTAAGGATTTTCCTTAAAACTACCATGATTTCCTTCGTCCAAGGCATGAAATAACATGGTTGCCTTATGTAAATCAAGTCACTGTATTTATATAATAAACTAACGATAGTAAAGTAATCAACACACGAGAGGATGAATAGCATTGCCTACATTGAAGGAACGTATTGATGAAGTTATCGACCGAACCATAGCCGAAAAAAGGCTGGTCGGTGCTGTTGTGAAAGTGTCGCTGGACGGAGAGTCTGTCTATAGCCACGCTGCCGGTTTGGCCGATCGTGAGGGCAATCGGCCCATGCAGGAAGATGCGTTGTTCCGGCTCGCGTCGGTATCCAAGCCTATCGTGTCGACGGCCGCCCTTGTACTTGTAGCGCAAGGCCGCCTTCGGCTGGACGATTCTGTCCACCGCTGGCTGCCGACGTTTCGGCCGCGTCTGAACAATGGCTATTTCGCGGAGATCACGATTCGGCAGCTGTTGACGCATACGGCGGGATTGACTTACCGCTTTTTTCAGGAGGAAAACGGTACCTACGAGCAAGCTGGTGTATCGGATGGCATGGATCAAGCCGGCATTACCCTGGAAGAAAATATGCGCCGCCTTGCAGCTGCTCCGCTCCTTTATACGCCGGGTACCGAGTGGAAATATTCGATTGCGACAGATGTGCTGGGGGCCGTGATCGAGAAGGCTGCAGAAGCACCGCTTGGAGAGGCCGTTCGTTCCTTGGTGACCAAGCCGCTGGCCATGAACGACACCGGATTTACGGCGGTCGATCCCGAGCGCTTGACGGCTGCCTATGCGAATGATATGCCGGAGCCGCGGCGCATGCAAGACCCTGAACAAGTCGCGTTCTTGGAAGGAACGGCCGGTTTCCGGCTGTCTCCCGGACGGGCGCTTGACGATACGGCCTATCCTTCCGGCGGAGCTGGTATGATCGGCAGTGCCGGCGATTTTATGCTGCTGCTGGAAGCCTTGCGGAAGGGCGGAGCCCCGCTGCTGCCGGAGCATCTCGTCCGCGAGATGACCACCAATCAGATCGGTGAGCTGCCGATGGCTTATTGGCCTGGGCGAGGCTTCGGCCTGGGCTTTACGCTGCTCAAAGACCCCGCCGCTGCAAGCACGCCGGAATCACCGGGAACGTGGCGTATGGGCGGTACGTACGGGCATTCGTGGTTTGTCGACCCGGCGCTCGGACTCAGCGTTGCGGCGTTTACCAATACGGCGTTGGAAGGCATGTCCGGCCTATTTACCGAAGAGCTCTGTGAAGCCGTCTATGCCGGGGTCTGGAAATGAACACAGCTCGGGCAACGCCGATATGGTTTATCGCACTCGGATTATTCGGCTTGTATACCATCGAGTTCGGCGTTGTCGGCATTTTGCCAGCCATCATGGAACGATTCCACGTCGGCACGGCCCAAGCCGGCATGCTCGTTGGCGCCTTCGCCTTTGTCATTGCGCTGTTCGGCCCTTTCATGGTCCTGATTCTTTCCAACCGTAATCGCAAACAGGTTCTGGTCCTGTGCTTGCTTATATTCGCAGGGTGCAGCGCATTGTCGGCATTTACCGATCATTTCTACGTTTTGCTGGTGCTGCGCGTGATTCCGGCATTGTTTCATCCCGTGTTTTTTTCCTTTGCCTTTGTCGCAGTCGCTTCCCTGTATCCGGAGGAACAAAGAGCTAACGCTTCCGCAAAAGCTTTTATCGGCACGAGCATGGGAATGGTACTGGGAGTTCCTTTAACAACGTATATAGCGGATCAATTTTCATATGAGGCGTCTTTTCTTTTTTGCGCTATTGTTAATGGCATTGCTGCCGCCGGGATCGCAGTCATCCTTCCCAAAACATCAGCAGCGCCTAGAGTTAAGTACAGGGAGCAGCTCAGTATTTTGCGCAAGATTCCATTATGGTTAAGTATTGGCGCTGCGACTTTTCTTTTTGCTGCGATGTTTGCCGTCTACAGCTATTCTGCGGAATTCCTGGGACAAGTAATGGGGCTGCAGGAACGCATCCTCAGTATCATGCTTGTCGTTTTTGGAGTCGGTGGCGTAGCCGGCAATCTGCTCGCGGGGAAGCTGCTGGGAATGAACAGGCTGCGAACGACGCTCATCCAGCCGTTCGTGCTTGCGATCGCTTATTTCCTGCTGGATTCGGGGGTAACCTCCCTCGTTCCCATAACTGCCGTCATGCTTCTGTGGGGGGCCGCCCATACGAGCGGACTCATCGTAACCCAGACGCTGCTTACGTCGGAAGCTTCGGAAGCTCCTGAATTTGTGAATGCCTTGTACATCTCTTTCATCAATCTTGGCGTGTCCATCGGTTCGGCGGTTGGCGGGAGATTTATTGCTGCGGCAGGTATAGAGGGGAGCTTAAAAGGCGGAATTCTTTTTATTGCATTGACGTTAGTGTGCATCGTTTCCAACATTTGGGTGAAAAGACGGGTTTAACCGAAGTTTCTTTACGCTGCCGTGATATGGGCATTAATGTCTGTGCTAGAAAAGCGTGCGAGTGAATATTTACAAATTGCGGTAACCAACTATTCCATCTTAGTATTCTTAATTGTGTTGACCCCTTCAATTATAAGTTGAAGGGGTTTTGTTTATATTCATTCCTTCGGAAATTCCCTTCAAAATTTTGTTAGAGAATCCGATATATAAGGAAGCCACCATATAAAAGGAAAGCAACAGGTGTAAAAGAGGGGAGTATTGAGATGTTTAATCGCAACAAAAGTGTTTTTTTGATTGGAATGGCTGTTGTAATGCTGTTCGTCAGTTCCGGATGTGCAAAAGAAAAAACCGATGAGGAAAAGATGGCTGAGGCCATTCAGAAATCGATTGCGAACTCTGCTAATAAGACGGATGCTTCTACTAAAAAGGAAGAGCCGACAGTAGAGTCAAAACTGGCTGAGATTAGCAACTTTATAACCGGGACGATTTGGAACGAAGGATTCGTAGACATCGGTTGGTACAAAAGTGACGGTACTAGCAGTACAGGCAAGGAGTTAGACATAGATTTCACAATTGACCGACTTGGTAAAGCGATGGAGAAGAAAGCGGAATATGATGCTTATATAAAGGGATTGGATGCGAAATATGATAATGTGAAGCAAGTTTGGACTAAGCTATCGGGTGAAACCGATAACTTGTACAAACAGCTTAAGGAAAATAAGCCCCAAGCCAAAGACAAGAGTTATAAGTTTAATACGGGATTATTCGAGCAGTATAGTAAAGCTTTTAAAGATGATGTACAGGCGCTGAAGAAGAAATAAATAGGCTTTAAGGTGTCCAATAGAAATGAAGAAACCCTTGATAAAGGGAGTGTTGACAAAGTGGTCTAAAGGGAATGAATCCCTCTAGAGCACTTTGTTTTTTTCATGCCACATTCAAAACGATACATCTTTTGATCGCCTTATTGATTTCCCCGGTTAAAAAATCTATAATGAAAGAAAAAATCAATAAAATAAGAACACCGTTCTTATATACGGAACGAAAGGTTAGCTGCCATGGAAAACAACACAAAGAAAACGGCTGTTCTCGAGACCGGGGACCGGATTCTGAGAATGCTGGAATGCTTCACGATCGAGAAGCCCGAATGGGGAGTGACCGAGCTTAGCGAGCATCTGGGTCTGTACAAAAGCGTCGTTCACCGCATGCTGGTCACGTTGGAGCACCGCGGCTTCATCACCCAAAATCCGCAGAGCCAGAAATATATGCTCGGGATCAAGCTGTTCGAATTGGGCGTCGTCGTCGGCAATCAAATGAATTTGCGAACGGTTGCAAAGCCGGTCATGGAAGAGCTGTGCGAGAACACCAAAGAGACGGTCATGCTCATGATCGTTGACGGTCTGGAGGGCATTTGCGTCGAGAAGGTCGAAAGCACGCAAAGCGTACGTTACACGTCTCCCTTAGGCAAGAGGGTCCCGCTGCATGCAGGAGCCACTACCAAAATATTACTAGCTTATCTCCCCGAGGACAAGATTGACAAAATCATATCAAAAGGCTTGCCGAAATTTACGGACTATACGGTCAGTGACCCGGACGAGCTTCGGCAGCAGCTGCAGACGATCCGAAAACAAGGCTATTGCATCTCGTCCAACGACTTCTCGCTGGGAGGAATGGGGATTGCCGTTCCGATCATGGACCATTCGGGGGAAGTTGTAGCCGGGTTGTCCATCTCTGGATTGGAGTTCCGGATGAACGATATTGCAGACAGCTTACTCCGGCAGTGCCAGGCTGCAGCGGACTCGATATCCAAGAGACTTGGCGCGCGTTAATTTTTTTTAGACATTTGAAAGAACGTTGTTCCGCATATAAGAACAATGGAGTTGGTCGTTTGACAACGAAATATGACAGCGTTTACTTGACTGAAACCAAGACAAGGAGGTGATCCTATGTCATATGCCCGGTATAGTGATGGCGCGGCGGCACGGATTGACGTTTTTTAAACTTTATGGGGGAGTGAAAGAACATGGGTCAAGACAAACATACGGATAACAGCAGCGTGAATTCCAAGGTCATCTTAATCGCGATGCCTTGGGTCATCTTTTTACTCTTCATGCAGGTGTTTAATGAAAACGTTTTTTCGCTGGTCACGCCGAAAATCGCGGAAGATTTCGCGATCACGCCGGGGACCGTCAGTTGGGTCGTCACGATCGGCGGGCTCATTCTGGGCGTCGGCGGAGCCATTTATGCGGCGCTCTCCGACAGCATCTCGTTCCGCAAGCTGTTCGTCTTTGGCGTCGTTACTTTTGTGGCGGGCTCACTACTCGGCTTTATTGTTCAGTCCTCGTTTGTGCTGGTGGTCTTGGCCAGAGCCATTCAATGTATGGGGGCGGCGGTCATTCCCGGCTGCTTCATCGTGCTCGTGCGGAGATACGCTCCGAAAGAACAACAGCCTCTCTACCTCGGCTACGGTACCGCTATGTACCAGTTATCGGCCGGCATCGGCCATATTATCGGCGGCTACGTCGCCAAATATTTCTCGTGGACGTTCTCGTTCCTGCTTCCGCTCGTCGTTCTGATAACGCTTCCCGTCTTCTTGAAGTATCTTCCGGACGAAACCGGAAAAAAAGGCAAGCTCGACATCATCGGCGCGATCATTTTGACCGTGCTTTCCACCGTTCTCATTTTGGCGGTGACGAGAAAGGATATGGTCATCGGCCTGATCGGACTCGTGATTCTTGTTTTCTTTGTTCTGTATTCCAAGAAACGTACGGACCCGATCCTGGATTTGTCAGTGTTCCGCATTAAAACGTATACCCCTCTGCTGCTGGTCTCGATTCTGATCTATTGCGTGCAGTCGGCCTTTTTCTTTATTTTCCCGTTCTTCATTCGCGACGTGTATAGCGCGGGGATCGAAGTGATCGGGCTTATGTTCGTTCCTGCGAACTTCGGGGCCTTCATTTCGGGGATGCTCGCCGGAAAAATCACGAATAAAATCGGCAAATTAAAAGCATTTTATGTGGGAACAAGCATCGTTTTGGCAGGAATGCTCATGTTCGGCATTTTCCTTGGGATGAATATCATTTATATGTGGATCGCGCTGGCCTTGTTTGGTATCGGTTACACGATCGTTTACTCCGGGTTTTACACTTCGTTTACAGGTCTGCTGCCCGACGATCGGGTAGGAATCAGTATGAGCGTCTACAATCTGATCACCAAAATTATTTTGTCTCTGTTCGTCGCGCTGGTCGGTATTCTCATTTCCCAGGACACGCTGGACGTCAAGCTGCTGCCTCTACCCGAAGGCTTGAAGCATGTTCACCTGTACAGCAACGTATGCTTGTTGTTCTCGCTCATGCTTGCAGGGGGAATGGTGCTGTTCGAGGTATGCTACGGGCGAAAAGAGCGGCAAAGGCTGGCAAGCGAAACGATCGCAGAGCAAGAGGCCGTATAGGATGAAGAAAAAGAAGGGAGAGAATTGCCATGCAAAAAATGATTCTGGATGTAGATACAGGGATTGACGACGCTTTGGCGATTGCCTATGCCGTCTCGCTGCCGACGCTGGAATTGCTGGGCGTCACGACGACTTATGGGATGGCCCCAGTGGACTATTCATGCCGCAATTCGCGCAAAATTCTCGAAGTGCTGGGGGCAACCGACATTCCTGTGTTCCGAGGCTCGGAAAAACCGCTGCAGCGCATCCGGGAATACAACGGCAAAATTCACGGTACCGACGGGCTCGGCGAGACGTTAGGTCCGGTCGAAGGTCCGGTTCCGTCCTCGCAGCATGCGGTAGATTTCCTCATCGAGCAAATTTATGATCACAAGAAGGATTTGACGATCGTTGCCACTGCACCGCTGACGAATCTGGCCGCCGCGCTCACGAAAGCGCCCGAAATTGCCGGAATGGTCGGCAAAGTCGTCATTATGGGCGGAGCCGTCATGACCCCGGGCAACGTGACCAAATTCGCCGAAGCCAACATTATCATTGACCCGGAGGCGGCTAGTATCGTGCTGGAGTCGGGAATGCCGATCACGCTGGTGGGGCTGGATGTGACGAGAAAAACGCTGCTCACGAGAGCGGACGCACAGCAATGGCGGGAAAAAGGGACACCGGCCAGCACCTTTTTCGCCCAATTTACCGAGTTTTATCTGGATGCTTACAGCACGCTCCATCCTTATCTGAAAGGCTGCGCACTCCATGATCCGCTCGCCGTCGGCGTCGCGGTCTATCCCGATCTGGTCCGCACCGTGCCGATGAATATGAAGGTGGATCTGGAAGATAACGCGCTCGGCCGGACGACGGAGGATTTGTACCGGACAACGGAGCCGACGACACTCGTATGCGTGCAAGTCGACGCGGAACGGTTCATGAAGGATTTCTTTGCGCATGTTATCTGAGGCGAGACGGGTAGGGCTTCGCCGCGGTAGGTGCGATGCTGGGGCATAAGTGACAGCGCCGCCGCGGGGTCAATCGGGCGTGCCGCTGGTATGGTACGTGTACGTACGTTCGGCAGGTTAACTGCGTGGGAACGTGGGAACGGCAAAAATTTTTTTGCATGGATAGGAGAACGATGTTCTTATATGAAGGACAAATAGAGAATGTGAGGGGAGCCTGCTTCAATGCTTATGAAATGCGATATTTTAATCAAACATACCGCCGTGATGACTCCCGACTTCGAGATTGTGGATGGGCAGTCCATTGCGATTCACGGGTCGCGGATCGTCGAGATCGGCGCCTATGACGAGCTGAAAGCGAAATACGAGCCGGTGCATCTTCTGGACGGAAAAGGAAAGCTGTGCATGCCCGGCTTGGTCGATGCGCATACGCATACGTGCCAGCAGCTTTTGAAGGGGCGAACGATGGACGAGCTGCCGATGATCTGGTCGCGTATCCTCGTTCCGTTCGAAGGAAATCTGGACGAGCAGGACGTCCGGGTCAGCGCGGAGCTGAGTTGTCTCGAAATGATCAAGTCGGGGACGACGGCCTTTGCAGACGCCGGCGGCGTACATATGCATCAAGCGGCGGAGGCGGCCGTCCAATCCGGCATGCGGGCCGCGATCACGCGCTCCGCCATCGATATCGGGGACTTTCTCCCGGACTCGATGAAGCAGCCGATGCAAGACATTATCGATAGCAACGAGTGGCTGTACAAGACGTATCACGGCGCAGGCGACGGGAGAATCCAGATTTGGTTCGGCATCCGGCAGGTGATGTCCTGCTCGCCGGAGCTGATCCAAGCCGCGGCCGAGAAGGCCAGACAATACAACACGGGCCTGCACGCCCACTTAGCGGAGCATCGCGACGAGGTACGGTACTGCCTGGAGAAGTACAAGAAAAGACCGGCGGAATATTTGGATTCCCTCGGCGCGCTGGGTCCGAACCTGCTGACGGCGCACAACGTCGTCTACTCCGAAGGCGAGATCGATCTGCTTAAGGAGCGGAACGTTAACCTCGTACATTGCCCGCGGGTCAACTTCAGCAGTCACGGCATTCCGAAGACGCCGCGAATGATGCAGATGGGCATGAACCTCGGCATGGGAAGCGACGGGTCGTCCTCTTCGAATCTGAGCCTTTTCGATGAAATGCGGGTGTTCCGCTCGGGCATCCACATGTCCTGGGGCCTTCCGGTATTCGACCCGGTCGTGCTCCCGGCCAAGGAATTGATCAAGATGGCCACGATCGGCAGCGCAAAAGCCATGCTGCTAGGACACGAGATCGGGACGGTCGAGATCGGCAAGAAAGCGGACCTTATTCTTATCGATATCGATCAGCCGCATATCTCGCCGTCCCACAGCTTGATCAACATGATCGTCGAATCGGTGACCAGCAGGGATGTCGAGGACGTCATCATCGACGGAAAACTAGTGATGAAGCAGCGGGAAGTGTTGACGCTCGACGAGGAGCGCATCCTCTATGAAAGCGCGCAGCGAATGAAATCGACCGCGGAAAAAGCGGGAGTGTAGCGGGAAGAGCCGCGGTAGTCAGGTTTGCCTGAGCCGCGGTGTTTTTTGTTGTTTGTGGGGGAGGAGGATTTGAAAAGGAGTTTGATGGAAATCAGCTTTGAATCCTCATAGGTAGGTTCAAAACTGCGTATTTGAAGGTGAAGGGTTCGCTCAAGTGGTGGGTTTCAAATCCCCATAGGTACGTTCAAAACCATAAAAACCTTGCCACCACGTCATTCCTACATATCCCATAATTTCGTTTTTCCAACGGTTAATGCAGCGAACTCTTCGGGCAACGAATGTTGGGGCTGCGGCATTGGTTGGTGGAGGATGCTGGATCAGCGGTCATCATATGGACCCGGAAAAAGGATGGAAGAACACTGGTCCAAGCGATTCCTGCGAGGAATGGATCGAGGAAGACGCCACTGGCACAATAACGGGATTGATCAAAGAGCAAATTGAAAAGGAGGCATCCGCTCAATGAACCGAGTACACGAAGTAAAGACGCTTCCGAAATATTTCGACGCTGCTACTACAGGTCTAAAACGGTTCACAATCCGTAAGAACGATCGCGGATATCAAGTAAGAGTATGATATTCAAGCGTGAATGGGACCCTGGTACAGGAGTTTACACAGGCCGGGAAGCAGCTTTCGCGATCACATTACGTTACCGACTACGGTCAGAAACGTGGCGTCGTGGTGATGGGGATAGAGTTGCAGCGTCCGGGACTGGAACAAGGTGGCTAACGGACAACAAGCAATAATTGACGTTCTGAACAGCCTCGAAGTGATAGACCAGGAAGGCGGCGACCACGCCTACATCCTTGTTGCGGACAACGAAGAGAACCGGCAGAAACTGCGGGCCGTCGGAGTGACGGACGAATAGATCACGGAGGCTGGAGAAGACGGAGAGAGCTTTTTCCTCCTTGTTTTGGCCCTAAACAACAATCTGGCGGACGATTACGAGCGAGGGAAGTTCGTGATCTGGGGACCGATCGACGACGAGTTGCGCTATCGGGTGCTTGAAGGGAATGGCACCGCCGAGGATGCCTTCCGGCTGCTCAAACTGAATAGGAGGGCTTCAAATAAATTTGTATGAGGTCAGCTACCCTGCCGGAATGTGGGGTAACTACCCTGCGTACTCTATTCTCAAAACTGCCAAAACAGCAAGGGCAGCTAAATACGATGAATATTTAGAGCCTAGTGATTGCTAGGATATCTCATATATCAACTTCTGCAAAATGGTCCGCGTCCGTAAAGTCGGACAATCGGAGCCACTCCCCGGATCAGCTTCATTCGATCATCCGGAACGGATTGATATCGTAAACCGATTGACTCGAGAGATCGGCAGCCGAGGCCGTCAATTCCTCTATTCGAAAAAACATGATAGGTTTGCTTCTTTTCGCTGGGCGAATGGACGGCTTTGGTACACAGACGATTACACCGGCGAGCCGATGTTGATGGTGCTTGGAAAAGAAGGGAAGACACGAGATCAGAGCCACGCCTTTTCTCACGGCGGTACTCTCTGGGGACTGGTGAACGATTTCCTTGATTATATCTTTGGCGACGATGACGCGAATCACAACAATGGGTACGGCGGTCTGTATTGCCCGCATTGGGATATCTGGACGAAGATATGCAAGACATAAGGGAGATAGCCATCGAGCTTGGGTACCTAAAGCAACCTAAAGTCAAGAATGCAGTTTGAATACGGGAATAGGCGGTGAATTATCGGGGCGTCTAATAGTAGACACCCCGAATCCCTGATTAATTTTGGACAACATGCTTACTACCTTGCGCTAACATGAAATCATTCCGGGTAGAGCGTTACATCAATCTTAATAGGACTATTATGCTGGCTAAAGTATTCGACGTGATACGTTCCAGGGAGAAGCGTTATATATTTTTCTCTAAATTTTCCGTTGCCTGAAAAGTCGAAGGGTCCTCTGCTCCCACGAAAGTCATTTTCATTGATTAAATCGTAGGCTACATTATTAATAGTAGTGCCATCAAGAGAGTTTTGAATAACTTGTAATCTATATTGTCTAGGAGTAGTAATTGTAATTTTCGCATCTGTCCTCCTAATCCACTTTCCTCCTACTACATAATCATCATAGAAGTAGATTGTATCAGATGCCGCAGGCTGCACTTGGTTTAGACCTGATACTCGCTGACCATTACCTGTAGTTTGTGCATTTGCAGTAGAATTGTCGAGTGGAGAAGCTACAATACCGGCTGTAAGCGAAAGAGCCAGCAAACCATTAACTACAAATTTCTTCAATGTAAATCATCTCCTTTAAATGGAATAATTTACTATAATATAATATTAACAACAATATCCTTGGTTGTAAATTGATATTTTGTGAACTCTATCTTGTTACCTTACAAACGACCGGCCGATATGCTGGCACTGAATCGGTACTGTCTCTTCACAGCTTTGCGCGATGGGCTCGGGGAGAGGTATCCCAAGACAAAGGGTGAGGGGATGAAATGAAAAAGTGTAAATGACGACTCCCCCACATGGTTAGTGGGGGAGAGCAGGGATTATGAGGGGAAGAGGTCACCTCTAATCTCGATAGGGGTGGCATGCCAACTTCTGTAATCGATTCTATAGGTACCCGGTGATAGCGTAAAAGATCTTATATGTTTGCCGTTGCCTACAAATTCGAACCATGGACTAGTATTGCCCGTCGTTTCATTCGCTATTAGATATCTTACCGCCTCAATGTTTGTGTTGTCATAGCTGTATTGTTTCACTTGGAGAGTGTAGTTTGTGGTGCTAGTAACTGTTAATTTTTCTGGCGCTGTAACCCACCAATCATCTCTCGTTAAATAATTGTGATCAAACCAAATAGCGCTATACCCAGACGGCTGTACTTGTGCTTGTGTTGGTTGAACATTGACAGCATGTACTTTTGCAGGAGCATCGACAGATAAGGTCACAATCCCGGCTGTAAGCGAAAGAGCCAGCAAACCATTAACAACAAACTTCTTCAATGTAAATCATCTCCTTTAAATGGAATAATTTACTACAATATAATATTAACAGTGTTTTCCTTTATTGTAAATTAGTATTTTGCGAGTTCTATCTTGATACCTTACAAAAAGACAAATTGTCCATTTGAAATAGAGGTGAAAGCGTTGGCGCAACCTGAAGGAAAAAGCATGTTCAAGGTAACACTGACATATAACCATACTCTTGTTCGGACGGCATATGCGGTACAGCAACTAGAGAACGGTATAACTCAATTTTTACTTTACGATGATCATTTAAAAAAAATGGCTTTGGATGCCAGCAAGTGAATATGTGCCATTTATTGAGGGACCAAAGGAAAAACGTAATGGTCAATCTTGAATATCAAAGAACGGAGGTCTTTATTTGCCAGTAATTAAGCATGGGGCGGTTGACATAACAAAACAAAAAGTCCCGGCCAGCGAACTGGTTAGGGACTCTTTAGTTTAACCTAGCCGTGGCCTGCGGATGATTAATAAGCAGCCCAGAGAAAGGGACTAGCCGATTGATAGGAGAACTAAAAAATGATAGACCATGCATTGTTCAGGAATGATTTTATTATTATCACCGGCGGGCCTGGTGCGGGTAAAACCACCCTGCTGAATGAACTACGGAGAAGCGGCTATCCTTACGTTACGGAAGTCGCCAGAGAAATCATTCAAGCGGAGATGTCTTCTCGTGGGGATGCCTTGCCTTGGAAAAGTGCAATCAAGTATCGAGACCTTATGCTGGATAGATCGATCGAAAGCTACCGTAAAGCGTTGTCCAATCGATCGGGGCACATGTTGTTTTTTGACAGAGGCATTCCTGATACGTTGGCATACTCTAATTTGATCCATGCTCCCATTTCAGAGAGGCTTGAATCCGCAGTTCAGAAGTACAGATACAACAAGCAGGTGTTTATTTTGCCGCCTTGGAAAGAAATCTACCAAACGGACAGCGAAAGAGTACAAGATTTTGAAGAGGCGCTGGCTACGTATCACATCTTGTTTGAAACGTACAAGCAGTCAGATTACGAATTGATCGTTGTACCCAAATTATCGGTTGACCAGAGAGCGGCGTTTGTTCTCGGCCATGTTGGGCAGACTCCAATCGACTCAGAGTCTTTTGCGCAATCGTGATTCCTGATGCCAGCCGGATAAATCCCGAACGCACAAAAGCCCTCCTCAATCCCCCGGCATTCACCCTCCCATTCGGAGCGCCAAGATAAAAGAAAGACAGAGCCACAAGCATAGAGGCGTAAACAAATAACTATCCATGGTGGCGAAGCGTGTTCCTCGTAACCTTTTTGTTAAGCCCACGTACCGGAAGTCGCCGATGGCTCGCAGTCCGAATACGATCGCGCATACCCAGCAGCCCCAAGTAACGACAAAAAAGCCGGAAAATGCTTTAATGAGTCCCGCTTCCATCAATAGCAGCACGGATGCCGCAATCAACAGAAAAGCGACGGCAAGTGTTCCGGCCTTACCCGGTACGAAAGCGGGCTGCTGTGCTTTAGTTTCCGGTATCGCGCTGCCCGAACCCCAGGTGCCGCCGAAGGCCCAATAAACGTGGAGACCGCTGATGCTGATAAGCAGCAGGGCAGAGATGACGATAATGGCTATCATTGTTTTACAGCTCCTCCCGGATGTATGCCTTCCCACACGATATCGAAATGTCGCTGAAATAACGTCTCGATTTGAATCGCATCGGTTCCAGCCGAAAGCCAGATCATTAGCGAGTTGAAATAAACGCCGGTCAACACCGCCGCGATATCTTCGCTGGCCGCTTGCTTCGCGAGCTGCCCTTTGTCTTTTGCATCTTCAAGGAGCGCAGCGAGCGCTTGCCTGAACTTTTCGATGATTCTCATCTCGGCGTTGATGAACATGTCGGCGCGCATCATTTCCGACACGACCAGTCTGACCATGTCCGGTTGTTCGGCGTACTGATGAAACAAGTTGCTGAAGAGGTGCAGCAGTTGTTGCTTCAGATCTGGCATGTTTTTGTTGTTTTGGATGGTTTCATGGACGGATTCGAGTTGGGATACGGCTAGATGAAGCAGTACGGCTTCTTTCTTCGGAAAGTAATTATAGAACGTTCCCTTTGCGATCCCACAGGCTTGGGTAATTTCCTCGACCGTAACGTTATCGAAGCCTTTTTCTTTAAACAGCTTTATGGCATGTGTGAAAATGCGCTCTTTCAGTTCTTGCTTTCGGGATGCTCTAAGCATCGGGGAGGGTCACCGCCTTTTTTTAAAAAAAATGACTACGGTCATAAAATGACTTTGGTCATGATTTTACTCCTATTTTTGGTATTGTACAAGTATCAAAAAAGTTACGAAGTATTCAAAGCTTGTGGTAAGGTAGAAGTGCGAGGCATTTTTGCAATGATTGCACATTAAATTCAGGTGACTATGGGTTGGAAAAAGGTGGACAAAGGCTTATAATTTAACTACGCTGCTTGTCGTCGACCCCCAATGCTGCAAAAAAGCCGGGGGATCGACGACAAGGATAGTCGGGCGGCAAAAGGGATTACGGTGTTTGCTGGACTCGATACGTAATTCTTGAATATGTAGAAATGGCTTATTGGCGGGATTTTTATGGGTTTAGAACGTACCTATGAGGAATTGAAACTCAGTATGACGCTCCTTTAGAACCACTATATGCTGGTTTTGAACGTACCTATGAGGAATTGAAACATTCTTCAGCTGATATTAAATCGTTGACAAACATGTAGTTTTGAACGTACCTATGAGGAATTGAAACCTACGATCAAGACAAGCCCAACACGAACAAGGTTTCAGTGTTTTGAACGTACCTATGAGGAATTGAAACTTCCCCTCCTCTCAAGGCTAGGAGAGCGGCCCGGCGTTTTGAACGTACCTATGAGGAATTGAAACCCTCCCGGATCGCCGCCGGGATTCCCTCCCGGATCACGTTTTGAACGTACCTATGAGGAATTGAAACGGATACCGGAGAAGGTCAATAAGCCTTCTCCCCACTATGTTTTGAACGTACCTATGAGGAATTGAAACCCGTCATTCTCGCCTAAAGCAAGCCGGCTGGTCAGGTTTTGAACGTACTTATGAGGAATTGAAACTATGCGAACGTCTTTGTATTCGGGTCATACACTGAGTTTTGAACGTACCTATGAGGAATTGAAACCGACGCCGGCCAGCGGTCCAAGTACGTTCTTGATCGTCGTTTTGAACGTACCTATGAGGAATTGAAATACCGAAGTTCCTGCGTAAACGTCGTTGACAGTGGATGTTTTGAACTTACCTATGAGGAATTGAAACCCTTTATATCGGAGCTAGGTGACCCGAAATAAACGGGTTTTGAACTTACCTATGAGGAATTGAAACGCAAATACGATCGTACAATATAAGTTCGTTACACCGTTTAGAACGTACCTATAAGGAATTGAAACCTCCTTATGCACGAACGTCTTCGTATTCGGATCGTAGTTTTGAACATACCTATGAGGAATTGAAACTGTGCCTAGACTGCTTTTCGTAGATTCAGGAGTGCCAAGTTTAGAACGTACCTATGAGGAATTGAAACTACCACGAAATTGAAGGTGCGTGTACATGATTCAGAAAGTTTAGAACGTACCTATGAGGAATTGAAAAAGATTGGGTGAAGAAGATCGGCCGACACCGACCTTCGATTTGACCGTACCTTCAACGCGTTTGGAAGAATATTTAACGAAGAACCTAGACTGCTCGCTCGAAAGTTCGGTTAGCTATTTCAGCATGTAATGATGATTTGCAGTTCTGGTGATGATTCCGGTTTCTTTCGAATAGACCATGCGGAGATCCTAAGATGCAACCAGTCCAATAATGTGAATTAGCCTGTACATATAAAATTTGATTATATGTATTGCCGCCAATTGGCGGCTTTTTACTGCTAGAGTCCCGGCATATGTGGAGTGAAACCGGGACATACGTACTAGGTCGGGTAGAATAGGTAGTTGTCTGTTCGTATTTTCACAAAAAAAGGGGAACAAAAAGAAACAGCATGATATAATGACACTATCATTTGTTGCCCTCGCAGGGTGACAAAGTTTTGCTGACAGGAGGCGAAGGGGTGCAGATCTATTTCAGAGTCAAAGCGGCCGGCAAAAGGCGTCCGGTGCTGGAGCTCATTGAGGCGGCGCTGCCTGACGATGTGCAGTGTCTGGGGGATGCGATTCGGGCGATTGTAACGGATCAAGTGCAGCGTTTTAACGCGCGCAGCATCGAGCAATCCATTTTTCCTTACTTAAGCCCCGGACAACTGGAGGAGCAGGCTGAATCCGGCAAGGTAGGCTTTCAGGCGGCTTATGACGACCGGAAGGCAAATGCTACTGCTGCGGTCGAGACGGCTTTGCAGGCATTTGAGGACGGCATTTACAAAGTGCTGATTCATGACACAGTTGTGGAGGATTTGCAGGCGCCGCTGACGATTGCGCCCGGATCGGTTTTTACCTTTATACGACTGACCCTGCTGTCGGGAATGATGCGCTAATAGGAGAGGAGTTTGACATGACAGAACGTATTCATCTTGAGTATAAGCGTGAGCCGCTGGATGCCTTGTCTGAGCAATTGCAGGCGAAGAAGGATCATGAGCACTATCCGTTAGCCTTCAGCCTGCTGGACTATTTGACCGCTACATACCAGAACAAGACAAAGCGGGAGCAGCTGTTTATGGCCGAATTGAATCGCGTCTATCCATGTCCGATTGGTGAAATGACCGATGCCGAGCAGCTGTGGGATGGACCGCTGTCATCGGCGTTGGTGTTGCTGTTCGGAGAGGAGAACGAGGCAGAACTGCTGGATTTGCTGCGGCGCCGTATTTTGCGTGCCTATTCAACCTCAACCTATTATCGCAAAGGCTATCGTTCCCGCAATCTGGCTCATTATATGGAAGCCATACTGGCGACAATTACATATTACTATAATGCTCTTGCCTATGATTGCACCTTGCAGGATTATTTGACGAGGCATGATATCATTCTGCCGGATGACTCTATTATGGGCGATCGCATCGCCCGCGAGCTCGATAGGGGTAATGAGACCGTTATTGAGGCGCTTAGAGACATCATGTTTGGCGAAAATCAGACGGCGCTGCTGACAAGGCCGATGATTCGCGGCATTGTGCAGAGCCATAGCGTTGAAGCCTACGAAATGCTGGGGCGTCTCCTGATTGCGGCCAGACTGCAGGAGGGCTTGCGCCAGCACATTATGGAAAGTCTGGACGAAGGAACCGTTGAGGCCGCCGTCTACTTGATTCGCATCGTGCTGGAGCATCAGTTGGAGCGCTTCAGTGCGGTGATCCGGGCACTCGATACGTGGACAGGGCTTGCCTTTACCGATCAGAAGCCGGCGGTCATCCGCAAATGTCTGGAGCTTGCCCTGCGCGCTCTGACGGATGAGAGCTACCGGGAGGAAGCGGAGCATAGCGAAGATTCGCTGGTCTACTATTTCTCGCTGTGGGCGGCGGCGACTTATGATATTGGCGAAGCCACGACGCGCATCCAGCGCGTGCTGAAGGACGGTGCCAGATATAAGAAGCTGGCTTCGCTATACTTCCTGGCCCAGTTGAACCAGCCGGAGATGCAGCATCGGATTGCAAGCGGACATCTGCCGGCAGCCGTCGATGACCCGGAGCAGATGGCTTGGCTGATGAACAGCCTCTATGCCGACTATCGCATCGCCTACCATTATGGGGACGGGGCTATCGATTTGAGCAATTCCCCGATCAGCGAAGACCTTGTAGAGCGGCGCGAACAGTTCCATGCTCTATTGCAGTCGCTAAGGCAGCTCAAAGCGACCAAAACCTTTAGGGAGAGCGTATTCCCTTGGGCAGTGGCAACGCTAGATGCCGATGAGCTATTGCGGCGCATGATGACGTTGGCGGCCTATGATCGGGATGCCGCAATGATTGAGCAGTTGATAGATTGCAGCGACCGGATGAGCTCGAACCTGCGGTACGGTTTGCTGGTTAATTTGATCGGAGCTGCCGCCTCCGGAAAACATCGCGAGTATTTGCTGCAAGCGTTGAATGATAAAAGCACAAGCAACCGCGAGGCGGCGATTAAGCTGCTCGGGCAAACGGCGCTTGCCGCTGCCGAGCTGGACAAAATTGCTGAGTTATTGAAGCTGAAAACAGGCACCCTGCGACAAGCCTGCATTACGCTGCTCATGCAGCAGACCGAGGAGGAGCTGCTGCGGGCGGCGGGTAAGCTTTTGTCCGTCTCGAATGAACAGCAGCGGCTGGCCGGGCTTGCGATTGCCGAATCGTTGCAGCAGGATGGGCAGCGGCAAGCGCTTTATCCTCAAGTGCAGATCCATGTTCAAGCGCTGCATGAGAAGGGGCGGGCAACAGCACAGGAGCAGGTGCTGATCGATAAGCTGCTGCATGCCGCAGATGCGGGCGATGGCGCCGAGAATGGCTTCGGCTTGTACGATGTGAATGAGAACGTGGCGATACCGCCCGGATTCAATCATCCGGAGCTGATCGACGCATCGTATCGGCAGCAAGCTGAGCGGGAAGCGGAATATGTGAGGCAGTATGTGGCGTGGCGGCCGAACGATGTTGTGGCGATTTATCTGCATTTTGAAGCGCTCATTGAGGAGCATTACAATTATGAGTATGAAGCGCAATATTACAACAACTATTCCGAAAAGGTGCTGCTCGGCAATCAGACGTACAGGCTGGCCAAGGTAAAAAAAGCCGATGGCGAAGAGGCTGCCGAGGATAGGCTGGACAGCTATCCGCTGCCGGAGGTATGGCGCCAGGCTGCGCAGGATTTGCAGCTGACGCCGATGCGCATGCTGGTCTTTATGCTCGGAGGGGCGGACCATACGATCAGCTATGCCGCGGAAAAGCAGTGGTTCACTGAGCTCTATGCGGATGTGCAGGATAAGCCAAAAACGCAGCAGTTGGACAAGGCGCTGGAAAAGCTCAAGCATAGGAGAAAAACCGATCAGCTGATTCAACTGTTGTTTCGCGAAGCCGACTTGACTGAAGGCTTTACGGTTTGTATGGCCATCTACCGTTCATTGCGGGCACGGCTGACGGTGGAGCAGTGTATGCTGCCGCGAGCGGAGCTGGACGAAGGAACCATTCATTGGCAGCAGGATGGAGCTCTCTTTCCGGCTTTGGGATCGAGCCTGCTGGGGCAGTGGCTGATGTGGGCAAAGCAATGCGCGCGAAGTGACGAGCAATTTACGGAATATTTCTTCACCGCTTATGCCAGCTACAGGCTGTTAAAGGGCGCCGACAGCGCTACGTTATCCGTCGATTCTTATATGCGTGCGCATCATCTGGGGCTGATCAGCGACGGCGTCCTTTTGCGTGAAATGATGACAGGGAACCAGGCAAAAGATTTCATCCGCCTGTTAACGCATCCGAATTGGAGCAAGCCGCTGCTGGAAAGCGATCCGAGCGTGAGGCCGCTATTGGAGCAGGCAGTGTGCCGTATTGTCGAAATCGAATCGCGCCGCGGCGATTTGCCGACAGATGTATCGAAGCTGTCGTCAGCGATTCAGCGATTTGAAGGCATGCGCTTCTTTGTCGCTATTTTGACCGGATTGGGGAAGGAAACGTTCCAGCGCGGTTACGTCTACAATAGCAGCCTGACAAAGAAGGCCGTGCTCAGCTCGCTGCTGAAATGCTGTTATCCCGCCAAAGGCGAAGATGCGGCAAAGCTCGCCACCTTGCTGGAAAAGACGGATCTGACCGAGCAGCGCTTGCTGGAAGCGGCCATGTATGCGCCGCAATGGGTTGATATCGTTCAGCAGCACCTGGGCTGGTCGGGCTTAAAGAGTGCGGCATGGTATTTCCACGCTCATATTAACGAAACCTTCTCTGCGCAGAAGGAGACGGAAGTGGCGATCTTCTCGCCGATCAGTCCGCAAAGCTTCAATGACGGCGCCTTCGACGGAGATTGGTTCAGAAGCGCGTATGAAACGCTCGGCGCAGAGCGTTTTGACCTGCTGTACAGCTGCGCCAAATATATTACCGATGGCGGCAATTCGCACCGCCGCGCGCAGTTGTTCGCCGATGCCACCTTGGGGAAATTGGACAAGCAGGAACTGGTGGAGGGCATCCGCTCTGCCCGAAATAAGGACAAGCTGCTCAGCTATGCTTTGCTGCCAATCGCGGTCGGAGACAAGCGGGAAGTGCTGGAGCGGTATGAGTTTATCCAGCAGTTTCTGGCGGAAAGCAGGCATTTCGGTGCTCAGCGTCGCGAAAGCGAAGGAAAGGCCGGAGCCATAGCCCTCGAAAATTTGGCGCGCAATGCGGGCTACGGCGATGTCAATCGGATGACCTGGGATCTTGAAGCTGAAAAAATCGGAGAAATCGCGGCTTATTTTTTCCCGCAAGATATTCAGGGCACGAAGCTTTGGCTGGAAATTGATCATGAAGGTCAAGTGGAGCTGAAGGTGGAGAAGGGCGGCAAAGCCCAGAAGAGCATACCGGCTGCCCTGCGCAAGGATGGGCTGGTACTGGCCATGAAAGAGACGCAAAAGGAGCTCAAGGATCAGTATACCCGTGCGAAGCTCAGCTTCGAGCAGGCGATGGAAAATGGCACGCGCTTCACCGCGCAAGAGCTTGGGGCGATCATTCGCAATCCGGTCATTGCGCCGCTCGTGCGCCATCTCGTCTGGATCGATGCGGCAGGGTCGGAGACAGGGGAAGGCGTTATCGGATATTTGCAAGAGCCGGACCAAGGGGCGGACGCATTCACGCTGCGCCAGCCGGACGGCAGCCTGCTGACACTGCAGTCGGATGCCGAGCTGCTGCTTGCCCATCCGGTTCATCTCTATGCGTCCGGGCGCTGGAGCGATTTTCAACGGGACTTGTTTGTGCGGCAGATCAAGCAGCCGTTCAAGCAGGTATTTCGCGAATACTACCGTCTGAATGCTGATGAAACGGCTGCGGTTACGGTATCCCGCCGTTACGCCGGCCATCAGGTTCAGCCTCAGCGGACGGTAGCCTTGTTGCGGGGCCGCACGTGGACCGTCGATTACGAGGAAGGGCTGCAAAAGGTGTACTACAAGGAAAACCTGATTGCCCGCATGTATGCGATGGCCGACTGGTTTACGCCGGCCGATATTGAACCGCCAACCTTGGAGACGGTGCAGTTCTTCAACCGCGAGACGATGGAAGCGGTCAAGCTGGCGGAAGTGCCGCCGGTGATTTTCTCGGAAGTGATGCGCGACATCGACCTCGTCGTCAGCGTAGCTCACGCCGGCGGCGTCGATCCGGAGGCCAGTCATTCGACCGTGGAAATGCGCATCGCGATTGCCCAAGAGCTGCTCATGCTGCTGAAGGTCGAAAATGTGCGGCTGGAAGGCTCTCATGCGCATGTTGCAGGCCAACTTGGCGAATACACCGTCCATATGGGCTCAGGCATCGTGCATAAAAAAGGGACAGGCGCGCTTACCATTCTGCCTGTTCATTCGCAAAGCCGCGGTCGCCTGTTCCTGCCGTTCGCCGACAGCGATCCGCGCACAGCAGAAATTATGTCCAAGCTTCTGCTGCTGGCGGAAGACAGCAAAATTAAGGATCCAAGCATCCTGGCGATGCTATAGCATGCAGAAGAGCGCCCGACAAACGAAGGGCGCTCTTTGTGTATGCGAGAGAATAGTGATTAGAGAGCTCACTCCAGTTACAGGCAACTCGTTTTCCTTACCTTTTGCACCGATTGTCTAATTGTCAAGGATCAAAAAAGATGCGAATTATTTTAGAGGTTTGTGGTAAGGTAGAAGTGCTACGGTTTTTCCACCGATTGTATTATTGGAAACTGGTCTGTTGTTGTGATCATCTCGGCCTTGGAAAAAGGTGGACGAAGGCATATAATTTAACTGTGCTGTTTTGTCGTCGACCCCCAATGCTGCAAAAATACCGGGGGATCGACGACAACGATAGTAGCGTGGTAGAAGGGATTATGGTATTTTCTGGGTGATTTATAATTCTGGGATATGTAGAAATGGCTTAACGACGGGAGTTTGATGGGTTTAGAACTTACCTATAAGGAATTGAAACCATATCGTTTGTTCGTTCCTGGAACAATCGATCGTTCGGGTTTAGAACGTACCTATAAGGAATTGAAACTCTGTCACTGTTTGACCAGGATAACCTTGAGCAGCATCGTTTAGAACGTACCTATAAGGAATTGAAACGCCGTAGTCTGCGCTTGGTTCCCGATCTGCACTGCAGTTTAGAACGTACCTATAAGGAATTGAAACTCGGTAAATTCCGGTAGCCGGCGTTTTTGCTATTATGTTTAGAACGTACCTATAAGGAATTGAAACTGTTCCGTATAATGGCACTGGAATACAAAGTATGTGTCGTTTAGAACATACCTATGAGATTGAAACTAGCGCAATATCCGGACTTTCCGCCGGAGATGAACGTTTAGAACATACCTATGAGGAATTGAAACATAGAATTTTTCTCATTCTTCGATGCACTCCCTGTAGTTTAGAACGTACCTATGAGGAATTGAAACAAGGGCTCCGGTACGATTTTCGGCTATATGGTGAGCATGGCGAGAATTTGCATAGCAGGCCCCTTTAAATCAGCGGTACAAAGAAAGCCTCTCGAGACGATCTCGAGAGGCTTTGTGGCGATTAGAACATAATCGAATGTCTGCGGTCTTGGATGCGTTCGCCGGAACGTGTTCGTTCGACATAGTGGAGCTTATTGTTCGTCATCAGTAAAATCGTAGAGCTTCTCGTTCCATAATGATCGCTCCGAATGTAGATCGAAGAGAGGAGACGCTCCCACTGTAGCGGCACACCGGTGGCAGGCAGCGCATTGTCCGGTGCCGGCTCCGCGTCCTCAAGCAGTTCAAACAACGCATCGACACGGTCTTCCCGAACGTCCTCGAGCTGCGATTCCAGTTCTTTCTTCCCTTTCGTTACCTTCGGCCAATCGGTGTCCAGCAGATGGTTGCTTACGCCGTACACACCGGGTTGGAGCTTTCGAATCTCATGACCTATGTTCGAATAATAATACAGCTCGTTGGGATCGCCAACCAACAAGTTATAGCCCGGATATTCTGTCCGTTCGCGGCGGCGCGTTCCGCGTAAGCCTGGGGCGATTCGTTCCCGACCAAATAGCTGGAGACCAACTGTCCGCGGGATCGCTTATCCTCGGTTTGCTCTGCAGGATCGCGATAATTGGTCAAGGCCGCGAATCGGCCGCTGTTTGTCACGCCCATCCACGTCCCGTTCCGGAGCAGATCCCGTCCGGCCAACACATGAGGGTGATCCGTCCAATAATCAATCGGCGCCGTCGGACGTGCGTAAAACTCATCGCGGTTGGCGGCCATGACGAGTTGGTAAACGGGATGCATCCGGTAAGCGAACAAGATTAAACACAAGCCAATCACGGCCTTTCCGCATCGTTGTCGTATGCATTATAACATCATGGAAGCGCAAGAGAAAATATCCCAAATGAAAGGCCCAAAACGATAGCCGCCAGATTAGTAGAGGTTGTCCTTGTATTCCTTCTGCAGATCCTTCTCCAACTGATCCTGAAACCCGGGCTTCGACATGGCTGCGCTCGCGAGTTCCGCTTCCAAGCTCTTGTTCTTGTTCATCTTCATATGCTCGAGGAATATTTTTGTCGGCTGGATACCGTGAGTAGGCTCTGGCACTGGCCAGAGCTTGGCACGCAAGAGAGCGGGACTCCGGCTCAATTCGATATTGTTGCTTTCGATGGCGATAGCCAGCGCCGGCGTCTTGCCCTGAACGACGAAGCTTGCACGTATTGCCTCGTCAGTCGTAATCCGGGCGGTTCCCGAGACGCGGGCAACATACGTCGATCCTGGGATCAAAAACAATGCCGAGACATGCGGCTGCGCGATGATGTTATGGAAGCTGTCCGTACGGTGATTTCCAGGCCGATCGGCAAACCAAACGCAGCCGTTCTCAACACGTGCCATTTTGTCGGCTGGATCGCCCTTCGGGCTCAGGTCGGCACGGCCGTTTGCATCGATTGTCGCCAGCGCCATAAAGAGGCTGGCGCTAACGAAGTTAGCGGCGTCCTGCGGCGGGCTCTCGTCGGGTAGAGCCTTCCAGAAATTGGAGCGGATCAGCGCCTTTGCGCAATGACCAAAGCACTCCTCAACGCGAATGCGAATCTCACCGTCGATGACATCGACGACCCGACCATTGACGCGCATCGTCTCCCCAGTGCCAGGAAGCAGGAACAGTGAACCGAAACCCGTGCCGGGTCGAGCTAGCGTAGGGTCGTCGAGCATCGCGGCCGGCACTCGAAGCTCGTGCGTATCGGCGGTTACAAAGCCGGAATCGCCACCGCCTAAGGTGACTCCGATCTGGTCGCCCTCGCCGAACCCGGCGAATAAAAGTGGCGATGCCGCAATCCAACGTAGTGCGCCTTCGTCAAGATGGTCGATTGCTTTTAACGTCATCAGAAGCGGAATCTCGCCCACGACCGCCTCGAGGGCTTCGACCGTGTCGATCACGGTTTTTGGATCGAATAATTCCATTACCACCACTCCTTAATAATGATGTTTTCAAGCGATGCTTATCCGTACAATTGACGACATGAATGCTGGCATGTGCTTATGATTATTAACAAGTAAATAATAAATGGATAAGGCGAGTCTGTCAATTTTTTCATTTCGTGTAACAATCAACCTTATTGGAGACGGAGGAGCAGAGATGAGAGCACTTATAGTAAAAATTAGCTACTCGTGACAGGATGTGAGTACGGCCGTCCCGCATCGAACATGATGGACGGAATGACGTATCACTATTGATTGTCATTGTCGTCTGTGTTAAATTTTTGTTTATTAGTTAATAATTTTAGAACGGTCCCGATAGACCGATGACGGAGCGCAAGCATCATTTCGCCAGGGGGAGAAATTTCTTTCTACGAATGGATGCTTGACCGTGAATATTGCCGAAGGCTCGGCGTGCCGGACAAGAAAAGATTTTGTGGCCGTTCTCGACTGTTTGCTGCGATAGACGATGACCGGTTGTGATATATTATTTGTGTAAACCTATCAATTGGAAAACTTCGAAGGAAAGGGATGCGCAATGGATTCTTCCGAGGGACTTAAGCGATTGATTTACGGCCAGTTTCTCCATTTTTCTCATTTGATCGAGCAAACGGTCGAAACCGAGTTGGATGAGTTCGCCGACCAGGCGCGGTTGCTGGGACTTGCCGCGTTTCCGAACAATTTGACCAGCATTCACGTCATCGAGTGCATCGGCAAACACGAGCCGATTAACAATACGTCCATTGCCGAAAAGATGAACTTGTCGAAAGCGGGTATTACGAAAATCAGCACCAAGCTGCATGCGGAAGGATACATCAAGCGAAGCCGGCTGAACGATAACAAAAAAGAAGTGTACTTCAGTCTGACGTCCAAGGGCAGACACGTTTTTGAAGCGCACGAAGCGATGCACGCAAAGATCGATCGCCGATTTTTAAGTACTTTGGACTCGTTTTCGGAAACGGAGCTGCAGGCGGTGTTGAAGTTTTCCCAGAAGATGATCGATCATCTAAACCAAGGGCTGAAGGGAGACCAGGCCCAAAATCCTAATCACCTTGGCAATGGATTGTCTGTAGATTAAGAAATAAAGCAGCTTCTTATGAAAAATAAGAGCTGCTTTATTTGTGTCATCAAGCATGCTACCCTCAATCACCCAACACAGCCAGATCAAGCTGGCTGATGCGTTCAGGATCGGAGATCAGGTCGACTTCGGTAATTTTTCCATGATTCACTGTAAATTGGAGTACATAGAGCAATCGGCCTCGTGGAGCCGCAATAATTCCTACTTGCCCGTTCACAAGGGCGAGTTGTGCTGCTTTCTGCGCACGTCCCGAAACTTGTTTCGCTAGTGGGATGGCTCCTCGCGTTACTCTGGAAGATCCGGTTTGACGATCGTCGCGAAGGATAACGTCCGGGTCAAGAGCAGCTACAAGAGTATCGAAATCGCCTGAATGAGCCGCAGCGAGAAAAGCTTGAACAACGTTGCGTTGGTGATCAAAGTCGGCTTCCGGCATGGCTTTCGCCCCGCGAATTCGGCGGCGTGCCCGGCTCGCAAGTTGTCTTGTTGCACTCTCCGACTTTCCTACAATCGGAGCAATCTCGGTGAAGGGCATGGAGAAGACATCGTGCAGCACGAACGTGATGCGTTCCGCAGGATTCAAATTACCGAGCACGACGAGCAGGGCAATTCCAACAGAATCAGCCAATACGGCTTCTTGTTCGGGATCGATGATATTCTCTTGGCTCGTCAAAGCATCGGGCAAGTGAGTTTCTATCGATTCTTCGCGCCTGGATTTTCGCGATCGTAGCATGTCCAGACATATACGAGAAACAACGGTGGTCAACCAACCTCCCATGTTCTCGATGCCTTTTCCATCCGCACGACTAAGACGCAACCAAGCCTCCTGTACTGCGTCCTCCGCTTCACTCAATGAACCCAGCAATCGAAAAGCCACGGCTTGAAGGTGATTCCGGTATGCTTCGAACGTATTGGCCAATCCGACTTGTTCGTTCATGATTTAATCTCCTCGCCCAAAATAAAAGCCTCTATAAGTATTGACGTATCAAACTGAGACAATGCGACAAGACGCCGACCGTTTGTTGATTTTTTCTTTTCCCAAAAAAATGTTGTCACACTTCCCGGGGCCCAATCCGTCAGCATAGTAACGAGCCAAAAAACGGTTCTAATCCAAGCTAAAGGAGTGCTGCACATGAAATCAAGAATGGACAGTCCCGTTATGATCGTACCCGATGCATCTCAAGCTTTACAAGCCCTGGGCAAAGCCCTGTTTGCATCCGCAGAGCAAACAGGTATTCCGAGCCGTACGCTCTTCCTTGCGTATCTTCGAGCAAGCCAAATTAATGGGGACAGCGTATGCGTCGAGCTTCATTCGCGCAATGCCTTGGCGGCAGGCGAAACTACAGAGCGTCTACTGGCGGTGTCGGCATGGCGTGAGACGAACGGCTTCAATGATGCCGAGCGTGCTGCCCTTGCGCTTAGCGAATCGGTTACCCGACTCAGTGATCGGGAAGACCCGGTGCCGGATGAGATTTTTTACGAGGCGGCCCGACACTTCGATGTGGCTGCACTGGCAACCCTGATCGCCGGGATCGCCACAGCCAACCTCTGGAATCGATTTAACGTCTCTACAAGGCAGATCGCCACAGTTTCCGCGGGCAAATAATCGCAACTAAAAAATAAGTGAAAGTGGGTATTCCATTATGGCAACCGTGTTATATATTACGGCAAATCCGCATGATGATGAAAAATCTTACAGCATGCTAGTAGGCAAAGAGTTCGTACATGCGTATCGATCCGGGAATCCGCATGATGAAGTGATCCATCTTGATCTGTACAAAATGGATATACCGCAGCTTGATCAAGATGTTTTTAGCGGTTGGGGAAAGTTAAAGGAGGGGGGTGCCTTTGAAAACTTGACCGAACCGGAGAAAATGAAAATAGGCCGTATCGGTGAGCTGGTTGACCAATTTGTTGCCGCAGACAAATACGTATTTGTTACTCCGATTTGGAACTATTCGTATCCGCCCGTTATGAAGTCATACATCGACTCCATTTGCATAGCTGGAAAGACCTTCAAATATTTGCCGGATATCGGCCGGGTTGGCTTACTGGGCGATAAAAAAGCCGTGCATATTCAAGCAAGCGGAAGCTTCTTGTCGCCAGGCTCGGACGATGCAGACTTAGAAATGGCTCATCGGCACTTGAAGACCATTATGGAATTTGTTGGAGTTCCTAGCTTTGAGGGGATATTTGTTGAAGGGATGGCTGCGAAACCCGAGCAAGAACCTGCGATAAAAGAAAAGGCCATTCAACAAGCGCGCGAGGTTGCTCTAAGATTCTAACGTTCGGATAAATGAAGAAAATGGGTCATACCTTCGAGGCATGGCCCATTTTCGGAATCATTGAAATTATTTCCCGGCCTTCAACGTCGTTGCCAGAGGGTTACTTCTAATAACTTCATAGTCCCCTTTGCCGGAAGGGAACGGGAACGTAGGGGCTATGTTCGTGGGAAACGTTGTGTAGGGTCCGCCTTTGGAGGTTTGGACTTGGACGTTATTAAATGCAGCGTTTTTATATCTATTCTTGTCTTGGTTATCTTGGGTCGTATGAACCATTTTTACCTTCGTCGGGGCTTTCAAAGAACCGGAGTTTTGTACAGGCAGGGTGTAAGATTCAACTCCGTTAATGTAGAGGGAAGCGGTGTCGTTCAAATTATTGACGAGCTTAATATGGATCTGCTCTCCGGCTGCAGGCTGGCTGGCAAGAGGCATCGACTTGTTGGATGCAGGATTTTGCTTTCCGCAATTCAAGAACTTTTTCCATTTTTCACTCGGAGTATAAGAGATCCCTCCTTCGCACACATCGCCAAGGCCCAAATAAAAAGCGATATAGCCTCCGTCGTTGGATACAAAAACATCGCTCGGAACCGTGAAATAGCCTTGAATTCCGTAGTAATTCGTGTCGGTGAGTAATTTGACGCCGCCTTCACCTGTTGCCGCCGATGCGGTGGTTGTAAAAAACAACGCTATGATTGCGGAAAGAACAGATAAGTATACTTTTTTCATAAATATCTTCCTCTCTTTTATTTTTATCTTTCAAATCCCGTCGCCATAATCCGGCTAACTTGTATTCATGTAAGCCACCTCCAAATTTTTACATCTGGAAACAATTTCAATCTATCATATACAGTTAATTGCTAACAATACTTTTAGTGGAAGTAGTCATGCAACTACCAATAAAAGTAATATATATACCATTTAATTCTTCAAGTAGAAGGCGTCTAACATCCTCACAAAGGGGCACAGAATTCTTTCCGAGGTGTCGAGACCGCCTCGGGCGAGGTGAAACGGTTGGTTGCCGCTTTGAGTATTACTCATAAGGTTCATTTGACGTTGGTTCCCCAATTGCTGTATCGGTTGGGGGACTGGTGTTTTTCATAGAAAGTGAATTTACTATGAACATTACATAATTAGAAAAATAAGTAATTAAATGTTTGGTGATCAAATGAAACAAATGGTACTATCTGATTTAAATAGAAAAAAAAGGAGAGATTTCTTTGAAAAAGCTGGCGGGTTTATTCTTGTTTTTCATTTTGACCATGTTTGCGGCTTCTTCGGCTTTTGCAGCGACGGTCGGTTCGCCCCTCACGAAACCCGAAGAAGGGTGGCAGCGATTTGACGATACGGCTCCGCAGATAGTTTATTCCAATTACACCAACCCGAGAGCCAGTCAAGTCGGAAACTACAACGGTACCGCATCCTACTCCGTCGATCCAAAAGCGGAAATTGAATTCAGATTTACCGGCCCGAAAATAAGAATTATTACTCAAATGTATATTGGACGTGACCCTCTGGATAAAATTACGATCGACGGTGTCTCTTATACTTATACGGAAAGCTCCAATAATCTCATTTATCAAGCCCTGGTCTTCGAGAAGACCGGTTTGTCCAGCGGAGTGCATACGGTTAAAATATCGAGAGTTGCGCCGACAACAGGATATTTGACGTTGGATGCGGTAGATATCGACCCCTCCGGGCAATTGCTGGGCATGATTTTGGAACCGGAACAACTGCAGGCAAAATCGGAAAATGCAAAAGTAACATTAACATGGGGCGCTGTACCGAATGCCAAGGGCTATAATGTGAAAAGAAGCACAACACCGGGTGGTCCTTATACGACCGTTGCCGGCAATGTATACGGCACATCCTACACCGATACGGCCGTAACCAACGGCACAACCTACTATTATGTTGTGACTGCTTTACATGCGGCAGGCGAAAGCGGCAATTCGAATGAAGCTTCCGCAACCCCGCAAGCCCAAGAAAGTAATCGAGCTATTCTGGTTGTTACCTTGGATAACGGACTTGAAAAAGAATTTGACTTGCCCCTGTCGGAAGTACAGGCATTCATCAATTGGTATGAGGGAAAAGCTGCGGGAACAGGCTCGGCCTCCTATGCGATTGATAAGCATGACAACAACAAAGGACCATTCAAGAGCAGAAAAGATTATGTCATCTTTGATAAGATTCTCACATATGAAGTGAGTGAGTATACACCCGCTTCGAAATAGTGCGGGGTCAGAATTCATGAAAACGAGATTGCTGAGGAAACGATATCGGCGGCCACGAGAGGAACGAAGGGGTTCGAAGTGAGGTGAGCATCTCACATGGGTTGGAAAAATATTGGAAAATACTTATAATGTAAATATGTTGTCGTCGACCTCCAATACTGCAAAAAAGCTTGAGGATCGACGACAACAACAGCTGCGAGGGAATACATGTCTTGGCCTTTTGTTTTCGGGGCCGCCTCATTTTCGATAAATGAAAACACGTAGCGGCTGCACTTTTACGGGTTATGAACGTACCTATGAGGAATTGAAACGGGGAAAATGTATGTGGTTTCTATCAAAAGAGTCCGTTTTGAAAGTACCTATAAGGAATTGAAATACTTGAAGAAACGCCCTTCCCATAACACGCCTGCAGTGCACAATGATCAATGCAAACTGTGGTTAGGAGACGAAGCCCCTGAAAAGAAAATACGGAGACCGTTCAGAGTGGAAGCGAGTAGTGGAGAGAAGGTATGCCCAGTCTTATTTGGAAACAGAGAGCTATAAAGGGCATGTAACACTTCTTGAAATTTCCAAAGTCACAGAACCTTTATACGTTACCTATGACGATAAAAATATTTGTATTGCGGGTGACGGTTATTTGTGGCTTCAACAATTCCCATCCGATAAACGTCATTCGGTGACAACAATGTTTGACGCAAGAGGGAAAATTGTTCAATGGTACATTGATATCTGTTACATGAACGGAGTTGGCGAAAACAACATCCCATAGATGGATGACTTGTATTTAGATATCATCATCTTACCGTCAGGAGAAGTTGTCCAAAAGGATGCTGATGAACTGAAAGAAGCCTTGAGGAATGGCACTATTGATAATCAACTTTATGATATGGCTTGGGAAGAGTCTGCTAGGGTCAATGCTCTCGTAAAACACGGGGAATTCCATTTGCTGAAACTTTCTGAAGAACACAAAGACTTTTTATCAAACAGACTTTAAAAATACGACTGAACTAACGGGAAGAAGCATGTGCCCGAAATCCACGAAAAAACGAGGCTGCCGATAAAACGATATCGGCGGCCTCGCTGCTTCATTACTCCGTCGTGCACATTTCGTTACAATCGGTTCAACGGTTCGATGCGGTATGCTGATTTCTCGTCGGCCGCTCCTGTGTGCTCGCCGTGAATGACCCAGCCGTACGACAGCGTCGAAGCCAGCCGATCGCGCTCCTCCACGGTCAGCTTGGCGGAGACCGACTCCTGTCCGGGCTCCAGGCTGAGCTCGGCTTCCTCGCCTAAGGCGAGCAGAAGCCAACTGGAGATGCCCCGCAGCGTGCTGAACTTGATCTGGTAGCCGTTGTAGACGGCCTCTTCGAAGACGGCCGGATCGCTGGAGGCCGACGCGGTCAGCAGCTTGTAGTCGAACTTGAATTTGCTCTCGTCCTGAGGCAGTTCGCCGGCATGGATGCGGCGAAGCCGCTCCTCTTTGGACCAACCGTAGGCGTTTAACGATTCCAGCATGAGGGCGTCCCACTGCGACAGCTTGGCTTTACTTTTATCGGAAGAAGACATGGATGATCGCTCCTTAGTTGTAGGCGTTCGAAAGTTTGTGAAGAAAGAGACCGCCCGGTTGAGGCAGTCTCTTTTCATTATCGCTGAATTCCTTATTTTTTTCCAGCTTTGTAAGCGTTCAGGAACTCTTTGGCTTTGCCGGCATCGGCTTTGAGCTCAAGGCCGGTTTGGACGATCGGGCTGACCGTCGATATGGCTTTGAATTTATTGTTTTTGTAGTAAGCGAGGAACTCGTCTTGATTGACGGAGTAGAGCACCGCTTTTCTCAAATCGGCGCTTTTCGCCACTTCACGGTTTTTCGTGTTGAACAGCAGGTACGAGACGGCGTTGCTCGGCATGGTTTGCAGCGAAAGCTTGCTGTCGCTTTTGACGATGTCGAACTTCGTCTCCGGCACGCTATAGAACAGGTGAATCTCGCCGCTGCGCAGCGCGGATAACGAGCTGTCGGCGTCTTTGATAAAGCGGATCTTGATGTTGTTCACCTTCGGTTCGTGCTTTGTGCCCGCCATGTAAGCCGGGTTTTTGAGGAAGATCGCTTCGTAATCGTTCTTGTAAGACAGGATGTACGGACCGCTTGTGAACAGGGTATTGTTGTATTTTGCGCCTTCGGTTACCGTGTTTTGATCGCCGTACGGGATGTCTTTGTTGACGTCGAATTTGGCTACATCATACGTGTTGATGCTCTCGACTTGCTTCTTGGACACGATGCCTGCCGATTGGTGAGCCAGATAGTTCAGCACTTGTGGGAACGGATTGGTTGTCGTCAGCTTCACGACTTGGTATTTGCCTTCTTTGCTGTTGGCTTGTTTCTTGTCTGAGACCAGCGCGGAAATTTTGGCGCCCAGGCCTTTTTCCAGACCGCTTTTCACCGTTTCGGAGCCGCCGGATTGCTTGATCGTATCGAGAACTGACGGGTCGGTCACGAGCTCCACGTTCTTGATGTGCTCATGCAGCGTGTACGTTCGGTGGTTCGGCACCGAATTTTTGTCCTTCGCGCGCAGCAGGGAGAAAATGACATCGTCTGCGCCTACGCGCTCGCCCGTATCGACGGCCAGCTTATCCTTGATTTGAGCGAAGTTGATGTCGTCCCGCAGAATGAAATAATAGTCTGTATTGCCTTCGGCGATGGCGAAATTATACGACAAGGAGCCTTCGGCGGTCAGCTTGTCGTCATCCGTCAGGTTAAGCAAGCGCACGTACATGTTGGTATTGATGATGTTGATCGAGCCGTCGTTTCCTTTGATCGGGTCGAGCGACGTCAAGGTCGGCAGCGACGATTGCAGGATGATCGGGTCTTTCGCGCGTTTCCCTTCATCCTTGAAATCCAGCTCTTCCCACGGGAGGGAGCGGGATTTCGACAGCCGTACGGACTCCTTTTTCAGAACCTCCTGGTTAAAAGCCTGTGATTTGACGGAGATGTACAGAGGCGCGATATACGCCTTGTCGAATACCAGCTTTTGCTCAAGCTGTTTGTACGTATCTTTGTACTCTCCTTGCGTCTGTGTCGAAGCTTTCTCGATCAAATCGTCGATTTCCTTGTCGGCCACAATGCTGTAGTCGCCGCCCGTTTTGAACAGCGAGCGTACAGCGTAATCCGGGTTGCCGGTTACCGTGGTCCAGCCTGACAGGGAGATGTCGTAATTGCCTGCGTCCTGCTGCGCCTTGAATGAGCCATAGTCCGGTTGAAGGTTCAGCTTGACGTTGAAGCCGTTCTTGGCCAGTTGATCGCGGATGATGTTGACGTCCGCCTCTCCGGAGCTCATAGCGAGCAGCTCGATATCGACCTTGTTACCGTCGCCCGCCGGCTGCTCTGCCGATGGTTTGGATTGCGCCTGTTCGTCTTTGGTTGTTAAAGTGCACCCGCTCAGCATAAGCGATACGCCAAGAATCGCCGGAATGAGCAATTTCCCCTTTTTTTTCAATGGAAGTCCCTCCTGGTGAAAATAAGTTTTAAAATATGAACTCACACACATTCAGTTATCGCCCCTGCATGATTCAAGCATCTGAGAAGGAGATAGAGTATGGATGAGGATTCCGAATGCGTTCCCTGCCAGGATCGGCAGCCTTACTCCAGCTTCGGATCGAGCGCGTCGCGGAGCCCGTCTCCCAAGAAGTTGAAAGAGAGGACCAGCGCGATGATCGCCAGACCCGGGTAGATGGCTGTAAACGAGTGCGACTCGAGGTACGCACTGCCGACCTTAAGAATGTTGCCCCATTCCGGGATATGCGGCTCGACGCCGAGCCCGAGAAAGCTCAAGCTGCTGGTCGAAATGACGGCGCTCCCGATGGTAAGCGTCGATTTGACGATCATCGGAGAGATCGAATTGGGAATGATATGCTTAAACAGAATCAATAGATCGCCGGAGCCGAAAGCCCTCGCCGCCTGTACGTATTCGAGCGTCGAGACGAGCATGACGTTCGCCCTCATCGTTCGGGCATAGGCGGGAATCGCTCCGACGCTCAGCGCGAGAATGAGATTCATGGTGTTGGCGCCGAATGCTGCAATGATCGCAATCGCGAGCAGGATGCCCGGAATGGCGTACAGGATGTCGAGCGCCCGCATGATCACATTGTCCGTCTGCCGGCCGAAGTAACCGGAGATCGCACCCAGAATCCCTCCGACCACAACGGGGATCAGCGTGGACAAGAACCCGACGAACAGCGAGATCCGCGCGCCGAATACGATGCGTGAGAACAGGTCGCGTCCGAAATTGTCGGTGCCCAGCGGGTAAGCCAAGCTCGGAGATTGCAAAATCGCCCCGTAGTTGTTTTCGATCGCCATGCCGTAATCGAACGTCAGATAGCTGCACACGGCGATGGTAAGCAGGAAGCAAATAAAAAACAAACCGAGCATCGAAGTGGAGCTTCTGGACAGGCGCTCGACGGCATGGTGAAGCTTCGAGTCCGACATCTGTTCCTCGTCGCGCAGCTTGGCGATCAGCAGGAGGCCGAGGAACAGGGCGAACAGATTGCCTGTTGCGGCGGTGGCCAGCAGTGCGATGGCGACGATCCACATCCACTTGGGCAAAATCTTGTCTTCTGCATAGAGCGCCACCAGCAGCAAGGCGGCCAGTTGGAGCACGGCTGCCACGATCAGCAGCGCCATGCCTTGCAGGAACGTATTGGCGACGTAAGGCTTGAATACGTTCAAAGCCGAGACGGCGAAGACGAACAATGTCGTAAGCAGCGTATAAAAGGCCAACGTGTAGGCGGCGCTTTTCTTGCGTTTGATGAGCTGGAAGGCCGCCGTCCCGACGAAAATATTGGTTGTCAGCAAGCTGAGCAGCAGCACATAGCCTAATCGGCGCGTGGCCCGTCGCAGTTCGCCGCTGCGAAGCAAGTCTCTTTTGATCAGGAACCTAACCGCTAACTGCAGCAGCCCGAAAACGAGATAGGCGGCGCATGCAGCCAAGACGGCCGGCTTCCAGACCGCGCCGGACCCGTCGTAGCTGTTCAGCAGCAGCAACAGGGCGATTCCGAGCGAAGCGATGCCGGAGAAGCCGGCTTGACTGTATTCCGGGCAAGAGGCCAGCCGGAAGTGGATTTCATGTTTGTTTGGTTGAATGGTTTTCACGGCTGCCACCTGCTAGTATTGTTTCATTTTTGAACGGATTCTTGGATCGAAAAACGCGTACAAAATATCGATCACGACATTGACGATAGAGATTGCGATTGCGGTGTAGACGACGCCGCCCATAATCGCGGGAATGTCCGGGATGAACTGCTTGTCCACGATATAGCTCCCGATGCCGTTGATGTTGAACACCTTCTCGGTCACGGCCGATCCTCCGAGCATTCCGCCGAACTGAAGTCCGATGACCGTAATGATCGGGATCAGCGCGTTGCCTACTGCGTGCCTCCACAGGACGCGCCTGCGGGACAGCCCCTTGGCTTTGGCGGTCGTAATGTAATCCTCGTGAATGACCTCAAGCGTGGAAGAGCGGGTCATCCGCGCAACCGCCGCCGTTAGGCCCGTGCCCAGAACGATAACCGGCATGATCATCGACAGCCCATTCTCCGGGTTATACGTAGCGGGAAGCCATTGCAGCTTGATCGAGAAGTTCAGGATAAAGATCAAGCCTTGCCAGAAGCTCGGGATCGACAAGCCGAGCAGCGCGATGAACATAAACGTATAATCGAAAAACGAATTCGGCCGCGTCGCCGATATAATGCCGATCGGCAGGGCGATGAGCACTGCGATGATCGTGGATATCACCGTGAGTGTCAGCGTCACGGGGAATTTATTGGCGATGGCCGTCGTAACTTCCTCGTTACCCGCAAACGACTTGCCGAGATCGAAGGTCAGGATGCCTCTCAGCGTATCCCAGAGCTGAACCAGATAAGGCTGATCCAATCCATAGAGCTTTTTGAATGCGGCAATCTGGTCGACGGTCGCGGTTTCCCCGAGAATATTGGCGGCCGGTTCCATCGGCGATACGTACAGGATGGTGAAAACCAGAAAGGCGACGCCGAAAATGACCAGCACCGTCATAACCAGCCGCTCCACGATGTATTTCAGATAAGCGTTGCCGTAGATTCTGATCAGCGCATACATCAGGATGCCCGGCAGGAAAGTTACAGCCAGAAACGCCGGGTTTTGGATCAACATCCGAAACGTTTCCGCAAACGTGACCTGCGTCTCGTGGTGCTGCTCCAGATGAGCCTCGACCTGCCGCTGCAGAGCTTCCTTGAACTTTTCGGCGGTGATGCGCTCCGCTTCATGCTCCAGTTGCTTCTGATCGACCTGTTGGTTGAAAAAATGATGCTTCCGGGTCAACTGCTCCTTCGTTTCCGTTAAAATCCGGTCCCGGTAGCCGGATTCCAGCAGCTTGCGTTCCAGACTTCGGTGCAGTTCTTGATGCGCCTTCCGTTTGCGTCCATATAAGTAGACGATGCCGACGATTACGTTTACGGGCGCCCCTGCGAGCAGCAGCAGGAAACGATAAGCCGGGTGCAGCAACATTTTGGAGTAGATGTTCCCGATTCGATCAACGAGACGGGAACCTGTCACGACCGTTTGCCCTGTCAAGCTTGTGCGCTCCCTTTCGAGTAAATTAGTATATTAATATTTGCATTATTCCGAGTGTTATAGTAGATTTTAAGATAAGGGTCGAAAAATGTCAACAATTACTAACGACGACGATGCCAAGTTTTCAAAATTTACGATTCGACACAGGTGACTCCATGGATACGTTATTGCAGGTGAACCAATTATCCGTTTCATTTTATTCTCGCGATAAAGAAGTCGAAGCCGTCCGGAATGTGAGCTTCGAGGTACGCAAAGGCGAGACGCTCGGGATCGTCGGAGAATCCGGCAGCGGCAAGAGCGTCACGGCGCGCACGATCATGCGTCTGCTGCCTTCGCCACCCTCGATGGTGAAGGGTGGAGAGATTTTATTCCAAGGCCAGAACCTGGCCTATAAAACCGAACAAGAGATGGAGCAGATCCGGGGGCGGGAGATCGGAATGATTTTTCAGGACCCGATGTCTTCGCTCAACCCGACCATGCGGATCGGCAAGCAGATCGAGGAGAGCTTGATCAAGCACCGGAAGCTCTCCAAGACGGAAGCGCGCAGGGAAGCGATCGAGATGCTCCGGATGGTCGGCATCCCGTATAGCGAGGCGCGCTATATGCAGTATCCTCATGAATTTTCCGGCGGCATGCGTCAGCGGGTGATGATTGCCATTGCGCTCGCTTGCCGTCCGTCGCTGCTGATCGCTGACGAACCGACAACTGCGCTGGATGTAACGATACAGGCGCAGATTTTGCACCAAATGAAGGAGCTACAGCTTAAGCTCGGCACCTCGATCATCCTCATTACGCACGACTTGGGCGTCGTTGCCGGCATGTGCGACCGCGTCGTCGTCATGAAGGAAGGTGAGATTGTCGAGACGGGCACGACGGAAGAGATTTTCTACTCGCCGAAGCATCCTTATACGATCCGGCTGCTGAACGCGCTGCCCCGGTTGGACGAGAAGAAGAAGCCGAAGGCCGCGCCGCTCATCAAGAGGTCGGCCGAGGATCGTCCGCTGCTGGAGGTCCGGTCGCTGAAGCAGTATTTTGACCTTGGGAAGGGGCAGATCGTCAAGGCGGTCAACGATATCAGCTTCGATATCCGGGCCGGCGAGACGCTTGGCGTCGTAGGCGAATCCGGGAGCGGCAAGTCGACGACGGGGCGAGCGATTCTTCGTCTGAACGAGCCTACCGGGGGCGAGGTGCTTTTCAAAGGGATCGCGTTGAACCGGCTCAACCGAGGTGAAATGAAGACGATGCGGCGCCACATGCAGATGATTTTTCAAGATCCGTACGCCTCGCTGAACCCGCGCCTCCGCATCGTTGATATTATTGGCGAAGCGCTGGACGTGCACCGGATCGCAGGAGGGAAAAAGGAGCGGCAGAAGCGGGTCGAAGAGCTGCTCGATATGGTCGGGCTTAGCCCTGCGCATGCCATGCGGTATCCTCACGAATTCTCGGGAGGTCAACGTCAACGGATCGGCATCGCCCGCACTCTGGCTATCGAGCCGGAGTTTATCGTGTGCGACGAGCCGTTGTCGGCTCTGGACGTTTCGATCCAGTCGCAGATCGTGAAGCTTCTGGAGGAGTTGCAGCAGCGATTGGGTCTTACCTATCTGTTTATCGCGCATGATCTGTCGATGGTCAAGCATATCAGCGACCGCGTGGCGGTGATGTACAAGGGCAAGATCGTGGAGCTGGCGGAAAGCGAGGAGCTGTACGAGAACCCGCAGCATGCCTACACGAAGTCGCTGCTGGCCGCGATCCCGGTTCCCGACCCGAAGGTGGAATCGAAGAAGACGTTTACCGCTGTAGAAGAGTCCTCGAAAACGGACCCGTACGGCTTGGAGCGCTCCAGCTTCGTTGAAGTGAAGAAGGGGCACTGGGTGGCGATTGCTGAGGGGGAGGGTTAGATGAGGGTTTGGGGACGAGCGGGTAGGGGATTAGGAATTAGGGTCGATTCCGTTCGCTGTGCTCGGCTGCTGGAAGAGATTGAAGGCGAGGATACTAAAGAGGTAAAATTAGCTTAAGCAATAGGAATAAACCAGAGCGTCAGAGTTTAATTGCGTTGGAAAAAAACGGGCAAAGTTGTATAATGTAACTGCGCATTTGTGTCGTCGACCTCCAATGCTGCAAAAAAGCCAGGGGATCGACGACAACAAGGGCCGCGTGGGAACAGGGATTTTGGTAGTTGGCGTGGGGGAGAATTGTTTGTTAGATATGTGGGAATAGCGTAACGACGGCGTTTTTGTGGGTTTTGAACGTACCTATGAGGAATTGAAACCGGCAACGTGGCTGACATCTTCGATACAAGGGGGAGTTTTGAACGTACCTATGAGGAATTGAAACTGTTGCCTCAAACAATGCCAGAAGCTCTAAGAATGTGTTTTGAACGTACCTATGAGGAATTGAAACTCTGACTGCGGCACAGCCAGCTCATTGATGTATAAACCCGGTTTTGAACGTACCTATGAGGAATTGAAACACAGCCTTTGTAGGTATTATTGTAACCTATGGAGACCAAGTTTTGAACGTACCTATGAGGAATTGAAACCGGTCAGGGCGGGAGTATCGGCCCGCTGACGACCACCCGTTTTGAACGTACCTATGAGGAATTGAAACTCCAAATACGGTAACAACCCGAACTCATAGTCATGGTTTTGAACGTACCTATGAGGAATTGAAACGAGGGTGGAAACGTGATGCGTGGATTGCCCCCGCAATGTTTTGAACGTACCTATGAGGAATTGAAACAGGTTCTTTCAAAAGAAACGGTAATGAGTAAGGTTTGTTTAGAACGTATCTACGGAGAAGTTGAAACATCCTACGGCGACTGCGGACGTCATGGTCGAAGTTGTTCCGGCTAGGCATATTTTCGGACTCCCAACATCTAGAGCTTCGAAAAAATGGATCTGGGTTTGAAGGAAGAAAAGTCTTTACGGGTCGACACCTGTATCCGGAGCAACATGATTGGAGATAAACCTGCATCAACTTGAAGCGCTGCATATACCGTACACCGTCGTTGGAGAGGCTGCAACAAGAGCAGCCTCTCCCTTGGAGGAGAAGATGCTCCTTGACACTAATGGTTTCATTATGACTGCAATGGAAGCTGTTTTACGGCCTTTGCATATATCTGTGTCGATTCTTACAATTAAGTATGAAGGGCCCGGGCCATCGCATCCATATAGCTTTGAACGGCGCGCTGACTCACTTCCGCTTCCGGAACGAAATTTTCAAAAAGGTGAAAGCATCCGGGATACAGATGAAATTCGACATCTACACCTGCTTGTGCAAGCCGCGTTACATATTCGATCGTCTCATCTCGGAAAAGATCAAGCTGACCTACACACGTATAGGTTGGTGCAGCCCTGCTAAGTTCTCCGCTCTCGACGGTACTGCATAGGGAGATTTCCCGTTGGCATCGTTCTCCTCGCTGAGGTACATGTTCCAAGCCGCCAAGTTGTTCGTTCGGTTCCAGATTGCGCGATCATCCGTAATCTCATGGCTTGATGGCGTGATGTTACGGTTGTCGAGCATCGGGTACAACGGCATTTGAAAGATAATGGATGGTCCGCCTTTATCACGTGCCATCAGCGCGAGTGCTGCAGTGAGCCCGCCGCCTCCGCTTGCGCCGGCAATCGCAACCCGGTTCACATCAATTCCTAGCGATTCCGCCTCCTCTGTCATCCAGACCAGGCCAGCATAACAATCTTCGATAGCTGCTGGGTAAGGGTTCTCGGGAGCAAGCCTGTAATCCACCGACACGACAACGCATCCAGCCGTCTGAACGAAGCGTTCGCACAACTCGTCGTCCATATTAGGATGTCCCATCACATATCCGCCTCCGTGAATCCACAGCATGGCTGGAAGCTTATCATCCTTTCGTCCGGCAGGTTCATAAATTTTAGCCAGCATCTCACCTGCAGCACCCGGAATCGTTCGACTGGTTGTATGTACATGCTCTGACTTCTTCACAGGCGGAGCCGACACCAGACTTCTGCTCCACTCCAAATTCTCTTCCAATTGAAACCCTGGAAATTGTGCAAAGGCCTGTCTTAATTCCGGCAGTATACGTGTATCCATACTCATGTAAATCCCTCCGGCAATATAATGAAACGAAATTGGATTTTCATTCATTCTCGTGTTCTGAATGACGATTGAATGGATACTCCTTATTCCATCTCAGCTTCCCACTTGGCAATTTCCTCTCTTACCCGCGGAGCAACCTCGGTTCCGAGCAGCTCGATGGCCCGCATGACCAGCTCATGCGGCATCGTGCTTAAGGGTACATACATCATAAAGCGTGTAATGCCTACATGCTTGCGCAGGTGGATGATCTTCTGGGCAACCGTTTCCGGATCGCCAACATACAATGCGCCTTCAAAGCGTCGGGCAGCATCAAAACTGGACCGGTCGTAATACGCCCACCCTCGCTCTTTGCCGAGTTTATTCATACCAGCCTGAGTAGAGGGAAAAAATGTATCTGCCGCCAACTCTGTATCCTCTGCAATGAATCCGATTGAGTGAGACCCCACCCGAAGCCGCGATACATCATGTCCAGCATGGGCTGCCGCCTTCTTGTAAAGCTGTACAAGCGGTGCAAAATGCGTCGGACTTCCACCAATGATCGCCAGGATCAATGGCAGACCCAGAAGACCTGCACGTACGGCGGACTCTTGGGTACCTCCGCTGCCAATCCATATGGGTAAAGAGTCCTGAACGGGACGCGGGTACACACCAAGATTATGAATCGCTGGCCGATGGCCTCCCCTCCATGTTACTTTCTCGGATTCCCGTAATTTCAGAAGCAGTTCGATATTTTCATTAAATAACTCCTCATAATCATGTAAGTCATAACCAAACAACGGAAAAGACTCAATAAAGGAACCTCTGCCTGCTATGATCTCGGCACGTCCATTGGAGATGCCATCAAGCGTAGCGAAATCCTGAAACACACGTACAGGATCGGCTGATGAAAGGACCGTTACAGCACTAGTCAGCCGAATCCGTTTAGTTAGAGGTGCAGCAGCAGATAACACAACTGCTGGCGAAGAAGCAGCGTAATCTTCACGATGATGCTCACCTATGCCGAAAACATCAAGTCCCACCCGATCTGCGAGAACGATTTCTTCGACGACTTCGCGTATTCGCTGCGCGTGACTTATCACTATACCAGTCTCAATATCAGGCTTTGTTTCTACGAACGAAGTAACACCTATTTCCATGGTTCATCTCACCTTTTTTGATTTTTCTCCTGCACTACGCCCAGCAGAGATTCGGGGCAACCCTAAGGTTTAAGAAGAATGCTCTAGACAACGGATTAAAGCCGTCCAATCCATTTCACCATAACCTCGGGCCATTCCTACAGAAAAATGATTATGAATAAGTTGGCCCAGAGGCAGAGGAGCATGGACGGACTGCGCTGCCTTTATAGCCAGTTCAACATCCTTCAGCCCAAGCTTCATTTTAAAACCGGCCGGTTCAAAGCGCTGTTCTGTCATGATCGCTCCATAGTTCTGATATACCGGAGATTGAAAAAGAGCATTCACGACATCCATAAAGCGGGCCGGCTCTACGCCGTACTTTTCCACCATCAGCTGCGCTTCCGACAAAGCTTCCAGCATCGAAGCAATTAAAAAGTTTACGCCTATTTTTACAACATTCCCTTCTTCGCCATGATCCCCAATCTCGAATATTTCTTGACCCAATGCTGCTAAAACAGGAATTACTTGTTGTCTGGCTTGTTCCGGACCTGCCAAAAGGATGCGCAATTTAGCTGCTTTAGCAGCATCCGGTCGCCCCAGCACCGTGGCGGACACAAAGTATTGCTTTCTCTCTGCATGCGCGGTAGATAGTTTCCGAGCCAGGTCTACACTTATCGTACTTGCAGATAGGTGAATCCCTTTTTCCGGCAATCCGTTCAGAATTCCATTCGGTCCCTCAACGACCTCCTCCAAAGCGGCATCATCAGAAAGCATGGTTATGACAAGATTGCTCTCTTTGGCAGCCTCCAACGGTGTTTCGGCATATCGTGCTCCCTGATGCATTAAGGGTTCCGCTTTTTCAGGGGTACGATTAAAGATGATTAATTCATAACCGGCTTGCAGCAAATTTTGTGCCATTGGAAAGCCCATATTTCCAAGCCCAATAAACGATACTTTCATAAGTCTCATCTCCATATTTATTATGAATTACGATAACGGAACGATCGTTCCAAAACGGTCAAAAAAAATTTATATTCCTTCAATGACAATTCTTATCATGTCCTTTGCTCGTTGCTGATCTGGATCTACTTTTGCCATGATATTGATGCTTTGATGTAAATTCAGCAATAAGTAAGACAGCGCTTTGACATCTGTAGTTTTATCGATTTCGCCTGATTGTCGGCCTTTTTCCAAAAGCTCGTAAAAAGCCTGTTCCAAATTCAAAAAACTGGTCTTTATTAATTCATTTAATTTTTCATCTGGCGACTCTAGTGTTGTAGCTGCATTCGTTACAAAACATCCGCCCGGTAGGCTAGTATCATACGCTGTCGCAATATGATGCTCAAAATATTGTCGAAGTCCTGCTCTAACGTTTGATGCCCGTTCAAGAATGACCCGTTTATTGAAGCTAACCTTTTTGTAATGTTCCAGTGCAGCAAGGTACAATGCTTGCTTGTCGGAAAAAGTATCGTAAAGACTGGATCGGCTAATGCCCATAACTTGCAGCAAGTCCGGAATGCTTGTTGCCTCATAACCCTTTTTCCAAAACAACAGCATCGCTTGGTGTAACGCTTGATCCTCGTTAAACTCTTTTGTCCTAGCGATGAGTAACACCTCCCGTAATTGCAATATAACATATCTGAACCGATCAGTCCAGAAAGGATAAAAGAAGACTTATTTTTTCGTAACAATTCTCTCTGAACTACAAATTTGCGGGCTGACTGAAAGCGAGGAGTTGTATGAGAACCCGCAGCATGCCTACAAGAAGTGCGATCCCGGAACGGGCTGGGAGTTACAAATTAGGAGTGGGTTCCGTTCTTTGTGTTCGGCCAATGCCGCAAAAAAACGGGGGATCGACGACAACGAGGGCCACGCGGGAACAGAGATTTTGGTAGCTGGCGTGAGAGGAATTTGTTTTCTTATATGTGAAAAATGGCGTAACAGCGTACCTATGATGAGTTGAAACCTGTGGGATATCCCGCCATGAGGCCAGTCGCATAATCCAGTTAAGAAAAGATTTAAAGCCCCGGAGCTAGAGT
>NZ_BIMB01000012.1 GCF_004000865.1 Paenibacillus elgii NBRC 100335 | reverse complement strand
TCCTGCGCATGACGCAAAACGGCTTTTGCAGAGGCCCGTCATTCCGGCTTACCCGGGGCTTCTTGCCCGGAACGCTCCTGCGCTTCCCATTCGTCAAGCCAGCGGCGTTCTTTAGGCGTGAGCTCGATCCCCGCCAGCAAATCCCGGCGTTTCCTCCATGTGCGCTCCAGCGACTGCTTTCTGCGCCACTCCTCGATATTCCCATGGTGGCCGGAGATCAGCACTTCGGGGACCTCCCAGCCGCGGAAATTCGCAGGACGGGTATAATGAGGGTATTCCAGCAGGCCGGTGCTGAACGAATCCGTCACCGCCGACGTTTCGTTGCCGAGCACGCCGGGAAGCAAACGTACGACGCTGTCGATCACGACCATCGCCGGCAGCTCTCCTCCGGTCAGCACATAATCGCCGATGGACAGCTCGTCCGTCACCAAGTGCTCGCGGATTCGCTCGTCATAGCCTTCGTAGTGCCCGCAGATGAAGATCAAATGCCGCTCCGCCGAAAGCTCCTCGGCTTTTTTTTGTGAGAACGACTCGCCCTGAGGACACATCAGGATCACGCGAGGCTTCGACTCCAGTCCGGAGGTTACATCTTCAACCGCAGCGAACAACGGCTCCGGTTTCAGCACCATACCGCCGCCGCCCCCATACGGATAGTCGTCCACCGTATTGTGCTTGTTGTTCGCATAATCGCGAAAATTGACCGTATTCAGCTCGACTAAACCTTTTTCCCGTGCCTTCCCCAAAATACTCGAAGTAAAGACCCCATCGAACATCGCTGGAAAAAGCGTCAGCACATCGATTCTCATAGGTCCAGCAAGCCTTCCATCAGACGAACCGTAACCTTCTTCTCGTTTACGTCGACATTCAGCACAACATCATCGATATAAGGGAGCAGCAGCGGTTTGCCGGCCGGACGCTTGACGGTCCAGACGTCATTCGCCCCAGGAGACAAAATTTCCGAGATCGTACCCAGCTCTTCGCCTTCTTCCGTAAAGACCGTACAGCCGATAATTTCGTGGTAGTAGTACTCGTCTTCGGGAAGCTCGGATAAGTATTGCTCTTCGACTTTTAAGAGCCAGCCTTTATATTTTTCCACTTCGTTGATGTTCGTGAAGCCTTGGAATTTGATGATGAACATGTTTTTTTGTTCACGGGCCGCTTCTACTGTAACAGGAAGCTGCGTCCCTTGCTCGGGATGCACAAATATCAGCTTGCTGCCTTTGGCAAAGCGCTCGTCCGGAAAATGCGTTTCCGGGACGATCTTAAGCTCACCGCGGATGCCATGCGTATTTACAATTTTCCCAACCGTATACAACTTTTCGCTCATAGGACCCTCCCGGGTTTGGAATAGGAGCTTATAGGAAGAGAAAAGAGTTAGGAGCAGCTCCTAACTCTCATGTTTCCCTTATGACACGATTTCAACCGAAACGCGTTTCGGTTCTTTCACTGCAGCGGATGTGACTACGGTGCGAAGCGCCTTGGCAATACGTCCTTGCTTGCCGATCACTTTGCCGACATCGTCGGGGTGTACCGACAGCTCAAACGTAATGCTGCGATCGTCCTCGACCGTATTCACGCGTACTTCTTCAGGATGATCCACCAACGCCTTGGCGATAACGGTAATAAGATCCTTCATCGTACCCTCCGAATCTTACAGATTACTTCTGCAGTTTAGACTCGTGAAATTTTGTCAAAATGCCAGCTTTGCTGAACAGGCTGCGAACGGTATCGGAAGCTTGTGCACCATTTTGGAGCCATTTCAGTGCTTTTTCCTCGTCGATATTCACAACGGCTGGTTGAGCAACCGGGTTGTATGTGCCAATCTCTTCAATGAAACGACCATCACGCGGGGAACGGGAATCCGAAACCACCACGCGGTAGAAAGGAGCTTTGTGAGCGCCCATACGCTTCAGACGAATGCGAGTTGCCATGTATATTCACCTCCCCAATAGAGTTAAACATCATTTATCTCAAAACGGGAATTTCATCCCGCGTCCGAGCTTCTTGAGGTTCTTCAGCTGCTTGGCCCCTTTGGGCCCCATCATGCCGGAGAACTGCTTCATCATTTTGCGCATATCTTCGAACTGCTTGATGAACCGGTTGACATCCTGCACGGAATTGCCGCTTCCCGCAGCCAGACGCTTGCGCCGGCTCGGACTGAGCAGATCCGGATTTTGCCGCTCTTCCTTGGTCATCGATTTGACGATCGCTGCGACGCGAGCCATTTGCTTATCATCGACCTTGACGTCCTTCATGCCCTTGATCTTGCCTGCGCCCGGCAGCATGTCGAGCAATTGATCCAGCGGACCCAGCTTCTTGACCTGCTCCATCTGCTCCAGGAAGTCGTCAAACGTGAATTCCGCGGTACGCAGCTTGCGTTCCATTTCCTTCGCCTTGTCGGCGTCGATGCTCGCTTGCGCTTTCTCGATCAGCGTGAGCATATCGCCCATGCCGAGAATCCGCGAAGCCATCCGTTCCGGATGAAACGGTTCGAGCGCATCCAGCTTCTCGCCCATGGCAGCAAACTTGATCGGACAGCCGGTGACGGCTTTGACCGAAATCGCCGCGCCCCCGCGCGTATCGCCGTCGAGCTTCGTCAGCACGACGCCCGTCAGCTCGAGCTGCTTATGGAAGCTTTCGGCCACGTTGACGGCATCTTGCCCCGTCATCGCGTCGACTACCAGCAAAATCTCGTCGGGGCTAACCGCTTCGACGATTTGCTTCAATTCATCCATCAAGCTTTCGTCGATGTGAAGACGGCCCGCGGTATCGACGATCAAATAGTCGTTGTTATGATCCTTCGCATGCTGCAGCGCCTGCTTCGCAATCTCGACCGGGCTTACTTTGTCGCCCAGCGAGAACACCGGAACCTTCAACTGCTCGCCCAGCACTTGAAGCTGTTTGATCGCAGCCGGACGGTAGATGTCGCCTGCCGCCAGCAGCGGCCGGTGATTTTGCTGGAGCAGCAGCTTCGCGAGCTTGCCGGTCGTCGTCGTTTTCCCTGCGCCTTGCAGACCGACCATCATAATGACCGTCGGCGGCTTGTTCGCACGCGCCAGCTTGCTCTGCGTCCCGCCCATTAAGGCCGTCAGCTCTTTATTTACAATATCGACGACAACCATCGCCGGGGTAAAGCTTTGCAGCACTTCTTGTCCGATCGCCTGTTCCTTCACCTTGGCGATGAATTCCTTGACGACCTTAAAGTTGACATCCGCCTCAAGGAGCGCAAGCCGTACTTCCCGCAGCGCTTCGTTTACATCGTCCTCGGTCAGCTTGCCTTTTCCTCTAAGCTTACTGAATACACTTTGCAGCCGGCTGGATAGTCCTTCGAATGCCACAGGTCGTCACCACCTTCCGGAGGGAATATGTTAATCCAATTCGTTAAGCTTTTCCATGACGGCCTGAATCTCCATACGTTGAGGCTCCGGCAGACCGCCGCTAAGCGCCTCAAGCTGCCGCAGAAGCCGCTGCCGCTCTTCATGTTTCTCCAAAAGCCGCAGCTTGCCTTCGTACTCCTCAAGCACGGATTCGGCCCGTTTAATATGTTCGTAAACCGCTTGACGGCTGATGCTGAATTCCGATGCGATCTCGCCAAGCGAATAATCATCGTGAAAATAATGCTTCAAAAACATTTGCTGCTTTTCCGTCAGCAGCCGTTCATAGAAATCGAACAGCAGATTAATCCGATTCGTCTTTTGAAGGACGTTTTCCTCCGTCATTCGTGCCTCACCCCCGTTAAGGTAAAACACTTTACAGCAAATCAACCTCACTTATCATACTGAAATTGAAGAGGGATGTCAAGCTTTTCTCCTTGTCAGGTCAAAAGCATTGTTACAGCAGCGAAAACGGAGAATTTCGAACCTAAAAACGAGCGGCAAAAAGCCGGCTTATTGACCGGCTTTCTCCTCTTCCTTTTCCGACTCGGCGATCCATTTGCTGAACAGCGCATGCACGAACTGATCGGAGTCGAACGCTTGCAGATCGTCCATCTTCTCGCCGAGGCCGACGAATTTGACCGGCAGCTTCAGCTCTTGACGGATCGCGACGACAATGCCGCCTTTCGCCGTTCCGTCCAGCTTGGTCAGCACCAAGCCGCTCAGACCGGATTTCTCGTCGAACAGCTTTGCCTGCTGCAAAGCGTTCTGCCCGGTTGTCGCATCGAGCACCAGCAGCACCTCGTGAGGCGCTTCCGGCACCTCGCGGCGGATGACGCGGTAAATTTTGTTCAGCTCTTCCATCAGGTTGACTTTGTTCTGCAGACGGCCCGCCGTATCGCAGAGCAGCACGTCCACGCCGCGCGATTTGGCCGCATGCAGCGCGTCATACATGACCGCCGCCGGGTCCGAGCCCGCCTGCTGCTTGATCACGTCGACGCCTACGCGGCGTCCCCATTCTTCCAACTGCTCGATCGCTCCGGCACGGAACGTGTCTCCGGCGGCAAGCAGTACTTTTTTGCCTTGGGATTTCAGCATATGGGCCATTTTGCCGATCGTCGTCGTTTTGCCGACGCCGTTGACGCCTACGAACAAAATGACCGTAAGGCCGGATTCAGCCATGTGCAGCCCGGTTTGCTCCTGCCCTTTGAGCAGCGCGATCAGCATCTCGGACAAAATGGGCTGCAGCTCGCTCGGGTTCTCGATTTTGCGTTTGCGGACTTCAGCCCGCAGATCCTCGATCAGCTTCAGCACCGTGTTCACGCCCACATCGGCGCCGATCAGGATTTCTTCCAGCTCCTCGTAAAAATCTTCGTCGATTTTTTTGCGGCGGGAAAACAGATCCTCGACGCGCTCGACAAACACGTCTCTCGTTTTGGCCAAGCCTTCCTTGAACTTATTCGTCACCGTTTCGGCTTTGGTCGAAATCGCTTCTTTCAATCGTTTAAAAAAGCTCACGGGGCACCTACCTCAATCTCAATATATCGGCATCAGCCGGCTTCCATAATGGCTTCGTCATCTTCCAGACGGACGGATACGAGCTTCGATACGCCGCCCTCTTCCATCGTCACACCGTACAGCACGTCGGCTTCCTCCATCGTGCCTTTGCGGTGCGTTACGACGATAAATTGCGTCGACATCGAAAATTCGCGCAAATATTCGGCAAAACGCGTTACGTTCGCCTCGTCCAACGCCGCTTCGACCTCATCGAGCACGCAGAACGGCACGGGCTTGACGCGGATGATCGAGAATAACAGCGCAATGGCGGTCAGCGCCCGTTCGCCGCCGGAGAGCAGCTGCAAATTTTGCAGCTTTTTGCCCGGAGGCTGCGCTACGATCTCAATGCCCGTGTCAAGCAGATTGTCCGGCTCCGACAAAATGAGGTCGGCCCGGCCGCCGCCGAACAGCTTGCCGAAGACGACGACAAAATGCGAACGGATCGCATCGAACGTGGAGCGGAATCGTTTTCCCATTTCCTCGTCCATCTCACGGATTACGAGATAAAGCGCCGTTTTGGCCTCCACCAAGTCGTTCTTCTGCTCCGCCAAAAACAAGTATCGCTCATTAACACGCTGGTACTCTTCAATCGCCCCAAGGTTAACTTCCCCGAGAATGGCGATTTCGCGCTTCAGCTCGCGAACTTTATTTTGGGTGCCCAGGACATCCTCCGGTACGGGATAGCGCTCTTTCGCCAGCTCATAGCTAAGCTCGTAATCTTCGGAGAGCTTCTTGAGTAAGTTCTCCAGCTCCACGTCCAAGCGGTTCACGCGAACCTCCGTCTGATGGAGCTGCTCTTCGATCTGCCTGAGCTGGGTGCGCTGCTCCTTGGTTTTGCTTTCCTCAGCTTCGAGCTTCGCCACCCACTGCGCCCGCTCCGCGCGCTTCATATCCAGTTGCTCCGCACACTGCTGTTTCTTCAGCTTCAAATCGTTAAGCTGCTCGATCTGCTGCACGGATTCCTGTTCGTGGTTCGCCATATCGGAGTCAAGCTGCCGCTCCTGCTCGCTGTTCGTTTCCAGCTCGTGCTTGATCGTCTCCAGCTCATTGCGGGAACGGCGCTCCTGCTCATGCAGCGACTGCTTCTCCTGCGATTGCGCCGCGACCTTTACCTTCAGGTCGGTGAGCTGCGTTTGCAGCTCCTCTTTCTCCGATTCGCTCGCCTTGCGGCGGATTTCCGCGTCGCGGATCGCTTGCTGCAGCTCGGCCTCCTGTCGCTGAAGCCGCTCCTGCGCCTCGAGAGCTTCCGTCCGCCGGCGCTCCAGATCGCTGCGCTCGGCCGCCAGCGTTTCGCCGTCGGCGCCGTACAGCGCAAGCTGCTGAGCCACCTGCTTCGCTTCATGCTCCAACGGCTCAAGCGAAGCGCGAATCTGTTGCTCCTCGATCCGCCGATTCTCGCCTTCCGCCCGCAGCTCGTCCAGCTTGCGCGTCGTTTCGCCGATTTCGCGGCGAAGCTCCTCCGCTTTGGCCCGGAAGCTTTTCAACTCGGTTTCGGACAGCGAGATGTCCTTATCCATGTCTTCGATTTGCCGCTGACGGCTCAGAAGACTGGTTGTTTTCTTCTGCTGGCTGCCCCCGCTCATCGAACCGCCGGGGTTCACAACATCGCCCTCCAGCGTGACGACGCGGTACCGGTACTGCACCCGGGCCGCGATCCGGTTGGCAACCTCCAGCGTATTCGCAATAATGACATTGCCGAGCAAGCTGCCGGCAATTTGCCGGTACGTATCTTCAAATTGCACCAAATCGACGGCGATGCCGACAAAGCCTTCCATCCCTTGAATCTGGCGCTGTTCGCCTTCCGGAATGGACCGGCTGCGAATGACGTCCAGCGGCAGAAACGTGGCCCGGCCAAGCTGACGACGCTTCAGAAAAGCAATCGCGTCCCTGCCGTTCGCCTCGTTATCCACAACGATGTGCTGAAGCGCGCCGCCCAGCGCCGTCTCCATAGCGACCTCGACATGAGCAGGCACCTTGACGAGCTCGGCTACCGCACCGCGAATGCCGCGCAGATCGCCGCGGTCCTTTGCTTTCAGCACTTCCTTGACGCCGTGCATAAAGCCGTCATAGTCGTTCGCCATCTCGCGCATCGTATCGCGCCGCGACACCATCGAATCAATCTTCTGCTCCCACTTGCGGACGGCGGCCTGCGCCTCCTCCGAAAGCGTCTGCTTCGATTTCAATCCTTGGCTGAGCTCCAGATACTGATTCCGCACCTCCGCGATCGCGGCCACGGCTTCTTCAAGCTTCTTCTCCAGAGCCGCTTTGCGCTCAGCAATGCTCTCTTGCTGCTCCTGCCACTTGCGGTGCTCGTCGTCGAGCCGGTCCAGCCGGCGGCCAAGCGCTTCAAGCTGCTGCTCGGCATATCGCGCTTCGTTGCGGGCATTAGCCGAATCGTTCAGCACTTCGAGCAGTTCGCCCTTCAGCCGATCTTCCTCCGCGCTGCTGATGCCTCCCGTCACACCGAGCAGCCGGTCTTCCTCGGCCTTCAGCTTGGCCTGCGTCTCCGCAAGCTCCGCTCCGATGGCGGCGATTTTTTCGCGCAGCTGGGCAATTTCAGCCTCTTTGTCAAGCACCCGCTGCTCCTGCTGAGCGACGGCAAGCCGGATCTGGTTTTTATTGGAAGCGTAATTTTTTTTCCGCTCCTTCAGTACCTCGCCCTGGCCTTCGCATTTCTCAAAATCCTCGCTGAGCTGAAGCAGGTGCTGTTGCAGCCCTTCAATCTCTTCCTCCAGGCGGCGCGTTTCCCAGCGCTCCTTCTCCAGCTCGGCGTCCTGCTTGCTGATCACGCCGGACAATTCGCGCTGCGATTCGCGAAGCTTCTCAAGCTGAGCGTTCGTATCTGTCCAGCTTGCGTAAATCTGCTCGATCTGATGGACGTACATCGCAATCTCGCTGGATTTGAGCTCTTCTTTCAGCTCCTTGAAGCGCACTGCCTTCTCCGACTGTACGCGCAGCGGCTCCAGCTGGTCTTCCAGCTCCGACACCAGATCGTGGATACGCAGCAAATTTTGTTCCGTTTCCTGCAGTTTCTTTTCCGTTTCACGCTTGCGCGATTTATATTTGACGATCCCCGAAGCTTCTTCAAAAATACCTCGGCGGTCTTCCGATTTCGTGCTCAAAATTTCTTCGATACGCCCCTGCCCGATAATCGAGTAAGCTTCCTTCCCGATTCCCGTGTCCATAAAAAGCTCGGTAATATCTTTGAGCCGGCAGGGCTGCTTGTTGATCATATATTCGCTTTCCCCGCTGCGATGCACGCGCCGGGTGACCGTCACTTCGCTGTAATCCAACGGCAGCGAATGGCTCGCATTATCGAGCGTCAGCGAAACTTCGCCGTAATTGACGGCTTTTCGGGCATCGCTTCCGGCAAAAATAATATCTTCCATCTTGCCTCCGCGCAGCGACTTGGCGCTTTGTTCGCCAAGTACCCAGCGGATACCGTCGGAGATGTTGCTTTTTCCGCTGCCGTTCGGCCCGACCACCGCCGTAATTCCTTGTACGAATTCCAGCTCGGTCCGATCCGCAAACGATTTGAAGCCCGAGAGCTCGATACGTTTCAAAAACAACTTGGCTCACCTCTTACGGCTATTGTACCATATTCCGGACCTATAGTAGATACCGTCCGCTACAGCAATCCGGCGATCTACATGCAGGCTGCGATTGACTTGCTGTCGTTTGGCCGGAACGGTACCGGTTTTCGACGAACCGCCCCGTTCTCCTGCAAAAAAAAGAGCGACGGCCCGCTATACGGCCGTCACCTTCTGCGAACTTGCTTTATGACTGCTCCACCTTGACTTCCAGCTTCGTTAGCGCTTCGGCGGCTGCATGCTGCTCCGCTTCCTTCTTGGAGCGGCCGAGTCCCCGACCGAGCATTTCCTCATGAAGATATACTTCCGCCGCGAACTCCCGCTCGTGCGCAGGTCCGCGTTCGTCTACGATTTTGTATTCCAAGGGGCCCATATTATGCTGCTGGGTATGCTCTTGCAGAATCGTTTTGTAATCCGCCGTTAACAGGCGCCCTTGCTGAGGCAGGCCCGGAAACATATAGCGGCTAAGAAAAGCGCGAACCGGCTCCAAGCCTTGGTCCAAGTAAAGCGCACCGATGAACGATTCGAACACATCTGCGAGCAGTGCCGGACGGGTTCGACCGCCGGTCAGCTCTTCTCCTTTGCCGAGCAGCACATAAGATCCGAAATCGAGCTGCTCGGCGAAGCCGACGAGCGAGGGCTCACAGACAATGGAGGCCCGCAATTTGGTCAATTCGCCTTCCGTGCGATCCGGATATTTGTCGAACAAATATTCCGATACGGTCAGCTCCAGGACAGCGTCACCGAGAAACTCCAGCCGCTCGTTATCCTTGCATTGGCCGATGCGATGTTCGTTCACGTAGGAAGAATGTGTAAATGCCTGCCGTAGAAGGTCGGGACGCCGGAACGAAATCCCCAGGTCCGCTTGCAGCTGTTTCAAGTTGCGATGCATATCTAATCACCTTCGTTTAAGCAATTTGTTTCGTGGAGATTGAAAACATACAACCACCCCCACGAAACAATGTTATAGTTTGGCCAGCCCCGTGAAGTCTATGCTCTTAAGCCTCGTACTTTTTCAGAATGACCGTTGCGTTGTGGCCGCCGAAGCCGAACGAGTTCGACATGACGATGCGCAGATCGAACGGGCGCGGTGTATTCGGCACGTAATCCAGATCGCATTCGGGGTCCTGATTGTCGAGATTGATTGTCGCCGGGATCATGCCATGTTTCAAGGCCAGTGCGCAGATGAGCGCTTCCACGCCCCCCGCTGCGCCAAGCAAGTGACCGGTCATCGACTTGGTCGAGCTGACAGCCAGCTTGTAAGCATGCTCGCCGAACGCCTGTTTAATCGCGGTCGTCTCCGATTTGTCGCCGATCGGCGTCGAAGTGCCGTGCGCGTTAATATAATCGATCGCTTCAAACGGAATGCCTGCGTCTTTCACAGCTTTGACCATGCAGCGTGCAGCGCCGTCCGGGTCCGGATCGGTCATATGATGCGCGTCTCCGCTCATGCCGTAGCCGATCACTTCACCGTAAATGCGGGCTCCGCGCTTCTGCGCATGCTCCAGCGATTCGAGAATGAGGATACCGGCGCCTTCGCCCATGACAAACCCGTCGCGATCCGTATCGAACGGACGGCTCGCTTTTTCCGGCTCGTCGTTGCGGGTCGACATGGCGCGCAGCGCGCAAAAGCCTGCAACGCCCGTCGGACTGATCGTCGCTTCCGCGCCGCCGCAGATCATGACGTCCGCATCGCCGTGAAGGATCGTCTTGAAGGCGTCTCCAATGGAGTGCGTACCTGTCGCACAGGCGGTAACGGCCGTGCTGTTCGGTCCTTTGGCTCCCGTGATCATCGAGATTTGCCCCGACGCCATATTGGCGATCATCATCGGAATAAAGAACGGGCTGACCCGCTTCGGTCCCTTTTCAAGCAAAATTTTATGCTGCTCTTCCCAAGTCGACAAGCCGCCGATCCCCGAGCCGACATAAACGCCGACCCGTTCCGGATCGGTATCTTCTTTGACATTCAGCCCAGCATCCTTCAACGCTGTCAAGGTGGCGGCTACGGCAAATTGCACGAAGCGGTCCATGCGGCGGGCTTCTTTTTTGTCCATATAATCTTCCGGATTAAAATCTTTAATTTCGGCGGCGATCCGTGTCGGATATTCGCTGACGTCAAACGACTCAATCGCACTGACGCCAGACTTTCCGGACAGCAGATTGCCCCAAAAGGTTTCAAGATCACGTCCAAGCGCGGACATCACGCCGAGACCCGTAATAACGACTCTTTGTTTCATGCTGCCATTCACCTCTATCGTAAATAACCTTCGTTATGTATTTCATTCGTAAGGGGGCAAGCCCGCTGGTGCGTGCAGTTAAGCACGGAATGGAGATAAGTCCCGTTTATCCAAGAAAAACGGGACTTATGCGTTTTAGGTATGAGATTTTATGTACTCAACTACCTGACCTACAGTAGTGATCTTCTCTGCGTCTTCATCAGAGATTTCCATATCAAACTCATCTTCCAATTCCATAACCAATTCCACGACATCGAGAGAATCGGCACCTAAATCATCTTTAAAAGAAGCCTCAAGGGTCACTTCCGCTTCGTCAACGCCGAGACGGTCCACAACGATGCGTTTTACGCGATCCAAAACGTCGGACATCCGGTTCACCTCCTCTTTGGTATTATACTTAACTTATGGACAAAATGCCATAGTAAAGCCTCGATCAGTGCGAAAAAAAGCTATTTTCGCCAAAAAATTCATTTTTTGCGGCAACTCTGGCAGTGCGACGCCATAGCCCGCACCTCCGCCCATTGTTGCCGCAAGCCGCGCTACATATACATGCCACCGTCGACATGAAGCGTCTGCCCCGTCATATAAGACGAATGGTCGGACGCCAAAAATATCACCGCTTTGGCAATGTCTTCCGGTTGGCCTAAACGGGCGAGCGGAATTTGCGATGTAAGCTGCGAGCGCAAGTCTTCAGCTAACTTGTCCGTCATATCGGTCTCGATAAAGCCGGGAGCCACACAGTTGACGTTAATGCCTCTCGAAGCAAGCTCTTTCGCCGCCGATTTGGTCATGCCGATAACACCGGCTTTGGCAGCTACATAGTTCATCTGACCGGCATTCCCCATCGCTCCGACGACGGACGAGATGTTGATGATCCGTCCTGAACGCTGCTTCATCATCGGACGCGTTGCCGCTTTTACGCAGTTGAATACGCCTTTCAGATTCGTCTCGATCACTTGATCGAACTCCTCTTCCTTCATGCGCATAATCAGGTTGTCCCGCGTAATTCCCGCGTTGTTGACCAAAATATCGATCCGGCCGAATGCTTCCAGGACGAGCTTGAACATCTCTTCGACTTCCTGGACGGAACCGACGTTCGCCTTTACCTTAAACGACTTGCGTCCCAGCGCTTCGATGGCCTGCACAACTTCCGCCGCTGCCGCTTCGCTGCCCGCGTAGTTGACGACTACATCGGCCCCCGCTTCCGCGAGACCGATGGCGATGGCCCGGCCGATGCCGCGAGAGGCGCCGGTAACCAGTGCTACCTTACCCGTTAGCATGCGCTAATCCCTCCCATGAATAATCGTTTATTCCGTCGTTTCCAGTTGAAATTTCTCAATGGCTTCCAGACTGTTGATGGAATACACTTTCACGCTGCGGTCGATCTTCTTGATCAGACCTGCCAGAACGGTGCCGCTGCCGATTTCGACAAACGTGTCCACACCCTGTTCTAACAGCCATGCAACGCTGTCTTCCCACAGCACGGAGGAATGCACTTGATCGATCAACAGCTGCTTGATTTCCGCCGGCTCCTGCACCGGCAGTGCCGTCACGTTAGCAACGACCGGAACGGCCGCCGCTTTCATTTCAACGGACTCCAGCACGCCGCCGAGACGATCGGAAGCGGGCTTCATCAACGAGGAATGAAACGGCCCGCTGACCTCAAGCGGAATCACGCGTTTCGCGCCGGCTTCTTTGCCGCGTTCGGCGAGGGCCTGCACCCCTTCTTTGCTGCCGGAAACAACGATCTGTCCCGGACAGTTCAGGTTCGCAAGCTCGACGACGGTTCCTTGTCCGCTGACTTCCGAGCACAACTGACGCAGCGCTTCGCGCTCAGCGCCAAGCACGGCTGCCATAGCGCCTTGTCCGCTCGGCACCGCCTGCTCCATGAACTCGCCACGTGCACGTACCGTACGGACCGCGTCTTCGAAGCTCAGCACGCCTGCAGCTACAAGCGCGCTATACTCGCCGAGGCTGTGACCGGCGGCATAATCCGGCTGAACGCCGTGACGCGTGCGAAACAGCTCCAGGTAAGCTATGCTGGTTGCAAGCAGCGCAGGCTGCGTATTCACAGTAAGCTTCAGCTCTTCCTCCGGACCGTCGAAAATGATGCGGCTGAGAGGGAGGCCGAGCGCCTTGTCGGCCGATTCGAAAATGCCCCGCGCGGCGGCATCCGCTTCATAAACGTCTTTCCCCATCCCTACCGCCTGAGCCCCTTGGCCCGGGAATACAAATGCGATTTTCCCCATATCCGAATTCTCCTTTATTACCGACTGCAAGCCATTCGGTCGGACCGAAACGGCCATTCCTGCGCAAAGATATTAAGTTTTAACGCCATAATTCCGGATCATTCATTTACCATACCAGGACGGAAGCGCCCCAGGTCAAGCCACCGCCAAAGCCGACAAGCACCAAGCAGTCGCCCTCTTTGACGCGTCCGGACTCCACTGCCTCCGCAAGAGCGATCGGGATCGATCCTGCCGACACATTGCCGTATTTGTCGAGGTTGATCATGCATTTGTCCTCGCTCAAATTCAGCTTCTGCAGCGCGGACTGAATGATGCGGATATTCGCCTGATGCGGTACGAGCAAATCGACCTCGGACTTGTCGATTCCCGCCTTCCGCAGCGCCTCTTCCGCAGCGCTTCCCATAATGCGGACCGCGAATTTGAACACCTCGCTGCCAGCCATGAAGATGAAATGCTGCTTGCCTTCCAGACTCTGCGGCGATGCCGGACAGCGGGAGCCGCCGGCGGCAACATTCAGTAGCGGGCCGCCCGTGCCGTCCGCGCCAAGCTCGAACGATTTAAATCCGCGGCCTTCCGGTACGTTGCCGAGCACGACCGCGCCTGCACCGTCCCCGAACAAAATACATGTGTTCCGATCGGTGTAATCCGTAATTTTAGATAAGCATTCCGCCCCTACCACAAGCGCATATTTATACGTTCCGGTAGCGATGAAATTGGCGGCGTTGGCCAAGCTGTAGATAAATCCGGAACAAGCCGCAGACAGGTCGAAGGCGGCCGCTTTTTTGGCCCCAAGCTTGTCCTGCAAAATACATGCCGTCGACGGGAACGCCATATCCGGGGTAACCGTCGCCACAATAATTAAATCAATCTCTTCCGACGTGATGCCCGCGTTCTTCAGGGCGATTTTCGATGCTTCATAGGCCAAGTCCGACGACGCTTGCTCCGCAGAAGCGATGCGGCGTTCGCGGATGCCGGTGCGGGTGACGATCCATTCGTCGTTTGTGTCCACCATTTGTTCCAGCTCGAAATTGGTCAGTACCTTTTCAGGCACATATTTGCCCGTTCCGAGAATGCCTACAGGCTTTAAGCTGCTATTCATAACTACTCGCTCCCGTTACTGATTTCTGCAGAAATGCTGCGGACCAAATCGTTTTTCAAAGCGACCCTGGCCTGACGCACCGCATTTTTAAAAGCTACCCCGTTGGACGAGCCGTGGCTTTTGAGCACCAGACCGTTAATGCCCAGCAAAGGCGCTGCGCCGTGCTCGGTGTAATCCATTTTCTTGCGGAATTGGCCGAGGCCCTTCTTCACCGCCGCCGCCGCCAGCTTCGTGTACCACGTACGCATAAATTGATCTTTTAAGACGGAAAAGATGACTGAAGCCGCCCCTTCCATCGATTTAAGCATAATATTCCCCGCAAAGCCGTCGCATACGATGACGTCGCAAGGCTTCCGGAGCACGTCGCGCGACTCCACGTTGCCTATGAAGCGAATCGGCGCCTGCTCCAGCAGCGGAAAAGCCGCCTTCGTCAGCTCGTTGCCTTTCATCGCTTCCGTGCCCACGTTAAGGAGACCGACGCGCGGCTCGGCCACTCCGTGCACTTTGCTTCGATACAAGCTGCCCATGATGGCGTACTGCACAAGATGCTCCGCCGTCGCGTCCATATTCGCTCCGAGGTCGAGCGCAAGAATGCCTTCGCCGTCAACCGTCGGCAGCATCGGTGCAAGCGCAGGGCGCTCGATTCCTTTGATTCGGCCGACAACCAGGAGGCCCGTCGTCATCAATGCTCCCGTATTGCCCGCCGATATCATGGCGCCTACTTCCTGCTCCTTCACCATGCGTCCGGCGACGACCATCGAAGCGTCCTTTTTGCGCCGCACCGCTTTCACCGGCTCGTCATCCGCTTCGATCATCTCGCTTGCGTGCCTCAACTCCAGATTCGCAAGCTTCTTGCCTTGAAGCAATGGCTCCAGCACGCTTGTATCTCCAACCAGCACAATCGTCGTATCCGGCCATTCTTCGGCCGCCGCGATCGCACCATCCACCGCTGCCTGCGGTGCATGGTCTCCGCCCATCGCGTCAATCGCTATCCGCATGAAGCTCTCCTCCTTCATGCCGATCTTTGCTCGCATGATAAATGATGAAATTCCCCTGGAATACCACTTCGTCTCCGACGTATGTAAAAACTTCGACCTTCGCCTTGCCTTTGGAGATCGAACGGACATAAGCCTTGGCAATGCACTTCTCCTGCAGTTTAACCGGCCGTACGAAGCGGATGTCCGCAGCGGCGGTCAGCGCCACCTTATCGTTAATCAGCGCGACGGCCAAGGAATTGGCCTGAGAAAATATATGATGACCCCGTGCGATTTTCGTCCGGGAGAACACATGCTCTTCTCGAATTTCGAACATGGAAATACCGCTCTTGTCGAGCTGTAGATCAATGACATCCCCGATGACTTCGTGCAGCGGAAGCGAGCGCACCTGATCGTACGATTGCTCCGCCATCAGCTTCATCCGCTCTCGCAGCTCGGGAATGCCAAGTTCGAGCCGGTCCAGACGGATCGTCTGGATGCTGACTTGAAACAGCTTCGTCAGCTCTTCATCCGTAATAAACGGATTTTCTTCGATCGCTTTGGCCAACTGCTGCTGGCGCTGTCGTTTCGGAAGGCGTTCGATAACGAGCACCACCTTTTTTTAGCTTGAACTAGGGAGGTCCCCACCTGATGCATATGATATGTCACTATCTCTTATGACCAAGTCACAAAGCAAAGTATACTGGATTCTTCATGAAAAGGGAAGCGCGAGCAAACAAAAAAAATAGCACTGCACCTAACGGTGAAGTACTATCTCTTTTGTCTGCAGGAAGATTATTGGCTAATAATCTCTCTTTTTTTGTATTGACCGCAAACTTTGCAAACTCGGTGAGCCAATTTCAATTCACCGCAATTGTCACACTTTACCATGCCCGGTACTTCCAATTTAAAATGAGTACGACGCTTGTCGCGGCGCGTTTTGGATGTTCTCCTTTGAGGTACTGCCATATTTCCCACCTCCTTCAACGAATTCAGCCTGCGTTCCTGGTTACGATCGGTCTTTAAAAAAATCCGCAAGTCCGGCCAAACGCGGGTCCACCTTCTCCGTCTTGCATTCGCAAGCCTTCTCGTTCCGGTTCGTTCCGCACACGGGACACAGTCCTTGACAATTTTCACTGCACAGCGGGATGAACGGCAGCGCCATCAGGACGCTTTCCGCCAAATAGGGCTTCAGCTCGAACCGGTCCTCGGAGACATACAGCACGTCTTCCTCGTCCTGGTCCTCATCCTCGGACTCTTCCAGCTCTTGCTCTTCGCCCTTCACAAACGTCTCATGAAACGGAATCGTCAAATGCTGTCCGACCGGGGACAAGCAGCGCGAGCATGATTGCTCCACGTCGATGTCCAGTTCGCCCGTGACTTCGGCCGTGCCGGCCTTGTCCCGAGCTTCCAAACGCACCTGCAGCGGGCCATACCCGAGCAGACCTCCGGACTTCGGCAGAATGCCTGTCATATCTTCCGTACCTTCGATCCGGATCGTGCCTTTGGATGCCAAATCTTTCAAATGTATAAACATGAGTATCACCCCAAACAAACAAAGATTATTATATCGACTTCGGTTCCATTTTGTCAACATTTTCAGTTCATGCTATGTTCATGCTATAGTGATTAAACATAATCGGTCATGGCAAAAGAAGCCTGAAACGCTGGTTGGGAGGAATATTACGCATGTCAACCGTCGGTCTCGTCGTCGAATACAATCCGCTGCATAACGGTCACTACTATCATTACCAACAATCGAAAAAGGTAACGGGAGCGGACAGCGCGATTTGCATCATGAGCGGGAACTTTCTCCAGCGCGGCGAACCGGCGGTCGTGAACAAATGGGCGCGGGCCGAAATGGCGCTTCGCATGGGAGCGGACCTCGTCCTGGAGCTGCCGGTCGCCTATAGCGCCCAGCCGGCCGAATGGTTCGCTTTCGGCGCCGTCTCCGCGCTCGACGCTACCGGGCTCGTCGACAGCCTCTGCTTCGGCAGCGAGAGCGGCGACATTGGCTGGCTCGAAGCCGCGGCCGATGTCTTGCAGGACGAGCCCGCTCCGCTGCGGGAGCTGCTGCAGCAGGAGCTGAAAGCCGGCGTCCCGTATCCGGCCGCCTACAGCCGCGCCGTAGCACAGCTCGTGCCGGGCGCGGACGAAAGCGAGCTCGCCAAGCCGAACAATACGCTCGGGCTGCATTATTTGATTGCCCTGCGGCGGCTTCGCAGCGGCATCCGGCCGCAAACGATCACAAGGACGAAAGCGAAATACAATCAAACCGACATTACAGACGGCCGCATTGCAAGCGCTACCGCTCTCCGCAAGTTGCTCTTTGAGGAGCGCTCCTTGCACGCCCTCCGCCCTTATGCGCCTGCGGCAACGCTGGATATTTTGGAGCGGGAATGGCAGGCCGGACGCGCACCGGTCGATTGGGAACGCTTTGCGAAGCCCCTGATGCTGCAGCTCATGAATCATACCCCGGAGCAGCTCGCGACGTTCTACGAGGTAACGGAAGGGCTGGAGCATCGCATTCGGCAGGCGTTGACCGAAACGACAGCCCCTGGAGAAGGCTGCGTAGCTTCGCTGCTGGACCGGCTCAAAACGAAGCGCTATACGCGGACCAAGCTGCAGCGCACCTTGCTGCGTATTTTGCTGAATCACACTAAGGAGCAGCTCTCCGCCGAAATGCTCGGTCAAGGCGTGCCGTACCTGCGCGTGCTGGGCTTTCGCCCGAAAGGAAGAGAGCTGCTTCGACGAATGAAAACAACGGCAAAGGTGCCCGTTGTCACCAAAGTAACGGACACACTTTCGCCGCTGCTCGCGATGGATATTCGCGCTACATCCGTCTATGCGCTCGGATATGAAACGCCTTCTCCCCGCGACTGGCTCGCGGATTACTACGAACCGCCGGTCGTTGTGACGGATTGATCCCTAACTTCCCGTTTTCGCCGGCAGCTTCGCCAAATAGTCCAAAGCCTCGTCCATCGTGGCTACCGGAACGACGGTCATCTTGGTCCCCAGCTCGTCGGCACGCTTCTTCGCGTCCGAATAATTGGGGATCGTCTGCCCGGTCGGAGCTTTATAGTCTGCGGGACTGAAAAAGATTTCGGCGCCCGCCCGGTCGGCCGCAACGATTTTATGCTGAATACCCCCGATGACGCCGACATGCCCTTCAGGATCAATCTCTCCGGTACCCGCCACTTTGTAGCCTTTCGTAATATCGCCTGGCGTCAGCTGGTTATAAATTTCCAGCGAAAACATCAGCCCCGCCGACGGCCCGCCAATGTCTCCCGCCTGAATGGCTACCTGCTGCTCTTCCGACTCGGCCTTCACACTGTGCAATTCCGATAATACGACTCCAAGCCCGACCCGTGAAGCTTCTGCCGGTTGTGCGCTTGGATCGGCAGGCAACGTAGCCAAAGCGATATCCTTCGTCTGGATCACGCCTTTGCGCTTGTAACTGATCGAGACGCTTTCCCCCGCTTTTTTGCCTGTGACGCCGGCTCGCACCTCATCCATCGTTTGGATCGGTTTGTCGTCGATTTTCACGATGGTATCGCCGGCCTGAAGCACGTCATGCGCCGGAACATTCGGATATACCTGCTGGATGACGACGCCGTCCTTGCTGATATGGTAAGGAATTTTCAGCCGGTTATATACCGCCTGAATCGCGTCCGCCTGCGAGGTGAGCATAACCACTTCCTGACGCTGTGAATATTCCGCCTCGGTCTCGTTGTTGCGGAGCAGATCCCGCTTCAGACGCAGCTCTTCGTAGGGCCTAACGTAGGACATCAAATAGCCGAATACGGTTGCATCGGCCACCTGCACCGTAGTCAGCATGAACTTGCCTTTTTCCTCCGCAGCCTGCTTGACGTGAACCATTGGGTGAATGTCCTCGGCCGTCCCCGGCTTAAAAATATAGAGCGGCAAAGGCATAAAATAAACAACGTACAAAAGCGCTATCGCTATAAAAACGGAAAAAACGACGCGTGACGCGCGTTTCATGTGTCGTGCCTCTCCCATCGGCAGCTTTCCCCCCAGCCGTTCGCAAATGTTGTATCTCTATAGGTAGCGTACGCCTGTCAGGTCTATTCCATGCGGACAAAGCGTAAACATGTACCACTAACCCAAGCTGGAGTGATGATTCGGATGCAACGGTTACAGGTTCTCTTCTCCCCGCGCTTTACGACGCTGCTGCTCGGCGCCGCGTCGCTTGCTCTCGTCGTCAGCATCATCGCATTTCCCGACGAAGCGTTTCGCTCGTCGCTCCAGGGGCTCCAGCTCTGGTGGAAGCTGGTCTTCCCGGCCCTGCTGCCCTTTCTGATCGTCACCGAGCTGCTGCGCGGGATGGGCGTGCTGCACGGACTTGGCGTGCTGTTCGAGCCGCTGCTTCGCCTTTTATTCCGGCTCCCTGGAGTCGCCGGCTGGATTGTGGCGCTCGGCTTCACGGCAGGCATGCCGGCCGGCGCCGCAGCCGTGGGCCAGCTTCGTAAAGACGGCACACTGACCCGCGATGAAGGAGAACGCTTGCTCTCGATCTCTCACCTGCTGAACCCGGTCTTCCTCGTCAGCGTGGTCGGCGTCGGATTCCTGCAAAGCGCGACCGCCGGACTTGCGCTTGCGGTCATCCATTATGCCTCCACGCTGCTCCTGGCCCTGCTCCACCGTTTCCGCAGCGCCCCTGTCCCTCATCCACTGCCGAAAACGAAAGCGCGGGACAAGGGAAGCTCAGGGTGGATCAGCCGGAGCTTCGAAGCATTTCAAGACGCCCGGACGCGCGACGGCCGGACGTTCGGGAAGCTGCTGGGAGATTCGGTGACGTCAAGCGTTCAGCAGCTTTTTCTGATCGGCGGGTGCATGATGATGTTCTCCGTGCTGCTTCACGCCGTTTCGCTTTCAGGGCTTGTTTCCGCTGCCGCTTCCCTCGCCTCCGCACTTGGCCTTAACCATGACAACGCTCTGACGCTCGCCCAAGCGCTGCTCGCCGGTTTCTTCGAGCCGCATCTCGGAGCGTACGCCTTATCGCAATATGCAGAAACCGCTTCGTCGGCCTTGCCGTATGCGCTGCTCAGTCTGCTTCTCTCGTGGGGAGGCTTGTCCACTCACGCCCAAGTCAAAAGCCTAACCGCGGTTTCCGACTTGCGCTACCTGCGCTTTTTGCGCTCCCGGCTTGAGCATGGCGGAATTGCTTTTGCGCTCACCTGCTTAGCTTGGAAGCCGCTCACCGATTCGCTGGGAGGAGAGCAGCCCGTGCTTGCGCACTATGCCGCGGTCCGCAGCGGCTGGTCCTTCGAGCATGATAATCTGTGGCCCTTGATCAGCCCGATGATGCTGCAGTTCGGCACGATGCTGCTTGTCCTGCTCGTGCTCTCGGTATTCGCCGCTTTTCTTTTCCATCGCCGCCGCCATCAGCGGTAAATCTTGCTTCCGTGCTACAAACTTCCGCTGCCGTATTTACCGCGCAGCGCCCGCTCCACTTCCGGAGGAACCAGATCGGCCACGGGTCCATGAAAACGGGCGATTTCTTTCACAATGCTGGAGCTTAAATACGAATATTTCGGCGTCGACGTCATAAAAAACGTCTCGATGTCTTCGCACAGCTTCCGATTGGTGGAAGCCAACTGCAGCTCATATTCGAAATCGGAAACCGCGCGCAGTCCTCTGACGATGAGGTGCGCGTTTTTTTGCTTCATATAATTAATGAGCAAATCCCGGAAGCTGTCGATCTCGACGTTCGGCAAATCTCTGGTCGCCTGCCACAGCAGCTCCGTCCGCTCCTCCACCGAGAACAGCGGATTTTTGCTCGTATTGTTGAGCACGGCGACGATCAGCTTATCGAACACCTTAGCCGCGCGATGAATAATATCCAGATGCCCATTCGTCACCGGATCAAAGCTGCCGGGATATACAGCCACTCGCATCCCGGGATGATCGCCAATCTCGATAATTGGATTCATTGGTACAGTCAGCTCCCTCTAATATCGAGTTTAAATCTCTTTACCCTCAACGCGGGTACGGTAAATCGTAATGGCAGTATCCCCATACTCGGCCCGCCGCAGCCATTCGAGCTCTCCGAAGTCCCCCTCATGGCGGTCCTCCGCGTCATGCTCGACCACGATCCGCGCTCCGTCGGCCAGCAATCCGCCCTGCTGCAGCTCCTCCAGCAGCTCTCCAATCACTTTCAGCTTGTACGGCGGGTCCAAAAACACCAGATCAAAACGCGCTTCCCGCTTGGAAAGCGCTTTGAGTGCGCGCACCGCATCATTGCGGTACACTTCGGCCCGCTCCGTCAACCCGGTCGCCTGAAGATTGTGGCGTATCGTGTCGATGGCTTTTTTATCAACGTCCGTGAGCACGGCGCGGTCCATCCCCCGGCTCAACGCTTCGATACTCAAGCCGCCCGTGCCCGCAAACAAATCCAGTACTTGTCCGCCTTCGAAATAAGGGCCGATCATGCTGAATACCGCTTCTTTCACTTTGTCCGTCGTGGGCCGGGTCCCCATGCCCGGTACCGCCTTTAGCGGCCGCCCTTTGGCACTTCCCGATATGACTCTCATGCTGTATAGCCTTCTTTCCGCCAAACTTAATATTGATATCGTATCACAAACGGAATCTTTTGCACAAAAAATCCAAAAAAATTTTCCCAGCGGATGTATATCTTTCTGCAAAAAGGATCATCCTTATATCATCGACATCCGAAAATGTCGTAGACAACCGCGGAGAAGACTTACGTTCCCCATAAGCTCTTCGTCCGGTTTCTCCTCTCCCATGAAAGGGGCTCGTCGCGAGACGGGCCCCGAATTTATTGTTACAGTATAAAATAATGGCTTATTTAAAAGAAATTTTATATGTAACAGTAAAATTAAAACACTATAACAGATACGTTTTTCGAACACTATAGACCATTTGTAGACCATTTTCCCCCCTCATTTAAACATAGATTTCATATATACATTTGGCTAAGTTTTTGTTGAACCCCATCTCTGCACCTCGGGGGCCACGTCAAGAAAGACCCCCAACAGTTTTGTAAAGATTCTAAAGCATCTTCATCACTATAAATCTACGCTGAGTACAACAGTAAGATCAATTAGTTCCCAGCCCTCCTTCTTTTGTTCAAGAGGCTCTGCCGCGTATCTAATCCAGTTACTACCCCTACAATTTTCCGATTCTCATGCTCTCCAACTATGGTGATCGTCACCTCAATTGTGTTTGAGCAAGACATTCGTAGCCACCCGAAAAGCTCGAGTTGATCTTCCTCAGTCAACTTTAAAAATACCTGTTTACCTGCATCCTTATTTTCATCCATTTTTCCATCCCCCAAAAAGAACATTTGTTTGTATTTTATACGAACAAAAAAACGAACACACAATAACAATATCTTCCTTCTGAAATATTTTTATTAAAATGAAAAAAGCGCCACCACGTTTATTGGTAATATCCCCTCATGCTAGACAATGTAAAAAAGACATCTGGTAAGAAGGACTTAAACGTTATCGACCGGAGGGGATTTTTTCATGGGAAAACGGAGCCGTACGAATAACAGTTATCCTGAAGAGTTAAAAATGCAAGCAGTTAGAATGGTAACCGTGGGGAATATGTCGTACAGAGAGATGACCGGACAACTTGGGATTCGCAATAAGACACAGTAGAAGTATGGGTGAAGCGTTATCGGGAAGGCCACCATTTGAGCAAGAAGCCTTTCGTAAAGGACGACAGACCAAGTTCGCAAGCGTAGAAGAAGAAATGGCGTATTTAAGGGGGGGGAGATCGAGTACTTAAAAAAGCGGTATCCAAATCTACACGGGGAGTGACGAATAAATCGAGTCGGTGTGAAGTCATTGAGGAAATGAGGGTAAGGTATCCATTGGAATGGCTCCTAAAACTGGCGGAAGTCTCACGCGCAGGCTATTACAAATGGTGTTAAAAGGGTAGCCTAAATCCCGTGTGCTGCAAGAGCAGTTGCTGGAAGTCCATATTATGGCGATACACCCACTACACCCGTACTTTGACTACTTGCGTATGACAGTGGCTTTGAAACGTGAAGGGCTGCACGTTAACCACAAACGCGTTACCGGCTCATGAAGAAGCTTGCTCTCCGTTCCGTGATCCGATAAAAGCGACGCTATTTCGGCAAGCAAGCATCGGTTGTTCATCCCAATAGGCTTTGAACGCCAGTTCTATGTAGAAGCGCCGCTGCGTAAATTGGTCACTGATATTACATACATTCGAGTGGGAGAGCGTTTTGTATATCTCTCTGCAATCCAGGATCTGTAAAACAACGAGGTTGTGGCATGGCCATCTGTCCGAACGAAACGATCTTTCACTTGTTATGAAAACAGTGGACATCCTCGTTGAGAAAACAAATCTTACCAGTGTTCTCCTACATTCTGACTAGGGGTTCCAGTACACTTCAAAGCCGTTTTACCGCAAACTCACGAAGCTTGGGTAATTGGCAGCCACTCCCCACGTGGAAACTGCTTTGACAATCCTGTATCGAATCGTTCTTTTCACATCTGAAAAACGAAAATTTATATCTTACCAATCTACAATCAATCTCTGACTTGGAACAGGCTATCCGAGAATACGTCTCGTTCTACAACCACGAACGCTTTCAGAAGAAACTAAACGACCGTTCCCCGGTGGAATACCGAGTACGGTCGCAGCATAATGGTGTCTTTTTATTCGTGTCTACTTGAAAGGGGTATGAGCACAAAGTGTCTTTTATTTGTTCTTTTTAGAGAGAATCGAGATATCTTTCTAATGTCAAAATGCACCTGTCTATTTCTTCTTTTACTAGTTGTAATCTTGGTAAATCAATATCATCTTCCAAACAGTGTTTTAAAATATTGATTCTACGGTATGTACTTGATATCTGAGAAAACTCATATATTGGTAAAACAAGAGCTGATTCTACCTTAAAGACATCCCAAGATCCGATAGTAATTTGGTTTTTTGCTATTTCTGGTGAAAATCTTCCTTGGCTAATCATGATAGAAATAATTTTGTTTATGTGAGTTAGTTCTTCTACTACTAGTGTCAATAAATTTTTATTTCGAGCATTTTGTTTTAACTTCTCGAAATCATTATTTTTTTGAATTTGATATGCAGCAACAAAATATGCTACGAAGCCTCCAATTATTCCGCCGATAATATTACCTAATGATCCAATTAAAGATCCTATCCAATCTTTCCCCGCTTGAAGATATGCTATAATTAATCCAACAGAAATAGAAATGGTGACAATTAAAACAACTAATGATGCTAAAAAAATCACTTGATTTTTAATATTTTTCATAAGTTCTCCCTTAGATGGCTGTACTGCCGTAAGAATCAAATAGCCCTCGAAGAGAGAATCTATCTATATCACTCACCCGAAGGCTTTCAGACTTTCCCAGAATTTTTTCAGTACTCTCATTTAATTTTATGAGGTTGCTCGGATCATGTGCAGGGAGAACATTTAGAGAAAAGTAGACTTCAATAAATTCATTGAATTCTAAAGGGTAGTATGGAAGTCCACAATTATCGCAGTCAAGGGTCACGTCATTTAGTACGCTTAAATCGTCGTATATATATCTATCCAATTCAGAACAATTTGGACAGATTAATTTATATTTTACATTCATAATATTAATGGGTTTTTGAACACAAAGAGCGAATATACTTACAGCAATTGACTCGTTGATTTTTATGTCGAGCGCAAACTGTAATGGATTTAGATTATTGTATGTGAATTTATTTTGGATGGCTAGCCAATTATCTAATTTTTCAATAATGAAGGTATCAATCTTGTAGTTCCTCAAATGCGTTAAACTCGGAAAAAACATGATTTTCAACCTCCTCTTTATGATGATCATACAGAAAATGAATGGTGTAGCATTCTTTAAAAACTTCAAGTTTTGTTCTTATTTTTTCTAAAGGCGAGAGATTATCTTTCTTACGATACCATGTTACCCATAATTTGTCTATCAACTGCATCTTATCAATTGAGTGTTTTGTATCAAGATAAATCTGGTACAGACTAATAGAACGATTTTCATCGCCGGTTTTAGCATTAACTGACGCACCCGTTCCATCGGTGTAATAGTATCTATCAATAAGTCCACGTTTACCCTCAGAATATGAGGAATATTCAAGAAAATTCTCTTGGATCATTGAACGAAGAATTAATCCTTCAAGTCGTTCTCTGAAATCCTCGATTATTTTGTAATCTTTTAATGGTAATTTTTCAATACAGTTACTTGTCAAAATTTCGATGTCATTATTAAGAACAGCAGTTTTCTTCCTAAAAGGTTCCTCGGCTTTTGCTGTCAGTTCTCTAAAAATCTTGAACAAAGTATTCCTATGAACAATAGCCCCCTCAGTTTGGATATCGAACATCAATTTCATCTGATTTAAATAATGAAGAAAAAGGGCCTTATCATTACTTTTACCAAAAGAGTTATTTCTTTCTCGAAGTCTAAAAATCACCATTCCTTTTATTAAATCTATTTCAATCCATACGAAATCAGTATCAAATTGTGGTGGTGCATCTGTACTAAATTTTTTCAGATTAACTTTATGTGTATAGCAAAAAGATACACAGTGAACAACGTCATGATCCCTTACTATGTTTAAATGTGCCAATTTAGGACTCGCAGGTCTTGTTGATTTTAATATTTCACTTGTAGAAATTGATTTTATACCGTTCTCAAAAAGTTTACTTTGTATGTATAAAAATGATTGAAGTTTTCTAATGGATTCATATTTTAATTCACAAATATACAGGGTTCTGTTTTTGCCACGTTTTAGTTCTTTTGAAACAAAAACTTCTAGGTCATGTTCAGAAATTATTTTGTTATTAATAGCTTCTTGAATTAATCTAACTCTGTCTCTTTTGTCTCCTCCCCTGTAAGGTTTATTAATTTTTTTTTCAATTATAAACCTTCTTAAGGAATCGCTACTCAAACCATCCTGTACATCCCTAGGAATTATAAAAGGATTTTTATATTCATATTGTTCAGCCTGGATTGACATAAAATCACCTTCAATAAATTTAATATATAAAAGTATTTCTTTGTCCCTTATTGTATAATAATACCATTATTACTATGGGAGTTGCGAACTAAATTGATGATATTTGTAAAAATTTTAGAAAAGAAGTCTTAATGGTAAATTAATTGTTTAATTTTAATTCGTTAAAGACGAACAAATATTTGCATTTACCCGCTGAATAAATGCAAGAGGTTAATTTGATCGCTTAACATCCCCGTTTTCCAAACCTTTGATAATACTATCTACAACTACCGCGTTTTTCAACTTATTCATTCAGACGTTGGTATTTGAAATACCATTATTTTGGTAAAAAGAATTAGATTGCACCCCCGGTTCATTTATTACGTCAATGATTCGACTCAATCTTATCTTCGTATTTATTTGGTTAAGATTATTTTGATAGAGGGTAGACTTCTGCGGAATACATAAATTTAACCTTGAACAATATTTTTTTTATAGTCTCGAAGTACCATTGTTCACATCTAGGATCCAAGGTAATTGAGTCTATTAGATCCCCGGATTAACATCAATTTCAACATGATTTTGATTATTTATTTCTTCAAAAAGTGCAACTAATCTAACTTCATTTTCAAGTTCAAATGCCCTTCGTTTAGTAATGAACCAACAAATTCTTGAACATGAGTTTCGTTACTAAGTTTATAGGTAGCTTCTCCGAGATCATCAAAATATAAAACGGGGGAAATAAATCCGCATTCAATTCCTTTTAAATTTTTCCTACGGTTGTTTGAATCATAATTCCGTCTTTATTAGGCGAATATATCCTCCAAAGAGCATCCGATTCTCCATTTAAGCTCCGGCATTGACCAAACACCCACTCGAAAGAATAATAAGCTCCGTATACATCCTCTTCTCCATCAAAATTCACAGGTATATTTCTTAATGGTGATTCCCAAGTATCCTCCCAGCTTATTACTCTCGTTAAGTATGTTTTTTATTTTCTATTTATGTATCTATATAGCTTTGTATCGGAATTAAGTTCAGTTGATACATCAATACCCAAGATATCTTCCATATAATTCTCCCTATTTACTTCATTTTTACAAGAAGTGATATTTTCACTAAATTTTAACCCAATCGCCACTACTACTATAAAACTTTGTCAGGTTATTTTCATAAGTTCTTTACAAATAATTTTTGAGATAGTGCCTTACTACTTGGTTAGCAAAATTTATATATTGATAGAAAGCCTCATGAATTCGTCTAATAATTGCGTCAACGTTGCTTTTCTGTTGAGCTTCCATCTCGTCTTCTTTAAATAATGCCTGAATCATGATTGTGTTGCTAATGGCCTCTGCAAACAAAAACTGTTCTCTTTCATATTCGTACATAAAAAAACCACTGTTTCCCTCGATTGCTCTAGAAATTTCGTCTCTATGCGGTTTTGAATAATGAAAAGTTACGTTTCGGATATTCGTCAATCGCTGTAAAATTCCAGCTTCGTTTCCATTGCGAAATAATGGCTTCAGCTCCTGGTAAATATCCAATATATCTTGTGGCAAATTTGCGATATAATTTTTAATCTTTTCTTCTTTCTCTGACTCCTCTAAATAAAAGATTGCTTCTCTTAAGGAGGCAGAAAGTAATCTAACTAGCGAGGGAAGTTCGGCTAATTGGATACTGACATCCCTTTTTCTATAATTTGCAATTAACCTTTTCTTAATAAAATAAAGATCATTATGTACAATACCTAATCCAATAATCCATTTAGCAATAATGTTATCGGAAGGGAATACTTCTTCCATTTTTAGAAAAGAGTACTTTTGCACGGAATTTACCTCCGTTAGTAGTGCATACATGTTTGTCCAAAACTACTGTCAAACATGATTATTTTTGTTCAGCCATAACATCGACACAATCAGTTGAGCCTCGTGAGCTTCCTCAGGTTCCGGTTGAACCTTGCATAGATATGTAGCAATCATGAAATCTTTCCCATCCGACAAATGCCATACCTGGTAACACGGCAGTTCTTGAGAACGAAAAACGACACTACCGAACGAACCAAATTTGCATTCTCCAGAGGTTTCCCCTATTAATTCAAACTCATCCCGATTAACTGCGGTTTTACACAAATCTACTAAGTCTTTTAGGGGCTAGGTAGCTTCCCTTTACGATACAGAGCGTAAGAAACTTCCAGGGCCTCTCTTCGCCGTTAGGCTGTGGTACGAAAGTAACTCCTCCACCATTTTTCACTTGCTCCCAACCGGGAAATAAAGTTACTTTCAAATATGCTTGCCGCACTATTCTAAATCACCTCGTTATTTACCAGCAATACTTCTAGGGTGGGAAGATCTGCTGGCGCCAATTTTTGACCCATCATATCAATAAAATAGTTATTTCTTTTGATTTGAAAAAATCAACAAACGATATTCGCAAAAATATTTGATGCAAAGACCAAGAAATGAAAGAGGCGTCACCATATATAAAATAATATTGTCGCTCATCTTTTCTAACGGTTTTTGCTGAATAAATTCCTTAATGAAGGCTGTTTCAGACAGTATCCTTGACAAGTCTGCATCAATGTTAAACGCATATTTCAAAAAGAAGCCAGCGATTAGAAAGAAGGCTGAGACACCTTCTACTGACATCTTAATGAATCGTAACCGTTTCTCGTCTTTTTTTCTAAATTCTAAAATCATTAAAGCCATCTGGGGAACAAGCATGAAAAACAAATAAATTAATGTAATCGAAAGAAGACTAGGTTTATAGCCTGTTTTAAGTAACAAATCTATACATAGCAGTGTGAGAGGTACTCCTATTAATAATGGCATTACCACAACGAAAACAAGCATTGCCTTTAAAATTTTGAGTAAAAAAAATTTATGATCACTGTTTAATACCATATTGCTTGAAAGATAAAAACTAGCTATTCCCAACAGAATCGCAGATATAAGCAATAAATAATTAGAATCAAAATAACCAAGCGACCAATCTTTTGGGACAGATAGGCTGACTATGTATAGGAAAGCACCTCTAAGAAAAAAAGCTACAGGCAGAAATCTATCCTGTGAATCTAATTTTAATACAAGTTTTTGTAAGACAAGTCGGAAATACAAATCCAAGTAGAACAACAATGTCCCAATATAAAAAATCAGCAGAAGCGTTTCAATAACTTTTAGAATAAGATCACCTTTGTTCCTAAACTATAAGCAAATAGTCCTATATGTCAGATCATACCATAATTTGTCTAATCTCGCCTTACATTTTTGATAAATTTAGGTACCTATGTTCCCATATCCTTCATTGTCTAACCACAAGTACCAGTCAAATGGTACACAATACACGTCAGACACGGACATCGATCGTATAGCAAATCTATTCAATGCGACCGCATGAACACCCCAAACGCCTAGAAAATCCTGTGGGACGATGAATTTTGTCTAAACGTTTATATAATATAGTGACAAGGTTTAGATGAGATTAAAGGGAACGGTTATCTATTACGATCATACAAAATGAAAAATCCCACCAGTTTAATTGGCGGGATTCCAAGTCATTTATTTGCAATTTTCATCTGAGAAGGTTTTGGCGGGTCTCGTCTCCCGGAACTCAATCAGCGGGATATAGACCCTCACTGATCATATCTCCGGGTAATAAAGCCAACCTCTCGATACGTACCAACCCAGCCACCATATTGTGGCTCGTAACGTTGTTTATATTTTTTCAAAATACCACCACACTTACCATACCAGAATTCAAGTTCCTCCGGAACATCGTTTTCGTTCTTGTACACATCTTCTACGGTATCAACATATAAGCATTCTTCACGTTTTTTTACTTGTTCTCCATATGCAGCTGGTACAATGGAGCTAATAACTAATGCCGACAGCAAGGCCAAAATATAATTTTTTTCATATAAAACTCCCTTCTAATAAGTATAGACAATTTCAAAATATAAGATTGCTCATCGGGTCTGTATCTCCCCTAATCCCGGTGCGAAGAAACTGAGCCGCAACTCGCAATTCATTACATTTCGTATCGAAGACAACAGGGCAACCCGTTTAGCCAGCTATCATTTCAATGTGCGTAAGTAACCTGAGCCGCTGCATTCGTTATCGGAAATGGACGGCGCCTTGTCCGTGTTCCTTCGTTATACCTCTGGGAGTAGGCTTATAGTTTCAAATCAACAAGAAAGGATCAGTTCGCTGGTGCTTCCTCCGTCTGGTTTATGCTCAAGTTTCGATCAAATCTAAGAGGAATTGAAACCACCGCGATAAATATAGGCATTGGTCCAACCCGAAGAATGCTCTCCTACATATATTGCATTAGCCCACTTTAGAAAAGGAGTGACATCGAATGGCGTTTATGCCTCCATTTGGACCACCGCCTGGAACGACTGTACAACAAGGGCCTACACTCCCTCCTCCACCTTTTGAACCCCCCATTTCTGCTTTTGCTGTTGACCCCGGAGCCATTTCCCGTTGCTTGTATCGAAACACTTTTGTTTGGCTTACGAATGGGAACCGCTTTTGGTTTTTTCCAACCTTTGTCGGGCGCTTTTCAGTTACAGGTTATAGGTGGACCGGTAGATTTTGGGTGATCTTTGGGATTAGTTTAAGAGAAATTAGCTCATTTTCGTGCTTTTAAATTTTCTCTCAGCTTCCTCCTTCGCAGCAGCAGCAATGCAATAATGAATTGCCGACAGGTAAGACATCTTCGCTGCTGCTGCCGTGCCCTCCTTACGTTCAGCTCCTGGTACGTCCGTTTTATGATAGGCAGCCACTTCCCTTTCTCGCCAATTAATTTTTTCAATTATAACTAAACAAATTATCATTTACATTCATTCGTGTCTATGCAAAAATATACATATATTGTAAACCGAAAATGAGATACATAATCTTTTCTGCTTTTGAAAGGTCCTTTAACCGGCACGTTGAAGCAATTAACTAAGAACACACTTATACGAATTAATAAAACAGGGGGAGTTTTACCATGTCGAAAAAATTACTCGTAGGAATAGGTCTTACCTTGGTTGTTTCATTAGCCGGTGCGGCGCTTGCAGTTGATGCTCAAGATAATGTGCCTGAAAATACAATTAATAAGAGATTTGAACCTGATGACCGTCCATGGAAAGAAACAGAAGCAAAAGAAGTTCTTGATCGAGTTTATGCTGAATGGGAGAAAGGTAAACAAAAGTTAACACAAAAGCAGCTTCTTGCAAACGAGAATGAATGGAAATTATATGCAGGCTTTGACATTGGAAAAGATTACACAGATCAACTATCTAAAGTTGAAGCTCAAAGTTTTCACATGAGTCTGTTCGAAGCTAAGAAAGCATATAAACCTGGTGATTCTGCATATGGAATTCTTATTAACAATAAAAACTCTGAGGCTAAGGTTATTTGGCAGCGGGCAGACGGAAAACTTCATGTGGCCGATCTTAAGAAAGATGACCAAAAGACTTCTCTTTCTTCTTCAAACGATTCACCCAAATGGAATTTAGCAGATGCAGTTGATTTAGATTAAACATTTTTACCTCCCCAAAGTGGAAGAGTCCCTGACCAGTTGATCGACTGGACGGGACTCTTTTGATGTTCTCTTATTTTAGCTCGGTCGCTTATTTCTTTGCGGTCTTTTTCTCGATCGGCTTAAAACCTTTCGTATCGTTCCACATCTTCTCGAATTCATCTGTAAATGTTTTTGCTGCCCCTTCCTCCCGGATCACGACCAGAACCTCATCGTTCGTTGTGCTTGCTGCTTTGGAGTAGTTGTAAGAACCGGTTGTTACGACCTTCTTATCTGCGATCGTCACCTTCAGGTGCATCAGGCCGGTGTGGCTGTTGATCTTCATCGGAATCCCCGCGCTGCCAAGGATCTTCAATGCCTCTCCCTGCGCCTTCCCTTCGGATTGGGTCTTGTCCGTAATCACACGCACTGCTACGCCGCGTTTCTTAGCGTCCCGGATAGCTGCTACAATATCCGGATGCGTGATGCTGTGGATCGCAACATCTAGCGTCTCCTTCGCCGAGCTAATGACATCGATCAGAATCTTTTCAGGATGCTGATCCGCTTTCGTAAAAGCAAACTCTGCATTCGTTGTTACTTGCTGTTTAGCTGTTTCTTTTGGTGTATCTTGCGGTGCTGTAGCCGGCGCGGTATTCTGCTCAGGAGCCGCATTTACTTTTGGAGGTTCTGCTTGCGTACAACCTGCATTCACGATCGTGATCACCAAGGCGAGGAGTCCGAGATACTTTTTCATAATCTATCTCCCTTCCATTTTTCCCCATGATAGCATGAATAATAATGCCTCCACAAATTCGACAAGAAAAGAAAAAATTCACTCTAGCCAGAGGGATTCATTATATTATTTTGATGCGGCAAACTAAAGTGGCCCATCGTGAATTTGTTTTTTATATTGTTATAATTGTATAATATACTAAACAAAAAGAGGCGCGTGAAAAAAATGAATGCTATTCACCTCAGGATAGGTCACAACTTGCAGCGTGTGAGAAAACAAAGACAGTTGAGTTTGGATAAAGTTGCGGATTTGACCGGGGTTAGCAAAGGTATGCTGCATCAGATCGAACGCGGGGATACACAGCCGACCGTAACCACCGTTTGGAAAATTGCTACCGGACTCAATATTTCATTTTCATCCCTCATCAAAGAAGACGAATCTGCAATATCGATCGTGAAGCGAAAGGATGCGCCCGATATAACAGAGGATAACGGCAATTGCCTAGTCTATTTATTGTTTCCATTCAATCCGCAAACTCAAATTGAAATGTTCACGATTGTATTGAAGCCTAAAGGCAGCTATGTTTCTACGCCGCACAATGAGGGTGTCCAGGAGTACATTACGGTTATTTCGGGGGAATTTAAAATCAGCATTAGGGATGACACGTATACTCTGCTTGCAGGAGAAGCGATACGGTTTACTGGAAACGTTTCGCACAAATATAGGAATGAAACGGACGAAAATGTTATCCTGCAAGTGGTTATGCATTATCCGGAAGCATAATACTGATATGTGATCACGATGGATAAGGAAGTGCTGCTATGGTTGAAAAAGTATTTTGGACAAATCCATACCTAACCGAACTGAATACTCGCGTCACCAGCGCAAATGGCGATGACATTACCGTGGAACAAACTATCTTTTATGCTTTCTCTGGCGGCCAGGAAAGCGATAGTGGAATGATTGGCGGGTTTTCAGTAAAACAAGCAAGGAAAGACGGACAAGAAATCATTTATACCCTGGAAGAAGGGCATGGCTTGAAAGTCGGCAATCAAGTGGCAATGACCATTGATTGGAATCGCCGTTACAGGCTGATGCGGCTTCATTTTGCAGCGGAGGTTATATTAGAACTGGCCTATAAGCATTTAGAGGGCATCGAAAAAATAGGCGCTCATATTGCTCAAGATAAAGCCCGAATCGATTTCCTATGGCATGAGAACATTTCACAATCTTTCCCTTTCATCGAGAAAGAATCCCGAAAAATCATCGAGGCCAATCTCGACATCGTTAGCGCCTTCAGCGACGAAGAAAATGGGAGAAGGTATTGGGAAGTCAAAGGTTTTTCACGGGTTCCTTGCGGCGGAACTCATTTGAAAAAAACCGGCGAAGTGGGAGAAATCAAACTAAAACGCAATAATATCGGGAAAGGAAAAGAACGAATCGAAATCTATATAAGCGAATAGCGCGCAGCTTTGACCAACCAAAAAGCTCAAGAAACCTCGTATCGTCGAGAGTTTCCTGAGCTTTTTTCTTTTACCTTTTGTCAAAGAATTTGCTGGATCTGTTCCAGAGGTCTTAACAAATTCTTTTTCATGAAATGCGCGGCCCCTTCGGAATCATGCGCTTCCAATGCGCCGATAATTTCCCGGTGTTCCTGGGCAGCGGCTTGTGATTCTCCAAGCGGTCGTTTTAGAAAAATATACTTATACCGCCGAATATGCATTTGTAAGGAAGAACTGAAAGAAACGATGTACGGATTGTCCGAAATATCAACGATCATGTTATGAAACTTCTCGTCGTACTCGACCGCCTGATACAAATCATTGTCTTCAACGTGCTTGGCAAAGGAATCGTTTAATTCATGCAATTGCCGAACCTGCTCCGGCTGAATTAGTCGGGCGGCGGTTTCGGCAGCTAGCGCATGCAGGGCCGCAAGGGTCGGGTACAATTTTAAAATATTCGTTTTGTCGATTGTCGTTACCCTCGTATCTTTGCCGGGGAACATTTGAACGAGTCCCTGCATTTCAAGGATCTGCAAAGCCTCTCTTACAGGCGTTCTGCTTACACCGAGAGCTGCGGAGATTTCCGCATCGTTTAATTTTTCATCCGGCTGCATGGTTCCTTCGATGATCCATTTCTGGAGTTGAGCCAAAGTTTTATCTTTTGCGGATAAACGGACGGGTGTTAAATAGTCCTTTGGAATAGGCATAGGAGTCTCACCTCTTGGCAGGCAATATTTCGATATTTAATATATCGCAATTTGCCCGAACAATGCAAATCGAATTTCCCCCTAACATTACAAGAAAAATACTTGGAAAGAAAGAGTTGACACATGATAGACAAGACATTAATATGTGATATATCGCATATGTATATTGTTCCAGAGGGTTAAATTACCCTACTTGGTCAGGAAAGGGGTTGGCTAACAAATTTGTATTGATAATAATAATCATTATCGTTTGATGATTTTGCGAAAGGAGGAACGCCGGGGCTTCACGATAAAATGAAGTGCTCTTGAGATGCATCCGAAATATAGAAACTCGTGGGGAGAAAACGACATGGCAACTAAAACAAATACGATTCATCCGTCATCCGATGCGATGAAAACCATCTATCCCATTTTGTTGATTATTAGCATGGTTCATTTGCTGAACGATACGATTCAGTTCATCGTTCCGTCTCTTTTTCCAATTCTCAAAGATTCGCTATCGCTCAACTTCTCGCAGATCGGTCTCATTTCACTGATGATTAATTTAACGGCGGCGGTCATGCAACCGGCTATCGGGATCTATACCGACAGTCGGCCCAAGCCTAAAATGCTGCCCATCGGCATGCTCTTTACGCTGATTGGAGTCGTTGCTTTGGCTTATGCCGCCCACTTCTGGGTCGTGATACTGGCCGTTATGCTGATCGGCCTTGGCTCGGCCGTATTTCATCCAGAGTCGGCGCGCGTTTCCTTCATCGCCGCCGGTCCGAAGAAAGGCATGGCATCGTCGATTTTTCAGTTCGGCGGCTTTATCGGGCAAGCTATTGCCCCTGTCATCACCGCGTTCCTGTTTGTGCGCACGGGGCAGCAAGGCGTGGTCTGGCTGGCCATTCTGGTTTGCATCGGATTCATCGCGCAGTTTTATGTCGCCGGCTGGTATGGAAGGCGGCTGTCTCCTGCGAAGAAGACGGAGGCTCCCCGGGAGGCCGGCCCGATGGCTCCAACCGTTTCAAAAGGGTACGTCATCCTCGCCATTACCATTCTTATGATTCTCGTCTTTTCCAAAAATTTATATGTCGCCGCCATCAGCAGCTACTACGCTTTTTTCGCTATCGATCGTTTTGGAGTTTCCATGGCTGAGGCACAAATTATTCTGTTTGTTTTTCTGGCAGCGAACGTGATCGGGCTGATGCTCGGCGGTTTGCTGGCCGATCGTTTTAGCAAGCTCAGCTTGATTTGGTTCTCCATTTTGGGAACGGCCCCCTTCTCACTGCTGCTTCCGTATTCGAACCTGACTTTTTCCGTGATCTGGATTTTTATGGCGGGCATGATTCTGGCTTCCTCTTTCTCCGTTATCATGGTGTATGCGAATGACTTGCTGCCAGGAAAAGTTGGACTGGTTTCCGGGATTTTCTTCGGACTGGCCTTTGGCTTAGGGGGGATTGGTTCGGCCATCTTGGGCAATCTTGCCGATTCGACCAGCATTGACTTCGTGATTTATTGCTGCGCCTACCTTCCGTTGATCGGATTATTGACGATCTTTCTTCCTTCCGATAAAAAAATGCGAGCTTCGGTTCGTGAGGCCGGCAAGTCATCGATCGCTTAGCAGACCGTTTTTTATAGACGAAAAGCCCAAGGATCAATCCCTTGGGCTCTCCACATTCATGATATCCAAATAAGGAACTTTCAGCGTATCGCCGTCACACTCTACATGTACCAGCCGGGTTCGCGGGTCCATGTTGCTGATTCGTCCCCGCACCTGCTCGTCCATTCCCCATACGGTCAAAAAAATCTCGGCTCCCTCTTCTCGAGCCTCGAACAATTGGTTTCCCAGCTCCTCCAATTCAAATTCGTCTCTTGTCGGACGTTGCGCAGCGTGTTTCTTGCTTAACGTCGGTAAGCCTATCATGATTTCCCTCTCCTCTTCAAATTCATCTTCAATCTATTGCGATGCCCCTTGCTCTAAGCCTTGTATAACCCGAAGCTCGTCCCTGCGAACTTCTACGTAACCGTCCTTGACAAGGCAAAATACAATTTTTCGCAGTTGCTCCACCGTGCCGCCGGATAGCCACGAAATCCTTTTGACATCAGGCCTTACCCAAGCTGTTTTGTATAGATTCCATAAGATTCGAAGCACTTTCTTTTCAACATCTGTCATCAATAAATTCCACCTCGGTCACGTCTGCGAGCTCTATTAGCTGCCATTTGCGTCTTAATTCTACTTTTATGATCCGATTTCGCCGGTCTGCCGGACCGGATTTCTTTTTTCCCAGCGGCTCACGATACCCTCGATGACACGGAAACCTGCTTCACCGCTAAAATATTTTCGATCCGAATCATCCGCAGCGCTTGCCGTTGATGGCAAAATGCTTTGACGAGACCATTCTCAACCATCAAGACCTCAATTCTCCGCTGCTTGGTCTTATTGTCGATATCCAAATAAATAACTTCAATGATATGGCCAATGTATCTTTCCATTACGTTCGCCTCCAAATAAGAACATTTGTTTGTATTATATACGAACAAAATACGAACACGCAATAGTCCATTTGGTTTATACTGGATAATACAGCATAATGATGCGCAAGGTCTTCCAAATTGAAAAAAGGATAGCTCGTCAGAAGTTGACTCTGACAAACTATCCTTGGTAAAACATCTTGTCCGATTATTTCAGCAACCACAACGAAGCTGCGTTGGACGGCTCCCAGCCCACCAGCGAGGTGTGGGCCTGACGGCACTCGTACGTTTTGCCGTTGTACGTGACAAGCGTACCTACCGTGTAAGCTGTGTTCGGCGCCCATGCGGAAACCGCCGGACCGGAAGCCGTCTTGGCATTTACAGCATTGCTGTCGGCCGATACGTTGCCGGCGGCGTCAATTGCGCGAACCGTAAACGTATAGGACGTATCCGGCGTCAGCCCCGTAACTGTGTATTCGAGCGTCGTCCCCGAAACCGTGGTCACTAAAGTGGTTCCACGATATACCCGGTAGCCCGTTACCCCGACATTATCCGTCGATGCGCTCCACATCAGGTGAACGCTGGAAGAAGTCGGAGTGCCCATCACGTGCAAGCCGGTCGGAGCCGTAGGCGCCTCATTGTCTACAGGTACGGCCGGAGTCGTCACCGTGACGGCGTTGCTTGCGCCGGAGACGTTGCCTGCGGCATCCTCGGCACGAACCGTAAACGTATACGACGTATTCGAGGTCAGCCCCGTGACGTTGTAATTTAAAGTCGAGCCGGAGACGGCGGCAATCTGCGTCGAGCCGTTATAAATTTTGTAGCCGGACACTCCGACGTTATCGCTCGATGCGTTCCATGCCAGCGATACGCTCGTTGCTGTAAGGTTGGAAGCGCTTAAACCAGTCGGTGCGGTAGGAGGCTGATTATCCGAAGGATCTCCTCCGAAGTTCACGTCGATGACATTATAGAACGCATTGGCCGTGTCGGCAATTTCCCAAACAGCCAGAATGACTTGATATCCGGTCCGGCTAGGAACGTTGCACGTATCGGAATACGTGGAAGGAGGCTGCTTTCCGCCGTAATTTACGGAGCAGAACGGCGTGAGGTCGAACGAGGCCCGGCTAAGCGGGGCGTTCTGGTCCCAGTTTTGCTTCGTCATGTAATACTTCCAAGTGGATGTCGCATGAGCGGCAGTCAGCTTCCATGTAAACGTTTTCGTCCCTGCCGTCATCGGTACCTTGCTCCAGCGTGTAGCGGATTGCTGGTCAAGCTCCGGAAAAGCTCCGCCTGCGCTGGCGATTTTGCCGTCGGCAGGCCCGGCCTGCGGAAACCCTTTCGGCGCTTCCAGACTTTGCGGCTCATAAATAATCGCTCCGCAGTTCTTATTTTGCCCCAGCTTGCACAAAGAGGCGCGGCTTCCTGGCGATTCAACATAACCATGGGCAAAGGCCCGATCCGAGAATAGCAGCATGATAACGGCCATCAGCAGCATCATGCCGCTGGCAACGAGCAATTTGGATAGGGAATGTTGGGGTAAACGAAGCTGTATCATATATTGTTACCTCCTTATTTTTGGGGTCGGTAAGGACAACTACGATTAGGCATTTTCCATTCAATCGTTCACTATCGCCGGCTCGATCAAACCTCCTCTCCATCTAAGAATATAGCTGTGATCCCGTGTGTGGAAGCTCTTGTAGGTATTGCATATCCTCCTTTCTATTCTATGTTTTATATAAACTCGTAAAGAGTCTATATATGGCGCGATGCGGGGAACTTGATGTAAGCGATTGCGTTAAAATGATCGTATGGCCAACGGATCATAGCAGGACTATGTAATCCACTCATAGTACTTGGAATTATATGAATAGTAAATATATAGTAATAATAATATATCACTCAAAAAATTACAATATAGCCCATGATCTAACACGAAATTACTTTTCTCCACAAATTCAACAAAAAAGGGACAAAAGACTCATGCCCTGCTGCCTAATAAACGAAAAGCGCAATCGAGCCCTTCTTTCCGCAAAGGGAGCTCTCTTACGCAGTTGCAATCAAGGACAGAGCTTGGTAGATTTAGTTTAAGCCAAAATATGCAGCCGGGAGCGAATAACGATGAGTTTTACTTTAGACAGAATCGAGAACAAAATTGAATTTTTCGAAGCCTACGATTTGAAAACGCTCGAAGCCAAAATCGACGCGCAAATCGAGAATAACAAAGCGCTGCTGCTGGACGTGTTCTCGATCAGCCATCAAGTGGTGTTCGATCCGAATGCCGGGAAAATGCTGTACAGCGCCGTCGTTCATTTTAAAGTGAAAAAATAACGAATCTCGCCAAGACCAAAGCTTCATACCGACAAAAAACCATCGGCCCCTCCGGCCGATGGCTAGAATTTAAATAAACAACCCGATGCCCGCCATGACCAGTCTGTACCAACCGATCATCGACAGCCACAGCGGGACGCTCACCAGTACCCCGAACATGACTCCTATCGAAAATCTTCCTTCCATACGCCGCACCTCCATCATTGTCCCCTTGCGCCCAAGAGCTTCTGTGATGATAAGGCAAGCATAGCAAAATTATGTTTGGAATCTTTTAGGTCCTTGTTAAATTTCAATGAGCTTTTTGAACTATATCGAAACAAACCTACAACTTTTTACCCATTTTTATCCGCAAGTAAACCCTTTCTGCAAAAAAAAGACCCGTGCGCAGCGCACGAGTCTTGCTTCCTTGCATACTCTATTTTTCATACAGCTCCAAGGGCAGTTGGTCCGGATCGAAAAAGAACATAAATCGTTTTCCCGTGGTCTCATCGACACGAATCGGCTCCACCGCGATTTCTTCGGCTTCCAAAGCCTTGACGGCCGCTTCGATATCGTCAACCTCGAAGGCCAAATGCCTCAGACCTCTTGCTTCCGGATAGCTTGGACGCTCCGGCGCGTCCGGAAACGAGAATAGTTCAATCTGATGACTATCCCCGACCCGCAGATCAAGCTTATACGACCGGCGTTCCGCCCGATACGTTTCCCGGATAACCGTCAGTCCGAGCACGCCGACGTAAAAATGCTTCGACTTCTCGTAGTCCGAGCAAATGACCGCGGCATGGTGAATGTTGTTCAGCTTTAGCATGATGTTATGCACAGCCTCCTTCGGAACCAAACTTGATGTCGTCCGATCAATAGCTGATTAACGAAGCCAGTAGAAGACCCGACGCCAGACTCAAACAAAACGAGAAAATACCAACGGACACATTGCCCTTCGGAATTTCGGCCAGCACTTTAAAAGGAGTCAGCAGTTCGAACAAGTAGAACACGATAATCTGGAACGCGATCCCGATGAGCCCCCAGATAATTAAATCGACAAGACCGACCGAATGATATACCGCAGACGCGAGAACGAGCACTTGGCCGATCATTTTACCCCCGAGATCGTAAGCCGTAGCTTTGGCGGCCGCCGCTTTACCGGGATCGGACAAATCGCCGCCCTCCCGGATGAGCGCAAATTCATTGTACGGCGTCGTCAGGTTAAAAAGTAAAATGCCGAGTCCCATAAGCGGGACGGTCACGCCCAAATACATCAAAAAGTTAAGAATATTTCCGAACTGTTCCAACGAACTCCAACTCCTCAATAAATGTTAGTAATATAAGGCTGTTCTTATCTGCAGGCCTAGCCTATGACCGACGAAGGCAAATAATAGGACAAATTGTTCGTGATGCTCCCGCCGACGCGCGCAACCACGGCCGAGCTTCGGCCGTCGATCAGAAAGCAGCCCCAGAGCAGCCGACCGTCGTACGGGCCGTTTAACGTTTCCACCCGGATGCGGGGCAGCTCGGCATATTGCTGGTAGACCATCGGCTGATCCCCGTATTCGTCTTCCCCGCTCGCCTCCGCAATATCCCCGCTTCCCGCATAGATCGTGACCCCGCTGCCTTCGCGTCCCAGAATCGGCTTCGCCACATAAGGCGTGCCTTCGGGGAAGCACGGCTCCATAAACGTCGGCAGCATGTAGGCTTCGATCGTCTCATGCTCCTCTTCCGTGTAAAACTCCCCCGCTTGATGCAAATTCCAGATCAGCGCCTGGAGCGCCTTCGTCTGAGCGGCGAACCCCGAGGGCGGATTAATGATCGCCAGCTTGCGCGCCGCGATTAATTCCAGCACATGCTCGCCGGTCGGATAGCCGTCCGTATCCCGGTCTTCAGCCAGCTTCTCGATCGCATGCAGCCGGTACAACACATCAATCGGACATCCAGCTGCCGTTTCTTCGTCATCGGCATCAGGCTGCGCCCATATCCGGTCTCCCTCCACACGGAGATCGGACAGCGCTGCAAATTCCGCGCCGGCAATCCCGGATTGCTTCAGGAGATAGCGAGTCGTTCCGGCATCCTCCTCATGCCAATCGAGCGAGCTGAATACGACATGCTCGGACGCATAGCCCGCTTCGCGGTATAGGTCAAGCATCCGTTTGAACGCCTGCCGGAAATCCCCGCTGCAGCCTTCGTTCGGGTCCTCTTCGCCATAGGCGGCGCACACCCGGCCGTTCGCATGAAAAGCTTCGACGATCCCCGTCGGCGTATCGCTGTTAAACTCAAGCATCTTGAGCCCCTGCGGCGTCAATGCAAAATCGAACCGCCCGATTAGCGTCGGGATGTCTTCATCGAACCGGAGACGAATGGCGCCGAACGACGCGGGAGGCAGTCCCAGTTCAGCCAAAAGCGCCGGTTCGCCCTGCTGGACGATCCGGACAGTCCTGGCATAGATGCGTCCTAACGCTTCGGCGGCTTTGCGCATTTCCGCCAGCTGTGCCCGCTCCAACCGGTACAAGCCGGCGAGCGCATATTCCTGATCGTATAAGCAGTCCCATGTAAAAATACCTTCTTGCCGCAGCGGCCCGTAGATCGCTTCCCGGCGTTCCTCGTAAGAAGCGTCCGGCCGAAGCGTCTTTGCCTTGCTCATGCCCGCACGCCTCCTCTCTGATCGTTGCTTTTTATCGTCGTCGGACCGCCCATGCAGCTCTGGCGCTAGGAGCTTGAGCTGCCGCTGCCGCCGATCCCGCCTTTGCTGATCCCGGAAGAGCTGCCAGAAGAAGCTTTAGAGGAGCTTCCGCCCGAGCCCCCGCCGCCGTAATAATGTCCTCCGGACGAGCCGCTGCTGCCGTTGTCGCAGTAACCGTCCCCGTTTCGATCGGTGCAGTTCTGGGAATTGGAGCAGCCCGCCGTACCGCCGAGCACCAGTGTCGACGCCACGAACAGCGCTACCAGTTTGCGTGTCCTGCTGCTTTTTTGCTGTTCCATTCTTCGTCACTCCTGTTTTCCCGGTTTGAAATTGCGGCTACACCGGCACGGCGTAATATACATACGTCTCCCGGTCTTCGTCGATTTCGGCGGAAGTGCGCTGCCATTCCCGGCCCTCCGCATACAAATAATTCGCCTGAAGGTTTAACATCGCCTCCAGCGTATCGGGAAATGTAAACGTATGCACCAGCCGGTAATCCGACGTCCATTCGCGGTATTCCCTCAGCTCCAGGCGAACACCGCGGGGACCTTCCGGCTTGCTCCACAGCATCGTCCGCTCGTCAAGCGCTTCCTGCACATAGACGACATAACATTCCGGCTCCACAGCGCACGAGGTTTTCTCGTACACCTTGCCGTCCTTAATAAAATAGTCGCACGCAAATCGCAAAGCGACCTCGTCCCGGCCGATCCGGTCATAATAATACAGTAGCGGGAACGTCTCGCTACCCTCGGCATACAAACGGTATTCCAATCGTGTCATCATGCTTCAGCACTCCTTTTCTCTCTCTCGGAAACGGGCCCTTCTCACGGAGATTCACCAAACATATACGCACAACGGCGAAAAAGGATTCGCCCTCCGCCCTTGCGGTTTGCTCCCCGGCCCGGAAGCTGCATCCAAAATCGATTATAGGTTTCTGACACGGTACGTCAAGGTAAAATTTACCTTGGGTCCGGCGAAGCAACAAAAAAAAGAGGCCCATGCCTCTTATCTATGAACTTAAAAAATCCAATAAACCCAGTAGGCCAACACAATTAAGGTGAACAAAACGGTAATCGGAATAACGAACGAGGTTACTTTCAAGTACTGGCTCCAGGTGATTTTGACCTTCCCTTTTTGAAGAATGTGCATCCACATCAACGTTGCCAGCGTTCCGATCGGCAGCAGCAGAGAGCCGACATCGCTGCCGATTACGCTCGCCAAGTAGGATATTTTTAAGCTCAAGGGGTCCAGCCCCATGTTCGTTAAAGTCAAGGTGCCGACCATCAAAGCCGGATGGTTGTTGAATATATTCGATAGCACGGACAAGAGCAGCCCCATAATCACGCTCGCATGAACTAGATTGTCCGAGACGAGCGGCTGTAGATATTGGATCAGCATCGCGGTTAAACCGATATTATGCAAACCGTAAATGATCACATACATGCTGAACGCGAATACGAGGATGAACCATGGCGTTTTTTTCAGCATGTCCGCAGGCGAAATCTTCAGATAGAACCAGCGCCACGCCAATAATAAAACCGAGCCGATCACAGCCGTGGCGGATACGGGAAAATGAATATACGATGCGACGAACAAGCTGACGCGTACGCCAAACACAAAGATGAGAATGTTGCGCATGAATTTCGTCTGCTGTTCCGGCGCTATCGGCGGCGCTCCTTCCTTTAACGGATGGCTTCCGTTGTAATACCCCCAGTAGCCGGGTTGGGAGGCAGGCAGCTTGCGCGGCAGTACCCGGTAGAAGCTGGCGAACAGCAGGCACACCAGCAAAAGAAGCCCGAGCGAAGCCGGTACGAACATCATGGCCGTGTGCATGTACAGGTCCATCTCGACAATTTTCAGGGCAATCAGGTTTACGATATTGCTTACTCCGATAGGCGCACTGGAAGCCGTTGCGATCAAAGCTCCAGACAGCAAATACGGAATTTTTTGATGATTTTTAAACCCCATGCTGCCGAGGAGCATTAACAGAATCGGTGTCGTAATCAAGATGCTCCCATCGTTGTTCACGAAGAGCGTCATCAAAAAACAAAACAAGTTCGTATACCAGAACAACCGGATACCCGATCCTTTCGATTTCTTGAGCAGTTGCTCGGCCGCCCAATGAAAAAAGCCGAAGCTTTCCAATACGATAGCCATAACGATCGTTGCCATAATGGTGACCGCCGCTCCCCCGATCGTTTCGGTGATCATGCCAAGATCGGCAATCGATACGCTGCCGCTAAGCAGCACGAATATGGCGCCGATGGTCGCCGGTATCGCCTCATTTACATGAGGACGCCAAAAGATAAAGAAAATCGTGCATAAAAAGGAAAGAATAGTAATAACGATCATCAAATCATGCATAGAACCTCGCCCTCTTTTCTAAGATGCAATCCGCTGCGCCGAAGTCCAGCACCTCCGCATTACCCTCTAGGAACCATCGCGCTTCTCCTCCCCGATACAAGCCTCAACTCTATATTTGCATTGTATGTATAGGTGACATAGCAAGTACTAAGCGTTCTCCTATTTCTAGCATTTTCAACTAATAGATATCGTTTATATTTACCGCTCCCGGACGCCTGTCCTTTCATGACACCTACCGCTCCGATAAGCTTACATAAGCATGAAAAAGCGCCGCGCCAATGAACAATCCATGGCTCAGCGCTTCGATGAATTTTTTAAATGAGCGGCTACGGTCCGGGCATCCTTTTAAACGCCAGGAAAAGAAGCAGGATCATGCCGAGATAGCCGAACAGAGGATACAGATAGGAAAGCAGCGGCGTATAGCCGATCTGGCTAATTAGAAAGCTTCCAAGCAGAATCGCTAACACCAGCCCTTTGGTCGGGAGAACGAACAGGCTTTGAATTTGACGCGCGATCCCAAATACGTTGCCGATGATCGTCGTAAAAATTTCCCCATAGATGACCAGCAAAAATAAAATATGAACCGCTCCGCCCAGATCCCGAATAATTTCGGCCATCGGAATATCGAACGCTGCAATTTCCGGCATCTTGGAATTCATGGCCCAGTGGCTGATCAACAGCATGAATCCAAGAGCTACGCCACCCCAGAAGCCGCCCCATTTCAAGGCGCTCTCGTCCTGCACCTCGCTGCCGAGCGGCACCATCACCGCTTGGACAAAGGCAAAATTCAATGCGGCGTAGGCAAACGGACGAATTAGCCACGTTAGGTCGGACCATGGCGTGTTTCGCCAACCGATGCTTGGAGCCGTCCCGTTGTCGCCGAACACATGCAAAGCAATGAGAAGCATGAAGCAAAGCATTAAAGGCACGACCACCGAATTTACCGCCAAAATTCCCTGCATGTCTCTGGTCATGACCAGATAACAAAGGACGATACTGATAACAATGCCCCACTGATATGGCAAACCAAGCTGTTCCTCAAAAATGGAGCCGGCACCTGACAGCATCACCGAAGTCATCCCGAATAAAATCGCGAACGTCGCAGCATTGGCGACCTTCCCGAACACGCTGCCGAAAAGATAGGTGTTAAGCTCCTGATAAGAAAATGCCTGAATCCTGTGCGCCAGAACCATCATCTTAGTTCCAATCCACATAAAAAGAAACGTACTGATCAAAATGCCCACGGTTCCCCATGTCCCGTAAACCGTAAAAAACTGCATAATCGACTGTCCGGAAGCAAATCCGGCTCCCACCACTGTTCCAGCGTATGTCGCTGCAATTTGCAAGATCGAGACCGATTTTTTAACCATAACTCCTCCGGGAAGCAACCGCATAAAATAAATCTTTATGCTTCATTTTATGTTCGGAAGGCTTGTATATTCCCGCCTTGTCCGACTCCCGGAGACAAACTTTCCATCTTGCTACGGCTCGCCCGCACGTTAAAATTACGTTTTAAATATTCCTTGACAGGAATATTCCTTTTGAGGTATCTTTTAAACAAGAATACGGTACCGGCCAACGAGATAAGACACCGAGTTAACGCGTACCGAAACGAATATTAGGAGGAATTTGGATGTCGAACCCAATGACGATCAAGGCAGAAGGTCAGGAACTTATTCTGGAGCGTGTGTTCAATGCGCCGCGCGAGCTTGTATTTAAAGCGTTCTCACAGGCCGAGCATCTCAAGCACTGGTGGGGACCGCGCGGCTGGACGCTTACGGTTTGCAACGTTGATTTTCGTCCAGGCGGTATCTGGCATTACTGTATGAAATGTATCGATCAGAACCAAGGCGATTTTTACGGATTCGAATCTTGGGGCAAAGCCGTCTATCAAGAAATCGTCGAAGCGGAGAAAATCGTCTACAAGGATTACTTCTCGGATGCCGAAGGCAACGAAGCAGAAGGCATGCCCTCGGCTCTCAATACGATGACTTTCACAGAATTCGAAGGCAAGACGAGGCTTGTTAACCGGGCCCAATACCCTTCTGCCGAAGCGCTCAAAACCGTTGTCGATATGGGGATGGAGCAAGGGATCACCGAAACCTGGGATCGTCTCGCCGAGCATTTGCAATCCATGCAATAACACAAATTTTGTTATCAACAAAGCCGTTCGGCCCAGAGCCGGCGGCTTTATTTATTTAAGTTATGCGTTAAATTCACCTCTCTTTATTTCATTAATTAAAGTCATAATCATGAATTCATTAAAAATTGAACGTTTTTTACGAAAATATTTAAAAAATAAAACCTATGATTATAATTATATTTATAAATTTAATGAAAGGGTGGTAATTTTGGACACAATCGATCTGGCGATACTTGATGCTTTAAAAGAAAACAGCAGAATGACCGCTTCCGAAATAAGCAAAAGAGTAAATCTGTCGATTCCGGCCGTATCGGAACGAATTCGAAAAATGGAGGAAGCGGAAATCATTGAAGCCTACACCATAAAAATGAATCGAATGAAGACGAACTGCAAGCTATTGTCCTTTATTTTCGTCAATATTGATCAAACCGAACATATCGAGGAGTTCAGAAAGTCTATTGTTCAATGCAGTTCTGTCCTGGAATGCCACCATGTTGCCGGCGAATATGATTATTTGTTAAAAGTTCTTGTGGAAGATACCCAAGCGTTGGAACATTTTATTTCCAATACGTTAAAGAACATTAAGGGTGTGCTTAAAAGCAATACCATCATCTCTCTTTCTTCCTTGAAAGAAAATATAAATATTTGAAGAGGTGCTGAACATTTTTGCAAAAGGATTCAAATTGGGAATGATGCTACAATTGGCCATAGGCCCCATTTGTATTTTCATATTTCAAATCGCTTCCTTACGCGGATTTTTCGCGGCCGAGACCGGCGTACTCGGTGTTGCTTTGATTGACGCGTTCTTTATTGTGACCGCCATTCTCGGCATCGCAACCGTGATGGAGAAACAAAATATGAGATGGGGTTTGAGACTGTTCGGGGCCGCCGTCTTATTCATGTTTGGGTTGAACCTGGTGCTGAGCTTGCTTGACATTCGTCTCCTGCCCAGCTTAAGTATTGCAGACTTTGGGGACACAAACCATGCATTTGTCTACGCAATCCTTCTGACGGTATCGAATCCTCTGACTATCGTTTTTTGGGCAGGCGTATTTTCAACCAAGGTAGCCGAAGAAAATATGAAGCGGGAACATATCTATGTATTCGGTTTTGGAGCATGGTTTGCAGCGGTATTCTTTTTAACTCTGGTGGCATTCATGGGCAGTTTGACCCGTGAATTCATTTCGCCTTTCGTACTTCAAGTTTTGAATGGTTTCGTAGGAGCAGCATTTATTTATTTTGCCTTAAAAATGGTTTTGCAAAAGAATGGCTGAGTTGCAAATTCGTTGTCCATTCATTATCCATACTCCATCCGTTAAGTTTTTTGTCGAATGATGAAGGAAAATTGCACTTGATATTGAAATTGTTTCTAAAGAAGGTTCCGACATCATGAAATTCCCATAACTTATGAACCTGACAGAAACTAATCGGAAGATGGAATGGGAGTAATGACGAGTATGGACAATGCGACAAACAACCCGGGGGCGGGAACGGCGGCAAAAAAATCAAATAAGAAGCTGATCATCATCATGAGCTCGCTTCTCGTTGTATTGGCAGCGACCGGTGGAATTGCCTACAAGCTTACGAATAACATGAAATACGATTCGTTGGTCAGGCAGTACAATCAGGATTTTGAGGCGATTCAGGCGGCGGGCTCCACATTCAAAAATCAGATCGAAACGCCTCCTGTCGACAAAAAAACGCTTAAGGAAATCGTCGGTTTTTATGAAAGCTCCAAATCAACGATCAATTTTGAAGCCCAAGTGAAGGAATTGAACGGCAATCCCAAGTACGCTTCGCTTTCGGCGGAAAAGAAGGATTACTCCAGTCTTAACTTGGAAACTGCAATCGCGGAGTACAAAGACCGGTTGAAGGATATCGAAAAGCTTCAGAGTGTCATCCAGCGAAGCGACAACATCGATGCGGAAATCAGACAGTTAAAGAAGCCCAACGACAATATGTATGCCATTTATGGCACAGTTGACTCTCTCATCGAAAAAAACAACAAGCTTAAGGACGAAGTGCTGAGCGTAGTTTTATCGCCGAAATTAAAAGATATTCAATCCAAGTTCGTCGATGCTTTGACCTCCCGCGGCAAATATTTGACCGAAATGCAAGCTGCGCATGAGGCTGCAGAGAGTTATAAATATAACGAAAGCAGTTACGAAAGCAATATCGCCGACATCAAGAAAAACAAGCAGCTGGCGCAAAATAATACGTATTCCTACGGATTTATTACTGCTGCCTACAAAGCGGCCGATAACGCGGAGTACAATCGAAAATATTTAGAAAAAAAGGGGACCGAGCAAAGAAGTCATGCAACTGAAGCCGCCAACATGCTGGCCAAATACGTAGAATTGACGGGAGCCGAATCGGCCGATTTGACGAAAAGCGAGATCAATCCCAAGCCGCTTCCGGACAGTCCGGCAAAGCCATCCGGCGATGAGGAGAAGGCCAAGCTGATGGTCGAGATTTTCCTGACGAAAAATATGTGGGCCCTTGCCTCAGACAACATCCATGTCGTGACGCCGTATTTGAGTTCGAAGAAACACCAAGAACAGGCCAATTACATGCAATATCTGAAAAGCAAAGGGATCAAGGAATCCATGACCCTTGCCGAAGCCAAGTCGGTAGAAAAATCGGGCGATTCCGCCTTCATCGTTACGACATCGGAAAAATACAACATCTCCTATGGCGATGGCAGCCGCAAAACCAAGAGCTTCACTTCCAAATATAAAGTCGTGAAAACCGACTATGACGATTACGACTTCGTGATTGACGAATTGCTTGAAGCGAAGGAAACCGATAGCATAGACAGCTAAGATTGCTTGACAACCATACCAGCCTCCGGATTTTGATTCCGGAGGTTTTTTGACGATGCAGCGCGAGCCAATTTCAATTATTTACCTTTGCATAAAGAACGTGTGTTCGTTATATAATAACGATATACGAACATATATTCGCAGGTGATGAAATGCAACGAACTGTTCTCATGGCAGATGGGCAAAGTTTTTACGCAAGTATCGAAAAAGCAGCGCACCCGGAATATCGGGATAAGCCCGTTGCGGTCGGGGACCCGGCACGAAGAAATGGAATTATTTTAGCTGCCTGTCCGATTGCAAAATCACGCGGTGTAACTTCAGCCGAAAGAGTCGGTGAAGCGCTGGCCAAATGCCCGGATCTGGTCGTCATACGGCCACGAATGCAAACATATATCTCGGTATCCCTGCTCATTACGGAAATTTTCGAATCCATTACAGATCAAGTTGAACCGTTCTCCATCGACGAACAGTTTCTCGATGTGACAGGATCTTTGGCCTTGTTCGGTTCTGCTGAAGAGATTGCCCGTTTAATACAAACCCGAGTAAAGCTTTCAACCGGAGTATGGTCCCGTGTCGGTATCGGCCCCAACAAAATCCTTGCCAAAATGGCTACGGATAATTTCGCAAAAAAGAAACCCGCAGGTATATTTGAACTTACCCATGACAATATCGAAAAAGAACTTTGGCCCCTGCCTGTCCGTCAAATGTTTATGGTAGCCGGGCGCATGGCTTCCCATTTTGCTCGAATGGGCTTACACACCATCGGCGATATAGCGCGTCTCGATCTCGGTGAATTCAAAAGGCGAATGCGCTGCCGGATGGGCCGGCAAAGTGACATTCAAGCGGAATATTACTGGCAAACGGCGAATGGGATCGACCCGAGTCCCGTTGTCACCGGAATGCGAAGTCAAATTAAAGTGATCAACCACGGCAGGGCATTAAAATGGCAGGCCTATCGAACGATCGAAGACATTGAACCGCTTATGCTCGAACTTATCGTGGAGGTTTGCCGCCGTGCCAGGCGGTACGGCTATATGGGCAGAGTCGTTGCAGTGGGAGCTGCAGAAACCGACGGACATCGGTCTTCAGGCTTCGGAAGGCAAAGAACATTGCTGCGTCCTACCCATTTGGAGCATGAAATCGGCCCGGTTATACGCTCACTCTTTTTGGAGCACTGGAAGGGCTTGCCCCTTAGTCATTTGCATATTACGCTCACGGACCTTTCGGGAGATGATGTGTATCAACTGGACTTATTTGAAAATCGAGAGCGATTGATTCACCGTGAAAAAACAGTCGATACGCTGAAAGAGAGGTTTGGACCAACGGCTATTATCCGGGCATCGTCCTTGTTAAAAACGGCTCAGGCATTTGAAAGAGCGGCTCAAATAGGGGGTCATTGGGCATGAGTAAACTAGACGGGAATGGCCGCTGGCAGTCGAAAATGACACTCACGGAACACACGGAGCAATACGAGGCGCGTAATGAATCCAAAGCTTCACGACCGACACCCGAGGAATACACGATGGCTCGGGATTACATTCTGCTGCCTCATATGCTAACCATGGTTGAGCGGAGTATTGAGGAAATAAGAGCCTCAACCAATATCTTAAAGCGGCTATATGTGATCGCCGCGCAAACCGTGATGAATCAAATTCATAAAGACATGCATTCGCTGCGTCGGGAATTAAGTAAACGAAACATCAAAGTGATTAGCGACGAGCAGATCGACCTCGTTATTTATTACAAAATCATATGCCGAGGTTACGAAGAACGATTCGGTATCGTTCGTGATGTAGTTCGATCAGAGATCAGTGTGCGTTTGACCAAGTATCTAAAAGACGTTGCACAACTCATTGAGCCATACGGCAAATGAATCTTATTGATGTTGACGAAACAGCGGCAACGATGGACGTGAAAAATAAGTCCTGGACTGCCGCTGTTTTATTGAACTATTTTTGGGATAATTTATAAATTTTTAATCTAATTTCATAATTTAAGATTAGACTTATTTTATCTCATATATTACCATATAGAACAGGTGTGAGGATATTATTACATCAGTCGAACTTTGGCCTGATCATAAGGAGATGTATCATGAAGCAACTGAAGGTCGTATTTCAAAACCCCAATTATGTTAAGCTTTTCCTTGCCACCTTCACTTCCCAAATGGGAAACGTTATCGGCATGACCGCATTTATGTTTTATTTGCTCCACCGTTTCTCCAGTCAACCGTCGTATGCAACGCTTGCCGAATTAATGTACTCTCTGCCGACGCTGGTCGTTTTTTTTATTGTCGGTGTTGTTGTTGACCGGATGAATCGGCAGAAAATTGCGGCCAACTGCGATTGGATCAGCGCCCTCCTCTCGATCGGACTGCTGCTCGCTGTCTGGATCGACTGGATTCCGCTTATTTTCGTTTTTCTTTTTGTACGGAGCGCGATTTCCAAATTTTTTCTGCCTGCCGAAAGCTCTTTGATTCAAGGGATCTTAGACAAAGAGACGTATACCGTTGCCGCAGGACTTAATCAAATTATGGGCAGCTTGTTCCTCCTATTCGGCGGTGCGCTTGGTGCCATGGCTTATTGGAGCTTCGGGATAATGGGAGCCATTCTGATTGACGCGCTTTCCTTCGTTGCCTCCGCCCTTCTGATTCAAGCCTGCTCCATCCAGCAACAGACGCTGCTGCCGAATGGTCCGCATACTTGGAAAGACCTCAAGCTCAAGTTGATTGCAACCGATTTTAAAGACGGATTCGCCTACATTCTAAGAAACAAGCTGCTGCTTTTGCTCGTCATGGGATTTTTTATTTTCGGCATAGTCAACGGCGGGCTGAGCGTCATTCCGATTTTTATCCTCAAATATAAACTGGCGCCGACCGACTACGAACAATATTCCGTATGGATTGGCATTATCGTCGGTGTGGCCCTCTTGGCCGGCAGTCTCGTCGCTTCCGTGCTCTCTTCCAAAATGAAGCTGTACCAGCTCATTGCAACCGGCCTGCTGATAAGCGGAGTTTTTCTTGCGACGGCAGGGCTGATGACAAATCTGTACCTGTTCTTTGTTCTCGCCTTTATGACGGCCTTAGCTTTGCCTGCGGTGAACATCGGCTTAGGGGGATGGCTTCCGCGCATCGTCGCTCCGCAAATGATGGGCCGCGTACAGGGATGGATCGGCCCGCTGATGATGTTGTCCCACTCGCTTACTCTCGGGCTGATTGGAATCAGCTTTCCTGCGGTCGTCTCGATTGAGGCTTTGTTTCTGATCATCGGCGGGTGTTTCGTGCTAGCCGCTTTGTACTATTTTGCCGTACTCCCCCGCTTTGTGGAAGACGAGCCATTGGCGCCATCCCAGACACAATCGGCGGAGAATGCGCCTTCAGTCTAAAAATCCCTTCATCGCTTGCAATCTCAAGAACGGTGCGTAAGCGGTCGTTGTCATTGATCGAAATTTCCCCTGAGGAGGCTAAAGAACTCGCTTTCTTCCGCTTATATAAAGTGTCTACTTCAGTTCACTATGAGCATATCCCCGGATCGTGCTATAATCGGAAAAAGAAAAGCGTACCGCCTCGGCAGAGACGGAACGCTAAAAATGGAAGCTAAGGTGAAGACGCATGCTGCTGCACAAAGGCGAAACGTTGTTTCGCCAAGGAGAAGCCGGACCGCTGTACCGCATCAAGAGCGGCCTGCTTAAGATTGTCCGCATTCACGAGGACGGAAATCCCGTTCTGGTCAATATTATCGTTCCGGGAGAGACGATCCCTCATCATTCCTTAATCAGTCCGAAAGAATATTACGGGACGGCGATTGCGCTCATGACCTGCGAGATCGAAACGCTTCCCGCTCAAGAATGGTATGCCAAGCTTCAACGGGAACCGCAAACGTGTCTTGAGATCGCCATGCTGCTGGAGAGCAAGCTGCGAATGATGCAGCAGCGAATCGACCAGCTGACACAGATTGCGCCGTTAGAAAAGCTCACGAAGCTTCAGGCTTGGTTCGAAGCGTACGTTGCCCCGGCCCGCTTGACGGATCTGCTGACACAGGAAGAGATCGGCCAGTTTATCGGGCTGCGCCGCGAGACGGTCAATCGTCTGCTTCGCGCTCAAGCCAGCAACCGCTGACCACTAAGCATATAGTTCCGTTTACCCGAACCGCATTCTAGCGTTGTGCCGGAGCCGCCGGTTCTCCTGCTTCCTCCAGTGAACCTGACGGTCCGAAAAATTCGTAACGCGCATCCTCCTTGCGCACGCCCCATGCTTGCAGCATCCGGTTGACCGTCTTCATGAAAGGCACCGGTCCGCAGAAATAGAACGCCGCATCCGGCGAAGGAACAACGGATTGCAACCACTCCAGATCGATGTAGCCCTCCTTGTGGAACGTATCCCCGGCCCGATCGGCAGCGGTCGGCGATTGGTAGCAAAAGCGGTACGAAAATCCCGGATGCCTGCGAGCCAGCTCTTCCACCTCGGCGCGCATCGCGTGCGTCTCGCCGTTTAGAGCCGCGTGAACGAACGTGACCTGCCGGTCCGGCGCCATTCCGCCGAGCGTTTTCAGCATACTGAGCAGCGGAGTTAGACCGACGCCGCCGCTCAGCAATACGACCGGGCGCGGGTCGGAGGTGTCGAGTGTGAAGTCCCCGGCGGGAGCCGTCAGCCATAGCGTATCGCCTTCGCTCACGCGCTCGTGCAGGAAGACGGACACTTTGCCGTCCGGGCGGTCCGGCGCACCGTCCTCGCGTTTGACAGAGATACGGTAATACGGCTTGCCCGGCGCATCGGACAAGCTGTATTGCCGAATATGCGTATAGGTCTCGCCGGGTACCTCCAGCTTCACGCTGACATACTGCCCAGACTCGAACGAGGCAATCGCGCCACCGTCAAGCGGAACCAAATAAAACGACGTAATGACGCTGCTTTCCTTTTGCTTGCGCTCCACCCGGAACGCCCGGAATCCTTCCCAGCCGCCTGCTTGCCGCTCGGCCTGAGCGTACATTTCTGCTTCTACGCCGATGAAGGCGTCGGCAATGATGCCATAGGCGGTTTCCCACGCCTGAAGCACCTCGTCCGTAGCTGCCTCGCCAAGCACCTCACGCATGGCCGTCAGCAGTGTCCGGCCCACGATCGGATAGTGCTCAGGTTTAACTCCAAGACTCCGGTGTTTGTGCCCGATCTGCTTCACCACAGGCAGAATGGCAGCCAAATTATCGATATGCACGGCGGCGGCATATACGGCATTAGCCAGTGCCGTCTGCTGGCGTCCCTGCTTTTGGTTCGTATGGTTAAAGACGTTCAGCAGCTCGGGATGCTCGGTGAACAAAATTTCATAAAATCGTTTCGTTACTTCTGTCCCCTTCGACTCCAGAAGCGGGACCGTCGATTGAATAATGCGAATCGTCTGTTCGTTTAACATCGTTATCCCTCGTTTCATCATTGCGGATTTCGTTACCTTCATGAGAAAGTATACAAGGACGCCCGGAACGCCTTTGTGATTTAGATCACACCAAAACAAAACGATTTGTGGCAAGCAGACAGCCGGTCGGAGTTAGGAAAATTCCGACCGGCTGTCGCTTGCTGAGTTATTTGATCCCGGGATTGCATGTTCCAGAGGTTAAAAGCCCGTCTTCGACGTATCCTTCCCTTGATCGGTCAGCCCTTCGCCGTTACCCGTACCGGCATTGCCATATACCGTGTTATTTTCACAGCGGCTACCGGCGATCTGGACGGCGGCCGCCGAACAGCGGGACAGCATATTGCCTGTAACGAGATTGTGCCTGCTGAAGGAGCCATCGGCATTGCCGGATGTTTCAAGCGCAATGCCGGTTTGGACCCGGCGCACATCGTTGCCCGTCACCGTGGTGACGTCGCTGTTCAGCAGGACGATGCCGCGCTCCGTCTGATCGATTTTGTTGCCGGAAACGATGTTGCCAAATGGCCGCTCGTCGGCTGCCGCGCCGTCGCCCGTCAGCGAGATGCCGGCTTCTTTTGCTCGGGAAATGACGTTATGGACGATTACATTGTCCGTACAGTAATCGCGCAGCACGATGCCCTGTTTGCTCGCAAAAGCGCCGTTTTCCAGCCCTTCCGCCGACAAAATGTTGCCTTCGATCCGATGGTACGAGCTCGGCTTCAGCTTGGAGGATACTACGATAAAAGCATCCTCACATTGCTGCGCCACGTTATCGGAAACGATCGAATACGAGCTGCCCGCGGAAATATAGATGCAAGGTCTTTTCAACAAGTGAAACCGGTTATCCGTCAGCCGGAAATTCGCCGCCGATTCGGCAAAGATCCCGTAGCCTTCGTAGAAATTTTCATAAGCAAATAGCTGAGAGAACGAGCTTTGGCTAACCGAGACGTGCCTGCTGTCGTTGAGCCACACGCCATTGACGATGGCGGTGAAATGACAATTCCGAACGGAGACGTGCTCGCATTTTTCAAAATAAATGCCGCGTTCCGTCATCTTGGAATTTGTCAGCGATAGGGCGCCCATGCCTTCGAAGCCAAGTCCCTCGACCGCATTTTTCTTCGTGCCGAGCCCCATCACCATGGATAGATTCGACTCCGCCGCCTTCAGTATGGATGCGCCTGGCCCATCTCCGACCAAACGTACATTTGGCCTGAGCATAATGGAGGATCTCAGAATGTAGCGCCCGGGCGGCAAATAAACGGTCCCTCCCATAGGCCCCGCCGCTTCGACGGCCGATTGAATGGCCGGCGCGTCGTTTTGATCAAAACGCCCCAGCCCTTGCGCCCCGTAGTTTTTTACGTTAATCCAGGTGACCGATTCCGGGCGAAATCCCGGATTCTGCATCGGATTGGGCATCGGCTCTGCCGCGGCCGTGCCGCTCCAACCCGTACCGGCGGCCAGAATTATTCCGGCTGTCGCCGTGCCCATCGTGGCCAACAGCTCACGGCGGGACATTGCTTTGTCTTTGGATGAAGATGAAGATTCCGAAGTCGACATATCGTATATCGTTCCCCCTTCCACAATCTAGCAATCTATCAGCATTATAGCCTTCTCCGCTTCATTTGACAATTGGGCCGAAGCCCCGCGCTCCGACAAAAAAAGAACATGCCCGCTTAGCGGAACATGCTCCACAGTTTAATCAGATGAAACGCATTGTTCGGATCGATTTTTTGCGAGATGACGAACTGGACGAGCTGCTCGGTCTGCTGTTCGGTGACTCTTTCTCCGAGCACCTTCGTCAGCATGCCGACAAACCGACGAACCTTCACGCGGTCCTGCAAATCGTACTTCGTCACGCCCTGCAAAATCATTTTGACCCGTTCTTTCGTCTCCGGATTTTTCATCTTCAGCTTGATCCGCTCGATTTGCGCAGGATCAAAGCTGTACTGCGTATAGCTCATGCCGCACACCTCCGCGTTCTTGCAATAGACTTACAACTACCACACAGTAAGTCTATGTCGGAGAGCTTGGCCTTGTGTACCTATTTCTTCCGCCTTCTTTCCCTTCGCCCCGCAGGCGGAGCGTCAGGCTGGCTTCGTCTAATCCAGCATCTCGCTGTCAAAGATGTGCTCGCGCTGCAGATAATGACGAAGCGGCACGTAGTCGGCTTCGGTCCAGAAATCCGGCTGCTTGACAAGCCCGGCCGCGTCGTCTCTTGCCTGTTCCATCACTTCGAAATCGGTCACCATGTCGGCAAGCCGGAAATCCGGCACCCCGCTCTGCTTCGTGCCAAAAAAATCTCCGGGCCCCCGCAATTCGAGGTCGCGGCGCGCAATCTCGAAGCCGTCGTTCGTGTCCGTCATCGCCTTTAGCCGTTCCTTGCCGACTTCGTTCTTCGGATCGGCAATTAGCACGCAGTACGATTGGTGCTCCCCCCGTCCGACCCGGCCCCGCAGCTGGTGAAGCTGCGATAATCCGAACCGGTCGGCGTCGTAGACGACCATCAGCGTGGCGTTCGGCACGTCCACGCCGACCTCAATAACCGTCGTCGAGACCAGTACGTGAAGCCGGCCTTGGCTGAATTCGCGCATCACATCGTCCTTCTCCGCCGGGGCCATCCGTCCGTGCAGCAGCCCGACTTTGTACTCCGGAAAAGCAAATTGAAGCTGCACGTGCACGTCGATCGCGTTCTGCACGTCGAGCTTCTCGGATTCTTCGATCAGCGGGCAGATCACATACGCCTGCCGCCCTTCAGCCACCTCGTGGCGAATAAAGCCAAGGACGCGCTCCAGCATATTGTGCGTGACCGCGTACGTCTGAATCGGCTTGCGCCCCTTAGGCAGCTCCCGCAGCGTCGAGACGTCCATATCGCCAAAAGCGGTGATCGCAAGCGTCCGCGGGATCGGCGTCGCCGTCATCGTAAGCACGTCCGGATTCATCCCTTTGCGGCGCAAAATGCTGCGCTGCTGTACGCCAAACCGATGCTGCTCGTCCGTAACGACGAGCCCGAGCCGGCGAAAAAACACATCCTCCTGAATGAGCGCATGCGTGCCGACGACGATGTCGACCATCCCCATCTGCAGCGAGCCGAGTACCTCCCGGCGCGTCCGCTCCGTCAAGCTGCCCGTCAGCAGCGCCGTCTGAATGCCGTACGGCTCGAACAAGCGATCGAGCGAGCGTTTGTGCTGCTCCGCAAGAATTTCCGTCGGCACCATCAGCGCGCCTTGATAGCCGGCTTTGACGACAGCAAAAAGCGCCACCGCCGCGACGACGGTTTTTCCCGCGCCCACATCGCCCTGCAGCAAGCGGTTCATGCAGAAAGGCTGCTGCAGATCATGAAGAATTTCGGCCAGCACGTTTTTCTGGGAAGCCGTCAGCGTGAACGGCAGCGCGCGCACAAACGCGCGGACAGCCGGCAAATCTACGGGATGCGCGACCCCATCCGCCCGCTCGTGATTCAGCGTGCGGTACGCCTGCATCTTGAGCTGGAACAAGAACAGCTCCTCGTACACCATCCGGCGTCTCGCCCGTTGTCCCTGCTCCATGCTGCCCGGCAGATGCAGCAGAGCAACCGCCTGCTTGCGGGGCAGCAGATTGTATTTGCGCAGCAGCTTGCCCGGAAGCACCTCGGGAATGAGGTCGCCGAATTGCAGCAGCGCTTGCTTCGTCGTTTGCCGGAACCATTTTTGCGTGATCGATCCGGTCACCGAATAAACCGGCTGCAGCGTGCCGGTCTGCGACGTGCCGCGGCCCGGGAATTCGACCTCCGTCACGTTCAAGTGCAGCCGCTTCTGGTCCCATTTTCCGGTCAAGACGATATCCGTACCGGCTGTCAGCTTATCCTTCAAAAAATGCCGGTTGAACCAGACAGCCGTAATGAAGAGCGGGTCGACTACGATTTTGCAGGTCATGCGCGATTTGGTACGCCCGTACATTTGCACTTGGGGAACCCCTGCGACTGTGCCCTGCACCGTAATCCGGTCTCCGTCCTTCACCTGCGTCAAATCGCGAAGCGTGTAATCCTCGTAGCGGAAAGGATAATAATCGAGGAGCTCTCCGACGCTCGAGATGCCGAGCGCAAGCAGCTCCTCGGGCTTCTTGCCTTTGACGCCGGACACCTTCGTGACCGGAAGCGAATAAAGATCCAAGGTCATATCAGACCGGTATGGCAAAGGCCGCTACGGTTCCGGGTCCGACATGCGCTCCGATGACGGGCCCGATATGCGTGTATTGCACGCTTTTTACATCAAAATGCTGCTTCAGCAGCGAGAAAAATTCCTCTGCCGTCTCGCGGCCAGTCGTATAAGCCATGATTAAATCGATCGGCTTGCCAGCAAAATCCTTCTGCATCAGCTCTACGATCCGGTTCATCGCTTTCTTCTGTCCGCGAACTTTATCAACGGAGTACACGACTCCGTCATCGTTGACCGACAGGATCGGCTTAATATTAAGCAAGGAGCCGAAGAGCGCCGCAGCCTTACCGATCCGTCCGCCCTTATGCAAATACTCGAGCGTATCCACCAAAAAATAGAGCCCGATGTTTTGGCGCAGCGACGCAATCCGTTCCAAAATTTCCGACTTGCTTTTCCCCTGCTTTGCCGCCTCTGCGGCAGCTACGACGAGCATACCGATGCCACAGGAAGCCGAACGGCTGTCCACCACCTCGATATCCGCCTTCTCGTCGATCATCGACTTCGACACGAGGGCGGACTGGTAAGTGCCGCTCAACTGCGATGACAAATGAATCGAGATGATCGAGTCGGCGCCTTCGTCCGCCAGCCTCTCGTATACTTGGATGAAATCGGCCGGCGACGGCTGCGATGTGGTCGGAAAAATACCGGACGAGGCCAGCTTGTCATAAAATTGCACCGGACCCATATCAACCCCGTCGCGAAATGCCTCCGAGCCGAACAATACTTTAAGCGGCACCACCTCAATGCCAAGCCGCTCCCGCAGGTCGGCCGGAATATCCGCCGTGCTGTCCGTTACAATACGAACCTGGCTCAATAGCCTCCCTCAATTCTTTGCAAAATTTTGATCTATAAGACATAGGTCGAAATCGAATCGTTTACTCTGCGGAAATAATATAGTAATAGAGCGGCTGTCCGCCGTCCTGCACTTCCACTTCCACCTCTTGATACGTTTGTTCGACATACCCGACAAGCTCCTCGGTCTGCTCCTGCACCGCTTCCGCTCCGGTATACAGGGTCACGATCTCCGCACCCGCATCCAGCATGGAGTCAATCAGCTTTTTGCAGGAATCGACGAGATCCGGAGCCGAGGAAACGATGCGGCCGTTGTGAATACCGATATAGTCGCCCTCTTTAATATCGATCCCATCCATTTGCGTATCGCGTACGGCATGGGTGATTTGACCGGCCTGTACCTGCTGCAGCGCCTGCTGCATTTCGTCGATGTTTTCTTCGGGAGCCGCCTCTTCCTGGAAGGCAATGACAGCGGCAATGCCTTGCGGAATCGACTTGCTGGGAATAACGACTACCTGCTTATCCTCCACAAGCTCCACGGCCTGCTGAGCAGCCAGGATGATATTCGAATTGTTCGGAAGCACGAACACGGTTTTCGCTTCGACCTCGCTGACGGCGCGGACGATATCTTCGGTGCTCGGATTCATGGTTTGTCCGCCGTGCAGAATCCGGTCGACGCCCAAGCTGCCGAAAATACCGGAGATGCCTTCCCCCGCGGATACGGCAACAAAGCCATACGGCTTGAGCTCGCGAGACGGATCGTTCTCTGCCGGGGCGGACGGTTGACCCATTTCGAGCTCCTTCGCCGCGTCCAGCAAATGCGTCGCCTTGGCCAATGCCGCGACCGCGCCGGACGGTCCGGCCTGCTCCATCAGAAGATGCGTATGTTGATCGCGCATATTTTCAATTTTGATCCGGCTGAGATCTCCGTAGTTCTGGGCCAGATTCATAACGCTGCCCGGGAATTCGGCATGGATATGCACTTTGACCAGATCGTCGTCGGCCACGACAAGCAGGGAATCACCGAAGGTGGATAGCTCCTCGCGGAACAGGGCCTCGTCAAACTTGCGGCCGTTCAGCTTGCCCGGGTTCAGCGTCACCATAAATTCCGTGCAATACCCGAACTCGATATCCTCCGTCGCCAGCTTCGCCTGAGCGCGTTCATGGCCGGTAAAATCAAGCGGCACCGCCGCGGGCTCAAGCGTCTCCTCCAACGGCTGTACCGCGCCAAAAGCGACGTAAGGCATGTCGGCCGGCTCCTCCAGCGGCGCTTCCTCCATGTCCAAAACGGATACAAAGCCCTCGTAAATATATACGAGCCCCTGTCCGCCGGAATCGACGACGCCCACCTGCTTCAATACGGGAAGCATGTCCGGCGTTTTGGCCAATGCCTCTTTCGCTTGATCCAGCAGCTCCGCCATAACGACAGCGACATCCGGCTGCCGCTTGGCGGCCTGTACGCCCTGCCTGGCCGCTTCCTTGGCTACGGTCAGAATCGTGCCTTCCACGGGCTTGACGACAGCTTTATAGGCCATGTCCACGCCGTTCTGAAACGCCGCAGCCACCTGCTGGGCGTTGGCCGAAGGCAGGTCGGATACGGCTTTGGCGAAACCGCGGAACAATTGCGACAGAATCACGCCCGAATTGCCGCGGGCGCCCATCAGCAAGCCTTTAGCAAGCGCTTCCGCTGCTTTACCCAAGTGGTCCGACGGACGGCGGCGAAGCTCTTCCACCCCGGAAGTCAAGGTCAAATTCATATTGGTGCCCGTATCGCCGTCCGGTACCGGAAAGACGTTGAGCGCATTGACCCGTTCTGCGTTCATCGTCAGTCTATGCGCTCCCGCTTCTACCATTCGGATGAAATCTAGTCCATTCATTTCTTTCAAGCGCTTACTCAAAAAGACCGTTCCCCTTTCGCTATAACCCTGTCGGCGATCCATAACATGTTTCGGCCACAACCGCTGTCATCACAGGTCTCATTCCGCAATCCTCACGCCTTGGACAAAAATGTTCACGTTAGCCACTTGCAGGCCCGCGACTTCTCCGAGCATGTATTTGACTTTGCTCTGCACGTTATGCGCAACGACCGAAATTTTCGTACCATAGCTGACGACGATATATAAATCAATGGTCAGGACATCCTGCTCGTCGCGGTGAACCTCGACTCCCCGGCGCAAATTGTCCCGGCGCAGCAGTTCGGCAATACCGTCCTTGAATTGATTGCGCGAAGCCATCCCGACAAGTCCGTAGCAGTCCAGCGCCGCCGAACCCGCAAGCACGGCGATTACTTCTTCCGTAACATAAATTTTCCCATATTCTGAAGCCAGTTCGATTGTCATCTCCATACAGCTCCTTCGATCCCAAAATTAGCATGGACTACGAATCATTGTACTATATTCGCCGCAAGAAATAAATAAAACTCGGGCTGCAGGGCAAGAAAACGAAGAAGCTGCGTTGACGGCCTTTGGGCCGCTGTGATATGATGTTTAAGTGTGTTTTTGAAGCGTGTATGCTTTAAGGAGGTGTAATCAATGTCCCGCAAATGTTTTATCACAGGTAAAGGCCCGGGTACCGGCAACCATGTATCCCACGCGAACAACAAAGCGAAACGCACTTGGGGTGTCAACGTTCAAAAGGTTCGCATTCTGGTCGACGGCAAACCGAAACGCGTTTGGGTGAGCACGAAAGCTCTTAAATCCGGAAAAGTAACTCGCGTGTAATCTGCGTCCGCAGACAAAAAGCACCTGGCTCAGGTGCTTTTTTTAGTTGATAAGCATGAAATCGCATCAACCTTGACAAACGCGCTTGTCTTATAAAGACAAGGACGGCTGAGCCGTTGATTTCGGGTGTAGCGCCTGCCCTAGCCTGGAAGACGCCGCCTAAATATGGACGAGCGTACCTTCAGTTTTTGCTGAAAGTGTTAAGTACGGCTTTCACAAACCCACCCAAAAACTTCGGAAGCTTGATAGTGTAAAATTTCATTTTGCACCCTCCCTCCAGACTTTGCGCAGCAAAGTCAGCATCGCTTGGCTTTGCGACGCAAAGCCGACCTCGAGCCATGCGCGCAGTAAACCACCTCGTTAAAAGTATATTCCGCTGCTACCCAAAACGTGCCATGCAAATTCCAGGCACCGAAAAAACAAAAAAGGCTACAAAAGCCGGAAGCCGTACTTTTGTAACCATGTGTATGCGAACCCCGTGCCGTTTATGCCTCGCGGGCCCTTTTTCTCACACCGCAGCCTGCTGCTGCTGAATAGCCAAATACAACGCGTAGAACACCGTATAAACAAAATAGAATAAGATCGTGGTTAAAACGAAAGCTATGCGAGGGCCGCGCGTTTCGTATCGCTTAAAAAACTGGATACCGACGTACAAAGCCCCCAGCGAAAATACAAACTTCACCACGCCGTCGATGATGGAAAACACAAACAACAGAGCGGCGCATAGTAAACAGAAGGCTAAAATTTTGAGCGCCCGCATTTACCCGCCGCTCCCGGCTTCCCGGATCGCACGGATCGCCTCGGCGCGGTCCGGCCGGTTGAACACCGCGTTCCCGGCAACGAGCACATTGGCGCCCGCTTCGGCAACGAGCTTGGCCGTCTCGGTATTGACTCCGCCGTCGACCTCGATGTCAACGTGCTGAAGCCCGCGCTCGTCCAGCATCCGGCGCAGTCCGGCGATTTTCGGTAGCACCGCGGAGATAAACTTTTGCCCCCCGAAGCCAGGGTTAACCGTCATCAGCAGCACATAGTCGAGCAGCCCTTCCTCAAGCACATACTCCAGAGCATGGAGCGAAGTCGCCGGATTCAGCACAACACCCGCTTTGACGCCCTGTTCCTTAATATAATGAAGCGTCCGGTGCAGATGGACGCACGCCTCGGCATGAACCGAAATGAGGTCCGCGCCTGCCTGAACGAACGAGGCGATATAGCGATCCGGCTGCTCGATCATCAGATGCACATCGAGCGGTAATTTCGTTATCGGACGGATCGCCTCCACCACCAGCGGTCCGATTGTAATATTCGGCACGAAATGTCCGTCCATCACGTCGACGTGAATCCAATCGGCCCCGCCGCGCTCGACGTCGGTAATTTCTTCGCCCAGCTTGGAGAAGTTCGCGGATAAGATCGAAGGAGCAATGCGCAGCATCTCAGTACCTCCTTTTTTTGTCTTTGATCTCGTTCAAAAATTGAATGTAATGGTTGTACCTTGATGCGGCGATATGGCCCGCTTCCTTGGCCTCCTGAACCTTGCAGCCCGGTTCATGCAGATGCAAGCAGCCACGGAAGCGGCACGCTGCGGCATAAGGCGCGAATTCCCGAAAAGCCCCGCTAAGTCCCTCCGCATCCACCTGCAAAAAATCGAGCTGGCTAAAGCCCGGCGTATCGGCGATAAGCCCGCCGTTTTGCAGCCGGATCAGTTCGACGTGGCGCGTCGTATGCTTGCCCCGGCCAAGCTTCATGCTGATTTCGTTCGTTTCGAGCGACAGCCCGGGCACCATGGCGTTAAGCAGCGACGACTTCCCGACGCCGGACTGCCCCGCAACTACCCCGATCCGGCCCGCAAGCCGGCCGAAAACTTCGCTCACGCCGATGCCTTCCTTGGCGCTTGTCACAAGCATCGGGTAACCGATCGACTCGTAGAGCCGGATCACCGGCGCCAATTCCTCGGAAACGCCGTCAGGCGAGCTTCCTTCGGACAAGAGATCATGCTTGGTCAAGCAGATCAGCGTATCGAGCCCGGCGCTTTCCGTATGTACCAGAAACTTGTCCAACAGCGGCAAATTAAGCGCCGGCTCGGTCACCGAGAACACCAGCACAACCAAATCGATATTTGCCACCGGCGGCCGAATCAACACGGAGGAACGGGGAAGAATTTCGTCCACCGTTCCTTCCCCGTTCTCCGTCAGTCCATACACCACACGGTCGCCGACGAGCGGCGAAATGCCGCGCTTTTTGAAAATACCTCGTGCCCGGCATTGCACCGCTTCGTTCGTCTGCTCGTCGTCGGCAAGCACGTAATAATATCCGCTTAGTGCCTTCACGATTAACCCGGTTGGCATTATGGATTCTTGCCTCCTGTGCCCGTCGTATTCCCGGCCGGAGGCGTTGCTGCGCCTCCGTTCTGCCCGGTCGGCGGCGTCGTCGTTCCGCCGCTTCCCTGCTGCGTCTGCTTGCCGCTCTCGGCCCCCGTGCCGGAAGCCGGAGTGGCCGGCGGCTCGGTCTTGCCGCCGCCGTTCGTCCCAGTGCCTGCATTCGATGGCGTACCGGTACCGTTCGACTGAGACTGAGTCTTGCCGCCTTTTTGATCCTGATAATCCTTATAGGTGATTGTCATCGAATCATTCTGAATGTTATCCCCACGAATCTGGATCGTCGCATCTTTATCAGGCGAGACGACCAGCTTCACCTCAAGCGTTTCCGTCTTGGTCACGTTCGTAAGCTTCTGGTATTCCGAATTTTCGACCGCCGCATCGCTCAGAATAACTTTAGCCGTACCCGCCTGCCCTTCCTTGGTCGGCTTAATTTGCACCGGTACGGTCATCTGTCCCGCTTCTGGAGGAAGGCCCGAGCTGACGGTCAGCGTAATTTCCGTACCCGGCGTTACGTCGTCGTCCGGCTCGAACGGAAATTGCTTCGTCACACGGCCCTTGCTCTGCTTGTAGCTCGGCTGGCGGACAATCCCGTCCTTGGAAAGCTTCAGATTTTTTTCGCTAAGGATCGATTTGGCTTCGTTTTCCGTTTTGCCGACCAGGTTCGGCATTTTGAACGTTTCTCGTCCTTTGCTAACGGTCAGCTCGACCTTAACATCGCCCGGCAACGTGTACTCCTCATTCACCGCAGGCTTTTGAGACGTCACCGTTTCCGGCTCGGCTTCCAGAAACTGTTGAACGATCTTGATATTTTCCGACTTAAAACCAAGAGAGGTCAACTTCGTTTTGGCATCTGCCAGCTTCAGCTTGGTAACATCGGGCATTTTTTTACTTTCGGGCCCATCGCTGACAACCAGCTTGATCGTCGTACCCGCATTAACCTGCATATTCGACTGGCTCTGCCGAATGACGATATCTTTCGGCTTCACCTCATCATTCTGGCGCTCCACTTCCGGTACGAGCTTGTTATCCCTTAATATTTTCTCGGCTTCGGCAAGCGGCTTATCCACTACATTCGGGATATCGACCCGCTGTACCGCCAATGTTTGCTGCACGTACTGAACTGCATACCACATGCCGCCGACGAGCGCCATAAGCACCACGAACCAGACCAGCGGCTTGACCCAGCCCTTCTTCTTCTCTTCGGGCGGCGCCGTTTCCTTCGCACGGGGCTGCGGATCGTCGTCATCCTCCACAACGGCGTATTGTCCCGGCCGCAGCGCAGGCATGACCCGCGTCTTTTCCTCATCCAGCTCATCGTCGTCCAAAAAGTTGACTTTCGGCTCGTTGCGGCGGTGCGGCAGCAGGCACGACTCGAGGTCGCTCAGCATGTCTTTGGCTGAACGGTACCGCTCGGACGTGCTTTTGCGCATCGCGCGCAGAATGATGTTTTCCACGCTTTGCGGGATGAGCGGATTCACCTTGCGGGGCTCCTCAACATCCTCCTGCAAATGCTTCAAGGCTACGCTGATCGGACTTTCGCCGAGAAACGGCAGCCGGCCCGTCAGCATCTGGTACATGACAATCCCGAGAGAGTACAAGTCCGATTGCTCGCCGGTCGGCGTCCCTTTGGCATGCTCGGGCGAGAAATAATGAACCGAGCCGACGACAGAGCCGGTCTGCGTAATCGTGGAAGACGTGACGGCGCGGGCAATCCCGAAGTCGGTCACTTTGACGCGGCCGTTTTTACCGATCAAAATGTTGTGCGGCTTAATATCGCGATGGATGATTTGATTATGATGCGCGTGATCGAGAGCGTCGCAAATCTGGCCCGCAATATGAACGGCTTCCTCCACCTGCAGCGGGGCCTTTTCCTTAATCAGCTCGTTCAAGGTCGTTCCCTCGATGTACTCCATCACGATGTAATGGATTTCTTCCTCTTGGCCGACGTCGTATATGCTGACTACGTTCGGATGCGACAAGGAGGCTGCGGCTTGCGCTTCGCGGCGAAAACGCTGAATGAATTCTTCGTCGTGCACGTACTGCTGACGCAGCACCTTCACGGCGACATGCCGATGCAATAAAATATCGAGTCCTTTGTATACGATGGCCATTCCGCCGCCGCCGACGCGTCCCAAAATCTCGTAGCGTCCTCCAAGCTGCTTACCGATCATTCCTTCCTCACCCCGCTTCTCCGTCGTCATGTACCGCCGAATCCGGCCCGTTCTCGATCAGCAACACCGTTACGTTGTCGTCGCCCCCGGCATCCAGCGCGGCCTGAACCAAGCGGTCGACCTTGCGTTCCAAGCCGTCCGTCTCCTTCACGGTTTGGAGCATTTGGCCCGGCTCAACCAAGCTGCTTAGTCCGTCGCTGCACAGCAGCAGCAAGTCCCCGGGGTCCCAACCGATTTCCTGCACGTCCACCTCGATCGTCGGCTCAGTGCCGAGCGCCCGCGTCAGAACGTTGCGCCGCGGATGGTGGCTCGCTTCCTCACGGGTGATCTGGCCGCTTTTGACCAGCTCGTTCACAAGCGAATGATCCTCTGTTAACTGCTCGATCTGCCCGTCGTGAATCCGGTAGACGCGGCTGTCGCCGATATGCGCAACGACAGCCCGCTCGTCGTTCGCCAGCACGGCAACGACGGTCGTCCCCATCCCGTGGTAATTTTCGCGTCCGGACGCAAATTCAAAAATGTTATCGTTGGCGGTTTCGATCGCTTCCTTCAATTTATGCTGCCTCTCCTCGGACGACCGGTTCGGGTCCAAGGACTTCACCTGCAGCGGGATAAGCTCCACCGCCATTTGACTTGCGATATCTCCGGCCTGATGGCCTCCCATGCCGTCTGCGACAATGGCGAGGGTCCAGCCGTTCAAGCCCTCATGAACGGCTGCGCGGTCTTCATTGACCGCCCGCACCCGGCCGATATCGGATTGATAAGCCAATCTCAGCATCGCTTGCTTCACCTCGCACCCGACTCCATATGCTTCGCCCGCAGCTGCCCGCAGGCGGCCGCGATATCACTGCCCTGCTCCCGGCGTATGGTGGCGTTGATTTTGTTGCGTTCCAGAATGCGTTGGAACGTAAAGATATCATTCCGAGGCGTGCGCACATAGTCACGCTCGGAAACGAAATTGACCGGAATCAAGTTCACGTGCGCCATAGGAAATGCTTTTAATACTTTTGCCAGTTCCTCCGCGTGCTCGGCCTGATCGTTCACGCCGCCCATCAGCGCGTATTCGAACGTAATACGCCGTCCGGTTTTTGCGACGTAGTATTGACACGCTTCGATCAGCTCGGCAAACGGATACCGGCGGTTGACCGGCATCAGCTTGGAACGCAGCGCATCGTTCGGCGCATGGATCGAAATCGCCAGATTGATCTGCGTATCCTCGTCGGCAAACCGGTAAATGTTCGGAACGATGCCGCTGGTCGACACCGTAATGTGCCGCTGGCCGATATTCAGCCCCTTCGGATGGATCATCACCTTGAGAAACTTCATCACCGCGTCATAATTTTCGAACGGCTCGCCGATTCCCATGATGACGATGCTGCTGACCCGCTCCTGCGTTTCGTCCAAAAGCTGCTGCGCCTTGACCACCTGGGCGATGATCTCGCCGGACGTCAAATTCCGCTTCAACCCACCAAGCGTCGAGGCGCAGAACGTACAGCCGACCCGGCAGCCGACCTGCGTCGTTACGCAGATGCTATTGCCGTAGCTGTGCTTCATGATGACCGTTTCGATGGCATTCTCGTCGTTAAGCTCGAACAAAAACTTGACGGTCCCGTCCTTCGAACGGTAATGCGCCACTTCCTTGAGCGTGACGAAATCGAACTGCTCCTTAAGCCGGTCCCGGAGCGCTTTCGGAAGATTCGTCATCCCGTCGAAGCTTGAAACTCTTTTCACATACAGCCAATCGAAAATTTGGCCGGCGCGAAAGCCCGCCTCTCCGTTGTCCTTGACCCACTGCTGCCAATCCTCCAGGGTAAAGTCGTAGACGTACGGCTTTTCGTTTTTCGGCTGCCATCTGCTGTCTATTTCGTTCATTGTATGCATCACAACCTGTTTAGTCTATAGTGAAGCCCTTTCGGGGGAAAATCCCCCAAAAAGGCCACGTTTTATTTTACCACATTTTGCGGTTCTATGCTCGTTTGCGCAGCCGGGCGATAAAAAAGCCGTCCGAGCCGTAATCGTACGGCATGATCCGCACCGCAGCCAGTTCCTCATCCAACCGGCCTTTGATCGTCTCCGGCACTTCGGGCAGATCCGCCTCAAACGAAGGATGGCGCTCCAAAAAGGCGCGGATCATGTCTTCGTTCTCGGCCTTCTCCACCGTGCACGTGCTGTACACCAAGACGCCGCCCGGCTTCAGCAGCGGATGCACCGCCTCCAGCAGCTCCCGCTGGATATCGCAGATCTCCGCCAGTTCCGCTTCGCTCTTGCTCCATTTCATGTCCGGCTTCCGCCGGATGACGCCAAGCCCGGAGCAAGGGGCGTCGAGCAGGATGCGGTCGAAGCTTTCCGGGGCAAAATGCTCCGCCAACCGGCGCGCGTCCGCCGTCAGCGTCCGAATCGACCGCAGCGCGAGGCGCTCCGCCTGCTCCTCGATGAGCTTCCGCTTATGCTCGTGCACGTCGCAAGCGACGATTTCCCCGCGGTCGCCCATCTTCTCCGCAAGGTGCGTCGTCTTGCCGCCGGGCGCGGCGCAGCAGTCCAGCACCCGCTCGCCCGGCTGCGGGTCTACCCATTCCGCGACGAGCATAGAGCTCTCGTCCTGGACGGAATACAGGCCCGCCGCATAGTCCGGCGAGAGGGCCATATTGCCGCCGCCGCGCACGATCACGCCGGCGGGCGCAACCGCGGAGGGCTCCGCTTCGAGCCCTCCTTGCCGCAGCCGCTCGGCCAGCTCGCCCGGGCCGAGCTTCAGGCCGTTCGCGCGCAGACTCACGCGCGGCGGCGTATTGTTGGCCTCGCAGAGTCGCTCGGCCGTCCGCTCGCCGAACTCGCGGACCCAATGTCGCACCAGCCACTCCGGGTGCGACTGCGCAAGCGCGATGCGCTGCTCAGCCGGCAGCCCGCCAGGCAGGACGAGCTCGCCTTTGCTGCGGAGCACGCTGCGCAGCACGCCGTTGACCATGCCGGAGATGCCTTGGTGGCCCCTCTTCTTCGCGATATTAACCGCTTCGTTGACGATCGCATGGTCCGGAATCCGGTCCAAATAGTGCAGCTGGTAAAAGCTCAGCCGCAGCAGGTTGCGGACCCACGGCTGCAGCTTCGCCAGCCCTTTGCTGACGAACCGCTCCAGGAAAAAGTCGATCGTGCCGAGCCGCTGCACCGTTCCGTAGACGATTTCGGTCGCGAGCCCCGCGTCCGGCTTATCCAACTTGTACTTTTGCAGCGTCTGGTTGAGCAGCAAATTGCTGTACGAACGGTCCTGCTCGATCCGCACCAGCACGTCAAGCGCCGCTTCCCTGGCCGAGCCTTGAACCGGGCCTTTGCTTGCCCGGGATGCGTTCCCCTGACGGCTGCCCTTGGCTCCACCCGAAGCCGTGCTGCCGGCCTGTCGTCCGCCTGCCGCTTCCGCACGCTTGGTCCGTCCGGAGGACGGTTGATTCGTTTCGCTCATAATTCCTCCGCTTTTCTTCTATCGCTCACAGCTCAATCGCCCGATGTCCCAAGCACGGTGCCCGGCGCCAACTGTCCGCTTCGCGCGAACGCGGCGGCGTCCATGGCCTTCTTGCCCGCCGGCTGCAGCTCCGTGATCCGCAGCACGCCTTGCCCGGCAGCCACGGCGATTCCCCGTTCTCCCGCTTCCAGCACGGTGCCCGGCTGTATGCCGTCAGGCACTTGCTCCGACTCGGCAGGCTTGGCGCACGTCCATATTTTCAATACTTCGCCGTTCCATAACGTATAAGCTCCCGGCCGGGGATGCAGCCCCCGTACCAGATTCCACAGCTGCTCCGCCGGCCTTGTCCAATCGATCCGCTCCTGCTCGCGGGTAATGTTCGGCGAATACACCGCCTCCGCATCGTTCTGCGGCACCGCCTGCACGCGACCCGCCAGCAAATCCGGCAGCGTCTCCTCCAGCAGCTTCGCTCCGGCCAAGCTCAGCTTGTCGAACATTGTGCCGGTCGTATCGCTGTCCTCGATAGGTACCTCGATCTTGCTGATCATGTCGCCGGTATCCAAGCCTTCCGCCATGTACATGATCGTAACGCCGGTGACGGCGTCACCGTTCATCACGGCGTAGTGAATCGGCGCCCCGCCGCGGTAGTTGGGGAGCAGCGACGCGTGAATATTAATACAGCCCAGCTTCGGCAGATCGAGTACCGATTTCGGCAAAATTTGTCCAAACGCCGCAGTCACAATGAGATCCGGCTGCAGAGCGCGGATCGCCTCGACGGACTCCGGGCGGCGCAGCCGTTCCGGCTGAAGCACGGGCAGGCCGTGCTTCTCCGCCTCGACCTTGACGGGGGTCGGCGTCAGTACGCGCTTGCGCCCGACCGGACGGTCCGGCTGCGTGACGACCGCGACGACCTCCAGATTTTTATCGTTCAGCAGCGTTTGGAGAGACGGCACGGCAAAATCCGGCGTACCCATAAAAATCACTCTCATGCGTCATCACGATCCTGTTGCTCGCTGCGATACATTTTTTCCGCCAAGTCCGTATACAGCACCCCGTTTAAATGATCCACCTCATGCTGGATACAGCGGGCCAGCAGCTCAGTCCCTTCGATGACGATCTCCTCACCGTCGCGATTGAGCCCCTTGACCTTCACTCGGGCAGCCCGCTTCACATCGCCCGTAAATCCGGGAATGCTTAAGCAGCCCTCCGGTCCGAATTGCTCCCCTTCCCGCTCGATGATCTCCGGATTAATCAGCTCGATCAAGCCATGCTCGTCGCCGACGTCCATGACGATGACCCGCTTGAGAATGCCGATCTGCGGCGCGGCCAGTCCTACGCCCTCCGCCTCGTACATCGTATCCGCCATGTCGTTCAGCAACTTATGAATGTTCGGCGTAATTTTAGGAACGGGCTTGCATTTTTCACGCAGCACCGGGTCCGGATCTTTCACGATGATTTTGATTGCCATGTATAAGCACCATCCTTTTCGTTTCAAGAGAATGAACCGGCTTTTCCGCAGCCGGCTGTTACGTTATGTATATTCCGGCCGCATGGACCGGTTGACAACTCCGTTACATTAATACTTGGGGATCGACATCGATCGATACCGTCAGCTTTTGCTGCTTCACGATATCGTCAAGCACAGCGGCCGCTTTCTGCACCAAGGCGGAAATGTCCGTCTCTCCCCGATATTTTATCATGCATTGAAACCGATATCTATCTTTGATCCTTGAAATCGGCGAAGCGACGGGCCCCAGCACCTCCAGCTCGGTTCCGTCCGCTTGCATCGTCTGCGCGAGCTCTTTCAGACGGGAAGCGAGCATTTCGCCTGCGCGAAGCAGCAGCTGCACCTGCTCGTGCGACAGCGTAATCAAGACGAGCCGATGAAATGGCGGGTAATTGTGCAGCTTGCGCATCAGCATCTCCTTGCGCATAAAGCCCATATAATCGTGCTTGCTCGCGCTCATAATGCTGTAATGCTCCGGCGTGTACGTTTGCACGAACACCTCGCCGGGCAGCTCATGCCGTCCGGCGCGTCCCGCTACCTGCGTCAGTAACTGGAACGACCGTTCGGCGGCGCGGAAATCGGGCAGGTTCAGAACGGAATCGGCCGCGAGCGCGCCGACGAGCGTCACGTAAGGAAAATCAAGCCCCTTGGCGACCATCTGCGTGCCGAGCAGCACGTCAGCCTGACGATTCCGGAACATCGTGAGCCATTTTTCATGTGAGCCCTTTTCCGTTGTCGTGTCAACGTCCATGCGAATGACGCGAATCCCGGGAAACAGCTTGCCGAGCTCCTCCTCGACCCGCTGCGTTCCCGTGCCGAAGTGGCGGATATGCTCACTGCCGCAGTCCGGACAGACGGCCAGTTCGCGCTCCGCGTAGCCGCAGTAATGACAGCGGATCGCCTTGGAGCTTTGATGGTACGTCAGCGAAATATCGCAATGCGGACAATCCGCGACATAGCCGCAGGTGCGGCACATGACGAACGTGGCGTACCCCCGCCGGTTCAGCAGCAGGACGACCTGTTCCTTCTTGTGTAACCGATCTTCGATCGCTTTATACAAGGCGCGGCTGAACATCGACCGGTTGCCGTTTTTCAGTTCCTCGCGCATATCGATGATGTTTACCCTTGGCAGCGGCCTTCCCTCAACGCGCGAAGGCATCGAAAGCAATTCGAATGCCGGACGATCCGGGGTTGCCGAAGCCGCAGCCTCGACGGAAGTCCGGTACATGCTTTCCAATGAAGGCGTAGCGGAACCTAGCACGACCGAGGCTCCATGCTCGCCCGCCCGGGCGATTGCCACATCGCGAGCATGATATTTCGGGCTTTCTTCCTGCTTATAGGTCGATTCGTGTTCTTCATCAATAATAATGAGTCCGATATTGGTGAATGGAGCAAAAATCGCCGAGCGCGCGCCGATTACGACGCTGACTTCACGGCGTACGATTTTGCGCCATTCGTCATAGCGTTCGCCATTGGAGAGACGGCTGTGCAGCACGGCGACCCGATTGCCGAACCTTCCTTTAAACTGTTCGACCATCTGAGGCGTAAGCGAAATTTCCGGGACGAGCACGATCGCTTCGCGGCCTTGATCCAAGCAGGATTGGATCGACTGGAGATAGACCTCCGTCTTGCCGCTGCCGGTCACGCCGTGCAGCAAAAAGACGCGACGCGTCCGTCCTTGCGCCGCTTCTCTGATCCGTTCGAACACCGATTGCTGCTCGGGCGTCAGTGGGAGCGGCGAGGTCGGCTTGAACGTGCGCGACGCATAGGGATCGCGCTGCACTTCGGTTTCCTCCAGCCGAAGCCACCCTCGTTCGACAAGCCCTTTGACCGCAGCGGCGGTGATTTGCAGCTTCGTCAGCAGCTCCGTCAGCTTGATCGGTTCAGGATGCTCCTGCAGAAATGCGAGCACCTGCTTTTGCTTGGCCGCACGGGCTGGCAGCTCGGCTTGCCACGCTTCCAACTGATCGGGATCGTTCGGCGGAAACACATAAAGTGCCTTTTTCGTCGACATCCGGTCTTTAACCATTTGAATTTCCGTCAGCCGACCGTCTTCCAGCAGCTGCTTGATCAGTGCGCCTTTTTCCGAAAAGGTTTGCAGCAGCGATTCCAGCTCGACCGATTCGTGCTTGCGGACATGCGCGAGGATTTCTTCCTGCTCGGGGAGGAGCAGAGGCAGCAGCTCCGGCTGCTTTTCTTCGGTCTCCAGGTCGTCGGCCACCTTAACATGCCGTTCGTACTTGGCCTTCAGCGCGCCGGGGATCATCGCTTGCAGCGCAATAATTTCGTGGCAAAGGTACGTGCGGCTAATCCAGCGGCCCAGCTTGACAAGCTCGGGGGTTAACGGAGGAGTGACGTCCATCGTCAGGCGGATTGGCTTCAGCTTCTCCGGGTCGAGGTCCGTTCCGTCGTGAAGCTCTACGACAAACCCTTGCACGGTCCGAGGGCCGAAGGGAACGCCTACGCGGCTCCCCACGGCGATGTAATCTCGCATCGTTTCCGGTACTATATAGTCAAATGCCCGGTTCGTAGGCCGGGCCGGGACATCCACAATAACTTTGGCGTACATTCGTCGGTCATCTCCCCTTTCCGAGACGATCCGCAACTAGCGTGAGCAATCTGGCCGCGACTTGTCCTTTCGACATCAGAGGCAGCGCTTCAACCAGCCCCCCGGAATCATAAATCCGTACGACGTTCGTATCGGTCCCGAAGCCTGCGCCTTCCATCGTCACGTCGTTGGCTACCAGCAGATCGCAGCGCTTCTTCTTCAGCTTTTCCTGCGCAAACGTCTCCAAATGCTGCGTTTCGGCTGCAAATCCGACGAGAAGCTGCGACGGCTTCTTCCGTTCGCCGACCGCTTGCGCGATATCCGGATTTTTCACCATCCGCATCGTCATTTCATCTTCGTTTTTCTTGATTTTGTGCTCCGCCTGCTCCGCAGGCCGGTAATCGGCCACAGCCGCGGCCTTGATAATCACATCCTGCTCGGGCAGCCGGGAAAGGACCGCTTCCATCATCTCCAGCGCGGATTCGACTTTGACCACGGTCACGCCAGTGGGCGCAGCAATCGAAGCTTTGCCCGTAACGAGCGTCACGCTCGCCCCCATCCGCCGCGCTTCTTCGGCGATCGCATACCCCATTTTGCCCGAGGAATCGTTGGTCAAGTACCGGACGGGGTCAATCCGTTCCACCGTCGCGCCGGCCGTTACCAACACACGCTTCCCTTCAAGCAGCCGCTTCTCTTGGAAAAACCGTTCGACCGCAGCCACGATCTCTTCCGGCTCCGCCAAGCGCCCCTTGCCCACATAGCCACAAGCCAGTTGACCCGTGCCGGGCTCGATGAACCGGACGCCGCGCTCCGCAAGCTTCTGCATGTTGGTCTGCACCGCCGGGTGCGCATACATATGCACGTTCATGGCGGGAGCTACGAGAATCGGCGCCATGGTGGCCAATAGCGTCGTGCTGAGCATATCATCGGCGAGGCCCAGCGCGATTTTGCCGATAATGTTGGCGGTGGCCGGGGCGATCACGACGACGTCCGCCCTGTCGGCCAGATCAATATGCGATACGACGGAAGCGTCCTTTTCGTCGAACGTATCGACGATAACGTCGTGTCTCGACAACGTTTGAAACGTCAGCGGCGCCACAAATTTGGTCGCCGATTCCGTCATGATCACCCGTACGTCGGCTCCCGCCTGCGTCAGCTTGCTGCACACCGCCGCCGCTTTGTAAGCGGCAATGCCGCCGCTGACCCCGAGCAATACCGTTTTTCCGTTCAACATGGGGCTTCGCTCCTTTCCCTTACGGGCAATGAATCGTATCCTTGCGAAAAAAATAACAACCACGAGGGTTGTTGTTTACTTTAGGGACTCTTTGTTTTGCAATTTCTCGTAGGAAATATGGTCTTCATAGATTTCTTCCAGAGCCAGGCCTACATATTTATGCGACTTCTTTTGTTTTACTTCGGTTTTGGAACCGTCACGCAGCATGCGCGCCCGTTTGGCGGCCGCTACTACGAGCGAATACTTGCTGTCTACCTTGTCCAAAAGCTTGTCGATAGAAGGATACAACATGTTATTTTTTCACCTCAGCCATCCAGTGTTGAATTTTGGAAACCATACGGTCTTTGCGACAGTGCTCCGCCGTCAAAATGCTGCGGATGCGAGAACAGGCGAGATCTACTTGATCGTTGACGATGGCGTAATCGTAATGCTCCATCATCGCGATCTCGTCGACCGCCACCGACATGCGGCTGCGAATCGTTTCTTCGGATTCCGTACCGCGTCCGACGATGCGGCTTTCAAGCTCCGGCAGCGACGGAGGCAGCAGAAAAATGAAGACCCCTTCCGGGAACTTCTGCTTCACCTTCAACGCACCCTGCACTTCGATCTCCAAAATAATGTCCTTGCCTGCGTTCAGCGTGTCTTGTACAAACTTACGCGGCGTTCCGTAATAATTGCCTACGTATTCCGCCCATTCCAGCATCTGGTCCTGCGTGATCATTTGCTGGAATTGTTCTCTAGTCTTAAAAAAATAGTTAACCCCATCCACTTCGCCCTGCCGCGGAGCCCGCGTTGTTGCGGAAACCGAATATACGATATCCGGCGCACAGCCCCGCAGCGCTTTACAGACGGTACCCTTGCCGACGCCGGAAGGACCGGAAAGCACGATCAAAATTCCCTTATCCGCAGGGGTACATCCTACATTACTCGTCATGATCATCGTCCTTATTGGAAAGTCGATGCGCCACCGTTTCCGGCTGTACCGCGGACAAAATGACATGATCGCTGTCCGTGATAATGACGGCGCGGGTGCGGCGACCGTAAGTCGCATCGATTAGCATATGGCGGTCGCGCGCTTCTTGGATGATCCGTTTGATCGGTGCCGATTCCGGGCTGACAATGGAAATGATTCGATTCGCCGATACGATATTCCCGAAACCGATGTTGATTAGTTTGATCGCCATTGTTATAGGTTCCCCCTGGAACTTTCTTTTAAAATGAGAGGTTGTTCGTCAGTGGCTGCGAATCAGCAGCATCTGCCTCCGGCAGATCCTCTGTTCTCCGCCAACCGCAATAAACAAAAATCATTTTAAAAGAAAGAGTTAATTACTAAAATTACTCGATATTTTGAATCTGCTCCCGTATTTTTTCGAGCTCCGCTTTCATGTCGACCACTACGGCGGCCAACTGGGCGTGATTCGCTTTGGAACCGATCGTATTCGCTTCCCGGTTCATCTCTTGAACGAGGAAATCGAGCTTGCGGCCCACCGGTTCGGAAGATTTCAGCAGCTCCCGGAACTGCTTGCAGTGGCTTTGCAGACGAGTCAGCTCTTCGGCGATACTGGCACGATCGGCGAAGACGGCGATCTCCATGGCAAGCCGCTGCTCGTCCGGAGGCGCTTGCTGCAAAAGCTCTTCGATCCGGGCGCGGAGCTTGCCGGCATAGTCTTGGACCACTTGAGGCGCGATCCCCGAGGCTGTGCTGCAATGATCCTCCATCGTCCCGATACGCTGTATCAGATCGTTCTGAAGAAAGGCGCCTTCCTTCTCACGCATGTCCGAAAGCTCCCTTGCCGCTTCCGCTGCGCAGGCAATGAGCTCCGCTTCCATCCGCTCCTCGGCCATCTCCTGATTTTGCCCGATCGCAACCAAGCCGGGAATGGCAAGCAAATCGCGCAGGCTCAGCTCATCCTTAAGGGATAACCGTTCCCGCAGCTGTTCGGCCGCTTGAGCATAGCCCATCGCCAAGCTCCAATCGATCTCGACGGCTTGCGGTACGTCGCGGTCGCGTTCGACCGTAACGAACGCATCGACACGTCCACGCCTTACATGCTGCTGAACGGCGGCCTTAACCGCGTTCTCGTAACGGGCAAATTCCCGGGGCATCCGTACCACGATCTCGCAGTAACGGTGATTGACCGATTTCAGGTCAATCTGGATCCGGAAGCCGTCCGTCGTACGTGCGGCTTGTCCGAAGCCGGTCATACTGATGACCATGGCCTTCACATCCATTATCCTATTCTAATTCATTTTGATAGTGGGTACAAGTGGGAATCAAGCCGATGCGCTTTCTCCCAAACGTACTCCGTCAGTTGTACGGTCATCTCGTAAGCAAGGAACGGCGTCATCAGGTAAATTCCTTTAAAATAATGCATCGCCGCATCAAGAAGCTCCTTGGCGATCTGCACGCCCATAGCTCGTCCTTCCTCGCCCTTGAGCCCGTTCATCCGCTGCCGGACTTCGTCCGATAGCTGAATGCCCGGAACCTCGTTGTGCAGGTATTCAGCGTTGCCCCCGCTGGCGAGCGGCATAATGCCGATAAAGATCGGAACGTCCAGATGCTTCGTCGCCTCGTACACCTTCTCGATCAGCTCCGCATTATAGACCGGCTGGGTCATGATATAATCGGCGCCGGACTCGATTTTGCGCTCAAGCCGCTGCACCGCTTTATCCAAGTGCTTGACGTTCGGATTGAAGGCGGCTCCGACGACGAAATTCGCTTTCTTCTTCAGCGACTTGCCGGAAAAAGCAATTCCCTCGTTCAACTGCTTGATCATCCGGATGATCTCGAACGACGTCAGATCGTACACGGAGCTCGAACCCGGCAAATCGCCGAATTTGGCCGGATCGCCCGTCACAGCCAGCACATGGTCGATGCCGAGCGCATGCAGCCCCATCATATGCGATTGGGTGCCGATCATGTTGCGGTCCCGGCAGGCGATGTGTATGAGCGGCTTCATGCCGATTCTCTCTTTCACCAGACTGCCGAGCGCCAAATTGCTCATCCGTGTGACGGCGAGCGAATTGTCCGCCATCGTCAGCGCGTCGACCCCGACATTTTTGAGCGCCTGCGCCCCCTGCATGAACTTCTCAATGTCCAGATCACGCGGCGGGTCAAGCTCCACGATGACGGTATAGCGCTCCTTCGCGAGCTCAGCGAGATTCGGCTCCGGAGCGGGAGGCGACGGTACGGGCTGCAGACGCGTCACAATGCGGCCGGCCCCGCTTCCCTCGCCAGCTTCCTGCAGTAAGCGCAAAGCACCCGGGTCGGGCGCATAGTTCTGAAGCGACTGCGCCATGGCGGCGATATGCTCGGGCGTCGTGCCGCAGCAGCCGCCGACGATACGCGCTCCCAGGTCGACGAATTTCCGGGCGGTTTCCCCGAAATATTCCGGTGTCGCCGCATAGGTGTAGCGTCCGTCCACATAGTCGGCGATCCCTGCGTTCGGGAACACCGAGAATGGCGGCGCGCCCTCCATGCCAGCGACCCGCTGGAGCGAACGCAGCAGCCCGTTCGGACCGCTCCGGCAGTTGAAGCCGACCACATCCGCCCCGGCCGCCGTCAGTTTCCGGAACGCTTCCGTCAGCAGGATGCCGTCATGCGTCGAGCCCGTGCCTTCGGTGGCAAACTGGCAAATGACCGGGAGCTCGCTGACCTTGCGGATCAGCCTCAGCGCGATCAGCATTTCCTCCAGATCGTAGAACGACTCGAGCAGCAGCCCGTCCACCGGCGTATCGACCAGCACCTCGATTTGGTCGCGAAAATCTTCCTTGACCTTGGCGGTGCGGACGTTCTTGCGTTTGCCCGCCCGGATCGAGCCGATAGCGCCGATAACGTAGGCGTCGTCTCCAACCGCTTTTTTCGCCAGCTCAACGCCGGCGCGGTTGATCGCCTCCATCTCCTGCTCCAGCCCGTATTTGGACAGCTTTTCGCGGTTCGCCGAGAACGTATTGGTCTCGATTAAACGCGCTCCCGCTTCATAATAACGCCGATGCACGTCCATGATGACATCGGGCTCCAATAAATTTAATTCTTCATAAGAAATGCCGACAGGAAAACCCATCTGATACAGGTACGTACCCATGGCCCCGTCCCCTACCAGCACCTGACGTCTGAGAGCTTCTCGCAAATCCGGTTTCACCAACGGCATCTCCCTTCTCTCCATGATGGACCTTACAGCGTTCCTTTAAACACGATTTCCGCCGGACCTGTCATATAGACATGATTGTCCGACTCGTTCCATTCGATCCGAAGCTCGCCGCCCTTTAAGGAAATGACCGCTTCCCGGTCCATTTGTCCGGTGAGCACCCCGGCCACCAGCGTGGCGCAGGCGCCCGTTCCGCAGGCGAGCGTCGGACCCGCGCCGCGTTCCCATACCCGCATATCGGCGTAATCGCGCCTCTGGACCGTCGCAAACTCTACATTAATTTTACGTGGAAATAACGCGTGTGTTTCGAGCTTTGGACCCCAAGCGTGCAGATCCGTTCCGACCGCATCCTCGACAAAAATGACGCAGTGAGGGTTGCCCATCGACACGGCGGTGAACCGGAATTCGAGTCCATCGACGGTGACCGGATACCCAATGACCTGCGGCTCGTCGATCGTCGTAGGAACTTCGAGCCCGTTCAATACCGGCGCGCCCATATCGACACGTACCGCAGCGACGCGCCCTTCCTTAACCGTCAGCTGCACCGCCTGCGCCCCGGCTCCGATCGTTTCGATCGTCAGCTCCGTCTTGTCCCGGGGAACAAGCTCGTGATCGTAAATATATTTGGCCGCACAGCGGATGGCGTTGCCGCATTGCTCCGCCTCCGAGCCGTCGGAATTGATGATTCGCATCATATAATCGGCTTTTGCCGAAGGAAGCAGGTAGACAAGACCATCCGCGCCGATGCCGAAATGGCGGTCGCACAACCGGATCGCTTGCCCGGATGCGTCCGTAGGAAGCTCCTTGTGGCCGTGCAAGACGATAAAATCGTTGCCTAACCCTTGCATTTTCGTGAAATTCATCGTTTTGGCTCCCATTTCAGCGTTTTACACCCTACTATATCGCAAATTCGCAGCCGTGCATAGCGGTTCCGCAAAATTTTATCCGAATTCGGGCGAAAATGCAAATCGCCGAACCCTCTGCTTTCGCAAGGGTCCGGCTCTTGTCCTCTTTACCGTACGACCGGCTTCATCGCCTTCGCCCCGCCGCCTCCGTAAGACGCAGGCTTCCGTTTCCGCGGCTTGCTCATCAGGCTTCCGATGCCCATTAGAAATGTCGGGATGCCTGCAAATACGAGCACAAGCACCCAATCCATAACCCCGAGCGGCACCGTCTTGAAAATCGGCTGAAGCTTCTCCACATAGAGCACCGGCAGCATCAGCAGCAGCGAAGAGACGACCGCCATCACAAGCCACTTGTTCTGCAGCGGGTTCCGGTGGAAAATCGAGCGTGAGCTGCGGCAATCGAATACGTGGATGAGCTGCGCCATCACCAGCGTGACGAAAGCGACCGACTGCGCCTTGACGAGCGCACCCGGGCCGTCCCCACCCTGCTTGAGCGTAATGTAGAACGCCGCCAGGGTGCACAGTCCGATCAGAATGCCGCGGCTGATAATTTTCCACCCAAGGCGTCGAGCGAAAATATTTTCTTTGGCCAGGCGGGGCTTCTGCTGCATCAGATCCTTCTCCGCCTGATCCACGCCGAGCGCCATGGCCGGCAAGCCGTCCGTCACGAGATTGACCCATAAAATCTGAATCGGCACGAGCGGCAGCGGCAGCCCGGCCAGCATGGCGAGGAACATCGTCAAAATTTCGCCGACATTCGAAGCGAGCAAGTAGCGGATAAATTTGCGGATATTTTCGTAAATCCCGCGTCCTTCCTCGATGGCCGAGACGATCGTGGCAAAATTATCGTCGCTGAGCACGAGCGCGGACGCTTCCTTCGATACGTCCGTCCCGCTGATCCCCATGGCGATGCCGATATCCGCCGCCTTGATCGCCGGCGCGTCGTTCACGCCGTCGCCGGTCATCGCAACGACGTGGCCTTGGCGCTGCAGCGACTTGACGATGCGCAGCTTATGCTCCGGCGATACGCGCGCGTAGACGTACACCTCGCCGATCCGCTTATCCAGGTCGTCGTCGCTCATCGCGCTAAGCTGCTGGCCGTTCAGAGCAAGGCCGTCCTGCGGCAGAATGCCGATCTGCCTGGCGATGGCCTCCGCCGTCGTCTGGTGATCGCCGGTGATCATGACCGTTCTGATTCCGGCCTTGCGGCATTTGAGAATCGCTTCCCGCGCTTCTTTGCGCGGCGGGTCGATCATCCCGGTCAGACCGACGAACACAAGCTGGCTTTCCACCGCCGTCTCTTCCTCGCTCCGTTCCGTCAGTTTCAAATCGCGGTAAGCCAGGCCAAGCACGCGGAGCGCGTTTTTAGCCATCCCTTCGTTCGCCGCCATCACCTTCTGCTTGAGCGTCGGAGTGAACGGGATGATTTTGTCGTCCCACAGCACGTAGGCGCACTGCTGCACCAGAACGTCAGGCGCTCCCTTCGTGCAGACCATCCGGCCGCCCTGATGCTCGACGATGACCGACATCCGCTTGCGCTCCGAATCGAACGGAAACTCCACGATGCGCCGATACAAGCCTTCGAGCGATTGCTGCGTAACACCGGCTTTGGCCCCAAGCACGACAAGCGCTCCCTCCGTCGGATCGCCCTTGATGCTCCACACGCCCTCCGTCTCGTCGTCCGGCTGATTTTTCTTGGACTCCACCCGCTCCTCCCGCAGCTCCGCGTTGTTGCAGAGCACGGAAACCTGCAGCAGCCGGCGCAGCATCTGGTTTTTCCGCACATCGACGTGCTGCCCCTGCTTCAAAATATCGCCGCGCGGGTCGTAGCCGTTCCCCGTCACCTCAAGCAGCTCGCCGCCCGTCCATAAATGGGTCACGGCCATTTTATTTTGCGTCAGCGTGCCGGTTTTGTCTGAGCAGATGACCGAAGCGCAGCCGAGCGTCTCGACGGAAGGCAGCTTGCGGACGATCGCCTTGCGCTGAATCATCCGCTGTACCCCAAGCGCCAGAGCGATCGTCACGATCGCCGGCAGCCCCTCCGGAATCGCGGCGACCGCCAGGCTCACTCCGGCGAGGAACATGCCGTACGGTTCCTGCCCGTGCAGGATGCCAGCAACCACAACCATCACCGTCAGCGCCAGCGCCACGACGATCAATATTTTGCCGAGTTGCTCGAGTCGGTGCTGCAAAGGCGTCTCGGTGGCGTCGGTATTTTGGATCAGGTCGGCGATCTTGCCCATCTCCGTTGCCATGCCGGTACGAACCACGACGCCTTTGGCCGTTCCTCTCGTCAGCATCGTTCCCATAAAGCCTACATTTCGCTGATCCCCCAGAGGGATGTCTTCTCCCTCCAGCGGCGCCGTATGTTTGGCGACCGGCATGGATTCCCCTGTCAGCGCGGACTCTTCCGCATAAAGGCCATTCGTCTCGATGAACCGGATGTCCGCCGGCACCCGGTCGCCGCTTTCCAGCACGACGATATCCCCCGGAACCAGCCATCGTGCCGGTATGAGCTCCACTTGGCCCTCCCGCAGCACCTTGGCGTTCGGCGCCGACAGCTCCTTCAGCGCCCGCAGCGATCGTTCCGCCCGGAATTCCTGCACGAAGCCGAGAATGCCGTTCATGATAATAATCGCAATGATCGCGACCGCGTCTAAATATTCGCCCAGCAGACCCGACACGAGTGTCGCTCCGGCGAGCACGAGCACCATGAAGTCTTTGAATTGGTTCAAAAACAGCGTCACGGGAGACACGCCTTGTCCTTCCGCCAGCTCGTTTTTGCCGTATGCGGCCAGACGTTTTTCCGATTCCTCCATAGTCAGCCCTTTTGAAGGCTCTGTCCCGGACGACTGCAGGGTTTCTTCCGTCGACATTTGATACCACTTCTTCTGACTCATCTGCTTTTTCCCTCCCAAAAGGTTGTCTATGTTAAATCTATTCAGACAAGCTGGAAATTAGCACCTGGGAAAGGAACGCCGGGGCCACCTCAGACACATGCGAGCCCGACGACTTAAAATTTGCTTCAAAATATGGCATGATAGAGGGTAGCACTCAAAAATCGCTTTTTGCGCATGAAGAATGGAGTTGTCCCGCATGTCTTTCGACGGTCTCGTCGTTCATAGTCTGGCCCGCGAGCTGCAATGCTGCGTCGGGGCCCGCATCAATAAAGTGCAGATGCCATCGGAAAACGATATCGTTCTGCAAATCCGCGCGACTGGCCGCAACCTTAAGCTGCTGCTGTCCGCCAATCCCACCTACCCCCGGGTGCATCTCACCGAGCAGAGCTTCCTGAATCCGCTGGAAGCGCCGATGTTCTGCATGCTGCTGCGCAAGCACTGCGAGGGAGGCATCATCGAAGCGATCGAGCAGCCCGGTCTCGAGCGGATATTGCATCTGAACATCCGGCAGCGCGACGAGCTCGGGGACCTTAGTCTCAAAACTATCGTCGTGGAGATTATGGGCCGCCACAGCAATATTATTTTGAAGGACCCGGCGACCGGGATCATTACCGACGGCATTCATCACGTCACGCCGGCGATCAGCAGCTACCGCATCGTCATGCCGGGCAGCGTCTACACGGCGCCGCCGGAGCAGCACAAGCTGCTTCCGTTCGGGCTGAGCGAGGAGCGGTTCACCGCTCTCCTTGCCGAAGCGGCCGAGGCGGCCGATGAGCCCGCTTCCCCGCGCTTCTGGGAACAGGTGCTCGTCGGGCATTTTAGCGGGTTCAGCCCGCTCATCGCCCGTGAGCTTGTGTACCGCGCCGCCAACGGAGGGCTACCTCTGCCGTCCGAAATGCCCGCGAAGCTGTGGGCTCCGTTCCGGGAGCTCGCCGAAAAGCTGGAAGCCGGAGCGACAGAGGCGGTTATTGTCGAAGAAGCGTCGACGGGCAAAACGTTCTTCTCCATTACAGAGCTAAGCCACGTGCAGGGCGAGACGCAGCGCTTCGCCTCGATCAGTGTCTGTCTCGAGGCCTATTACGGAGACAAGGCCGAGCGGGATACCGTGAAGCAGCGCGTAGCCGATCTGTTCCGGCTGCTCAGCAACGAACGCAACAAAAACATCAAAAAGCTGGAAAAGCTGGAAGAGACGCTGGAGGACGCCCGCGGAGCGGACCGCTTCCGCATTCTGGGCGAACTGCTTACCGCTTCGCTGCACCAAATCCGCAAAGGCGACAAGCAAATCGAGGTCGTGAACTATTACGATGAAGAGCAGCGTCCCATTACGATCGAGCTTGATCCGCTGCTGACGCCGTCCGAGAACGCCCAACGGTATTTTAAGAAATATACCAAAAGCAAAAACAGCTTGATTGCCGTTCAGCAGCAGATGACCGAGGCGCACGAGGAAATCCGCTATTTGGACAATTTGCTGCAGCAGCTTGCCAGCGCGGGACTGACCGATATCGAGGAAATCCGCGAGGAGCTGACGGAGCAAGGCTACGTGCGGGACCGCGGCAAAAAAGGACGCAAAAAAAAGCCGAACCAAAAGCCGGCTCTGGCCTGCTACACTTCAAGCGAAGGCATCCCGATCTATGTCGGCAAAAACAACACGCAAAATGAGTACTTGACGAACCGGCTCGCCCACTCCGGCGATACGTGGCTGCATACGAAAGATATTCCGGGCTCTCACGTCGTCATTCGCAGCGCCGAGTACGGCGATGCTACCTTGAACGAAGCGGCCCAGCTTGCCGCCTGGTTCAGCCAAGCCAAGGAATCGAGCCAGGTGCCGGTCGATTATACGCTCATCCGTCACGTGCGCAAGCCTAGCGGCGCCAAGCCGGGATTCGTGATCTACGACCATCAAAAAACGCTGTTCGTCACGCCCGACCCGGGGAATATCAAGCAGCTGCAGGTAGCCATAAAATAAACCCGAACAGCGAGCAAAAGCACCTGAATCCGCAGTATTGCGGATTCAGGTGCTTTTTCATTTACGGCACCGCCGGAAGTTCAATCACGACCGTCGTTCCGAACCCTTCCTTACTCGTTATGGTCATGGACCCGCGATGATTTTCGATAATTTTGTAGCTGACCATGAGCCCAAGACCCGTTCCTTTGTTTTTTGTCGTATAAAACGGTTGTCCCAGCTTCGCCAGCTTGGCCTCCGGAATGCCGCAGCCTTGGTCGATAAAGCTGATGCGTATGCTGCCTCGCTCCGACTTTTCCGCCTTGACGAGGAACGTGCCGCCTCCCGGCATCGCTTCCACTCCGTTCTTCAGCACGTTGATGAATACCTGCTTCAACTGGTTTTCGACGCAGTTTGCCAGCGGGAGCTCATCCTCGATGTCCGTTTCAATGGTCACCTTGCTGATGATGGCTTGCGTTTCGAGCAGCATAATGACGTCATGCAGGATCGAAGCCACAGATTTCGGCAAAAAGTCGACCGCCTGCGGCTTCGCCAGCACGAGCAACTCGCCGACGATCTCTTCAATCCGCTCCAGTTCGTCCGCCATGATGGACAAATAGTTTCCGTGCTGCCCTCCCGAGTTCATCAGCTTGGTAAAGCCTTTGAGTGCGGTCAGCGGATTGCGAATTTCATGCGCGATGCCGGCGGCAAGCTGGCCGACGGCCGACAGCATCTCCGACTTCCGCAGCAATTCCTCCGTTTGCTTCCGCTCCGTAATGTCCTCGGCGATTTTAAGATAATGGATAATCCGGCCATCCCGATCTTTAATCGGCAATATTTTGACGGATTCCGAGTAATTCGGCCCGTTTTTGCGCCGGCATTCCAGCTCACCCTTCCACTCGTGTCCGGACGAGAGCACGCTCCAGACTTCCTCGAACGAGGTCCCGGAGGCGTCCCAATGATTCAGCTCGCGAAGGGAACTGCCCGCCACTCCAGCCATTTGGAACTCGGTCATTTCCGTAAATTTGGCGTTCGCGTATTGGATCTTCCCCTCCGCATCGGCAATGACGATGACGCAGGGGCTTTGCTCTATGGCGTAAGAAAGCTTAAGCAGCTGCTCGTTGGACGACTTCAGCTCCGTGATGTCCACGAATGTCAGGACGATGCCTTTGATCACATGATCGTTCGTACGGTAAGGCAAAACGCGCATGCTGTACCACAGCCCGCCGCGGCTCCGAATCTCCCGCTCGATGGGAATCAGCGTCTTCAGCACGTTTTGAACGTCGCTTAAGATGCCCTCGTCATCAAAGTTATGCGAAATGTATCCGAAGGGACGCCCGCAATCAACCTCAAATAAGTTGATTTCCTTCGTGATGGCGGGCGTAAACCGGCGAATGCACAGGTCGGTGTCCAAGAAGACCGTACCGATGTTGGTGCCGGTCAAAAAATTGTCCATATCGTCGTTCGCTTCGGCCAGTTCCTGAAGCTTGAACTGATATTCCGAGTTCACCGCCGCCAGCTCTTCGTTGGTTGCTTGAAGCTCCTCGTTGGACATCCCCAGCTCTTCGATCGTTGCTTGAAGCGACTCCTCCGCTTGCCGCAGCTCTTGCTCCAGCTCGATCATCCGATGGTTGACGCTCGGTTCGAATTCGTCGGCGGCCCGGACCGGATGGCCAAGATGCTCCGGCTTCTCGAACAAAACGAGTACCAGCTTGTCGAATTTTTTATTTTTCAATGAAAACGGCTTTACGATCAGGTTAACGGGTGACGAAGGCTCGGAGCCGCTTACCTTCATGTTTTGATAATAAACGGCCCGCTTTTCTTTGCGGACTTTTTGCATGGCTGTTACAATCGCCACTGCCAGGCGAGCCTCGACGATTTTGTAAATGTTCCAGCTCGGCCTTCCCTTCGCCAGCGTTACATAAGGATTCACGTTGCCGCTGAGATGAATGACTTCGTTGTTTTCGGCGATTACCATACAGGGCGGCATGTGCTCGTCCACAAAAGCCGCATACAACTCGTCCGTTTTCATGAAGCTTTGTACGTCCTTCAACGGCCGACGATCCCGCCATGCCGCTGCTGTCGGACGTGTCTGGGGAGCGCTGGGGTCGCCCCTGTCGATCTCGCTTGCGAACACCGGCCCCGGTCCCGGCGGCTGCTTCTGCCTGAAAATATTCCACTTGCGATTATAAGGGACAAATAAATGCGTAAGCCGGCCGATCGTTTCGCTCGGTCCCAAAAACATAAACCCATCCGGATTAAGCGCGAAATGAAACGTCGACAGCACCTTCTGCTGCGTCTCCGATCGCAGGTAAATCAACAGATTGCGGCAGGCGATCAGATCCAAGCGGCTGAACGGCGGGTCCTCCACCATGTTGTGATGCGCAAACACGACCATCTTGCGAATGTCTTTATCGATGTGATACAGGTCTCCGTTTCGGGTAAAATACCGTCTCAGCCATGGTTTCGGCAGGCTGTTCACCGCCGCTTCGGGATAGATGCCTTGGCTGGCCGCAGCAACCGAGTCCGAGTCCAGATCGGTGGAGAAAATTTTGACCGCATAAGGCTCCGCCGAGCACTCGTTGAATTGATGAAACAGCATAGCGAGGGAGTAGACTTCTTCGCCGGTGGAGCATCCCGCAACCCAGACGCGGATATGCCGTTCGTGCCGTCTGTTTTCCGCGATGGCGGGAATGACTTTTTTCTGAATGATCTCGAATGCCTGTGGGTCGCGAAAAAAATGCGTCACCCCGATAAGCAGATCTTTGCCCAGCGCGAGCAGTTCGTCCCGCTCGTCTGCTAACAGTCGCGCATAATCCTCCATCCCTGTCAGGTTCAGTCTGCCCATGCGGCGCTCGATGCGCCGGATGAGGCTGCTTCGTTTGTAGTTCTGGAAGTCGACTCCGCATGCTTTGTTCAGCAGTCCGCAAACCCGCTGCAGCGCCAGTTCGTCATACACGGGCTCCGGTTCGCCGTCTTCCGGCCTAAATTGCGGCAATGCTTCAAGCCCGCCGGCCGGCGCTCCTCTTCCGACGATTTTCCCCCCGGATTCGTACGGACACAGCCTGTACTGCAATGCTTGATTACCGTTCATTCATTTCAACCTCTTTCCCAGCCGGTACATGAATCCCGGTTCCCTTCCATGTTTAACTCGTTACGTCCACAGGATTCCGTATCAAAAATAAAGCTACAGCTCAAGTATACCCGTTTTCTTCCAATTTCGCTCATTTTTTTTGACAGCGTGGTACACCGGTATCCTAAAATAAAAACCGCCCCTCCGGCGGATACATTCCGCTAGAAGGACGGTCTTCCTACAAGCCTAACCGCTTGCGCAAATAACTTTCGAACGGTCCGCGAAGCTCCTCCCGCTCCAGTGCCATCTCGATCGTCGCTTCGAGGTAACCCAGCTTGTCGCCGACATCAAAGCGCCTGCCCGGTACTGGAAACATCACCATTTGCCGCAGCCGGTTCAGCACCTGCAACGCGTCGGTCAATTGAATTTCGCCGCCGCGGCCGGGCTCGCTATGCTCGAGTATATCGAAAATATCCGGAGTGAGGATATACCGCCCGATAATCGCCCAGTTGGACGGGGCTTGTCCGCGTTCCGGCTTCTCGATCAAGCCGTCGATATAACAATGTGATTGCTGCCCTGCCATGGGCGCGATAATACCGTATTTGTCCACGTCGTCCCAGGGCACTTCCTGGCAAGCGATCACCGACGTATTCGTCGCCTCGTGCAGATCGATCATTTGCTTCAGGCAAGGTGGCTCTGATTGAATGATATCGTCTCCAAGCAGCACGGCGAACGGCTCATTGCCGATAAATTTGCGGGCGCAAAGCACCGCGTGGCCGAGCCCAAGCGGCTGCTTTTGACGAATATAGTGAACGTCAGCCAGGTTCGATACGGACTGAACGATGTCGAGCAGCTCCCGATTTCCTTTTTCTTCGAGAATAGTCTCAAGCTCCATCGATTTGTCGAAATGGTCTTCGATGGCCCGCTTATTGCGCCCGGTAATAATCATAATATCTTCGATACCGGACGAGATGGCTTCCTCTACGATATATTGAATCGCCGGCTTGTCGACGATCGGCAGCATCTCCTTCGGCTGCGCCTTGGTGGCCGGCAAAAATCGGGTACCGAGTCCCGCAGCCGGAATAATCGCTTTGCGTACGGTCATGACCGCATCCCCCTCCGTTCGAATAGCCGGTCTACGACGTCCGCATCGACGCGGCGCGCCCCGATCGGCGCATGAAACACGACGCCGCCCCGTTCGCCATGGTAATCAGATCCCGCGGTTACTAACAAGCCGTGCGCGGCGGCCAACACTTCATAGTGCGCTTCCTGCTCCGGTGTATGGTCGGAATGAAATGCCTCCACACCGACGAGCCCGACTTCCGCAAGCAGCGGGATCAGTTCGTCCTGCCCGTACAGCCCAGGATGCGCCAGCACCGGAGCTCCGCCGGCCTCCAAAATCCACTCCACCGCCTGCTGCGGCGTGATGCGAGGCGGGTTCACATAGGCTGCCGCCCCTTTGGCCAAATAACGGTCGAACGCTTCGGCCATCGAGCTTACATACCCTTTGCGCACCAAGGCATCGGCGATATGCGGACGGCCTACAGTGTCGCCCGCTTTTTTCGAGGTCCGCAGCGATTCGAGCACGTCGTCCATCGTAACGGACAGTCCCAGCTCCTGAAGCTTGTTCACGATCATCTCGTTGCGCCGGTTGCGCACTTCTCTCAGCTCTGCAAGCCTCGACAGAAATTGGGGGTCCGTATCGTCGATCCAATAGCCGAGCACATGAATGTCCTGTCCGGCATGGACGGTGCTGATCTCCACGCCCGGCACGACAGCGATGCCGTACTTCAAGCCCGCTTCCATCGCCTCCCGGAGTCCGCCAACCGAATCATGATCAGTTATCGCTACCGCTGCGAGTCCCGCTTCTGCGGCCAGCCGGACATTGTCGGCAGGCGGCCTCGTACCATCCGAGGCCAGCGTATGCGTATGCAAATCTGCGAATGCCATAGAACCTACAGACCTCCTTTTTTTCTCCAAACCAAAGTCTGCTGTTATAGCCACTGGCTTAAATCGCGCTCCCGCAAAAAGGTCATGAAGGTCACGGCCGAGATGGGAAGCAGCGTAGAGTTTAAGTAAATGGCATGAAAGCTGCGGGCGAAGGAAACCCCTTCGACGTTCTTCACCTGCAAGACACCAAGTGCAGCTTCATGCTTGACGGAGGATTGCGACACGATCGAAATGCCGAGTCCCGCCTCCACGGCCGATTTTACCGCCCCCGTACTACCGAGCTCCATCACGATTTTCAGGGCGGACACATCGCAGCCGGCCCGGGCCAGCTCCTCCTCCATCACCTTGCGCGTTCCCGAGCCCTGCTCCCGCAAAATAAACGGATACTTTGCAAGCTCCTCCAGACCGATCTGCTCACGTTCGGCAAGCGGATGACGCCTTGGCACGATCAGCTTCAATTCGTCGTTCAATACGGCTTCCGTATGCACGTCCGGATGATGCACATCGGCCTCCACCAAGCCGAAGGTCAACTGATGACTCAGCACTTCCTCCAAAATTTGCTTCGTATTGATGACCTTCATGCTGACGGAGATGTTCGGATATTCTTGTCCGAACGGTCCGAGCAGCCGGGGCAACACGTATTCCCCCACCGTTAAGCTCGCGCCCAGATGCAGTCGGCCTTCCAGCATATGCGTGAATTTGGACATTCGGATGTCCGTTTCCCTCATCAGCTCAATGCTGCGGGACGCAAACGGCAGCAGCGTCCGGCCGGCTTCGGTCAGCTCGACCCGCTTGGTCGACCGTACGAACAGCTTCGTCCCGAAATAGTCCTCAAGCGACTGCACCTGCATCGTCACCGCCGGCTGTGTCATATGCAGCGCCTGCGCGGCATAGGAGAAGCTCCCCTTCTCCGCAACGGTATGAAAAATATGAAGCTGGTGAAAGTTAAGCGCCATAACGACTCCTCCGCAAGCGTTGTAGCCTCATTATATAAGAAAACCTTTATCGAAGCTAATTCTAGGATGCGCGACCGCGGATCAGCGGTTGGTTTTCTTGTGGGCGGGAAAGCGCTAAAAAAGCATGCCGACTCCCGGCATGCTTGAATCTTTGCAGCTTATCTCCGCTTACGGCTGTTCTTGATCAGCGTCATGCGCCGCGAATGGCGAAGCCATGAATAATAGGAGCGCAAATCCCGCAGCTCCATCGTCTCTGACATCCTCCCGAGGAACGTGACGACGATCATTTTGTACGCCTCCGGTTCCTCCGCCGATTCCGATGTGTCCATCTTGACAAATTCGGCGACCATGACCAAATCCTCATCGATCAGGTAAACATCCTGCTCGTTTTTGTAGTAGGGTTGGATCGAGTTCGACTTCAGCTTGCTCCATAAAAAAGCCGTAATGTCGTGAAAGCCTGTCTTCTCCGTTTCCACCCGATCGACCCATCGGCTGCGAGCGTGATGGGTGACGACGATATCCGCAATCGGCTTGCCTCTAAGCAGCCCGTCGCGCGATACGTTTTTTCGTTCCCGGCCGTCGACTTTCCCTCCGTTCAACACCCCAACCCCTTTCCTACAAAAATAGTTCCGTTACCCTATGTACACCTAAAGCTACCTATTATTTTGCCTTATTCCAACTCGAGAATCAAATTAAAAAAACTTTAGAAACCTAAGTCAGAACTCGCTGCTTGTCTAAGGTACGCATGCCAAAAAAAAGAAGCTTCTGCGCACAGAAGCTCCTTTCTTATCGTAAGCTATGATCGTGTATTCGCTCCGAAATTACAGGGAATAGAATCTTGTCTTATCCGGAACGTTACTGTTATACTCGGTTTTGATCTCGTTTCGATACGAGCGTTCCACCTTTTTTACAAACGGCAGCTTCTGAAGCTGCTTCATCGTTTCGTCCAAACGGCTGGAATAAACGTACATCGCGGCATAGTGCAGTCTTTTGGAAATAAAATGGACATTCCCATATTTCTCCAAATGCTTGCCGGCCGATTTCAAATCGCTTACCCAGACAATAATGCCGCTTCGCTCGGTAAACATGGACAATGACCTTCTTTCTGTTTGCTATAGGATTAGGAAAGGACCGATGAACGATGGGTGCACCGGAAAACGAATTGTTAGTCGAAATCTCCCGCGGATCAATGACCGAAAGCGTACACCGCGGCCATATCGCCGTTGTGGATCACGAGCGGAAACTGCTGGCGTACGCCGGGAATCCGGAATTTTACACGTTTACCCGCTCGACAGCCAAACTGCTGCAAGTCATCCCGCTGTTAGAAGCCGGCGGAAGCGAACGGTTCGGGTTGACGCCATCGGAGACAGCGCTGCTTTGCGCCTCGCACGGAGGGGAACCGGAGCATGCAGCAACCGCTCTGGAGATTTTACGAAAGCTGGGACTGGATGAAAGCGCTCTAGCCTGCGGCCCGCAGGAACCGATGTATAAACCCGCGGCCGATGCGTTAAAGCGGGAGCGGCGCGAATCCGGACAGCTTCATAACAACTGCTCCGGTAAGCATGCCGGTATGCTAGCGCTTGCCAAGCTCATGAATGTTCCTATACAACAGTATATCGCACCCGGGCATCCTGTCCAGCAAAAAATGCTCCGGACGGTCGCCGAAATGTGCGGGGTTCCACCGGAAAGCATCACGCTTGGAACCGACGGCTGCGGCGTCCCCGTATTCGCCGTCCCGCTGGCCTCGCTCGCCTTCGCTTACGCACGGCTCGGGCGGCCGGACGGCCTGTCTCCGGAGCGGGCGAAGGCTTGCCGGACGATCATTGAAGCGATTCGGCAAGCACCGTTCTATGTAGCCGGCAGTGACAGATTCGATACCCGACTTGCCGAACTGACGCAAGGCCGCATCATCGGCAAAATGGGAGCCGAGGGCTTATATGCGGCCACCATGCCGGAGCAGGGCATCGGCATTGCCGTCAAAATCGAAGACGGCGCCGGGCGCGCGATCTATCCCGCTGCAGCCGAAACGCTGCTCCAGCTCGGTTTGCTAAACGCTGAGGAGGCAGCGCAGCTTGCCGGCTTCCACCAGCCGGCGGTGAACAACCGCCGCGGCGATCAGGTCGGCATCGTCCGGCCGGTCTTCCGTCTTCATCACGCCTAAAGCACAGGCCCGGGATAGCCCCGGGCCCATTTTATTTCTTGTTAACCGCACTTGCCGCTGCAGCTTCCTCCGGAAGAGCATCCTCCTCCGGCCGCAAGCGGATCGTTCGAAGGCACTTTGATCGTATCCGATACGGAACGCGCGATGATCTCCGATACGTCGTGCAGCAGGTCGTCCAACCGTTTCTCTGCTTCCTTGAAGCGCCGGACGGATTCTACGGCATCAAGCCGATCCTGAACCGCCTTGACCCGGTCAAGCGCCTCATGATAATTCGGATGAAAATGCCCGAAGCGTTCGCACTCCTCGAACAATTCCTTGGCTTTGAGAAACTCCCTCACCAACTGTCGAACTTCCTCGTCGGTATCCTTGCGCTGTTTCCAATATAAATAATCCGCCGTTTCTGCGGAGAACTTGATGCGGTCAGCCAGATCATATGACCCAAGCAGTATGGCAGACATGTCGAGCGTATGCGTCTCCGTTACCGCCATGCAGCAACACCGTCCTTTCATTCGGATATGATTCGTCGGACCATGTCAGACATGTTTATCATACCATACTTGAGGACGGCCGTGCTGAATTAATATTTATCGTTGATCCCGGGAAGAATCAGCCTCATTTCCTGCCACTCCTCCGCCAGCCATCGCACCTCCGACGTTTCGTCCTGCGCGCCCCCAGACAGACCGAGTCCGGTCATGCACCAGGTTCCCCGCGTTTCCTGGACTTTGCGGGGAACGATGCGAAAATCGGTGCCATTTTTTCGGATTTGCAGCACCGAACGCATTTCAATCGCCTTTTCGACGATTTCTTTGCGCGTCGATAAATGATAGTTCCGATAATCCCGAAGCCATGTCGATGGAATATCCTGCAAGGAAGGATACACGTCGGAGGCTTCCGGGAGCCGTGCCTGCAGTCTGAGAAAGCCGACGGAATTTCTCGAGTAAATCAGCCCTTTGTCCAACGGCTCGACGGAAAGCAGCTTCTTTCCGGATGCGGTCTGGTCGGCAGACAGCTTCGGGAAGCGGCTTGAGTTCGTTTCCTTATCCGTTTCTGCGTGCGCCGCCGGGATAACGGGCAGCCCGGGCATAAAGCCCGCTTTTTCCAAAGCAACCGCAAGCGGCTTCGCATCTGCGGCCGCAATAAGAAAATTCCGCTCATTCAGCATTTCCTTCACGTACGGGGAAGCGGCAGGCAGCTTGGCTACCGTTCGGGCGGTTTCATCATCGGCGCAGCGAAGCAGCAGCACTTGGGTAAAGACGGTTTTGCCGTACGGCTTCGCCCACTGCCCAATGCTTAACCGGATATGATCCGGCACGCCGTAGAGCGCATGACGTTCCAGAAAATCGCATATTTCCGCAGCCGTACGGCCATTTTCCAGAGCCCGCTTGACGCTTTCCTTCGACAATTTATAGACGCTTACCTGATCCCGCGCCGCCAGATCGGCGAGACAACTAAGCTCCCAGCGCACTTTGCCCGCGACATCCGGAGGCACCAGGATATCAAAGTCGGGCTGAACCATAAAGCCGCCGTCTTCCGCTTCGTCCTCCCCGGCCAGCTCGCCCCGCAAAACGAGCGGAAACGTCCACCGGTAGGCACCCGGCCCGCCGATCGGATCGAAGCTTCGTTCCAGAAATCCCAGCGCAGCAAGTGGCTCCAGCCACAGCCCGAGCAAATACCGGTTTCGCTCGGATCTTTCCTCGCTCTCTATCGCCCTCGGCAGTAGACTGAACGCCTCCAACCGCTCCAGCAATTGCTCCGCCGTTATCCATGTCCCACCATCTACGCGCTCCAGAAGGAAGACGGCGTGCTGCAGCCATGCAGCGGCAGGAAGCGCCAGCGTTTTCCACAGCCCGTACAAACGGCGCATCTGCACAGCCAGCGGCTGATCCAGAAAAACGTCTACCGCTTCGACGCCCAGCTTCAACTCTTCGTCTTCCGAAACGACAAGCTGTAGCCGCAAAAGCATATCCAGCACCAACGCAATCTTCGGGGAATACGTATCGGCATACGCATATTTCAGCGAAAGCGGTTCAAGCGCCTCTTCCCCGAGCCGCACCCGCTCGGACAACTTCTGAAGCTGCTTTTTGTGCAAAGTTCCGTTTTTGGTCAGCTTAAGCCCCTGTTCCGCGGCAAACACCAGCGAATAAAACAGATCGCGCGCCAAATTCGGTTCGCCGGGAAAAGCAGGCATCGAGCTCAATCCTCCGCTTCCCGGCGCATCGCCGAGCCCGGAGGGCAAGTCGGGAAACAGAATGGTTTGCCAGCAGGCAAATCCGTCCTCCGGCATTAAATATAGATGCTCCCCCCATGTTTTGAGAAACGAAAATACGATGCCTTTGCGCAGTAATCCGGCCAGGCCCATTTTCACCTCGGCCCCTGATAAGGGACCGGCTGCCGCCCGCTCCAATTCCGCATCGTCAAACGGCTCGCAGCCGATCCGCCGCACAATCGCCTCAAGCACCGTACGCTCGGAACGGCTCAGCCGGTTGCAGACGGTCTCCATCACGACGGGATCAGTCCATAGTCGACCGAGCGAAGCTCCTTGGCCCAGCCACGGCGCATAGACCGTTTCCGCTTCCAACCGGCTCTTCAGCTCGCGGGGCATCCGCGTCAGCAATTGCGCATAATTCATATCGAGACCGCCTCCTTCGATTCGTCCGTCCATTCGATCCGGTAGCGGTAGCCCTGCTCGATCAAGAACAGCTGCCGGTTCAGCGCGAACTCCTGCTCTTTCGTATCCTCGCTGACGAGCGTGTAGAAAACCGCCCGGTTCGTGCCCGCCTTGGGCCGCAATATCCGTCCGAGCCGCTGCGCCTCCTCCTGCCTCGAACCGAAGCTTCCCGAGATTTGGATCGCTACTGTCGCATCGGGCAGATCGACCGCAAAGTTGGCTACCTTGGATACGATCAGCGCCGGAACCGTCCCGCTGCGAAAGCCGGAGTACAACGCTTCCCGCTCCTCATAAGGCATTTCGCCGCTTATCATCGGAAGCTTTGTAGCTTCCGCAAGCTGATGAAGCTGCTCCAAATATTGGCCGATAATTAAAATTTGCTCCCCGTCATGTTTGCTCAGCAGCTCGCGGACAACCTTCAGCTTGCCCGGGTTGACACTGGCTTCCCGCATTTTATGTCTTGGCGCCGCGGCGAGGTAAGCTTCCTTTTCTTTGTCCGCCATCGGAACCCGGATCTCGACGCACTCAACCGAGGCAATCCAGCCTTGCATCTCCAGCTCCTTCCACGGCATCTCATAGCGCTTGGGCCCGACGAGCGAGAACACATCCTCTTCCCGGCCGTCCTCGCGGATCAGCGTCGCCGTCAAACCAAGCCGGCGCGTCGCCTGAATGTCGGCCGTAACCCGGAACACCGGAGCCGGAAGCAAATGCACCTCATCGTAGACGATCAAGCCCCAGTCGCGTTTATTAAACAGGTCCATATGGACGAACGGGTCGTCCTTCGATTTACGGTACGTCAAGATTTGATACGTGGCCACCGTAATCGGGCGCACTTCTTTCTGCATTCCCGTGTATTCGCCGACCAAATCTTCCGTAACGTCCGTTTTATCCAATATTTCCCTCTTCCACTGCCGAACCGAAGTGCTGTTTGAGGTTAAAATCAGCGTCGCGCAGTTTAGCTTTCCCATCGCGGCGATGCCGATCACCGTTTTCCCGGCGCCGCAGGGCAGGACCAGCACGCCGCTGCCTCCATGCAGGCTCCCTTCCCGATAAAAGGAATCGACCGCAGACCGCTGATATTCCCGCAGTTCGAACGCCTGCCCCCCGGCCTCTTCCGTCCGAAGCCGGATAGGAAGCGATTCGCCCCGGCTATAGCCTGCCAGATCTTCGACCGGAAAGCCGAGCTTAACGAGTTCCTGTTTGAGAAGCCCCCGATACCGCGCCGAAAAACGAAGCGTTTGCGAATCGACCTGACACAGCCCGTACGACCGTAAGGAACGGAAAGAAACCATTTCCTTGATCGCTTCCACGTCTTCCGAAATGAGAAGCAAATCGTCGCCCAGCCTTTCCATCCGAACCAGCCCGTACCGCTCGACGAAGCGCCGGATATCTTGTTTTACGCCGGTCGGAACGCCGAATTTCGCATGACGGTCCAAGAAGCCGACAATCTCTTCGGAAGTCAGTCCGGCAGCTGCGGCATTCCAGAGAGAAAGCGACGACATGCGGTATGTATGGATGTTTTCCGGCGATTTGACGAGATCCGCAAACTTGGCAAGTCCGGTCCGCGCTTCTTCGAAAGCCGGGTGCCGCACTTCGAGCAGCACGCAAAAGTCGGTTTGCACGATCAACGGGCGGTCTTTATGAAATGTCATATCCCGATCCCTCCACTTGTAGCTGTCAGTTTTAGTATGAGGGTTGCAAGCTAGATTTAAACATCTGTCAGACAATCCCGGCCGCTGCCCCATTTGCAGCAAGGAGCGGGAAGCTCTACAATAGACGACGTGCTTTTTTGTAATTGGAGAAATGAGAGAGGAGCATGGAGTCATGGGGGCCTGGGGAGAAAACCGATAGCAATGCTGTTTATTTTGGCGATCGTGCTGCTTGCGGCCTGCTCGAAATCGGGGACGGACGGCGATGCCTTCGCCAAGGAAATCTTGAAGCAATACCCGGCATTGAAGGCTACGCCAATACGATGACCGTACCGCCTAACGTGATGTTCCAGGACTGCTTCATCAAGCTGGAGCGGGAAGCGCGCAGCAAGAAAAAAGGGCTGTGGGCCAACAATAAATAAAAAACGAAAAAAACGGTCCGGGCGCATTCGTCCCGGCCGTTTCATTTTTGGCTAATGCCTGCTTTATTACATTAATGAGTTCCGCTGACATCCATATGGTCCAGCTTGCGGGTTTCTTTTTTGTAACTGGAGTTTCGAATCCGTTCCTGCAGCTTTTCGTAGTACAGGTCTTCGTCGATCGGAAGATCGACCCAATTGTCGGTCCAGGTGGACAGATGCATCGCGTTCGAAAGGGTCAGTCCTTTGATCCCTTCTTCTCCCGGCGCCAGCAGCGGAGTACCATGCAAAATATGATCGACGAAATTTTGCGTAATCCCTTTGTGCTGCGATCCTTCCGAGGAGCCTACCGGAATTTCGCATTTCCAGCATTCCGGCGCGCCGAAGCCGCCCTTAAAGTCGCGGTTGAACTCAGACTCCGGCACCCGCAGCCGCCAGAACGTCAGCTTGCCGTCTTCGATGACGATTTTGCCTCGGTCGCCGCTCACTTCGAACCGGTTCGTTCCCGGGGCTTCGCCGGTCGTCGTCACGAACAAACCGGTCGCTCCGTTCTCGTATTCGACGTAAGCGGTCACGTCGTCCTCCACTTCGATATTGCGGTATTTGCCAAAATGGCAAAACGCGCGCACCCGCTTAGGCATCATACCGATCGTCCACTGCCACAAATCAAGCTGATGTGGGTCTTGGTTAAGTAAAACGCCTCCGCCTTCCCCCGCCCAGGTCGCCCGCCAGCCGCCGGAATCGTAGTAACTTTGGGAGCGGTACCAGTTCGTGATGATCCAATTGGTGCGGCGGATTTCGCCAAGCTCTCCGGAGGAGACGAGGTCACGCAGCTTTTGGTACAACGGATTCGTGCGCTGATTGTACATGATGCCGAAGGCTTTACCGGAACGGGCGGCAGCTTCATTCATCTCGCGAACCTTCTTCGTGTAGACGCCTGCCGGCTTCTCGACCAGCACATGATAGCCGTGCTCGAATGCCGCAATCGCCAAGTCCGGGTGATCATAGTGCGGCGTGCAGATGAGAACGGCATCGAAGGCTTGCGAAGCGAAAAACGAATCCAGATTGTCAAACAGCTGGAACCGGTCTCCGTACTGCTGGCGAACCCATTCGAGACGCTCCGGGTTCGTGTCCACAATGGCAGTCAGCTCGCCTCCGGCCACTTCATTTTTGGCAAAATAATTCGTATGACCCTTCCCCATATTGCCGATTCCAATAAGTCCGAATCGTACCTTGCTCATCGTTTCCCCGCCTCTCATGACATGTCATTACCTAAATTAATCTTCTTTTCAACTCCTTTATTATACAATGCACACGTGAACAAAACAATAAATAAAAAAATCGTTCCTTCGACCTTTACCGGACGAAAGAACGATAGTTGATTAATGTACCGTTAGCTTATCCTGTTCGGAAATTTGGCTGAGCGCTTCGCCCGCTTCATCCTCGAACTTGTCGCGGACGGCCAAGTCTCCGATAGATACGATCCCGACCAGATCGCCGTTCGCCACTACCGGCAGCCTGCGAATTTGCTCTTTAGCCATAATTTTTGCCGCTTCGTCCACCGTTGTCTCGGGTGGAACGGATACTACCCTGTCGCTCATTACTTGCTTAATCGCCGCGGAGCCTTCCCGTTTCTCCGCATACCCGCGGATGACCAGGTCCCGGTCCGTCAGTACCCCGATCAGCTTCCTTCCTTCGACAACGGGAATAAAGCCCGTATCCTCCTGCTTCATCTTCACGGCCGCCTCGTATACGTTATCCTTCAACGTGACCGTCGAACAATCCGTCGTCATAATTTCCCGAAGCGTTCTGGTACTCATGGCAAACACCCTCCTGAGAAAAGGAATTGGCAGCCTGTTGCCGAAACTCTCGCCACATGTTCCATCGAAGACAAGAAAGTCCCCAGGCCGCTGCACGCTTAGAATCCCCTTTCCCCCGGCTTCCCATTCGTTCCGCCCGTTATTACTTCCCGGGAGACGATATCAAGCTCTCGTCCCATTTTCCTTCATATAATCTTGGATCATGGCAATAAATAAACGGGCCGCGTGCTCCATCGACGCTTCGTCAATATCGAATCTCGGATGGTGATGCGGGTGCACAACGCCCCTCGTTTTATTGCCCGCGCCAACGAACATAAAGCAACCCGGAATTTTTTCCAGATAATAGGCATAGTCTTCACCGGCCATAATGAGCGGCGCCGTCCGTCCGCCGTCCGTGCCCATAGCCCACGTTGCCGCGCGGTAAAACCGTTCCGCTTCCTTCGCATCGTTGACAACGGGAGGATAACCAAGCTTGTAATCGAGTGTGTAGGTTGCCCCGTTCATCAGACATGTCTGCTCTACGATCGTCTCAAGCCGCTCTTTCACCTGCATGCGCAGAGCGGGATCGTAAGTCCGGACCGTTCCTTTAAGCACGGCGGACTCTGCAATTACGTTGAAGCTCGTACCGCTGTGTATTGATCCCACGCTAACGACACAGGGCTGTGTAGGGTCGGTGCTGCGACTCACAATCGACTGTAAATTGACAACCAGTTGCGAGGCGACATACACACTGTCTACCGTCTCATGTGGCAGGCCGCCGTGGCCGCCCTTTCCTTTGATCTCGATCACAAATTCATCCGCCGCCGCCATCATCGGGCCGGGCTTGCAATAAGCCGCGCCAACCTCAAACGGCGTCCATAAATGAATGCCGTATATGACATCGACCCCGTCAAGCGCGCCTTCCTCAATCATTCCCATCGCCCCGCCAGGGGTCATCTCTTCGGCCGGCTGAAAAATAAATACGATGGTGCCGCTCAGCGCTTCCCGGTGACTGCTTAGAGTTTTGGCGACGCCGAGCAAAGCGGACGTATGAGCGTCATGGCCGCAGGCGTGCATCACTCCCGGCACCGAAGAGGCGTACTCGCAGCTTTTTTCATCCTGAATCGGCAGCGCATCCATATCGGCTCTCAGCGCCACCGTCGGCCCGTCCGATGCCCCGCGCAGCTTGGCTACAATTCCGTGCCCACCAACGCCCGTCCGAACCTCCAGCCCCCATTGCTTCAACAAGTCCGCAACAAAAGCCGCGGTCTTCGATTCCTCGAACGAAAGCTCGGGATGGCGGTGCAAATAGCGACGCCAAGCGATCATATCGGGCACTGACGCTTGCAGCGTTTCTTCTATCGATTTCATAGGGTACCCCTCCGTCTTCTCTTGCCGCTGTCCAGCGTATATAAATAAGCGATCGCTGAAATGTAGTACCATTTTATCAAATCCTTTAAACGGTTTCATCCATGTGTCACAAGAATTTCACAACTTTATTCTGGCGGGCAATTTCCCTCCGTGCATTAGGCTTGCACAAGAAAGGGAAACATACTATCATGAATAAAGGGTTAACTGTAGAGTCGAGGTACATATTTCTAGGAGGGTTTTGTTGTGATTATTGAAAATAGCGGAATTAAAGGCATAAAAAGCGACCTTGCGCATTTGGACGAAGTGATGGAGCAGCTCGGCTTCGTGCGTTGGCAATGGGAATATTACCGTGCTACATACGATCTGCAATTGCCGGATCGCGAATCTACGAACGATTATTTCCTGCGCATCAATACCCGCGTTGAATCCGGGAAGCTGGAATCGCCTTATGCCATTCTTTATGTCGAGGATGTTTACATCGGCCAAGCGTCCTTCCCGCACGGTGTCAACTATCAGGCTGCCATTCCGGACTACATCATGAAAACGGCTAGCGGCAAGCTCGCTGAACTGAAAGTCAAGCTGACTCAATAAGCGGAGGATTGTTATGACAACCCCGCGTCGAGGAACGCCCGATTTTTTGCTGCTCTTCTTGACGTTTTCACTCGTGTGCTTCGGGTTGGCGTTTGTTTTTAGCGCAAGCATGGCGTATAGAGCTAGCGATCCCTGGTACTTGGCGGTAAAACAGGCGATATTTGCCGGTGTCGGTACGATCGTTATGTTTTTTTGCATGAATGTAGATTTCCGGAAATTTCAGAAGTGGGTCATACCGGCTCTTTTCGTTGTTTCGATGCTTCTTCTGCTCGTTCCGATTGTCGGTAAGGTAATGAACGGCGCTACGAGCTGGCTTCGCATTGGCGGTCTCTCCCTACAGCCGACCGAATTCGCCAAGCTTGCGATTATCGTTTATTTGGCTTCGATTATCAGCAAAAAAGGCGACCGGTTCCAGGACTTCAAACGAGGACTTATGCCGCCGCTCGTCGTTATCGGTTTCATTTCCGCGCTGATTATGATGCAACCCGACCTCGGTTCCACAATGGTGCTGGTGCTTTGCGCCATGCTGATTATCATTGTCGGTGGGGCGCAGCTCAAGCATGTATTTTATCTGGGTACCGGCGGTGTCGTATTCTTGACCATCGTAGGCATGATTTATTACATCGTCACAAACGGGACCAGTCACCACTTTGCGCGGTTTACAGCTTATTGGAACCCAGCCAAAGATCCGCACGGAAGCGGTTTCCAGCTTATGCAATCGCTATATGCGTTCGGACACGGCGGTCTGACGGGAGCCGGCTTCGGACAAAGTGTGCAGAAGCTGCACTATTTGCCGGAGGCGCACAACGATTTTATTTTTGCAATTATCGGAGAAGAGCTCGGCTTCATTGGCACTTTCCTCTTTTTGCTGGCGTATCTTGCTTTTCTATGGCGCGGGCTGATCGTAGCGCTCCGCTGCCAGGACACCTTCGGCATGCTGCTTGGCGTAGGGATTGTCGGAATGATCGGCATTCAGGCGTTCATCAACATGGGCGGAGTCACCAATACGATTCCGATGACCGGCGTCACGCTGCCGCTGATCAGCTACGGCGGCACCTCGATGCTAACGACGCTGGCCGGCCTCGGTATTCTGCTCAGCATATCCAGAGAGTACAATAAGCCGGAAAAAGAACGGGAAACGAAAAAGAGAGCCTGAGGTCAGGCTCTCTTTCTTGTTCTTACTTGACCCGGTTATTCGGGTCCTCCACGACGGCTTGCTCTTCCTCGCGAAATGCGACGCCCTCAACCTTAATATTGACTTCAACGACCGTCAGACCGGTCATGTTCTCTACCGCATCGCGCACATTTTCTTGAAGATCGCGACACACCTCATGGATTTTACTTCCGAAATTGACAATCACTCGAAGATCGATAGCCGCTTCCACTTGACCCACTTCCACCGAAACGCCCTTCTGCACGTTTTTGCCGCTCAGACGCTTCGCCAATCCTTCGGAAATTCCTCCCGACATACCGGCAATCCCTGGAGTCTCCAGCGCAGCCAATCCTGCAATAGTCGCTACGACGTCATCTGAAATGCGGATAAGACCTGTTTGAATTTCTTCGCTCATGAGGATCACTCCTTCAAGGATTATAGCTCTATTGTAATAACTTCCAAGCGGGAAAGCAAATGTACCGCGCAACCATTTGACAGGTTTCGACATCACCCGAATTTGCCGGAGCTGCCTGCCGGGACAAGCTGCTAACACCCCGCCTGAAAATACTTCTAAATGGCCTTAATCGACCCGCCATCGACATAAAAGACTGAACCGGTCATGTAGCTATTGCGCGGCGAAAGCAGGAATGCGGCCGTGGCAGCCAGCTCCTCCGGTTCGCCGTAACGACCGAGCGGAATGTCCTTGACCATGCTCTCCCGTATTTCTTCAACCGATATCTGGTCGCGGGCCGCTTTAGCCGTATCCAGCTCAACCAGACGATCCGTACTGATTCGGCCGGGACATACGGTATTCAGCAAAATCCCGTCCGGGCCCCACTCGACCGATAGCGTCTTCATTAGACCGACGATGCCCGTTCGCAGCGTATTGGACAGCACCAAGCCGGGAATCGGCACTTTCACCGACGACGAAGCGATCGTGACGATCCGCCCGCCCTGCTCCTTCATCAGCGGATGGAAGCCTTTGACAAGCCTGACAACGCTCATGAGATTCACTTGAATGGCATGGAGCCATGCTTCCTCGTCCAGCGACAGGAAGCTGCCGCTCGGCGGCCCTCCTGCATTGCACACGAGAGCGTCAACCCGGCCGAACCGGTCGGCCGCCTGCTGGACAAGCCAGCCGATTTGCTCGGGGCTGCTTAGATCAACGGCCATACCAATAGCCGTTACGCCGTATTTTTGCCCCAGCTGGGCCGCTACGTCGCATACGGCCTGCTCATCCCGGCTGCAGAGCAGCAAATCGGCTCCTTCCGCCGCCAACTGCTCGGCGATTGCCCGGCCCAATCCTTTGCTGGATGCGGTGACGACTGCTTTTTTCCCTTTTAAATATAGATCCATATGAAACTCCTCCCTGAAGTATTTTACTTTGTCCAAAAATTGATTATATTAGAATAGGTTTTATTCGAGTTAGGTATACTTTACCACATGAGGTGATCCTTTTGAAACGCCACGCTTTTACGATCGGTCTGCTGGCGAGCTTCCTCCTAAGCGCAGTCGCTCATTATGTCGGAGCTCCCACGTTCAGCCCTACGGTGCAATTTTTTATCTCGGCGGTGGCTATCATCTTTGTTGCCGGTTTCCTGGGAAAAGCTACGGAAAGCGTCGCGCATTATGCCGGGGAAAGACTGGGCGGTTTTTTGAACGCGACGTTCGGCAATGCCGCAGAGCTCATCATCGCCATCTTTCTGGTGAAAGACGGGATGTTCGAGATCGTCAAAGCCAGCATCACCGGCTCCATCATCGGAAACATGCTGCTTGTGCTCGGACTTAGCGTGCTGCTCGGAGGATTAAAATACAAGGAACAGACGTTCAACGTGAAACTGGCCGGACATAACGGGTCGCTTATGCTGCTGGCCGTTATTGCGCTGTTCATTCCCGCCGCTTTCGCCCGGAGCTTCACCACTCAGGAAACGTCCAATCTGAGCGTCATCGTATCCGTGATCCTGATCATCGCTTACCTGCTCTGGCTCATCTTCTCGATGATTACGCACAAGAACGAGCTCTCGGATGAGGTGGTCGAGCACGGGGAAGCCGCATGGTCCAAAGGCTTGTCGATCGTACTTCTGATTATCGCCACCGTCATGGTCGCCTTTCAGAGCGAGTGGCTCGTACATACGCTGGAGCCGTTCAGCCATCAATACGGGCTGTCCGAGCTATTCGTAGGCGCCTTCCTGATCGCCATCGTCGGCAATGCCGCGGAACATAGCGCCGCCGTGATGATGGCCCGGAAAAACAAAATGGGCGCCGCCGTCGAAATCGCGGTCGGCAGCAGCCTGCAGATTGCGCTGTTCGTCGCGCCTGTGTTAGTGCTCCTCTCGCTCCTTTTCGGCAAAACGATGGATCTCGTCTTTACGACCTACGAGATCATAGCCATCGGCGTAGCCGCGTTTATCGCCAAATCGATCTCTAAGGACGGAGCCACAACGTGGTTCGAGGGCGTGCTGCTGCTGGTCGTCTATATCATTCTGGGCATTGCGTTCTTCTTGGTGTAGGAGCCATGCGATACAAAAAAACAAAGAGTAACCTTCCCAGTGAAGGTTACTCTTTGTTCTTACTCATAGCCTCATAGAGCTGGGCTACATTCCGTTCCAGCTTCATTAAAATTTGTCTGCCCGCCGTCTCGGTAATCAGCTCCGCCCGGATCGCAAAGTCAATCTCCCGCGACAACCCGTAAATTTGCGTATCTAACACCTCTTCATACAGAGGACATTTGCGAGTGGTTAAGTTTTCCATCTGCACTTCAATCAGCTTCTCGATCTTGTCCGCATCTTCTTGCAGCAGATGCAGAGCCTTCTGCGACAAGCTGAGCAGCACATCCGACGACATGGTGCTCCCCCCCTGTAATCCAACCATTTGCGTTCCCCGGCGGTCAACCGGACGAACATGCGGCCCCGGTACTTATCCGAAGCAGGCGCTTAAACGCCGATAGTTTTATATTAGTCGAAAACGGCACAATACACAAGTCGATAGACCAAGATAGACGCCATACCTTGAGAATTATTCTCAAAAAAGTGAATAAAGGCATCTTCGCTGCGCGAAAATGCCTTTACCTGGAAATCGTATGGTTTAGTCTTGAATGCTGTTGATCTTAAGACCGTGCTTCTCGAATACTTCAGCCATGGCTTTCTTCGCTTCGTCGGCATCCGGTCCGTGAACATGAAGATCATAGTTGCTGGATGTGAGCAGCGTCGTAAACAAGCCAAGAATGCTCTTCACATCGATATACTTGTTATCATACTGAAGAACAATGGATGATCTGAATTTATTGGCGGTTTGAGAAATTTCCACAATTGCGGCGTTATTGGCGTTTGGCATACAAAATCCCTCCATGCGTCTAGTGACGGACAAGATAAATCGCTTTCTTCAAATATGATACCGTGGAAGGGAATAACATGCAACACTATTTTCGTATCGATTACTTTAAATTTTCCGGGTTAAGCCCTTCCAGCTCCGGAATGACAAAACGTCCGTCCTTGCGGATCAGGCGGTCGTCAAAATAAATCTCGCCCCCGCCAAACTCCGGCCGTTGAATAAGCACCAAATCCCAATGAACGGCGGATCGATTGCCGTTGTCCGCCTGCTCGTACGCTTGGCCGGGCGTGAAGTGAAGACTGCCGTCGATTTTCTCGTCGAACAGCGTATCCTTCATCGGGTACAAAATATGCGGGTTGAACCCGAGGCTGAATTCCCCGATATAGCGGGCGCCTTCGTCCGTGTCGAGAATTTTGTTCAGCCGGGCGATATCGTTCGCGGTAGCCTCGACGATTTTGCCGTTCTCGAACCGGAAGGTGATGTTCTCGAACGTAACTCCGGAATTTTCGGAAGGCGTATTATAGGCGATGACGCCGTTCACGGAATCGCGTACCGGGGCGGTATACAGCTCGCCGTCCGGGATGTTGCGGCGGCCGCAGCATTTGACGGAGCCGATACCTTTGATCGAGAAAGAAATGTCCGTTTTCCCCGGCCCCACGATGCGCACGCGGTCGGTCCGGTTCATCAACTCCTGAAGCGGCGTCATCGCATCGGACATTTTAGCGTAATCCAGGTTGCAGACGTCGAAGTAGAAATCTTCGAATTTTTCCGTGCTCATGCCGGCAAGCTGCGCCATCGACGGATTCGGATAACGCAGCACGACCCAACGGGTATGCTTGATCCGCTGCTCCATGTGCACCTTTTGGCTGTAAATTTTTTTGTATAGCTTCATCTTATCCTCAGGCACGTCAGACAGCTCGCTTACGTTTTCGCCGGCGCGAACACCAACGTAGCAGTCCATATCCTTCATGCGACGATGGTGCATATCAGCCCAATGTTCCAGAAACTCAGGCGTCGCAGAACGCAGCACTGCCGCCGTAACGGCATAGTCCGTCAGCTCCACATAAGGATGGCCGCCGCGGGCATGCACTTCCTGGACGAGACATTTGACGATTTCACGCTCGGAGCCGATCATCTCGATCAGCACTCTTTCGCCGGGCTGTACATTCAAAGAATACCCTACAAGATTACGAGCCAGCTGCTCTAAACGGGGATCACGCATCGAATCTTCTCCTTTTTTCCATTAACGATGTTAAGATTTGCTGCCGTTTTTGGTCCATTTGTTTTTGTAATAATTCCCGATGATCAACAGGACGAAAAACAAGGCTAATGCGGCAAAAAGTCTTCCTTTATACCGGCCGAGATGGAATAGGTCGTGCCCGATAACCGATTCTAGGAAGATCATCGGCGCTTTGCCGATCAAAGTACCGATCACAAAATCCCTTGGTTTGACCTTCATGACCGCAGCGCCCAAGTTGATGCCGAAGGAAGGAATCACCGGAATAATCCGGCTGGCTGCGATATACCAAAGCCCGTGCCGCTCCAGTCTCCCGCTCCATTGCTCGATGAAATCATACTTCGCAAGCTTCGCCTGCACCCATGCCTTTCCGTAATTCCTCGCCGTATAGTACGCAATAAACGCTCCAAGGCAAGCAAACACATAGTTGACCAGAAACCCTCGCCACAATCCGAAAATCAAGACGTTAGCCCCGGCTACCAAGACAAAAGGCACAACGGGGAAAAGCGTCTGCAGCACAACGAGCAGCGCCCCCGCGACATGACCTATCCATCCGAGAGAACGGAGCGCTTCAGACAACTGGTGGACATTCCAATTGGCCAATGGTCAAGCCTCCCTTCGCATATCATATTGTACCAGAAATTGCTTCTGATCACGAACCTATTGGCTCGAGAGCTTACCGCATTCCTATGCTTGACACAACCATATCCATCTTATAAAATAAGAAGTCGAGAATAAGCATCGGAATTGCTGCTCTGGCAGCCCGTGCTTATGGTGGAGGCTTGCGTCACCCTCTGTAAGATTTTGCTGCCGACAGGACCGCGGCTGGTTCTTCTTGTCGGGTGCGGATCGTTAAGAAACGCTTTAGGCAAAATCGGGCACACGCTTCACCCGTTTATTAACTTAACCAAATTATTGATAAAAGGAGCTTCCCAACTTATGGCACGCTACACTGGTCCTAAATTTAAATTAAGCCGCCGTCTCGGCATTTCCTTGAGCGGTACTGGTAAAGAATTGAAACGTCCTTTCCCTCCGGGGCAGCATGGTCCGGGACAACGCAAGAAACTGTCCGGCTATGGCGTTCAATTGCAAGAGAAACAAAAGCTTCGCCACATGTACGGCTTGAACGAGAAGCAATTCCGCAACCTGTTCAACAAAGCTACCAAGCTGCAAGGTATCGCGGGCGAAAACTTCATGTTCCTGCTTGAAAGCCGTTTGGACAACCTCGTATACCGTCTGGGCTTCGCTAACTCCCGCGCCGGCGCGCGTCAGTTGGTTTCCCACGGTCACGTAACGGTTAACGGCAAGAAAGTCGACATCGCTTCCTACACGGTAAGCACTGGCGACGTTATCGGCCTTCGCGAGAAAAGCCGCAACATGTCTTCCGTTAAAGAAGCTTTGGCAAACCGCAACTACCTGCCAGCTTACCTCGAATACAACGAAGGCGCATTGGAAGGCAAGTACGTTCGTTTGCCTGAGCGCTCCGAGCTCGCTCAAGAAATCGACGAAAAACAAATCGTCGAGTTCTACAGCCGCTAATAGAATTAACGCGCAAATTACTACGACAAAAAGCCCAAAAACCCTTGTTTATCAAGGGTTCCGGGCTTTTTTTTCATTCAATCAATATTGCAAGTTAATGCACTATAATGCATCCATTTGGGGCTAAATGGGGCTGGTTTGGGGCTAAAAATAATGTGGGCAGACGCTCTTATATTTCAAGCGCCAGATAAAAAAAGAACCCAGCTCTATTCTCTGGGTTCTTTGGTTTGTTCAATTATTCCTTAAACTTAACTCATGCCCTAACCAACTCCACGCGCCCAGCGTTACTATACAAAACAGGCTTATTATGAGATATGGAAATTTCGCAATAGTCACCAGTATGGTCATAAATAAGTTCCTCACCTAAGTCATTTTCTGCTATTACATAACCTTCAGGTAAAACATATTCAACGCCCTCGTCACAATCTACGAAATCATAATGGCCACAATACCACATAGAGAAACTACGTTTTACCTTCCAATCACTATCCGCCTGTAAATTCTCCCATTTATAAAGCTTAACGGTTTTCGTATTATCCACCTCCAATGTGCGTTACCACATTTCTAATATAAATATACCACGTCAAGGGCAGTTTTTTCTTTCGAGTAAAAATCGTTTTTTCAAGGGGCTTCGCCACACTTCCATCCGCTTGTCAAGTTCTTTTTTTTAAAAAAGGATGCCCCCGCCGTCGATACCGACTTGCGGAGCATCCTTTTGTTATATGGCTTAACCTAACTTAATACGGGCAAATTTGCGTTTGCCGACCTGCACGATTTCGCCGCCCTGCGGCGCGAGCTCGGCATTCGGATCGTCGATTTTCTCCTCGTTGATCTTCACCGCGCCCTGCTGCACGCTCCGGCGCGCCTCGCTGCCCGAGCTTTGCAGACCAAGCGTGACGAGCAGCTTCACAATGCGGATCTTACCGTCTTCCAGCGCCTCCTGCGGCAGGGCTACTTCCTGGATATCCTCCGGCAGCGCACGCTGCTGGAAGACGGTCACGAAATGCTGCTGCGCTTCTTCCGCAGCCTGCTGACCATGATACATCCGGACAAAGGTGTAAGCGAGCCGCATCTTGGCATCCCGCGGATGAACGGTACCGTTGCCGAGTCCGTCGCGAAGCTGCTGCAGCTCTTCGTTCGAAAGGTCGGTTGCCAGCTCGTAATATTTGAGCATTAGCTCGTCCGGCACGGACATCGCTTTGCCGTAAATTTCATTCGGCTCCTCGTCGATTCCGATATAGTTGCCAAGGCTCTTGCTCATCTTCTGTACGCCGTCCAGCCCTTCGAGCAGCGGGTTCATGATCGCTACCTGCGTATCGACGCCGTATTCCTTTTGCAAGGTACGTCCCATCAGCAGATTGAACTTCTGATCCGTTCCGCCCAGCTCAATATCGCTCTTTAGCGCCACCGAGTCGTAGCCCTGCATCAACGGATAGAAAAACTCGTGGATATGAATCGGCTGGCCGCCCGCATAACGTTTGGAAAAATCGTCCCGTTCCAGCATGCGCGCCACCGTCAGCTTGGCCGACAGCTCTACGACATCGACGAACGTGAGCGGTCCGAGCCATTCGGAGTTGTAGAACAGCTGCGTTTTTTGCGGGTCCAATATTTTATAAATTTGCTTCTGATACGTCTCCGCATTGCGTTTGACGTCTTCTTCCGTCAACTGCTTGCGCGTTTCGGATTTGCCTGTCGGGTCCCCGATCCGTCCGGTGAAATCGCCGATGATCAGCTGCACCTGGTGGCCAAATTCCTGAAACTGGCGCAGCTTGTGCAGCACGACCGTATGGCCGACATGAATATCCGGAGCCGAAGGATCGAGTCCCAGTTTTACTTTCAACGGAGTTCCCGTTGCAACGGAATCGATAACCTTCTGCTTCAACTCATCTTCAGGTACGATCTCGACGACTCCGCGGCGAATCGTCTCCAGCTGCCGGTTCACCTCCTGCTGCTGCTGCGGTGTCAGTTGCTCCCATTTTGCCATTGCTTGTTCCTCCTGCTTGGTCTCTAAATTTGCAATAAAATAAAAAAAAGCCTCTCATCCCAAGGGACGAGAAGGCTTAGCTCGCGGTACCACCCTAATTAAAGCCCGGCAAACGAAACGGTATCGTAGGAAGAAACTGCGAGTCCTTCACCCAAGACCGTTGCCAAGCTTTCACTTCATCGGATAACGGGCTGCTGCCCGATCGGAAGCTACTGACGGGCGGCTGTGACATGCCGTTCCGCGGTTCCCTTCCGCTGCTCCGGACGGTAATTCGGTCTAAGGTCGGCTGCCGGTTCACACCATCCACCGGCTCTCTGCAAGCTTAGTTCCTTATCCTACTAAGTCCATCGTTGCATTTCAGCGGTATACAATTATCCCTAGTTATATCACAAGGCCAAAACGATTGTCAAACCCCTCGCTTCGAAGCGCAATTCAGGCCAAAGTCAGCAAATCGTCATCGAGAAACAATTTTGCGGCGGTGTGTAGCGGAGCGCTTTTATGCTATAATGTTAAGGAATGTTTTCCAATCAGGAGGAACTCGCTTTCATGGAGAAGGAGACAAAACAAAAAAGGCCAAGATACCAAGTCATCTTGCTTAGAACTGGCAAATATACTCTACATACGATCAAGTGGCTTTTTATCGCCGGTTTGTTCGCGGGGTTGCTGGGGGCCGGCGCCGCTTTCGGTTATGTCAGCGCACTGATTAAAGATGATCCGATTCGGAGCAAGGAAACGATGATGGCGCAAATGCAGGACGATGCCTTGACCGGATTCGTGTATTTTCGCGACGATACGGTAGTCGGCCAGCTTCGTACCGAGGAAGACCGGAGGATGGCGGGCTTGAAGGATATTCCCAAGCCGGTGTTGGACGCCGTATTGGCAATCGAGGACAACGACTTTTATCAGCATCACGGCGTGGACCTTAAAGGAACGCTCCGCGCGGTGGTCCAAAAGCTGCTGAACGAAGACATTCAGACCGGCGGCAGTACGATTACGCAGCAGGTCGCCAGACGCGTCTTCCTGACGCTGGATAAAGCCGACAGCCGCAAAGCCAAAGAAATTTTGCTCGCCATGCGCATGGAGCGCCTGATGTCGAAGGATGAAATTCTGCTCGCCTATTTAAACAAAATTCCTTATGGCAACGGCTCGTCCGGCTATAATGTGTACGGCATTAAAGCAGCCGCAAAAGGGATCTTCAACATTGACGATCTGAGCAAGCTAAATATCGCGCAAGCCGCTTATCTGGCCGGCGTACCCCAGCAGCCGAGCAACTTCTCGGCCTTCACCAGTAAGGGCGAGGTCGACGGCGCCGCATTCAAACGTGCGGTTCAGCGCCAGCAGCTCGTGCTGAAGCGAATGCTGGAGGAAGGAAAAATCAACGAGCAGCAGTACCAGGAGGCGCTGCAGTTTGATTTGAAGGGCTCGCTTGCCGAGCGTGTCAAAAAAGCCTACTCGACCTACCCTTTCCTGATGATCGAGGTGGAGAAGGAAGCGGCCAAGGCGCTGCTGTCGGTTCAACAGCCGAAGCTGGACCCGCAGGCCAATCCGGAGACGTACAGCGAGGCGCTGAAAAGCGTACAAGCCCAGCTGTCCCGGGGTGGCTATCATGTGTATACGACGATCGACAAGGACATCTATGAGTCGATGCGCGACATCGCGAAGGATGGGAATAACTTTACCCCTGACGATAAAGTCAAAGGAACCGAGCAAATCGGCGCCGTCATGATGGACAGCAAGACCGGGGCGATTCTCGGCATGATGGAAGGCCGCGACTTTTTCAAGGAGCAGCTGAATCACGCAACGCAAGCGCTCCGCCAGCCGGGATCGACCATGAAGCCGATTGCCGCTTATTTGCCGGCCATGGAGAAGGGCGCTATACAGCCGGCCTCCGTCATCGACGATGTCCCGATTATTCTCAAGGACGGCAGCAGAGGATTTCACATCCCGGAAAACTGGGACGACGGTTATCATGGACTCATCACGGCCAGACGGGCGTTAAACCAGTCGTACAACATTCCGGCGATCAAATTGTTCGTCGATGTCGTCGGCATTAAGGAAGCCTGGGAATTTGCCAAAAAGATGGGGATCGTCTCTATTACCAAGGACGACTATCAAGCCCAGACGGGCGTTATAGGCGGTTTGAAGTATGGGGTTACGGTCAAGGAGTTGACCAATGCCTATGCGACGATCGGCAACAAGGGCGAGTTCAATGAAGCGTTCATGATCCGAAAAATTACCGATTCCAACGGAAAAGTCATCTACGAGCATCAGCTTAACCCGACAAACGCTTTTTCCGAACAGACGGCTTACCTGATGACCGATATGATGCGCACCGTCATTACGTCCGGGACGGCAACCGATCTGATGAAAAATTTCAAGCACTACGGCAAAATGCCGATCGTCGGCAAAACCGGCTCGACCCAGGACGACGCCGACGCTTGGTTTATGGGCTACACGCCGGACATTACGCTGGGCGTCTGGGCCGGATATGATCAGCCGATTCATAAGCTGAGCAAGAAAACGGGCGGAACGAACCGGGCGAAAAATATTTTCGCGCTCGTGATGGATGACGCGATTAACAAAAAACCTGATCTGTTCCCGACAAAAGAGTTCAAGCGGCCGGACAATATCGTCGAGGTGACCGTGTCCAGCCTTTCCGGGAAACTGCCGAGCGAAGCGACTTCGAAGGCGGGCAAGCTCGTCACGGACGTATTCAATAAAAAATTCGTCCCGACCGAAGAAGACAACGTCATGGTAAGCTTGCCGATTATTACGTATAACGGAATCAATTATATCGCACAAGACGGAACGCCAAGCGAATTTGTTCAACAGAAGAGCGTGATCAAGCGGGAAAAGCCGCTCGGACCTTTGTTTAAAGAGCTGGCGAACGCCATGGAAAGAGTCAAAGCGGACCGCCGCCGCAGCCTCGATTTTTATCGTCCGAAAGATTACCAGGACGACGCGCCTTCCGAGACCGATCCACGGGCGGACGATGGAAATCCGCCGGCCGCGCCGACAACGGTCGTCGCGACCCATGCGGGCGACACCAGCATCATCACGTTCCAAGCGAGCTCAAGCGCCGATACCGTCGGCTACCGTTTGTACCGTTCCGTCAATCACGGACCGTACCAACGGGTAAGCAAAGTCGTGATAGCCGGCGACGAGTCGAAGTTTACGGATTCCGTAAACGGAGGAAACCTGTACGGTTATTACGTGACCGCTGTCGATGTAGCCGGTAACGAATCCGCACCAAGCAAAGCGGCTTACACGGACGGAACGTCCGTCGATCTATCGTCGCTTCCTCCAGATGGAGGCCAGAAGACCGTTCCGGAGAACAAACCGAGCGATGGAAAAAATAACGAGGGTACAGGCGGTTCGGAAACGGGCACCGGCTCTGAACCGAATAAGGAGCATAACGCCGGCAGCGGATCCACCGGCAAGGAAGATCAGACACCCGTCAAGACGCCTCCGGTTGCGCCTACCGGCTTATCGGCCAAGTCCACCGGCGGAGGCGTTGAGCTAAATTGGAAGGACAATGCTGGCAAAGAAAAGGTTAAGGAATACACGGTATACTATAGCGAAAAAGAAAGCGGCAAGTTTGAGAAAATCGGTACGGTAGCGAATGCAACGCAATTCAAATACTATGCCGTCTCCTATGACGGCTATTACAAAGTTTCCGCCACAAATGAATTCGGCGAATCCAAGCTTTCGGCGGCGGTGAAGTTCAAGAAATAGCAGCAGTGAAAAAAGGGATACGGACCGCTTGTGCGGCTCGTATCCCTTGGTTTGTTGAGGGACACGCTTCGCGTAGAAAAATCTCTGCATATGCCGGTAGGGTATGTCCCTCCAGCCGCTCTTGAAACCCGTGAATTGATTAGAATTAGCGGTATTTTCACGGGTTTCAAAGGCGGACGTAAACTCTTACGGGACATACCCCACCTCTATTGGTCTGAGATTTTCTACATCAAGGATTTCTCAACACTATGAGGGATACGACCGATTGCTCGGTTCGTATCCCTTTTTTTTAATAATAAAAAAGGAGGACCTCCGCCACTTGAAGCAGCAGAAATCCTCCCTCTTCCCTGTTGAACTAATATAAATAATGTCGGACGAGCATCTTAGTCCTCGATGGTCGACAAGTCGCCTGTCGGCAAATTAAGCTCCCATGCTTTCAGCACGCGGCGCATAATTTTGCCGCTGCGGGTTTTTGGCAGCTTGTCTTTGAATTCGATCTCACGCGGCGCTGCGTGGGCGGACAAGCCTTCTTTGACGAACTTGGAAATATCCGTTTTAAGCTCTTCGGACGGCGTATAGCCTTCACGCAGGGCAATGAACGCTTTGATGATCTCGCCGCGCATCGGGTCCGGCTTGCCGATAACCCCCGCTTCCGCAACCGCCGGATGCTCTACCAGCTTGCTCTCTACCTCGAACGGACCTACCCGTTCCCCGGCCGTATTGATGACGTCGTCGACGCGGCCCTGGAACCAGAAGTAGCCGTCCTCGTCCATATAAGCGGAGTCGCCGGAAATGTACCAGCCCGCAATCCGGAAATACTCTTCATATTTCGCCGGATTGTTCCAAATTTTGCGCATCATCGACGGCCATGGCGTCTTGATCGCCAGATTGCCCATGCGGAACGGCGGCAGCACATTCCCTGCATCGTCGATGATCGCCGCTTCGACGCCTGGAATCGGCTTGCCCATCGAGCCCGGACGAATCGCCATGCTCGGATAGTTACAGATGAGATGTCCGCCTGTCTCCGTCATCCACCACGTATCGTGAATGCGTTGATTGTACACCTTCAGTCCCCAGCGGACGACTTCCGGGTTCAGCGGTTCGCCTACGCTGAGCACGTGACGGAGGGAGCTCAGATCAAACTGGTTCACCGTATCGTCGCCAGCGCCCATCAGCATGCGGAACGCCGTCGGTGCGCTGTACCACACCGTGACCTTGTATTTCTCGATCGTACCGTACCAGTTCTGCGGAGAGAAGCGGCCCCCGCGGATGACATTGGTTGCACCGTTGAGCCACGGCGCAAAAATACCGTAAGACGTTCCGGTGACCCAGCCCGGGTCCGCCGTACACCAATAAATGTCCTGCTCCTGAAGATCCAGTACGACACGCCCGGTATAATAATGCTGCAGCATGGCGTTATGGACGTGGAACACGCCTTTCGGCCTGCCCGTTGAACCGGATGTATAGTGAATGATCAATCCGTCTTCGCGGTCCACCCACTCGATCTCGAGCTCTTCGGAAGCGGTGGCCATTTCTTTATAATAATCGACTTGGCCTTCGGATAATGACAGATCTTCTCCGACCAAGATCACATGCTTCAAATGCGGGAGGTCTTCAACGGGCACACGCGAAAGCTGCGAAGGTGTCGTAATGATCGCCACCGCCTCACTGTCCTCCAGACGATCCTTGACGGCCGTCTCCATAAACGCTTCGAACAACGGACCGACCACGGCTCCGACTTTGATCGTGCCGAACAAGGCAAAGTAAAGCTCTGGCGAACGCGGCATGAAGATGAAGACCCGGTCGCCTTTCGCCACGCCAAGCTTGCGCAGAATATTGCCGAACCGGTTGGACTGGGCTTTCATTTCCTTGAACGTATACTTTTCATCTCGGCGGTCATCGCTGTAGTACAGAGCGATCTTGTCTCCGCGCTGCGAATCGGCGTGGCGGTCAATCGCTTCATAAGCGATGTTCACCTTACCGGTTTGGGACCATGAGAATGCTTTCTCGATATCCGCCCATTGAAATTGGGCGCGTTCTTCCTCGTAGTTTTTCATGTTGGGCGATGTTGCTACGGGTGCAATGATTTCGACATTCGTATGATCCATGACCATTTCCTCCCCAAAGCTCTCTTTTTTTCACTTTGATGAAACGCTTTCATACGCACTAAAACATATTATACCACAACACTTTTTATCCGACTATTTTTTTGTTATTCTTAAGTTGAAGTTCTGGAAGGGAGTGAATCGCCGCAGATGGAGCATGTTAAATTGTATCATTCCCAAGTTATTCCGTATCAGAACGGCGAAATCATTCTGGAGGGCCCCGTGCCGCCTGAACAGCTCCGCGACTATTCGATGCATCCGGATCTGGATGCGTTCCGAAGGCCCAAAGAGCAGTTCGAGGCGCTTGTCGAAATTGCCGGGCTGCCGGAGGGACGAATCGTTCTGGCGAGGATTTCGACGCAGATTGTCGGCTACGTCACATTCCATTACCCCGATGAGATGGAACGCTGGTCGGAAGGAAATATGGAGGACTTGGTCGAGCTGGGCGCGATCGAGGTGGCGGACGACTATCGGGGGCTTGGCCTTGGCAAGAAGCTGATCCGACTAGCCTTTGAAGACGGACAGCTTGAGAATGTCATCACGTTTACGACCGAATATTACTGGCATTGGGACTTGGAAAAAAGCGGACTTACCGTTTGGCAGTACCGGGATATGATGGAGAAGCTGATGAAAAGTGTCGATATGGTCTGGTATGCTACCGACGATCCGGAAATCTGCTCTCATCCGGCCAACTGCTTGATGGTACGTATCGGCAAAAACGTGCCGCTGTCTTCCGTGGAGCAATTCGACCGGGTCCGATTCCGGCAGCGGTTTATGTACTGATGGGAGCGCGAATAGCATGAGTGCAAAAGCTTTGTTTGTTTACGACGAGAATGAAGTCGCCTACAAGTTCAACGACAGTCACCCGTTTAATCAGCAAAGACTGGTGCTGACGGTCGACCTGCTGCGTAAGGCGAAAGCGTTATCCGGCGACAGCTTAATCCGGCCGATGCCGGCCGACGAAACGCAGCTTTGCTCGGTGCATTCACAGGAATATGTCAATGCCGTCAAGGCATTAAGCGCCGACCAGCCGACGGATGAGTGGATGCATCAGGCAGGAAAATACGGGCTGGATACGGAAGATACGCCCTTTTTCCCGGGAATGCACGAGGCCACGTCCATTTTGGTCGGAGGCTCGATTCGGGCGGTCGATGCCGTGCTCGGCGGAGAAGCCGGGCACGCGCTGCATTTGGGAGGCGGGCTGCACCATGCCATGCCGCATAAAGGAGCCGGCTTTTGTGTCTACAACGATGCAGCCGTAGCCATCGCGCATGCCAAGAGCAAGTATGGCGTGCGCGTCCTGTACATCGATACCGACGTGCATCACGGCGACGGCGTTCAATGGAGCTTCTACACCGACCCGGACACCTGTACGTTCTCGATTCATGAAACGGGCAAATATTTGTTTCCCGGTACGGGAGCGGTGAGCGAGCGCGGAGACGGGACGGGCTTCGGAACGACGATCAACGTGCCGATGGAGCCCTTTACCGAGGACGAATCGTGGTTGGAATGCTTTGAGGAGGTGCTTATCAAGACGGCGGCGCAGTTTAAGCCGGATCTTATCGTTTCCCAGCACGGCTGCGATGCCCATGCCTACGATCCGCTGGCTCATATTCACTGCAGCATGGAAATTTACCGGGCGATGCCGCGCATCATCCACCGACTCGCACATGAACACTGCCAAGGCCGGTGGGTAGCGCTCGGCGGCGGAGGCTACGATATTTGGCGCGTCGTCCCGAGAGCCTGGAGCCTCCTCTGGCTGGAAATGAGCGAGCATCCCCTGCTCCTGCAGCTAGAACAGAACCCGGAGATGGCCCTGCCGGCCGACTGGGTAGCGAAATGGCAGCCCCATTATGGTGAAGCGCTTCCAACTACGTGGCTGGACGCGGTTCACACTTGGGACCCGATTCCGAGGCGGCGGGAAATTACCGAGAAAAACCGGCACACCAAAGAAATTGCCTCGCTTTATTTGGCCTAATCCTTTGACTTACAGCGCAGTTTTTGCTGCACAACTGCCGTACAAGTACCCTGGTTCGTTCTACGAAGATGCAAACAGCCCGCTGCCGTATTGGCGCGGGCTGTTTCGTATTTTGAAGATTAGAACTGCACTTTCGACTCGATAAACGCTTTGAGCTCGCTGATCGGCATCCGCGTCTGCTCCATCGTATCGCGGTCGCGAACGGTCACTTGACCGTCCTGCTCCGATTCGAAGTCATACGTAATGCAGAACGGCGTACCGATCTCGTCATGACGGCGGTAACGCTTGCCGATCGAACCGGCCTCGTCGTAGTCGACCAGGAAGTGCTTCGCCAGATCGGCAAATACTTGGTTGGCTCCGTCGGAAAGCTTTTTGGACAGCGGGAAAATCGCCGCTTTATAAGGCGCCAGCGCCGGATGCAGATGCAATACCGTCCGGCTGTCGTCGCCTTCCAGCTTCTGCTCCTCGAACGCGTCGATCAGAAACGCCAGTGTTACCCGGTCTGCACCCAACGACGGCTCGATGCAGTACGGAATATAGCGCTCGTTCGTTTCCGGCTCGATATAGTTGAAATCTTCGCCGGAATGCGTCATGTGCTGCTTCAAATCGTAATCCGTGCGGTCGGCGATGCCCCACAGCTCGCCCCAGCCGAACGGGAATTTGTATTCGATATCCGTCGTCGCATTGGAATAATGGGACAGTTCGTCGTCCGAATGGTCGCGCAAACGCATGTTCGCTTCCGTGATACCGAGGCTCAAGAGCCAGTCGCGGCAGAACGAACGCCAGTATTCGAACCATTGCAGGTCTTCACCCGGCTTGCAGAAAAATTCAAGCTCCATTTGTTCAAACTCGCGCGTACGGAAAGTGAAGTTCCCCGGCGTAATTTCGTTCCGGAAGCTTTTGCCGATTTGGCCGATGCCGAACGGCAGCTTTTTGCGCATGGTGCGCTGTACGTTCTTAAAATTGACGAAAATGCCCTGCGCCGTCTCCGGACGCATATAAACGACATTCGCGCTCGATTCAGTCACGCCCTGGAACGTTTTGAACATCAGGTTAAACTGGCGAATTTCGGTGTAATCCAACGCTCCGCAGTCCGGGCAAACGATCTTATGCTCGGCGATCAGCTTCTCCATCTCGGCAAACGACAGGCCGTCGACGATCATTTCAATGCCTTTTTCCGCCAAGGCGTTCTCAATCAATTTGTCGGCGCGGTGACGCACTTTACACTGCTTGCAGTCGATCATCGGGTCGTTGAAGTTGCCTACATGGCCCGATGCGACCCAAGCTTGAGGGTTCATCAGAATAGCCGCGTCGAGACCGACATTGTACGGGGATTCCTGAATGAACTTTTTCCACCAGGCGCGCTTAATGTTATTTTTCAGCTCAACGCCAAGCGGACCGTAGTCCCACGTGTTGGCAAGACCGCCGTAAATTTCGGAGCCCGGGAAAATAAAGCCTCTGTGCTTGGCCAACGCGACCAATTGTTCCATCGTTACGGATGACATCGTTATATTCTCTCCTTCTACTTCTCTGGTTTGGACCGTTTCCGGTATCCGGCAGACCTATGGCAGACGCTTGACAATCTGATCCACAATACGGTATGAGTTCTCGGAAGCCTGCACGGTGAATTCCGCAAAATTGACGTGCGCCGATCCGTCTGCCTTGTCGGACATGGAACGGATGATGACGAACGGGATGCCGTTCATGGAGCAAGCCTGTGCGACCGCCGCACCCTCCATCTCGACGCATGCGCCTTGAAGCTCCTTATGCAACAATTGGACCGTCTCCCGGCTGGCGATAAACTGGTCGCCCGAAAGCACCCGTCCTTCCTTGACCGTTCCGAATAGCTCCCGGCTTGCTCCAGCCGCGGCGCTGCGCAGTCCCGTATCGGCGGCAAAAACCGACGTCGCCTCGTAAGGAATCGTCCCCCGCGGAAATCCAAGCGCTGTTACATCCATATCGTGCTGAAGGCACTCCGTCGACACCACGATATCGCCGACGTTCAGCGACGGGTCGACCGCCCCTGCCACTCCAGTGAAGATTACGGCTTCCACGCCGCAGGTATCGATCAAAATCTGTGTCGTTACGGCAGCATTTACCTTGCCTACGCCCGATTTGCACAGAACGATGCTTTTACCGTGGAAAACGCCTTCGTAGAACGTGATCCCCGCCTTCGCGGATTCCCGCACCTGCTCCATATGCTCGTGGAACAGCTCGATTTCTTCCTTCATCGCGCCGATGACGCCTAGTTTACCGTACGTCAATCCAGAATCCCCCTTTTTACAAAAGAAAGTGGCTCATATTAGCGATGAGCCACCGAATTTCTATAAATCACTTCATGCGGCAAAATAACCTGCGACAGCTCCGAAGCATCCTTCGTTTCTTTATTCATCAGCTTGGTCAACAGGCGCATCGCCACAGCACCGATGTCGTACATCGGTTGAGCAACCGTTGTCAGCAGCGGACGAACCATCGAAGCCATCCGAATGTTGTCCACGCTGATGACGGACATATCTTCCGGAACCTTCAAGCCGTTATCCTGCAGCGTGTGAATCGCACCGATCGCCATCTCGTCCGTTGCGGCAAAAATCGCCGTAGGACGGTTGTCCAGCTCCAAGAAGTACTTCGTCACTTCAAGGCCCGATTCATAGCGGTAGTTCCCGATGCGGACAAGGTCTTCGCGCAGCGGAATGTTCGCGGCTTCGAGCGCTTTCTTGTATCCTTGGTAACGGGCGTAACCGTTAGCCGGGTCCTGCAAAGTGCCCGAAATCATGGCGATATCGCGGTGTCCGTTCTCCAGCAGCACGTTCACGGCGTCGAAAGCCGCCTTCTCATGGTCGATATCGACCGAAGGAATCGTCCGCTGTTCATCCGCCGTCGCACACAGCACCACCGGTACCGAAGACGTCTTGAACGCCTGAATGTGCTCCTCGGTAATCGCCCCGCCCATAAAGAGCAGTCCGTCCACTTGCTTCTCCAGCAAGGTGTTGATCACGCGGATTTCTTTTTCCTTCTTCTTATCCGCATTGGATAAAATAATATTGTAGTGATACATATTCGCGATATCTTCGATGCCGCGTGCAACCTCGGAAAAGATCGAGTTGGAAATATCGGGAATGACCACGCCGACCGTTGTCGTTTTCTTGCTGGCTAAGCCTCTTGCTACGGCATTCGGACGGTAGCCTAAACGCTCTATCGCCTCAAACACCTTCTTGCGCGTCTGCGGCTTCACGTTCGGGTTATTGTTGACAACCCTGGAAACGGTTGCCATGGAAACGCCTGCTTCTCTGGCTACATCATAAATTGTCACAGTCACGGCCATTCTCTCCATTGTTCTAAAAAGTATAATGCGATCATGTCATTTAGCCTTATCATACGACAAAATGCTTGTTTTCGCAACGAATTGGTCATAGTCCTACGAATATAGTATCAAAAAGACACAAAAAAAGCCAACTGCGGAGCAGCGGCTTTCAAAAATCGTGTACCGTTACCGAATGCTTGGCGATTTGCGACAGTCTTTTGCGGACATCGTCAATCCATCCTCCGTCGTCCAACGACTGGGCCAACAGCAGCAAATCAAGCAGTTCGTTGATTCTTTCTTGAATTATTGTCTCTACGGGGTCGGCTGCCCTTTTTTTCTCCGTTACTTTGACCATCAGATGGGCGACTTCGCATACATCGTCAAACTGAAGCGACTGCTTCTCCGGCTTGCTGCCGAGCTTGCCGATAAGTCCGGTCAATTCCGGCTTCACTTCGGCAAACACCTCGCTGCGGTTGCAGGTGTCGCACGAGAAAATCGGAACGTTCCCGATCTCGACTTTGTTCTGGTAAATGACGGTACGAAGACGAATGCTCATAGCCTTTCCACAATTGCACGGCTTATGCAACAACTACCACTCCTTTTGGCAGCAACGCCAAACCTTTCTCAAACGATCGGAATCCGTTGATTCCGACGGTCCCGACAAACGCGCCACCGTCGTCTATAACGGCGCATTCGTTCATCCTGCTTATGTACAAATATTCTACCTTCGCGAACAAACTCCTGCCGCCGCGAGGCTAGTAATATTTAGCACACAGGCGCTCGTAAGCGCGCCGGACAAAAGGTAAAGACAGCGCAAGCATCGCCAGGGCGGCTCCAATCCCATCATTGCGGATGTCCATCACATCGGGCGTGCGCCCAGGTACGAACGATTGGTGATATTCGTCCGTCACCCCGTAAAGCACGCACAACAGCACAACCGTAAACTTCACTAAGAAGGTCAGCCGCTTGGGACGAAGTGCCCATAAATAAGTCCAAGCCAAAATAAAGTAAGAAACGAAATGGCCCCAATCGAACCCTTCCATCGAAGGAATAATTAAGCGGATTTCATCCAGCCATCCCCCAAGATCGTCGCCGGTTCGCGAGGACAAATAAAAAATAACTGCCATCCACAGGACGGAAGGCAGCCACCTGACGATCATGTTCATCCCTTATGCTCCTGGGCATATTGCGCCAAACGGTCCACGAACGCTTTGGTAAACGCCGGAAGATCCGGAGGTCTGCGCCCGGACACAATGTGCCGGTCGACCACCGCTTCCTGGTCAACCCAAATCGCGCCCGCATTTTCCAGATCGTCCTTGATGCCAGGTGTGGAAGTCATGGTGTAGCCCTGGCATATTTTCGCCGAAACGAGCACCCAACCGGCATGACAAATGTGCGCAATCGGTTTTTCTGCTTCATGAAATTCACGGGTCAGCCGCAGCACTGAAGCATAGCGGCGCAGTTTGTCCGGCGCCCAGCCTCCCGGCACGTAAAGACCGATATAGTCTTCGGACTTCACTTCGTCCAAAGCATATTCGGTCGTCAGAGGGACGCCGTATTTTCCGTGATAGACGGCTCCCGCCTTAGGGCCGGCCAGATGTACGTCAAGCCCGGATTCCCGCAGCCGCAGCACCGGGTACCACATCTCCAAATCTTCAAACTCTTCGTCAACAAACGCAAGCACTTTGTATCCCGTAAGATTCATCCCATTCTCCCCCAACTATGGCTAATATCATAAAAGAGTCGACAGCGCTTAAGAGAAACCGCAAGCGGGTCTCGTGTGACCCGACTGATCGGCGATATCCGTCTCCAAATATTTGGTAAGGACGGTCACCACTTCGGCGCTGCTGGCACAGCCGGCCAGCTCCTCCCAAATCTTCTCGCCTTCGCTGTGCCTGCTTTGGAGCAGGCTGTTTTTGACCTTCAAAATCGACTGCACCGACATGCTTAGGTCGGTAATGCCGAGCGCGATCCAAATCGGCAAAGCGCGGACATCCCCTGCGAGCTCGCCGCACACGCTGATATGTGTCCCGTTCTTGTGGGCATGATCCGCCGTAATCTTCAGCATGCGGAGCACCGACGGATGAAACGGGTCGTACAAATGCGCCACCGTCTCATTCATCCGGTCGACGGCCAGCACGTATTGCACCAAGTCGTTCGTTCCAATGCTGAAAAAGTCGACCTTTTGCGCCAGCAGATCGGAGATCATGACCGCAGCCGGAAGCTCGATCATAATGCCGACCGCGATATCCGAGCGGAACGGGGTTCCTTCGTCGGCAAGCTCCTTTTTCGCTTCCTCCAGCACTTCATTGGCTCTGCGCAGCTCGTCAAGCGAGGAAATCATCGGGTACATAATCTTCACGTTACCGTAATGACTTGCCCGCAAAATAGCCCGGAGCTGCGTTTTAAACAAATCCGTCCGGTCCAGCATGATCCGGATCGCGCGGTAGCCAAGCGACGGATTCTCTTCCTCCGGCAGGGCCAGGTAGTCGAGATGCTTATCTCCTCCGACGTCCAGCGTCCGAATGACAACCGGCTTACCGCCAAGCCGCTCGGCCACCTCGCGGTATACGGCGAACTGCTCCTCTTCTTCGGGGAAGCTGCTGCGGTCCATGTACAGAAACTCCGTCCGGAACAGGCCGACGCCGGAAGCGCCGTTCTTCATGACCAGCTCCAGCTCCTTCACCGAGCTGATGTTGGCCGCCAAATGCATCTGCCTTCCGTCCTCTGTCCGGGTAGGCAAATGGGCCAGCTTTTGCAGCTGCTCCTGAACGGCTTTCCACGTTTCTTTCCGCGCCTTGTACTTCTCGATCACATCGTCGGCCGGGTTCACATAGACGACTCCCTCGTCGCCGTCGATGATCAAATAATCGCCGTTTTGAATCGGCGTTTGCAGCTTGCCTTCGAGCCCGAGAACGTACGGAACGCCCATCGCGCGGGCCATGATCGCCACATGCGACGTTTTGCCGCCCAGCATCGTGACCAGCCCTAGCGCCAGACTCACATCCAGATGCACCATTTGGGACGGAATCAGCTCTTTGGCTACGAGAACATAGGGCTGATCCTTGGGCGGCAGCGTCTCTTCGAGCGCTCCCAGCAAGTGCTTGAGCAGCCGGTTGCCGACATCTTTAATATCGAGCGCGCGCTCCTTCATATAGCCGTCGTCAAGCAGATCGAACATTCCTACGAACTTGTCGATCGCTTCTTTGACGGCGACCTCGGCCGCTTTGTACTGCCGCTGCATAATCCCCTGCACTTCGTTCATGAAAATCGGGTCTTCCAAGATGGCCAGATGCGCATCGAAAATTTGCGTTTGCTCCTCGCCCAGCACGCTGACGAATTCCTGTTTGATCAGTTCGATCTCGTCCTTGGAATGACGGATTCCGTCGTATAACCTTTCGAATTCGTACGCTAAGTCCGTGACGTCGATCAGCTTTTCGGGAAAGTCCCATTCCCAGGTTGGAATAACGAAAGCTTTGCCCATAGCAATCCCCGACGAAGCTCCGATCCCCTCAACCATAAGCGTTCCCTCCCCCTGTAACTCCTGTTGTAGCGGTATTTTTCAGCATGACGGACATGACCGACGCCTGTCCTTTCTTCACGGCTTTGTAAGGCGCGAAGCTCCATGATCTCACCATATCGACGTTCGTGATGAGCATAGGCGTCGCGAGCGACTTGCAGTTTTTCTTCACCTTCTGCAGATTGAACCTGACGAGCAGCTGGCCGGGTTCCACCAGGTCTCCTTCTTTTACATAAGCGGTAAAATATTTGCCCTGCAGGCCGGCGGTATCGATTCCGATATGGAGCAGCACTTGAAGTCCATGCTCCGTTTCGATCCCAAGGGCGTGAAGCGTCGGATAAACGTGAATGATTTTACCGGCTACAGGCGACACGAGCTCTCCCTTATCAGGGAAAAAAGCGACGCCGTTACCCACCAGCTTCCCGGCGAAAATTTTGTCCGGCACTTCCTCCAGCGGGATCATCCGCCCTTGCATCGGCGAGCTGAACAGCACCTGCTGAATATCTTTGCGCATCGACTTGATCATCTCTTCGCGGATCAATTCCGAATACGTCCCGAACACAACCTGAACGTTGCCGCCGCCCAAACGGATGACGCCGGCTGCACCGAGCAGCCGAAGCGCCGACACATCCATCTGGCGGTCATTGACTAGCGTAAGCCGCAGGCGGGTAATGCACGCTTCGATGCTCTTGATGTTTTCTTTGCCGCCAAGCGCCTGCAAAATGAGCGGCGAACGGTATGGTATGTCCCCGGCCCATTCTTCAAGCTGCGAGCCTTCTTCGCGGCCGGGCGTCGGGATGCGGAAGCGACGGATCGCCCAGCGGAACAACACATAGTAGACGATGCCGTAAGCAAGCCCGATCGGAATCAGCAGCAGGCCGCGGGTCGACAAATGCAGATTGATCAAGTAATCGATCGCTCCCGCCGAATAGGAGAAGCCATGGTGAATGTCGAGCACGTAAGCGATCCACATCGCCAATCCCGAAAGAATCGCATGCACGAAAAACAGATACGGCGCCACGAACAAAAACGCAAACTCAATCGGCTCGGTCACCCCGGTTAAGAAGCAGGCGAAAGCCGCCGTGAGGAAAGTCGTGCGAATTTTCGGCTTTAAATCCTCGCGCGCTTCCTGAATAATCGCCAAAGCAATGGCGGGCAGCGCGAACATCATGATCGGATATAGGCCGGCCATATACACTCCCGCCGTCGGATCACCGGCAAAGTAACGCGGCAAGTCGCCGAATACAGGCTTTCCTTCCGCATCGTTGTAAGCACCGAGCTGAAACCAGAAAAAGTTATTAAACACGTGATGCAGTCCGGACGGGACAAGAAGACGATGAATAATGCCGTATAAAAATGTGCCGAAGCCGCCGAGCCCCAGAATAAAATTCGTGAGCTTCTCCATCCCGGTTTCGAGCACAGGACCGATTTGGATCATCAGCAGGATCAATAAAAAAATGGCAAGCCCCATCAGCAGCGGAACCATACGGGGACCGCCAAAAAATTGAATCGATTCGGGAAGCTGAATATGCTTAACCCTATGATAGATGACGGCGGCCAGCAAACCGATCAGGATGCCGCCGGGAACGCCGAGCTGAAACGAATCGCCGAGGTAACGCTGCGTCGCTTCGCTGAACATATAATGGCCGATAAGCGCCGACATGCCCGCGATTCCTGCGCTTTCCGTCAAACCCAGTGCGACGCCGACCGCAAAAATAAGCGGCAAATACGTAAAGATCGTTGTGCCGCAGAGCAATAAAATTTCCCCGACGCGGGGCATATGAATCCGATCCCAAGGCAGGGTACCGAGGCGCAGCAAGATAGCGGCAACGGGAAGGGTAATGGTCGGCATCATGAGCGACCGGCCAAGCTGCTGCAAGTTTCCCATCCAATTCAAATCGGTCCGTTCCCCCTTTCATACTAACGATGGTACGCTCAGAACCGTTTTTTGTCAAACCGTATGTTCAGGGAAAACGCAAAGAAGACGGGCCGCTCGGGCCCGCCTGTTCGAGGCTGCTTGCCGATTAAAATTAGAATCTGTTAAAGCCGATGGTGCTTGCGCCGAAACCGGCAGTGCCGATCCCCGTTGCGCCGATGCCGAATTGGCTTTGCGCCGGTTGATTGGAATCGGAACGAAGATAAGCATCATGATCTTGTTGGTTGCCGCGGTAGTTGGCCGCATGGTACGATTGCGGGCTTTGGAATTGGGAATACGATTGCCCGGAAGTGCCAAATTGCTGCCCAAATTGATTTTGGCTTGCAAAGCTTGCCGCGCCGAAATGACTTGCGCCGATGCCGAATTGGCTTTGTGCCGGCTGCGTAGAATCGGAACGAAGATAAGCGTCATGTCCTTGCTGGTTCCCACGGTAGTTGGCCGTGTGGTACGATTGCGGGTTTTGGAATTGCGAGTACTGTTGTCCGGCTCCGTAAGAAGCGCCGAATTGGCTTGCCCCAATCCCGAATTGGCTTTGTGCCGGCTGTGTGGAATCGGAACGAAGATAAGCGTCATGTCCTTGCTGGTTGCCGCGGTAGTGGGCCGCATGGTACGATTGCGGGTTTTGGAATTGGGAGTACTGCTGCCCCGCTCCGTATTGCTGGCCGATTCCGGACGGATTCAAGGACTGGTTGTATTGGGATTGTACATAACCGACCGGTTGGTATTTCGTGTATTGGGAGCTTGCAAGACCGGCCGTACCCAATTGGTTTTGATAGCTGCTTTGGTAGCCTTGTTGGTACATGCGACAAAATCCTCCTCGAAGTTTTATTATTTTAGGAAGTCTTCCGGTGCTGGTCGTTGTTCCGTTCCATTCCAGAAGCCTTTCTTATTGTCTTCAAGGAGGATTTATTTTATTACTTGCCGATTATTTTTTTTAGGACTGCCCGGGACAAATGACCTGCTTTAACTGCCAGGTGGCCGAGCAAGGATCGCTTTGCCGGACGATGGCCGATACGACGGCTACACCGTCTGCGCCGGCCTGAACGACAGGCGCCGCATTGGAAGCGTCAATGCCTCCGATTCCGACCATGCCAGTATGCGGCCAGCGCTGCTTGATCTCCGAAATTAACCCGGTGCCGATCGGCTCCCCGGCATCCCCTTTGGTAAGGGTGGAATATACGGCGCCTACACCTAAATAATCTGCGCCTTCAGCCATGGCCCGCTCCGCTTCAGCCATCGTGCCGGCGGAGATTCCGATGATCTTATCCTCACCGAGCAGCTTACGGGCTTCCGATCCCGGCAGATCGTCCTGCCCGACATGCACGCCGTCAGCGTCCAGCGCGAGCGCCACATCGACCCGGTCATTAACTAGAAACGGGACGCCGTATTCCCGGCAAAGCTCCCGCAGCGCTCTGCCTTCTGCAATAACGCGGGACAGGGGCGCTTTTTTCTCGCGAAGCTGGATCATCGTTACGCCACCGTCCAGTGCCGCCCGGGCAATATCAAGCGCCGACTTCTCTTCGTGGCCCGAAAGATCCATTACCAAGTAAACAGATAAATATTGACGGACGTCTGACCGGAACAAATTATTTCCCTCCGGGCAGCAAGATTGAGTCTTCTACTTTGATACAGCGGTCCATGATCACTTCAAGACCGCCGGTGCGAGCAATATCCGCCGCTTCTTCGTTAAAGATCCCCTGCTGCAGCCAGAACACCTTGGCCCCGATCTTTACCGCTTCCTCGGCTACGGGAACGACCTGTTCGCTGCGGCGGAATACGTTCACGATATCGACCGGTTCGGGAATATCGCTGAGCGACGCATAGCATGTTTCCCCGAGAATCGATCCGCTTACGGTCGGATTGACTGGAATGATGCGGTAGCCTTTCTTCTGCATGGCCTCCGCAACCATGTAAGATACGCGGTCGGGCTTGTCGGACAGCCCGACGACCGCCACGTTGCCGGCTCCTGCCAACAGTTCTTTGATTCGTTCACGCGGTGGATTTTCAAAAGCCATGACAAATCGCTCCTCGCTTCATGAATTTAATTCGCCTTCGTATAGCTTAACGCTTGACGCCCCATCGCATCCCACGTAGCGATAAACGCTTCTTTGTCGATTTTTTTATTGCTTTGGCCGGCAAGAGGGTCGTTGACATATACGTATTGTTCGTCAAAGCCGACCAGCAGCACCGCATGCTCCATAAAGGTCGTCTCGATCGGCCCGATCGGCGTATCCCACACGACCCAATTGTCCGGAACCTTATAATTGATGGTCGTCCAAACGACGGACGGCACTCCCTGAATCAATTGGTCTTCCAGCTTCGAGAACGGTTCCTTGGTCAGATCTTGCGCCGTAGGAACATAAGCCTTAAGCAGCTCGAACAATGCGCTATGGTAGATCCCGAACCCTTTGGCAGCGCCCGTCACCTCTCCGACGAATCCGGTGTTCGGATTGCCCCAGTAAGCGATCGAGCCGTTTTTGTTATAACGGATCGGGGTCGGATCTTTTTTCATCTCCGGAACCAAATCCATCTTGGATTTGTCAACGCCGTAGTATTGCAACAGCATCGTAAGACTCGTCACTTCGCATCCGGAAGGAAGCTCGGGCAGTTGCCGAATATGCGGCGCTTCCAGCAATACGCTTTTCGGCCGCTCGACAGGCTTCGCCGCAGGCGGTGCAGCGGTTGCGGCAGCCTTCGCTGCGGCAGCTTCTTGCTCCGCATAGGCGACGGTCGGGTCCCGGAACCATGTCTGTCCCGTTAGTTTAGCGTAAAGCAGTACGCCAAATACGCCGCTGGCAAAGAGAAGCCCTGTGATGAGAAATAAAGCAAGCGTGACCTGGATTCCTTTCCACAATACGGTCACGTCCTTCACCGCCTCGTTACGATCAGCATGCCGATCATGATGATGGGTTGAACAACGCCGGCGCGCAGCGCCTTACTCTTGAACCAGTTCGATCTGCGCCCCGAGCAACAGCAAATGCTCGAAGTAATGCGGGTAAGATTTGGCCACATGGTGCGCGTCGTTGATAATCAAGCCTTGCTCGGAGCGGAGGCCGACGACGGTGAGCGCCATGATGACGCGATGGTCGTAGTGTGCGTTAATCTCGACGCCGCCCGTTACGCCCTGCGGACGCCCGTGGACGATGATCTCGCTTTGTCTTTCTTCCACATCCGCTCCGGCTTTGCGCAGCTCGTTGACAAAATCCGTAATTCGGTCGCATTCCTTATACCGCAGGTTTTCTACATTGTAGAAGCGGGACGTGCCCTCTGCGAACACCGCCGCAGCGACCATCGCCAGCACGGCATCGGTAAAATGATCCCCGTCAAATTCGCCTGCGGTCAGCTTCTGATTGCCGCGAATCCGAACGGTATCGTTCTCGTGGGTAAGATCGACGCCCATCGCGCGGAGCACATCGACAACGGCCCGCTCGCCCTGCTTGCTCTGCTCCGCCAGATGAAGCACCGTTACGTCCGAATGCGTCACGGCCGCAGCAGCCAGGATGGCGGCAGAGCCGGGATAATCGCCCTGAACCGTATAGTTTTGGGGCGTGTACTGCTGCTTGCCTGGAATTTTATAATGCATCAAATCGTCGGACGCTTCGATCTTCACGCCTGCTTGGGCAATGACTTCCAGCGTCTGGCCGACGATAATTTTCGATTTCAGATCGTGCAGCACCGTAATCTCGCTATCCTCGTCCAGCAGAGGAGCAACGAACAGCAAGGAGCTTAAAAATTGCGAGCTGACGTTCCCGGAAACGGTAATTTTGCCGCCGTGCGGATGGCCGCCCCGAATCGTAATCGGCAGCTTTCCTTCGCGGTGCTCGACCTCGACTCCCATTTGCTTCAAGGCGTCGATCAGGTCGTCATGGGGCCGTTTGCCGAGGGAATCCGGATAAGCGTTAATGAACGTCACCTCCGGGCAGAAAGCGGCGACGGACATCAAAAAGCGGAGCACCGCTCCCGCATTGCCGACGTTCAGCTCGCTTACATGCTTCGGATGACGGCCGAAGCCGCGGATTATCATCTTCTCGTTGTCCTCTTCCAGGACGGCGCCCAAATCCCGGATACAGCGGCGCATCGCATCGCTATCCTCGCTGTGGGCCGGAAAATACACCGTGCTCGTCCCGTCAGCAAGCGCGGCGATGAGCAAATAACGGGTCGTATAGTTTTTGGAAGACAGGGCGTTAATCGTCCCGCCCAGACGCGGGGTCGGTTTGACAATGGCTTTCATCGTAAAGTATCTCTCCTTGTCCGTCAGAGCTTTATATATGTAAGTGAAAGGGTATAGCCCGCATAAGCAAGCAGCAAACCGAGTGTATACGACAGCCCCATGTACAGCCAGGCCGTCCGTCTTTCGCTTCGGTGAAGCAGCGCTTCGCTTTCCAGCTTTAGCGTTGAAAAGGTCGTGAATGCACCCATAAACCCGGTGCCAAGGAGCGCCATCAGATGGCCGTCGGCCCCTCCTCCCCACAGAACGCCCAACAAGAACGAACCGGCCAGGTTGACCGTCAGCGTTCCGTATGGCAGAGAAGTTTTAAGCCGTTCCGCGATCCGGCTGCTGATCCAATACCTTGAAACGGCGCCGGCAAAGCCTCCTGCGCTTACGAGCAGCAGCGTTCCTAACGTATTCGACATCATTCCTCAGAACCCCTTTTTACCGCCGTCAAATTTAAGCCGAACCGGCGCCCGAGACGAATGCAGCCGATTCCGCCCCACAGACTGACGATAAAATAAATCGCGGCGATCGTCCAAAGCTGCTGCTGGAGCATGGATACGAGCTCCCAGCTTAATGTCGAGAACGTCGTAAACGCTCCGACGAATCCGGTCGTCAGCGCGGCGCGAAGACTCGGATACCGCTTCAAACCGGGCAAATAGGCCAGAAAGCCAAGCGTCAAGCAGCCCGCGAGGTTGCACAGCAGCGTTCCCCACGGCAGCGAGGTGACCTGATGCGGATTCATCGCGATGGACAATCCGTACCGAGCCAGCGCTCCGGCGATTCCCGCCAGACCTATATAAAGTACGGTCATCCCATTATCGTCCCCATTCGAAATAAGCGTCATCAACGACAGGCGTTCCGCTTCGTTTGACACGCTGCCGTTTTCTTTTTATGATGAAGGCAAGTCGGCCGCAAGCCGAACGAGAAGGAGGCTGTATTGATGCATACGATTACCCCGCAAGAACTCAAGCAACGGCTTGAAAACGGCGAAAAGCTTACCATCATCGACGTGCGCGAACCGGAAGAAGTCGCGCTCGGCATGATTCCGGGAGCCAAGCACATTCCGTTGATGGAAGTCCCTCAGCGCCTTGGCGAAATCCCGCAGCACAGCGAAACGATTCTCGTCTGCCGCAGCGGCAATCGCAGCGGACGGGCGCTTGAATATTTGGAAGCCCAAGGCTTCACCGGACTTGTCAATATGACCGGCGGCATGCTGGAGTGGGAGCAGCTTTAAGCCCGCTCCCGCACCAAGCGGCTGCAGATCTCGTCGACGATCTGCCCGACGGTCTTGCCGTCCGTATCCACATGGAGATCCGCAAAATCGTACGCGTGCTTGCGGCTCTCCATAATGTGGCGTACACGGTCTTCGACTCCGCCTTGCAGCAAAGGACGGCTTTGATCGGACCGGACCCGCTCAATGATCGTTTCGGCTGATGCCTTCAGCGCGACAACCAGACCGCTGCGCTTCATGAGAATCCGGTTGTGCTCTGCCAGAACGGCCCCGCCTCCGGTTGCTACCACTTGATGCCGACCCTGCAGCGTCCGTTCGATCGTCTCGCTTTCCACTTTGCGGAAGAAGGGCTCTCCGAGCTCCGCAAACATTCGGGTAATGCTCATTCCCTGTGTCCGCTCAATAGCAGCGTCCGTATCCTCGTACACCCAGTTCAGCCTCAAAGCGAGCGCTTGTCCGACGGAGGATTTGCCGGTTCCCATCATACCGACCAACACGATGTTACGGTATTCCACTTCCCTGCACCTCTGACTTTCGCATCATTCAACTGACCCTATCATATCATAGCCGACACCGCGTGAATAGAAAGTTTGACAAAATCATAAGATGGTTGTGAATAAATTCCAGCCAGATCAGTCATGATGTTTAATGCATATTTTCCCGAAGGGAGAACACGGTCATATGACGCAAGGCGCTCTGCCGCAAACCAGCGCAGCCGGTCCCGACTGGACCGAGCACAAGCTGGAACAAATCATGGATCCCACACGACCCTTATGCCGAGAAGAAATCGTCTGGATGCTGGAGTATATTAAAAAAAAGGTGGCCGAGGAGGACCCGAACTTGACGGATCTTTCCCAGCCACGATTGCTTAAAAACTTCAGATATTTTGCCGAAATCGCTTTGATGCTCATTCAGCGGCGGGGCGGCCACGATATGGAGGCCGACCGGCTCAAGAACTGGCTGTACGAAGCATCCTTCGGTCTGCATCCGGTCAAGCCGGACCGCATCAAAAGGCACCTGTAGCCGTTTAGTTTTCCATCCAGTGGAAGTGGAAGGTGCCTTCTTTGTCAACCCGCTTGAAGGTATGCGCGCCGAAATAATCGCGCTGCGCTTGCAGCAGGTTTGCCGGCAAACGCTCGGTCCGGTAGCTGTCGTAGTAAGCCAGCGCGGAAGCGAAGGCCGGAACCGGCACGCCGCGGGTAATTGCCGTTGCGACGACGCTTCTCCAAGCGTCTTGGTACTGCTCCACGATGCCCTTGAAGTATTCGTCAAGCAGCAGGTTTTTCAGCTCCGGGCTGCGGTCGTACGCATCCTTGATGTTCTGCAGGAAACGGGCGCGGATAATGCAGCCGCCGCGGAAAATCATCGCAATGCTGCCATAGTCCAGGCTCCAGTTGTATTCCTCGCTTGCCGCTCTCATTTGGGCGAAGCCCTGTGCGTAAGAGCAAATTTTGCTCGCATACAGCGCCTTCCGTACCGCTTCGATAAATGCCGCACGGTCGCCGTCGAACGCCGCATGCTTCGGTCCGTTCAGCACTTTGCTGGCAGCAACGCGCTCTTCTTTCATGGCCGAGATGAAGCGGGAGAAGACGGATTCGGTAATGATGGACAGCGGAACGCCGAGATCAAGCGCGCTTTGGCTTGTCCATTTGCCCGTACCCTTCTGGCCGGCGGAATCGAGAATGACATCGACCATCGGCTTGCCCGTTTCCGAATCGTATTTGGTGAAAATGTCGGTTGTGATTTCGATCAGGTAGCTGTCCAGCTCGCCCTTGTTCCAATCGGCGAAAATCTCATGAAGCTCCTGCGTGCTGACACCAAGCACGTCTTTGAGTAGATGGTACGCTTCGCAGATGAGCTGCATGTCGCCATACTCGATGCCGTTATGTACCATCTTCACATAATGGCCGGCGCCGTCCGGTCCGATGTAGGTGCAGCAAGGGTCACCGTTCACTTTGGCGGAAATGGCCGTCAGAATCGGAGCGACCAGCTCGTAGGCGTCCTTCTGCCCGCCCGGCATGATCGCAGGGCCCTTCAGCGCGCCTTCCTCGCCGCCGGATACGCCCGTGCCGATAAAGCGGAGACCGTGCGCTTCCAGTTCCTTGTTGCGGCGCTGGGTGTCCGGGAAAAATGCGTTGCCGCCGTCGATGATAATATCGCCTTTTTCCAGATGAGGAACCAGTTGGTTAATCGTATCATCCGTCGCATGGCCCGCTTGCACCATGATTAAAATTTTACGAGGCGTTTCGAGCGAAGCTACGAATTCCTCGATGCTATATGTACCGACCAGGTTCTTGCCTTGCGCTTCTGCGAGCAGCGCATCTGTTTTCTCCCGCGAACGGTTGAAGACGGACACTGTAAAGCCTCTGCTTTCGATGTTCAGAGCCAGGTTTTTCCCCATGACCGCAAGACCGATAACGCCGACTTGTTGTTTGGACATTGTGGTTTCTCTTCCTTCCTTTTTCTATTTTAATTTTGACGATTTAGGGGGTTTGGAACTTCTCCCAAGAGACGGAGGTCAGAATATCCATCGAAGAGCCTGCGTGTCGCCTTTGAAAATGGATTCTTACTGCAAGGTAAGTTCAAGGAATCCATTTTCAAGAGCGACCGGAGATGGATATTGCTGCACCGGAGTCGGTTTGGGAGCTGGTCCTGTCCGCTTAAATCGTCATCGCTCCGAAGCCCCCGTCCACCCGCAGCACCGTGCCGGTGACGAAACTCGAAGCTTTCTCCGAAGCCAGATACACGGCTGCGCCCTGAAGCTCTTCCGCTTCGCCGAAACGGTTCATCGGCGTATGGCGCATGATAGATTCGACACGCTCGGGAGACAAAATTTTGCGGTTTTGCTCGGCCGGGAAGAAGCCCGGAATGATGGCGTTGACACGTACGCGTGCCGGAGCGAACTCGCGCGCCAGAAATTGGGTGACGTTGTTCACCGCCGCTTTGGAAGCGGAGTACGTGAACACTTTGGACAGCGGCGGGTCCGAAGATACCGAGGAGATGTTAATGATACTGCCTCCCTCGCCCTTGTCCACCATATGCTTCCCAAAAATTTGACACGCCAACACGACGCTTTTGAGATTCACTTCCATAATCGAATCCCATTCGTCCATCGTAATGTCAAAAAACGGCGTCGCGCTGTTTTTGCCCGGACAGTTCATCAAAATATCGCAGCGTCCCGTCCACGCAAGTACTTCAGACAGCACCCGCTTCAAGTCCTCGGCGTTCGTCGCATCCGCCGAAAAGCACTTGGCCCGTCCGCCGGCCGCTTCGATCCGCTTCGCAACTTCCTCGGATTTCTCCATATTACGCCCGACCACCGCGACATCGGCTCCGTGTCCGCCAAGCGCAATCCCCATCGTTCCGCCTAAGGTGCTGTTGCCTCCGATGATAACTGCCGTTTTTCCCGATAAATCGAATAAGTTCATGGCCCGATGCCCCCTAAGATTTCGTGTGAATCTGTTGAAAGGCGGCGATGTCATCAAACTCATCCTTCAACTGATGGTACACACGATTATAAATTTTTGTCAACTGTTGATATACTTCATGGTTCGGCTCGCTTGCCCGAAGCGACTGCTCGACCTGCATCCAATCGTGAACGCTGGAGAAATCTTTAATCTCGCCGAGCGCCAGCATGCCAAGCTGCGCCGCCCCGAGGCCGGAGCTTTCGATCGTATTCGGCACGGCGACATTCGCCTTCAGCACATCGGCCATCATCTGCAGCCAGAACGAAGAGCGGGCAAAGCCGCCGGAGGCGCGCACCTCCCGGGTCGGGCCGCTGAGCTCCTCCAGCGCGGAAACGACCGAATGAATCCGGTACATGACGCCCTCCAGCACCGCCCGGATCATATGCTTCTTCTGATGATAGAGCGATAACCCGAAAAATACGCCGCGCGCGTTCGCGTTCCAGTACGGCGCTCGCTCGCCGGCAAGCAGCGGTAGGAAGATAAGTCCGTCCGAACCCGCAGCCACCTCACGGGCCAGAGACGTCAAATAGTCGTACGGGTCCATGCCCAGGCGGCGACCTTCCTCCGCTTCCGCCGTCGCAAGCTGATCGCGCACCCAGCGGAACATGATGCCGCCATTGTTGATCGCCCCGCCGACGACCCAGAAATCTTCCTTGAGCGCATAGCAGAACAGCCGCCCCTTCGGATCGGTTATCGGCTCGCGCACGACGCCGCGGACAGCGCCGCTGGTCCCGATCGTCACCGCGTAAACGCCTGGCTCGAAAGCGCCGACGCCGAGATTGGCCAGCACGCCGTCGGACGCGCCCACGACAAAAGGCGTATCCGCCGAGAGCCCCATCGCGGCCGCATCCCCGGCGTTTAGCCCTTGCAGCACGTGCGTGGTCGATACGGGCTCCGACAACTGCTCGGGCCGGACGCCGCAGGCTTCGAGCGCCTGCTTATCCCACGCCAGCTCCCGCAGGTTGAACAGCCCCGTGCAGCTTGCCAGCGAGTAGTCGATCACCAGCTTGCCGAACAGCTTGCCGAACACGTATTCTTTGATGCCGATAAATTTATACGCCTGGTCGAACAAGTCCGGCTGGTTATCCCTGAGCCACATCAGCTTCAGCAAAGGCGACATCGGATGAATCGGAGTGCCCGTGTTCCGGTAAATGTCATGGCCGTTCCGCTCTTCCTTCAGCACTTTGACGTAGCCGACGCTGCGGTTGTCCGCCCACGTGATGCACCGCGTCAGCGGGTGCAGATCGCGGTCCACCGCAATCAGGCTGTGCATCGCCGAGCTGAACGAGACGCATAGCACTTGTCCTGGCAGAACGGCTGCTTTGCGGACGACTTCACGAATGGCGGTAAGGACCGCTTGATAAATTTCTTCCGGGTCCTGCTCGGCCCTATCGGGTTTGGGCGTGTAAAGTGGATACTCCACCGCATGGGACGCAAGCACGCGGCCGCTCCGGTCGATCACCAGCGTCTTGGTGCTCGTCGTGCCGATATCTGCGGCGATGATGTAAGGCTTGGGTACAGACAAACCGCTCATTTATACCAAATTCCCTTCGCTGTTGAATGACAGATCGTACGGTTCGGTCAAAATCTCGATATCCGGATGAAGCTTCGCTTCCTCAAGCAAGTTGACCGAAATCTCGATTTCGCCCAAATGCAGCGTATCCCGAATACGCACCAGCCGGCATTGGGTATAATCTAAAATATTGCAGGTTTTGACCGCGGCTTTGATGGCGTATAGGTCGTTTTCGAGCGTCGTTGCGATTTTGGTCGGTGCGCATACGGTGGAAGTCAGCCCGTTGGCGTACGTCGCGGCCAAATCCATCTTGTCGACCAGCCGCTGCGTCGTGAAATCAGCCGTGCCGACGCCGTTGGCGTTGCCTTTCGTTTCCGGCGTCGTGTCGAGCACGACCATTTTGGATACGTCGGGACCGCCGTGCGCGTACGGCGTCGGATAACGGCCGGTAATGTTTGGGTCCATGCCGTCGCCGCTGATGTTTTTGCCAATGTAATCGATAACCAGAACGTCGATTTGATCGAACAAAATTTTCGGCAGCCGAGCTTTGGCGATCTCAAGCAGCACCATCTCGCGCTCCTCCACCTGAGCTGCGGGCAGCACTTCGACGATGCACGTTTCGTCGTATGCATTTTCCACCAGCGCCACGCCGAACAGGATCGGCAGCTTTTCGATCATAATCCGCGCCATGGCCGGCACGTTTTCCGCCATATATTTGAAGCCGAGCTGGTGGCACGCTTCCGCCCCTTTTTGCTTGCCGAGCCCGATGGAAATCATTTTCATAATGCCGCTTTCGATTTTGCCGCGGAAGGCGGTGTGCGGCTTCACCCGGTTGATCACGACGATGGCGTCCGCCTCGTACGCGTATTTGTCGACGTAAACCGGCAGGCCGTTCGGCAGCTGGTCGATCTGCACGACCTCCATCGTCGAGCGGATCGGTACCCCCATCGCCTCCTCCGTAACGCCGAGATGGTGAAGCACTTCCTTCTGCCCTTCGGCGGTCGCGCCGCCGTGGCTGCCCATGCAGGGGACGATGAACGGATGGGCGCCCGCCCGTTTGATCGCATCGATCGTCGTCCGGGTGAAGGCGGCGATGTTTGCCACACCGCGGCTGCCTACCGCCACGGCCACCTGCTGGCCCGGCTTGATCCGGTCGATCGCGCCGGGCTTCGCCAGCTCGCGTTCCAAGTCCTCGGTCGGGCGGTCCAGCCGGGTTCCGTCGAATTTTTGACGGATGCGGACCATTTGCGGAATCGGGATGTCTTGCAGAAGCGTTCTGAGTACGCTCATGTTAGTTGGCCTCCCCAAACGAATTAAATGGATTTAACGGAGTCGCGAATGACCAGCTCCGTATGGAAAAGAACGACCGATTTTTCCGAATGCTTCGTCTCGATGAATTTTAGTAGCTTCTCCGCTCCGGCCCGGCTCAGCTCTTCGATCGGTCTGCGAACCGTGGTCAGCGCAGGCGACATGAAGGCCGAGAACAGGTGGTCGTCAAAGCCCGCTACCGAGATGTCTTCCGGCACCGACAAGCCCCGCTCCGTCACAGCTTTCACCGCACCGAGCGCCATGTCGTCGTTGCAGCAAAAGACGGCGGTCGGACGGTCGGGCAGCTCCAGCAGCTTGCTCATGGCCGCATGGCCGCTTTCCAGATCATAATTGCCGCTTACGTAATACGCTTCCGGCACGGTGATCCCGTGCTTGTGGAGCGCCTCACGATAGCCGTCGCGGCGGGCTTGCGTCGATTTGAACCCCTGTTTCCCCTCAATAATCGCAATATGGCGGTGTCCCTGCTGCACCAAATATTCCGTTAGCGTGTAAGCGCCGCTCTGGTCGTCCGGAACGAAGTTCATCACTTGAACGCTTTCGACGGGCCGGTTTAGCACCACAAGCGGAATCTCTTTGTCCGAAGCATATTCGATGAACGACTGGTCGCTTTCGCTTTGGCTCATGACGATGATGCCGTCGAAATTTTTGCGGTTCACTTTATGAAAACTCTTGTAATCGTCAATCCCCCGCACAATCAAGTTGTACTCGTCTTTAATGACGTCGTTCACGCCTTTGATGGCTTCGTACAAAAATCCGGCGGATGTACCGGTATGCAGGGTTGTGAAAAACAGCCCTAAATTGTATGATCGATCCAGCACTAAGCTTCGTGCGCTGTAATTCGGTGTGTAATTCATGCTTCCCGCGATCGCTTTGATGCGCTCTTTCGTTTCCGGGTTGATCAGCGGGCTGTCGTTCAAAGCCCGGGAAACGGTCGTATGCGACACGCCGGCCAGTTTGGCGATGTCTTTGATCGTAACACTCATGGGACCACCTCCCATTCATCATAACATAGAAATGCACACGTTAACAATGCTGTTTTCATCTACTATTGCGCATATATCGGACATTTGTACAGTTTATGTCAAGCGGTGAATCCCCCATCTATAGAAAGCCCTCATCTTCATAAACAAAATAAGCAGCCAAGGCAAACATCTCCCCGCTGCTTAAGTATCTCTTCAAGAGGCTGCTTATGAAATTACTTCTTCTCCGTGGCAAAATAAAGCATGGCAGCGACGGGGAAAGCTATTCCGATCCATAACACTGTACTCCATCCCCCCGAGGCGTACGCCCACCCCCCAATGGCAGACCCGATAGCTCCGCCAAAAAAGAATAGAGCCATGAAAAGCCCGTTCAGACGACTGCGAATCTCCGGTCCCAAGGAAAAGATCGCGCGTTGGCCGAACACCAGATTTGCAGATACTCCCGCGTCCAACAATATGGCCGAAATGACCAGAACGGCGATTCCGATGGGCGAACCGGTTTGGATCATGAGCGGCAACAGAACAGAAATGACGACGGTAGCCAGCGCTATCCATGTTCCGAGCCTCGTCCAGCCGCGATCAGCCAGCCGACCGGCAATGGGGGCCGCTACCGCACCCGCGACTCCGGCAAGAGCAAACAACGCAATGGCTTTCTGCGAAAAATGAAATACCGGGCCGGATAACAGCAATGGAACGGTCGTCCAAAATAAGCTGAATGTCGCAAACACACACGCGTGATACGCAGCGCGACGGCGTAAGATCGGGGTCGTTCGCAGCAAGTGCCACATCGAACCAAGCAGTACCGCATAGTGTGTGGTTGTCGCCGGCCTTCTTGCAGGCAGCACTTTCGATAGAACGATCGCCAAAATAACAACGGCTGCGGCAGACAAAGCGAATATGGCATGCCACCCAAACAAATCGGCTACCAGACTGGACAAAGGACGAGATAGCATGATTCCAAGCAGCAAACCGCTCATGATATTGCCGACAACGCGGCCGCGTGTCGTTTCTGTTGCCAGATACGAAGCAAAAGGTACAAGCACTTGGGTTGCAACCGAACCCAGCCCGATAATAAGGGACGCCCCCAAGAAAAGCAATGGCTGCTTCGCCATAGCGGCAGCTGCAAGGGCTACTGCTGTAAGAAGTAACGATACAACGATCAGCCTGCGGTTTTCAACGATATCTCCCAAAGGCACGATGAAAAGCAAACCGACAACGTAACCAATCTGCGTTAGCGTGACGATAAAGCCGGCACTGCTTTCAGAAAGTCCGATGGAAGAGCTAATTAACCCGATCAAGGGCTGTGCATAGTAAAGATTAGCGACAATGATACCGCATGCCGCCGCCAAAAGAATGGTTAACCATGTCGGAATATTTTTCTCGATGGCTTGTTTATTTTTTAAATCAGTCATTTTAGTCCACTCCTTATTTGATAAATAAAATGCTCTACAGTCCCTGCCAAAAAAAACGGCTAACGATCTCCAGCTATTCCCTCCTAATCGTTTTATTAAATACTGTACGTATAGTTTATTAATTCGATAATGAAATAATATACTGAACGTTTAGTTTTGTAAATAGGCAGTTTCAATTTTTCTTTTTTGTCCATGATTGTTATACTGAACGTATAGTTTATATTTGCGTATAAGACGTGAAATTACGAAAGGGATGATTACGGTGCACGGCAAAAGAGGTCGGCCACGTAATGTCGAAACTCAAAAGTCTATCCTTTCCGCTTCCTACGAACTATTGTTGGAGAATGGTTTTGCGGCGGTCACCGTTGACAAAATTGCAGATCGCGCGAAAGTCAGCAAAGCGACGATTTATAAATGGTGGCCTAACAAGGCTGCCGTTGTCATGGATGGGTTTCTTTCTGCCGCCTCGGCAAGGTTACCCGTGCCTGATACGGGCTCGACCTTAAACGATATTCTCATTCATGCTACGAATGTAACCCGGTTTTTGACAAGTCGGGAGGGGACCATCATTACGGAGTTATTGGGCGAAGGGCAGTTTGATCCCGGATTGGCAGAAGCCTATCGGGCCCGATATTTCCAGCCCCGCCGGCGTGAGGCCAGTCAGCTTCTGGAAAAAGGGATTCAGCGCGGGGAATTGAAAAAAAATCTTGATATCGGATTATGTATCGATCTCCTTTACGGGCCGATTTTCTATCGCATGCTTGTGACAGGCGAAAAATTGGACGATGCCTATGTGCAGCAATTGGTAATGAACGCATTTGAAGGAATTCGTGCGACCCCGCCTATCTCATAACACGTTAAAAAGGCCTGTGCTCCTAAACCTCGCACAGGCCGTTCAGCGGCATTTCGCTGCGCTGCGGTACGTTCCGCCAACGCCTTTCCTCAGCCGTATTATGAAGTTACATTTCGAGAAGCAGCATCTCATGCCGGAATTCCATCAGCCTTTCCTTACATCGTTCGACCGCTTCCCGGTCCCCCTCCTGAATCGCATCATGCAGCGTAGCCAGCTCGTAATCCAGCTCCAGCCGCAGCACCGGAATCCGTTCGTCCGGTCGTCTGGACCGGAACGCCTGCATCATTTCTTCCACCGTGACCACTGGTTCCTTTTGGAATAACACCTTATGTTCCACCCCCGAAATTTCAACCATACGGATGATTTCGCCGAACATGATGTTTTCAATCAGAATCTGCCGGTCTTTAAAGCGCTTTACTACAGCGTGACCGCGGGTATCGCCGATCATCTTTTCCATCAGCTCCGCCAGCTTTTCGTCTTTGAAGGAATAATTGCCTACGATTTTATACCGCTCGCCGATCCGCTGAAACCGCAGCTTTACCAGCTTGCGGCCGGTCCGGATCGAGACGATAAACTGTTGGTCACTCTCGTTCCAATAGAGCGAGTAGCCTTCTTGAATGAGTGTTTTGATGAAGTTACGGATTAGCCGACGGTCAAACCGTAACTCAAGGTTGCAATATTCCACTTCATGACTCTTGCTCACGGCAATCCCCTCCTTGATGATATCTTGCTTAATGAACAGCGACGTCTTCTGGTTCGGTCCGTGCTGCTGCCGGCGTGTGTATTGGCGTGAACGCTAGTCGAAAACGCCTCTCTCTTTGATAGAATTTTCTGACTATTCTGTTTCTTAGTTCTATCTTATTATGAATCATATGATTTAGCAACTTGGATTATTGATTTTTTTAACGTTTTTTTAACCTATTTTTTTGTGGCCGCGCTGCCTCCGAAACGAAAAACGCCTTCGCCCCAAGGCGAAGACGTTACAACGTATACTTTACTGCTTCCCGCCGCTAGCCAGCCTCCGTTTCACCCGGCTTCATTACGACGGAGCCGATGCCGAGCAGCACCAGGGCGAAAAGTCCCAGTACGCTCAGATGCATGGCGACATCCCCTAGCCCTTGACCCGAGCCGAGCCTCCGGATGGCCTCGATCGCCCAGGTTTGCGGTACGAAATTGGCCAGCTTTTGCATAAACTCGGGCATGATCGATACTGGCCAAAAGCAGCCGCCCAGCATGCAGGTCGGTGCGGAAACCATCGAATTGACGGCGCCGATATTTTCGCTGTTGCGGATCAATCCGGCCACCGCGCTGCCGATGCCGATGACCGCCAGCAGGAAGCACTCCATCACAAGCAAATGCTGCATGAAAGGCAGCCCGTACGAAAAGTTCATCACATACCGGGTAAACGTCAGCACCAGCACGATTTGCAGCGTGCCTACCGCGAAGCTGCCGAGGAAATTGCCGAGCATGATCTCATAGGCGCGGACGGGAGCCGTAAAGATGCGGGTCATCGTTTTTTGCTTCCGGTCTTCGACCATGATGGAAACGGAGCTGTTGACCAGCCCCATCAGGAACATCAGCAGGATACCCGTTGCGAGGCCGAGCGCCGGACTGGCGTACCAGCCATAGTCGGTGCGTGCCGCACGAACCTGATGCTTCTCCACCTGCTCCAGAACGAGATTCAGCCGGTCGTCCGCCTGACCCGAAGCGTCCAGCGCGCGCATTGCCGTGCTCACCCGGCGAATCGTTTGGTCCAAGCTCATCCGCAGCGTGAAGGACGCCTCGCTCATGGACAACTCCAGCAGCTCCACATGCATGCCCCTGCCTTCCTTCAACCCTTCGGAGAAGCCCGCGGGAATGATGAAAGCGGCCTCCGCCTTATGCTCGATCACCGCCGTTCGCATCGCGTCGGGTGTTGCCGCGGCGGAAAGCCGATAGCGGCCGGTATACTCAAGCTCCCGTAAAATATGCCGGCCTACCGGCCCTTCGTCAGAATTGATATAAAGGACGGATGCCTTCTCGTCCTGCTTCGCGGCAAAGCCGATAATGAGCGACATGATCAAAGCCGGGGTTATGATAAACAACAGGAAGCCTCTCCGGTTTCCGATCGTCCTTTTGATTAAATTGAGGGCGATAAACAGACTATTCACGGTATCCCACCTTCCGGTACGCCGCGAAAGCAACGGCCGCCAGCGCGGCGGCAATCGCAGCCAAAACCGTAACATGATGCAGCACGAGCTGCGGGTTTCCATCCAACATCAACTGCAGAATGCTTTGCATGGCCCAATGATTGACCGTAAATTCCCCGATCCGCTCAAGTGCCCCTAACTGCGGAATAAAGCCCCCGCTTAAAAAGGTCATCAGCATAATGACGATTTGGAACGCCATCGTCACCGACTTGATGCTGCGGCAGCACAGCGAGTTTAGCATCGCCAGCGCCATCGAAGCCAACGTAACGGACAGACATACCGCAAGCAGGATGGCCGGACGGTTCCCCCAGTCGACGCCATACGCATAATGCGTCACACCGATGATGACGCACGCCTGGAACAAGGTCAGAAGGCCGTTTCCGAGCATTTTGCCGAAGATGACCTGATTCATCGTAACCGGCATGGAGCCGAGTCTGAATAGCGTGTGATCCTCTCGCTCGTTGACCAGACTGATGGATGCCGTCATCCCGGCGTACAGCATGAACATGACGAGCATCGAGACGGCATAATATTGGAGTGCGGTATATTCGTTGCCTTCGTTTCCCAGCCTGCCCGTCGTAACGAACGATTCCGAAGCGCCGGCATAGACGGATGCATCGGCGAGCTGATTCAATACGGCCTGCGGCCCCAAAGTCAATGCGGCAGCCTGCATGCTGTTCGCGTAAGCGAGATAGCTTTCCAGCGCCGTCTCGGCGATCAGGTTCTGTCCCCGGTCTTTACCGGCAATCAGCTCCCACGAAGCCGGTTTGCCCTGCAGCAAAGCTTCCCCGAAGCCCTCAGGCACGATCAGACCGTAATCGGCTCTTCCGTCTTGAAGCGCACGCACCGCTTCGTCGCGGCTGGGCGATTCCTGCGTCTGGAGGATTTCCTTGGTTCTCGGATTGTCGAAATACGCCTTAAGCGGCTCGCTCCACCGGCTCTGATCCTGATTCACCACGGCGACCTTCACGGGCGTGATCTTGACATCCTCCGCTTTAAATTCCTTGGAGAGCGCCGCGCCTAAGATTAAGATCAGAAGCAGCGGCAGCAAAAACAAAACAAGCAGCACCACTTTGATGCGGCTTAACCGTAGAAGCTCGTAACCAGCTACGGTCCATAAAATGCGCATGCTCTCCGCCCCCCTAATCCCGAAGCGTCCGTCCCGTCAACGACAGGAACAGCGCCTCCAGGTCCGGTTCCACGCGGCTCAGCGATTGAATGACGACCTGATGCTTCGATAAAATATACAAAATGTCCTGCAGCGAATTGGGCGAGGTCGGCAAATAAATTTCGAGCGTCCGGTCGTTTATCGCCACTTGCTGGATGCGCGGATGGGCCTTTAGCTCGGCCACGGCCTCTTCCTTGACCTCCGCGACTTTGACGAGCAGCTTCTCGTCCGAGGAGACAAGCGTCCGCAAATCCTCCTGCGTGCCGCAGGCAATCAAGTGACCGTGATCGATAATCCCGACCCGTGTGCTGATTGCGGCAACCTCTTCCATATAATGGCTCGTGTAAATGATGGTCGAACCCATCTGATTCAGCTTGCGAACCGAATCGAGGATATGGTTGCGGGATTGCGGATCGATCCCGACCGTCGGCTCGTCCATGATGATCAGCTTCGGCCGGTGCATGATCGCGCACGCGATGTTCAAGCGCCGCTTCATCCCTCCCGAATATGCGCCGGGTTTCTCGCCCTGCCGGTCCGACAGCCCTACGAAGTCCAGCGCTTCCTGCACCCGCTCGCGCAGCAGTTCCCCCCGCAGACCGTACAGCTTGCCGAAAAACGTGACGTTTTCCTGCGCTGTCAAGTTTTCGTAGATCGCGATTTCCTGCGGCACGAGTCCGATCCTCCGCTTGATCTCCAGCGGATTCGCGGCAACGGAAATCCCATCGATCCGCATTTCGCCTTGATCGATTTTGAGCAGCCCACAGAGCATTTTGATCGTGGTGCTTTTCCCGGCTCCGTTCGGTCCGAGCAGACCGAATACTTCCCCCTGCCGGATGCTTAAATTCAAATGATCTACGGAAATGTTGCCGCCGTACCGTTTGACGACATCTTTGATTTCGATAAATGACACGTGAGCCCGCTCCTTGTAAGGTGATATGCTTTGATTGTATTGTATCGCCCTTCAAGGCGCCAAGCAGGTAGCTTTCGTCATTTGTTGGGAATGACGAAAGTCATGAAGGCCCGCCTTATGATATAATCGCATATGGAGGCGCATAAGGGATGCTTTTACTGCTGCGATACGCACTGATTCTTTTTCCCGCCGTCAGCACGGCTTATATGCTGCCGCTCGAACAAAGCGGACAGCTCGCTTTCTACACGCTGGTCCTGCTTGCCGTTGCGGAAATAAGCCGCACGTGGCTGCCCGGACGGGCGCAGAACCTGGCGGCTGCGGCCGAAATGCTGTTCGTCACCTGGCTCAGCCTGCAAACGGAAGGAATGATGTTCGCCTGCCATTACTCCACGTTGACGGCTTATATGCTGAAGGAGCGCTCGGGACTCCGCTGGTTTTTGCTGGCGCTGCAGGCTATGCTGTTGAACGTTTCGCTAAACGCCCATCCCGACATGGAGCTGAAGCTTACGGCCAATCTGCTGCTTGCCACCGGCGCGCTGCTGCTGTACGGCTGGGCGGAAACCGGCGACCGGAAGCGGGAGCTGGAGCAGGTGTACGACGAATTGCGAAGCAAAGCCTACGAGCTGGACGCCGCCCGGCGAAGGCTTGTCGAATACGCGGGCAAGGTGGAGCAACTGGCGCAGACGGAGGAGCGGACCCGCATCTCGCACGAAATTCACGACGATCTCGGACATAAGCTGATCCGGCTGAAAATGATGCTGGAAGCGATCATCCGGATTTCGCCCGGGCAGCCGGAGAAAGGCATGGAGATGACCCGGATCGTCCGGGATCAGCTGACGGAAGCGATGGAGACGCTGCGGCGGACGGTCCGGCGGATGAAGCCGCCGGCGGAGGAGGGTCAGAGCTTCTCGCTCAAGCGGCTGATCGAGGACTTCGCAGCCGATCCTCAGGTTCAAATTCGCTGCGAAATCGCCGGGATGCCGCGCCCGCTCTATCCGAGTCTTGAAATCGTGCTTTACCGGAATGCTCAAGAAGCCGTGACCAACGCCCTTCGTCACGGGCAGGCTACCGAAGTGCTTATCGAGATGAGCTTCGAGGAGTCCAATGTAGCCATGACCGTTTCCAATAACGGGACGCTGCCGGATTCGGCCGCTATGGACAGGGGACTCGGGCTCAGCGGTATGGAGGAACGGACGCGGCTGGTAGGCGGTGAGCTCCGCATCCACACCGACGGCCGGTTCGCCGTCACGACCCTCGTGCCGACGCCCTGCGCGCAATAAGAGGCACCGACGAAAGATTCCAACCACGAGGAGGCGGGTAATGCTGCCATGATTCGAGTATTGATTGTTGACGACGACCCGTTTATCCGCGAAAGCATGAAAATGATTTTGGAGCTGGACCCGGAATTACGCGTAGTCGGAGCATGCGGCGACGGAAACGAAGCCCACCGCTTTTTTACCGACGGACAAACCGCGGATGTCGTGCTGATGGATATTCGCATGCCGAATTGCTCCGGGGTCGAAGGCACGCTGAACATCAAGCGAACGTCGCCCGATACCCGCGTGCTCATTCTGACGACCTTCGACGACGACGAGTATATCGTCGAGGCGCTGCGCAACGGCGCAAGCGGCTATCTGCTCAAGAATATCCCGCCGGACCGGATCGTGCAAGGCATTAAAACGGTTCACCAAGGCAACTGGCTCATCCACCCGGATATTGCCCGCAAGCTGACCGGCTGGATACAACCCCAGTCTTCCGTACAACCGGAGGCGGCTTTGGAACAAGTGACGCAGAGCCGCAAGGACCCTTTTGCCAGATTCGAATCGTACGGCCTCACCCCCACGGAGAAGCAGGTGGTCGATAAAATCGCGCAAGGGCTGTCCAATAAAGAAATCGCCCAGGAATTGTTCCTGAGCGAAGGGACGATCAAAAATTACATATCGGAGATTTTGAGCAAGCTCGGTCTGAGAGACCGGACGCAAATTGCCATTCTCTATTGGAAACACGAAGATTAACGAGTACCCCGTTTGTTGGCTTCCTCCTGCAAATCTATGCGGTCGACCATGTTGACGATGTAGCTGAGCTCGGAGGAAGCGTTGTTTTTAGTCAGCTTCACACGCCCCAGCATAAAACGTTTGACCACGCCTCCGTTCGGCGGTGGAGGGCTGTTCGGAGCAACAGGCAGTTGCACGGTTTCGTGGAACAAGTAATCGTACTCATCCTCTTCCTCGCGCTTGTCGATAATGACCGCTTTTTGGTAAAACACCATTTCCCCATACTTGAGCATCTGCGAATTTTTGATGTACGTCCGCAGCGCATCGATCTTTTTCGGGCTGACTTCCCCGTTGATGATGTAATTGTCGCCATTGGTGGAATACACCTGCTCCGGGTTCTGCCGCCAGCGCTTCTTCAGCTCCTGCTCGTTGACATACACCACGCCGGTCAGGCGCTCTCGTGCTTTCTTCAAGCCGCTCGTATCGATGCCCATCCGTTTGACGTCGGTTTCCCGGTAATACGGGACGTAGGCGGACATGTTCTTCTTGTTGTACGTCAGAAGCATCGGATACTCGGCCCCAAGGTATTTGAGCGTAATCGAGTACGGGTCGGACAGCTCGATCGATTCGTATTCCTGGTTCGAATCCTCCGTCTTCTGCTCGGGATTGATCCGGCTGTTGATGTAGATCGTCTTCGTATCTTCTCTCCAGAGCAGGTTGGCGCCAAGCAGCCGGGTCAGATCGGCCAGCGGCAGGTAGCTCTTGTCCTTGTAAACCAGCGGCGCTTCCGACAGCTTGACGGACTCCCCGTCCAGCACGAGGTTGAAATCGGGACGCAAGTAGGCGTCGACCCGCTGCAAAACGTCCTCGGCGTAAACGCCGGCGGCGAACGCTCCGCTAATGATCGCGGCAAGAACCGCGACTCGCTTCATTCGCTTCATTCACACCCATACCTTTCTATTAAATAGGAAAAATGTGGTCTTCCTCTACCATTCGACAAAAGACCGCGAAATCCTGCAAAATTTGTAGTTGACAATACACCTAATTCCTATAAAATAAGTTGGTATAGTTGATTATGCATTTTCTCATGTCTCTTCGAGGAGAGTGAAATCATTGATTGAAATCCAAGACGTCAGCAAGACATTCCATCAGCGTACCGGCGGCAGCTTTACCGCCATTGATAACGTTTCCCTCACGATCCGCAAGGGCGAATTCGTCTCGCTGCTCGGCCCGTCGGGATGCGGCAAATCCACGCTGCTCAATCTGGTCGCCGGTCTGGAGCAAGCCGAGCAAGGAACCATTACGGTGAACGGCAAGCCATGCAGCGCGCCCGGACCCGACCGCGTCGTCGTCTTTCAGGAGCATGCCTTGTTTCCTTGGCTGACGGTGCTGGATAACGTTGCGTTCGGCCTGAAGCAAAAAGGCATCGGCAAGAAGGAACGCGAAGCCATGGCGATGGAGCAGATCAAAGCGGTGCATTTGAGCAAATTCGCGGACCGTTACCCGCACGAGCTGTCGGGCGGGATGAAACAGCGTGCAGCCATTGCCCGGGCGCTGGCGATGGACCCGGAAATTTTGCTGATGGATGAGCCTTTTGCGGCACTGGACGAACAGACCCGGCTCATTTTGCACAAGGAGCTTGAAGAAATTTGGATGCGGACGCGCAAAACGATCCTGTTCATTACGCATAACATCCGTGAAGCCGTCATCTTGTCGGACCGCGTGCTGGTCATGTCGACCCGGCCCGGGAAGATCAAGAAGGAATTCGCCGTTCAGGCGGCGCGTCCGCGCGATTACGCCGACTCCGTCCTGCATCACGTGGAAGCCAGCATTATGGATGCGCTGGCCGACGAGCTGGAAAAAGTGGTAAAGGAGGAGATGGGCGATGAGTACAGCATTAAGAAGGGGCCTCTTCCTGGTTCTGCTCTTGATAGCGTGGGAAGCGGGATTTAGAATATTCGACTGGGGCTGGAAGTTCCCTTCCGTCACCCAGACGTTTCAAGCGTTCTACGACGGATTCGTCCACGGACAGCTGCTTGAAGCGACGTTTCAAAGCCTGACGCGGCTTCTGCTCGCTTTTGCCATCTCGATCCTGGTCGGCACGGTGCTCGGCTTCCTGTTCGCCCGGTACCGCTTAATCGACGACACGATCGGCTTTCTGGTTGTCGCGCTGCAGACGATTCCGAGTATCGCTTGGCTGCCTTTTGCCATCATCTGGTTCGGTATGAACGATTTCTCGGTCATCTTCATCACCACGCTGGGCGCCACATGGACGATGGCGATGGCCAGCCGGACGGGGATCAAAAACATCCCTTCCATTTATATCAAAGCGGCGCAAACGATGGGAACCGGCGACGGCATGCGCATGTTTTACCAAATCATGGTCCCCGCCGCGTTCCCTCACATGATTACCGGCGTTCGCGTCGCCTGGGCTTTTGCCTGGCGGGCGCTTGTCGCGGGCGAGCTGATCGCCAAAGGCGTCGGCCTCGGACAGCTGCTGCAGGACGGCCGCAATCTGGCGGATACGGCGCTCATGCTCTGCATCGTGATCATCATCGCCGTGCTCGGCACGGTGTCCGACCATTTTTGCTTCAAGCGGCTTGAGGATAAACTGTTACTTCGCTACGGTCTAATCAGCGGCAAAAAATAACCAATCGGGGGCAGCACGGTCGAAAGGCTTGTGCTAAACAAAGGAGAGAAACGGAACTATGAAAAAGTGGTCTGCACTATTGGCGGTCGTTCTGACCGCATCGCTTGCACTTTCCGCCTGCGGAAGCAAATCGGAAGCACCGAAAGACGGAGCCGCCGGAGCGAACAAACCGGCCGCGGCGAAAACGGTACGGCTCGGCATCTTCAAGAACGTTACCCATGCGCCAGGCTATGTCGCCCTGGAGCAGGGCTTGTTCAAGAAATATTGGGGCGAGAACGTCAAGATCGAGGTGACGCCGTTCGACAACGGGTCCGACTTCTCCACCGCGCTGGCTACGGATCAGATCGACCTCGGCTTCGTCGGTCCCGGACCTTCGACGAACCAGTTCCTGAAAAGCAAAAACTTCCGTGTCATTTCCGGTTCGAATAATGGAGGCGCAGTACTTGTAGCCGGCAAAGATTCCGGCATCAACAGCGTCAAGGATTTGGTCGGCAAAACCGTCGCCATCCCGACGAAAGGCAGCACGAACGAAATTTCGCTCCGCCTGCTGCTGAAGCAGAACAATCTGAACGTGACGACCGACAAGAGCGGTGTACAGCTGATTGCTCGGGCTCCGGCGGATACGCTCGTGGCGATGCGCCAGAAAGAAATCGACGCGACGCTCATTCCCGAGCCGTGGGCCACGCAGATGGAACAGGAAGGCATCGGCAAAGTGATCGTGCCATGGGATCAAATTCCGCCGAACAACGGGAACTATCCTCTCACGATTCTCGTTGCCAGCGACAAGTTCCTGAAAGATAACCGCGAGCTGGCGAAGGGAGCCATTCAAGCCAATGCGGACGCGATTGATTTTATCAAGAAAAATCCGGACAAAGCGTATGAACTGATCAACAACCAATTAAAGGCGCTCAGCGGAAAAGGAATGGATGTCGCTTTGATTAAAGCGGCGATCTCCCACTTGAATCTGACGACGGACGTCAGCAAGGAAGCGATCGAAGAAATGGCCCGCGTCTCCATCGAGGCCGGCTACATCAAGGACGTGAAGAAAGAGGAGCTGGACCTGAGCAAATTCCTCGACCTCTCGCTCTTGAACGAAGTGAAGCAGGGCAAGTAGAACGCATCGTATAAAAAAACAGGCAGGAGCCGTTATCGGCCTCTGCCTGTTTTGCATTCGACTGCATGAATTAGTTCCGTCCAAGGGAAGGGATACCTTACCGCTATCCGTACAGCTTCGCGTAATAGCCGCCGCGGTCAAGCAATTGTTGATGGGCGCCCTGCTCTACCACGCTGCCCTGGTTCATCACCACAATGAAATCGGCCTTCTCCACCGTGCTTAAACGATGGGCGATCATAATCGTTGTGCGCCCTTTCATCAAGCGGTTCAGCGCCTCCTGCACCCAATATTCCGATTCGGTATCGAGCGCGGAGGTAGCCTCATCCAGCAGCAGGATCGGCGCATTTTTCAGGATGGCTCTCGCAATCGCAATGCGCTGTCTTTGCCCGCCCGATAGCGACGCCCCCCGCTCCCCTACTTGCGTCTGGTACTGCTCGGGCAGTTCCTGAATAAAATGGTGGGCATAGGCGGCCTTGGCGGCTTCAATCACCTCTTCTGCCGTCGCCTGCGGATTCCCGTAACGAATATTGTCCTCGATCGTCCCGCTAAATAAAAAGGCGTCCTGTGGCACGTAGGCGATTTGCCCGCGAATCTCCTCCAAGGTGTAGTGACCGAACGGCTTGCCCTGCAGCATAATTTCTCCGCGTTCGACCGGATAAAAGCCCAGCAGCAATTTGATCAGCGTGCTCTTGCCGCTGCCGCTTGCCCCGACGATTGCCGCGACTTGGCCCGGATACACCTGCATGGACATTTCGCGCAGCACCTTTTTATCCGCTTGATAGGAAAATTCGACGTCGCAGAATTCCACCATAGCGGGCGATACGGCGTCCTTCCCGCTGAGGCCGATTCGCTCGGGCTCTTCCTGCTCCTCCAGAACCTCTTTAATGCGAAGAGCGCCGGCGAGCGAATTTTGCGCCTGTGACAAAAAGGTGCCGAAATTCAAAATCGCGTGCGTCAAACTGATCTGAAGAACCGCCAACGCCACCACTGTCCCCATGGCGATAAGGCCATGGGCATACAGCAATCCGCCTACGACAATCATTCCGCAGAACGTAACGTAGCTGACAAAATGATTGACCGCAGCCAGCATCCCGTTTTTAGTGGCGGTTTGCTCGGCTACCCTTGTTGCCTGCTCGTTCAGGTCGCGGTACTGGGCAAAAATCGGACGAATATGGAACAATTTAACAAGCTGAATCCCCCCGATAAAATCGGAAAACTTCTCCGTCATCTTGCCCAGCAGGGTAAGCGACTGCTCGTACAGCGTTCGGATTTGCCGGACGAACCGGATGCTGATTGCAAAGGAAATGAGCAGCACCACGAACGAAGCGCTCGCCAATTGCCAATGCATGACGAACATCGTCAATACGGCTCCTATACTGAGCGTGAGCTGCAGCAGAATCGCGAAAAACACGCTCGTGTACGTCATTTCCAGGGTCGACACATCGTTAGTCATTCTCGAAACCAGATCCCCGTTATGGGTCTGCTCCAGATATCCGACACGCAGCCGGCACAGCTTGCGGTATATACGCTCCCGGATATCAACCATCGTATACTCCACGCTGCGCTGATACATATAGGTGAACCCGGGAGCGATCAGGTTGACGATCAGCAGCGAGCCTCCCAAGATGTAAAAGGCTTGATACATCAGAGAGGAATCCTGGGTCTGGGCAAAATTGACCAAACGCTGGATCACCAGGCTGAACGCGACGAAGAACAAGGTGTGAACGATCGTGCTGACGGTGAGCCCCACGAAATATTGGACCCTGCGCCGCGGATTCATAAAGCTCATCATGTAGCCGAGCTCTTTCATATAAGTGAGCATGACGCCGCCATTCACGTATAAGCCACCTCCTTGCTCTTGCCGGTATCTGTTGTAAACTCCTGATGGTACGATTGGGCGTACAGCCCTTTCTTGGCCAGCAGCTGAGCATGACTCCCCGCTTCGGCAATCGTCCCGCGGTCCATGACCCAGATTTCGTCCGCATTCTCAATAGTCGTCAGCCGATGGGCAATCACGATGGTCGTCCTTTCTTTCATCAAAACGCTCAGCGCTTCCTGGACGAACATTTCCGACTCCGTGTCCAAAGCAGAGGTCGGCTCGTCCAGCAGCAGGATGGGCGCATCCTTCAGAAAGGCGCGAGCAATGGCAATACGCTGGCGCTGGCCGCCGGACAGAAATCCGCCTCGCTCGCCCACCTCGGTTTGGTAGCCTTCCGGAAGCTCCATAATAAAAGAGTGTGCGTTCGCCAGCTTGGCCGCTTCGATCACCTCATCCATCGAAGCGTTCGCCCGGCCGTAGGCGATATTCTCGGCGACGGTGCCGCCGAACAAATACGAATCCTGCGTCATCACCGAAAAATGGGAGCGCAGATCGTTTAAATTGCTGTTCATGATCGGCTGACCGAATACTTTAATCGTCCCTTGGCCCTCCTGCAAGGCGTAAAAGCCGCACAAGAGCTTAAATACGGTGCTTTTCCCCCCGCCGCTCGCCCCCACCAAAGCGATCGTCTTCCCTTTCGGCACCGTGAAGCTCAGCTTCTGAAGGATTGGGGAAGCCGGCTCGTAAGCGAAGCTGACGTTATCGAACTCGATCGGCGGAAGTTCCGTTCTTTCAATGGCATGCCCCTCCTGGTTTTCGACGGGCTGATTCCCGATGTCCACCACTCTTTTTAACGCTCCGCTCATTTCAAATGTATTCGTAATGAGCGCCGGGATGTGGTCAAGCGGGTCCAGACACAAATTCAGCAGGTATAGAAAAGCAACCAGCTCTCCCGTGCTGAACAAGCCTTTGGAAATTAAATAGCTTCCGTAGACCACCGAGAAGACGATCGGACTGATCATCAGCGTAAACAGAACGGGGGTAATCCAAGCCTCCCTTTTTTTCAGGGCTAATTTTTTTTGCAGCGTCAGCTGAAGCAGAGATTGATATGAACGGAACATAATTCCGGATAGCAAATAGCTTTTAACGATCGGCATGCCGCCCAGCGTATCCTGCAGATTGGAGTTCATCCGCCCCATATTTTCCTGGGCTTCTTCCGTGAGCTGGCGCAATTGGTTTCCTATCCACTGGGAAGCCAGCAAGGAAAAGGGAAGCAGCAGCAAGCTGAACACCACGAGCTGCCATTGAATCCAGATCAGGCAGACAAAGCAGCCGATGAACAGCAGCGGGTGATAAAACCATTGGGCCAAGTCCCGGGTCAAAAATTGCTGGATTAGCCGCAAATCGCTGCTAAGCCTCGAAAGAACATCGCCGGAGTGCAGTTTTTCCAGATAGTGAACAGGTAATTTTCCTATATGGTTCATCAGATGGTTGCGGATATCTCTCACGATCAGGGCGCTGCTTTTTTCCACGCCGTAGACCATAAAATATTTAGCAGGGACACCGATCAGGATAATCGTAAACACCGCATAAACGATTTGGATTACCGATTGCGCCGCCCCTTTCTCCGCACTGGTCGTCAGCTGCTGGGTCAAACTGCCCGTCCACACCTCGATGATGGCCGCCGCCATGGCCGCGATGATGCCGACGAGCACCCATCCTCTGTAAGGCTTCGTGAATTTCCACATCCAGGAGACGGCCTTCCATAAGGTCAACCTGGATTTACGTTCTTGTGCCACCCACTTGTCCCCTTTCAAGGCTGGCCAAAAGGCTGCTCCGTTTTAGAGCAACACCTTTTGGACTTCGCCCGTCGGTCCGGCAATTTGGCGGACGATCTGTTGAATTGTTTGTGCGTTCACGGCAATGGACTCGGGATGAAGCACTTTGGCATGAACCCCGGCAAGCCGGTACTCTGAATAGCTTTGGCGGGTAGCGGTGTTCCATGTCGGCACATGGTGGTCCCGGATAAGGGCTTCGGTTTCTTCCGTATACAGCCCGTGAATGTTCGCTTCCACCATGCCCGTATTAACCAACTGATCGCCATAAGTCAAATAGGCTCTCACTTTTTGTTGAACCCGGTCGCGGATAAGCGGGTTTCTCGTCGCCCCTTCTTTCATGCCTTCGACCAGATCGAGAATTTCAACAATATCGTCTTCCAATTCTTCGTCCGGCATGGCGTCGGTGACGAGCTGTCTGATCAAGGAATCGACCATGATCATATCCGAGACACGGCAGCCTCTTTTTTCCAGAGCTTTGGCTACTTCAAACATCAGGTTGCCGCCTACGGAATAGCCGAGCAATACGTAAGGCGACTGACCCTGAACGCGAATCGCCTCGTCAGCATACCGCTCCACCATATCGCCGTAATCTTCAATTTCGTCGATGAAGTCTATGGCGTACAATGCGCAGTAGCCTTCCAGCGCCTTCGCCAATTCCAGATAGCTGAAGCCGTAGCCGCTTCCCGGCGGGAAGCAGAATACGTTCACCGGTCCGTCGCTATTTAGCTTCACGAAATGGCAGCTGTCTCCGTCGGACCCGGATTCCCAGATCTCGTACGCCATCGATTCCACGGAAGGGTTTTGAAACACTTTGTGAATGGGAAGCTCGGTCCCCGTTTCGGCATATACGCGCTGAACGAGCTGCATCAGGTTCAAGGAATGTCCGCCGAGGGCAAAGAAATTATCCTTCACGCCAACCTTCTCCAGCCCGAGCACCTCTTGCCAAATTTGAGCGAGCTGCGCCTCCTGCTCCGTCCGCGGCGCCACATATTCCAATCCGGTCTGCAGCTTTCCTTCCATGGCAATCAGCGCCTTGCGGTCGATCTTGCCGTTGGGGGTTAGCGGCATCCGCTCAACCTGCGCAAAGTACGACGGAATCATATAGGCCGGCATGCCTTGCGCCAGCGTTCCCCGCAGCTCGCTGACCGTTAACGGCCGGTTCGCCACGAAGTAGGCATACAATTGCTTGCCGCCGCTTTCGCTGTCCCGCGCGATGACGATAGCCTCCTGGATCCCCTCTACTTTCAGCAGCCGTGCTTCCACTTCGCCAAGCTCAATACGGTAGCCGCGGATTTTCACCTGGTGATCCATGCGGCCCAGGTATTCGATATTGCCGTCCGGCAGCCAGCGGGCCAAGTCGCCCGTACGGTACATCCGCTCCTCTGCCGATGCCCCGAACGGATTCTTTACAAACTTCTCCGCCGTCAGTTCCGGACGGTTCAAGTAGCCTCGGGCGACGCCAACGCCCGCGATGCACAGCTCTCCGGCCACGCCGATCGGCTGCAATTGACCCGTTCCTTCCTTAATGATGTACAGCTGTGTATTGTCAATCGGTTTGCCGATTGGAATGATCGGATATTCCCCGTCCGGCTCGCAATCGAAATACGACACGTCTACCGTCGCCTCCGTCGGCCCGTATAGGTTGATCAGCTTCGCCCCGTTTACGGCCGAAATCGCCTTCTGGAACCGGGCGACATGCTGCGGAGGCAGCGCTTCGCCGCTCGCAAACACCTGGCGCAGCGACCTCAGCTTGTCCAGGACCGCTGCGGCCGGCAGCGACTCGACGTATTCCAGGAAAACGTGAAGCATCGCCGGCACGAAATGCATGGTGGTGATGCCATAGCGCGCGATCGTCTCTACGATGCGCTCTGGATTTTTTTCTCCGCCTACCGACAGCATGCACACCTTCGAGCCGACCATGGACCACCAGAACAGCTCCCACACCGAGACGTCAAAGGTGAAGGCGGTTTTTTGCAGGATCGTATCCGCCGGACCGATCGGATATCGCTTATGCATCCACAGAATCCGGTTAACGACGGAATGATGCTCGACCATAACCCCTTTCGGCTTGCCCGTCGAACCCGACGTGTAGATCACATACGCCATATGGCGCGGGCCGGAAACCGGCTCCGGATTCGAGCCGTCCGGGTGGTAAGCCGCAGCGTCCTCCAGCTCCAAAATGTCTCCGTCAAAGGCCGCTTTTTCCCGCAAATGACGCTGAAGCAGCAGGACCTGCGCTCCCGAATCCTCCAGCATGTAACGAATCCGCTCCTCGGGGTATTCCGGGTCAATCGGCACATAGGCTCCTCCAGCCTTCAAAATCGCCATAATGCCGACGACCATTTCAAGCGAACGCTCGGCCATAATCCCCACCAGCCGATCCGCTTGAACCCCTTTCGCCCGCAGCGTTCGCGCCAAGCGGTTCGCCCGTTCGTTTAATTCCCCGTACGTCAGCCGCTCATTTTCAAAAAGAACCGCCACGGCTTCCGGGTCCCGCTCCACCTGCTCCTCGAGCAGTCCGTAAAGCGTCTTCTCCCGGGGATAATCCGCCGCCGTATCGTTGAATTCATGGAGAAGCTGCTGTTTCTCGGAGTCGGACAAAAGCTCCACCTTGCCAAGCTCAAGCTCCGGTTGAAACAAAATAACCGAAGACAAACGAAAGAGATGGCCGATCATTCGGTCCATCAAGGCTGGATCGTAGCGGTGTGAGTCGTAGCCTAGGCTTAACGTGATCACGCCGTTTTCGACATGAAACCGGAACACGGTATCAGCCGATACGCTTTGCTCGTAAGCCGCGGTATGAATGTTACTCAACGAAACGACCGTATTGATCACGGGAACGCCATGAGCAGTATATTGCAGATTCAATTGGCCGACCATTTTTCTAAACGGAAGATTCTGGTGCGCGACGGCTTCGCTGATCGACGTTTTGATCTGGCCCAGCAGCGATTTCAATGTACTGCCGGCGCTCACGCTATTTTTAAGAATCAGCACTTCATGGACAGGCGGATTGTCCTTATCAAGCGATGCAATGGCGGGCATGCCGACCAAAATATTTTCCCGGTTCACGTAAAGTTGCAGAATGCCTTTGACCACGGCCAGCAAAATCATATACACAGCCATGTCCGACCCGTTGCCAAGGGCCAGAATTCTTGCCGAAAGCTCCGGCGGCAGCGGCCGTTCGATGACACTCAGCTTGGCTGCAAGATCCGATCGAACAACTTTATTGGCGGAAATGCTAAAGGGCAGGCAGCATAGGCTGTCTTCGGCATCAAATTTCTCGGTCCAATAAGCCTCTTCCTTCTCAAATACCGATTTCATTCGTAGACCTCCCCTAAAATGATGTAACAAAACACCCGGAGTGTGTGTCCAAAAACGCAGACACACACTCTGTCAGGTGCTAACGAATTATGGTTTGGCCAACCGCTAGAATGCGAACTCAATGCTGCTTAACGAATCGTTGCTGTCGTTTTCAGGCTCGTTCAATTGGATCTGGCTTAACCGGATATCAGGGTTTCCGCAGATTTGTTCCAGCACAGCCAGCAAATCCTTCGACATTTTGCGAATCATGGTTGCTTTGAACAATTTGGCGGCATACTGGAAGCTTCCGCGGATTGCGCCGTCGTCTTCGGCCACCGACAGAGTCAGGTCGAACTGCACGGCAACCGTCTGATCGAAGACAAACGGAGTCAGGCTGAACGCATCCGCTTCAATTCCGCGATCCTCGGTATTTTGCAAGACGAACATCGTATCGAACACCGGATTGCGGCTCGCATCCCGCTTCACATTCAATCGTTCGACAAGCTCTTCGAATGGATAATCCTGATGCTCGAAGGCTCCCAGCGTCGTCTCTTTGACCTCTTCCAGATAGGAGAGGAACGTTTTGTCGCCCGCCGGATAATTGCGGATTGCCAGCGTGTTGACAAACATCCCGATGACCGGCTCGACATCCGCGTGCGTTCTTCCGGCAACCGGCGTTCCGACGATAATGTCTTCCTGCCCGCTGTACTTGGACAGCAGTACCGTGTATGCGGACAGCAGAACCATATACAGCGTGCTTTCGTGTCGGCCCGCCAGTTCGTTCAGCCGCTGCGTAAGAGCTTCGTCCGCTTCAAACTCAAGCTCCGCCCCTTCGAAGCTTCGGGTGGAAGTTCTTTCATAGTCGGTCGGCAGCTCGATGACCGGCAGTTCGCCCGCCAGCGTTTGCAGCCAGTAGCCTTCCTGCTGCTTCACCCGCTTGGCATAGGTTTCGGACCGCTGCCATGCCGCGTAATCCTTGTATTGAATCCGCAGAGGCGGCAGTTCCTCGCCCGCATACAGCCTGGAGAATTCTTCCTGCAAAATTCCCACAGAAGCGCCGTCCGAAACGATGTGATGCATATCGAGCATCAAAATATGGCGTTCCGGTTCCACTTCGATCAACCCTACGCGAAGCAAAGGCGGCTTTCTCAAATCAAACGGGCGGACAAAACGCTGTGCAATTTCCACCGCTTCTTCCCGGTCAGCTTTGCTGTATTCCACGGTAAACTCGACCTCGCTGTATACGCGTTGAACAGGTTCGCCGTTCGCCATCTCAAAACCTGTACGCAGCGTCTCATGACGCTCGATCAGTTGGCGGAAGACCGCTTCGAAGCGGTCGCGGTCCAGCGGCCCTTCGATCGTAGCAAAGCCCGGAATGTTGTAGCTTTGCTGCGCTCCTTCCAGCTGATGCAGAATGAAGAGCCGCTTCTGTGCGGAGGAAACCGGGTAGTACTCCCGCTCTCCGATCACCGGAATGGCGCTGTGCTCCTGCTGCTCCAGCCCGTCGATAACCTGGGCCAGCGCTTCAACCGTCGGGAACCGGAAAATATCTCGCAGCGGCAGATTGACATTCAGCTCCTTGTTCACCTTGCTTGACAGCACCGTCGCCCGCAAGGAGTGGCCTCCAAGCTCGAAGAAGTTGTCCTTCACGCTAATCGGCCCGATTCCGAGCACTTCCTGCCAGATGCGCGCCAGCTCGGCTTCCACCGGAGTACGCGGCTCGACGAAGTCGGCGCCCGTCTGCATGCTTCCTTCCGGGGCAGGCAGCGCGTTGCGGTCGATCTTCCCGTTCGGCGTCAGTGGCATTTGCTCCAGCTGCACGAAGAACGACGGAATCATATAGCCTGGCAGCTCTTGTGATAACGCGCCTCTCAGCTCGCTCACTGTCAGCTCCCGGTCAGCCACGAAGTAGGCGCAAAGCTGCTGCTGCCCATTTGCGTCGCCGCGGGCAATGACAATCGTTTCTTGGACGGAAGCGATTTTCAAAAGCTGCTCCTCGATCTCGCCTAATTCGATCCGGTAGCCGCGGATCTTCACCTGATGGTCGATCCGGCCCAAATACTCGATGTTGCCGTCCGGCAGCCAGCGGGCCAAATCGCCCGTCCGGTACATCCGCTCGCCCGCCAGGAACGGGTTGTCCACAAATTTCTCCGCCGTCAGCTCAGGACGGTTCAAATACCCCCGCGCCAGTCCTGCGCCCGAGATGCACAGCTCTCCGGCCACACCGACCGGCAGCATGTGATTTTGCGAATCCACAATAAAGATTTGATGATTCGCAATCGGACGGCCGATCGGAACCGATCTCAGATCGAAACCGTCCGGGGAAGCCGCCCATACAGACGTCACAATCGAAGCTTCCGTCGGCCCATAGGCGTTGAAATAGCGGACCTTGTCTTTCCACTGCTGAACGAATTCGACCGAAGCGGCGGAGCCTCCCGTAATGAGCTTTTTCAAGCTCGGCAAGCGGTCCGGGCTCAAGTAGATCGCATAGGTCGGCGGCAGGATCGCTGCCGTAATGCCGTTCTCGTTCATGTAGCTTTCGAATAGCGGATAGTCCAGAATTGTATCCTTGGCCGGGATATACAAGGTTGCGCCAAAGAACAACGCTTTGAAAATTTCCCAGCACGAAGCATCGAACGACAAGCTTGCAAATTGGACGACCCGGTCCTCCTCTGTGATCCGCAGCGTTTCCGCAAACATCAGCTTCAAGCTGCACAGCCCGTGATGCTCGACCATGACCCCTTTCGGCTTGCCCGTCGTACCCGACGTATAGATCACGTACGCCAGATGATTCGGCCCGACGACCGGCCCCAGGTTCGAGCCGTCTTCGCCGTAGGCCTGCTCGTCATCCGCTGCGATCGCTTTCCCGTCAAACGATACGCGCTCCCGCAAATGACGCTGCGTCAACAGCACTTGCGCTCCCGAGTCCTCCAGCATGTACCGGATACGGTCCTCCGGATATTCCGGATCAATCGGCACGTAGGCGCCTCCGGCTTTCATGATCGCAAACGCGCCAACGATCATCTCCAGCGACCGCTCGATCATCAATCCGACCGGCTGGTCCGCCTGCACACCCTCCGCTCTCAGCGTCCGCGCCAGCCGGTTGGCCCGCTCGTTCAGCTCCCGGTAGGTCAGCTGCGTATTTTCAAAGACGACCGCCGCTTTATCCGGCACCCGTACCGCCTGCTCCTCGAACAGCCCGTGAATCGTCTGCTCGCGCGCATACTCTGCCGCGGTGTTGTTGAACACGCGGATAATTTCCGCCTTCTCCGCTGCGGTAGCCAGCTCCAAGTCGCCTACGGAAGCGTGCGGGTCGGCCACGATTTGCTCAAGCACATGCAGCAGGTGCCCTTTCAAGCGCTCCATATCGGCCCGTTCGAAGACAATACCGTTGTAATCGAAGCGGACGATAATTTCGTCTCCCGGGAAGACCGTCACGGTGAAGTTATAGTTCGTATGCTCCGCTACATCAACGTCCGTAATCGAGAGCGTACCGCTATCATCGCCGCCGGCCTGCTCCACCTGTTCATCCATCGGGTAGTTTTCGAATACCAGCAGATGGTTGATCAGTTCTTGCTTTTGAGCGCTCTGAGCCTGAATTTCGTACAGCGGATAGAAGTCGTAACGTCCGGATTCCAGCGCCGCTTCCTGCATCCTTCCCATGACGTCGGCAAAGCTTTCCTGCGGCTGGCAGGCAACGCGAACCGGGATCGTGTTGATAAAGAGTCCGATCATTTCTTCGATGCCCGGAATTTCCGCCGGTCGGCCCGAAACGACGCTGCCGTACACCACATCGTCGGTTGCGTTATACTTCTGCAGAATGACGCCCCACGCCGCTTGCATCAGCGTATTCACCGTCACTCCGCACTGCTTCGCGGCCCGGTTCATCCGGTCGCTTAACTCTTTGTTCAGCTCGCAAAGGACATGCTCGGCCGCATAGCCTTCGCTTCGTTTTTGCGCCTTCTCCTGAGGCAGCGCCGTTTGACCTTCGTAGCCCGCCAAGTAGTTCGACCAGTAGGCGGATGCCGCTGCGCTGTCCTGATTTTCCAGCCATTCGATATACTGGCTGTACGCCGGTGCAGCCTTTTGCTCAGGACGATCGCCTTGAACGTAAGCCTCGTACGTTTCAAACAGTTCCTTGACGACCAGAGGCAAGCACCAGCCGTCCATCAGGATGTGGTGGAAGCTCCAAAGTACCCGGTAGCTTGTTTCCTGCGTACGGATGACCACAACGCGCACCAGCGCATCCTGCTCCAGATCAAACCCGCGGGCGATGTCTTCTTGCTCCAGCCTTTCGACGGATGCCTGCCGCTCGTCCGCCGGCAAATGGCTCAGATCTTCATAGACGAATCCGATCCGTTTGTCGCGGTAGACGATTTGCAGAGGCTCTCCTCGCGGCCCGCTGAAGAAGTTCGTGCGCAGGATCGCGTGACGGGCGACCAGATCGTTCCAGCTTCTGGCGAACTGCTCCGCATCCAGGCTTCCTTGCACGGTAAACCGCATTTGCTCGAAATACGCTCCCGCTTCCTTGTCCAAGGTCGTGTGGAACCACATACCCTTTTGCATCGGCGTAAGGGTATAGATGTTCTCGATTTCCCCGACATTGCGCGTTTGTGCGGAAATCTGCTCCAGTTCCTCGACGGTGAGTCCTTTGAGCTGGACATCGCTCGGCGTCAGCTCCGTCCATTCTTTCGCCGCGCAATGCGCGATGATTTCCTGGAGGCTTTCCTGCAGCATACCGGCCAGTTCCTCCACCGTCTCGCGATGGTATTCCTTCCGGCTGTAGCTCAGCTCAAGCGCCAGCGAACCGTCCGTGATCATGCCGTTGATGTCCAGTATGAAGCTGCGGGCTTGCCGATCGCTCATTTCCGAACCGCTGGAGTACGGCGATAATCCGATATCGTTATTGGACAGATCCTGATCGAATTGTCCCAGATAGTTAAAGCTGATCTCCGGCTCCGCTCCCCATACGGTACCGTCCGGCTGTGCGAACAAGTAGCGGCAGAGGCCGTACCCGATTCCCTTGTTTGGAATTCGGCGCAGATCCTCTTTCACTTTTTTGATTCGGGTGGACAAGCTCCTGCCCGGCTCCATCTGGAGCAGCACCGGATACTTGCTTGTAAACCAGCCCACGGTGCGCGTAATATCGATGTCCGTCATGATGGATTCCCGTCCGTGTCCTTCCAGGTTTACCAGCAGACGGTCGAGACCGCTCCATTTTTGAACCGCCATGCCCAGCGCTGTCAACAGAATGTCGTTCATTTCGGTGTTGTACGCGCGGTGGACTTTCTTCAACAGCTGCTCCGTCTCCTTGCGGCTCCATTGAATCGTGATGGATTCGCTGTCCTGCTGCAAGGAACGATCGGATTGCTTATCCTTAGGCAACGGCGCCACGGCGGTTTGGGCAATTTGCTCCCAGTATGCCCGCTCGTTCTCCATCGCCGGACTTTGCGCATACGCTGCAAGCTGCCCGGACCACGTACGGAACGAATCGGTTTTCGCCGGAAGACGAACCTCTTCTCCCTTCGCGGCCTGCTCGTAGCCAAGGGCGACATCCTCCAGCAGGATCCGCCAGGATACGCCGTCGACGACGCCATGGTGAATGACGAGAAGCAGATGATCGCCGTCCGCGCATTGGAACAGCCCCGCTTTAAACAGCGGTCCCGCTTCGAGATTGATGCTGCTCTGGATCTCGTTTGCTTTGGCTTCGACCGCTTGCTCGACAGACTTGACGTCTCTGAAATCGGCCACTTCCAGGCTGTACAGTTCGCCTTCCCCGATGGCCCGGTTCCATGCGGCATAGCCGCTCTCCGACTTACGGAATACGGTACGCAGCGCATCGTGATGCTCTGCAAGCTTCTGCAGCACTTGGCGAAGCGCCGCCTCATCGAAGCGATCCTTCCGATGCAGCATGAAGGCTTGGTTGAAGTGATGCAAATCCGCCAACGACTGCTCGAAGAACCAGCGTTGTATCGGCGTCAGCCCGATCTCACCGGTCACTTCACCCTGATCGATCATTCGGGCCACCGGCTGAATATGCTGACTGAGCTGCGCCAGAGTCGGATATTTGAACAAGTCGCGGATTTCCAGCTTGTACCCGGCTTGGTGCAGACGGGACGATACCTGAATCGATTTGATCGAGTCTCCGCCCAGCTCGAAGAAGTGATCCGTCACCCCGACGCGCTCGGCCCCCAGCACCGCCTGCCATACGGCAGCCAGAGCCTTCTCTTGCTCAGTCCGCGGCGCGACATACTCCGCTCCCACTGGCGCGTTTCCTTGTGGGGCAGGCAGCGCTCTGCGGTCGATCTTCCCGTTCGGCGTCAGCGGCATCCGCTCCAGCGGCACGAAGTGCGACGGGATCATATAGTTCGGCAGCTCCTGCGATAACGCCGCTCTCAGCTCGCCGACCGTCAACTCCCGCTCCGCTACGAAGTAGGCGCACAGCTGCTTTTGTCCGCTTTCGTCTTCGCGCGCGATGACCGTCGCTTCTTTCACGCTCGCGACTTTCAACAGCTGCTCTTCGATCTCGCCAAGTTCGATCCGGTAGCCCCGGATTTTCACCTGCTCGTCGATCCGGCCTTTGTATTCCAGCGTTCCGTCCGGCAGCCATCTTGCCAGGTCTCCCGTCCGGTAGCACCGCTCGCCTGGGAGGAAGGAGCTTTCCACAAATTTTTCCACCGTCAGCTCCGGCCGGTTCAAATAGCCGCGCGCGACGCCGTCGCCACCGACGATCAGCTCGCCCCATACTCCAACAGGCAGCAGGCTCAGCTTGCTGTCGACGATGTACGCCGTAGAGTTGTTGATCGGCTTGCCGATCGGCACTGCTTCCTTCTGCTCGCCGACAATCGTATGCGTCGTGGAGAACGTCGTATTTTCCGTCGGGCCGTATCCGTTGACGATGCTTAGTCCCGCATGCTCGCGCAGCACCCGGTTGATATGCGGTACGGAGAGCACGTCGCCACCGACGATCAAGGTTTTCAGTCCCGCGAACATTCCGCTGTCCTGCTGCGAAAGCTGGTTATACAGCGGCGCCGTCAGCCACATCGTGTTGATGCCGTACTGCTGAATCGCGTTTTTCAAGCTCACAGCATCCAGAATCGTTTCGTTGCGCACCACATACAGTCTTCCGCCGTTCAGCAGCGCGCCCCAGATTTCGAAGGTCGAAGCGTCGAACACAACCGCGCCCGTTTGCAAAATATGCGTCTGTTCATTCAGCTCGACATAATTGGTATTTTTCACCAGCCGCACGACGTTCCGGTGCTCGACCATAACGCCTTTCGGCCTGCCCGTCGTTCCCGACGTGTAGATCACGTAGGTCAAATGTTCCGGACCGTTCACAAGCTCCAGATTGGAGCCGTCCTCGTGATAAGCCCCATCGTCGTTCAAATTCACGAGCTTGTCCGCAAACGACGCGCGGTCCAGTAGATGTCCCTGAACGAGCAGCAGCTTCGCACCCGAGTCCTCCAGCATATACCGGATGCGGTCCTCCGGATAATCCGGATCGATCGGCACATATGCGCCTCCCGCTTTCAGGATCGCAATCATCCCGACAACCATTTCCAGCGAACGCTCCACCATCAAGCCTACCAATTGATCCGGCTGCACACCTGCATTCCGCAGCGTTCTTGCCAACCGGTTCGCCCGCTCGTTCAGTTCGCCGTACGTCAATTGCTTGCCCTCGAATGTAATAGCAAGGTGATTCGGGATTCGCTCCGCCTGTTCCTCGAACAATTGATGAATCGTTTTGTCCGAAGGATACTCGGCCGCCGTAGCATTGAACACGCGTTGAATGTGCTCCTTCTCCTCCGCCGTGATCATCTCCAGCAAGGCAAGCGGCGCTTCTGGAGCCTGCACAATGGCGGCAAGCAATTGCTCGAAATGCTTCGCCATCCGTTCGATCGTTTCCCTTGTGTACAAGGCCGTCGAATATTCCATGCTCAGCTCCAAGCCTTCGCTGCCTTCCGTGACATCCACGCTCAGGTCGAATTTCGCTACGGTATGCTCGGCCGGATACGGAGTTAACCGCAGTCCATCGAGCTGAAGCTCTCCGGTTTCTTTGTTTTGCAGCGCAAACAGCGTATCAAACAGCGGGTTGCGGCTTAAGTCGCGGGCAGGCTGCGCTTTCTCCACCAGCTCTTCGAACGGATAGCTCTGATGCTCGTAGGCTCCCAGCATCGTTTCCTTCACTTCGTCCAGGAACGAACGGAACGTCTTCTTATCGTCCGGGTAGCTGCGGATCGCCAGCGTGTTAACAAACATCCCGATGATCGGCTGCAAATCGCCATGCGTTCTTCCCGCGATCGGCGTGCCGACGACGATGTCTTCCTGACCCGTATATTTTTGCAGCAGCACCTTGTAGGCGGCCAGGAGCACCATATACAGCGTTGCGCCGCTTTCCGCCGCGATCCGCTGCAGGCCATCGCCGAGCTTCGGCTCCAACTGGCGCTGTAGCAGGCTTCCTTCGAACTTCCGCACCGCCGGGCGTGGATAATCTGTCGGCAGTTCAAGTACAGGCAGCTCGCCACGGAATACGTCCAGCCAGTAGGCCTCCTGCCGTTTCATCTGCTCCTGCTGCGCTTCGGACTGCTGCCATGCCGCATAGTCCTTGTACTGGATGCGCAGCGGCGCCAAGCTTTCCCCGTTGTACATGCGGCCGAACTCTTCGGTCAGCACGTCGGTCGAGAC